>NZ_JBISAL010000001.1:0-83848 GCF_044391765.1 Streptomyces sp. NPDC018610
CCACCGAAGTGGTTCATCGTTCGACTTGCATGTGTTAAGCACGCCGCCAGCGTTCGTCCTGAGCCAGGATCAAACTCTCCGTGAATGTTTTCCCGTAATCGGGACGACACCACGAGAGCGGAACAGTCGAGCGGAATAGGCCCGACCGTTCACAGCGTCCTCGCTGTGTTTTTTCAAAGGAACCTCGTCCCAGCTGATGCTGGAGACGGGGTATCAACATATCTGGCGTTGACTTTTGGCACGCTGTTGAGTTCTCAAGGAACGGACGCTTCCTTTGTACTCACCCTCTCGGGCTTTCCTCCGGGCGCTTCCCTTCGGTCTTGCGTTTCCGACTCTATCAGAACTTTTCTGTCCCGATTCCCGGCCGGCGGGGCGTCTTGGGCTTTTCGGCTTTCGCCTGTCGGCCTTTCGACATTCACTACGTTAGCCGATTCCCGTCCCGATTCATAATCGGTGTTTCGCGGATTCGCATTCGGACGTGCGGGCACGTCACTATCGGCCCCGCGAAGGGGCTGTCAGTAGGTAGTGGGTTGGCCGCTCCGGCTGCAGGCGATCGCCGTACCCGGTTCAGCGGCTCGGGCTACGTTACGCACCTCGCCGGGCAGAGTCAACTTCGACGCCGCCTGGGCACGTGGGGGCGGTACGGGCTCACGGTCGGGTCGTCGGCGACCCAGTAACGCCACGGGTGGACCTCGCCGTCGCCGCCCTCGCCGGCGACCCCGGTGCGCGGTCCGTTGCGCACGTGGCCCACGGCGACCGGCGTGCCGCTCACGATGCGCACCGGGGTGTCGCCCGCGGCGCAGGCGTCGGCGCCGTCGAGGGCCCGGTCGACGTCGAGGGCGGTGGCGAGACGGGCGGGGCCCTTGGCCAGTTCCTTGTCGTTGCGGGCGGAGAGGCGGCGGGTGCGGGCCAGCTCGGCGCCCTCCACGATCTCTCCGGCGCGGAGCAGCACCCCGCTCGCCCGGCCCTCCGGTCCGCACACCAGGTTCATGCAGTGCCACATGCCGTAGGTGAAGTAGACGTAGACGTGGCCGGGCGGGCCGAACATCACGCCGTTGCGGGTGGTGCGACCGCGGTAGGCGTGGGAGCCGGGGTCGTTCGGGCCGTCGTAGGCCTCCACCTCGGTCAGGCGCAGGGCGATCGGGCCGTCCGGGGTCGTACGGACCAGGACGCGGCCCAGGAGGTCGGGGGCGACCTCCAGGACAGGGCGGTCGAAGAACTCTCTGGGCAGGGGCGTACGGTCCGAGGGCGCGATCATGGCTTCCGAGCGTAGTCCAGACGGGTGGATTTCAAGGACTGGTCAAAGATCGGCTCGCTTGCGAGGGTGTGGCGCGGAACCGGTCGCGGCCGGGTCGCGTTTGTAGGTAGGGCAAGAGCCCGCTTCGTAGAGGGAGAGTCATGCCGTTCAAGAAGCTGCTTGCGAGTCTCGGGGCCGGTGGGGCGTCGGTCGAGACGGAGCTGCACGAGACCAACGTCGTGCCCGGCGGGGTGGTCCAGGGCGAGGTGCGGATCCAGGGCGGGTCCGTGAACCAGCAGATCGAGGGGCTGTCCGTCGGGCTGCAGGCCAAGGTCGAGGTGGAGAGCGGCGACGAGGAGTACAAGCAGAACATCGAGTTCACCAAGGTGCGGCTCGGCGGGGCCTTCGAGCTCCAGGCCGGAGCCGTGCACGCGGTGCCGTTCGGGCTGGAGATCCCCTGGGAGACGCCGGTCACGATGATCGACGGGCAGGCGCTGCGGGGCATGCACATCGGTGTGACCACGGAGCTGGCGATCGCCCGCGCGGTGGACTCCGGTGACCTGGACCCGGTCAACGTGCACCCGTTGCCGGCGCAGCAGGCGATCCTGGACGCCTTCATCCACCTGGGCTTCCGCTTCAAGCACGCGGACATGGAGCGCGGGCACATCCGCGGGACGCGGCAGCGGCTGCCGTTCTACCAGGAGATCGAGTTCTACCCGCCGTCGGAGTACCGGGGGCTGAACGAGGTCGAGTTGAGCTTCGTGGCCGACGAGCGCGCCATGGACGTGGTGCTGGAGATGGACAAGAAGCCCGGCGTCTTCAGCGGGGGCGGCGACACCTACCGCTCCTTCGAGGTGAGCCTGCACGACTACCAGGCGACCGACTGGGCGGCGTACCTGCACCAGTGGATCTCCGAGGTCGGCAGCAAGCGCAGTTGGTTCTAGGCTCGGGAGCGGGGATTCCGCGAAGGGATCCTGACGCGACGATCCAGGAGGTACCGAGGTGACCGAGCTCAAGCGGCGACCGCTCCCCCATGACTTCCATCCGCCCGTGCCGTCCTTCACGGTGACGAGCGACGACGTCCGGGAAGGGGCGACGCTCGAGGAGGCTCAGGTCCAGGCGGCGGGGAACACCTCGCCGCAGCTGCGCTGGGAGGGTTTCCCGTCCGGGACCAAGAGCTTCGCCGTCACCTGCTACGACCCGGACGCCCCGACGGGCAGCGGGTTCTGGCACTGGGTGCTGTTCGACATCCCGGCCTCGGTGACGGAGCTGCCGGCCGGGGCCGGCGGCGGGAAGTTCGAGGGGCTGCCCGAAGGCGCGGTGCACGCGCGCAACGACTACGGGACGAAGGACTTCGGCGGCGCCGCGCCGCCGCCCGGGGACGGCCCGCACCGGTACGTGTTCACGGTGTACGCCGTCGACCAGGAGAAGCTCGGTCCGGACGCGGACGCCTCCCCCGCCGTGGTCGGCTTCAACCTGCGGTTCCACACGCTGGCGCGCGCCCAGCTGATCGGTGAGTACGAGGTGCCCGCCGAGGGCTGACGTGCCCGCCTCCCGGCGTGACGTTCACCGAACGTTTGCCCGCCCCCGGTCTTCGAAGTGGCCGGGGGCGGGCATTTTTAATGCGTTGTCCATCCCGGCGCTCCCGTCCAGAGTTGATCCGGGCCCGCCGGGGGGCGGGCAGGTGCGCACGGGAGGTGGGCCGGATGCGGGACACGCTGGTGCTGAACGCGAGCTTCGAGCCGCTGTCGACGGTGACGCTGAACCGAGCCGTCGTCCTGGTGCTCCAGGACAAGGCCGTCGTCGAGCAGGCGCACCCCGAACTGCGCATGCGGGGGGCCGAGGTCGACATACCGGCGCCCCGGGTGATCCGGCTGTGCCGGTACGTGCGGGTGCCGTTCCGAAGACAAGCGCCGTGGTCGAGGCGGGGTGTGCTGGTACGGGACCGTCACCGGTGCGCGTACTGCGGGGGCCGGGCGACGACCGTGGACCACGTGGTGCCGCGGTCGCGGGGCGGGCAGGACACCTGGCTGAACACGGTGGCCTCGTGCGCGGTGGACAATCACCGCAAGGCCGACCGGACGCCGGAGCAGGCGGGGATGCCGTTGCTGAAGGAGCCCTTCGAGCCGACTCCGACGGACGCGATGTTGTTCGCGCTGGGGGCGGACGATCTCGCCGAGCTGCCGGAGTGGCTGGTCCGGGGCGCCGCTTAGGGGTGCGCCGGGGTGCGTTCTCCCGTGCGTCGGGTGTGGGCTCCTCTGAGCTGGACGCGCGGTTCCCCGCGCCCCCTCGGGTGGGGTGCGGGGAGCGTCGCTCCGTGAGGGGCTCTCAGTCGATGCGGGGCTTCTCGCGGCGTTCGGCCGGGTTGTTCCTGCCGTCGTTCTGGGGCGGGACGGTTGCGCCGTTGCCGCCGCCGCCCGAATTGCCGCCCAGGTTCCCGAAGTTGCCCATGGCGCCGGACAGGCCCTTGAGAGCGTCGCCGATCTCGCTGGGGACGATCCAGAGCTTGTTGGCGTCGCCCTCGGCGATCTTCGGGAGCATCTGGAGGTACTGGTAGGACAGAAGCTTCTGGTCCGGGTCGCCGGCGTGGATGGCCTCGAAGACCGTGCGCACGGCTTGGGCCTCGCCCTCCGCGCGCAGGGCGGCCGCCTTGGCCTCACCCTCGGCGCGCAGGATCTGGGACTGCTTCTCGCCCTCGGCGCGCAGGATCTCTGACTGCCGGACACCTTCGGCCTGGAGGATGGCGGCGCGCTTGTCGCGGTCGGCGCGCATCTGCTTCTCCATCGAGTCCTGGATGGAGGTCGGAGGCTCGATCGCCTTCAGCTCCACGCGGTTGACCCGGATGCCCCACTTGCCGGTGGCCTCGTCGAGGACGCCGCGCAGGGCCGCGTTGATCTCCTCGCGAGAGGTGAGGGTGCGCTCCAGGTCCATGCCGCCGATGATGTTGCGCAGGGTGGTGACGGTGAGCTGCTCGATGGCCTGGATGTAGCTGGCGACCTCGTAGGTGGCGGCCCGGGCGTCGGTCACCTGGTAGTAGATGACGGTGTCGATGTTGACGACCAGGTTGTCCTGGGTGATGACCGGCTGCGGCGGGAAGGGCACGACCTGCTCCCGCAGGTCGATGCGGTTGCGGATGGTGTCGATGAACGGGACGACGATGTTGAGGCCCGCGTTGAGTGTCCGCGTGTAGCGGCCGAAGCGCTCGACGATGGCGGCGCTGGCCTGCGGGATGACTTGGATCGTCTTGATCAGGGCGATGAAGACCAACACCACCAGAACGATCAGGACGATGATGACCGGTGCCATCGTTGCTTCCCGTACCCTTCTCCGCCTCGGCGCTTTCGGAAGATCTCATGGACTTACGGCTCTTGAAGATCTTGCTGTCGAGTCTGACAGACCCTCGCATGCCTCGTGAGGTGTTCGGTCCAGGTCACATGACGACGGCGGTCGCCCCCTCGATGTCCACGACGTCGACCTCCGCGCCCACTTCGTAGCTCTGGCCGGTGTCGAGCGAGCGGGCGGACCAGATCTCCCCGGCCAGCTTGATGCGGCCGCCGGAGCCGTCGACGCGTTCGAGCACGACCGCCTGCCTGCCCTTCAACGCGTCGACGCCGGTGGCCAGTCGGGGGCGCTGTCTGCTGTGCCGGGCGGCGATGGGCCGTACCACGGCGATGAGGGCGACGGAGACGACGACGAAGGCGAGCACCTGGGCGACGGCCCCGAAGCCGAGGCCCGCGACGACGGCGGCGGCGACGGCGCCGACCGCGAACATGCCGAACTCCGGCATCGCGGTCACCACGAGCGGGATTCCGAGCGCCGCCGCGCCGACGAGCCACCACACCCATGCGTCGATGTCGTCCACATGGTCATGGTAGGACCGCGGCCCTGTGGCGGACAGGGCGCACGGGGGGTGGCTCAGGGCGGAGAGGCGGGAGGAGACCGGGACTTGAGGCCCGGGGTCCGGGGCTCGAGGTTCGGGGGCTCGGGTTCGGGGTCCGGGACTTGGGGCGCCCGGACGGCCCGACGCCGGGCCGGCGCCGGGCCGGCGCCGGGTGGTCAGGACAGCGGGAGGCCCTGGGCGGTCCAGCGGTCGCCGACCTGCTCGACGACGAGCGGGAGGCCGAAGCAGAGGGAGAGGTTGCGGGAGGTGAGTTCCAGCTCCAGGGGGCCCGCGGCGAGGACCTTGCCCTGACGGATCATCAGGACGTGGGTGAAGCCGGGGGCGATCTCCTCGACGTGGTGGGTCACCATGATCATCGAGGGGGCGATGGGGTCGCGGGCGAGCCGGCCGAGGCGGCGGACCAGGTCCTCGCGGCCGCCGAGGTCGAGGCCGGCGGCGGGCTCGTCCAGGAGCAGCAGCTCGGGGTCGGTCATCAGGGCGCGGGCGATCAGGGTGCGCTTGCGCTCGCCCTCGGAGAGGGTGCCGAAACGTCGGTCGAGGTACTCGGTCATGCCGAGGCGGTCGAGGAAGGCGCGGGCGCGCTGTTCGTCGACGTCCTCGTACTCCTCCTGCCAGCCGGCGGTCATGCCGTAGGCGGCGGTCAGCACGGTCTGCAGGACGGTCTGGCGCTTGGGGAGCTTCTCGGACATGGCGATGCCCGCCACGCCGATGCGGGGGCGCAGTTCGAAGACGTCGGTGCCGGGCTTGCCGAGGGTCTCGCCGAGGATGGTGGCGGTGCCCTTGCTGGGGTAGAGGTAGCTGGAGGCGACGTTCAGGAGGGTGGTCTTGCCGGCGCCGTTCGGGCCGAGGATGACCCAGCGCTCGCCCTCCTTGACCGACCAGGAGACCTGGTCCACCAGAGCCCGGTCCTCGCGGACCACGGATACGTCCTGAAGCTCCAGAACATCGCTCATGAGCGCGTTGTCTCCCCTTGCAGTGTGCCGCCGGTCTCGGCTGTCGCGTACGCCTGTGGCTCGGTCCGCCGCGCCGGTGGGCGCAGCCCCCGACGAATCTACGCCACGAGACGGGCGGGCCGTTCCATCGGTCCGGTCCTTAGGGTGGGGGCATGCTCTCGGAACCGCGCTCTGGACGCCTCGCCGCTTGGGGAAATGCCGTTATCGCCGGACTTGTCGCTCCGGACGACGCCGTGCTCGCCGTCGTGGGCGACGATGCCGTCCATCGGGTGGTGGGGCTGCCCGGTGAGGCGGGGCCCGTCGGGCTGACGCTCGCGCTGGGGCGGCTGCGGGCGCTGGGGGCGGGGGCGCTGCGGGTGGCGCTGCCCGCGCCGGGGCATCCGCTGGGGCTGAGCGGGCCGCCGGAGTTCAACGCGCGGGCGCTGGAGGCCGAGGAGGCCGTGATCTGTCACGGGGCCGCGCTGGGGCTGGTGCCCGAGGTGTCCGAGGCCGGGCCGCGGGGGGACGTGCACGTGGAGGTGGTGTGGCACGTGCTGCCGGTGCGGGAGGCGCCGCCCGCCGATGTGCCGTCGCTGGGTGAGGCGGAGCGGGAGCTGGCGGAAGCGCTGCGGGAGGCGACGCAGGTGCTGGCGCGGCTGGACGTGGCCGGGTCGGGGCCCCTGGCGGAGGCGGCGATCGACGCGTACCGGGCGCGGGCCGAGCGGGGGCGCGAGGTGTTGGCCCCCGGGTATCCGCCTCGGGCGGTGCGGGTGCTGGAGCTGGCGCAGCGGGTGGGACTGCTGGTGTCGCTGGCGTACGAGAACGGGCACGGGGGTGCGGTGAGCGCTGCGGAGATGGCGGCGCGGGGGGCCGCGTTGCGGCCGGTGGAGCGGACGGCTCGGCGGGCGCAGGTCGCCGCGTACAACTCCGTTGTGGAGGAGCGGGAGAAAGGGGTGCGGTGAGGGGGTGGGCCGTACGTCGGCGTGTTGAGCGGGCGTGGGCTCGGCGTCCGGCGGTGCGTCGGGTGGTGGGCGTAGACCGGTGCGGTGCCCGGCGGTGTGCTGTGAGGGGAGTCGCGCCACCCCGCGCTCACAGGGGTGCGGGGGTGCCGCCCGCGCCCACCCGTGCCGCCCCGGACGGCGCGCAGGCCCGCGGGAAGACGGGGCGCAACCCTGGCCGACGGCCGACGGCCGCCTGTGGGAGGACGGGGTGAGGGCCTCCCGGGGGAGCCGGGAGGCCGGGGGCTCAGTGGTTGAGGCCGAGGTTGCCGAAGGCCGGGTTGAGGACGCCGATGACGTTGACGCTGTTGCCGACGGCGTTGACCGGGACGTGGACCGGGGCCTGGACGACGTTGCCCGAGACGACGCCCGGGGAGCCCTGGGCGGCGCCGTGGGCCCGGGCGCTGTCGTTGGCGGAGGCCATTCCGGCGCCGGCGGCCACGAGCCCGCCGGCCACCATCGTGACGGCCACTGCCTTCTTCAGGTTCTTCACTTCTGAGTCTTCCTGGTGATCGCCGCGACAGTCGCCGCGGCACGCACTGGAGAACGGCCGAGCCCCCGGAAGGTTGCGCCATTCGGGGGACATTCCCACGACGGTATGAATCTCAGTCCGGAGAGGGGCGCTCCGCGTCGACGGGAGCGGAGGGGACGGGCCCGGGCGGGTCGGGGTCAGTCCGTCATGCCGTGGCGTACGGCCCACAGCGCGGCCTGGGTGCGGTCCGCGAGGTCCAGCTTCATCAGGATGTTCGACACGTGGGTCTTGACCGTCTTCTCGGACAGCACCAGGGCGCGGGCGATCTCCCGGTTGGAGCGGCCGTCCGCTATCAGGCCGAGGACCTCCCGCTCCCGCTCCGTCAGGGAAGTGCTCCTGCCCTGGCCGGAGCCGGTCTCCTCCTGGGACAGCAGGGCGCCGGCGACTTCCGGCTGGAGCAGGATGTGCCCGGCGTGCACGGAGCGGATGGCGCCGGCGAGCGCGTCGGGGTCCACGTCCTTGTAGACGTACCCGGCGGCGCCCGCGCGCAGGGCCGGGACCACCGTGCGCTGCTCGGTGAAGCTGGTGACGATCAGCACGCGCGCGGGGTTGCCGAGCTCGCGCAGCCGGCGCAGCGCCTCGACGCCGTCCATGACGGGCATCTTCACGTCCATGAGGACGACGTCGGGCCGCAGCTCCTCGGTGCGGGCGACCCCCTCCGCGCCGTCCGCGGCCTCCCCGACGACCTCGATGTCGTCCTGCACCTCCAGGAAGGTGCGCAGGCCCCGGCGGACCACCTGGTGGTCGTCGACGACCAGCACCTTGATCGCATCAGCCACCGGGCGCCTCCATCTCGATCGTGGTGCCCTTGCCGGGCGCCGATTCCACGGTCAGCGTGCCGCCGACCCCGCTCGCCCGGTCGCGCATCGACACCAGGCCCAGGTGGCGGCCCGCGCTGCGCACCGTGCCCTGGTCGAAGCCGCTGCCGTCGTCGCTGACCCGCAGGACGGCACCGCAGCCGCGGCGCTCCAGGGTGACGTCGACGTGCTCGGCGCCCGAGTGCCGCAGCGCGTTGTGCAGGGCCTCCTGGGCGACGCGGAGCACGGCCTCCTCCTGCGCGGCGGGCAGGGCGCGGAAGCCGCGGGCGGTGAAGGTGACGCGCGCGGTGTGGGCGCGGTCGAGGACCTGCGTCTGGGTGCGCAGGGTGGCGACGAGACCGTCCTCGTCGAGGGCGGCGGGGCGCAGCTCCACGACGGCGGCGCGCAGCTCCTCGGTCGCCTCGGCGGCGAGCGCGGCCACCTGCTGCAGCTCCCCCTTGGCGCGGACCGGGTCGCGGTCGACCAGGGCGGCGGCGGCCTGGGCGGTCAGGCGCAGGGAGAACAGTTTCTGGCTGACCGCGTCGTGCAGCTCGTGGGCGAGGCGGGAGCGCTCCTCGGCGATGGTCAGCTCGCGGCTGCGCTCGTAGAGGCGGGCGTTGGTGAGGGCGATGGCGGCGTGCTGGGCGAGGAGGACGAGCAGGTCCTCGTCCTCCTGGGTGAAGCCGCAGCCGCCCGCCGGCTTGGGACAGCGCTTGTTGGCCAGGAAGAGCGCCCCGATGACCTCGTCGCCGTCGCGGATCGGCAGGCCGAGGAAGTCCGACATGTCGGGGTGGGCGGCGGGCCAGCCCTCGAAGCGCGGGTCCTCGCGCACGTCGGCCAGGCGCTCGGCCTCCGCCTGGTGCAGCATCGCGGCGAGGATGCCGTGCTGGCGCGGGAGCGGGCCGATGGCGCGCCACTGTTCGTCGCTGATCCCGTCGACCACGAACTGGGCGAAGCCGCCGTGGTCGTCCGGCACGCCGAGGGCGGCGTACTGCGCGTCGAGCAGCTCTCGGGCGGAGGCCACGATCGTCTTGAGGACGTCGCGCACCTCCAGGTGCCTGCTCATGGCCAGCAGCGCCGAGCTCACCGCGGCGAGGCCGGACCGGGGGCCTTGACTCATGTCCTCACGGTACCGGCGGGGTGTGACAGCACGGATCGGACCCGCGACGGCACCGTCCGGGCCGCCGGACCTAGGTCGAAGGGCCCGGTCCGCCGCCTCACCGGGCCTCCAAAACCGCTTACCGAGAGCATTGCGATGGCAACTTCTCGTAAGGAGCGCCGCCCCCCGATGTGAGGACCCACATAGGGCGCACGTCACGTACGAACGGGCATAGGAGACATAGGACCCCGGATGAACGGGACAGATAGCCCTGTCTGTCCCGTTTTGTGTGTTCCTGATCCACTATCCGACTTCGTACGTCACACCTTTGCCACCGGATTTTGCGGGAGCTAAGAATTGCTCTCGTCGCTCAGCGCCGCGGGTTTCCGCT
This sequence comes from Streptomyces sp. NPDC018610, assembly GCF_044391765.1. Lineage (NCBI taxonomy): Bacteria > Bacillati > Actinomycetota > Actinomycetes > Kitasatosporales > Streptomycetaceae > Streptomyces > Streptomyces sp. NPDC018610. The sequence continues at coordinate 9,888 of NZ_JBISAL010000001.1, forward strand.
CGCGGCGTTCGTGTGGGTAGGACCCCCTCCCGCAGTCCGGAGAGCGACCTCCGCGCTACTCGAAGAGGTCCGTTTCGTATGTCTGCGAACTTTCGTCTCATCCGCAATAGTCGTGCTCTGACCAAGACCCAGAAGATCGCCGTCGCCGGTGTCACCACGCTCGGCGCCGCCGCCATCGCCGTCTCCGCCGCCGTGCCCGGCCAGGCCCAGACGACCGTCGCCGCCGACACCGCCGCGGCCCCGGTCTCCGTCGCCTCGCAGCCGGTCAAGGACGTCAAGGCCAGCGTGACCGACCGGCTCGCCGGTGACAGCCTCAAGATCCAGGCCATCGCGGCCAAGAAGCAGGCCGCCGCCAAGGAGAAGGCCGCCGTCGCCGCGAAGAAGACCGCCGCCCAGCACAAGGCCGTGGCCGCGCACCAGGCCAAGCAGGCCGCCGGCCGTGCCGCGCAGCGTCCGCAGATGCAGACGGTCGCCGCGTCCACCACCTACGGCAACAACCTGAACGGCTGGATCCGGCAGTCGCTGGACATCATGAAGCAGCACAACATCCCCGGCTCGTACAGCGGTCTGCACCGCAACATCATGCGGGAGTCCTCGGGCAACCCGCGGGCCATCAACCTGTGGGACATCAACGCCGTCAACGGCATTCCCTCCAAGGGTCTGCTGCAGGTCATCGACCCGACCTTCCGCACGTACCACGTCCCCGGCACCTCGTGGAACATCTACGACCCGGTCGCCAACATCACCGCCGCCTGCAACTACGCCGCCCACCGGTACGGCTCGATGGACAACGTCAACAGCGCGTACTGAGGTCGGCGCGGACCTCTGACAGACGCGGAAGGGCGGCACCCGTCGGGTGCCGCCCTCGGCGTATCGGGGGATGTGCCGTGACCCGCGCTACTTGCGCATGACCTCCGGCTCGTGGCGCCGCAGGAAGCGGGCCACCAGGAAGCCGCAGACCACGCCGAGCACGATCAGCGCGACCATGTCGACGCCCCAGGCCGAGGCCGCGTGGTCCCACAGCGGATCGGTGCTGGTCGGGTCGTCGGTGTTCGGGGCGATGTTGTTGAAGTCCAGCGTGGTCCCCGCAGCGGCCACCGCCCAGCGCGACGGCATGAGGTACGAGAACTCGTTCACGCCGAGCGTGCCGTGCAGCGTGAACAGGCAGCCGGTGAACACCACCTGGATGATCGCGAACATCACCAGCAGCGGCATGGTCTTCTCCGCGGTCTTCACCAGCGACGAGATGACCAGGCCGAACATCATCGAGGTGAAGCCGAGCGCCATGATCGGCAGGCACAGCTCCAGCAGCGTCCCGTTGCCCAGGATCAGGCCCTTGGCGGGGATCTCCCGGCTGGAGAAGCCGATCAGGCCGACCATCAGGCCCTGCAGCACCGTGACCAGGCCGAGCACGACGACCTTGGACATCAGGTACGCCGAGCGGGACAGGCCGGTCGCCCGCTCCCGTTCGTAGATGACCCGTTCCTTGATCAGCTCACGGACGGAGTTCGCCGCGCCCGAGAAGCACGCGCCGACGGCGAGGATCAGCAGCACCGTGGTGGCCGTGCCGTTCGGGGTGTGCAGACCCGTCTTGTGGCTGATCGGATTGACCAGCAGGCCCTTGTCGTGGTCGATGAGCAGGCTCACCGCGCCGATCACGGCCGGCAGGACCACCGACAGCGCCAGGAAGCCCTTGTCGGAGACGATCACCGACACGTACCGCCGGACCAGGGTCAGCAGCTGCGAGCCCCAGCTCTGCGGCTTGGGCGGCCTGACGGACTGCGGCGGTGTCACGGACACGGCCGGCGGGGCGGCGCCGTCGACGTCCGCGGCGTACATCTGGTAGTGCTGCGAACCCTTCCAGCGGCCCGCCCAGTCGTAGTCGCGGTAGTTCTCGAAGGCGGAGAAGACGTCGGCCCAGCTGTCGTAGCCGAAGAAGTTCAGCGCCTCATCGGGCGGCCCGAAGTAGGCGACGGACCCGCCCGGCGCCATCACCAGCAGCTTGTCGCAGATCGCCAGCTCGGCCACCGAGTGGGTGACCACGAGCACGGTGCGGCCGTCGTCGGCCAGGTCGCGCAGCAGCGTCATCACGTCGCGGTCCATGCCCGGGTCGAGGCCGGAGGTCGGCTCGTCCAGGAAGATCAGCGACGGCTTGGTGAGCAGCTCCAGGGCGACCGAGACGCGCTTGCGCTGACCGCCGGAGAGCGCGGTGACCTTCTTGTCCTTGTGGGGATCCAGCTTCAGCTCGCGCAGCACCTCGTCGATCCGGGCGTCGCGCTCCTGTCCCGAGGTGTCGGCGGGGAAACGGAGCTTGGCCGCGTACTTGAGGGCCTTCTTGACGGTCAGTTCCTTGTGCAGGATGTCGTCCTGCGGGACCAGGCCGATGCGCTGGCGCAGTTCGGCGAACTGCTTGTAGAGGTTCCGGTTGTCGTAGAGGACCTCTCCCTGGTCGGCGGGCCGGTAGCCGGTGAGCGCCTTGAGCAGGGTCGACTTGCCGGAGCCGGACGGGCCGATGACCGCGATCAGCGACTTCTCCGGGACGCCGAAGGAGACGTCCTTGAGGATCTGCTTGCCGCCGTCGACCGTGACGGTGAGGTGGCGGGCGGAGAAGGACACCTCGCCGGTGTCGACGAACTCCTCCAGCCGGTCGCCGACGATCCGGAACGTCGAGTGGCCGACGCCGACGATGTCGCTGGGACCGAGCGTCGCCGAGCCGCCCTTGGGGATCGGCTGGCCGTTGACGTAGGTGCCGTTGTGCGAGCCCAGGTCACGGATCTCGAACCGGCCGTCGGGCGTCGCGTGGAACTCGGCGTGGTTGCGGGAGACCTGGAGGTCGGAGACGACCAGGTCGTTCTCCAGCGCGCGACCGATGCGCATCACGCGGCCGAGGGAGAACTGGTGGAACGTCGTGGGGCTGCGGTCGCCGTGGACCGGCGGCGCCCCCGCGCCCCCACCGGGTCCGCCCTGCTGCTGCGGGATCGACGGCGCCTGCGGCTGCTGCCAGTCGGACTGCGCGGCCTGGTGCTGGGCGGCGGGCTGCTGCGGCGCCTGCTGCGCCCAGCCGGCGTTCGCGCCCTGCGCGGCGACGGCCGCCGCGGCCGCCGAGAGGTTCAGGCACGGCCCGTCGGTCGCGTTGCCGAGGTGGACGGCCGAGCCGGGGCCGATCTGCACCTGCTGGATCCGCTGCCCCCGCACGAACGTGCCGTTGGTGCTGCCATGGTCCTCGATGACCCAACTGCGGCCGTCGAAACCGACCGTGGCGTGACGCCAGGAGACCCTGGCGTCCTCGAAGACGATGTCGCCCTGGGGATCGCGTCCCAGGGTGTAGCGCCTGGACGGGTCGAGCGTCCAGGTCCGTCCATTGGTTTCCAGTACGAGTTCCGGCACTCCATGCCCCACTGAGTTGTCCCCCGAGTTACCCCCATCACAGGGAGTGTAGGGATGTCGAACATCGGGGGGAACTATTTCAGGCTCGGCCCTCTGACCGAAACCCGGGCCTTGTCATGAGTGGGTAACGCCCCCTCGGATCCCTTTCACGCGGCGGGGGTTGAAAACCGGGCGGAGAGTGGTATTCCCACCCGAGGGGGACATGCGCGGCGGCCGTGCCGCGCCGCGGATCGGGGGGTTCGCCATGAGCGCTGCCGCACGAGCCGGACTCGGCGGACACGGTCCGCGCCTCGCGTGGCCGGACGTACTGCTGTCCGCGGTCTCCTGTGTGAGCTGGGCGTTGACCGGCATGGCCGGGACGGCCGCGCTCGGTCTGCATCTGCTGCGGGCGGACTCCACCGCGTCGCTCGGTCCGATGACCGCGGCGGCGGTGGCGCTCGGGGCCGGTGGCACGGTGAAGACGTCCGGCGACGTGACCGCGTTCGGTCTGCGGGGCGCGCAGGCGCACACCGCCATCGAGATCACGCCACTGGGCGTGAGCCTGGTCGGGGCGCTGCTGCTGTCCTGGCTCTTCCTACGGTCCTTGCGCACGGCCCGCGTTGTGCTCACACCGGCCGAACTCCTCGCCAGGGCAGGGGCGGTGGTGACGTTGTTCGTGGCGATGCTGGGCGGACTCGCCTGGGCGGGGCACGACGTCGTCACCGTCGACGGGTCTTCTCCGGACCTCGGCGCGCTGCCGGACGGCGCGGGACCGGGCGGCGTGAGCATCCCCGGGCTCGGCGACATCGGCGGCATCGGCGGGCTGCTGCCCGACCGGATCGGCGGGCTCGTCGACGCCGGGGCGGCGGTCGGGTTCACCGTCGACACGGCGCCCACCCTGCTCGGCGGTCTCGGCTGGTCGGCGGGCGTCCTGCTGATCGCGCTGCTCGCCTCGCGCCGCACTCCCCTGCCGCGCGGCTGGGACGCCCTGCACCGGGTCGTCCGGCCGGCCGTGTCCGCGCTCGTCACGGTGCTGCTGGTGGCGGTGGCGGCCGGTCTCGCCGCCGCCGCGTACGCGGCACTCGGTGACGCCCATCCGCGGCGCATCGCGGGGGCCGCGCTGCTCGGCGCGCCCGACGGGGTGTGGCTCGGCGTCCCGATCGGACTCTTCGTCCCCTGGGACGGCACGGCGACCGGCGGGCTCGCCGCGCTGCTGCCGGATCCCCTGGACCGGCTGCTGGACGCGCGCTCCGGCCGACCGGTCACCCTGGGCCGCCTGGCCGAACTGGACGGCCGGGTGTGGCTGCTGGCGGTGGCGGCGGCGCTGATGATGCTGTCGGCGGGAGTCCTGACGGCGGTGCGGACGCCGGTGGGCGCGGAGCCTGCGGGGGCCGCACCGGCGGCCGACGCTCCGGCGGGACGGTACGCCACGGCGGGAGGGGCGGACGGCGGGGCCTCGCGGGGGCCGGGGGCCCTGCGTCTCGCGGGTCGGTGCGCGCTGCGGCTGGGCGTCGCCACCGCGCTCGCGCTGCCGCTGCTCGCCCGGCTGACCGAGGTCTCCGTGAACGCCTCGCTGTCCGCGTTCGGCGTCGACGCGTTCGGCACGGCGATCGAGCTGCGCCCGCACCTGGTCACGGCTCTGCTCCTGGGCGCGGTGTGGGGCGGCGGGGCGGGCGCCGCCGGGGCGCTGCTGGCGACCGCGACCGGAGCGGCGGGCCGCCGGGCCGCGCCCCTGGCCCGGGATGACATGCCACGGGGGCGTGGGGCGGGAGAGGAGAGTTCGCGCGGTTCGGCGGGGGGCCGCGCGGACGCACGGGGTGCGTCGCAGGCGCGTGGTCCGGCGGACGCACCCGGGCCGACGGGCGTGCGGCGGTCGGCGGGTGCACCTGGTCCAGCAGATGTACGGAATCCTGCGGGTCCCGGTCCGGCGGACATACGGGACGCGGCGGAGGCACGGGGCCCAGCGGGCTCACGGCGGGCGGCGGACGCACACGGCCCGGGGGCCGGTCCCTACTCCCCCGGCGCGTCCTGCCGGCCGCCCGATCCGGCGACCAATCCGTATCTGCGCCTGCCCGACGGCCCGCGTCGGCCGGAGGACGCGGACCTCCCGGCGGGCCGGGAGCAACGGCGCGGGGGCGGCGTACCGGACCGGGAGCAGCGGGGCGGGGGCGGCGTACCGGTGTGGCCGGCCGCGCCGGCGGCGGCGCCCGACGATGTGCACGGTGCGCCGACGCGGGCGACCCCGGCGCCACCGTTCCCCGGCAGGCCCCCGAGCAGGGGCACGCCGCCCGGACGCACCGCACGGCCGCGGTCGCCCGGGGCCTGGCCGCCTCCGCCACCGCCACCGCCACCGGCAGACGCCGAGCCGCCCCCGGCGCCGCCACCGGACGCCGGGACGCTCCCTCCCCCGGCGCCGCCGTCGCCACCGCCGAAGCCGTCGGGCCCACCGCCTCCGCCGGGGCCGCCGAAGAAGTGAACCGGCGCGTCGGCGCGCCACCGGCCCCGTGGCGCGGCGCGCGACCGGTGGCGCGCCCTCGTGGTCGCCGAGGTGTGGGGCGGGCGCCACGTGATCGACGCCCAGTGTTTCCTGTCCGCCAGACGGACCGGAGGGGCGATCGGCACTGCGTGCCGGATACGGTGGGAAGCACCATGAGCGCTTCGCAGAGTTCTGATGACCTCACCCTTCTCGTCAAGATCTTCGGGAAGGACAGGCCGGGCATCACGGCCGGTCTCTTCGACACCCTCGCCGCCTACTCCGTCGACGTGGTCGACATCGAGCAGGTCGTCACCCGTGGCCGGATGGTGCTGTGCGCGCTCGTCACCCAGCCGCCGGCCGGGCTGGAGGGCGATCTGCGGGCCACAGTGCACAGCTGGGCCGAGTCGATGAAGATGCAGGCGGAGATCCTCTCCGGCCGTGGTGACAACCGGCCGCGGGGCCTCGGCCGCTCCCTGGTGACCGTGCTCGGCCACCCCCTGACGGCGGAGGCGACCGCTCAGATCGCCGCGCGGATCACCAAGGCCGGCGGCAACATCGACCGTGTCTTCCGCCTGGCGAAGTATCCGGTGACGGCGGTCGAGTTCGCGGTGTCCGGGGTGGAGACCGAACCGCTGCGCACCGCGCTCGCGACGGACGCGGCGGCGCTGGGCGTCGATGTCGCGGTGGTCGCGGCGGGTCTGCACCGGCGCGCGCAGCGGCTGGTCGTCATGGACGTGGACTCGACGCTCATCCAGGACGAGGTGATCGAGCTGTTCGCCGCGCACGCCGGCTGCGAGGACAAGGTCGCCGAGGTGACGGCGGCGGCGATGCGCGGGGAACTGGACTTCGAGCAGTCGCTGCACGCGCGCGTCGCGCTGCTGGCCGGGCTGGACGCCTCCGTGGTGGACAAGGTGCGCAGCGAGGTGCGGCTGACGCCGGGCGCCCGCACCTTGATCCGCACGCTGAAGCGGCTGGGCTACCAGGTCGGCGTCGTCTCGGGCGGCTTCACCCAGGTCACCGACGATCTGCAGGACCGGCTCGGACTGGACTTCGCGCAGGCCAACACGCTGGAGATAGTCGACGGGAAGCTGACGGGCCGGGTCGTCGGCGAGATCGTCGACCGGGCGGGCAAGGCGCGGCTGCTGCGCCGGTTCGCCGCCGAGGCGGGCGTTCCGCTCGCGCAGACCGTGGCGATCGGCGACGGCGCGAACGACCTGGACATGCTGAACGCCGCCGGCCTCGGCGTCGCCTTCAACGCCAAGCCGGTGGTGCGGGAGGCCGCGCACACCGCGGTGAACGTCCCGTTCCTGGACACGGTCCTGTACCTGCTCGGGGTCACCCGCGAGGAGGTCGAGGCGGCGGACGCGCACGAGGAGGACTGAGCGCCCCCGGGCGACGGCCTTCCCCCGCAGACGCACGCCTTTCACTCGCACGCGGTACACGTGCGAGCGCGGGCCGGCGCCCGCGTACCGCGAGGCCCGGCACGCCGTCGCCGGCTGCCGGGCCTCGCGCGGTCGGTGCGGGCTACTCCGAAGGCGCCCAGTAGTCGCTCAGTGTGGCCGTGCCCGGTTCGAGGGCCTTCCAGGAGCCGTCGAAGGAGAGGACGGCGAAGGCCGCGGTGGGGAAGCCGCGCCGGCTCATCCGCTCGCGGGCGTCGCCCTCGGCGGAGCCGGCGAGCACCTCGGTCACTCCCTGCACGCCCGGGTTGTGGCCGATCAGGATGACGTTCTGGATGTCGTCCGGCGTCTCGTTGAGCACGGCGATCAGCTCGCCGGGCGAGGCCTCGTAGATCCGCTCCTCGTAGACGGTTTTCGGCCGGTGCGGCAGCAGCTCGTGGACGGCGAGCTTCCAGGTCTCCCGGGTGCGGGTCGCGGTCGAGCAGAGGGCAAGGTCGAAGGAGATGCCGGTGTCGGCCAGCTTGCGGCCTGCCACCGGGGCGTCCTTGCGGCCCCGCTCGGCGAGCGGTCGTTCGTGGTCGGTCACCTGCGGCCAGTCGGCTTTCGCATGCCGGAAGAGGACAATCCTGCGGGGTTCTGCGACGCTCATGGCACCCAGCTTCGCATGAAACAGGCCAACGGGCGCAGGGAGTTGACATGCGCCTTCTCGTCCGGCGCGGTATGCGCCGCTGGGTCCGCGGGGCGGTCCGGCCAGCTCACCGCGTCAGCAGTTCCTGGGCGCGCTGCAACAGCTGCGTCATCGTGGGGTCCGCGGCCGCCGCATGCGCGTTCGACGGGTTCAGTATCAGGGCGAGCAGTGCCACGAAGGCCAGGGCCGGGAGGGCCAGTGCCCACCAGGGCAACCGGATGTCGACGCCGCCCGTGTTCGCCGGGTGGGGCCGGAAGTGCGTACGGGCGGGCATGGTCGCCTCCGCTGGGCTTCGAGTCGGATCGGGTGGTCCACGGACCGCCGCTCGCGGTCACATCTCGAAGTTACGGAACCGGCGGGCCCGCGCCCATCCGGTGATCCACCCACTTGACCCTGACCCTCACCCCCTAGGGGACAGGGGGGCCAGCCCCACCATGGCGAGGATCAGGGGGAGGCGATGGTCGCCACGATGGCGATGATCACGAAGATGGCGAGGAACGAACCGAAGACGATCAGCATCTTCTTCTGGCCGTTCGGCGGGTTCGGATCGAGCACAGGCTGCATGGCCACCAGTGTGGCACCTCCCGTACGGGACGGGCGCGCCGGGGCGGCTCAGCGCGCCGTCTCGTCCTCGACGGTCCGGTTGCGGCCGGCCACCCAGCCGACCAGCATCTGCGGGATCATCAGAGCGGTCATCAGGGCGATCGGCAGCCCCCAGCCCCCGCTGCTCTGGTAGAGCACGCCGACGAGCAGCGGACCGGGGATGGATATCAGGTAGCCGGTGCTCTGGGCGAACGCCGACAGCTGGGCCACGCCCGCGCCGGTCCGGGCCCGCATGCCGACCATGGTGAGCGCGAGCGGGAAGGCGCAGTTGGAGACGCCGAGGAGCACCGCCCAGGCCCAGGCGCCGCCGGCCGGCGCGAGGTACAGGCCCGCGTAGCCGGCGAGGCCGCAGACACCGAGGACGAGGACGATCGGGCCCTGGTGGGGCAGCCGGGTGGCCACCCGGGGGATGACGAAGGCCAGCGGCACGCCCATCACCATGGTGACGGCGAGCAGCAGTCCGGCCGTGCCGGCGGCCACGCCCGCGTCGCGGAAGATCTGGGCCATCCAGCCCATGGTGATGTAGGCGGCGGTGGCCTGGAGCCCGAAGAAGACGGCCAGCGCCCAGGCCGTCCGGCTGCGGGTGATCCGCAGGGCGGGGGCCTGCTCCTCCCGCTCGGTCCGCGGACGGGCGGTGTCCTGCCGGGCGGACCGCGCGGTGTGCGCCGCGGGCTCCGCGGCGGGCTCCTCGGTGCGCGCCGCGGGCTGCTCGGCGGCGGGCGCGGCGCCCCGGTCCCGCAGGAGCGGCAGCCACGGCGGCACGGCCACCGCGGCGAGGGCCGCCCACACGGCGAGTCCCGACTTCCAGCTGTCGCCGAGCGCCCCGGTCAGTGGCACCGTCACCGCGGCGGCGGTCGAGGTGCCGAGGGCGAGAGCCATCGAGTACAGGCCGGTCATGGAGCCGACCCGGTCGGGGAACCAGCGCTTGACGATGACCGGCATCAGGACGTTGCTCACGGCTATGCCCATGAGGGCGAGCGCGCTGGCGGCCAGGAAGGCGATCGTGTTCCCGGCGTAGGGCCGGATCAGCAGTCCCGCGGTGATGGCGGCCATGCCCGCGCAGACCACCGCGGCGGGACCGAAGCGGCGCGCCAGCCGGGGCGCCATCACGCCGAAGACGGCGAAGCAGAGCGGCGGCACGGAGGTGAGCAGGCCGGCCACGCTGCCGCTCATCCCGAGTCCGTCGCGCACCTCCTCGAGGAGCGCGCCGAGGCTGGTGATGGCGGGCCTGAGGTTCAGGGCGGACAGCACGATGCCGACGACGACCAGACGCGTCGCCCACGTGCGCGTGGCGGCCGTCCGGGGCTCGGGGTGCGCTCCGCCCTCCCCGGAGGCGGCGGTCGCGGCCGGGGTCTGCTGCTCGGTCGGTGACGTCGTCATCCGGGTTGTCTCCTCGCTCACCATGAGGCCCATCATAGAATCATGGGATGATTGACTGTCCACTGCCCGGGAGCCGGCTTCCGGGTCGCACGTGCGAAGGTGTGCCATGCCCCTGAGCCATCCGCGCCGGTCGGCGCTGTCCGAGCAGGTCATCGCGGCGCTGCGGAACCAGATCACCTCGGGTGAGTGGCCGGTCGGTTCCCGTATCCCCACGGAGCCCGAGCTCGTGGAGCAGCTGGGCGTCGCCCGCAACACCGTCCGCGAGGCGGTCCGCGCGCTCGCGCACAACGGTCTGCTGGACATCCGCCAGGGTTCGGGCACGTACGTCGTGGCGACCAGCGAGCTGGCGGGCGTGATGCACCGCCGGTTCGCCGGGGCCGACCCCCGGCACATCGCCGAGCTGCGCTCCACGCTGGAGTCGGGCGCGGCGAAGCTGGCCGCCGAGCGGCGCGGCGAGAAGGACCTCAAGCAGCTCGACGCGCTGCTGGTGCGGCGCGAGGAGGCCTGGGCGTCCGGTGACGCGGAGGCCTTCGTGACGGCGGACGCCACCTTCCACCTCGCCGTCGTGGCCGCCTCCCACAACGACGCCATGACCGCGATGTACGCGGACCTGGGCGAGGTGATGCGGGAGTGGCTGCGCGCGGACGTCGGCGCGGAGCTGACGCCGGACACCCACATGGACCACACGCGCCTGGTCGACGCGATCCGCGCGGGCGACGCGGAGGCTGCGGCCGCGGAGGCGGCGAGCTATCCGTTCCTGTGCCGTCCCGGCCGGTTCGGCGCGGTGCCGCCCGTACGCGGCTGATCGGCGCCCGGCCACGCCGGCCACGCCCCCGCCGGGACGCTCACGGAACGCGAAGGGCCCGCACCCCAGGGGCGCGGGCCTCACACGTCAATCGACCGCCGCGGCGACGCTCACGCGCCGATGGCGTGCAGGCCGCCGTCCACGTGGACGATCTCGCCGGTGGTCTTCGGGAACCAGTCGCTCAGCAGGGCGACGATGCCGCGGCCGGCCGGCTCGGGATCCTTGAGGTCCCACTCCAGCGGAGAGCGGGAGTCCCACACGGAGGCCAGGTCGCTGAAGCCCGGGATGGACTTGGCGGCCATGGAGCCGAGCGGGCCCGCCGAGATCAGGTTGCAGCGGATGTTCTGCTTGCCGAGGTCACGGGCGATGTAGCGGCTGGTGGCCTCCAGGGCGGCCTTGGCCGGGCCCATCCAGTCGTACTGCGGCCAGGCGAACTGGGCGTCGAAGGTGAGGCCGACGACCGAGCCGCCGTTCTGCATCAGCGGCAGGCAGGCCATGGTCAGCGCCTTCAGGGAGAACGCCGAGACGTGCATGGCGGTGGCGACCGACTCGAACGGCGTGTTCAGGAAGTTGCCGCCGAGCGCGTCCTGCGGCGCGAAGCCGATGGAGTGCACGACGCCGTCCAGGCCGCCCAGCTCCTCGCCGACGACGTCGGCCAGGCGGGCCAGGTGCTCGTCGTTGGTGACGTCCAGCTCGATGACCTTGGCCGGCTTGGGCAGCTTCCTGGCGATGCGCTCGGTCAGCGTGGGCCGGGGGAACGCGGTGAGGATGATCTCGGCGCCCTGCTCCTGGGCCAGCTTCGCGGCGTGGAAGGCGATGGAGGCCTCCGTCAGCACACCGGTGATCAGGACGCGCTTGCCCTCGAGAATTCCGCTCATGGTGATCAGTGACCCATTCCCAGTCCGCCGTCAACGGGGATGACGGCTCCAGTGATGTACGAGGCGTCGTCCGAGGCGAGGAACCGCACCGCGGCGGCGATCTCCTCCGCCTGCGCGTACCGGCCGAGCGGCACCTGCGACAGGATGCTCTCGCGCTGCTCGTCGCTGAGCGCCCGGGTCATGTCGGTGTCGACGAAGCCGGGGGCGACGACGTTGAAGGTGATGTTGCGCGAGCCCAGCTCACGGGCGAGGGAGCGCGCGAAGCCGACCAGGCCGGCCTTGGAGGCGGCGTAGTTCGCCTGCCCCGCCGAGCCGAGCAGTCCGACGACCGAGGAGATCAGGACGACACGGCCCTTCTTGGCGCGCAGCATGCCGCGGTTGGCACGCTTGACGACGCGGAAGGTGCCGGTGAGGTTGGTGTCGATGACCGACGCGAAGTCCTCCTCGGACATGCGCATCAGGAGCTGGTCCTTGGTGACGCCGGCGTTGGCGACGAGGACCTCGACCGTGCCGTGCTCGGCCTCGATCTCCTTGTAGGCCTGCTCCACCTGCTCGGGGTCGGTGATGTCGCACTTGACGGCGAGGAAGCCCTCCGGCGGCTCACCCGACCGGTACGTGATCGCGACCTTGTCGCCGGCGTCGGCGAACGCGCGGGCGATGGCGAGGCCGATGCCCCGGTTGCCTCCGGTGACGAGAACCGAGCGGCTCAACGGATCACCCTTTCATAGCGGTCTGAAGCGGTCCGACAGCACGCCCGATCACCTGGATGACAGGCGGCTTCACCCGAAAACCTATCGGTCCGCCCGCCGCGGCGGACAATCGGGCACCGACAGTGGCGTGCGGATCGTGCTGTCGAGTCCCTACAGAAAACGGCGGACTCGACCGTAAACGTGTGGTCACCGCCGCCGCCCGCGGGACATGATCGGTCCGACAGGCGACGAGAGCAGGGAGACCCCCGTGCCACATACGATCGACGAGGCCTTCACGGCCCTTCCGCTGCGCGCCCTGGCCGACGCCGCCCTCGCCCGCGCGCGGGCGCTCGGGGCCGAGCACGCGGACTTCCGGCTGGAGCGGGTGCGCAGCGCGTCCTGGCGGCTGCGCGACGCACGGCTGGCCGGGTCGTCGGACACCACCGACCTGGGGTACGCGGTGCGGGTCGTGCACGGCGGCAGCTGGGGGTTCGCCTCCGGGGTGGACCTGACGATGGACGCCGCCGCCCGGGTCGCCTCGCAGGCGGTGGCGATGGCCAAGCTGTCCGCGCAGGTGATCGCGGCCGCCGGGTCCGAGGAACGGGTGGAGCTGGCCGACGAGCCCGTGCACGCCGAGAAGACGTGGGTGTCGTCGTACGAGATCGACCCGTTCACGGTGCCCGACGAGGAGAAGGCCGCCCTGCTCGCCGGGTGGAGCGCCCGGCTGCTGGCCGCCGACGGCGTCGACCACGTGGACGCCTCGCTGCTCACCGTGCACGAGAACAAGTTCTACGCCGACACCGCCGGGACGGTGACCACGCAGCAGCGGGTGCGGCTGCATCCGCAGCTGACGGCCGTGTCGGTGGACGGCGCGAGCGGGGAGTTCGACTCGATGCGCACCCTCGCGCCGCCGGTGGGGCGCGGCTGGGAGTACCTCACGGGGACCGGCTGGGACTGGGACGGCGAGCTGGAGCGGATCCCCGGGCTGCTCGCCGAGAAGATGCGCGCGCCGAGCGTCGATCCGGGCGTCTACGACCTGGTCGTCGACCCGTCCAACCTGTGGCTGACCATCCACGAGTCGATCGGGCACGCCACCGAGCTGGACCGGGCGCTCGGCTACGAGGCGGCCTACGCCGGCACCTCCTTCGCCACCTTCGACCAGTTGGGCAAGCTGCGCTACGGCTCCGACCTGATGAACGTCACCGGTGACCGCACCGCCGAGCACGGCCTGGCCACGGTCGGCTACGACGACGAGGGCGTCGAGGCGCAGTCCTGGGACCTGGTGAGGGACGGCACGCTGGTCGGCTACCAGCTGGACCGCAGGATCGCGCGGCTGACCGGCTTCGAGCGGTCCAACGGGTGCGCCTACGCCGACTCGCCGGGCCATGTGCCCGTGCAGCGGATGGCCAACGTGTCCCTGCGGCCGGACCCGGCGGGAATGTCGACCGAGGACCTGATCGGCGGCGTCGAGCGGGGCGTCTACGTCGTCGGGGACCGGTCCTGGTCCATCGACATGCAGCGCTACAACTTCCAGTTCACCGGGCAGCGGTTCTACCGGATCGAGAACGGGCGGCTGGCGGGGCAGCTGCGGGACGTCGCCTACCAGGCGACCACGACCGACTTCTGGGGTTCCATGGCCGCGGTGGGCGGCCCGCAGACGTACGTCCTCGGTGGCGCCTTCAACTGCGGCAAGGCCCAGCCGGGCCAGGTCGCGGCCGTCTCGCACGGCTGCCCGTCGGCCCTCTTCAAGGGCGTCAACATCTTGAACACCACGCAGGAGGCCGGTCGATGAGCACGCGTACCAGCAAGCCGCACGAGGTCGTCGAACGCGCCCTGGAACTGTCGCGGGCCGACGGCTGCGTCGTGATCGCGGACGAGGAGTCCACCGCGAACCTGCGCTGGGCGGGCAACGCGCTCACCACCAACGGGGTCACACGCGGGCGCACGCTCACCGTGATCGCGACGGTGGACGGCAAGGAGGGCACCGCCTCGGGAGTGGTGTCGCGCGCCGCGGTGACCGCGGACGACCTGGAGCCCCTGGTGCGGGCCGCCGAGGCCGCCGCGCGCGGGGCCGGGCCCGCCGAGGACGCGCAGCCGCTGGTCACGGGCGTGCCCGCCTCGCCCGACTTCACCGACGCGCCCGCCGAGACGTCCTCGGCGGTGTTCGCGGACTTCGCGCCGGCGCTCGGCGAGTCGTTCGCCCGCGCGCGGGCCGGCGGCCGTGAGCTGTACGGCTTCGCCAACCACGAGCTGGTGTCGACGTACCTGGGCACGTCGACGGGGCTGCGGCTGCGGCACGACCAGCCGAGCGGCACGCTGGAGCTGAACGCCAAGTCGCCCGACCGTACGCGCTCCGCGTGGGCCGGGCGGTCCACGCGGGACTTCAAGGACGTCGACCCGGCGGCGCTGGACGCGGAGCTGGCCCAGCGGCTGGGCTGGGCCGAGCGGCGGGTGGAGCTGCCCGCGGGGCGGTACGAGACGCTGCTGCCGCCGACCGCGGTCGCGGACCTGCTGATCTACCAGATGTGGTCGTCCTCGGGCCGGGACGCGACCGAGGGCCGCACGGTGTTCTCCAAGCCGGGCGGCGGCACCCGGATCGGCGCGAAGCTGACCGGGCTGCCGCTGACCCTGCGCAGCGACCCGCACGAGCCCGGCCTGGAGTGCGCACCGTTCGTGGTGGCGCACTCCTCTGGCGAGGACCAGTCGGTGTTCGACAACGGGCTGCCCGTCTCCCCGACGGAGTGGATCGCCGGCGGCGAGCTCAGGCGTCTGCTGACCACCCGGCACAGCGCCGGCCTGACCGGGCTGCCGCTCGCCCCGTCGGCCGGGAACCTGATCCTGGACGGCGGCTCGGACCGTTCCCTGGCGGAGATGGTCGCGGACACCGAGCTGGGGCTGCTGCTGACCTGTCTTTGGTACATCCGCGAGGTGGATCCGGCGACGCTGCTGCTGACCGGGCTGACCCGCGACGGCGTGTACCTGGTCGAGAACGGCGAGGTGACCGGCGAGGTGAACAACTTCCGGTTCAACGAGTCGCCGGTGGACCTGCTGGGCCGGGCCACGGAGGCCGGGCGCACCGAGAAGACGCTGCCGCGCGAGTGGAGCGACTACTTCACCAGGGCCGCGATGCCCGCGCTGCGCGTGCCCGATTTCAATATGAGCTCTGTCAGCCAGGGCGTATAACCTCGTACTCGGCTGTCACCCGACCGCCCCATGATCACCGAGGAGACAAGAGAACCGTGACGGACATCGTCGACGAGCTGAAGTGGCGGGGCCTGTTCGCCCTGTCCACCGACGAGGACGCTTTGCGCAAGGCTCTCGCGGACGGTCCCGTCACGTTCTATTGCGGGTTCGACCCGACCGCGCCGTCGCTGCACGTGGGGCACCTGGTGCAGGTGCTCACCGTGCGCCGGCTCCAGCAGGCCGGGCACCGGCCGCTGGCGCTGGTCGGCGGCGCGACGGGCCTGATCGGCGACCCGCGCCCGACCGCCGAGCGCACGCTGAACGACCCGGAGACGGTGGCCGGCTGGGTGGAGAAGCTGCGCCGTCAGATCGAGCCGTTCCTGTCCTTCGAGGGCGAGAACGCCGCGGTCATGGTGAACAACCTAGACTGGACCGAGGGCCTGTCGGCGATCGAGTTCCTGCGGGACATCGGCAAGCACTTCCGGGTCAACAAGATGCTGACGAAGGACTCGGTGGCGCGCCGGCTGGAGTCCGACCAGGGCATCAGCTACACGGAGTTCAGCTACCAGATCCTCCAGGGCATGGACTTCCTCCAGCTCTACCGACGTCACGGCTGCACGCTCCAGCAGGGCGGCAGCGACCAGTGGGGCAACCTCACGGCCGGCCTGGACCTGATCCACCGGCTGGAGCCGGACGCGAGCGTGCACGCGCTGGCGACGCCGCTGATGACGAAGGCGGACGGCACCAAGTTCGGCAAGACCGAGGGCGGCGCCGTCTGGCTCGACGCGGAGATGACGACGCCGTACGCCTTCTACCAGTTCTGGCTGAACGTGGACGACCGGGACATCTCGAAGTACATGCGGATCCTGTCCTTCCGCTCCCGTGCGGAGCTGGAGGAGCTGGAGCGGCAGACCGAGGAGCGTCCGCAGGCCCGGGCCGCGCAGCGGGCGCTGGCGGAGGAGCTGACGACGCTGGTGCACGGCGCCGACCAGACGGCCGCCGTGATCGCCGCGTCCAAGGCGCTTTTCGGCCAGGGCGAGCTGACGGACCTCGACGAGCGGACGCTCACGGCGGCCCTCTCCGAGGTGCCGCACGTCCGGGTCGCCGACCTCGGCCAGGTCGTGGACCTGTTCGCGGAGGTCGGCCTGGTGGCCAGCAAGTCGGCCGCGCGCCGCACCGTCAAGGAGGGCGGCGCCTACGTGAACAACGTCAAGGTCGCCGCCGAGGACGCGGTCCCCGCCCGGGAGGACCTGCTCCACGGCCGCTGGCTGGTGCTGCGCCGGGGCAAGAAGAACCTGGCGGCGGTCGAGGTCACCGGCGGCTGAGCGCGTCGTGTGCGAGGGGGCGGTCCCGGTCTCCGGGCCGCCCCCTCGTCGTGCGTACCCCGGTGTGCGCGCTACATCCGCTGCCGCTGTTTCCGGTGGCCCCACATCCTCAGGTAGAGCATGTCGCCGACGGCGACGATGACGATGGCGGCGACGATCTGGAAGATGTGCCGGCTCCAGTCGACGCCGCGGGTCTCCTCGACGCCGAGGCCGCGGGCGATCGCGTTGCCGACGATCGCTCCGAGCATGCCGAAGATGGTGGTCAGCCAGAGGGGACTGTGCTGTTTGCCGGGGATCACCGCCTTGGCGATCAGACCCAGGATGAATCCCACGATGATCGCCCACAACCAGCCCATGGCCGCCTCCTCGTCCGGTTCGACGTGAGCATTACGGCCAGTGTCGGTTCCCCGCCCCTACGCCGCATGCCGGACGGGGCCGTACGCGCGAGGCGCAGAGCGGGCGCTTTGGGGCGCGCGGGGCGCGGGGACGGTCGCGGGCGGTGCGTTCGCGCGGGCGGGCGGTGCCCCGACCTCGAAGGCGGTGGCCACGCGGCGTAACGTGGAGGGCGAGGTTGTGCGGGCGCGGTGTCCCGGCCCGGTCGTGGACCGGGTGCGGGCCGGGGAGCGGCCCGATGCGGACGAATGGTGGAATGTGATGCGGAAGCAGCATGGCGGGGGCGGCGCCCAGGTGTTCCGGATCACGGGCGCCCGGACGGGCCTGCAGGAGGACGTGCGCGGCCGGCAGCGCCGGTACGTGATCTCGATGACGATCCGTACGGCGTCGGTGCTCCTCGCGGTGGCGCTGTGGAACGTCGAACGGTACGTGGCGATCGTGGCGCTGGTGCTCGGCGCGGTCCTGCCGTACATCGCCGTGGTGATCGCCAACGCGGGCCGGGAGAACGCCCCGGGCCTGCCGTCGACGTTCGTCACCGTCCCGGCGAAACCGATGATCACCTCGCCGCGCACGGCGGAGGACGGCTCCGCGGAATCCGTTCCGGAGGACGTGGCGGGCGAGCCCGCGGCCGGGGCGGCGCGCGAGTCCCGCGACGGGACCTGAGACGGGGCCGCCGACCGGGCGGGTCGGGGCCGGACCGGCCTTGGGGAGCCCTGTGCGCGAAGCTCAAGAAAAGCTCAGATCAATCATGTTGTTCCGGTGCCGGGCGACGGGTCACCCGTGACATACTTCGTACGCGCTCCGCATCCCCCGTCGGAGCGACAGACCGACGCCGGGCAGCTCCCCCCGTGGCTGCTCGGCGTCGCCTTGTTGTGCCGTGGCTGTGAGACGAACCTGTGACTGACGAGACCCCGATCTGCTCCGCCAAGGGCTGCCGTGCCGCCGCCGTGTGGGTGCTGGCCTGGAACAACCCGAAGCTGCACACCCCGGAGCGCCGCAAGACGTGGCTGGCGTGCGAGGAGCACCGGGAGCACCTGTCGCAGTTCCTCGGGGTGCGCGGCTTCCTCAAGGACGTCGTGCCGCTGGCTCAGTGGCAGGCGGCCGAGGACACACGGGACGGCGCCTCCTAGCCTTTCCGGCCGCCGATCGCCCTAGCCGCCGATCGCCGACATCGGGCGGTCGGGCTGGACGAACGACGGGTCGTCGAGGCCCGCGCCCGCCTTCTTGCCCCACATCGCCTGACGCCACAGGCGGGCGATCTCCTCGTCCGGGGCCCCGGAGCGCAGGGCCGCGCGCAGGTCGGTCTCCTCGGTGGCGAACAGACAGGTGCGGACCTGGCCGTCGGCGGTGAGGCGGGTGCGGTCGCAGGCCGCGCAGAACGGGCGGGTGACCGAGGCGATGACGCCGACGCGGTGCGGGCCGCCGTCGACGATCCAGCGCTCGGCCGGGGCGGAGCCGCGCTCCTCGGCGCCCTCGGGGGTCAGTTCGAAGCGGGTGCGCAGGGCGGCGAGGATGTCGCCCGCGGTGACCATGCCCTCGCGCTTCCAGCCGTGCTGGGCGTCCAGCGGCATCTGCTCGATGAAGCGCAGTTCGTAGTCGTGCTCCACCGCCCAGGCCAGCAGGTCGGGGGCCTCGTCGGCGTTGAGGCCGGGCATCAGGACCGTGTTCACCTTCACCGGGGTCAGGCCGGCGTCCCGCGCGGCCCTGAGGCCCTCGAGGACGTCCTTGTGCCGGTCCCGGCGGGTGAGCGTCTTGAACACGTCCGGGCGCAGGGTGTCCAGGGAGACGTTGACCCGGTCCAGGCCGGCCGCCTTCAGTGCCGCCGCGGTGCGCCTGAGCCCGATGCCGTTGGTGGTCAGGGAGGTGCGGGGGCGGGGCTCCAGGGCGGTGACCCGCTCCACGATGCCGACCAGTCCGGGCCGCAGCAGCGGCTCGCCGCCGGTGAAGCGGACCTCCTCCACACCGAGGGAGGTGACCGCGATGTCGATCAGGCGGACGATCTCGTCGTCGGTGAGCAGGTCGGGCTTGGCCAGCCACTGCAGGCCCTCCTCGGGCATGCAGTAGGTGCAGCGCAGGTTGCACCGGTCGGTGAGCGAGACCCGCAGGTCGGTGGCCACCCGGCCGTAGGTGTCGATGAGCACGTGGGCCCCCTCCCGTGTCGCGGACCAGTTGTGTTCCGACACCTGCGAGCCTACGTGACGGCGCCGACAGACCGCAGTGCCCGATCCGACGGAGTGGGCGCGGCCGTGTCGTAGGGATCTACGATCCCCGCGGCACGGCCGCCGGTGCGAACCGCTCAGTGGGCGCCCGTGAGCACCGCTCAGTGCGCGCCGGTGCCCGTCAGGGACCGCACCTCCAGTTCCGCGTACTTGGCGCTGTCCGGCTGTTCCTTGGACAGCAGGGTGCCCACGACGCCCAGCAGGAAGCCCACCGGGATGGAGATGAGGCCGGGGTTCTCCAGCGGGAACCAGTGGAAGTCGACGTCCGGGAACATCGAGGTCGGCTTGCCGGAGACGACCGGCGAGAACAGCACCAGGCCCACCGCGCTGACCAGGCCGCCGTAGATCGACCACAGGGCGCCGGCGGTGGTGAACCGCTTCCAGAACAGACTGTAGAGGATCGTGGGCAGGTTGGCGGAGGCGGCGACGGCGAAGGCGAGGGCGACCAGGCCGGCCACGTTGAGGTCGCGGGCGAGGGCGCCCAGGACGATGGAGACCGCGCCGATGCCGACGGTCGCCCAGCGGGCCGCGCCCAGTTCCTGCTTCTCGGTGGCGGCGCCCTTCTTGATGACGTTGGCGTAGATGTCGTGGGCGAAGGAGGACGACGAGGCCAGGGTGAGCCCGGCGACGACGGCGAGGATGGTGGCGAAGGCGACCGCGGAGATGGAGGCGAGCAGGATCGCGCCCCAGTCGGAGTCGGTGCCGCCCAGGTGCAGGGCGAGCAGCGGGGCCGCGGTGTTGCCCGCCTTGTTGGAGGCGATGATCTCGTCCGGCTTGATCAGCGCGGCGGCGCCGAAGCCGAGGGCGAGGGTCATCAGGTAGAAGGCGCCGATGAGGCCGATCGCCCAGATCACGGACTTGCGGGCGGCCTTGGCGGTGGGGACGGTGTAGAAGCGGATCAGGATGTGCGGCAGGCCGGCGGTACCGAGCACCAGGGCGACGCCGAGCGAGAGGAAGTCCAGCTTGGTGGTCCCGGTGGCGCCGTACTTGAGGCCGGGCTCCAGGAAGGCGGCGCCCTTGCCGCTGTTGTCGGCGGCGCTGCCGAGCAGGTCGGAGACGTTGAAGTCGAACTTCAGGAGCACCAGGAAGGTCAGCAGGACGGCGCCGGCCATCAGCAGCACGGCCTTGACCATCTGCACCCAGGTGGTGCCCTTCATGCCGCCGATGGTGACGTACACGATCATCAGGACGCCGACCAGTGCGACGATGCCGATCTTGCCGGCGTCGCTGGTGATGCCGAGCAGCAGGGAGACGAGGACGCCGGCGCCGGCCATCTGGGCGAGCAGGTAGAAGATCGACACGACGATGGTGGAGGCGCCGGCGGCGGTGCGCACGGGGCGCTGGCGCATGCGGTAGGCGAGGACGTCGCCCATGGTGTAGCGGCCCGAGTTGCGCAGCGGCTCGGCGACCAGGAGCAGGGCGACCAGCCAGGCGACGAGGAAGCCGATGGAGTACAGGAAGCCGTCGTAGCCGAAGAGGGCGATGGCGCCGGCGATGCCGAGGAAGGACGCGGCGGACATGTAGTCGCCGGAGACGGCGAGTCCGTTCTGGAAGCCGGTGAACTGCCGTCCGCCCGCGTAGAAGTCGGCGGCGTCCTTGGTCTGCCGGCCGGCCCAGACGGTGATGACGAGGGTGGCGGCGACGAAGACCGAGAACAGGGTGATGATCAGCGTGCGGTGCTCGCTCGCGGCGCCGCCGGCGGCCAGCAGGGTGTGTGCTGCGGGGTGCGTCGCGGGGCTCATTCTCCGCCCTCCATCCGGGACTTGATGGCTTCGGCCTTGGGGTCGAGCTTGGCGGCGGCGTGCCGCGCGTACCACCAGGCGATGAGGAACGTGGTGAGGAACTGGGCGAGGCCGAGGGCGAGGGCGACGTTGAGGTTGCCGGCCAGCTTGGTGCCCATGAAGTCGCCCGCGTAGTTGGAGAGCAGGACGTACAGCAGGTACCAGGCGATGAACGCGACGGTCAGCGGGAAGGCGAAGGAGCGGTGGGAGCGGCGCAGTTCACCGAACTCCGCGCTCTCCCGCACCGCGACGAACTCCTCGGCGGAGGGGCGTGCGACCGGGGTCTTCGGGGGTGGCGGTGTCTCGGTGGCCACGTCTGTCTCCTCGTGGTGCGGCTGCGGATGCGACAGGGGGCTCGATGGTGCTCGGGCTCCCTGCCCAAGGTCCACGGCGCCACGCGAGAGGCGGTTCAAGTCCTATGAGTTGTTTCGCAAGTGGCCTGGAGGAGTCATTGCCGAGTCATTGCTGAGCGGTGGGACGGCGGGATAGCTTCGGCCTGCGTAACCCGTCATGTACCTGCCCGAACTGCGCCGACGCGTCGGGCGGTTCTGTTCCCGGATGATGTGGAGACCCCATGGCTCATCTGCGTTCGAGACGTCGACTCGCCCTGGCCGTACCGGTCGTGCTGTCGCTGACCGCCTCGCTCGGATTCCTCCCGGCGGCGGCGTCGGCGGCGCCGCGAGCGACGTCCGCCGCGCAGACCGCGGACGCGTCCGCCCTCACGTACGTCGTCAACACCAGGACCGACCGTCACACGCTCGCCGACGTGCGGCGGGCGATCGAGGCGGCCGGCGGCACCGTCGTCGTGACGTACGACCGCATCGGCGTCATCGTCGCCCACTCCTCGGACCCCGGCTTCGCCCAGCGGATCCGCAAGGTGCGCGGGGTCGACTCGGCGGGAGCCACGCGGACCGCTCCGCTGCCCGCGCAGTCGACCACCGACACGGGCGCGCCGCGGCCGCTGACCGCCGCGCAGCTGAGCGAGGCGAGGGCCGAGGCCGCCGACGGCCAGGACCCGCTGGAGCCGCTGCAGTGGGACCTGCCCGCCATCAAGGCGGACAAGGCGCACGAGAAGACGCTCGGCAGCCCGAAGGTCACCGTCGCCGTCCTGGACACCGGCGTCGACGACACCCACCCCGACATCGCGCCGAACTTCGACCGCGCGGCCTCCGCGAGCTGCGTCTCGGGCAAGCCGGACGCGACGGACGGCGCCTGGCGGCCCAGCGCCGTCGACAGCCCGCACGGCACCCACGTGGCCGGTGAGATCGCGGGCGCGAAGAACGGCGTCGGCATCACGGGTGTGGCGCCGGGCGTGAAGGTGGCCGGCATCAAGGTGGGCAACCCCGACGGGTTCTTCTACACCGAGGCCGTGGTGTGCGGCTTCGTGTGGGCGGCGGAGCACCACGTCGACGTCACCAACAACAGCTATTACACCGACCCGTGGTACTTCAACTGCACCGACGACCCCGACCAGAAGGCGCTCGTGGACGCCGTCCGGCGGGCCTCGCAGTACGCCGAGAAGAAGGGCACCGTCAACGTCGCGGCGGCCGGCAACGAGAACTACGACCTGGCCTCCCGCTCGATCACCGACCCGTCCTCCCCGAACGACTCCACGCCCGGGACCCGGACGGTCGACCCGCACAAGTGCTTCGACATACCCACCCAGCTCCCGGGCGTGGTCACGGTCGCGGCGACCGGCGCCAAGGGCGTCAAGTCGTCCTTCTCCAACTACGGCCTCGGCGTGATCGACATAGCCGCGCCGGGCGGCGACTCGACGGTCTACCAGACCCCGGCGCCCCCGGCCACCAGCGGCCTGATCCTCGGCCCGCTGCCCGGCGGCACCTGGGGTTACATGGCGGGCACGTCGATGGCCAGCCCGCACGTGGCCGGCGTCGCCGCGCTGATCAAGTCGACGCACCCGCACGCCTCCCCCGCGCTGGTGAAGGCGCTGCTGTACGCGGAGGCGAGCGCCACGCCGTGCACCGACCCGTACGACATCGACGGCGACGGCAAGGCCGACGCCGTGTGCAAGGGGACGAAGAACCACAACGGTTTCTACGGCTGGGGCACGGCGGACGCGCTGGCCGCGGTCACCCGCTGAGGGCCGGGCGCCGGACGGTCACGGCGGGAACCGTTCCGTCGTGACCGGGCACCGAGCCGTCGTGGCCGGAAGCCGGCCGTCGTGAAGGGCGCGCGCCGACGCCCGTGGGGGCCGGACCGGGAGGCCCGTAGCGGACCGGACGGGCCGATGGCGCATAGTGCGGGTCATGACTGACATCACCTTCGCTTGGTCCGCACTGGGCGGCGATCCCGCCCTTCTCCCGAGGGTCACCGTCGTGGAACGGGAAGGCGCGCTCGCGGCGCGCCTTCCCGTGCGGGAGTTCGCACGCGCCTGCGTGGGCGCCTGCGCGCTGGCCGCCGCCGAACTCGGGGCACGGCGGGCCGCTCTCACCGAGGTGCCGACGGTGCGCGTGGACGACGGTGCGGTGGCCACGGCGTTCGTCAGCGAACGTCACCTCCTCGTCGACGGGCGGCAGCTCGTGAACTTCGCGCCGTTGTCGCGGTTCTGGCGCACGGCGGACGGCTGGGTGCGCACGCACGCCAACTACCCGCACCACCGGCAGCGGTTGCTGCGCGCGCTGGGGCTGCCCGAGGACGGCGCCTCGGTGGAGTCCGCGCGGGCCGCGCTCGCCGGACGCCCGGCGCTCGACGTCGAGGAGAGCGTCACCGCGGCCGGCGGACTCGCCGTCGCGCTGCGGACACCCCGGGAGTGGGCCGCCCATCCGCAGGCGGTGGCGGTGGCCGAACGCCCACTGGTCGAACGGGGACGGCTGGACGAGGCCCCCGCTCGCGTGCTCCCGCCCCTCGCCGGGGCCGCTCCCCTGCTGCCCGCCGCCGGACTGCGCGTCCTGGACCTGACCCGGGTCACCGCCGGCCCGGTCGCCACCCGCACGCTCGCCCTGCTGGGCGCGGACGTGCTGCGCCTGGACGCCCCGCACCTGCCCGAACTGGCCGACCAGCACGCGGACACGGGGTTCGGCAAGCGCTCGGTGACGCTGGACCTCGCGGCCGGCCGGGCGGTCTTCGAGGACCTGTTGGCCACGGCGGACGTCGTCGTCACCGGGTACCGCCCGGGCGCCCTGGACCGGTTCGGCCTCTCCCCCGAGGCGCTGGCCGAGCGGCGGCCCGGACTGGTCGTGGTGCAGTTGTCGGCGTGGGGCCGGTACGGGCCCTGGCAGGAGCGGCGGGGCTTCGACAGCGTCGTCCAGGTCGCCACCGGCATCGCCGTGACCGAGGGATCCGAGCGGCAGCCCGGCGCGCTGCCCGCGCAGGCCCTCGACCACGGCACGGGCTATCTGCTGGCGGCGGCGGTGCTGCGGGCGCTCACCGAGCAGTCGGAGGAGGGCGGCAGCCGCCTCGTGCGGCTGGCGCTGGCGCGTACGGCGGCCTGGCTGACCGGGGGGACCGGCGCGGGCGGCGGGCGGGGCGCGGCGCCGGAGGCGGTCGCCACCGTCGCGGGCGACCCGTACGACGGTCCCGGGCCGTGGCTCGCGGAGCG
Source organism: Streptomyces sp. NPDC018610 (assembly GCF_044391765.1). Classification (NCBI taxonomy): domain Bacteria; kingdom Bacillati; phylum Actinomycetota; class Actinomycetes; order Kitasatosporales; family Streptomycetaceae; genus Streptomyces; species Streptomyces sp. NPDC018610. The sequence continues at coordinate 34,630 of NZ_JBISAL010000001.1, forward strand.
GGACAGCGCGCTCGGGCGGCTGCGGTACGCCCGCTCGCCCGTCGCCTTCGCCGGCGGCCCCGTCGACTGGGCGCGGCCCTCCGGGCCCCTGGGGGCGGACGCGGCCCGCTGGGTCTGACCGGGCGGGCGCGCTTCCCGCGGTCGCCGTCGCCCACCTGCCTGTTCGACCGTTCCGTGCCGGCCGGCGCGGCGGCCGCTGACGGCGCTGCCGGCCGGTCCGACGGCCCCCGCGGTGAGTCGGTCAGCCGGCGGTGACGAGGACCTTGAGCGCGACCCGCTCGTCCATGGCCTTGTAGCCGTCGGGCACGCCCTCCAGACCGACCGTCATGTCGAAGACCGGCGACGGGTCGATCGTGCCGTCCAGGATGTCGGGCAGCAGCTCGGGGATGTAGGCCCGGACCGGGGCGACGCCGCCGCGCAGCGCGATGTTGCGGTCGAACAGGACGTCGAGGTCGAGTCCCGTGCCGCTGCCGTGGGGCACGCCGACGAAGCCGATGGCGCCGCCGTCGCGGGCGATGTCGACGGCGGTCCGCATGGACTGCTCGGTGCCGACCGCCTCGACGACGGCGTGCGCGCCCTGGCCGCGGGTGAGTTCGCGGACCGCCTCGAGGGCCGCGTCCCCCCGCTCGGCGACGACGTCGGTGGCCCCGAAGCGGCGCGCGATGTCGGTACGGGCCTCGTGGCGGCCGAGGGCGATGATCCGCTCGGCGCCCAGCCGCCGGGCGGCCAGCACCGCGCAAAGCCCCACGGCCCCGTCGCCCACGACCGCGACGGTGGCCCCGGGCCGGGCGCCCGCGCCGAGGGCGGCGTGGTGGCCGGTGCCGAGGACGTCGGACAGGGTCAGCAGCGCGGACAGCAGGCGCTCGTCGGAGACGGCGTCCTTGGGCAGCCGGACCAGGGTGCCGTCGGCGAACGGCACCCGCACGGCCTCGCCCTGACCGCCGTCGTGGCCCACGGTGCCCCAGAAGCCGCCGTGCTCGCAGGAGGTGGTGAGGCCCTCGCGGCAGTAGTCGCAGACGCCGTCGGACCACCGGAAGGGCACGACCACCAGGTCACCGCGGCTGACGCCCGTCACCTCCCGGCCGGTCTCCTCGACCACGCCCAGGAACTCGTGCCCGATGCGCTGTCCGGGCTGCCGCGCCGCCTGCCCGCGGTACGCCCACAGGTCGCTGCCGCAGATGCAGGCGCGCAGCACCCGCACCACGGCGTCGGTGGGCAGTTGCACCACGGGCTCGGGCACGTCCTCCACCCGCAGGTCGTACGGGGCGTGGATGGTGGTGGCGCGCATGGCGGGACCCTTCTCCTTCTGCTGGGGGCGTACCAGGGGACGTATCGGGGTGGTACGGGTGGTACGGGTGGTTCACTCGCCCGGACGGTGGTCCGGCGCACCTCACCGTACGCCGCCGCCGCGCGCCGCCGCTCGCCGAGGCCGGGATCCGTGCGGGGGGCCGGGCGGCTTCAGGCGCCCGCGGCGCTCAGGAGGGCGCCCGCCGCGTAGGTCACGGCCATGGCCAGCGCGCCGCCGGCCACGTTGCGCGCCACCGCCCGGCCGGGCCGTGCCGCGCCCAGCCGGGCGCTGCTGAAGCCGGTGAGGACGAGGGCGGCCAGGACGGACAGGACCGTGACCGTCAGCCGCAGGCCCACCGGGGGCAGCACGATCGCCAGCAGCGGCAGCAGCGCTCCGACCGTGAACGCCAGGAAGCTCGCCCAGGCGGCGTGCCAGGGGTTGGTCAGCCGGTCGGGGTCGATGCCGAGCTCCACCCGCGCGTGGGCCCTGAGCGCGTCGCGTTCGGTGAGCTGCTGCGCCGCTTCCCGGGCCACCTCGTGGGACAGCCCGCGCTCTTCGAGCAGTTCGGTCAGCTCCCGCAGTTCGGCCTCGGGGCGGTCGCGCAACTCCTGTCGTTCCTGGGCCAGCGCGGCCCGCTCCGAGTCCCGCTGGGTCGACACCGACACGTACTCCCCCGCCGCCATCGACATCGATCCGGCCAGCAGCCCGGCCAGCCCGGCGGTCAGCAGCGCCGGGCGGGAGTCGGTCGCCCCGGCGACGCCGACGACGAGTCCCGCGGTGGAGACGATGCCGTCGTTCGCGCCGAGGACCGCGGCCCGCAGCCAGTTGAGACGGGAGCCGAGCGCGCCGCCGTGCGGCTCGTCATGCGTTGGTTCGGTCACAGCACGGAGGATCGCACGGCCGCGGCGCGGGGGCCCCCAGGCGGCGCGGGCCGACGGCGGACGCATCCCCGCGCCGTGCGCGTCCCGCTCCGCGCGTCCCGCCCCGCCCTCCGGGTCCTCGACGCGCCTCTCACGCCCCTTTGGAACCAACCGGTGCGTCCGGACGGCGAGTTCGCCGGTCCGCCGCGCCACCCGGCTCGCCGCCCCACCGCTCGCCCGCCACCCGGCTTGTGAACTCTGGTCCGTTTCGGGCGTTTTCGCGGAAGGCGCGTGCGGACGGCGCCCGGGGGCGGTCCGCGCGCGGTCGCGTGAGGGGAGCGCGGGGGCGCGCGGGCGGCGCGGCGGGCACCTGAGGGGCCGGGCTGTCAGTGGCGGCCCGTATCCTCATGGACCATGCTCGAAGACCGCACGATCGCAGGGGCCTCCCCCACACCGTGGCCGACCGCGTATCCGCAGGGGTACGCGGTCGTCGACGTGGAGACCACCGGCCTGGCCCGCGACGACCGCATCATCTCCGCGGCGGTCTACCGGCTGGACGCGCGCGGCGAGGTCGAGGACCACTGGTACACGCTGGTCAATCCGGAGCGGGACCCCGGCCCGGTGTGGATCCACGGGCTGACGAGCGAGGCGCTGGAGGGCGCGCCGCTGTTCGCGGAGATCGCCGAGGAGTTCGCGGTCCGGCTGGCCGACCGGGTGCTCGTCGCGCACAACGCGGTGTTCGACTGGCAGATGATCGCCCGGGAGTACGCGCGCGCACAGCGGGAGGCGCCGGTGCGGCAACGGCTGTGCACCATCGCGCTCTCCAAGGAGCTGGGCCTGCCGCTGCCGAACCACAAGCTGGAGTCGCTGGCGGCGCACTTCGGCGTCGTGCAGCAGCGGGCGCACCACGCGCTGGACGACGCCCGGGTGCTGGCGGAGGCGTTCCGGCCGAGCCTGCGGGCCGCGGCGGCGGGCGGCGTCCGGCTGCCGCTGCTGGAGTGCCGGCCGCTGACCGAGTGGTCGGACCGGCCCGTGCCCCGACAGCAGTCGGGCGGCTACGGCGGCTACGGGGCGAGCAGTTGGCGCCCCTCCCGCAAGAGGCCCGCGTGCCCTCATCCCAACCCGGGACGTTACGAAGAGGGCAAACGACTCAAGCAGGGCATGCGGGTCGCCTTCTCCGGCGACACCTCCGTCGAACGCGAGCTGCTGGAGGACCGCGCGACCGAGGCGGGACTGCACGTCGCCACCAGTCTGTCCCGGCTGACCAGCCTGCTGGTGACCAATGACCCGGACTCCGGCACCTCCAAGGTGGCCAGGGCCCGGCAGTTCGGCACGCCGGTGGTGGACGAGGCCGCGTTCGGGCAGCTGCTCAGGGACGTGGAACCGGCGGACGGCGACTGATCCGGACGCGGACGGCGTCCGCGAGCACCGCCGGGCCGGGCACCGCCGAGCGCGGCCCGGCGACGACCGGGCCGCGTCCGGACCCCGCCCGGTCACTCGCACCACCACCACGGCCCGGGGCCCCGCCCCGCCCTGCGCGCCGCGGCCCCGGGGCCGGGCCCGGACGGACCCGCGGCCGGCGCACGAGCGGGTGACGTCCGCGCGAACGACGGCCGACGCGCGTACGGGTGATTGCCGGGCGACTCGCCCGCGCCCCCCTCGCCCGCGCGGCGGCCACGGCTCACCCTGTGCCCCATGGCGAGATGTGAAGTATGCGGAAATGACTACGGTATGACCTTCGAGGTCCATGCCCAGGGCGCGGTGCATGTCTTCGACTGCTTCTCCTGCGCGATCCACCGCATGGCGCCGATCTGCGAACACTGTCGTGTGCAGATCATCGGCCAGGGCGTCGAGGTCGAGGGCCACTGGTACTGCGGCGGACACTGCGCCCGCGCGGAGGGGAGGGCCGGAATCGTCGACCGTGTCTGAGGACACCCCTGCCGAAAACACCCCACGGCGGGCGCGGTACCGTCGTGGGGTGTACCGCTTCCTGTTGACCCGCCAGTGGGTGATCCTGACCCTTGTGGCTCTGCTGCTCATCCCGACGATGATCTGGCTGGGTTTCTGGCAGCTGCACCGCCACGACCACCGGCAGAAGCTGAACCAGGTGATCGACGCCTCGCTGGCGGCGAAGCCCGTGCCGGTCGAGTCGCTCACCTCGGTCGGCGGTTCGGTCGCGCACGACGACATCTACCGCCGGGTGACCGCCAAGGGCCGCTTCGACACGGCGCACGAGCTCGTGGTGCGCCGGCGCACCAACAGCGACGACCAGGTCGGCTACCACGTCCTGACCCCGTTCGTGCTGGACGACGGCAGGACCCTCCTCGTCAACCGGGGCTGGGTCGCCTCACCCGCCTCGCAGACCTCCTTCCCGAAGATCCCGGCCCCCGCCCGGGGCGACATCACGGTCACCGGCCGGCTGATGCAGGACGAGACGACGGCGGCCAGCGGCATCAAGAACGTCTCGGGACTGCCGGACCGCCAGATCATGCTGATCAACAGCGAACAGGTCGGAACCCTCCTGCGGGACAAGGGCGACTCCTCCGCCAAGGCGGTCCTCGGCGGTTACGTCGAACTGGTCTCCCCCGCCCCCGGGGGTGGCAGTCCCCAGCTGCTCCCCTCGCCCAAGGAGGACAGCAGCTGGATCGGCCTCGGTGACATCAACCTGCCGTACGCCGTCCAGTGGTGGCTGTTCGCCGCGTGCGTCCCCGTCGGCTGGCTGGTCCTGGCCCGCCGTGAGCTGCGGGATCGGACGCAGGAGGACGGGACGGACGCGACGGCGGTGGCGGAGAGCGAGACGGCGGCCGTCTAGGACCCGGCCGTCGTGAGCCCGGGGCTGATTGCCGCGCGGGTCCGCCGGGAAACCGGTCATCCATGCTGCCCCGGATAGAGGACTACGCCCTCATAGGCGACGAACAGACCGCCGCGCTGATCGGCAGGGACGGTTCGGTCGACTGGCTCTGCCTGCCCCGCTTCGACTCCGGGGCCTGCTTCGCCAGGCTGCTCGGCGACGAGGAGAACGGCCACTGGCGCATCGCCCCGGAGGGGGCCGAAGGCCCCTGCACCCGCCGCGCCTACCGCCCCGACACCCTCGTCCTGGACACCGAGTGGGACACCCCGCAGGGCTCCGTCCGGGTCACCGACCTGATGCCGCAGCGCGACCGGGCCCCCGACCTGGTGCGGATCGTGGAGGGCCTGAGCGGCCGGGTGACCGTGCGCAGCACACTGCGGCTGCGCTTCGACCACGGCTCGGTCGTCCCCTGGATGCGCAGGTCCGACGGCCATCGGGTGGCCGTCGCCGGACCGGACTCGGCATGGCTGCGCAGCGAGCCGCCGGTACGCACCTGGGGCGAGGCCTTCGGGACGCACTCGCGGTTCGACGTCGCCGAGGGCGAGCGGGTGGCGTTCGTCCTGACCTGGCATCCCTCGCACGACCCGCGACCCCCGCTGATCGACCCGTACGAGGCGTTGGAGCACAGCGTCACGGACTGGAGGGCGTGGGCGGCGCGCTGCCGCTACACCGGCCCGCACCGGGACGTGGTCGTCCGCTCCCTGATCACCCTCAAGGCGCTCACCTACGCCCCCACCGGCGGCATCGTCGCTGCCCCCACCACCTCGCTGCCCGAGGAGCTGGGCGGCGTACGCAACTGGGACTACCGCTACTGCTGGCTGCGCGACTCCACGCTCACCCTCGGCGCGCTGCTGTCGGCGGGCTACCAGGAGGAGGCCGAGGCGTGGCGGAACTGGCTGCTGCGCGCGGTCGCCGGCGACCCGGCGGACCTGCAGATCATGTACGGGCTGGCGGGCGAGCGCCGGCTGCCCGAGTATGAGCTGCCGTGGCTGTCCGGTTTCGCCGGCTCGGCGCCGGTGCGCGTCGGCAACGACGCGGTGCTCCAGCGCCAGCTGGACGTGTACGGCGAGGTCATGGACACGCTGTCGCTGGCCCGGCGCTCGGGACTGTCGGCCAAGCCGCACATCTGGTCGATGCAGCGCGCGCTGCTGGACTTCCTGAGCGAGGCCTGGCGGGAGCCCGACGAGGGGCTGTGGGAGGTGCGCGGCGGGCGGCGGCACTTCGTGCACTCCAAGGTGATGGTGTGGGTGGCCGCCGACCGGGCGGTGCGCACCCTGGAGGAGGACCCGGGACTGCGCGGCGACCTCGACGGCTGGCGCCGGCTGCGCGAGGCGGTGCACCGCGAGGTCTGCGAGAAGGGCTACGACCCGCGGCGGAACACCTTCACCCAGTCCTACGGCTCGCGGGAGCTGGACGCCGCCCTGCTGCTCATCCCGCGTGTGGGGTTCCTGCCGCCGGACGACCCGCGGGTGACCGGCACCGTCGAGGCGGTGCGCGCGGAACTCGGCGAGGGCGGTCTCGTCCGCCGCTACAGCGCCGACGCCGGAGCCGTCGACGGGCTGCCCGGCGGGGAGGGCACGTTCCTGGTGTGCTCGTTCTGGCTCGCCGACGCGCTGCACATGACGGGGCGTACGAAGGAGGCCGAGGCGCTGTTCGAGCGTCTGGTGGGGCTGGCCAACGACGTGGGGCTGCTCTCGGAGGAGTACCTCGTCGACGACGGATCGGGCTCCGGGCGCCAGCTCGGCAACTTCCCGCAGGCCTTCAGCCACATCGGCCTGGTCAACACCGCCCTCGCCCTGTACGGGGACGAGCGGGCAGGATAGGGCCATGGATCTTGGACTGAAGGACCGGGTGTACGTCGTCACCGGGGCGACGCGCGGGCTGGGCAACGCCACCGCGCGCGAGCTGCTGGCCGACGGCGCGAAGGTGGTCATCACCGGACGGGACGAGGAGCGGGTCGCCGAGGCGGCGGCCGAACTGGGCCCGGACGCCGTCGGGGTGGCCGTGGACAACGCGGACGCCGGGGCCGCCGAGCGGCTGATCGCCACCGCGCGGGAGCGTTTCGGCGGCTTCCACGGCGTGCTCGTGAGCGTCGGCGGGCCACCGCCCGGATTCGTCGCGGACAACACCGACGAGCAGTGGCAGTCGGCGTTCGAGTCGGTGTTCCTGGGCGCGGTGCGGCTCGCCCGCGCGGCGGCGGCGGAGCTGGAGGCCGGTGGCGTCATCGGGTTCGTGCTGTCCGGGTCGGTGCACGAGCCGATCCCCGGGCTGACCATCTCCAACGGGCTGCGGCCGGGCCTCGCCGGGTTCGCCAAGTCCCTCGCGGACGAGCTGGGGCCGCGGGGCATCCGGGTCGTCGGGGTGCTCCCGGGCCGTATCGACACCGACCGGGTACGCGAACTGGACGCGCTGTCCGCGGACCCGGAGGCCACCCGGGCGGCGAGCGAGTCGCGCATCCCGCTGCGCCGGTACGGGACGCCGGAGGAGTTCGGCCGCGCCGCCGCGTTCCTGCTCTCCCCTGCGGCGTCCTTCGTCACGGGCGTGATGCTGCCGGTGGACGGCGGGTTCCGGCACGGGTTCTGACCCCTCGGGAGCCCTGGGCGCGGACGGGCACGCCGGCGACCGCCCGCGCCCGTGCCCCGGACGCGGGCGTCCCGGTCCGGCTATTCGCCGAGGCCGGCGAGGTCGCGCAGGCGGCGGGCCTGGGACTGGCGTTCGGCGGCGCGCTGGTCCTCGTACGAGCGGCCGTGGGCGCCCTGGAGCAGCGCCTTGGTCTCGATCACCGCGTCCCGGGGCGCGGCGAGGATCGCCGACGCCAGGTCGCCCGCGGCGGCGTCGAGCTGCTCGCGGGGCACGGCGATGTTGGCCAGCCCGCAGCTCACCGCCTCCTCGGCGGTGACGAACCGGCCGGTGGCGCAGATCTCCAGTGCCCGGGCATAGCCGACCAGTCCCACCAGCGGATGCGTGCCGGTGAGGTCCGGGACCAGGCCGAGGCTGGTCTCGCGCATCGCGAACTGCACGTCGTCCGCGACGACGCGCAGGTCACAGGCGAGTGCCAACTGGAAGCCCGCCCCGATGGCGTGGCCCTGGACCGCGGCGACGGTCACGACGTCGCGGCGACGCCACCAGGTGAACGCCTCCTGGTACTCGGCGATGGTCGCGTCCAGTTCGTCGTCGCCACCGCGTGCGAGGTCGAGGAACGACGGCTCGCCGTCGAAGCCCTCCGGCGTGAACGCCTGCCGGTCGAGCCCGGCGGAGAACGACTTGCCCTCCGCGCGCAGCAGCACGACACGGACGGTGCCCGGCAGCAGCCGCCCGGCCTCGGCGAGCGCCCGCCACAGAGCGGGGCTCTGCGCGTTGCGCTTGGCCGGGTTGGTCAGCGTCACCGTGGCGATCGCGTCGTCGACGGTGAGCCGTACGCCGTCCTTGTCGAGAACCGGGTCGAGCGGTGCGAGGTCGTGCTCGGGCGAAGCCATGGTGCGCCTCCGATGCGTGCGGTCAGCCGCGATGCCCTGCGCGGACATCGTAAGTGACTGCACAGTAACCACCCGGCCGACCAGCGGACCGACCGGGTGGTCACCATCGAAGCCGATGGGCCGCCCGGGGTCAGGCCGAGGCGGCCTTCTTGCCCCGCGTCGCTCCGCCACGCCCACGGAGCGTGACGCCCGACTCGCTGAGCATCCGGTGCACGAAGCCATACGAGCGGCCGGTCTCCTCGGCCAACGCCCGAATGCTCGCACCGGCGTCGTACTTCTTCTTCAGGTCTGCCGCGAGCTTGTCGCGCGCGGCGCCGGTCACCCGGCTGCCCTTCTTCAGAGTCTCGGCCACCCGTGCCTCCTCATGGGAAGTGCGCTCTGGTCTCCTCATGATCACCCCTCCGGGGCGTGATGGCCACCCATTCGGCAAGGTCCGTGAGACACGGTTGTGACGACAGGAGCACGTCCCCACAAGCGGAATCGAGTATTCCGTCCGGCTCCGCCCGTACCGCCGAACGGGTTGTTCGCAGAAAGGCCAGGTCACAGGCGCGCGACGGCCGAGCCCTTGGCACATAAGGGCTCGGCCGGGAAATCGGTGTATGACACACCCCGATACGAAAAGATCTCACACAGATGATGGATCACCGATGGGCCGAATGATCCATGCCCCGTTGACCGGCGCCCGGACGGCGCCCGGTCGGAGCCCCGGAGAGGCCGGGGCGCCCCGCCGTCAGGCCAGGGCGACGAGGTCCGCGTAGTCGGCGCCCCACAGGTCCTCGACGCCGTCGGGCAGCAGGATGATCCGCTCGGGCTGGAGCGCCTCGACGGCGCCCTCGTCGTGCGTGACGAGGACGACCGCGCCCTTGTAGGTGCGCAGCGCCCCGAGGATCTCCTCGCGGCTGGCCGGGTCGAGGTTGTTGGTGGGCTCGTCCAGCAGCAGGACGTTGGCCGAGGAGACCACCAGGGTCGCCAGCGCGAGACGGGTCTTCTCACCGCCGGAGAGGACCCCGGCCGGCTTGTCGACGTCGTCGCCGGAGAACAGGAACGAGCCGAGCACCTTGCGGACCTCGACCAGGTCCATGTCGGGTGCCGCCGAACGCATGTTCTCCAGGACGGTGCGCTCCGGGTCCAGGGTCTCGTGCTCCTGCGCGTAGTAGCCGAGCTTGAGGCCGTGACCGGGGACGACCTGGCCGGTGTCGGGCTTCTCCACGCCGCCCAGCAGCCGCAGCAGCGTGGTCTTGCCCGCGCCGTTGAGACCCAGGATGACGACCCGGGAACCCCTGTCGACGGCCAGGTCGACGTCCGTGAAGATCTCCAGGGAGCCGTACGACTTCGACAGGCCCTCGGCCATCAGCGGCGTCCTGCCGCAGGGCGCGGGCTCGGGGAAGCGGAGCTTGGCGACCTTGTCGGACTGCCGCGCGGCCTCCAGCCCCGCCAGCAGCTTGTCGGCGCGGCGGGCCATGTTCTGCGCGGCCACGGTCTTGGTGGCCTTGGCGCGCATCTTGTCGGCCTGGGAGTGCAGCGCGGCGGCCTTCTTCTCGGCGTTGGCGCGCTCGCGCTTGCGGCGCTTCTCGTCGGCCTCGCGCTGCTGCTGGTAGAGCTTCCAGCCCATGTTGTAGATGTCGATCTGGGAGCGGTTGGCGTCCAGGTAGAACACCTTGTTGACGACCGTCTCGACCAGGTCGACGTCGTGGGAGATGACGATGAAGCCGCCGCGGTAGGTCTTCAGGTAGTCGCGCAGCCAGATGATCGAGTCCGCGTCGAGGTGGTTGGTCGGCTCGTCCAGCAGCAGGGTGTCCGCGTCGGAGAACAGGATGCGGGCCAGCTCGATACGGCGGCGCTGACCGCCGGAGAGCGTGTGCAGGGGCTGGCCGAGCACCCGGTCGGGCAGGTTGAGCGCGGCGGCGATGGTGGCGGCCTCGGCCTCGGCGGCGTACCCGCCCTTGGTGAGGAACTCGGTCTCCTGGCGCTCGTACTGGCGCAGCGCCTTCTCGCGCGTGGCGCCCTGGCCGTTGGCGATGCGCTGCTCGTTCTCGCGCATCTTGCGGATCAGGACGTCCAGGCCGCGGGCGGACAGGACGCGGTCGCGGGCGAGCACGTCGAGGTCGCCGGTGCGCGGGTCCTGCGGGAGGTAGCCGACCTCGCCGGAGCGGGTGATGGTGCCGCCGGCCGGGATGCCCTCGCCGGCGAGGCACTTCGTGAGGGTGGTCTTGCCGGCGCCGTTGCGGCCGACCAGACCGATGCGGTCGCCCTTGGCGACGCGGAAGGTTGCGTTCTCGATGAGGATGCGGGCGCCGGCGCGCAGCTCGATGCCGGAAGCGGAGATCACGGACAGACTCCAGGGCGGGTAGGGGCGGGACGGACGGCTTGAGGACGTTCCCGCTGGTCTAATGCGCGAGGAGAATGGCCATGCGGAACAGTCTAACGGGGGCCCGCAAGCGGTTTTCCCCGGTGTTCGCGCGAGCGCGGGACCGGGGTCGCGGGGAGGCGGGCTCCCGCGTCGCCGCCGGGCGTCGTCGGTGGCCGCTGCCACACTGGGCGACGGGCCGCGATCCCCGGCCCGAACCGGGTCACGAGGGAGTGATCGGCATGACGGACACGGTCGGCGGCGGACGCCCGAGCATCTACCCGGCGCTGCTGTACGCGGACGCGAAGGCGGCCGTGAAACAGCTCACCGAGGCCCTCGGCTTCACCGAGCTGTCGGTGTACGAGGGCGAGGACGGCCTGGTCCAGCACGCCGAGCTGGTGCAGGGCAACGGCGCGGTGATGCTCGGCTCGAAGGCGCGCGGCGGCCGGTTCGACGAGGCGATGCGCGGGGCGGGCCCGGCGGGGGTGTACGTCGTCGTGGACGACGTGGACGGCCACTACCAGCGCGCGGTGGACCACGGCGTGGAGATCCTGATGCCCCCGACCGACCAGGACCACGGGTCCCGGGACTACATGGCCCGGGACGCCGAGGGCAACGTCTGGAGCTTCGGCACGTACGCGCCGCGCACGGAGGGCTGAGCCCGCCCGACGCCCCGGCCCGCTCAGCTGCCGCCGGTGTGGACCTGGAAGGCGGCCCGGCGGACGGCCTTGGCGAGGGCCGGATCGGGGTGCGCGGCGGCGAGCGCGACCAGCACCTGCACGGTACGCGGGTGCCCCACGGCCCGTACCTCGTCGAGCAGGGCGGGGACGGTGGGCTGCAGCGCGGCCTCCAGGTGCCGTACGAGCATCGGCGCCTCGCCGTGGTCGGCGACGGCGGCGGCGGTGTCCACCCACAGCCAGGTCGCCTCCTCGCGGGTGAGGACCTCGTGCGCGTCCTCCGGGTCGACGCCGTCGTGCTCGGCCAGCCACAGCAGGGCGTACGGCCGCAGCGCCGGCTCGTCGAGCACGGCCCGTACGTCGGGCTCGGCGGGGGCGCCGACGACGCGCAGCGCCTCGAAGGCGAGCCCGCGCAGCAGGGCGTCCTCGCCACGGGCGGCGACCAGGAGCTCGGTGACGGCGCTGCCCACGGGGCGGGCGGCGAGCCAGGCGCGGTACTCGGCGCGGGCCGCGTTGGGGCGCAGCTGGGCGCAGCCGCGGAGCATGTCCTCGGCGGCCTGCTCGATGTTCCCGGCGGGGCTCTGGGCGGCGACGCAGATCTGCTCCAGCTTGACCCAGACCGCCCAGCTGCCCAGCGGGGTGAGGGTGGCCTGGCCGTCGCCGTAGGTGAGCGCGCCGACGGAGGCCAGCGCGCGCAGGGCCCAGTCGAGCAGCGGCTCGAGCGGGGCGTCGTCGGCCTCGGCGGGCTCCGGGGCGGGCGGGGCGGCCGTCGGGGCGAGGGGGGTGGGTTCGAGCTGCGGGTCGTAGGGGACCTCGCAGCGCGCGGTGCGCAGTTCGGTGACGCGCTGCTGGAGGAGGTCGAGGAGCTGGTCGACGGGGACGGGGCCGGCGGAGAGCTGGAGGAAGGAGAGCACCTGCGGCATGGCCGAGACGACCTCGGCGACGGCGGCGGCCTCCCGGTCCCCGGGCTCCGGGCAGGCGAGCGACCACGCGTCGAACAGGGCCACCCAGCCGCGCAGCACGGCGCTGTCGTCGCGGTCCCAGGCGCGCAGCCGCCAGCCGGGGCGGGCGCTGTCGCCGTGGACCTCGATGAGGCCGGCGAGGCGGGCGGTGTCCCAGTCGGCGCGGATCCGGGCGACCGTGAGGCCCAGCTCGCCGGCCGCACGTTCGGCGGTGCTCGCGGAGAGGGTGGCCTTGCCGTCGGCGGTCGCCCCGTCGCGGCCGGGCCCGAGGGCGGCGTCGGCCCAGCGGGCGACGCGGACCGCGCCGGCCAGGCCGGAGCGCGCCATTCTGGCCAGCTCCGCGGGGGCGGGGGTGCCCTCCGGGGGGCGGGGCGCGGGGCGGCGCGGGCGCCGCTGGTTCACGGCTCGGGGGGCGGCGGCCAGGGGTCGTGGGCGGACGAGTCGAAGCCTGGAGTCGCGCGGGATACGGGACGTCACAGGTGCAGTCTTCCGGTTGACGGTCCGAAAACCCAAACGGAATGTCACGGCGGGCGACGGGGAAGGCCAACGCAGGGGTCCGGACCGCGGGCGGAACGACGCGAACCGGCCGGCGCGGAACGGGAGTCGGCGCGGCGGGAACCGCCCGCTGCGGGGCGGGGCGGCCCCCGCCCCGGCCGGGAGCGGAACGGCCGGAGCAGGTCGCGGGGCCGGTCGCGCACCGGTCACATCAGCGGGGTGAGGAAGCGGCGCAGGGCCTCCTCGTAGCCCTCGGGGTCGGCGTTCCACATGGCGCCGTGAGGGGCGTCGGGGACCGTGTGCAGGGCGACCAGGTTGGGTCGGCGGGCGGCCAGTCGGCGGGAGAAGCGCCAGGGCGCCACCTCGTCGCCCGGGCCGTGGAAGATCAGGGTGGGCACCGTGAGCCGCGCGGGGTCGGCGGCCTCGGCGACGCGGTCCCCGTGCAGTCCGGTGCGGCCCTGCGCGGCGCGCACCGCGAGCGGCAGCAGGGCGTGCGGGGTGTGCCGCGCCCTGGCCAGGGCCCGCAGCGTGGTCTCCCAGTCGAGCACCGGCGAGTCAAGGATCAGCCCGGAGACGCGGTCGCGCAGCTCCGAGTGGAGGGCGGCGCGCAGCGCCATGGTGGCGCCGGTGGACCAGCCGTACAGGACGACCCGTTCGGCGCCGTGAAGCACGGCGTGGCGGATCGCCGCGTCCAGGTCGCGCCACTCGGTCTGGCCGAGGTGGCTCAGACCGTCCGGGGAGCGGGGCGCGCCGAGGTCGCCGCGGTAGGCGAGGTCCAGCACCGGGAAGTGTCTGCGGTGCAGGAACTCCATGATGTTCAGGGGAAGTTCCCGGGTGGTGCCCAGGCCGTGCACGGTGATCACCCAGGTCTCGCGGACGCCGGGCAGGAACCAGGCGGGCAGGTTGCCCAGTTCGCCGGGGACGTCGACGTCGGTGTAGCGCAGGCCGAGGGCGCTGTGCGGGTTGCCGACGTGCACGTTGGGGGTGAGCCAGACCTTGTCGCGGGGGTGCAGGAGGCCGTGCGTGACGCGGTCGAGGCGGCGGACGACGGTGTCGGGCAGATGGGGGGCGCCGTTCAGGACGGGGCCCACGATGGCGTGGGAGCCGTTGCCGGCCAGACCGTAGGTGCCGGGGCGCAGCGAAGCCAGGTCACGGGTGAGGGTGATCTGGCCGGCGGCCGTGCCGTGCACGGTGAGCCGGTGGTCGGTGGGCAGGGGCCGGCCCGGGGGTGCCTTGAGCGCGGCGTCGCTCGCGAGCCGGCCGACGGCGACGCTCGCCGCGCCGGCCGCCAGGGCCGCGGTGACGGCCGCGGCCGTCGCTTTGACTGTGCGCACGGGACCAGTGTCACGGCGTACCGGAGCACCGGCCAGCGGGAGAAGGGGTCGGGGTGACATGCCCCTGCGAGTTCCAGGAAGAGCCGCCTTCATCCCTGGTCGTGGTTTCGGGGGGATCCGCCTTCGTCACCGGGCCCGGCCGCCGGGGGATCCGCCTTCGCCACGAAGCCCGGCCGCCGGGGGATCCGCCTTCGCCACGAAGCCCGGCCGCCGGGGGATCCGCCTTCGTCGCGGGGCCGCGCCCGTGCTCGTGCCTCACGCCCGACGCACGGCTCGGTCCCACCGCGCCCTGCCGGGCGCGGCCCGGGGCGGGCCGTCGTCGGGAGCCGGCTCGTCGGGGTCAGGTGCGGGGGCTCTGGCCGTAGTCGCGCAGGCGGGCCGTCGCCTGGTCCAGCTGGTGCGGCGACAGCAGGGACGGGGTCAGGCCGGGCACGGCGGAGGCGGTCAGCCACAGCCGGCACATCCACTCCAGCTGGGCGGTGCGGTCGTAGGCCTGGTCGAGGGTCGCGCCGTAGGTGAGGGTGCCGTGGTTCTGGAGCAGGCAGCCGGAGCGGCCGGCGAGGGCGCCGAGCATGTTCCGGGCCAGCTCCTCGGTGCCGTACGTCGCGTACGGGGCGACCCGTACCGGTCCGCCGAGCGCGCCCGCCATGTAGTGGACGAGCGGCAGCTCGGGGACGAGGGTGGAGACGGCCGTCGCGTGCACGGCGTGGGTGTGGACCACGGCGCCCGCGTCGGTGGCGCGGTAGACGGCGAGGTGCATGGGCAGCTCGCTGGTCGGGACGAGCGAGCCGACCACCTGCCGGCCGTCGAGGTCGACGCCGGTGACGTCGTCGGGGGCGAGCCGGTCGTAGGGCACGCCGGACGGGGTGACCAGCACGGTGTCCCCGACGCGGACCGACACGTTGCCGGAGGTGCCGACGACCAGGCCGTCCGCGACGGTCCGGCGGGCGGTGGCCACCAGTTCGCGCCAGGCGCGGGTCTCCTCCTCCCGCGCCTGGCGGCGGCCCCCCGCCGCCCCGCCGCCGCCCGCGGCCCGCCGGTCGCTCGCGGCCCCGTGACCGCCCGTGTCCGGACGGTCGCCTTCCCGTTCCTCGCCCCGCTGTTCGGTCATGCGGTGATCCTGCCAGCCGTGTGAAGTGGGCAACAGAATCGGACACCGCCCATACCGGCCCAGTTCATCTTCCGTTCACCCTGGTTACCTACGTTCGACGAGCCAATGACGCTCGAACGATTGCCTGGGTAAATGGAAAGCTTCTCGCTGATCCTCGCGATCGTGGTGATAACCGCACTCGCGTTCGATTTCACGAACGGTTTCCACGACACCGCCAACGCGATGGCCACCACCATCTCCACCGGCGCGCTCAAGCCCAAGGTCGCGGTGGCCATGTCCGCCGCGCTGAACCTGGTGGGCGCCTTCCTCTCCGTGGAGGTCGCCAACACGATCTCCAAGGGTCTCGTCGACGAGACCGGCATCCGTCCCGAGGTCATCTTCGCCGCCCTGGTCGGCGCGATCCTCTGGAACCTCCTGACCTGGCTGGTCGGGCTCCCGTCCAGTTCCTCGCACGCCCTCATGGGCGGTCTGATCGGCGCCACCATCGCCTCCGCCGGCATGGACGCGGTGCACGGCGGCGTCCTGGTCACCAAGGTCATGATCCCGGCGGTCGCCGCCCCGGTCGTCGCGGGCGTCGCCGCGCTGGCCGCGACCCGGCTGTCGTACACCGTCGGCGGGAAGTCGGACGGCAGGGCGGCCGAGAAGGGCCACCGGGTCGGCCAGATCGCCTCCGCCGGCCTGGTCTCGCTGGCCCACGGCACCAACGACGCGCAGAAGACGATGGGCATCATCACCCTCGCCCTGATCGCCGGCGGCGCCATCGCCCCCGGCTCCAACCCTCCCACCTGGGTGATCCTCTCGGCCGGCCTGGCCATCGCCCTCGGCACCTACATCGGCGGCTGGCGCATCATCCGCACCATGGGCTCGGGCCTCACCGACCTCCAGCCGCAGCAGGGCTTCGCCGCCCAGACCAGCTCGGCCGCCGCCATCCTGGCCTCCTCCCACCTCGGCTTCTCGCTCTCCACCACCCACGTCGTCTCCGGCTCGGTGATGGGCGCGGGCCTCGGCCGCAAGGGCGGTGTGGTCCGCTGGTCCACCGCCGGCCGCATGGCCGTCGCCTGGGTGCTGACGCTGCCGGCCGCGGCGCTGGTCGGCGCGGGCGCGGAGGCCGTGACGGGCCTCGGCGACTGGGGCACCGCGCTGGTCGCCGTGTTCCTGATCGGCTCCAGCGCCGCCATCTGGAAGATCTCCCGCCGCCAGGTCGTCGACCACACCAACGTCGCCGGGACCGGTGACGGGTCCGAGGAGCCGGCCGGCGTGGTGACCCAGGCGATCGCCGCCGTGGCCCCGCCCCCGGCCGCCCCCGCGGCCGTGATCCCCGCCCAGGCCGTCGCCGAGACCGTCGCCGACGTCCCCGCCGCGGCGCCCGCCGTCCCGCTCGCCGGGCCCCCGGCCGTCGCCCTGCTCGCCGAGGAACTCGCGGCGACCATCCCCGCCCCGGCGTCCGCGCCCCGTATCGACATCGACCTCGGCACGACGCCGCCGACGGCCCCCGCGACCGCGGCGGTCCCGCCGGCCGCGACCGTCTGAGTCCCGCACTCCGCTCCCCCAAGGAAGCATCAGCATGAAGATCGACTGGGCAGCCCTCGGCTCCGTCTTCGGCGTCAGCCTCGTGGTCACCGTAGGCCTCGTGGGCCTGTTCACCCTGGGCATCGCCGGCCTCTCCCGCCGCGAGCGGGCCGTCGCCCACGGCGACGGCGGCGGGGCGCTGGCGGTCACCGGCGCGTACGTCTGCTTCGCCGCGTGCGCCGCCGCCGTCGGCTACGGCATCTACCTGATCATGGGCAAGGGCTGAGCGCGGGCCGGACGAGACCGGTCCGGGCCGGTCACGGCCGACCCGGCTGGGACACGACCCGGTCCGGGGCCGACCCGGCCTGTGACTGACCCGTTCCGGACCGGCCACGGCGTCGCGACCCCCTCCCCGACACCCAGCCCCCTCCCCCGCCCCGCGCGGTGGCCGCCGACGAGCGGTCCGCGCGGGGCGGAGCCATGTCCGGCCGTGCGCCCCTGCCCGCCCGCCGTGCCCGCCCTCCGTACCCGCAGGTCGGAGGGCGTCATGGGGCGAACGGCGCACTCGGGCCGGGAGGGCGAGCGCCGTGGGCGCGGTCCGTGGACAGGCATGCGCGGCGCGCGGGAGACGTGTGGGGTGCGCAGGGCGCGCGGGGGCGGTGTGGGCCTCATCTCAGTACCCCGGCGCAGGTCAACGGCAAGTTGACTGGTGTTCGCGGGGCGTGGTGGACTGCCGGGGCCATGTACGGCGGCAGGAGAGGAAGCCCGGTGTGAATCCGGCGCGGTCCCGCCACTGTGACCGGGGAGGAACCTTCCCGGGAGCCAGGAACTCTCACCGCCGGTCTCGTCGAACCAGGGCGTGGACACCCTGAGTGAGGACATATCGCCATGCGCGGCTGCCGACCGAGAGTCACCAGCGACACCCTGACCGCCCCCGCGGCGGGCTGACCCGATGGGTGCCGATCGCGTCTTCGCGTACGGCGCCGCCGCCGGCCTCTTGGGCGACCTCCTCCTCGGCGATCCGCGCCGCGGGCACCCGGTCGCCGCGTTCGGCAGGGCCGCCGGCGCCGTAGAACGCGTGCTGTGGCGCGACCACCGCGGGTGGGGCGCCCTCCACACCGCCGTGTGCGCCGGTGGCGCCGCCGCGCTGGGCGCCGTCGCCGCCCGCGCCGTCCGCACCTCCCCCGCCGCCTCCGCCGCGCTGACCGGCGTCGCCACCTGGGCCGTCGTGGGCGGCACCTCGCTCGCCCGCGAGGCCCGCGCCGTCGGGCGGGCCCTGGAGTCCGGCGACGTCGAGGCCGCCCGGGCCCGGCTGCCGCACCTGTGCGGGCGCGACCCGCAGGCGCTGGACGCCGACGGGATCGCGCGGGCCGTCGTGGAGTCCGTCGCCGAGAACACCTCCGACGCGGTGGTCGGCGCGCTCACCTGGGGCGCCCTCGCCGGCGTGCCGGGGCTCCTCGGGTTCCGGGCGGTCAACACGCTCGACGCGATGGTCGGCCACAAGTCGCCCCGCCACCGGCGCTACGGGTGGGCCTCCGCCCGCCTCGACGACGTGGCCGGCTGGCCCGGGGCGCGGCTGACCGCCGTCCTGGCCACCGCGGCCGGCGGCGATCCGCGTGGGGCCGTACGGGCCTGGCGCGCCGACGCCGGCAAGCATCCGAGCCCCAACGCCGGGCCCGTAGAGGCCTCCTTCGCGGGGGCGCTCGGCGTGCGGCTGGGCGGCACGCTGTCGTACGGGGGGCGTGTGGAGCACCGGCCGGTACTCAACGGTGACGGACGCGCCGTCCAGGTGGCGGACATCGACCGGGCCGTACGGCTCTCCCGGCGCGTGAGCTGGCTCGCGCTCGGCACCTGCGCGGCCGCACGCCTCCTCGGACGCCGCCTCCTCGGCGCCCCGCCGGAGAGCGGGGGCCCCACGCGCACTCCTCCGAGGAAGGGACGTACGTCATGAGCGGCGGTCTGCTCGTCGCCGGAACCACCTCCGACGCCGGGAAGAGCGTCGTCACCGCCGGGATCTGCCGGTGGCTGGTCCGGCAGGGCGTCAAGGTCGCGCCGTTCAAGGCGCAGAACATGTCCCTGAACTCGTTCGTCACCCGCGAGGGCGCCGAGATCGGGCGGGCGCAGGCCATGCAGGCGCAGGCGTGCCGGATCGAGCCGACCGCGCTGATGAACCCGGTGCTGCTCAAGCCGGGCGGCGAGCAGAGCAGCCAGGTGGTGCTGCTGGGCAAGCCGGTCGGCGAGCTGAGCGCGCGCGGCTACCACGGCGGGCGGCAGCAGAAGCTCCTGGGCACCGTCCTGGACTGCCTGGCCGAGTTGCGGGGCACGTATGACGCGGTGATCTGTGAGGGGGCGGGCAGCCCGGCGGAGATCAACCTGCGCCGGACCGACATCGTCAACATGGGCATCGCGCGCGGGGCGCGGCTGCCGGTGCTCGTCGTCGGCGACATCGACCGCGGCGGTGTCTTCGCCTCCTTCTTCGGCACCGTCGCCCTGCT
This sequence comes from Streptomyces sp. NPDC018610, assembly GCF_044391765.1. Classification (NCBI taxonomy): domain Bacteria; kingdom Bacillati; phylum Actinomycetota; class Actinomycetes; order Kitasatosporales; family Streptomycetaceae; genus Streptomyces; species Streptomyces sp. NPDC018610. The sequence goes on from NZ_JBISAL010000001.1 coordinate 54,035, forward strand.
GTCCCCCGAGGACCAGGAGCTGGTCGCCGGGTACCTCGTCAACAAGTTCCGCGGCGACGTCTCGCTGCTGGAACCGGGCCTCGACATGCTGCAGGGACTGACCGGGCGGCGCACCTACGGCGTGCTGCCGTTCCGGCACGGGCTCGGCATCGACGAGGAGGACGGTCTCCGGGTCTCCCTGCGCGGCGCCGTGCGGGAGTCCGTCGTCGCCCCGCCGGTCGGCGAGGACGTGCTGCGCGTCGCCGTCTGCGCGATCCCGCTGATGTCGAACTTCACCGACGTGGACGCGCTGGCCGCCGAACCGGGCGTGGTGGTGCGGTTCGTGGACCGGCCGGAGGAACTGGCCGACGCGGACCTGGTCGTGGTCCCCGGCACTCGCGGCACGGTCCGGGCCCTGCGGTGGCTGCGGGAGCGCGGCCTCGCCGACGCCCTGGTGCGCCGGGCCGCCGAGGGTCTGCCGGTGCTCGGCGTCTGCGGCGGCTTCCAGATCCTCGGCGAGCACATCGAGGACGAGGTCGAGTCGCGCGCCGGCGCGGTCCCCGGGCTCGGACTGCTGCCCGTGCGGGTGCGCTTCGCCCGCGAGAAGACCCTCACCCGGCCGTCCGGGCAGGCCCTCGGCGAGCCGGTCGAGGGGTACGAGATCCACCACGGGGTGGCCACCGTCGAGGGGGGAGAAGCCTTCATCTCCGACGGCAGTGGACACAGCCTGGACGGCTGCCGGGCCGGCGCCGTCTGGGGCACCCACTGGCACGGCTCGCTGGAGTCGGACGGCTTCCGGCGGGCGTTCCTGCGCGAGGTGGCCGCCGCCGCGGGCCGCCGCTTCACCCCGGCGCCCGACACCTCGTTCGCCGCGCTGCGCGAGGAGCAGCTCGACCGGCTCGGCGACCTGATCGAACAGCACGCGGACACGGACGCGCTGTGGCGGCTCATCGAGTCCGGCGCGCCGCAAGGACTGCCTTTCATCCCACCGGGAGCGCCCGCATGAGCACAGTGTTGTTGTTGTCGACCGCCGACACCGATCTGCTGGCGGCCCGGGCCTCCGGCGCGGCCTACCGGATCGGCAACCCGACCCGGGTGGACGTGGCCGGCGAGCTGCCCGCGCTGCTCGAGGGCGCGGACGTCGCCGTCGTCCGGCTGCTCGGCGGCAAGCGGGCCTGGGAGGACGGGCTCGCCGCGTTGAAGGCGTCCGGCGTGCCGACCGTGCTGCTGGGCGGCGAGGCCGTGCCGGACGCGGAGCTGATGGCCGAGTCGTCCGTCCCGGCCGGTGTGGTCGCCGAGGCGCTGCGCTACCTCGTCGAGGGCGGCCCCGCCAACCTCGCCGAGCTGGCCCGGTTCCTTTCCGACACGGTGCTGCTGACCGGCGAGGGCTTCGAGGAGCCGCGGAAGATGCCGGAGTTCGGCGTCCACGGCGACCGCGCCCTGGTGGCGGGCCGGCCCACCGTCGGCGTGCTCTTCTACCGCGCCCACGAACTGAGCGGCAACACCGCCTTCGTGGACACCCTGTGCGACGCCATCGAGGCGCACGGCGCCAACGCCCTCCCGGTGTACTGCGGTTCGCTGCGCGACGCCGACCCGGCGCTGTACGGACTGCTGGCGAAGACGGACGCGCTCGTCGCCACCGTGCTGGCCGCCGGCGGCACGCACGCCTCGCAGGCGTCGGCGGGCGGCGACGAGGAGGCCTGGGACGTCGGCGCGCTCGCCGATCTGAACGTGCCCGTCCTGCAAGGGCTCTGCCTCACCTCCTCCCGGGCCTCCTGGGACGGGTCGGACGCCGCCCTGTCCCCCATGGACGCGGCGATGCAGGTCGCGATCCCCGAGTTCGACGGCCGGCTGATCACCGTCCCGTTCTCCTTCAAGGAACAGGGCCCGGACGACGTGCCCGTGTACGCGGCCGACCCCGAGCGGGCCTCCCGCGTCGCCGGGATCGCCGTACGGCACGCCCGCCTCGGGCACAAGCCGAACGCCGAGAAGAAGGTCGCCCTCGTCTTCACCGCGTACCCGACCAAGCACTCCCGCGTCGGCAACGCGGTCGGCCTCGACACCCCCGCCTCCGCGGTGCGCGTCCTGGACGCGCTGCGCGACGCCGGGTACGCGCTGACCGAATACCCGGACGACGGCGACGAGCTGATCCACCGGCTCATCGAGGCCGGCGGCCATGACGTGGAGTGGCTGACCGAGGAGCAACTGGCCGCCGCGCCCGCGCGGGTGCCGCTCGCCGACTACCGGGCGTGGTTCGCGGAGCTCGACCCGGAGCTGCGCGAGGCGATGACCGAGGCGTGGGGCGAGCCGCCGGGCTCCCTGTACGTCGACGGCGACGACATCGTGCTCGCCTCCCTGCGGTTCGGGAACGTCGTCGTGATGATCCAGCCGCCGCGCGGCTTCGGCGAGAACCCCATCGCGATCTACCACGACCCCGACATGCCGCCCTCCCACCATTACCTGGCGGCCTACCGCTGGCTGGACAACAGCTTCGGCGCCGACGCGATCGTGCACATGGGCAAGCACGGCACGATGGAGTGGCTGCCCGGCAAGGGCCTCGGCCTGAGCGCCGGCTGCGCGCCGGACGCGGTCCTCGGCGAGCTGCCGCTGATCTACCCGTTCATCGTCAACGACCCCGGTGAGGGCACCCAGGCCAAGCGGCGCGGGCACGCGACCGTGGTCGACCACCTCGTCCCGCCGATGGCCCGCGCCGACACCTACGGCGACCTCGCCAAGCTGGAGCAGCTCCTCGACGAGTACGCCCTCGTCTCCGACCTGGACCCGGCGAAGGCCCCGGCCGTCCGCGCCCAGATCTGGACGCTGGTCAAGGCCGCCGAACTGCACCACGACCTGCATGTGAACGAGCAGCCGGACGACGACGCGTTCGACGAGTTCGTCATGCACATCGACGGTTATCTGTGCGAGATCAAGGACGTGCAGATCCGTGACGGCCTGCACATCCTGGGCGGCGGCCCGGTCGGCGAGCCCCGGGTCAACCTGGTCCTCGCGGTGCTGCGCGCCTCCCAGGTGTGGGGCGGCCAGGCCGACGCGCTGCCCGGTCTGCGGGCCTCGCTGGCCGAGCACTTCGGACTGGTGGAGAAGGAGCTGCTGGCCGAGCCGGGCGCCCCGGTGAAGGTCCCGGTGGAGCTGACGGACCTGGTGGAGGGGCCGTCGCGGTCGGCCGCCGACGCGATCGACCTGCTGGAGCAGCTGTGCCGGCGGCTCGCCGAGGGCATGGAGGCGCGCGGCTGGGCGGCGGACGGGAGCGCCGCCCTGGTGCGGGAGGTGCTGGGCGTCGAACTGCCCGAGGCGGTCGCGGTGCTGGAGTTCGCCTGCACCGAGGTCGTACCGCGGCTGGCCCGCACCACGGACGAGATCGGGCACATCCTGCGGGCCCTGGACGGCGGTTACGTCCCGGCCGGCCCGTCCGGCTCGCCGACCCGGGGTCTGGTCAACGTGCTGCCGACCGGCCGGAACTTCTACTCGGTCGACCCCAAGGCGATCCCGTCGCGGCTGAGTTGGGAGGTCGGCCAGTCGCTGGCGGACTCGCTGGTGCAGCGCTACCTGACCGACACCGGCGCGTACCCGAAGTCCGTCGGCCTGACCGTGTGGGGCACCTCCGCGATGCGCACCCAGGGCGACGACATCGCCGAGATCCTGGCGCTGCTCGGCTGCCGTCCGGTGTGGGACGACGCCTCGCGCCGGGTGACCGGATTCGAGGTGGTCCCGCTGGAGGAGCTGGGCCGGCCGCGCATCGACGTCACGGTCCGTATCTCCGGCTTCTTCCGGGACGCGTTCCCGCACGTGGTCGGGCTGATCGACGACGCGGTGCGGACGGTGGCGAAGCTGGCCGAGCCCGCCGAGTCCAACTACGTCCGCGCGCACGCCGACGAGGACACCGCCGAGCACGGCGACCGGCGGCGTGCCACGGCCCGGATCTTCGGCTCCAAGCCGGGCGCGTACGGCGCGGGTCTGCTGCCGCTGATCGACGCCCGCAACTGGCGCTCGGACGCTGACCTCGCCGAGGTGTACGCGGTCTGGGGCGGTTACGCCTACGGGCGCGGGCTCGACGGGCGGGCGGCGCGCGGCGACATGGAGACGGCGTTCCGGCGGATCGCGGTGGCCGCGAAGAACGTCGACACCCGCGAGCACGACCTGGTCGACGCGGACGACTACTTCCAGTACCACGGCGGCATGGTGGCGATGGTGCGGCATCTGACGGGCGCGAGCCCGGAGGCGTACGTCGGCGACTCCGCCATCCCCGACCAGGTCAAGACCCGCACCCTGGGCGAGGAGACGCACCGCGTCTTCCGCGCGCGGGTGGTCAACCCGCGCTGGATGGCGGCCATGCGGCGGCACGGCTACAAGGGCGCCTTCGAGATGGCGGCGACCGTCGACTACCTCTTCGGCTACGACGCCACGGCGGGCGTGGTGGACGACTGGATGTACGAGAAGCTCAGCGCCGAGTACGTCTTCGACGCGGAGAACCGGGACTTCATGAAGAAGTCCAACCCGTGGGCGTTGCGCGGCATCACCGAGCGGCTGCTGGAGGCCGCCGACCGGGGGCTGTGGGCGGAGCCGGACGCGGACACGCTGGAGCGGCTGCGCGCCACCTATCTGGAGCTCGAGGGCGACTTGGAGGACGACGAGAAGTGAGTACCCCGTTTCCGTTCACGGCCGTCGTCGGTCAGGACGACCTGCGGCTCGCGCTGCTGTTGAACGCCGTCTCGCCGGCGGTCGGCGGTGTGCTGGTACGCGGCGAGAAGGGCACCGCCAAGTCCACCGCCGTACGGGCGCTTTCGGCGCTGCTGCCCCCGGTGGACGTCGTCTCCGGGTGCCGCTTCTCCTGCGACCCGGACGCGCCCGACCCCGCGTGCCCGGACGGGCCGCACGAGCCGGGGGCGTTCGAGACGCGGCCGGCGCGGATGGTGGAGCTGCCGGTCGGCGCGTCCGAGGACCGGCTCGTGGGAGCGCTGGACATCGAGCGGGCGCTCGCCGAGGGCGTCAAGGCGTTCGAGCCTGGCCTGCTCGCCGACGCCCACCGGGGCATCCTCTACGTGGACGAGGTCAACCTCCTCCACGACCACCTGGTCGACCTGCTGCTGGACGCGGCCGCGATGGGCGCCTCGTACGTGGAGCGCGAGGGCGTCTCCGTACGGCACGCGGCGCGGTTCCTGCTGGTGGGGACCATGAATCCCGAAGAGGGCGAGCTGCGGCCGCAGTTGCTGGACCGGTTCGGTCTGACCGTGGAGGTGGCCGCCTCCCGCGAGCCCGACCAGCGGGTCGAGGTCGTGCGCCGGCGGCTCGCCTACGACGACGACCCGGCCGGTTTCGCCGCGCGCTGGGCCGACGAGGAGAGCGCGGTGCGGCAACGGATCGCCGCCGCACGGGCGTTGCTGGCGCAGGTGCGCCTCGGTGACGGTGCGCTGCGGCAGATCGCGGCGACCTGTGCGGCCTTCGAGGTGGACGGCATGCGCGCCGACATCGTGATGGCGCGCACCGCCACCGCGCTGGCCGCCTGGGCGGGACGGACCGACGTGCTCGCCGAGGACGTGCGGCAGGCCGCGCTGCTGGCGCTGCCGCACCGGCGGCGGCGCAACCCGTTCGACGCTCCCGGTCTGGACGAGGACAAGCTCGACGAGACGCTGGAGCAGTTCGCCGGGGAGGACGGGAACGGCGACGACGAGCCCGACCCCGGTCCGGACGGACCCGGCGGTGGCGGCGGGCAGCCCATGCCGGACGACGGCGGCCCGCAGGGCGGCGACGCCGCCGCGCGGCCGGAGGCCGGCGAGGGCGGGGAGCCGCAGCCGTCCGGGGCGGGTGCGGGCGAGCAGGCGCCGGCGCGGGCGTCGGAGCCGTTCCGCACCAAGGTGCTGAGCGTTCCGGGCATCGGCGAGGGAGCGGCCGGGCGGCGCTCCCGTGCCCGCACCGAGCACGGCCGGACCACCGGCGCGCGGCGTCCGCGCGGCACGCTGACCAAGCTGCACCTGGCGGCGACCGTGCAGGCCGCCGCACCGCACCAGCGGGCGCGGGGGCGCAGCGGCCCGGGGCTGGTCGTGCGCCGGGACGATCTGCGGCAGGCGACGCGGGAGGGGCGCGAGGGCAATCTCGTGCTGTTCGTGGTGGACGCCTCCGGCTCGATGGCGGCGCGGCAGCGGATGAGGGCCGTGAAGGGCGCGGTGCTGTCGCTGCTGCTGGACGCCTACCAGCGGCGGGACAAGGTGGGGCTGGTGACCTTCCGGGGCCGGGACGCGGAGGTGGCGCTGCCGCCGACCTCGTCCGTGGACGCGGCCGCGGTCCGGCTGGGGTCGCTGCCGACGGGAGGCCGCACGCCGCTGGCGGCCGGGCTGCTCAGGGCGCACGAGGTGCTGCGGGTGGAGCGGCTGCGGGACCCGGCGCGCCGGGCGCTGGTGGTGGTGGTGACCGACGGGCGGGCCACGGGCGGCCCTGAGCCGGTCGCGCTCGCCGGGCGGGCTGCGCGGCTGTTCGCGGCCGACGGGGTCGCCTCGGTGGTCGTGGACTGCGAGTCGGGGCCGGTGCGGCTGGGGCTCGCCGGTCAGCTCGCCGGTGAACTGGGCGGTACGGCGGCGACGTTGGACGAGCTGCGGGCCGACTCGATCGCCGGCCTGGTCAGGCACGCGCAGGGGACTTCGAGGAGGGCCGCGTAATGCCGCAGGGGCAGCCGAGCGTCGTGCCCGAGGACGGTCTGACGACGCGTCAGCGGCGCAACCGGCCGCTCGTGGTCGTGCACACCGGCATCGGGAAGGGCAAGTCCACCGCCGCCTTCGGGCTGGCGCTGCGCGCCTGGAACCAGGGCTGGCCGATCGGGGTGTTCCAGTTCGTCAAGTCGGCGAAGTGGAAGGTCGGCGAGGAGAACGCGCTCAGGGTGCTCGGGGCGTCGGGGCAGGGCGGCTCCGTCGACTGGCACAAGATGGGCGAGGGCTGGTCGTGGGTCCAGCGCGACGCCCAGATGGACAACGAGGCCAAGGCCCGCGAGGGCTGGGAGCAGGTCAAGCGGGACCTGGCCGCCGAGACGTACCGGCTGTACGTGCTCGACGAGTTCGCGTACCCGATGCACTGGGGGTGGGTGGACACCGACGAGGTGGTCGAGGTGCTGCGCGCGCGGCCGGGCACCCAGCATGTCGTCATCACTGGACGCAACGCGCCCGGGGCGCTGGTGGAGTTCGCCGACCTCGTCACCGACATGTCGAAGGTCAAGCACCCCATGGACGTGGGGCAGAAGGGCCAGAGAGGCATCGAGTGGTGACACCCGTGCTGAACTCCGCCGAGTCCTCCGTCTCCGCCGCCGTGCCGTCCGGTTCCACCGCGGTGCCGTCCGCTTCCGCCGCCGTGCCGTCCGGTTCCGCCGGCGCGTCCGTGCCCCGGCTGGTGATCGCCGCGCCGGCCTCCGGCAGCGGCAAGACCACCGTCGCCACGGGGCTGATGGCCGCGCTCGCCGGGCGCGGGCTCGCCGTGTCCCCGCACAAGGTGGGGCCGGACTACATCGACCCCGGCTACCACGCGCTCGCCACCGGTCGGGTGGGGCGCAACCTGGACGCGTATCTGTGCGGACCCGAGCTGATCGGGCCGCTGTTCCTGCACGGCGCGCGCGGGTGCGACATCGCGGTGGTCGAGGGTGTGATGGGGCTCTACGACGGGGCCGCCGGACAGGGCGAGCTGGCGTCCACGGCGCAGGTGGCGAAGCTGCTGCGGGCGCCGGTGGTACTGGTCGTCGACGCGTCCTCGCAGTCGCGGTCGGTGGCGGCGCTGGTGCACGGGTTCGTGACGTGGGACCCGGAGGTGCGGGTCGGGGGCGTGATCCTCAACAAGGTCGCGTCGGACCGGCACGAGGCGTTGTTGCGGGAGGCGCTGGAGGCGGTGGGGGTGCCGGTGCTGGGAGTGTTGCGGCGGGCGCCGCAGGTGGACACTCCGGCGCGGCATCTGGGCTTGGTGCCGGTCGCCGAGCGGCGGTCGGCCGCGGTGGAGGCGGTGGCCGCGATGGGGGCGCAGGTGGCCGCGGGGTGTGATCTGGAGGCGTTGGTCGCGCTGGCGCGGAGGGCGGGGGTGCTGTCGTGTGCGGCTTGGGACGCGGCTGGGGACGCCGAGGGGTTCTCGCCCCCGCCGCCCCTTCCCTCCCCCGAGCTCCCGGCTTCGCTCGAGCAGGCGGGACCCCCATCGCCCCCGGGCTTCGCCCCCGGGCCCCCGGGTCGGCCTGAACGGCCTCGTCCTGGAACGCCGGACGGGCTGGAGGGAGTCGGACGGGGTGTGGATCCGGCCCGGACGCCGGACGGGCTGGAGGGAGCCGGTCGGAATGCCAAGGTCACCGTCGCCGTCGCCGGCGGGGCCGCCTTCACCTTCTCCTACGCCGAGCACGCCGAGTTGCTGACCGCCGCCGGGGCCGAGGTCGTGGTGTTCGACCCTTTGCGGGACGAGGCCTTGCCCGAAGGGACTCGGGGGCTGGTCGTCGGGGGCGGGTTCCCGGAGGTGTACGCCGCCGAGCTGTCCGCCAACGAGGCGCTGCGCAAGGCCGTCGGGGAGCTCGCCCTGAGCGGGGCGCCCGTCGCCGCCGAGTGCGCGGGGCTGCTGTATCTGTGCCGGGAGCTGGACGGGCGGCCGATGTGCGGGGTGCTGGACGCCGCCGCGCGGATGACGGAGCGGCTCACCCTCGGCTACCGGGACGCCGTGGCCGTCGGTGACAGCGTGCTCGCCGCGGCCGGTCGGCGGGTGCGCGGGCACGAGTTCCACCGGACCGTCGTCGAGCCCGGCGCGGGATCGGGGGCGGCGGCTCCCGCCTGGGGGCTGCGCGCCCCCGAGCGGCGGCTCGAAGGTTTCGTGCAGCGCGATGTGCACGCCAGTTATCTCCACACGCACTGGGCCGGCGCGCCCGGTGTCGCCCGTCGGTTCGTCGAGAGGTGCCGGACGTCATGAGCAGCAGGCTGATCGGAGTCGGGGTCGGTCCCGGCGATCCGGAGCTGGTGACCGTCAAGGGCGTGGGCGCGCTGCGCGCGGCCGATGTCGTGGTGGTGCCCGTGATGGACACCGGGGAGCGCGGGCGCGCGGAGGCGACCGTGCTGCACTACGCGCCGGCCGAGAAGGTGGTCCGGGTGGTGTTCGCGCTGAACGAGCGCAGTGACCGGGCGCGCCGGGAGGCCGCCTGGGACGAGGCCGGGGAGCGGGTCGCCGCGCTGCTGCGCGAGCACGGGTCGGTGGCGTTCGCCACCATCGGCGACCCGAACGTGTACTCGACGTTCACGTATCTCGCGCAGACCGTCGCCGAGCTGGTGCCCGGGCTCGTCGTGGAGACCGTGCCCGGCATCACCGCCATGCAGGATCTGGCGGCGCGCTCGGGTGCGGTGCTCACCGAGGGGACCGAGCCGCTGACGCTGGTGCCGGTGACCGCGGGGGCCGCGGTGCTCAAGGACGCGCTGGAGGGGCCCGGGACCGTCGTCGCGTACAAGTTCGGGCGGCAGGCGCGGGAGGTCGCCCGGGCGCTGCGGGACAGCGGGCGGATCGAGGACGCCGTGTGGGGTTCGGCGCTGGGGCTGCCGGAGGAGTCGATCCGGCCGGCCGGTGAGCTGGACGGCGCTCCCCTGCCGTATCTGTCGACGCTCATCGCGCCCGCGCGGCGCGAGGGCGGGCGGGGCGGCAAGCTGTGAGCGGTGATCGTGCCCGGCCGTGCGGCCGGTCCGGCCGCCGCCGGCATGCGTCAGGCGGCCAGGCCGACCACCAGCCATATGAACGCCACGCCGGCGATGGTGCACAGCAGGGTGGAGCGGGCCGGGTGCTCGTGGTGGGCCTCGGGCAGGATCTCGGCGGCGGCGAGGTAGAGCAGCACGCCGCCGAAGAGGCCGAGATAGCCGCCGAGGAACCACTCCGGGATGCTGATGAAGGCGGTCGAGGCGGCGCCCACCAGCGGGGCCAGGGCGTCGGCCACGAGCATCGCGACGGCCTTGCGGCGCGCGTTGCCGTACAGGCGCGTGAGGGTGAAGGTGTTGAAGCCGTCGGCGAAGTCGTGGGCGATGACGGCGAGGGCGACCGCGGCGCCCATGCCGCCGCCCACCTGGAAGGCCGCGCCGATCGCCACGCCGTCCATGGCACTGTGACCGACCATGGCCGCCGCCGCCGTGAGACCCACCTCGGGCGCGCGGTGGTTGTGGCCCTCGGCGCCGCCGTGGGCGGCCTGCCGGGCCGCCAGCAGGCGCTCCACCAGGTGGGCCAGCAGGAAGCCTGCCACGAACAGCAGCAGGGCCGCCGGTACGCCGAACACCTCGCGGCCCGCGGCGCGCAGCGCCTCGGGCAGCAGGTCCAGGCCGACCACGCCCAGCATCAGGCCGCCGGCCAGTCCGAGGACCAGGTGGCGACGATCGGTCACCCGCTGTGCCGTCCAGCCGCCGGCCAGCGTCATCAGGAACGCGCCGAGCGCTACGAAGACCGCCATGTGCCCTTGCTATCCGATCAACCCCCGATCGCGCACATCCGGCCATCGTCGGACCACCACACACCATGACAATTCGTACGGAAGGACCCGACCCCATGGCCGATGCCCCCGCCGGCAAGGTGACCTTCGTCGGCGCCGGTCCCGGCGCCGCCGACCTGCTGACGTTCCGCGCGGCGCGCGCGATCGCCGAGGCCGACGTCGTGATCTGGGCGGCGAGCCTCGTCCAGGCCGAGGTTCTCGAACACGCGCGCGAAGACGCGGAGATCCTGGACTCTGCGGCCATGTCCCTGGAGGACGTCGTCGCGGTGTACGAGCGGGCCCGCGCCGAGGGTCTGAGGGTGGCGCGAATCCACTCCGGCGATCCCGCGCTGTGGGGCGGTACGCAGGAGCAGCTGGACCGCTGCGACGCGCTCGGGATCGAGACGGAGGTCGTCCCCGGCGTGTCGTCGTTCTCGGCCGTCGCCGCCCTCGCCCGGCGCGAGCTGACCATCCCCGAGGTGGCGCAGTCGGTGGTGCTGACCCGGCTGGGCGGCGGCAAGACGCCGATGCCGCCCGGCGAGGAGGTCCGCGAGTTCGCCCGGCACGGCACCACCATGGCGGTCTTCCTGTCGGCGGCCCGCAGCGGGCAGCTGGTGCGGGAGCTGCTGGAGGGCGGCTATCCGACGTCCACGCCGGTCGTCGTGGCCTACCAGGCGACCTGGCCGGAGGAGCTGGTCGTGCGGTGCACGATCGAGACGCTGGAGGAGACGGTCAAGGAGCACAAGCTCTGGAAGCACACGCTCTTCCTGGTCGGCCCGGCGCTCGGCGCGCACGGCACCCGTTCGCACCTGTACCACCCGGGCCACTTCCACGGGTACCGCAAGGCCGACCCCGAGGCCCGCAAGGCCCTGCGCGCACGGGGCGCGAGCACGTGATCACGGTGGTCGGCACGGGGACGGGCGCGCCGCTCGACGAGGATCTCCTCGCCGGGGCGGAGCTGGTCGTGGGCGGGCGGCGGCACCTGGACGCCGTACGGCTTCCGGATACCGCCGAACGGGTGGTACTGGGGCCGCTGGCGCCCGCCCTCGACACCATCGCGGCCCGCCTCGACGAGGAACGGCGGGTGGTCGTGCTGGCCTCCGGCGACCCGGGGTTCTTCGGGATCGTGCGGGCGCTGGCCGAGCGGTTCGGGTCCGAGCGGCTGGACGTCCGCCCGGGTGTCTCCTCCGTCGCCGCCGCCTTCGCCCGGATCGGGCTGCCCTGGGACGACGCGGTGGTGGTGAGCGCGCACGGGCGGGATCCGCGCACGGCCGTCAATGTGTGCCGGGCGCAGCCCAAGACCGCCGTGCTGACCGGGCCGGGCGCCGGCCCCGCCGAGCTGGGCGCCGCGCTCGCGCGCACCCGCGCCGACCGGGTCCTGGTCGTCGCCTCCGCGCTGGGCGAGGAGGGCCGCGAGCAGGTCGAGACCGTCACACCCGCCGAGGCCGCCGCCCGGGACTGGGGCACGGCGGTGAGCGTCGTGCTGTGCCTGGACCGGTCGCGGGCGCTGGGCGCCGTGCGGACCGTCGCGGGCGCGCCGCGGCACCCCGCGGGCTGGGCGCCGGGCGAGGACGCCTTCGCGCACCGGGACTCGATGATCACCAAGTTCGAGGTGCGGGCGCTGGCGCTGGCCCGGCTCGGGCCGCGCCCGGGCGACCTGGTGTGGGACGTCGGCGCGGGCTCCGGGTCGGTGGCCGTGGAGTGCGCGCGGCTCGGCGCGGCCGTGATCGCGGTCGAGAGGACGGCGGACGGGGCCGGGCGCGTCCGCGCCAACGCCGCCGCCCACGGCGTGGACGTGACCGTGGTGCACGGCGCGGCGCCCGGGGCGCTGGCCGAACTCGCCGAACTCGCCGACGATCCGGACGCCGTGTTCGTCGGCGGCGGCGGACGCGAGCTGCCCGCGATCGTCGAGGCGTGCGCGCGGCGGGCCCGGCGGACCGTCGTCGTGGCCCTGGCGGCCCTCGACCGGGTGCCGGCCGCGCGCCGGGCGCTCACCGCCGCCGGGCTGGTCTGCGACGGGGTGCTGTTGCAGTCCTCCCGGCTCGCGCCGCTGCCGGGTGACGTGACCCGGCTGGCGGCGGCCAATCCCGTTTTCCTGCTGTGGGGGGTGCGGCCCGAGGGGGCCGCGGCGGCCACGGCGCGCACAGAAGGAGTTGCTCAGTGATCGGCCTCATCTCCGCCACCGCGGCGGGCGCGGCTGCGCGGGACCGGCTGGCGGCCGCGTGGCCGGGCCGTACGCGGGTGTACGACGGGCCCGTCGGCGACGCCGTACGGGCCGCCTTCGCCGAGTGCGAGCAGCTGGTGTGCTTCCTCGCCACCGGGGCGGTGGTGCGGCTGATCGCGCCGCTGCTGGCCGACAAGGCCGCGGACCCCGGGGTGGTGTGCGTCGACGAGGGCGGCCGGTTCGCGGTGTCGCTGGTCGGCGGGCACGGCGGCGGCGCCAACGAACTCGCCGCCGAGGTCGGCGATTTGCTGGGCGCCGCGCCGGTGGTGACGACGGCGACGGACTCCGTGGGGCTGGCCGGCCTCGACACGCTCGGCCTGCCGGTGGAGGGCGATGTGGCCGGGGTGTCGCGCGCGCTGCTGGACGGCGAGCCGGTACGCCTCGACGCCGAGGCGCCCTGGCCGCTGCCCGCGCTGCCGGTCGCGGACGAGGGGGCGTACGCCGTGCGGGTCACGGACCGCGCCGTCGAACCCGCCGACGGGGAGGTGCTGTTGCGTCCGCCGTCCCTCGTCGTGGGCGTGGGCGCCTCCAAGGGCGCGCCGGTGGACGAGGTGCTGGACCTGGTCGCGGGCGCGCTGCGCGGGGCCGGGCTGTCCGCGCGCTCGGTCGCCGAACTGGCCACCGTGGACGCCAAGGCCTCCGAGCCGGGCATCGTCGAGGCGGCCGAACGGCTGGGCGTACCCCTGGTGACCTACTCCGCCGAGGAGTTGGCGGCGGTGGCGGTGCCCAACCCGTCCGGCGCGCCGCTCGCCGCCGTCGGCACGCCCTCCGTCGCCGAGGCCGCCGCTCTCGTCGGCGGCGGCGAACTCCTCGTGCCCAAGCGGAAGTCGGAGCGGACGGACGGGCGGCCCGCGATGGCCACCTGCGCGATCGCCCGGCGGTCCGCGCGCGGCCGGCTCGCGGTGGTCGGGCTCGGCCCCGGCGCCCGCGACCTGCTGACCCCGCGCGCGGCGGCCGAACTGCGGCGCGCCGCCGTCCTCGTGGGCCTCGACCAGTACGTCGACCAGATCCGCGACCTGCTGCGGCCCGGCACCCGGATCCTGGAGTCCGGGCTCGGGGCCGAGGAGGAGCGGGCCCGCACGGCGGTGGCCGAGGCGCGCGAGGGCCGGGCCGTCGCGCTGATCGGCAGCGGGGACGCCGGGGTGTACGCCATGGCCTCCCCCGCGCTCGCCGAGGCGTCCGACGACATCGACGTGGTCGGCGTCCCCGGCGTCACGGCGGCCCTCGCGGCCGGGGCGGTCCTCGGTGCGCCGCTCGGCCACGACCACGTGTCGATCAGCCTGTCCGACCTGCACACGCCATGGGAGGTCATCGAGCGGCGGGTGCGGGCGGCGGCCGAGTCCGACCTCGTCGTCACCTTCTACAACCCGCGTTCACGGGGCCGCCACTGGCAGCTTCCCAAGGCGCTGGAGATCCTCGCCGGGCACCGGGAGCCGACGACGCCGGTCGGTGTCGTGCGCAACGCCTCACGGCCCGACGAGGCGGCCCGGCTGACCACGCTGGCCGAGCTGGACCCGGCGACGGTCGACATGATGACGGTCGTCACCGTCGGCAACACCGCCACCCGTGAGATCGCGGGCCGCATGGTCACGCCGCGCGGCTACCGCTGGCAGGACGGCGGCGCACGCCAGGAGGCCCGGTGACCGCCCCCGACTTCCCCTTCCCGCAGACCGATCCGCACCCTTCGCTCAAGGAGACCCTGTGACCACCCCGACGCCGCCCGCCCTGCTCATCGCCGGTCACGGCACCCGGGACGAGGCCGGGGCCGAGGCATTCCGCGACTTCGTCCGGGAACTGGGCCGCCGCCACCCCGGACTGCCGGTCGCCGGCGGCTTCATCGAACTGTCCCCGCCGCCGCTCGGCGAGGCCGTCGCCGAGCTGGTGGAGCGCGGGGTGCGCCGGTTCGCCGCCGTGCCGCTGATGCTGGTGTCCGCCGGGCACGCCAAGGGCGACATCCCGGCGGCGCTGGCCCGCGAGAAGGAACGGCACCCGGGGATCTCGTACACCTACGGCCGTCCGCTGGGTCCGCACCCGGCGTTGCTGCGGGTGCTGGAGCGACGGCTCGAGGCGGCGCTGGAGGGCGCCGCCGGGGACCGATCGGAGGTGACCGTGCTGCTGGTCGGGCGCGGTTCGACCGACCCGGACGCCAACGCCGAGGTGTTCAAGGCGGCGCGGCTGCTGTGGGAGGGGCGCGACTACGCGGGCGTGGAGACGGCGTTCGTGTCGCTGGCGGCGCCCGACGTGCCCGCCGGGCTCGACCGGTGCACGCGGCTGGGGGCGAAGCGGATCGTCGTCCTGCCGTACTTCCTGTTCACCGGCATCCTGCCGGACCGGGTACGGCAGCAGACGGCGGACTGGGCCGCCGCGCACCCCGAGGTCGAGGTACGGTCGGCGGACGTGATCGGCCCGGAGCCGGAGCTGCTGGACCTGGTGATGGAGCGCTACGACGAGGCGGTCAAGGGCGACCTGCGGATGAACTGCGACTCGTGCGTGTACCGCATCGCGCTGCCCGGCTTCGAGGACAAGGTGGGGCTGCCGCAGCAGCCGCACTTCCACCCGGACGACGACGGCCATCACCACCACGGTCATCACCACCACGGAGGGCACTCCCACTCGCATGCGCACTGAGGACGACACCGCGCCCGGCGGCGGGCACGACCTGCGGCACCACGGGGACGCGGAGGTACGGGACGACGGGGCGGCGCTGGTCGACCTCGCCGTGAACGTCCGCGCGGACACCCCTCCGGTGTGGCTGCGCGAGCGGATCGCCGCTTCGCTGGCCTCGCTCGCCGCCTACCCGGACGGGCGGGCGGCGCGGGCGGCGGTGGCCGCGCGGCACGGACTGCCGGCCGAACGGGTCCTTCTGACGGCGGGCGCGGCGGAGGCGTTCGTGCTGCTGGCGCGGGCGCTGAAGGTACGGCGTCCGGTCGTCGTGCATCCGCAGTTCACCGAGCCGGAGGCGGCGCTGCGGGACGCCGGGCACACCGTCGACCGGGTGCTGCTGCGGGCGGCGGACGGCTTCCGGCTCGATCCGGCGGCCGTCCCCGAGGACGCGGACCTCGTGGTGATCGGCAACCCGACCAACCCGACGTCCGTGCTGCACCCGGCCGCCGCGATCGCCGGGCTGGCCCGCCCCGGGCGGACCCTGGTGGTCGACGAGGCGTTCATGGACGCGGTGCCCGGTGAGCGGGAGGCCCTGGCGGGGCGGACCGACGTGCCGGGCCTGGTGGTGCTGCGCAGCCTCACCAAGACGTGGGGGCTGGCCGGGCTGCGGATCGGGTACGTCCTGGCCGCGCCGGAGGTCGTCGCCGAGCTGGAGCGGGCCCAGCCGCTGTGGCCGGTGTCCACGCCGGCGCTGACGGCGGCGGCCGCGTGCGTGTCGCCCGCGGCGCTGGCGGAGGCGGAGCGGGCGGCTCACCGCGTCGCGGCGGACCGGGCCCGCCTGGTGGCGGGCCTCGCCGCGTTCGCCGGGCACGGGGTGCGGGTGGTCGAACCGGCCGAGGGGCCGTTCGTGCTGGTCCGGGTGGACGGGGCGGCCGGGGTACGGCGCCGGCTGCGCGAGCTGGGGTACGCGGTACGGCGCGGGGACACGTTCCCGGGGCTGGACGAGGACTGGCTGCGGCTCGCGGTACGGGACGCGGGGACGGTGGAGGGGTTCCTCTCGGCCCTGAGCGCGGCGCTCGCCCCCGGGACGGCGTAGGGGCCCCGCTCCCGTCTCTCCCCACCCGTCCGACTCACTGAGTGACGGGACTCCGCCCCACCCCGGGCGGGGGCTCCGCACCCTTCGCCCCCGCACAAGGACAACGCCCGCCCCCACGCGCGAACCCCTCCCGGCTTCCGCCGGCACGGGACCGCAGCCGGCCGGCCCTCAGGACCCCCTCCACCGGACCCGGTACCCCGGCCCTTGCGAGGCGTTGCCCCGCACTCCCGCGCGCCTTCCCGCCGCGGGACTCTCCCGGGGGGCGGGAACCCCTTTCGTCACCGAGTCGGGTGGGTGGGAAGGGCTTGCCGGGGTCCGGGGCGGAGCCCCCGGGCGGCGCGTCGTGACGCCCTTCGGGGAGCGCCCGCTCAGCGCCCCGTCGGCGCGCGGCGCCATCCTCACCGAGTCGGACGGGTGGGAAAGGCCTTGACGGGCGGCCAGGGCGGAGCCCCTCTCAGCCCCGCCGACGGCGCGTGAGCGCCACCGCCCCGCCGCCGGCGGCCAGCAGCACCGCCGAGCCGCCCGCGAGGTACGGCGTCAGGGAGCTGCCGCCCGTCTCGGCGAGGTCGGTGTCCGCGCGCTCGGCCGGGGCGCCCTGCGGCTTCGCGTCGGCGGCGGGAGCCGCGGCGGACGGCGTCGGCGCGGCCGCCGGGGCCGACTGCTTCGCGGGGCCCGCCGGAGTCTCGCAGGTCGCCTTCGCGAGCGTCATCGTGCCCTCGACCCCGGCGACGTTGAGCTTCAACGGGTTGACGGAGATTTTGAGTTCGAGGGCGGTCGCCGCGGCCGTACGGGAGGTCGTCTCGCGCTTGGAGAGGTCCAGGCGGACCTCGCCGACACCCGGAGCCTTGACCTCGGTCGTACCGCCCGCCGTCAGTGTGACCTTCTTGCCGAGCACGGTCACGGCGCCCAGGACGTCGCCGGCGGCCACCGGCGCCCGGCCGACCTCGCAGGTCGCCCTGGAGGTGACCTGGTCGACCTCGATGACGGACAGCAGCGGCAGGCCGGGCACGTGGACGCGGGCGTGGGCGAGTTCGACGGAACCCTCCGCCTTCTCGGCCGTGACCGTCGCGTCCGTCTTCGCCACGTCCGCGCGCAGCACGCTGAACGGCTTTCCGCGGTCGACTCCGTCCAGCTGCGCGCTCAGCGCGGTCCGCCGGGCGCCGGCGGGGGCCTGGACCTCGTTCAGGGAGACGGTGAGCGGGACGTCCACCGTCTTGTCGAGCAGGGACACGTCGAGGCCGGTGCGCAGCACGGACGCGCTCGCGCGGCCGTGGTCGCCGGTCGCGTGGGCGGTGCCGGCCAGTGCCGTCGGGCCGGCGGCGAGGGCGGTGACCGCGGCGACGGCGGCGCAGCGGCGCGCGGGCATGCGGAAGGTGTGGCCGTTCAAGGTGTGGGACCCCCAGAGGAGACTGCTTCTGCTTGGGACCCGGCAAGGATTACGCACTGAGAGTGAACGAGCGGCAATCCTGCGTGACTTCACTCCTTCGTGGGGTTTCCGGCCGTCTTTTCGATTCCTTCAGCACAGGCGTTCCCCCCTGTCACCCTCCGGCGCCCCACATGCGAGGGCCCCGGTCGACTCCCAGCGCACGAGACGGAGCACAACGACCGGACCGGTACACCGGTCACGCCCCGTCAACGCGCACCCCCTGTCACCTCCCGCCGACGAGAAGCACCCGCCCCACCCGCCGCCACGGACCGCGCCCCACCGCCACGGACCGTCAGTCGCCCTCTCCGAGGCGCACAGCCGACCGCCGCCGACGCGCACAGCCGACCGCACCCCGCCGACACGGACAACCGGCCGCGCCCCGCCCACGCGCCCCTCACACGCCTCCCGCCGCCCCGGAGTCCCCTGGTGCCGCGACCGCGGCACCAGGGTCTCTCGTTTGGATCACGCCGGGCTCGCGGGCCCTGGCACCGCGCCTCGCCGCGTTGTCGTCGGTTGCCATGGCTCCGCCATGCCGCCCTCCTCCGCCTCGCGATGCACGGCACCAGACCCCGCTCCCTGACCCGGCCTGATCCAAACGAAAGACCCTAGCCGGTGATCCGGCCGTTCAGCACCACCCGTCGCGGCCCCGCCAGTGCCCGTACGTCCGCCCGCGGGTCCTCGTCGTACACCACGAGGTCGGCCGGCGCGCCCTCCTCCAGGCCGGGCCGGCCGAGCCAGCTCCGCGCGGCCCACGCCGTCGCCGACAGGGCGTCGAGCGGCGGGATGCCGGCCTTGACGAGTTCGGCGACCTCCCCGGCCACCAGGCCGTGCGGCAGCGAGCCTCCGGCGTCCGTGCCGACGTACACCGGGATGCCGGCGTCGTAGGCGGCGCGGACGGTGTCGTAGCGGCGCTCGTGGAGCCGGCGCATGTGCGCCGACCAGCGCGGGAACTTGGCCTCGCCGCCGGCCGCGAGCGAGGGGAAGGTGGCGATGTTGACCAGGGTGGGGACGATCGCGACGCCGCGCTCGGCGAACAGCGGGATCAGGTCCTCGGTCAGGCCGGTGGCGTGCTCGACGCAGTCGATGCCCGCCTCGACGAGGTCGCGCAGCGAGTCCTCGGCGAAGCAGTGCGCGGTGACGCGGGCGCCCAGCCGGTGGGCCTCGGCGATCGCGGCCCCGGCCGCCTCCCTGGGCCAGCAGGCGGACAGGTCGCCGAGGTCGCGGTCGATCCAGTCGCCGACGAGCTTGACCCAGCCGTCGCCGCGCCGGGCTTCTCGGGCGACGTACGCCACCAGGTCGTCCGGCTCGATCTCCCAGGCGTAGTTGCGGATGTAGCGGCGGGTACGGGCGATGTGCCGGCCGGCCCGGACGATCTTCGGCAGGTCCTCGCGATCGTCGATCCAGCGGGTGTCGGAGGGCGAGCCGGCGTCGCGGATCAGCAGCGTCCCGGCCTCGCGGTCGGTCAGGGCCTGCTTCTCGGCGACGTCGGCGGCGACCGGGCCGTGCGCGTCCAGTCCGACGTGGCAGTGCGCGTCGACGAGGCCGGGCAGCGTCCAGCCCCGTACGGTCCGCACGTCCCGGGCGCCGGCGGGACGTTCGTAGGTGATCCGGCCGCCGACCACCCACAGCTCGTCGCGGACCTGGTCCTCCCGCGGGCCGGCCAGCACCCGCCCCGTCACGTGCAGCACCGCGTGATCGCTCATGCACCGCACCCTAAGTCACCGGTGGAAGGGGGCGGGAGGCCCGCCGGTTACCCTCGATCACGTCGTACCCACGACGATCG
The DNA here is from genome assembly GCF_044391765.1 of Streptomyces sp. NPDC018610. NCBI lineage: Bacteria > Bacillati > Actinomycetota > Actinomycetes > Kitasatosporales > Streptomycetaceae > Streptomyces > Streptomyces sp. NPDC018610. The sequence continues at coordinate 73,603 of NZ_JBISAL010000001.1, forward strand.
AGAGACGATCGAGAAGAGAGCACGCCGTGACGCACCCGTTCCTGGACCTCGCCCCGCTGAGCGCCGACCGCTTCGCCTCGATCGAGGACCGGGTGGCGCGGCTGCTCGCCACCGAGAACGACGTCGTGATCATGCAGGGCGAGGCGCTGCTGCCGCTGGAGGGCGCGATCCGCGCCACGGCCGGCCCGGGCACGGTGGCGCTGAACGTGATCACCGGCCCCTACGGCCAGACGTTCGGCGACTGGCTGCGCGACTGCGGCGCCACGGTGTACGACCTGTTGGTGCCGTTCCACACGGCGGTGACCGCGGCGCAGATCAGGGAGGCGTTCGCCGAGCACCCGGAGATCGACTTCGTGTCGCTGGTGCACGCGGAGGCGGCGACCGGCAACACCAACCCGGTCGCGGAGATCGGCGAGGCGGTGCGGGAGCAGGGCGCCCTGTTCTACCTGGACGCGGTCGCCTCCATCGGCGCGGAGCCGGTGCTGCCGGACGCGTGGGGAGTGGACCTGTGCGTGATCGGGGCGCAGAAGGCGATGGGCGGCCCGGCCGGGGTGTCGGCGGTGTCGGTGAGCGAGCGGGCCTGGGCCCGGATGGCGGCCAACCCGCGGGCGCCGCGGCGTTCCTACCTGTCCCTGCTGGACTGGAAGGAGCGCTGGATCGACGGTGGCCGCAAGGCGCTGCTGCACGCTCCGGCCCAGCTGGAGATGCTGGCCCTGGAGGCGTGTGTGGAGCGCATCGAGGCGGCCGGCCTGGAAGCGGTGACGGCCCGCCACCGGGCCGCCGCCGCGGCCACCCGTGCGGGTGTGCGGGCGCTGGGCGTGGGCCTGGAGCCGTATGTGCACAAGGCGTCCGAGGCGGCCCCGGTCGCCACCACGCTGCGCGTCACCGCGGACGTCGCCGCCTGCGACCTGGTGGCCCGTGCCCTGGCGGCGGAGCCCGGTCCGGTGCTGGCGGCGGGCGGCGGCGCCCTCGCCAAGGAGATGATCCGGGTCAACCACTACGGCCCCGACGCGAGCCGTGAGGCGGTCGAGGCGGCCGTGACGGCCCTGGGCGCCGCCCTGGCCGCCGAGACGGGCGCGGAGGCCGACCTCCCGGGCGCGCGGCGCGCCGTCGCCGAGGCGTGGCTGCGGTAACCGCCGGACGGTTTTCTCGGAGCGGGAAATCAATTCGATTCCGGGAATTCATTTCAGGTAGCTGCCCGTCTTCTTCTGCCCCGTTCCCCAATCCGTAAACCCAGCGATTCGAAGGACGCGCGACGGCGTAATTCACCGGGCATCCCGGAGGGTTGCGCCATTGTGATGCACTCCACAAAGCGGAGCCTTTTGTCCCGTAATTAACGGGCGAACCCCCACATCACGCCGCCGCCTCGCGCGATCGCGCGCCCACGCGATAACACATGGACGCAGACCGCGTAAGGCCTCGGGGTGATGCATTTTTCAATTCATCTCGGTAAGTTCAATTCGCATGACTGCCGCACAAGCAGACCTGCGAACCGACCGAGCGGAAATACCCGACGCCGTGTCCGACGACGTGTCCACCGGGGCGCCCGACGCCTTCGGTGACGCGACCGGCGGTGTGTCCTTCGGGCGCCCCTCGGTCGCCGACGGCGCCGCGCTGTGGCGGCTCGCGAAGGACTCCGGGACGCTGGACGTGAACTCCTCGTACAGCTATCTGCTGTGGTGCCGCGACTTCGCCGCCACGTCCGTGGTGGCGCGCGACGCCGGCGGCGAGGCGGTCGGCTTCGTCACCGGCTACGTGCGGCCGGACCGTCCCCGCACCCTCCTGGTGTGGCAGGTGGCCGTCGACGCCGGCCACCGCGGGCGCGGCCTCGCCGCCCGACTGCTGGACACCCTCGCCGCCCGCGTCACGACCGACCTGGACGTCACGGACGTCGAGACCACCATCACCCCGGGCAACACCGCATCCGAGCGGCTGTTCACCTCCTTCGCCGCCCGGCACGGCGCGCCCTGCGAACGCGAGGTCCTGTTCGCGGCCGAGCAGTTCCCGGACGGGCCGCACGACCCCGAGGTCCTGTACCGCATCGGCCCGCTCGCCCGCTGAAGCGCGCGCACCGCCCGACCCCGCCCCCTCCGACTCGACCGACCTCCCACTCCCCCACCCGAGGAGCGATTCGTCGTGACCATCACCCAGCCGGACCTGAGCGTCTTCGAGACCCTGGAGTCCGAGGTGCGCAGCTACTGCCGCGGCTGGCCCACCGTCTTCGACCGTGCGCGCGGCAGCCGCCTGTACGACGAGGACGGCCATGAGTACCTCGACTTCTTCGCGGGCGCCGGCTCCCTCAACTACGGCCACAACAACCCCGTGCTGAAACGGGCGTTGCTCGACTACCTGGACCGCGACGGGATCACCCACGGACTGGACATGTCCACCGTCGCCAAGCGCCGCTTCCTGGAGACCTTCCAGAACCTGGTGCTGCGCCCCCGCGACCTGCCGTACAAGGTGATGTTCCCCGGCCCGACCGGCACCAACGCGGTGGAGTCGGCGCTGAAGCTGGCGCGGAAGGTGAAGGGCCGCGAGGCGATCGTGTCGTTCACCAACGCCTTCCACGGCATGTCGCTGGGCTCCCTCGCGGTCACCGGCAACTCCTTCAAGCGGGCCGGCGCCGGCATACCGCTGGTACACGGCACACCCATGCCGTTCGACAACTACTTCGACGGCCAGGTGCCGGACTTCCTGTGGTTCGAACGGCTGCTGGAGGACCAGGGCTCCGGTCTCAACAAGCCGGCCGCCGTGATCGTGGAGACCGTGCAGGGCGAGGGCGGCATCAACGTCGCCCGGCCCGAGTGGCTGCGCGCCCTGGCCGAGCTGTGCCGGCGCCAGGACATGCTGCTGATCGTCGACGACATCCAGATGGGCTGCGGCCGCACCGGCGCCTTCTTCTCCTTCGAGGAGGCGGGCATCACCCCCGACATCGTCACGGTGTCGAAGTCCATCAGCGGTTACGGCCTGCCGATGTCGCTGTGCCTGTTCCGGCCCGAGCTGGACGTCTGGGAGCCGGGCGAGCACAACGGCACCTTCCGCGGCAACAACCCCGCCTTCGTCACCGCGACCGCCGCCCTGGAGGCGTACTGGACCGACGGGTCGGCGATGGAGAAGCAGACCCGCGCCCGCGGCGAGCTCGTCGAGCAGTGGCTGATCTCGATCGCCGAGGAGAACCTCGCCGACATCAAGGAGTACCGGGGCCGCGGCCTGGTGTGGGGACTGGAGTTCCACGACCGCGAGCGCGCGGGGCTGGTCGCGCGGCGCGCCTTCGAGCTCGGGCTGCTCGTGGAGACCACCGGCCCCGAGAGCGAGGTCGTCAAGCTGCTGCCGGCCCTGACCACCACCCCCGAGGAACTGGACGAGGGCATGGGCGTCCTCGCCCGCGCGGTCCGCGAGACCGCGGCCTGACCGGCTTCCCGACCCATCCGGAAAACCCCTGCAAGGAGGCACGTACCACCGTGATCGTCCGTTCGTTCAAGGAGATCGAAGGCACCGACCGGCACGTGAAGGCGGCGTCCGGCACCTGGGAGAGCAAGCGCATCGTGCTGGCCAAGGAGAAGGTCGGCTTCTCCGTGCACGAGACGATCCTGTACGCGGGCACCGAGACGTCGATGTGGTACGCGAACCACATCGAGGCGGTCGTCTGCACCCGGGGCGACGCCGAACTGACCGACCGCGAGACCGGGAAGACGTACCACATCACGCCCGGCACCATGTACCTCCTCGACGGCCACGAGCGGCACACGCTCAAGGTCAAGGAGGACTTCCACTGCGTCTGCGTCTTCAACCCGCCCGTCACCGGACGGGAGGACCACGACGAGAACGGCGTCTACCCGCTGCTCACCGAGCCCGAGGAGGTGTGAGGACCATGGCTACCGCCACCGTGCAGGATCTCTACCCCACCCGTGGCGCCACCGAGGTGACCGCCCCTCGTCAGGACCCGGTCGTCTGGGGCTCTCCCGACACGCCCGGCCCGATCGCGACCGCCGACCTCCAGGCGTTCGAGCGGGACGGCTTCCTCGCCGTCGACCAGCTGATCACCGACGACGAGGTCGCCGTCTACCGGCGGGAGCTGGACCGGCTGGTGGCCGACCCGGCGGTCCGGGCCGACGAGCGGTCGATCGTGGAGCCGAAGTCCCGGGAGATCCGCTCGGTCTTCGAGGTGCACCGGATCAGCGAGGTGTTCGCGAACCTGGTGCGCGACGAGCGCGTGGTCGGCCGGGCGCGGCAGATCCTCGGCTCGGACGTGTACGTCCACCAGTCGCGGATCAACGTCAAGCCGGGCTTCGGGGCCAGCGGCTTCTACTGGCACTCGGACTTCGAGACCTGGCACGCCGAGGACGGTCTGCCGAACATGCGGACGGTGTCCGTCTCGATCGCGCTGACCGAGAACCTGGACACCAACGGCGGCCTGATGATCATGCCGGGTTCGCACCGGACGTTCCTCGGGTGCGCCGGGGCCACGCCCGAGGACAACTACAAGAAGTCGCTGCAGATGCAGGACGCGGGGACGCCGTCCGACGAGGCGCTGACCGCGCTGGCCGGCGAGCACGGCATCCGGCTGTTCACCGGCCGGGCCGGTTCGGCGACCTGGTTCGACTGCAACTGCATGCACGGTTCCGGCGACAACATCACGCCGTATCCGCGCAGCAACGTCTTCATCGTGTTCAACAGCGTGGAGAACACGGCGGTGGAGCCCTTCGCGGCCCCGGTCCGCAGGCCCGAGTTCATCGGGGCCCGGGACTTCACCCCGGTGCGATGAGTCCGGCCGGGGGTCCGGGGCCGCCCCCAGGACGACACGGCATCGGGGCCCGGGACTTCACCCCGGTGCGGTGACCGTGTGCTGAAGACAGGGCGGGGGCCCTCCCGGGCGGGAGGGCCCCCGCCCTGTTCGCGGTCACGGACGCGGTCGCGGTCAGCCGGCGAGGACGTCGAGGAGGCGGTCCACGTCCGCCGGTGTGTTGTAGAGGTGGAAGGCCGCGCGCAGGTTGCCCGCACGGTCGGACACCTCCACGCCCGCCTCGCTCAACTCGCCCTGGCGCCGCCCGAGTCCGGGGACGGACACGATCGGGGAACCTGGCGCGGGAACGGGCTCGTGGCCGAGCGAGCGCACCCCGGCGCGGAACCGGTCGGCGAGGGCGAGGTCGTGGGCGCGTACGGCATCCACCCCCAGCTCCTCCACCAGTTCCAGGGAGCGCCGGCCGCCGGCGTAGGAGAACAGCGCGGGGCTCTCGTCGAACCGCCGCGCGGAGTGGGCGAGTTCGCCGATCGGGCCGTAGCAGCTGTCCCAGGGCCGCTCCCCCGCCACCCAGCCGGCGAACAGCGGGCGCAGCCCGCCGAGGTCCTCGGGGACGACGAGGAAGGCCACGCCCCGCGGGCACAGCAGCCACTTGAAGGCCACGGCGGAGACGAAGTCGTAGGGGTCCGCGTCGAGGTCCAGCCAGCCGGCGGCCTGGGAGGCGTCGACGTAGGTGCGCGCCCCGTGCTCGCGGGCCGCCGCGCGGATCGCGGGCAGGTCGGCGATCCGGCCGTCCGCCGACTGCGCGGCGCTCACCGCGACCAGCGCGGTGCCCGGCCGCACCGCGTCGGCGACCCGCTCCAGCGGCACGCTGCGCACCTTGAGGTCGCCCCGGACGTGGAAGGGGTTCACCACGGAGCTGAAGTCGTCCTCGGCGGTGACGACTTCGGCTCCCTCGGGCAGCGAGGCGGCGATGACGCCGCTGTAGACGGCGACCGATCCGCCGGCCGCCACCCGGCGGTCGGGGACCCGCAGCAGCCGCGCGAAGCTCGCCCGCGCGGCCTCGACGTCCGCGAACATGTCGGTGGGCCGCCCGGTGGCCGCCGCCTCCACGGCGGTCCGCAGCGCCGCGACCGTGCGGTCCGGCAGCAGCCCGAGGCTCGCGGTGTTCAGATAAATGTTCCTCGGAGCGAACTCGGCACGAACGAGGGTCTCGAAGGTCTCCATGGGTCCACTGTGCGGCCCCGCGAAGTAGAAGTCCATCGCGCACCGACGAGCGACATCCCCAAGGATGCCTTATACACCCGCACTGAGCTGCGCCGACGCGCGGGCGTCAGCCCCGGGGCACCGCGCACCCGTCCGGGCCGCAGGCCTCCGCCGCGCTGTCGCCGCCGTCCTGGAGCAGGGTCAGCGGGGCGCGCTCGCCCCACGCCTGGGTGAGGGCCTGGGCGAAGACCTCGGCGGGCTGGGCGCCGGAGACGCCGTACTTCCGGTCCAGGACGAAGAACGGCACCCCGGTGGCGCCGAGCCGCGCGGCCTCCTGTTCGTCGGCGCGCACCTCGTCGGCGTAGGCGTCCGGGTCGGCGAGCACCCGGCGCACCTCGTCGGCGTCGAGCCCGGCGGCGACCGCCAGCTCGGCGAGCCGCTCGTCGCCCTCGGAGAAGACCGAGCGCTCCTCGGCGAAGTTCGCCCGGTACAGCGCGTCCAGCAGTTCGCTCTGCCTGCCGTGCTCCTTGGCCAGGTGCAGCAGGCGGTGCATGTCGAAGGTGTTGCCGTGATCGCGGCCCCGGGTGCGGTAGTCCAGCCCCTCGGCGGCGGCCTGGGCGCCGAGGTTGTCCTCACCGGCCCGCGCCTGCGCCTGGCTCATCCCGTACTTGCGGGTGAGCATGTCGAGCACGGGCTGGACGTCGCCCTTGGCACGGTGGGGGTCCAGCTCGAAGGAACGGTGCACGACCTCGACCCGGTCCCGGTGCTCGAACCCCGCCAGCGCCTTCTCGAACCGCGCTTTTCCGACATAACACCAGGGGCAGGCGATGTCCGACCAGATCTCGACGCGCATGTTCTCGGTTCTCTCCAGCTCGTGCGGAACGCGGACGGCAGCCGCCGTCCGCGTCATGCGTGAACGTTCAAGCAGCTGCTTCCATTCCCGGCCGGGGCGCACCGGCCGGGGCGTGGGCCGACCGGTGCGCGGGCCGGTTCGGGGCGCGGGCTGACGCGGATCCGTCGGGCGCGGGCGGAACGAGGCAGGCGGGGCCGGCGCGGGTCAGCCGGGGCGGGGCGGGCCACCGCGGGCCGGGGCAAACCATCCGGGGCGGGCCGGCCACCGCGGACCGAGGCAGGCCGGGCCGGCCACCGCGGGCCGGCGGGGCCGTGGTGGCCGGCCCGGCCCGCGGTGGCGCCTCAGCGTTCGAGGCGGCCGTCGTAGCGGCGCGGCAGGCCGAGCGGGTTGTCGTCGCGCAGCTCGGGCGGCAGCAGCGCCTCGGGGGCGTTCTGGTACGCCACCGGCCGCATCCACCGTTCGATCGCGGTGCCGCCCACGGAGGTGGAGGTGGAGGTCGTCGCCGGGTAGGGGCCGCCGTGGTGCTGGGCGGGGGCGACGGCGACACCGGTCGGCCAGGCGTCGACGAGCACCCGCCCGGCCAGCGGGGTCAGCTCCGCGAGCAGCCGCGCGCCACGCCCCTCGCCGGCCGCCTCCTCGGCGGACAGGTGCACGGTCGCGGTGAGGTTGCCGGGCAGCCGGGAGAGCACGGCGGCGGCCTCGTCCTCGTCGGCGTAGCGGGCCACCACGGTCACCGGGCCGAAGCACTCCTCCAGGAGCAGGTCGTGGGCGCCCTCGCCGGTCAGCCTCTGAGCGGGGACGGTCAGGAAGCCCGGGCTCACCGTGTGCTCGCTGCCCGCGCCCGGGGTGACCGGGCTGTCGACTCCGGGCAGCGCGGTGCGCTCGGCCACGCCGGCGAGGAAGTCGTCGCGCATCCGGTGGTCGAGCAGGACGCCCGCGCCGGTGTCGCTGACGGCGTCCGTGAGGGACTTGACCAGCCGGTCGCCGGACCCGCCCGCCGGGGCGAGCACCAGGCCGGGCTTGACGCAGAACTGGCCGACGCCGAGCGTCATCGACCCGGCGAGCCCGGCCCCGATGGCCTCCGCCCGTTCGGCGGCGGCGGCCTCGGTGACGAGGACGGGGTTGAGCGAGCCGAGTTCGCCGTGGAACGGGATGGGTGTCGGCCGCGCGGCCGCGGCGTCGAACAGTGCCCGGCCGCCCCGCACCGAGCCGGTGAAGCCGGCGGCGGCGACCAGCGGGTGCCTGACCAGTTCGACGCCGGCCTCGAAACCGTGGACCAGGCCGAGGACGCCGGCCGGAACGCCGTGCTCGGCGGCGGCGTCCCGCAGCAGCCGGGCGACCAGCTCGGACAGCGCCGGATGGTCGGGGTGGGCCTTGACGACCACCGGGCAGCCGGCGGCCAGGGCGCTGGCGGTGTCGCCGCCGGGGACCGAGAAGGCGAAGGGGAAGTTGGAGGCGGAGTAGACGGCCACGACGCCGAGCGGCACCTTGTAGCGGCGCAGGTCCGGGATCGGCGGGGTGGCGGTGGCGTCGGGATGGTCGATGATCACGTCGAGGAACGCGCCCTCGTCGACGATGTCCGCGAACGCCCGCAACTGGTAGCAGGTCCGGGCGAGTTCCCCGGTGAGCCGGACCGGGCCGAGGGCGGTCTCCGCGTCGGCGGCCTCGACGAGCCGGTCCTCCGCGGCCGCCAGGCGGTCGGCGGCGGCGCGCAGGAAGGCCGCCCGCACGCCGCGGTCGGCGAGCGCGGCGCGGGCGTCGTGCGCGGCCCGGACGGCGGCGTCGACCTCCTGCGCCGTGGCCTCCACCGCGACCTGTTCCCGCTGCTTCCCGGTTCGGGGATCGACGCTCCAGACTGGTGCTGCTGCCACCGCGGGTCCCTCCAGATGTCTTGCGGACGTCTTGCCGCAGTACGTGAGTCATCCATCAGGGTTGTTCGATATACTGAACGCTGTCTCTGATGATGAATATGTGTCGGAGACTATTTCCCGTGGAACGAAGGGGTCAAGGGCGATGTCGGCAGGCGAGACAGGCGGCGGGGCGCAGGTCAAGTCCGCGGTGCGGACCGTTGAATTGCTCGAGTACTTCGCCGGCCGGCCCGGTATGCACTCCCTGGCCGCGGTCCAGGAGGCCGTCGGCTATCCCAAGTCCAGCCTGTACATGCTGCTGCGCACCCTGGTCGAACTGGGCTGGGTGGAGACCGACGCGACCGGCACGCGCTACGGCATCGGCGTGCGGGCGCTGCTGGTCGGCACCTCCTACATCGACGGCGACGAGGTGGTCGCGGCGGCCCGGCCCACCCTGGACCGGCTCTCCGACGACACCACCGAGACCATCCACCTGGCCCGGCTGGACGGCACCAACGTGGTCTACCTCGCCACCCGCCAGTCGCAGCACTACCTGCGCCCCTTCACCCGCGTCGGCCGCCGCCTGCCGGCCCACTCCACCTCCCTCGGCAAGGCGCTGCTGAGCACGTACACCGACGAGCAGGTCCGCAAGCTGCTCCCGGAGACGCTGCCCGCGCTGACCGAGCACACCATCACCGACCGCGAGAAGCTGATCGAGGAGCTGCACCAGGTCCGCGAGCAGGGCTTCGCCGTGGACCGCGAGGAGAACACCCTCGGTCTGCGCTGCTTCGGCGTGGCGATCCCGTACCGCACCCCGGCGCGCGACGCGATCAGCTGCTCGGTCCCGGTGGCGCGGCTGACGCCCGCGCACGAGCAGATGGTCAAGGACGCCCTCTTCGACGCCCGCGACCGGCTCACCCTCGCCACCCGGAGGCTCTGAAGAGATGGAGATCGTGCTCCGCGCGGTCCACGACAGCGACCTGCCCGTGTTCTTCCGGCAGTTGAACGACCCCGAGGCACTGTGGACGGCCGCCTTCACCCCGAAGGACCCGACCGACCGGGACGCCTTCGACGCGCACTGGCGGACGATGCGCGCCTCCCGTGACGTGCTGCGCACGATCCTGGCGGACGGCGACGTGGTCGGCAGTACGGCGGTCTACGGCGAGCCGGGCGAGCGCGAGGTCACCTACTGGGTGGACCGCGCCTTCTGGGGCCGGGGCATCGCCACGGCCGCGCTGCGCTCCCTGCTCGCCGAGGTCCCCGAACGCCCGCTGTACGCCCGGGCGGCGGCGGACAACGCGGGCTCGCTGCGGGTGCTGGACAAGTGCGGGTTCCGCCCGGCCGCGCTGGCGCGCGGGTTCGCCCAGGCGCGCGGCGAGGAGATCGACGAAGTGGTGCTGGTCCTGCGGGACTGAGCCGGCCGCGGGCCGCCGGGTCCGCCGGACCAGCCGGTTCACCCGGTCGCTCGACGGTCCGGTCGCGGGGGGGGGCCCCCCCCCGGGGGGGGGGGGGGGGCCCCCCCCGGGGGGGCCCCCCCCGGGAAACCTAAGGGAGAATACACGAGCACAAAGTTTGGCGAGTGTGGGCGAGAGGTGGGGA
>NZ_JBISAL010000001.1:83858-810473 GCF_044391765.1 Streptomyces sp. NPDC018610
GGGGGGGGGCGGGGGGGGGGGGGGCCGCGGCGGGGGGGGGGGGGGGGGGGGGGGGGGGGGGGGGGGGGCCCCGGGCGGGCCCCGGGGGGGGGGGGGGGGGGGGGGGGGGGGGCCCCCCGGCGGGGGGGGGGGGGGGGGCCGCCCCCGCGGTTCCCTCGAAGGACCTGAAAGGTCCTGAGAAACCTGAGAAACCTGATGAGGCCTGATGAGGCCTGATGAGGCCTGATGAGGCCTGATGAGGCCTGAAAGCCCCTAGCTGACGAAGTACGTCGGGTTCGGCAGCTTGTAGGTGCGGTCGGCGTAGCCGCCGTCGAGGTCGGAGTACTGGTCGCCGAAGTTGGCGACGATGTCGTACCCGAGGTCCTCGATGTGCTTGCGGGTACCGGACTTGTACTGGACGGTGGTGCACTTCCAGGCGCCCGGGGTCGCGCAGTCCTTCAGGTACGCCGGCGGGTTGGCCGCGTCCTTGAGGAACATGTGGCCGGCGTCGAGGTTCACGTCCGCGCCGACCTTCTTCAGGTTCTGGACGGCCGCGGTGCGCTGCGCCTCGGACAGACCCGAGTTGTAGAAGACGGCGACGCCCTTCTTCGCGGCGTAGCGCACGAGTTCGGGGCTGCCGAAGACCTCCGGCCGGTCCGCCTGGTCCACGTAGGCCGCCCAGGTGGCGCTGTTGTAGCCGTAGTTGTTCTTCTTCTCGTAGTCCAGGCTGAGCAGCAGCGTGTCGTCGATGTCGAAGACGACGGCGGGCTTCTTCTCGCCCTTGTGGTGCTGCGCCTTGCGGGCCGCCTGGTCGATGTGCCGCTTGGCGTCGGCGTCGATGCGCGCCAGGTCCTTGGCGTACTGGCTGCTCGGGGACGCCTGGTACACGCCGGCGCCGTCGAGCGCGGTGCCGTAGTAGGTGTCGATGTCCTTGGTCAACAGCCCGATGTTGTACGGCTCGTGGGTGGAGTTGGCCGTCGACTGACCGGCGGTGGCGGCGCCCGCACCGTAGAGGGCGAGGCCGGCGACGGCACAACTGGCGGCGATGGCCGTCGCCTTGAGGGACTTCCGCATGGATTCTCCGGGTCTGATCGGTGGGTGATGCACCAGGTCACGCATTGTCTACGCGCATCACGCGCGAGGCGCGAGGGGCGTTACCCGATCGATACACGATTCCTCCACACGGGGCGTTGCCCGCACATGGGTGCGACACGACCTTCCCGGCACGACCTGGCGGCACACCTACGACCAGTGGGGCAACCTGCTGTCCACAGTCGACCCGACCGGTGCCGAGACCCGTTACGCGAACGACCCGTCCGGCCGCCCCACCGCGATCACCGACGCCCTGGGTCGCACCCGCACGGTGGCGTACGACCCGGCGGGCCTGCCCGGGAATGGACGTGGAGATCCACGTCTACGAGAAGTCCATGCGGGAAGTCGGGCTGTTCAACAGCCAGGATGGTTCAATAAGCACGGCATCAAAGCCTCGGAAGTCGAGGTCCCGCCCGGCGTGGAGAACGCGGTCAAGGGACGCATGATTCACGAACTGCGGAAAGTCGGCCGCATCGGCCCCAAGGGTACCGAGGACATCACCGGAGACAAATGGAGGCGTCCGCTCCTCGCCTCGGAAGGCTGCAAATGAAGTACGTCACGACGGACTGGCAGGAGCACGGGTTCTATGTGGACCCGCGCGCCTATCTGGCCGAACTCCCGCATTTCCAGGATCACTTGCCTCCCGGGGCCCGTGAATTCTCCTGCGAACCGTCGCATTACGCTCTGGGGCACGGCAGCAGACGCTGCGTCAAGGACCTGGAGTTGTCCGGCATCCATGTACCCACCGACAAAAGCGGCGGACTGACCCTGGAATTCGCCCCGAACCAGTGGAAGCACGTCTCGGGTCTGCGCATCAGCTATTCGGGGGTCACGCACTTCTCCATCGACTATGACCGGGCCATCGACTGGATGCTGGTCGACACCGTGCTCCTCGACGAGATCCTCCCGGACGGGGACGGCGGCTGCGTGCACGAGATCGCGCTGACCGACGCGACCGTCACCGTGCGCTGCCAGGACCTGCGGTCGGTGTGGGGAGACGAGCGAACGGATTCGGCACGGTGATGCAGATCGTCTTCGCCGCGGGCGGCCTGCTCGCCCTGTGGTGCGGGGTGAACTGGGCGTTCGACGTCCGTGGGATCGCCACGCGCAGGGCCGAGGAGATCCGCCGGAAGAGCGAGGAGCGGTGGGCGAACATGGGGCGGCTCGGCGGACCGACGACGTTCTCCTCCTCGGTCGGGTACCTGCGGTTCCTGGGCGCGGTCATGGCGGGTGCGGGGCTCGTGCTGGTGGTCGCGGCGTACGCCCTGTGGCGCCTGGGCTGAGCCACCCGCGCCGCCGGTCCGAAGCAGCGCACGGAGTGCTCCGGCCCGGCGGCGGTCCCGTGCCACGGCACGGACCGAGGCCTGCCCGAGGGGCGGGGGACGACCGGCCCGCTCACATCCGCCCGAGCGCCTCCCGCACCGCCGTCAGATCGGCGTCCGACGCCAACCCCGCGTGATACAGCCGCAGTTTGGTCGCGCCGAGGTCGCGGGCGCGGGCCGCGTCGGCGGCCAGGGTGTCCGGGCGGCCGCCCATGCCGGAGACGACGGTGAGGTTGGCGGCCAGGACCGCGTCCGGGCCGCCCTGCCCGGCGAACGGGACGAGCGGGCCGGCGCCGCCCGTACAGGGCACCACCACGCCGTCGGCGACGGAGAGGATGTGCGCGGGGTCCACTCCGGCGTTGGCGCCGCAGTGGTACCAGACCGGGTCGGCGTGCAGCAGCACCCGGAAGCCGTCGGGAGCCGTCGCGCGGACCGCCGCGACCGCCGCCTCCTGGAGCGTGCGGGCCCTGTCCTCGCGCCAGGCGCGGGTGGCCCACGCCGTGCTCTCGCCCAGCAGCTTCTCCACCCCCGTCCAGCCCTCGCCCTCGGGCGCGCCCCGCCACACCGGCTCCAGCGCGGCGCGCACCGTGTGGGCCAACCGGTCGCCGTCCAGGCCGTGTTCGCCGTAGCCCGCGCGGCAGGACGGGCAGAAGCACAGTGACATCAGGTACTGCCCGGCGTCCCCGAGGGCCACCCCGGAGGTCTTGTCGTGGGCGTGCAGATGGGCGAGTCCGTACCAGCCGAGCGACTCCAGCTCGGTGCCGTGCGCGCCGGGCCGTACCGCCGCCTCGGCGGCGAGGTCGACCAGGTAGGCGCGGGTGGCGGGCTGCGCGATGCACGGCGCCCACGGGTAGCGGTCGCCGTAGGCGTTGACGACGGAGGTGTCCGGGTGTTCGGCGCCCAGGCGGGAGTTGTGCGCGAGGACCACCCACGAGTGCACCTCCAGACCGGCTTGGGCCAGGGCCGCCGCCGCCTCGCCGTACGCGTCCCCGCGCGCCCAGTCACCGGCCGGGCAGGGGGCGAGGGCGCGGTCCGCCCAGCGATCGCCCGGTGGGTAGAGCACGGCGGCGTGCCCGGCGGTGACCACACGGTGGCGCGGGTGGCGGGGGGTCAGCGCCCGAGTGGAGTGGTAGGCGGCGGCCAGCGTCACCGACCGTACGCCGAGCGCCGCGACGCGCCCGGGCGCCTCCGCGTCGCCGACGACGTCCCAGGGGTAGAGGAACGCGCCCGCCCTCACGCGTCCTCCTCCCCGAGCAGCGTGCGGCCGTGCTCGATCAGCCGGGCGAGCCGCTTGACGTGCTCGTCGGCGGGTTCGTGCAGCGGCGGCCGCACCTCGCCGACGTCGAGTCCGCGCAGCCGTACGCCCGCCTTGACCAGGGAGACGGCGTATCCGGCGCCCTGGGCGCGCAGTTCCACGAAGGGGCGGTAGAAGCCGTCCAGGAGCAGGTGCGCGGTGGCGTCGTCGCCCTCGCGCAGCGCCCGGTGGAAGGCGAGGGCGATCTCGGGGGCGAAGCAGAAGACGGCGGAGGAGTACAGGCCGATGCCGATGCCGCGGTAGGCGAGCTGGGTCTGCTCCGCGGTGGGCAGGCCGTTGAAGTACAGGAAGTCGCCGGGGGCCTCGGTGCGCACCGCGCTGACGATGCGCTGCATGAGGTCGAGGTCGCCTACGCCGTCCTTGAGGCCGATGATCCCGTCCGTGCGAGCCAGTTCGACGACCGTCTTGGGGGTGAACACCGCGTTGTCGCGCTGGTAGACGACGACCGGCAGAGCGGTGGCCGCGGCCAGCTCGCGGTAGTGGCGCAGCAGTCCCTCCTGGCCGGCGACGACGAGGTAGGGCGGCATGGCGAGCAGCCCGTCGGCCCCGGCGGCCTCGGCCAGACGGGCGTAGCGGACGGCGAGGGCGGTGCCGTAGCCGGCGCCCGCGACGACCGGCACGCGTCCCGCGGCCTCCTCGACGGCCGCGTGGACGCACTCCTGGAACTCCTCGGGCGTGAGCGCGTGGAACTCCCCCGTGCCGCAGCACGCGAAGACGGCGGCGGCGCCGGCCTCGACGCCCTGGCGGACGTGGGCGCGGTAGGCGTCGAGGTCGACGCGGCCGTCGGGGCCGTAGGCGGTGACGGGGAAGAACAGCGGCCCGCTGGGGATGCTGAGGCGTTCGGCGAGGGGGGCGGCTGACGGCACGGGCTCTCCCTAGGGCATGCGCTCACGTTTATGATCGGTGTCCATATGCATGAACAATCGCACGCTACGCGGACCCATTACGGCCGGTCAAGCGGGCGATCGGGCGGCGACGCGGCGAATTCGGCACCCGCACGCCCTACTTGACGGAGGGCGGCCACCTCCCTAGCGTGTCCATGCATGTGAATGCTGTCCACGCATGCGGCCGTTCGACGCTAGGAGACCGAGGATGCCCGCTCCCCGCACCGTTCTGCTCACCGGCGCCGCCGGCGGGCTCGGCACCCTGATGCGGGACCTGCTGCCCGGGTACGGCTACGAGCTGCGCCTCCTCGACATGCGGCCGGTCGAGGGCGAGCCCGGCGCCGTCACCGCGGACCTCTCGGACACGGCGGCGCTGCGCGAGGCGGTCCGGGGCGTCGACGCGATCATCCACCTCGCGGGCATCTCCCTGGAAGCCCCGTTCGAGAAGATCCTCAAGGCCAACATCGAGGGCACCTACCACCTGTACGAGGCGGCCCGCGCGGAGGGCGTCGGCCGGATCGTCTTCGCCTCCTCCAACCACGCCGTCGGCCGCACCCCCCGCCCCCTCGGCGACGACCCGCTGATCCCCGTCGACACCCCGCGCCGCCCCGACACCTTCTACGGCCTGTCCAAGTCCTTCGGCGAGGACCTCGCCCAGCTCTACTGGGACAAGCACGGCCTGGAGACGGTCTCGGTGCGCATCGGCTCCTGCTTCCCCGAGCCCACCAGCGTGCGGATGCTCTCGCTGTGGATGAGCCCCGCCGACGGCGCCCGCCTCTTCCACGCCGCGCTGACCGCCGAACACGTCGGCCACACCGTGGTCTACGGCTCCTCCGCCAACACCCGCCTGTGGTGGGACCTGAGCAGCGCGCGGGCGCTCGGCTACGACCCCCAGGACGACTCCGAGCCCTACGCCGCGAAGCTGATCGCCGAACAGGGCGAGCCGGACCCCGACGACGAGGCGCAGGCCTACCTGGGCGGCCACTTCGTGACCGACCCGCCGACCTGGCCCCACTGAGCGCGGATCCGGCTCCTCGGAAAGGGCCGGCGCGACGGGGCCCCTCACCCGTTCGGAGGGTAAGGGAACGGTAAAGCGCCCTCGTTCGTTACCCCCCACATGACAGCTATGACCCCCGGCTCGAACATCCCCCTCACCGCCACCCGCGTGACGGTGGACGTCGCCGCCCCCGTGCGGCTCGACGTCTCGGGCCTGCTGCTCACCGCCGACGGCAAGGTGCGCTCCGACGACGACTTCATCTTTTACAACCAGCCCACCGGCCCGGGCGTGACCTACCGCTCGGGCGGCGGCACGGCCCCGGACGCGATCACCGTGGACACGGCCGCCGTGCCCCCCGGCATCGAGAAGATCGTGGTCACCGCCAGTCCGGACGCCGCCGGGCAGACCTTCCAGGGCATCGAGCCCACGGCCACCCTCCGCGACGCGGACACCGGCTCCGCGCTGGCCACGTTCACGCCGCCGCAGCTCGGCGCCGAGACGGCGCTGGTGGTCGTGGAGATCTATCTGCGCGGCGGCCGGTGGAAGGCACGCGCCGTCGGCCAGGGGTACGCGAACGGGCTCGCGGGCATCGCCACCGACTTCGGCGTGAGCGTCGAGGAGCCCGCGCCCGCCCCGGCCGCACCGCCGCACCCGGGCGCCCCGCCGCAGCCCGTCACCCCGCCGCCCGCCGTGCGGCCCCAGGTCACCCCGCCCATGCCGCCCGCTCCCCCGGCCCCGCCGGCCGCCGCGCCCGCGCCCGGCGCCGGAAAGATCAACCTGGACAAGGGCCGGGTCAACCTGCAGAAGAACCAGACGGTGTCCCTGGTCAAGGGCGGCCGCCCGCTGCTGTCCCAGGTGAAGATGGGACTCGGCTGGGAGCCGGCGTTCCGGGGCGCGGACATCGACCTGGACGCCTCCGTCATCGCCTACGGCCCGCAGCGCAACCACATCGACAGCTGCTACTTCGGCAAGCTGTCGATCCTGAACGGCGCGGTCAAGCACTCCGGCGACAACCTCACCGGCGAGGGCGCGGGCGACGACGAGGTGATCGTGGTCGACCTCGGCCGCCTCCCCCAGGAGGTCACCGGTCTCGTCTTCACCGTGAACTCCTTCTCCGGCCAGAAGTTCACCGACGTCGCCAAGGCCTACTGCCGGCTCCTGGACGCCGCCACCGGCGAGGAACTGGTCCGCTTCGACCTCACCTCCGCCGAGCCCCAGACCGGCGTGCTGATGGCCAAGCTCATCCGCCAGTTCGCCGGCGAGTGGGAGATGACCGCCATGGGCGACTTCGTCAAGGCCCGCACCGTGCGCAACATGGTCAAACCGGGAGCGCAGGCGCTGTAACCGACGACATGTCGACCGGGGCGCCCCGCCCGCAGGGGGCGCCCCGGTCCCAAGCGGTCGGCTCCTGCCGTGCGGACCGGCCCGGACCAGGGGGCGGGCTACGCCCTCAGTCCCTCCATCAGCAGTGCCAGGTACCGGCGGATGTAGCGGTCCTGACCGTCCGCCAGCTCCGAGGCGGACACCACCCCGTGCGCCAGCCGCAGCACGTCGACCGGGTCGACGTCGGTCCGCAGGGCGCCCGCGCGCTGCGCCGCCGCCACCAGCCGGGCCGCCGCACCCTTGATCGAGGCGGCGCAGACCGTGACCGCGGTCGAGTCGCCGTCCGTGACGGCCGAACCCAGCAGCGCCTTCAGCCCGCGCACCTGGATCGTCCCTACGCCCAGCTCGGTCAGCCACGCCACCAGCGCCTCGCCCGGCGGCAGTTCGGCCGCGAGTTCGCCGGCCCGCGTGGCCAGGGCCTTCATCCGGTCGGTGTAGGCCGCCTCCAGCAGCGCCCGGCGGTTGGGGAAATGCCGGTACAGGGTGCCCGAGCCGACCCCCGCCCGCTTGGCGATGTCGTCCAGCGACGCGTTTTCGCCGTGCTCGGCGAAGGCCTCGGCCGCCACTTCCAGCAACCGCTCGTAGTTGCGCCGGGCGTCCGCACGCATGGGCCTGACCTGCGTCATCCAGATACTCCTTGCGAGCCGGAGGCCATCTCCGTATGGTATCGGACACTCAAGCGGAGACTGCCTCCGTTTACTCCGGAAGGAGTCCTGCCGTGTCCGGCCTCCCCCCGGCCCGCCCGGGCCCGCACGACGTACTGGCCCGCTACCGGCGGGCGATCCTCGACAGGTCCGCCGACGACCTCGCCGGCCTCTACGCGGCCGACGCCGTGCACGAGTTCCCGTTCGCCTTCCCGGGTGTGCCCGCGCGCCACCGAGGACGCGAGGAGGTGCGCGCCGGGTACCGGGCGCTGTGGGGCGCGAGCCCCGCCCGGCCCGAGCGGATCGACGAGATCGCCGTCCACGCCACCGCCGACCCCGAGGTGATCGTCGTCGAACAGACCGTCACCGGGACGCTCGTGACCACAGGGCGGCCCTTCGCGGTGCCCGGTCTGCTGGTGCTGCGGGTCCGCGACGGCCTGCTCGTCCACGTGCGCGACTACATGGGCGCGGCCGGACTCCCGGCCGGCGGCACCCCGCACTGACCGGTCGCTCCCGGCCGGCCGCACCCCGTGCCGAGCGGTCGCCCCCGGCCGCGGCCGGCGGCCGTCAGCGCAGCCACGGCCAGTGGGCGTCGCGGGCCGACTCCAGCAGCGTGACCATCCGGAAAGCCGCGTCCGAGAGCCCGCCGAAGGTGTGCCGGTCACCGGTGCCCGAGGGGCCGTGGCCCGCCCGGTAGCCCTCCAGGTTCCAGGTGTAGACCGGGATCCGGTCCGGGACCTGGGCGGTCGGGTCGCCGTGCCGATGCGGGGCGTACTGCTCGTCGGTGACGATCAGCACCCGGTCGTGCCCGCGGTAGTGGCGGCGCACCGCCTCGGTGGTGTCGGTGCCGCCCAGGTCGCCGAAGCGCTCCAGGACCTTCAGCACCGACTCCCCCTCCCGGAACGCCACCTCGGCACTGGTCGAGCCGAACTGCACGAGGTCGGCGTCGGCCGCCCGCAGCGCGACGGCGGCGCCGAAGACGGCCGCCGCGTCGGCCCGGCTGAGCTGCGACCGCTCCGACATCCGCGACCAGAACATCGAGCCCGACCGGTCGACGAGCACCAGGGTCCGGCCCGGCAGCGCGGGCACGTTGGCCAGCGAGTGACCGAGCGCCTGTTCCAGCGGGTAGGCCCAGCGCAGGGACGGCGCGTGCTGGTACGCGGCCAGGTACCGGAACGGGAACTGGCGCGAGCGCGCGACCTCGGCCGGATCGCTGATCTTCGCCGCGACCTGCGCGGCGACCGCGTCCGAGACCCCGGCCTCGTCGAAGTTGCGCAGGTTGCGCAGCAGCGCCATCGACCCCATGGACGGGATCACCGCCTCCCACGCCGCCTTGTCCATCGGCCCCTGGATCCAGCCCGCCAGCGCCTCCCAGGTCATGCCGGCCGCCGCCAGCCGCTCGGCGCCGCCGGGGTCGGTGACGACGGCCCGGCGCCGCTCGACCGGCAGCGCCATCAGCTCGCGGTGCGCGGTGAGCAGCGGCAGCGAGGCGGGCGGCACCGCGGTCTCCGGGTGGTGCCGCCGGTCCAGGGCGTGCCGGAACAGCTCGCCCTGCCACGGCTTGTCGGGGTCGGGTGAGGCGTGCGTCAGGTTGAGGATGTCGCCGAAGCGGTAGCCCTTGGACGCGGTGTCGTACTTCAGCAGCGACCTCGGGTGGTACAGCCGCCGTACGGCGTCGGCGATGCCGCGCTTGACCGGCTTGGGCACGTTGCGGCCGTAGGCCGCCGTCCAGTACGCCAGCAGCTCGCCGGGCTCGTCCGGGCGCTGGAGCACGGAGGCGACGACCTGGCGGCCGGTGGGGCCGTCGGTCGCGCCGGCCGCCAGCCGGGCCCGTACGTACTCGGCGGCGCCCACGATCGACGCCGTACGCATGTTCGCCTCGCCGCGCAGCCAGCCGAGCAGGCCGGCCGTCCAGGACGGGTCGGTGACGGCCAGCTCGCGCACGAGCCGGGCGAACCGGTCGTCGCGGTCGTCGGCGGACTCGTAGAAGGTCTGCTGGGAGACCATGTTCGACACCGCGAGCAAGAAGAGCTCCGAGCGCGCGTCGCGCTCGTGGCCCCGGCCGCCCTCGTACGTGCGCAGCGGGCGTCCCGTGGACGTCACCGGCGAGGCGGGCCGCGGCCGGGCGGTCTTGGTGTTGAACCGGGCCATGCTGAATTCCCCCTGTTTTCCGGGCGATTTGGCAGTCGCTGTGGGTGGGGAGGCACGGCGGATGGAAGGCGCCCGAGATCGGGAGTCGGCGACGGACTTTTTCGGATGCTCCGCCGATTGAGCTACACCGACCCTGAGTCGGTGACGGGACTCGAACCCGCAACCGTCCGGACAGGAAGCAACCGTCGCCCGCGCACCGGGCGCCCACCGTGAGCCGCGCCTCCCGAGATCAGGTTCGGCGGCGGCACGGTTCGATCGCAACGAAGTAGCCGCAGCCTGCGCACCGGGAGGTGCGTGAGGTTTTCGGTGTCCAGAGGTCGAGGGCGGCGGAACCGACGGTCGGTGCTCTGCCACTGAGCTACACCGGCAAGTGGTGCCGGTGGCGGGAGTCGAACCCGCGGCCTCCCCATGAAGAGTGGAAGTAGGTCCTGCCTGTCGCACCTGGACGTGGATCACCTTAGGCAGGAAGCCGCGGGACGGGCGAGCGAATTAACTCCCGGTCTTCTCCGGGGCGTTCTCCCGCGCTTCCGCCCCTTCCGGGGACCGGGCACGGCGAGCCCGCGCACGACCGGCGCACGGGCCCTCCGCCGGCGCCCGACGCGCGGGACGGCCCGGACGAGCCGTGCGCCGGTCGTGCGCGATCCGGCGCGGCCCGCGCGGTGTCGCGGGGCGGCGCGGAGCCTGCCCGCGGGGGCGCCGGGGGCGGGACCCGACCGCCCCCGCGGCGGACCGCCGGAGGACTGTGCGGTCTCCGGACCGGACCGAGGGGAGAATCCGGGCCGGGGCGAGCGGAAGGGCCGGATACGACCAGGCGCGGGGCCCCGGACCGAGCCCGGCGCGGTTTCCCCCGCGCGAGCCGGACGCGGGGCCCGCGCCGAACGGCGCTGCGGCCCCCTACTCCCCGCGGGCCGAGCGCGCCTTGAACGCCGCCTTGCGGGCCTCCTTGGCGATCCGCTTGTCCGGGTGCAGCCGGCCCATCGCCTCCAGTACGTCCGCCGTCTGCGGGTGGTCCACCCGCCAGGCCGCCGCGAAGAAGCCGCTGTGCTGCTCCGCGAGACCCTGGACCAGCGCGTGCAGTTCGGCGGAGTCGCCCTCGGCCGCCAACTGCGCGGCCACCGTGTCGATGGTGAGCCAGAAGATCAGGTCCTGGGACGGCGGGGGCACGTCGGCCAGGCCCCGTTCGGTCAGCCAGACCCGGGCCAGGCCGCCCAGCTCCCGGTCGCCGAGCACCTCGCGCAGCGCGGGCTCGGCGGCGGCCCCCACCAGCGACAGCGCCTGCTGGCAGCGCAGCCGCCGCAGCGGAGCCCCGGCGTCCGCCCCGCGCGCCGCGGCGAGCAGTTCGGCGGCGGAGGCGAGCGGTTCGCGGCGCGCCAGCCACTGCTCGGTCTCGGCGTGCGCGGCCGCCGGCGGGAAGGCGGCGGTGCCGTCGAGCAGCGCGTCCGCGCCCTTGTCCGCGAGGTCGCCGACGGCCGGGGCCTCATGTCCGGCGTCGAGCAGCCGAGCGCGCATCCCGTACAGCCCGAGGGGGGTGAGCCGGACCATGCCGTAGCGGCTCACGTCGACGTCGTCGACCGGCGCCGACGGCTCGGCGCCGCTCTCCGCGGCGGCCGTCTCGGCGTCCTCGGCGTCGCCGAGGAGGGCCTCGTCCACCGGCCGGTACTCGACCAGCCCGACCGGCTCCAGCAGCCGGAACTGGTCGTCCAGCCGCATCATCGCGTCGGAGACCTGCTGCAGTATGTCGTTGGTGGGCTCGCCCATGTCGCTGGGCACGATCATGGAGGCGGCGAGCGCCGGCAGCGGCACCGGGCCGCCGGGGCCGTCCTCGCCCACGGTGAGCAGGTAGAGGTTGGCGAGGACGCCGTCGAGGAACGCCGCCTCGGCCTCGGGGTCCCAGTCCAGCGAGCCGAGGTCGACCGCGCCGCCCTCGTCCATCGCGTCGATCAGGCCGTCCAGGTCGGGCACGCTCGCGTCGGCCAGCACGGTCTCCAGCGCGTTCCGCCACACCGTGAGGACGTCGTGCGGCGAACCGCCGGTGAGCAGGCGCAGCTCCGCGCCCGCCGCCACGGTGCCCGTGTCCTCGTCGGTGATCTCGACGAGCCCGGTGTCGACGGCCGTGCGCCAGGCCTCGCTCGCCTCGGCCGCCGCGTCGTCGCCGCTCAGGCCCAGCGCCTCGGCGGCTGCGGGCAGTTGCTCCTCCACCAGCGCACCGCCGGCGTCGATCCGGGTCTCGGGCCCGGCCCAGCGGGCGAGCCGGGCGGCGCGCGCGAGCAGCGGGGTGGCGAGGGCGTCCCGGGCCAGCTCCGGTTCGGAAGCGAGCCGCACCGGCGGGAGCGGGGACCTGTCTGACATCGGCTGGTTCTCCTAGCGGACCTGGAGGCCGTACGGGTCTGGAACACCCGGCGGCCGGAAGCCTTACGACTCAACCGCTCAGCCTAGACGGATTTCCACCCATGCCGCCCGGTTCATCTCCCCGACAGGTCGCGTACATGGCCGAAACCTTGACAACTGCCCTGGCCGCGCAGGAGATTGACGCGCGTAGAAGTCGGGGTACGACTGTGCACTGCATCCCGTCCTCTACGCGCGTTGCCATGGCGCCACCCCGTTCCGCTCCCGTTCCACCCTCGTCCCGGCGCTTGTCATGTCCCCGGAGGGATTTCCTTGCCGAGCAAGTCTTCCGCGCGTCTCGCCGCGCTGACCGTCGCCGCCGCCTGTTCCGCGGCGTCCACGATCCTGTTCACCGTGCCCGCGCACGCGGACTCCGTGCGCATCCACGACATCCAGGGCACCACCCGGACGTCCCCGTACGCCGGCCAGAAGGTCACGGACGTGGCCGGAATCGTCACCGGTGTGCGCGGCTACGGCTCCTCCAAGGGCTTCTGGATGCAGGACCCGAACCCGGACGCCGACCCGGCCACCAGCGAGGGCGTCTTCGTCTTCACCAGCTCCACGCCGAAGGTCGCCGTGGGCGACGCGGTGACGGTCACCGGCACGGTCTCGGAGTACGTCCCCGGCGGCGCCTCCTCCGGCAACCAGTCCGTCACGGAGATCGGCAAGCCGACGGTCACCGTGGTGTCCAGCGGCAACGCGGTGCCCGCCCCCGTCGTCGTCGACGCCCGGTCGGTCCCGGCCGCCTACACCCCGGCGGGCGACCCGGCCGCGGGCGGCTCCGTGAACGGCCTGACGCTGCGCCCCGCCAAGTACGCCCTCGACTACTACGAGTCGCTGGAGGGCATGAACGTCAAGGTCGCCGACGCCCGCGTCGTCACCGGCACCGACCCGTACAGCGAGCTGTGGGTCACGGTGAAGCCGCACGAGCACCAGAGCCGCCGCGGCGGCACGGTGTACGGCTCCTACGACTCCCAGAACACCGGCCGGCTGCAGATCCAGTCGCTGGGCTCCACCGCCGACTTCCCCGTCGCCGACGTCGGCGACACCCTCGCCGGCGCCACCGTCGGCCCGATGGACTACAACCAGTTCGGCGGCTACACGCTGGTCGCCTCCCAGCTCGGCGCCCTCAAGAGCGCGCACCTGCAGCGCGAGACGACCGCCGAGCAGTCCCGCGGCCAGCTGGCGGTCGCCACGTACAACGTGGAGAACCTCGACCCCTCCGACGCCACCTTCGAGGCCCACGCCTCGGCGATCGTGCACAACCTGAACTCGCCCGACATCGTGTCCCTGGAGGAGATCCAGGACGACAACGGCGCCACCGACGACGGCACGGTCGGCGCGAGCCGGACCCTGTCCAAGCTGATCGACGCGATCGTGGCGGCCGGCGGCCCCCGCTACGAGTGGCGCTCCATCGACCCGGTCAACGACCAGGACGGCGGCGAGCCCGGCGGCAACATCCGCCAGGCCTTCCTGTTCAACCCCGAGCGGGTCTCCTTCACCGACCGCGCCGGCGGCGACTCCACCACCGCCGTCGGTGTCACCAAGGTGCGCGGCAAGGCCGCCCTGACGGCCTCCCCCGGCCGGATAGACCCGACGAGCGACGCGTGGAAGAACAGCCGCAAGCCGCTGGTCGGCGAGTTCGTCTTCCACGGCCGCACCGTCTTCGTGATCGCCAACCACTTCGCCTCCAAGGGCGGCGACCAGGGGCTGACCGCGCAGTACCAGCCGCCGGTGCGCAGCTCCGAGGTGCAGCGCCACCTCCAGGCGACCGAGGTGAACTCCTTCGTCAAGGACATCCTGAAGGTCCAGAAGAACGCCGAGGTCATCGCGCTCGGCGACATGAACGACTTCGAGTTCTCCGGCACCGCGAAGATCCTCGAGGGCCGCGGCGAACTGTGGTCGGCGATCAAGTCCCTGCCCAAGAACGAGCGTTACACCTACGACTACCAGGGCAACCAGCAGGTCCTGGACCAGATCCTGATCAGCCCGTCGATCCGGCGCGGCGACTTCGAGTACGACAGCGTGCACATCAACTCGGAGTTCCACGACCAGATCAGCGACCACGACCCGCAGGTGCTGCGCTTCCGCCCGTAACCCGCGGCCCTGCGACAGGAGGCCGCCCCCACCCGTCCTGGGTGGGGGCGGCCTCCGCCTTCTCCGCCCGGCCTCTCGGCCGCCGTACGGTTCTCGCCGAGGGTCAGCGGCACCCGCCGCGCCGGCGGACCAGCATTCCGGCCACGACCGCGGCGGCGCCCACCGCGCCCACGATCATCAACTGGCGCGGATGACGCCGGCAGGTGTCCACCGCGCCGGTCATCGGCCGCCGGACCGAGTCCTGCGCACTGTGCCCGGCCCGCCGCGCCCTGCGCTGCGCGCGGTGTCCCGCCTCGGCGGTCCTCTCCTGGACGCGGTGCCCGGCGTGCGCGGCGGTGCTGCGCAGCTGGACCGTCATCGCGCCCGCCTTGTCCCGCAGATCGGCCGCGCGGGCCCTGGCCCGCCCCTTCACATCGGCCTTGGCCGCCAGCTCCTCGACAGTGTCGCCGAGCCGGCTCCTGGTCTGCTCGATCTGTTCCCGCAACTCGTCGGGGCCCTTCGCGCCGACGGCCCCGGTCGATCCGCCGCCCGCCCCCTGCGTCCTGTCCGTCATCGGTGGTGTGCCCTTTCCTTGATCTCCTCGACGTCCGCCTTGACGCTGCCGATCGTCCGCTGCGGCGTGGGCGGCCCGGCACTGTGCAGCTGGGCACGGCCGGTCAGCGCCAGCAGGCCGGCGATCGCGAACAGCACGCCCGTCACGATGAGTGCCGCCGCCCACACGGGCAGCACCAGCGAGAGCGCGGCCACGCCCGTACCGGCGAGCGCGAACAGCCCGACATAGGCGAACGCGCCCGCAGCGCCCAGCAGTCCGCCGCCGCGCCCCATGCGCCGGCCCTTGGCGGTCAGCTCCTCCTTGGCGAGGGCGGCCTCCTGCCGCACCAGCAGGGAGATCTGTTCCGTCGCCTGGTGGACGAGTTCGCCCACCGAGTGGTCGCCCGCCGGGCGGTCGCCCACCAGGGGGCGCTCCTCGCGTACTGACCCGGCAGGCCTGGCATCGATGGTCCCGGTCACGGTGTCCCGCCTCCTCTCGGTCCGGAACAGCCGGGTACCCCGCGACGCCGCCACTACCCTCGGCCCGTACGGCACCGCCCCAAGGGCTGTCCTGCCCGACACGACGCGCCCGGTCAGTTACGGCCCGCACCGTCCGGACCGCCCGCGCCGCGCTCGCGGATGCGGGCCAGCCGGCTCTGCAGCACGTCGAGGCGCGCCTGCAACAGGGCCGCCTCCGCGACGAGTTCGGGTACACCGAACTCGTCGTGCGGGTCGGGCGCCCCGCCCGCGTCGGGCGCTCGCACGGCGGGCGCGGCCACGACCCGCAGGCCGTCCCCGGCCAGCCGGCCGAACGCGGCGAGCGTGAGGGACGTACGGCCGCGCACGCAGCCCGCGCACGCGGCGGCCAGGGCCCGCCGGCCAGGTCTGCCCCAGCCCGCGTCGGCCAGCGCGACGGCCGGTGCGCCGCAGGCGCACGGCCCCACCGTCGCCGTGCGCACCCGCTGCCGGGCGTAACGGAATCCGCGCTCGAAGCGGATGTACGCGCCCAGGACCGTGACCTCCAGGAGTACGGCGTCCCGGTGCTCGGCCGTGCAGAGCAGGGCCTCGGCCACCGCGCGGTCGTGCACGCAGTGGAAGCCGCAGTCACACAGGCGGGCGGGCGGCCGGTGCCGCCGGCCGTAGAGGCAGGACGCGTCGGCGACGACGCCATAAGGCAGCGCGCCGCCGAGCGACACCCCGGTGAAACCGGCCCGGGCGCCGTCCTGGGACAGCACCGGGTGGGCGATCTTGTAGCCGGTCGGCGGCTCCGCGGGGCGTTCCGCCGGCAGCCGCAGCCTCATCGGGCGGACGGCACCTCTTCGGGCGCGGCGGCCGCCACCTCTTCGGGCGCGGTGCTCCGCGACCGCTGCTCCTGCCGGATCTCCACGGGACGTTCGGGCCTGTCCTCCTCGGCGGCCCGCGGCTGCGGCCGCTCCTTCGCGACTCCGGTGGCCAGTGCCTTGCCGAGCTTCATGACGCCTCCCATGAGCATGAGCCTGGGCGTGAACTCCGTCGGTGGACCTCATGCCCATGGTGACCCAGAACGGCCCATTTGGACACAGCGCCGCGACATGGGTGCAGCGTCGCTGACCGATACCCCGTAGAAGATTTAAGTGGAGCTTCATCGTCGACCGGCCGACACTACCGTTCATGACGACGACCGCGGCGTCCCGCGCCGCCACCGCTCCCTTCGGCCGCGCCCTGTGCGCCATGATCACGCCCTTCACCGCCGGTTCCGGGGACCTCGACCTGGACGGGGCCCAGGCGCTGGCCGCCCGCCTGGTGGCCGAGGGGTGCGACGGCCTGGTGCTCAACGGCACGACCGGCGAGTCGCCGACCACCACGGACGCCGAGAAGACCGCCCTGGTCCGGGCCGTGCGCGAGGCGGTCGGGGACCGGGCCTCGATCGTCGCGGGCGTGGGCACGGCCGACACCCGGCACACCGTCGAGCTCGCCCTCGCGGCCGAGAAGGCCGGCGCCGACGCGGTGCTGGTGGTGACGCCGTACTACAGCAGGCCGCCCCAGGACGCGGTCGAGGAGCACTTCCGCACCGTGGCGGACGCCTCCGGGGTACCGGTCATGCTGTACGACATCCCCGGCCGCACCGGCGTCCGCATCGAGCCGGACACACTGCTGAGACTGGCCGAACACCCCGCGATCGTGGCGGTCAAGGACTGCTCCTACGACTTCCTCGCCGCCCAGAAGCTGCTGGCCCGCACCGAGTTGGCGTACTACGCGGGCTGCGACGAACACAACCTCGCCCTGTACGCGGTGGGCGGCGCCGGATACGTGAGCACGGTGGCGAACCTCGTCCCCGCCCGACTGCGCGCCGTCCTCGACGCGTTCGACGCGGGCGACACCGCGGAGGCGGCCCGTCTCCAGCAACAGGCCACCGGCCTCATCGAGTCGGTGATGTCCTCCTCCCTGCCCGGCACGGTCACCGTCAAGGCCCTCCTCGACGCCCTGCACCTCCCCGCCGGCCCGGTCCGCCCCCCACTGCGCCCCGCCCCCCGGCAGACTGTCGAGCAACTGCTCACGGAATACCATCAGTCGGCCACCGCCTGACCGCCCTGCGGCACACCGCCACACGGGGCGCACCGCCACACGACAAGGCGCCCTTCCCCGCACGGGAGAAGGGCGCCTGCGCGTGCCCGCGTCGTCAGTTGTGGCTGTGCAGGACCTCGTTCAGGCCGCCCCAGACCGCGTTGTTGGGGCGGGCCTCCACGGCGCCGGTGACCGAGTTGCGGCGGAAGAGGATGTGGGAGGCGCCGGAGAGTTCGCGGGCCTTGACGATCTCTCCGTCGGGCATGGTCACGCGGGTGCCCGCGGTGACGTAGAGGCCGGCCTCCACGACGCACTCGTCGCCGAGCGCGATGCCGACGCCCGCCTCCGCGCCGACCAGGCAGCGCTCGCCGATGGTGATGCGCACGTTGCCGCCGCCGGAGAGGGTGCCCATGGTGGAGGCGCCGCCGCCGATGTCCGAGCCGTCGCCGACGACGACGCCCGCGGAGATGCGGCCCTCGACCATGGAGGTGCCGAGGGTGCCCGCGTTGAAGTTGACGAAGCCCTCGTGCATCACGGTGGTGCCCTCGGCGAGATGCGCGCCGAGGCGGACGCGGTCGGCGTCGGCGATGCGCACGCCCTTGGGGGCCACGTAGTCCGTCATGCGCGGGAACTTGTCGATCGAGGTGACCTGGAGGTGCAGGCCCTCGGCGCGGGCGTTGAGGCGCACCTTCTCGACGTCGTCCACGGCGACCGGGCCGAGGGAGGTCCAGGCGACGTTGGCGAGGTGGCCGAAGATGCCGTCCAGGTTCTGGCCGTGCGGCTCGACCAGCCGGTGGGAGAGCAGGTGCAGGCGCAGGTAGACGTCGTGCGCGTCGATCGGCTTCTCGTCCAGCGAGGCGATGACTGTGCGGACCGCGACCACTTCGACGCCCCGGCGGTTGTCCGGGCCGGTCGCCGCGGTGGCGCCGCCGCCGAGGAGCTCGGCGGCCCGCTCGGCGGTCAGCCGCTCGGTGCCGGCCGGGCCGGGCTCGTCCGTCAGTTCGGGCGCGGGGAACCAGGTGTCGAGGACGGTGCCGTCGGCGGCGATCGTGGCGAGGCCGGCGGCCACGGCGCCGGTGGTACGGGAAGCAGTGTCGGTCATGGGGAAAACCTAACGTGGGGCGGGGCGCGGGAGCGAACCGTGTCTCATGTGCCGGGCGCGCGTTCAGGGGATCGCCCGAGCCGGCGCCGGGGCATCAGTGACTCGCCCCGCCGAGGTTGAGCACCACCACTCCCCCGATGATCAGCAGGATCCCGCCCACCTTCGTCAGGGTCAGCTCCTCCCCGAACAGCAGCAGCCCCAGCACGGCGATGGCCGCGGTCCCCGCTCCGGACCAGATCGCGTACGCGGTGCCGATCTGCACCGCCTTCAGCGCCTGGGCGAGCAGCACGAAGGAGACCACGTAGCCCAGTGCCGTCAGCAGCGAGGGCCACAGCCTGCTGAACCCCTCGCTGTACTTCAGCGCTGTCGTGGCCACGACCTCGGCGGCTATGGCCCCGGCGAGCATCACGTATCCCATGCGGGCGAGCGTAGTGAGCGCTGTGTACGCCCACATATGGCGCCTTCGGCCGGATGGGGCCGGCCGACGGGGGACGCGGAAGACGCGGGCAGCGGGGGGACGCGGAAAGGGAGAACGGCGGGGTCCGGGCGGACCTCGCCGTTCTCCTTGCTCCCGCCGGTGGATCTCCGGCGGTTGTGCCGGTGGATCTCAGACGTTGAACCCGAGCGCGCGCAGCTGCTCGCGGCCGTCGTCCGTGATCTTGTCCGGGCCCCACGGCGGCATCCAGACCCAGTTGATGCGCAGTTCGCTGACGAGACCGTCCGTGGCGGACTTGGCCTGGTCCTCGATGACGTCGGTGAGCGGGCAGGCCGCCGACGTCAGGGTCATGTCGACGGTGGCGATGTTCGCGTCGTCGACATGGATGCCGTAGATCAGGCCCAGGTTGACGACGTCGATGCCCAGTTCGGGGTCGACGACGTCCATCAGGGCCTCGCGGAGCTCTTCCTCCGAGGCCGGCTTCATCTCCACGGTCTCGCTCATGCGGTCTTCCTTTCGGCTTCGGCGCCGTCCAGCGCCTGGGCCGTCGCGTCCTTCCAGGCCATCCAGCTCAGCAGGGCGCACTTGACCCGGGCCGGATACTTGGACACCCCGGCGAACGCGACCGCGTCCTCCAGGACGTCCTCCATCGCGTCATCGGGCTCGATCTTCCCCTTGGACTGCATCAGTTCCAGGAAGGTCTCCTGGATCCTCTGCGCGTCGGCGAGTTCCTTGCCGACGAGGAGGTCGTTGAGCACGGAGGCCGAGGCCTGGCTGATGGAACAGCCCTGACCCTCGTACGAGACGTCCTCGATCTTCGTGCCGTCGTACTTCACACGAAGGGTGATCTCGTCGCCGCACGTCGGGTTCACGTGGTGCACCTCGGCGTCGCCATCTCTCAGACCGCGCCCGTGCGGGTGCTTGTAGTGGTCCAGGATGACTTCCTGGTACATGGAGTCCAGCTTCATGCGATCGCTCGTCCCGTCCCGTCAGCCGAAGAAGTTCCGTACGTGCTCCAGGCCGTCGACCAGGGCGTCGATCTCGGCCGGCGTGGAGTACAGATAGAACGACGCTCGCGTGGTCGCAGGAATTCCGTAGCGCAGGCAGACCGGCCGTGCGCAGTGGTGGCCCACCCGCACCGCGATGCCCTGCTCGTCGAGAACCTGGCCCACATCGTGCGGGTGGATGTCGCCCAGCGTGAAGGAGATCGCGGCGCCCCGGTCCTCGGCCGTGGTGGGACCGATGATCCGGAGGTCGGGGACCTCCGCCAGCCGCTTCACCGCGTACTCGGTGAGCGCGTGCTCGTGGGCGAGGATCTTGTCCATGCCGATCGAGTCGAGGTAGTCGATCGCCGCGCCGAGGCCGACCGCCTGGGCGATCGGGGGCGTGCCCGCCTCGAACTTGTGCGGCGCCGGGGCGTACGTCGAGGAGTGCATCGAGACGGTCTCGATCATCTCGCCGCCGCCGAGGAACGGCGGCAGGTCCTCCAGCAGCTCCTGGCGGCCCCAGAGCACGCCGATGCCGGTCGGGCCGCACATCTTGTGGCCGGTGAAGGCCACGAAGTCGGCCTGGAGGGCCTGCACGTCCAGCGGCATGTGCGGGGCGGCCTGCGAGGCGTCCACGCAGACCAGGGCGCCGACCTCCTGGGCGCGGCGGACTATCGCCTCGACCGGGTTGAGGGTGCCGAGGATGTTGGACACCAGCACGAAGGAGACGATCTTCGTCTTCTCGGTGATGACCTCGTCGAGGTTGGACAGGTCGAGCCGGCCGTCGTCGGTGAGGCCGAACCACTTCAGCTTCGCGCCCGTGCGCTGCGCGAGCAGCTGCCAGGGAACGATGTTGGAGTGGTGCTCCATCTCCGTGATGACGATCTCGGTGTCGTGGTCCACCCGGTAGGGCTCGTCGGCCCAGCCGAGCATGTTCGCCACGAGGTTGAGCGACTCCGAGGCGTTCTTGGTGAAGATCACCTCGTCGCGGCTCGGCGCGTTGATGAACGCGGCGACCTTGTCGCGCGCGCCCTCGTACAGCGCCGTGGCCTCCTCGGCGAGCACGTGCACGCCCCGGTGGACGTTGGCGTTGTGCTGCTCGTAGTACTCGTCGAGGACGTCGATGACCTGGCGCGGAGTCTGCGAGGTCGCCGCGTTGTCGAGGTAGACGAGCTTCCTGCCGTCGTGGACCACGCGGTCCAGGATCGGGAAGTCCTTGCGGATCGCCTCGGTGTCGAGGAGGCCCGGCAGCTGTGTCACGCGGATGCGCCACCCTTCACGTATGCCTCGTAGCCCTCGTTCTCCAGCTTGTCCGCGAGCTCGGGGCCGCCGGACTCGACGATGCGGCCGCCGGCGAACACGTGGACGTGGTCGGGCTTGATGTAGCGCAGGATGCGCGTGTAGTGCGTGATCAGCAGGGTGCCGACCTCGCCGGTCTCGCGGACGCGGTTCACGCCCTCGGAGACGATCCGCAGGGCGTCGACGTCCAGGCCGGAGTCCGTCTCGTCGAGGATCGCGACCTTCGGCTTGAGCAGTTCGAGCTGGAGGATCTCGTGGCGCTTCTTCTCACCGCCGGAGAAGCCCTCGTTGACGTTGCGCTCGGCGAAGGAGGGGTCCATGTGGAGCCGCTCCATGGTCTCCTTGACCTCCTTCACCCAGGTGCGCAGCTTGGGGGCCTCGCCGCGGATGGCGGTGGCGGAGGTGCGCAGGAAGTT
The DNA here is from genome assembly GCF_044391765.1 of Streptomyces sp. NPDC018610. NCBI lineage: Bacteria > Bacillati > Actinomycetota > Actinomycetes > Kitasatosporales > Streptomycetaceae > Streptomyces > Streptomyces sp. NPDC018610. The sequence continues at coordinate 105,422 of NZ_JBISAL010000001.1, forward strand.
GGAGACCGAGACGCCGGGGACCTCGACCGGGTACTGCATCGCCAGGAACAGGCCCGCGCGGGCGCGCTCGTCGACGGACATCTCCAGGACGTCCTCGCCGTCGAGGGTGACGGTGCCGCCGGTGATCGTGTACTTGGGGTGGCCCGCGAGGGAGTAGGCGAGGGTCGACTTGCCCGAGCCGTTGGGGCCCATGATGGCGTGCGTCTCGCCCTGCTTCACGGTCAGGTCGACACCCTTGAGGATCTCCTTCGTGGCGTTGTCGGCCTCGACGGTGACGTGCAGGTCTCGGATTTCAAGCGTTGCCATGGGTGCCTCAGGACTCCTGGGAGAGGGAGACGAGCACGTCGTCCCCTTCGATCTTTACGGGGTATACGGGGACGGGACGCGTCGCCGGAAGACTGTCGGGCTTGCCGGAACGGAGGTCGAAGCGCGAGCCGTGCAGCCAGCACTCGATGTGGCAGTCGTCGACCTCGCCCTCCGACAGCGAGACGTTCGCGTGCGAGCAGATGTCGTGGACGGCGAACACCTCGCCCTCGGTGCGCACCACGGAGATGGGCGTGCCGTCGAGTTCCACCCTCTTCGGGGTGTCCTCCTCCAGCTCGTCCAGCCCGCAGACGCGTACGAAGGTGCTGGTCATGCGACCGACGCCTCCAGCTCCTCCTCGATCCTGGCGAGCAGGCGCTCCTCGATGTCGGCGACACCGATCTGCTGGACCAGCTCGGCGAAGAAGCCGCGGACCACGAGGCGGCGGGCCTCGTGCTCCGGGATGCCGCGGGCCATCAGGTAGAAGAGCTGCTCGTCGTCGAAGCGGCCGGTGGCGGAGGCGTGGCCTGCGCCGACGATCTCGCCGGTCTCGATCTCCAGGTTCGGCACGGAGTCGACCCGGGAGCCGTCCGTGAGGACCAGGTTGCGGTTCATCTCGTAGGTGTCGGTGCCCTCGGCCTTGGCCTCGATGAGGACGTCGCCGATCCACACGGCGTGGGCCTCGTCGCCTTGGAGGGCGCCCTTGTAGACCACGTTCGACTTGCAGTGCGGGGTGTTGTGGTCGACGAAGAGGCGGTGCTCCTGGTGCTGACCCGCGTCGGTGAAGTACAGGCCGAACATCTCGACCTCGCCGCCGGTGCCCGCGTACGTCACCCGCGGGTGCAGCCGGACCAGGTCGCCGCCGAAGGTGACCACGACCGACTTGAGGGAGGCGTCGCGGCCGATCAGGGCGTTGTGCTGGCCGACGTGCACGGCCTTGTCGTCCCAGTCCTGGACGGAGACGACGGTCAGCTTGGCGCCGTCGCCGATCAGGTAGTCGACGTTGGCGGCGAGCACCGCGTCACCGGTGTGGTCGATGACGACGACGGCCTCGGCGAAGGCCTCCAGCTCGATGACCTGGTGGCCGTAGGCGGTGCCGCCGTCGCCGTGCACGGCGATGCGGATCGGCTCGGTGAGGACGGTCTCCTTGGGGACGGTCACGACCGAGGCCTGCTCGAAGGCCGAGTAGGCCTGGGCGGCGACGCGGTCCACCGGGGCGCCGGCCCTGCCGAGCCGGGCGTCGTCGCGGCCGACGGTCTCGACGCGCACGCCCTCGGGGGCCCGGACGTCGACCTTCACGCCGCCGGTGGCGGTCGCGGTGCCGTCGTGCAGACCGCGCAGCCGCTCCAGCGGGGTGAAGCGCCACTCCTCCTCACGGCCGTGCGGGACCGGGAAGTCCGCCACGTCGAACGAGGGGGGCGCGCTCATGCGCGTGGCGACGGTCGACTCGGCGGCCACCGCGATCTGGCCCGCGGTGGTCGAGCCCACGGGTGGGGGCGCCCCCTGTCCGGGCGAAGTCGAGGACTTGGGGGAGTTCTGAGCCTCAGCCATGGCTGTCGGTCTGCTCTCTTTCCTACGTCAGTTGTGATCCTCGGCCCGCCCACGGGGGCGGGCCGTCGCCGCTTGCGGGGGCGGTCGTCAGCCGACCGCGCCTTCCATCTGCAGCTCGATCAGCCGGTTGAGCTCCAGGGCGTACTCCATGGGGAGTTCCTTGGCGATCGGCTCGACGAAGCCGCGCACGATCATCGCCATCGCCTCGAACTCGGACAGGCCGCGGCTCATCAGGTAGAAGAGCTGGTCCTCGGAGACCTTGGAGACGGTCGCCTCGTGGCCCATGGACACATCGTCCTCGCGGACGTCCACGTAGGGGTAGGTGTCGGAGCGGGAGATGGTGTCGACGAGCAGCGCGTCGCAGAGCACGTTGGACTTGGAGCCCGGGGCGCCCTCGCCGATCTCCACCAGGCCGCGGTAGGAGGTGCGGCCGCCGCCGCGCGCCACCGACTTGGAGACGATGTTGGACGAGGTGTTCGGCGCCATGTGGACCATCTTGGAACCGGCGTCCTGGTGCTGGCCCTCGCCGGCGAAGGCGATGGACAGGGTCTCGCCCTTGGCGTGCTCGCCCATCAGGTAGACGGCCGGGTACTTCATCGTCACCTTGGAGCCGATGTTGCCGTCGATCCACTCCATGGTCGCGCCCTCGTACGCCACGGCGCGCTTGGTGACCAGGTTGTAGACGTTGTTCGACCAGTTCTGGATGGTCGTGTAGCGGCAGCGGGCGTTCTTCTTGACGATGATCTCGACGACCGCGGAGTGGAGCGAGTCCGACTTGTAGATCGGCGCGGTGCAGCCCTCGACGTAGTGCACGTAGGCGCCCTCGTCGACGATGATCAGGGTCCGCTCGAACTGGCCCATGTTCTCCGTGTTGATGCGGAAGTAGGCCTGGAGCGGGATCTCCACGTGCACGCCCGGCGGGACGTAGATGAAGGAGCCGCCCGACCACACCGCGGTGTTCAGCGAGGCGAACTTGTTGTCGCCGACCGGGATGACCGTGCCGAAGTACTCCTTGAAGAGCTCCGGGTGCTCCTTGAGGGCGGTGTCGGTGTCCAGGAAGATGACGCCCTGCTCCTCCAGGTCCTCGCGGATCTGGTGGTAGACGACCTCCGACTCGTACTGGGCGGCGACGCCGGCGACGAGGCGCTGCTTCTCGGCCTCGGGGATGCCCAGCTTGTCGTAGGTGTTCTTGATGTCCTCGGGCAGGTCCTCCCAGGACTCCGCCTGCTTCTCCGTGGAGCGCACGAAGTACTTGATGTTGTCGAAGTCGATGCCCGACAGGTCCGAGCCCCAGTTCGGCATGGGCTTCTTCTCGAACAGCCGCAGGCCCTTGAGGCGGAGCTTGGTCATCCACTCCGGCTCGTTCTTCTTGGCGGAGATGTCCCGGACGACTTCCTCGTTCAGACCGCGCTTCGCGGAGGCGCCGGCCTCGTCGGAGTCGGCCCAGCCGTATTCGTACTTGCCCAGGCCCTCGAGTTCGGGGTGGGCAGTCTCCGTGGGGAGAGTCATGCGGGGTTCCTCCCGGCCGTGCTAGCAGATGCGTCAGTGGAAATCTGGGGGATGAACGTCGTGCAGACGCCGTCGCCGTGCGCGATGGTCGCCAGTCGCTGTACGTGGGTGCCCAGCAGCTCGGCGAAGATCTCCGTCTCCGCCTCGCACAGCTGCGGGAACTGTTCGGCGACGTGGGCGACCGGGCAGTGGTGCTGGCAGAGCTGCTCACCCTTGTGAGGGAGGGGCGCGCTGCGCGCCGTAGCAGCGTACCCGTCGGCGCTCAGGGCCTTGGCCAGCGCTCCGGCGCGCTCGTCGGGGCCCACCGCCTCGATGGCCTTGCGGTACGCGCGCGCCTGGGCGGCGATGCGGGCGCGGGCGAAGGCGGCGACCGCCTCCTGACCGCCCTCCCGCTCGGCGATCCAGCGCAGGGCGTCCGTGGCGAGCTTGTCGTACGACTGGTCGAAGGCGTCCCGGCCGCAGTCGGTGAGGGCGAAGACCTTCGCGGGCCGGCCGCGCGTCCGCGCCCCGTACACCCGCCGCTCGCGCGCCTCGACGACGTCGTCGGCCACCAGGGCGTCCAGATGGCGCCGCACGGCCGCCTGGGTGAGCCCCAGCCGTCCGGCCAGTTCGGCGACGGTCGACGGGCCGTGGTCCAGGATGGACCGCGCGACCCGGTTGCGCGTGGAGCGCTCCCCGGTCGCGAACTCCTCCTGGGGGGTCCCCGTGGGGGTCTCCCGAGCCTCGCCGACGTTTTTCACAACGCCATTGTTGCGTAATTCCTCGGGGACTGACAAGCGCCCTTGATCCAGGCGGGTGGTGCCCTGCATCACTTAGGTCTCCCTAACATGACCTGCGGAAACGATCTTTGATCGATCAAACCGGTGGCGTGCGGGGAGGTCCTGCGCCACACTGCCGGACCATGCCCACACCCCTGCCGACCGGCCCTCTCGTGACCCGGGACACGATCGCCGAAGCCCTGCGCGACCTCGGCGTACGCCCCGGTGAGAGCCTCCTCGTCCACTCCTCCCTGCGCTCCCTCGGCTGGGTCTGCGGCGGCCCGGTCGCCGTGGTCCAGGCACTGCTCGACGTCCTGGGCCCGGACGGCACCCTGGTGGTCCCCGCCCAGTCCGGCGACCTCTCCGACCCGGCCCTGTGGAGCCGGCCGCCCGTGCCCGAGGAATGGTGGGAGACCATCCGCGCGGCGATGCCCGTCTACGACCCGGAGATCACCCCCACGCGCGGGGTCGGCGTGATCCCGGAGACCGTGCGCACCTGGCCGGGAGCCGTGCGCAGCGCGCACCCGCACGCCTCCTTCGCGGCGCTCGGCCCGCGCGCGGGACAGCTGATGGAGGGGCACGCCGCGAACTGCCGCCTCGGCGAGCGCAGCCCGCTGGCCAAGCTGGAGACCGCGGGCGCCCGGGTGCTGCTCCTGGGCTCCGGGTACGACTCCTGCACCAGCTTCCACCTGGCCGAATACCGGATACCCGCGCCGCTCGTCGAGGTGGGCCGGCCCGGACCGCACGGCTGGGAGGTCGTCACGGAGGTGTCCATCAGCTCCGAGCGGTTCGACGAACTCGGGCACGACTTCGAACGCGACCGGCCGGTGGTCCGCGGACGGGTGGGCGCCGCCGACGCGCGGCTGTTCCCCGTGGCGGACGCGGTGGCCTACGCCCAGCGGTGGCTCGCGGTGCACCGGCCCCGTGAGGGCGACTTCCCCCACCCGGCCGCCTGAGACGCCCGGCGCGAACCTAGACTCTGGAGCCATGCGAAGTGAGCCCGTGGTCCAGGTACAGGCCTTGGTGAAGCGGTACGGCACGAAGACCGCGGTGGACGGCCTCGATCTGGTGACCCGGGCGGGCGTGACCGCCGTGCTCGGTCCCAACGGCGCCGGCAAGACGACGACGGTCGAGACCTGCGAGGGGTACCGGAAGCCGGATTCCGGCACGGTGCGCGTCCTGGGCCTCGACCCGGTGCGCCAGTCCGCCGAGCTGCGGCCCCGGATCGGCGTGATGCTCCAGTCCGGGGGCGTGTACTCGGGCGCGCGGGCCGACGAGATGCTGCGGCATGTCGCCAGGCTGCACGCCCACCCGCTGGACGTGGACGCCCTGATCGAGCGGCTGGGGCTGGGCGGCTGCGGCCGTACCTCCTACCGGCGGCTCTCCGGCGGCCAGCAGCAGCGCCTCGCGCTCGCCATGGCCGTGGTCGGCCGCCCCGAGCTGGTCTTCCTCGACGAGCCGACCGCGGGCCTCGACCCGCAGGCCCGCCGGGCCACCTGGGACCTGGTGCGCGACCTGCGCGCCGACGGCGTCTCCGTGATCCTCACCACGCACTACATGGACGAGGCCGAGCAGCTCGCCGACGACGTGGCGATCGTCGACGCGGGCCGGGTCGTCGTCCAGGGCTCCCCCGAGGAGCTGTGCCGCGGCGGGGCGGAGAACACCCTGCGCTTCACCGGCCGCCCCGGCCTGGACGTCGCCTCCCTGCTCAAGGCGCTGCCCGCCGACTCCTCCGCCGCCGAGCTGACCCCCGGCTCCTACCGGGTCGTCGGCAAGGTCGATCCGCAGCTGCTCGCGACCGTGACCTCCTGGTGCGCGCAGCACGGGGTGATGCCCGACCGTATCTCCGTGGAGCGGCACACTTTGGAGGACGTGTTCTTGGAGCTGACCGGCAAGGAGCTGCGCTCGTGACCCTCACCACCGGTACCGGCAGCGGCACCGCCACCGGCGCGTACGCCCCGAAGCCGGGTGCGGCCCCGCTGGCCCGCATGATCTCGGCGCAGGCGGCGCTGGAGACGAAGATGCTGCTGCGCAACGGTGAGCAGCTGCTGCTCACCGTCGTCATCCCCACGCTGCTGCTGGTGCTGTTCAGCTCGGTGGACATCGTGGACACCGGCACGGGCGAGTCCGTGGACTTCCTCACGCCGGGCGTCCTGGCGCTCGCCGTGATGTCGACGGCGTTCACCGGGCAGGCCATCGCCACCGGCTTCGAGCGCCGCTACGGCGTGCTGAAGCGGCTGGCCGCCTCGCCGCTGCCCCGCTGGGGGCTGATGACCGCCAAGACGGCGTCGGTGCTGGTCACCGAGGTGCTCCAGGTGGTCCTGCTGACCGTGATCGCCTTCGCGCTCGGCTGGTCGCCGCACGGCGATCCGTTCGCGGTGCTCCTGCTGCTGGTCGTCGGCACGGCCGCCTTCTCCGGGCTGGGCCTGCTGATGGCCGGCACCCTCAAGGCCGAGGCCACGCTGGCCGCGGCCAACCTGGTCTTCCTGCTGCTGCTGGTCGGCGGCGGCGTGATCGTGCCGCTGGACAAGTTCCCCTCCGGCGCGCAGGACGTGCTCGGGCTGCTGCCCGTCTCGGCCCTGTCCGACGGGCTGCGGGACGTCCTCCAGCACGGCGCGGGCATGCCCTGGGGCGACCTCGGGATCCTCGTCGGGTGGGCGGTCGTGGCGCTGGCGGCCGCGGGGAAGTTCTTCCGCTGGGAGTAGGGCGCCGCGTCGTCCCGCGGGACCCTCGTGAACGCGTGCACAAGCGGACGCCTACCATGGGGGGCGTGCCAAAGCTGACCCGCGCCGACGCCGTATCCGCAGCGCGCAACCCGCTCGCCTTCATCGCCGAACGCTGGACCCCGCACCCGCGGACCGTCCAGCGGGCGGCCCTCGCCGCGCTCGTCATGGCGGTCGTCATCGTCGTGACCGGCGGAGCCGTCCGCCTGACCGGCTCGGGCCTCGGCTGCCCGACCTGGCCGACCTGCACCGACGACTCGCTGACCACCACGCGGGCGATGGGCTTCCACGGTGTGATCGAGTTCGGCAACCGCATGCTGACCTATGTCCTGTGCGCCGCCGTGGGCTGGGCGATCATCGCCGCGCGCTCCGAGAAGCCCTGGCGGCGCGGCCTGACCCGGCTGGGCTGGGCCCAGTTCTGGATCGTCATGGGCAACGCGGTGCTCGGCGGCATCGTCGTCCTCGTCGGCCTGAACCCGTACACCGTCGCGGCGCACTTCCTGCTGACCACGGCGCTGATGGCGGTCGCCACGGTGATGTGGCAGCGCACCCGCGAGGGCGACGCGGAGCCGCGCCCCCTGGTCGGCAAGGCGGTGCAGCAACTGGTCTGGTTCCTGGTCGTGGCGAGCGTGCTGCTGATCGCGGTGGGCACGGTGGTGACCGGGGCGGGCCCGCACGCGGGCGACTCCGCGAAGGTCGAGCGCATTCCGCTGGACTGGGAGACGGTCGCCAAGCTGCACGCGGTGCTGGCCTGGATCGTGGTGACGCTGACCTTCGCCCTGTGGTTCGTCCTAAAGGCCGTCGACGCGCCGAAGGGGCCGCTGGACCGGACGCGCGAGCTGTTCGTGATCCTGCTCGCCCAGGGCGTCATCGGCTACGTCCAGTACTTCACGCACCTGCCCGAGGCCATGGTGGCCGCGCACATGCTGGGCTCGTGCGCGATGTGGATCGGGGCGCTGCGGGTGCTGCTGTCGCTGCGTGAGCGGCCCACACCGGTCGCCGACCTGCCGGGCCCGTCCACCGAGACGGCACTGGCCAAGGCGTAGTTCTCCGGGCCGGACGGCTCCGCCCCGGGCCTTCGAGGCCCCGGGCCGGCCTCCGGCCCGCTCGCTCGTGCGGCCCCGCCCCGACCCCGGGCTCGACCTCAGCCCTCGGGCGGCCTCCGGCCCGCTCGTGCCCGCACGGCCGCCGGTGCACGTCCGCGCGGTGCACGTCAGTCGATGGGCATCCGGACCGCCGGCCGGGCCTACGCCCGTGGCTCGTCCAGCCGCCTGTGCCGTCACCCGGCTCGTCCCGCAGCGCGCCAGGCACCCTGCGGGCATCTCCCGCGCCCCAGGGGCCCAGCGGCACGCGTCGCGCCACGAGCGGGCGTCTTCGCGGCGTCGCACCGCGGCGAAGCGTCTCGGCCGGGTCGCATCGCGACCGGGCGTCCCCGCCGGCCCGGGCTCCGAAGCGGCCGCTTCATGATGCCGGCTGCCGTGCGGCAGCCGGCGCCGGGGCGGATCCGTCCGTCCCGGCCCTCGGCCCGTTCAGCCGTTGCTGCGGCCGCCCAACTGGATCCCGGCCATGCGGGACCACTCGTAGGGGCCCGTCTTCACCTTGGCCGCGAACTCGCCGTCGAAGGCCTCGTGGACGGTGATCCCGGACTTCCGCACCGCCTGCTCGGCGATGGCGTACGTGGGGGCCACGACGTCGCCCCAGGCGCCGTCCTCGCCCACGAGGACGATGCGGGCGCCGCGCTGCCCGATGTACGCGACCTGTCCCTCGGCCCCGCCATGGGCCTTGGAGAACGAGCCGATGCGGCGGGCGAGGCGGTCCGCCTTGCGCTCGGCCTTCGGGTCGGCCTGGGGGTCAACCTGCTGCGTGTCTGCCATGGCTGGATGCTACCCAGCAGTAGATCCAACGGCGACGGGCGGGGTGCGTGGCATTGACCACGCACCCCGCCCGTCGGCAGGTCTCGAAGGGGCCGGCGGCGTCGTCCGCCGGACAGGGGCTAGCGGAGGAAGGGGTCCACCGCGACGGCCACGAAGAGGATCGACACATAGGTGATCGACCAGTGGAACAGCCGCATCTCCTTCAGCTTGGCGCCGGTCACCTCGGCCTTGGCCCGGTTCTGCAGCCCGTGCGCCTCCCACAGCCAGAAGCCGCCCGCCGCCAGGGCCACCACCGTGTAGAACCAGCCGGTGTAGCCGAGCGGGGTCAGCAGCAGCGAGACCGCCACCATCACCCAGCTGTAGATCACGATCTGCCGGGCGACCACCTTGTTGGAGGCGATGACCGGCAGCATCGGCACGCCCACGCGGGCGTAGTCCTCCTTGACCTTCATGGACAGCGGCCAGTAGTGCGGCGGCGTCCAGAAGAACATCACCAGGAAGAGGACGACCGGCGCCCACGACATGGAGTTCGTGACCGCGGACCAGCCGATCAGCACGGGCAGACAGCCGGCGATCCCGCCCCAGACGATGTTCTGCGACGTACGCCGTTTGAGGATCATCGTGTAGACGACGACATAGAAGAGGAGCGCCCCGAGCGACAACCAGGCGGACAGCCAGTTGACGGTGAACCCGAACAGCAGCGTCGAGACGACCGCCAGCGTGATGCCGAAGGCGAGGCACTCGCGCGGGCTCACCATTCCGGTGACCAGCGGCCGCTGCGAGGTGCGGTCCATCAGCGCGTCGATGTCGCGGTCGATGTACATGTTCAGCGCGTTGGCGCCACCCGCGGAGAGGTAGCCGCCGACGCAGGTGAGCAGCACCAGCTTCAGATCGGGCACGCCCTGCTGCGCCAGGAACATCACCGGAACGGTGGTGATCAGCAGCAGCTCGATGATCCGCGGCTTGGTCAGCGCCACGAACGCCTTGACACGGGCCCCGAACGGCCGGTGGCTCGGACTCTGGCCTGCACCGAGTAGTCCCGCTGGACGGGATTCGACGGCCGTCACGCACACCCCTGACAGAGACTCCCAGCGAGCCCCGCCGATGTGGACCGACGGTGAAGGCTCGCGCGTACCACGCCACTGTAGACGTTGCCCAGACCCGGGCATTCGCGGGGGTCGGGTCGTGTTGGCCGCTCCCCCGCCGCCGGACCCGCGAAGCGGGCGCCCGAACACCTTGGGAACAGTGTTCCGACGGGCGCGTGACAGCTCGATTGAGCGATCGGATGAGCGGGTCCGTATTCAGTTGCCGAATACGCTCGCGGCCCAGTCGGCAGGCGGATTTCCGAGAGTCCCGGCACTCTTGAAAGACGCGAAAAAACGCACGTCTTTACGAGGGTAGGCTCAACGACGGCCGGCCGACGCGAGAACGCCGGCAGCCGGTGCGCGGGCACGTGTACCGGCATCCGACAGTGGAGAGGAGCCCTGAGCCAGGGTGAGCACCAAGCCGACCACCACAGACCTCGAGTGGACCGAATTGGACCAGCGCGCGGTGGACACCGCGCGTGTCCTGGCCGCCGATGCCGTACAGAAGGTCGGCAACGGCCATCCGGGTACGGCCATGAGTCTCGCTCCCGCCGCCTACACCCTGTTCCAGAAGGTGATGCGGCACGACCCGGCCGACACGCAGTGGGTGGGGCGCGACCGGTTCGTGCTGTCCGCCGGCCACTCCTCCCTGACCCTCTACACCCAGCTGTACCTGGGCGGTTTCGGCCTGGAGCTGGACGACCTGAAGGCGTTCCGCACCTGGGGTTCGAAGACCCCCGGTCACCCCGAGTACGGGCACACCCAGGGCGTGGAGACCACGACCGGCCCGCTGGGGCAGGGCGTCGCCAACGCGGTGGGCATGGCCATGGCCGCCCGCTACGAGCGCGGTCTGTTCGACCCGGAGGCCGCCCGCGGCGAGTCCCCGTTCGACCACTTCGTGTACTGCATCGCCGGTGACGGCTGCCTGCAGGAGGGCATCTCGGCCGAGGCGTCCTCGATGGCCGGCCACCAGAAGCTCGGCAACCTGATCCTGCTGTGGGACGACAACCACATCTCGATCGAGGGCGACACCGAGACGGCCGTCTCCGAGGACACCGCTCTGCGCTACGAGGCCTATGGCTGGCACGTGCAGCGCGTGGAGCCCAAGGCGGACGGCGACCTGGACCCGGCGGCGATCTTCGCGGCGATCCAGGAGGCCAAGGCGGTCACCGACCGGCCGTCCTTCATCGCGATGCGCTCGATCATCGCCTGGCCCGCCCCGAACGCGCAGAACACCGAGGCCGCGCACGGCTCGGCGCTGGGCGACGAGGAGGTCGCGGCCACCAAGCGCGTCCTCGGCTTCGACCCGGAGAAGACGTTCGAGGTCGCCGACGAGGTCCTCGCCCACACCCGCGGCGCGCTGGAGCGCGGCCGCGAGGCGCGGGCCGAGTGGGAGAAGTCCTTCCAGGCCTGGCGCGAGGCCAACCCGGAGCGCGCCGCCGAGTACGACCGCATCGCCGCCGGCGAGCTGCCCACCGGCTGGGACGAGAAGATCCCGGTGTTCGAGGCCGGCAAGTCCGTGGCCACGCGGGCCGCCTCCGGCAAGGTGCTCCAGGCGCTCGGCGAGGTCGTCCCCGAGCTGTGGGGCGGCTCCGCCGACCTGGCCGGCTCGAACAACACGACGATCGACAAGACGTCCTCGTTCCTGCCCGAGGGCAACCCGCTGCCCGAGGCGAACCCGTACGGGCGCACCGTCCACTTCGGCATCCGCGAGCACTCGATGGGCGCGGAGCTGAACGGCATCACGCTGCACGGCAACACCCGCGCCTACGGCGGCACCTTCCTGGTCTTCTCCGACTACATGCGCAACGCCGTGCGCCTGTCCGCGCTGATGCACCTCCCGGTGACCTACGTGTGGACGCACGACTCCATCGGCCTGGGCGAGGACGGCCCCACCCACCAGCCCGTCGAGCACCTGGCCTCGCTGCGCGCCATCCCGGGCCTGAACGTGGTCCGCCCGGCCGACGCCAACGAGACCGCCATCGCCTGGCGCGAGATCCACCGCCGCTGGACGAAGGAGTACGGCAAGGGCGCCCCGCACGCCCTGGCGCTGACCCGGCAGGGCGTGCCGACGTACGAGCCGAACGACGACGCGGCCAGGGGCGGCTACGTCCTGCTGGAGGCCGAGGGCGGCGAGCCGCAGGTCATCCTGATCGCCACCGGCTCCGAGGTGCACGTCGCCGTCGAGGCGCGCGAGCAGCTCCAGGCCGACGGCGTGCCGACCCGCGTGGTGTCCATGCCGTCCGTCGAGTGGTTCGAGGAGCAGGACCAGGGGTACCGGGACAGCGTGCTGCCTCCGGCCGTGCGGGCACGTGTCGCGGTCGAGGCGGGCGTCGGACTGACCTGGCACAAGTACGTCGGGGACGCCGGACGCATTGTTTCGCTGGAGCACTTCGGTGCTTCGGCCGACGCAAAGGTGCTCTTCCGCGAGTTCGGTTTCACCGCCGAGAACGTGGCCGCCAAGGCCAGGGAATCCCTCACCGCCGCCCAGCGCTGACGCTCATATACGACACGTAGGAGATGTAATTTCCATGACAGACGCACTGAAGCGCCTTTCCGACGAAGGCGTCGCGATCTGGCTGGACGACCTGTCGCGCAAGCGGATCACGTCCGGCAACCTCGCCGAGCTGATCGACCAGCAGCACGTCGTGGGCGTCACCACCAACCCGACGATCTTCCAGAAGGCCATCTCTCAGGGCGACGGCTACGACCAGCAGCTGTCGGACCTGGCGGCCCGCAAGGTGACCGTCGAAGAGGCCATCCGCATGATCACCACGGCGGACGTCCGGGACGCGGCCGACATCCTGCGCCCGGTCTTCGACGCCACGGACGGCCAGGACGGCCGGGTCTCCATCGAGGTCGACCCGCGCCTGGCGCACAACACCAAGGCGACGGTCGCCGAGGCCCGCCAGCTCGCCTGGCTGGTGGACCGCCCCAACACGCTCATCAAGATCCCGGCCACCGAGGCGGGTCTGCCGGCGATCGCCGAGACCATCGGCAACGGCATCAGCGTCAACGTCACGCTGATCTTCTCGCTGGAGCGCTACCGCAAGGTCATGGACGCCTTCCTGACCGGCCTGGAGAAGGCCAAGGAGCGCGGCCTGGACCTCTCGAAGATCCACTCGGTGGCGTCCTTCTTCGTGTCCCGTGTGGACACCGAGATCGACCGGCGCATCGACGAGATGGGCACCGACGAGGCCAAGGCCCTGCGCGGCAAGGCGGGCGTGGCCAACGCGCGCCTGGCCTACCAGGCCTACGAGGAGGTCTTCTCCTCGGACCGCTGGGACGCGCTGGAGAACGCGGGCGCGAACAAGCAGCGTCCGCTGTGGGCCTCCACCGGTGTGAAGGACAAGGCGTACAAGGACACCATGTACGTCGAGGAGCTGGTCGCGCCGAACACGGTGAACACCATGCCGGAGGCCACGCTGGAGGCCACGGACGACCACGGCGAGATCCGCGGCGACGCCGTCACGGGCACCTACGAGCAGGCCCGCGCCGACCTGGACGCGCTGGAGAGGATCGGCGTCTCCTACGACGAGGTCGTCCAGGTCCTGGAGGACGAGGGCGTCGACAAGTTCGAGGGCTCCTGGAACGACCTGCTGAAGTCGACCGAGGCGGAGCTGGAGCGCCTCGCCCCCGCGGAGGGCTGACACCTTGTCGAGCAGCAACCCGCTGCGTGACCCCGCAGACCGACGGCTCCCGCGTATCGCGGGGCCGTCGGGCCTGGTCATCTTCGGCGTCACCGGCGACCTGTCCCGCAAAAAGCTCATGCCCGCCGTGTACGACCTCGCCAACCGGGGTCTGCTGCCGCCGGGCTTCTCCCTGGTCGGCTTCGCCCGCCGGGACTGGGAGCACGAGGACTTCGCGCAGGTCGTGCACGACGCCGTCAAGGAGCACGCGCGGACCCCGTTCCGCGAGGAGGTCTGGCAGCAGCTGAGCCAGGGCATGCGCTTCGTGCAGGGCACCTTCGACGACGACGACGCGTTCGAGCGGCTGCGCGGCACGATCGAGGAGCTGGACAAGGCCCAGGGGACGGGCGGCAACTTCGCCTTCTACCTGTCCGTGCCGCCGAAGTCCTTCCCGGTCGTCATCCAGCAGCTGAAGAAGCACGGCCTGGCCGACCAGTCGGGCGGTTCCTGGCGGCGCGCGGTCATCGAGAAGCCGTTCGGCCACGACCTGGAGTCGGCCGAGGAGCTCAACGCGATCGTGCACGAGGTGTTCGCGTCGGACCAGGTGTTCCGGATCGACCACTACCTCGGCAAGGAGACCGTCCAGAACATCCTGGCGCTGCGCTTCGCCAACCAGATGTTCGAGCCGATCTGGAACCGCTCCTACGTCGACCACGTGCAGATCACGATGGCCGAGGACATAGGCATCGGCGGCCGGGCCGGCTACTACGACGGCATTGGCGCGGCCCGTGACGTCATCCAGAACCACCTGCTCCAGCTGCTGGCCCTCACCGCGATGGAGGAGCCGTCCTCCTTCGACGCGGACGCGCTCGCGGCGGAGAAGGAGAAGGTCCTCGGCGCGGTCCGGCTGCCCAAGGACCTGGGCGCCTCCACCGTGCGCGGCCAGTACGCGGCCGGCTGGCAGGGCGGCGAGAAGGTCACCGGGTACCTCGAAGAGGACGGTATCGACAAGAAGTCGAAGACCGACACCTACGCGGCCGTGAAGCTCGGGATCGACAACCGCCGCTGGGCGGGCGTCCCCTTCTACCTGCGCACCGGCAAGCGGCTGGGCCGCCGGGTCACCGAGATCGCGGTGGTCTTCCAGCGCGCCCCGCACTCCCCCTTCGACACCACCGCCACCGAGGAACTCGGGCAGAACGCGGTCGTCATCCGCGTCCAGCCGGACGAGGGCGTCACCGTGCGCTTCGGCTCCAAGGTGCCGGGCACGTCGATGGAGATCCGGGACGTGTCGATGGACTTCGCCTACGGCGAGTCCTTCACCGAGTCCAGCCCGGAGGCGTACGAACGCCTCATCCTCGACGTGCTGCTGGGCGACTCCAACCTCTTCCCGCGCACGGAGGAGGTCGAGCTGTCCTGGAAGATCCTCGACCCGATCGAGGAGTACTGGGACGAGCACGGCAGGCCCGCGCAGTACCCGTCCGGGACGTGGGGGCCCGCCGAGGCGGACGAGATGCTCGCACGAGACGGACGGAGCTGGCGCCGGCCATGAAGATAGACCTGACGGACACCACCGCCGGAAAGATCAACAAGGCGCTGGTCCAGGGACGCCGTGCGATCGGCACCCCCGCCGTCGGCATGGTGCTCACCCTCGTCATCGTCACCGACGAGGAGAACGCCTACGACGCCCTCAAGGCCGCCGGCGACGCCTCCCGCGAACACCCCTCCCGCACCCTGGTGGTCATCCGCCGGGTCTCGCGCACCCTGCGCGACCGGACGTCCTCGCGGCTGGACGCCGAGGTCCGGGTGGGCGCGGAGGCCGGCACCGGCGAGACGGTGGTGCTGCGGCTGTACGGCGAGGTGTCCGACCACGCCCAGTCGGTGGTCCTGCCGCTGCTGCTGCCGGACGCCCCGGTCGTGGTGTGGTGGCCGGTGGACGCGCCGCTCGACCCGGCCAAGGACCCGCTCGGCGCTCTGGCCCAGCGCCGGGTCACCGACACCTACGCCTGCGAGGAGCCGCTGCGGGAGCTGGCCGCGCGGGCCGAGGCCTACACCCCTGGCGACACGGACCTGTCCTGGACCCGCATCACGCCGTGGCGCTCGATGCTGGCGGCCGCCCTCGACCAGGTGACCTGCGAGGTCGCCGCGGTCGAGGTGGAGGGCGAGGAGTCCAACCCGAGCTGCGAGCTGCTGGCGATGTGGCTCGCGGACCGGCTGGACGTGCCGGTGAAGCGCTCGCTGTCCACGGGGCCCGGGCTGACCGCGGTCCGCATGGACACCAGCTGCGGCACGATCCGGCTGGACCGGGCCGACGGCCGGCTGGCGACCCTTTCCATCGAGGGCCAGCCGGAGCGCGCGGTCGCGCTCAAGCGCCGCGAGACGGCCGAGCTGATCGCCGAGGAGCTGCGGCGGCTGGACCCGGACGACACGTACGCGTCGGCGCTGCGCTTCGGCGTGGACCGGCTCGGCGGCGACGGCCGCGAGACCGCCGGCCGGGAGCCGGTCGCGGTCGCCACGCCCGAGGAGGAGACGGCCAAGGCGCCCGCGCGCCGGGCCGCCGCCAAGACGGCCCGCAAGGCCCCGACCCGGAAGGCGGCCGCCAAGTGAGCACTCCGCAGCTGGTCGTCCACCGCGACAAGGACCTCATGGCGCAGGCCGCGGCGGCCCGTCTGATCACGAAGATCGTCGACGCCCAGGCCTCGACGGGTTCGGCGAACGTGGTCCTGACGGGCGGTCGCAACGGCAACGGCGTGCTGGCCGCGCTGGCCGCCGCGCCCGCCCGCGACGCGATCGACTGGGGCCGCCTGGACCTGTGGTGGGGCGACGAGCGGTTCCTGCCGGAGGGCGACCCCGAGCGCAATGTCACGCAGGCCCGCGAGGCGCTGCTGGACTCGGTGCCGCTGGACCCGAAGCGCGTGCACGTCATGCCCGCGTCGGACGGCCCGTACGGCACGGACGTGGAGGCCGCGGCGGACGCCTACGCCGAGGAGCTGTCCCGCGCGGCCGGCCCCGGCAACCACGGGGCGGTGCCCACCTTCGACGTCCTGATGCTGGGCGTCGGCCCGGACACCCACGTCGCCTCCCTCTTCCCGGAGCACCCGGGCGTACGGGAGACCGAGCGCACGGTGATCGGCGTCCACGGCTCTCCCAAGCCGCCGCCCACCCGTATCTCCCTCACCCTGCCCGCGATCCGCTCGGCCCGCGAGGTCTGGCTCCTGGCGGCGGGCGAGGACAAGGCGAACGCGGTGGCCATGGCCCTCTCGGGAGCCGGCGAGATCCAGGCCCCCGCGGCAGGCGCCCAGGGCCGCTCCCGCACCCTCTGGCTCCTGGACACCCCGGCAGCCTCCCAACTCCCGCGAACCCTCTACCCCCCGGCCTCGGCCTGACCCACCCCCGGACCCCCGCCGGCCCGTCCGACGTCGCGAGGACGAGCCCACTCCCCTCCGGCCACCTCCTCGGCCCGTCCGGCGCTCGAGGACGAGGCGGCCGACGGCGGGGGTCCGGGGGCGCAGCACCCGGGACGGGAAGGGAAGGGGCGGCGGGGGCGGAACCCTAAGAGCCCGACGGCGCGTAGGGCGGCGGCCCGTACCGCCCCGGCCACCCCACCCGAGGCAGCCCAGCCGGATGCACGCCGAGCCGGACCCCGTACCACCGCCGCAGCCGACGCATCTCCAGCACCGCGATCCCCGTCACGGTCACCGGCGCCCCCAGCACGAAGACGAACCCCAGCCGCAGACTGAGGCCGTGCAGATCCCCCGTGACCAGATCGGGAATCGCCATCAGCCACGTCGTCACCGTGGCGAGCAGGGGCGGCAGACACCGGTGCACAGCCGCCGTGCCGAAGAAGTTCCCGGAGACCTGCACGGCACCGTGTCCCGCGAACCAGGTGAGCCACAGCGCGACGAACCCGAGCAGCAGCACGAACAGTCCGCTGCCGGCCGCCGCCCGCCACATCACCACGGTGGCCACGACCGTCCCCACGAAGGCCAGCAGCAGCTTCAGTGAGGCGAGCAGCGGCTCCTTCAGCTCGCGCACGGTCCCGCCGTCCCGCCACACGTACAGCATCGCGCCCACCGTGAGCGGAGTGATCAGCAGCAGCACGGCGGACGCCGTGAGCATGTTCTGCAGCATCTCCTCGAAGGCGAATCCGCCCTGCACGAAGGTGTAGACGCCGACCGCCGCCACCGTCCCGGCGATGACCCGCACCCGTTTGAGCCGCTCCACCACCGGATCGACCGGCGCCGGTATCCACACGGGATGGAACACCGCCCGCGCGACCTCCTTGGGCCGCAGCAGCGATCGCGCGGTCAGCGGCCCGCTGAGCCAACTCCCCCGTCCATCTGCCATTTCGCACTCCCCCGAGCCATGGCTTCCAAGATCGCCAGGAGTCTACGGGACGAGGGACGGCCCCTTCGTCCCGCTCCTTCTCCCCGTCCTGTCGCACCCCTTGCGCCCCGTCGGCCTCAACTGGCCTCAGCCACCCGCGTCCTGATGTGCCGTCATTTCATCGTGCCGGGCGGCGTCCGCTGCGTGCCGCACGCGAGCGGGTGTCAGCGCGGCGACGGACAGGACGAAGAAGGCGGCCGTGAGCAGGGCCGGGGTGTTCGGGCCCCATGCGGTGGCGACGACACCGCCGAGCAGCGCGCCGAGGGGCACCCCGGCGACGGCGAGGGTCCGGAAGGCGGCGCTGACACGACCGAGCATGCCGGCCGGGCTGCGCTCCTGCATCAGCGTGGTCGTGTTGACGTTCCACACCATGCCCATCAGCCCGAAGACCGCCATCGCGGCCACCAGCGCGGTCAGCCGGCGCACCGAGCCCATGACCAGCAGGGCGGCGATCTGCGCCGTGCCGGCCAGGAGCACGGCCCGCATCCTGCCGAGCCGGTCGACGACGCGTCGGTTGACCGCTCCGCCGGCCAGACCGCCCACCGTGTAGGCGGTCATCGCCGCCGCGTATCCGCCGGGGCCGGCGTGCAGCCAGTCGGTCACCAGGACCACCAGGGCGGCGATGAGGGCGCCCATGCCGACGTTGCACAGGGCGGTGGCGGCGCACAGCGCCCTGAGCGGCCCGTCCCGGCCGAGGGCGCGCAGGCCCTCGGCGATCTCGCGGCGCAGGGTGCTGCCCTCCGGCCGCCGCGTCCGCTCGGGCGCGGGCGCGCGCAGCGAGGCCACCAGCGCGGCGGCGGCCAGGAAGGTGAGGGCGTCGGCGGCGAAGGGCGCGGCGGCGCCCACGGCCAGCAGCAGGGGCACCGCGGGGCCGCCCAGCAGTCCGCCCGCGACGCGCTGACCGGTCATCAGCCGGGCGTTGGCGTTGCCCAGCGCCGCGGGGTCGACCAGGGAGGGCAGCAGGGCCGTGGCGGCGTTGTCGAAGAGGGTCTGGAGCGTGGTGAGCGCGAAGGCCAGCACGATCAGCAGGGCGATCGAGGCGTGTCCGAGGCCGACGGCCACCGCGAAGCAGCCGACCAGCACCGCCCGTACCGCGTCCACGACCCACATCGCCCGCCGCTGGTCCACCCGGTCGGCGACGGCGCCGCCGAGCAGCCCGAAGAGCAGCCAGGGCAGATAGCCGCAGGCCGTGACCGAGACGATGAGCAGGGGCTCGTCGGTCAGGGAGACGGCGAGCAGGGGCAGCGCGGCCGTCCGCAGCGCGTCGCCGAAACTGGACAGCACCGCGGCACTCCACAGCCGCCCGAACGCCCCGCCCCACGCGGGCCGCGCCGCGCTCTCGGCGGTCCGCGCAGCGTTGACCGTCGTCACCGTCGTCCCCCTCACGATTGGCCTATGGACGAACCGTAGAGGGCACCACTGACAATCGGTCCGCGGCGGCCGGCCTCCGGGGACGGGGAAGGTGATCCGGCGGACTGCCCGTGGGCGTCCGGCCGGACGTCAACTCCTAGATCTCGCCGCGCAGTTTGGCGAGGGCCTCGGCGAGGATCGCCTCGCCGTCCGCGTCGCTGCGCCGCTCCCGTACATACGCCAGGTGCGTCTTGTACGGCTCGGTGCGCGGCGGGTCCGGCGGGTTGTCCTGGTCCTGGCCGGCCGGGAAGCCGCAGCGCGGACAGTCCCAGGTGTCCGGGACCTGCGCGTCGCTGGCGAAGCTCGGCTGGGTCTCGTGCCCGTTGGAGCACCAGAAGGAGATGCGCAGGCGCGGCGCGGACTCGCCGCGCTCGGCCTCGCCCATCGGCCCCGCACCGACCCGGCTTCCCCGGATCGCGTTGCCACTTGCCACGGTCGTAACTCCCTGCGTGATGGTGCCGCGAAGCGAGTCGGCGTTCTACTCCGCTGCGAGCGCCTCAGTCTACGTAAGGCCCAACGCGCGTCCAGTGATTGGAGTTACCGCCCCCCGCGCACAGACGCAAGCCCCATGATAGGCCGCGCCTCGGGGCGCGTACCGACCATGGGGCCTTACGTGGGAAATGTGCGGTGTTCGCCGCGTGGCGACCGTGCAGCGGCCGTGCGGCCGCCGGTCGCCTGTCGTCCGGTCGGCGGTCCGTCAGCCGTTCGACTTCATGAGGATGCCGAGGACGATGATGCAGGCGAGCCACAGCAGACCGATCACCACGGTGATGCGGTCGAGGTTGCGCTCGGCGACCGAGGAGCCGCCGACGGACGACTGCATGCCGCCACCGAACATGTCGGAGAGGCCGCCGCCCTTCCCCTTGTGCATCAGCACCAGCAGCATCAGCAGCAGGCTGAAGACGATCAGGGCGATCGAGAACCCCAAAACCACGGCTGGACCAACTTCCTCGGATACGGATGGACGACGGGGGCCCGGCAGGTGTCACGCGGACCAGCCGCGCACCGACACGCTTGCCGCGCCCCCGCAAGGGTACGACGGATCGCCGCTACCGCATACTCACAGCTCGGCCGCCGTCCGTCGTACCGCCGCGCTCACTGCTCGCGGAACCGGACGATCTTGACGAACTCGTCGGCGTCCAGCGAGGCGCCGCCGACCAGGGCGCCGTCGATGTCGGCCTGCGCCATGATCTCGGCGACGTTGCCCGACTTCACGGAGCCGCCGTACTGGATGCGGACCCGGTCGGCCACGTCCTGCGAGTACAGCTCGGCGATCTTGCCGCGGATGGCGGCGCAGACCTCCTGGGCGTCCTCGGCGCCGCAGACCTTGCCGGTGCCGATGGCCCACACGGGCTCGTAGGCGATCACGATCGTCTCGGCCTGCTCGGCCGGGAGGTCCTTGAGGCCGCCCTCGACCTGGGCGAGGGTGTGGGCGACGTGGTTGCCCGCCTCGCGCACGTCCAGCTCCTCGCCGACGCACAGGATCGGGGTGATGCCGTGCTTGTAGGCGGCCTTGACCTTGGCGTTGACGATCTCGTCGGTCTCGTCGTGGTACTGACGGCGCTCGGAGTGGCCGATGGCCACGTAGGCGCACTTGAGCTTCGCCAGCATCGAGCCGGAGATCTCGCCGGTGTAGGCGCCGGAGTCGTGCTGCGAGATGTCCTGGGCGCCGTACTTGATCTTGAGCTTGTCGCCGTCGACCAGGGTCTGCACGGAGCGCAGGTCGGTGAAGGGCGGAAGGACGGCGACCTCGACGGCGTCGTAGTCCTTGTCGGCCAGGGCGAAGGCGAGCTTCTGGACGTGCGCGATGGCCTCGAGGTGGTTGAGGTTCATCTTCCAGTTGCCCGCCATCAGCGGCGTGCGGGTGGTCATTGAGGTTCAGTCCTCCAGTGCGGCGAGGCCGGGGAGCGTCTTGCCCTCGAGGTATTCGAGGGAGGCGCCGCCGCCGGTCGAGATGTGGCCGAATGCGTTCTCGTCGAAGCCCAGGGTGCGCACGGCCGCGGCGGAGTCGCCGCCGCCGACGACCGAGAAGCCGTCCGAGTCGACCAGGGCCTGGGCGACCGCCTTGGTGCCCTCGGCGAAGTCGGGGTGCTCGAAGACGCCCATCGGGCCGTTCCAGAACACGGTGGCGGCGTCGGCGAGCTTCGAGGCGTACAGCTCCCGGGTCTTCGGGCCGATGTCCAGGCCCTCCTGGTCGGCGGGGATCTTGTCCGCGTCGACCACGGTGTTCTCGGTGGGCGCCTTGGTCTTCAGGTCCGGGAACTCCCGGGAGACCACGACGTCGACGGGGAGCACCAGTTCCACACCCTGCTTATCGGCGCGCTCCAGGTACTCCTTGACGGCCGGGACCTGGTCCTCCTGGAGGAGCGAGATACCGACCTCGTAGCCCTTGGCCTTCAGGAAGGTGTAGGCCATGCCGCCGCCGATGAGCAGCCGGTCGGCCTTGCCGAGCAGCTGGTCGATGACGGCGAGCTTGTCGGAGACCTTGGCGCCGCCGAGGGCGACGACGTAGGGGCGCTTGACGTCCTCGGTGAGCTTCTTCAGGACGCCGACCTCGGTGGCGATGAGGTAGCCGGCGTAGTGCGGCAGGCGTGCCGGGAGGTCGTACACCGAGGCGTGCTTGCGGTGCACCGCGCCGAAGCCGTCGCCGACGTAGACGTCCGCGAGGGCGGCGAGGGCGTCGGCGAACTCGCCGCGCTCGGTGTCGTCCTTGGACGTCTCGCCGGGGTTGAAGCGCAGGTTCTCGATGACGGCGACCTGGCCGGGCTGCAGGCCGTCCACGGCGTCGTGGGCGGCGGGGCCGACGGTGTCCTGGGCGAACGCCACGGGGGCGCCCAGCAGTTCACCGAGGCGCTCGGCGGCGGGCAGCAGCGAGAAGGCGGGGTCCGGGGCGCCCTTGGGACGGCCCAGGTGCGAGGCCACGACCACCTTGGCGCCCGCCTCGGCGAGGGCCTTGACGGTGGGCAGGACGGCGCGGATGCGGCCGTCGTCGGTGATGACACCGTCGGCCAGCGGCACGTTGAGGTCGGCGCGGACGAAGACCCGCTTGCCGTTCACGCCTTCGGTGAGAAGTTCGTCGATCGTCTTCATGGATGGGACTCCTGAGGAGGGGCTCTTGATCGTACGAGGGCTGATCGATCCGCACGCGGGCCGGGGTGGCGCACCGGCACGGGAGCGGACTCGCGCGCCGGCGCCGGACCGGGGCCCGGCCCGGCGCACGTGCGTCAGGGCTCGGGCGGCGCGATGGTGCGCGGCCCGAGCCCTGATCTCACATCGAGGTGCCTGCCCTGCCGGTCAGAGCTGGTTGCCGATGAAGACCGTCAGGTCGACGAGGCGGTTGGAGTAGCCCCACTCGTTGTCGTACCAGCCGATGACCTTCACGTTCTTGCCGTCCTGGACCATGGTCAGGGACGAGTCGAAGGTGCAGGACGCCGGGGCGTTGACGATGTCGGAGGAGACGATCGGGTCCTCGGTGTACTCGAGGATGCCCTTGAGCTCGCCCTCGGCGGCCTTCTGGAAGGCGGCGTTGACCTCTTCCTTGGTGACCTCGCGGGAGAGCTCGACGACGAGGTCGGTGACCGAGCCGGTGGGAACCGGGACGCGCATCGCGATGCCGTCCAGCTTGCCCTTGAGCTGCGGCAGCACCAGGGCGGTGGCCTTGGCGGCGCCGGTGGTGGTCGGGATGATGTTCTCGGCGGCGGCGCGGGCGCGGCGCAGGTCCTTGTGCGGGAAGTCCAGGATGCGCTGGTCGTTGGTGTACGCGTGCACCGTCGTCATCAGACCGCGGACGATGCCGAAGTTCTCGTCCAGGATCTTCGCCATCGGCGCCACACAGTTGGTGGTGCAGGAGGCGTTGGAGATGACGTTGTCCGTGGCGGCGTCGTACTTCTCCTGGTTGACGCCCATCACGATGGTGACGTCTTCGTTCTTCGCCGGGGCGGAGATGATGACCTTCTTGGCGCCGCCGGCGATGTGCTTCTCGGCGTCTTCCTTCTTGGTGAAGATGCCGGTGGACTCGATCACGATGTCGACGCCCAGCTCGCCCCACGGGATGTCGGCGGGGTTGCGCTCGGAGAGGACCTTGATGGTCTTGCCGTCGACGGTGATGGTGTCCTCGGTGTGCGTGACCTCCTGCTTGAGGCGCCCGAGGATGGTGTCGTACTTCAGCAGGTGAGCGGTGGTCGCGGTGTCACCCAGGTCGTTGACAGCCACGATCTCGATGTCTGCACCCTGCTCCAGCAGCGCGCGGAAGTAGTTACGACCGATGCGGCCAAAGCCGTTGATGCCTACGCGGATCGTCACGAACCGATCTCCTCGTTGGTACGCCGGTTTCGACACCGGCGAGCTGTATTTGGGATGTCCCCGACCACCCCCGACCCTACCCCTCCAAGGCCCCCCGAGTGACATTCGGACGCCCCGTGAAAACCGGGACGCTTCGTACCCGTCAGTAGAGACGCGGGGCGCTCGCACGAGCGTCCGGATCGCTCCCATTCGCTACGGATGTCGGTGGTGGGTTGACCGCATTGGTCACTCTTTCGTGAGCGTGTCGGCTCACATGAGAAGTGCCGCGTTCACCGCCCTCGCCGGGGGCGCTCGGCGGGGCGCGACGGCGGGTGCCGGCGGCCGGGACCGAGCGGTTCGGCGCGGTCCGTGGCGACCGCTCGGCCGCCTCGCGAGGCGGCCGCCGACCGTCACGGTCCGTGCCCACGGGGCGGGTGCCCGAAGACGCCACGACCACGCCTTCCCGACCGCCCGGGAACGGCCCGGCGACGGTTCGGCACGCCTGCGCGGATGCCTGCCGTCCGACGCAGGCGCCCGCGCAGGCGTCCGTCGTCGGGACGCCGGGGGCACATCTGCCTGGGCCATGCAGGTGAGACGGAGCCGTCCGAGGAGGAGTGCGGTCCAGGGAGAAGTCCTCGACTGCCGGGGGGCCTCATCATTCGCGGACGCTCCTCGGCGGCGGTCGGGTGCGCCACGGTGGACGGGGGTCCGGAGACGATCGCGGGAACCGAGGCCGAAATCGGTCCGGGGCCGAAAGCGGTCCGATGGAAAGCGGCCCGGGGCACGAAAGAGGCCCGGGAGCGGAAGAGGCCGGGAACGGAAGAGGCCGGGAACGGAAGAGCGCGGAGCCCAAAGAGGTCCGGAGTCGAACCGGTCCGGATGCGAGAGAAGCCCCGGATCGAAAAGGGCCCGGAGCCGAAAAGGGCCCGGAGCCGAAAAGGGGCCGGACTCGAAGGGTCCCGGCGTCGAGAGTTGGGAGAAGCCCGGAATCGAGGAGCGCCCGGGATCGGAAAGTGGCGCGGAGACGAGGGGCCGGGTGTGCCCGGCCCGACGCGGGCGACCCGGCGATCCGGCGGTCGCCCCAGCGGACG
The DNA here is from genome assembly GCF_044391765.1 of Streptomyces sp. NPDC018610. Lineage (NCBI taxonomy): Bacteria > Bacillati > Actinomycetota > Actinomycetes > Kitasatosporales > Streptomycetaceae > Streptomyces > Streptomyces sp. NPDC018610. Next base: position 130,019 of record NZ_JBISAL010000001.1, read on the forward strand.
CGGGCGATTTTGGCGAGCACCCCCAGCGGACGCCGCCCGGCGCACACAGGCGACCCAGCGAGCCCGTGACGCGTCCCGGCCCGGTCCGGACCGTCCGGCGGAACCCCAGCCCGCCCGGTGGGGCCGGGCCGCTGGGCGTGCCCCGGACCGCCCGGTGGCACCCGGACCGCCGATGGCACCCGGACCGCCGCGGTGGGGCCGGACCGCCCCGGTGGGCCCCAGACCGCCCCGGTGGGGCCGGGCCGCCCGGCGCCCGCCGAAGCGTTCGCCGGGTCGGGCCGGACGGTGTCGCCGGGTGCCTTCAGCCGGCCAGGTTGTCCGCGAGTTCCTCGGAGAGGTTCGCCTCGGTGCTCGGGATGCCCAGGTCGGAGGCGCGCTTGTCGGCCATGGCGAGCAGCCGGCGGATACGGCCGGCGACGGCGTCCTTGGTCAGCGGCGGGTCGGCGAGCGCGCCCAACTCCTCCAGGGAGGCCTGCTTGTGCTCCATGCGCAGCCGCCCGGCCGCCGCGAGGTGCTCGGGAACGTCGTCGCCGAGGATCTCCAGGGCCCGCTGGACCCGGGCGCCGGCGGCGACCGCGGCACGGGCCGAGCGGCGCAGGTTGGCGTCGTCGAAGTTGGCCAGCCGGTTGGCCGTGGCGCGCACCTCGCGGCGCATCCGCCGTTCCTCCCAGGCCAGCACCGACTCGTGCGCGCCGAGGCGGGTCAACAGGGCGCCGATGGCGTCACCGTCGCGGACGACGACCCGGTCCACTCCGCGCACCTCGCGGGCCTTAGCGGCGATGGACAGCCGGCGGGCGGCGCCGACCAGGGCGAGCGCGGCCTCGGGGCCGGGGCAGGTCACCTCCAGGGACGAGGAGCGGCCCGGCTCGGTGAGCGAGCCGTGCGCCAGGAAGGCTCCGCGCCAGGCGGCCTCGGCGTCGCAGGTGGCCCCCGAGACCACCTGCGGGGGCAGGCCGCGGATCGGGCGGCCGCGGCCGTCGACCAGGCCCGTCTGGCGGGCCAGCTGGTCGCCGCCGGCGACGACGCGCACCACGTAGCGCGAGCCGCGGCGCAGTCCGCCCGGCGCCATCACGATCAGTTCCGAGCTGTGCCCGAAGATCTCCAGGATGTCCCTCTTCAGGCGCCGGGCCGCCATCGCGGTGTCCAGTTCCGCCTCGATCACGATGCGCCCGCTGACCAGGTGGAGGCCGCCGGCGAACCGCAGAATGGCGGAGACCTCCGCCTTCCTGCAGCAGGTCCGGGTGACGGGGAGCCGGGAGATCTCGTCCTTCACCGCTGCCGTCATCGCCATGGGCCGATCCTTCCATGCATCCGAAAAATACGGTCGTACGCGGCGGCCAGCAGCTCCGGGTCGTGCCGCGGAGTTCCGTCCCTCCGGGCCACCGGCGCCAGCTCGACCGCGGCGCCGAACCGCTTGGCGGCCTCGGTGAGGACTTCGCGGTCGGGCACGGCGGCCTCGTCGGCCAGCACCACGTCCAGGGCGAGTTTAGGGGCGTGTCGTCCCAAAACCTCCAAATGACGCTGCGGGGAGAAGCCGTCGGTTTCTCCCGGCTGCGGGGCGAGGTTCAGCGAGAGTACCCGGCGGGCCTTGGTCTCGGTGAGCGCGTCCAGCAGCTCGGGGACCAGCAGGTGCGGGATCACCGAGGAGAACCAGGAGCCGGGGCCGAGCACCACCCAGTCCGCGTCCAGCACCGCCTCGACGGCCTCGGACACGGCGGGCGGGTCGTGCGGCACGAGATGCACGGACTGTACCTCGCCCGGGGTGAGCGCGACGGTCGCCTGACCGCGGACGGTGTCGACGTCGTCGGGCCGCTCCGGGTCGTGCCCCTTGACCAGGGCCTGCAGCTCCAGCGGCACGGCGGACATGGGCAGCACCCGCCCGTGCGCGCCGAGCAGCTTGCCGACCAGGTCCAGGGCCTGCACATGGTCGCCGAGCTGTTCCCACAGGGCGACGATCAGCAGGTTGCCGACCGCGTGGTCGTGCAGGTCGCCCTGGGAGGTGAAGCGGTGCTGGATGACCCGGGCCCAGGTCTGGCCCCAGTCGTCGTCACCGCACAGCGCGGCCAGCGCCTTGCGCAGGTCACCGGGCGGCAGCACGCCCAGCTCGTCGCGCAGGCGCCCGCTGGATCCGCCGTCGTCGGCCACGGTGACGACGGCGGTGAGGTCGCCGGTGATCCGGCGCAGTGCGGCGAGCGAGGCGGACAGGCCCATGCCGCCGCCGAGGGCGACCACCTTGGGCTGTGCGCCGCGGCGGCGCGGCCGGGCGCCGCGGGCCTCGACGGGGCGGGCCGCGCGCGCCTCGGCCGACTGGCGGGCCGCGCGTGACTCGGGCACCACCCTGCGCAGCCTGCTCAGCCGCGGAGAACGTCCGGTCACTCGCGCCCCATGTCCCGGTGGACGACGACGGTCTCCACACCCTCGGCCGCGAGCCGTGCGGCGAGCTTCTCCGACATGGCCACCGAGCGGTGCTTGCCGCCCGTGCAGCCGATGGCGATGGTCACGTAGCGCTTGCCCTCACGGCGGTAGCCGGCCGCGACGAGCCTCAGCAGCTCGGCGTAGCGGTCGAGGAACTCCTTGGCGCCGGGCTGGTTGAAGACGTACGCGGCGACCTCCTCGTTGACGCCGGTGTACGGGCGCAGCTCCGGGACCCAGTGCGGGTTGGGCAGGAACCGCATGTCCGCGACCAGGTCGGCGTCGACCGGGAGGCCGTACTTGAAGCCGAAGGACATCACCGTGGCCCGCAGTTCGGGCTCCTCCTCGCCGGCGAACTGGGCGTCCATCTTGGCGCGCAGTTCGTGCACGTTGAGGCTGGAGGTGTCGATGACGAGGTCGGCGTCGCCGCGCAGTTCGCGCAGGAGTTCGCGCTCGGCGGCGATGCCGTCGACGATGCGGCCCTCGCCCTGCAGGGGGTGGGGGCGGCGCACCGACTCGAAGCGGCGCACGAGCGCGTCGTCGGAGGACTCCAGGAAGACGATCCGCCGGGTGACGTGCTTGGCCTCCAGGTCCGCCAGGGACTCGCGCAGGTTGTCGAAGAAGCGCCGGCCCCGGACGTCGACGACGACCGCGATCCGGGCGACGTTGCCCTGCGAGCGGGCGCCGAGCTCCACCATGGTGGGGATCAGCGCGGGCGGCAGGTTGTCCACGACGAACCAGCCGAGGTCCTCCAGACACTTGGCCGCCGTGGACCGACCGGCTCCCGACATGCCGGAGATGATCACCAGCTCGGGGATGGCCGCGTCGGGGAAGCCGGCCGTGTCGATGCCCTGACTCACCTGTGCTCCGTACTCCTGGACCGCGGGCTGCCGCTGGTCCTCGCGTGTTTCGTCGTGCGCCTGATCTCGCCGGGCCGCGGGCCGGCCCTCGTGCTCGGTCATGTCTTCTGCCCCCGTCACTCGTCCGGGGCGCCCGTGGGCACGGGCTCCCCCGCGGCGTCCGGAGTCGTCCCGTCCGCCGTGTCCTGCACGTCTTCCATGATCTCTCCGGTCGCCGTGTTCACGGCGGGTGCGGCCGGGGCCGCCTGCGCGAGGGCGGCGGCGATCGTCTCGGCCGTCTTCAGGCCTATGCCGGGCACCTCGCGGATCTGGTCGATGGTGGCGGCCCTCAGTTTCCTCACCGATCCGAAGTGCTTGATCAGCGCCCGCTTGCGGGTCTCGCCCAGGCCGGGCACCTCGTCGAGCGGACCGGCCCGGAAGCGCTTGGCCCGCTTGGTGCGCTGGTAGGTGATGGCGAAGCGGTGGGCCTCGTCGCGGACGCGCTGGAGCAGGTAGAGCCCCTCGCTGGTGCGGGGCAGGACCACCGGGTCGTCCTCGCCGGGCAGCCACACCTCCTCCAGGCGCTTGGCCAGGCCGCAGACGGCGATGTCGTCGATGCCGAGCTCGTCCAGCGCCCGCTGGGCCGCGGCGACCTGCGGCTGTCCGCCGTCGACCACGACGAGCTGAGGCGGATACGCGAAGCGCTTGGGACGCCCGTCGTCCTCGGTGAGGGCCGTGTCGCCGAGGTCCGCGAGCGGGGAGCCGTCGGCCGTGAGGACCTCGCCGCCGGCGGGCGCGGCAGGCCCGCTCTCGGCCCACTCGCCGGTCTTCTCCTTCTCGGCCAGGTAGCGCCTGAAGCGGCGGGTGATGACCTCGTGCATGGAACGGACGTCGTCCTGGCCCTGGAAGCCCCTGATCTGGAAGCGGCGGTACTCGCCCTTGCGCTGCAGGCCGTCCTCGAAGACGACCATGGAGGCCACGACGTCGTCGCCCTGGAGGTGGGAGATGTCGTAGCACTCGATCCTGAGCGGGGCACTGTCGAGGCCGAGGGCCTCGGCGATCTCCTCCAGGGCGCGCGAACGGGTGGTCAGGTCGGAGGCGCGCTTGGTCTTGTGCAGGGCGAGCGACTGCTGGGCGTTGCGCTGCACCGTCTCCATGAGCGCCTTCTTGTCGCCACGCTGCGGGACGCGCAGCGAGACGCCCGAGCCGCGCCGGTCGGTGAGCCACTGCTGGACCGGTTCGAGGGGGTCGGGCAGGGCCGGGACGAGGACCTCCCTCGGGACGGCGTCCCCGCTCTCCTCGCCGTAGAGCTGCTGGAGGGCGTGCTCGACGAGGGCGCCGGTGGTGACCTCCTCGACCTTGTCGGTGACCCATCCGCGCTGGCCGCGCACGCGTCCGCCGCGCACGTGGAAGATCTGGACGGCGGCCTCCAGCTCGTCCTCGGCGACCGCGATGAGGTCGGCGTCGGTCGCGTCGGCGAGCACGACCGCGTTCTTCTCCATGGCCTTCTTCAGGGCGCCGATGTCGTCGCGCAGGCGGGCGGCGCGTTCGTACTCCATCTCCTCGGCCGCCTGCGTCATCCGCTCCTCCAGGCGGCGCAGGTAGGTGCCCGTGCGGCCGGCCATGAAGTCGCTGAACTCCTCGGCCAGCTCCCGGTGGTCCTCGGCGGAGATCCGGTCGACGCAGGGCGCGGAGCACTTGCCGATGTAGCCGAGCAGGCAGGGGCGGCCGGTGCGGGCGGCGTTCTTGAAGACGCCGGCCGAGCAGGTGCGCACGGGAAAGACGCGCAGCAGCAGGTCGACGGTGTCGCGGATGGCCCACGCGTGTCCGTAGGGCCCGAAGTAGCGCACGCCCTTCTTCTTGTGGCCGCGCATCACCTGGACGCGCGGGAACTCCTCGTTCATCGTCACCGCGAGGTACGGGTAGCTCTTGTCGTCGCGGTACTTGACGTTGAACCGGGGATCGTACTCCTTGATCCAGGAGTACTCCAGCTGGAGGGCCTCGACCTCCGTCGACACCACCGTCCACTCCACGGACGCGGCCGTGGTGACCATGGTGCGGGTGCGCGGGTGGAGGTTCGCCAGGTCCTGGAAGTAGTTCGCCAGGCGCTGGCGCAGGCTCTTCGCCTTTCCGACGTAGATCACCCGGCGGTGCTCGTCGCGGAACCTGTAGACCCCGGGCGAGTCCGGGATCTCTCCCGGCTTGGGGCGGTAGCTGGAGGGGTCGGCCATGTCTCACACCCTACTGGCGGGGACCGACAGCGCGGCGAGCCTGTGGACAACCCGGACGGGGGCGCGGCGGCGGCCCGTACTGGCGTGCGACTACCTGCTGTGACCAGCCCTCCCCGCTGGGTGCGCGCGTGCGGCGGCCGGCGGTCGGGGCGTTCGGCCACAGGGGTGCGGACTCGGCCAGGAGTGCGCCGCCATCGGGCCGCAGGTGTTGTCGGGACTTGGTCAACACGCTTCAATGCGGGGGAAGTCGGGGCCGGGACGGCGCACGGATGTGAAGAAGCCCTCCGCCCGTGCCGCACGCCGGCCGGTGATCCCGGCGACCCGTGCGAACGGACCGACCATCCGCCCGCACCTTTCACAGAGAGGCCCGTGCATGCCGTACGCCCCCCAGCAGGCGGACGTCGCCGCAGAGGAACTGGACTGCGCCCTGCGCGGCGGTCCCTTCCATGTGGCGCTGCGTGCCGCGATCGCCGCCCGCGGGCTGCCGCTGCAGCGTGTGCAGCACCATCTGTCGCGCTACGGGGTCAGGGTCGGGGTCACCAGTCTGAGCTACTGGCAGCAGGGCGCCCGGCGCCCGCAGCGCCCGGAGTCGCTGCGGGCGGTACGGGCGCTGGAGGAGATCCTGCGGCTGCCCGACGAGTCGCTGATCCGCCTGCTGGCCGAGACCGGGGAGCAGACGGCCGACCGGCGGCCCGGCGCACGTTCCTACCGGTCGATCGTGGAGGCGTCGGACGTACTGCGCGGGTTGCTGGCCGGGCTGGACGCCCCGCTCGACGACGGGCTGCAGACGCTGGGGCAGCACGAGCGGGTGCGGGTCGGGGCGCACCGGGAGCTGGCCGGGCGCGAGGCACAGCACATCGTGCGCGCCCACCGGGACGGCGTGGACCGCTTCGTGGCCGTGCACCACGGCGACCCGGGCTGCGCGCCGGAGCGGATGGCCGTGCACGCGCTGGAGAACTGCCGGGCCGGGCGGGTGCGGTGGCATCACGACACGGGCGTGCTCGTGGCCGAGCTGCTGTTCGACACCCGGCTGCGGGCCGGTGACACGTTCCTGTTCCGCTACGCGGTAGAGGACGGCACCGCCGGTGTGGCGCACGAGTACGTGCGGGGGTCCGGTTCGGCGGGCGGGCAGTACGCGCTGCAGGTGCGTTTCGACGCCGGGGCCCTGCCGGTGCGCTGCCACCGGTTCACCCAGCAGTCCCCGGCGGCTCCGCGCGGCGGCCGTCAGGACTTGCCGGTGAGCGAACGGCACCGTTCGGTGCACCTGGTCGAGCCGCGGGTGCGGCCGGGGATGGTGGGAATCGGCTGGGACTGGGAGTGACCGGGGCGGCCGCCGAGGGGGCGTGGACGCGGGCCGGACCGGGGCGCGCGGCCCCGGGGACGCTCAGGCGCCCGGCCCGGCGACGACCTTGCCGTCCTTCGCGTGGACGGGAAGCTCCTCCAGCGGCTGTGTGGCCGGGGACTGCACCACCTTGCCGGTGATGGCGTCGAACTCGCTGCCGTGACAGGGGCAGACGAGGGTCGTGCCCTGGAGCTTGTTGATCGCGCATCCCGCATGGGTGCAGATCGTGCTGAACGCCTTCAGGGCGCCGTCGGCGGCCCTGCTGACCACCACGTTGTGGTCCCGGTACAGCTTGGCGCCGCCCTTGGGGACGGCGCTCTCGGCGCCGAGGTCGACGGGCGCCGTCGGGGCCGCGGGGCCCGAGCCGCCGCCCGGCCCGCAGGCGGCGAGGCCGAGCCCGGCGACGGGCGTCAGGGCCGCTCCTCGGATGATCGTACGGCGGCTCGCGGAGGGACGGCCGGTCATGAGGCGCTCCACTGGTCGGGCGGGCTGTGCACGCCGACGATACCCACCCCGGTGACCGCGCCCGGGGGCCGGGGTCGCGGCCCGGGGCTCGCCCTGCCGGGCCGGACCGCCGTACGGTGCGTGTGCCCCGCTGCCGCGTCCAGCGCGCGTCCGCGGGGGTTCCGCGCAGCCGAGAGAGGAAGAGCCGCTCGTGATCGTCGTCGCCGGTGAGGCCCTGATCGACCTGGTCCCGCAGGATGCGGGCGCCCTCGCCGGCCTCCAGCCGGCGCTCGGCGGCGGCCCCTACAACACGGCCGTCGCGCTCGGCCGCCTCGGTTCCCCCACGGCGTTCTGCTCCCGCCTCTCCCACGACGCCTTCGGCCAGGCCCTGCTCGACGGGCTGCGGCACGCCTCCGTGGACGTCTCGGGCGTGCAGCGCGGCGCCGAGCCGACCACGCTGGCCGTCGCGACGGTCGGAGCGGACGGCTCCGCCGCCTACTCGTTCTACGTCGACGGCACCGCCGACCGTCTGTTCGAGATGCCCGCGGGACTGCCGCCGGGCGTCCGTGCGGTGTCCTTCGGCACCTGTTCGCTGGTGCTGGAGCCGGGGGCGAGCGCCTACGAGGAGCTGATGCGCACCGCCGCCGCCCAGGGTGTGTTCACCGCGCTGGACCCGAACATCAGGGCCGGGCTGATCCCGGACGCGGACGCCTACCGGGCGCGTTTTCGCGGCTGGCTGCCGTCGGTGTCGCTGCTGAAGCTCTCCGAGGAGGACGCGCGGTGGCTGGGCGGGACTCCGCGCGAGTGGCTGGCCGCCGGGCCCTCGGCCGTCGTGGTCACTCACGGGGGCGATGGGCTGACCGCGTACACCGGGGACGGCGCGGAGTACTTTGTTCCGGGCGAGAAGGTCGACGTCGTCGACACGATCGGCGCCGGCGACACGGTCAACGCGGCCCTGCTGCACGGTCTGGCCGTCCACGACGCGCTCAGCGCCCGGGGGATCGCGGGACTGGGCGCCGCGCAGTGGACCCGGCTGCTGCGGTTCGCGGCCCGCGCGGCCGCGATCACGTGCTCCCGTGCGGGCGCCGAGCCGCCGTACGCGGCGGAGGTGGGCGAGCCGTAGTCGCGCCGCCCGGCCGTGGCCCCGGAACGAGCGGCGCCCCACGGGAGTTCCCGCGGGGCGCCGGTTTCGCTCGGTGAGGCCCGGGTCGCTGGTGATGCCCAGGTCCTCGTAAGGCGGGCCCTCAGGCCTTGCGGGTCCGCGTGGTCTTCTTCGCGGGCGCGGCCTTCTTGCCCGCCGTGCCGTCGGCCGTCCTGACCGTGGCGGTCCTGCGGGTGGTCGCTGCCGCCGCCACCGCCTTCTTCGCCGCGGCCTTGCGCGGGGCCTTCACCGCCTTGACCGGTTCCGCGTCGCTGATGCGGTCGGCGCCGAGGATCTCGCGCAAGAACTTGCCGGTGTGGCTGGCCGGGACCGCGGCCACCTGCTCGGGCGTGCCCTCGGCGACGACCAGACCGCCGCCGGCGCCACCCTCCGGGCCCATGTCGACGACCCAGTCGGCGGTCTTGATCACATCGAGGTTGTGCTCGATGACGATGACCGTGTTGCCCTTGTCGACCAGGCCGGACAGGACCTTCAGCAGCTTGCTGATGTCCTCGAAGTGCAGACCGGTGGTCGGCTCGTCCAGCACGTAGACCGTGCGTCCGGTGGAGCGGCGCTGCAGCTCGCTGGCGAGCTTGACGCGCTGCGCCTCACCGCCGGAGAGCGTGGTCGCGGACTGGCCGAGGCGGACGTAGCCGAGGCCGACGTCCTTGAGGGTCTTCATGTGCCGGGCGATCGACGGAACCGCCTCGAAGAACTCGGTGGCCTCCTCGATCGGCATGTTCAGCACGTCGGCGATGGACTTGCCCTTGTAGTGGACCTCCAGGGTCTCCCGGTTGTACCGGGCGCCGTGGCAGACCTCGCACGGGACGTAGACGTCCGGGAGGAAGTTCATCTCGATCTTGATGGTGCCGTCGCCCGCGCAGTTCTCGCAGCGGCCGCCCTTGACGTTGAAGGAGAAGCGACCGGGCAGGTAGCCGCGGACCTTCGCCTCGGTGGTCTCGGCGAACAGCTTGCGGATGTGGTCGAAGACGCCGGTGTACGTCGCCGGGTTGGACCGCGGCGTGCGGCCGATGGGCGACTGGTCGACGTGGACGACCTTGTCGACGAGGTCGTCGCCGTCCACGCGCGTGTGCCGGCCGGGCACGTTGCGCGCGCCGTTCAGCTCACGGGCCAGGTGGGTGTACAGGATGTCGTTGACCAGGGTCGACTTGCCGGAGCCGGACACGCCGGTGACGGCCGTGAAGACGCCCAGCGGGAAGGAGACGTCGATGTCCTGGAGGTTGTTCTCCCGGGCGCCGCGCACCGTGATCCGCCGGGACGGGTCCAGCGGACGCCGGACGTCCGGCAGCGGGATCGACTTCTTGCCCGCGAGGTACAGGCCGGTCTGCGACTCGGCGTTGGCGAGCAGCTCCTTCAGGGAGCCGCTGTGCACGACCTTGCCGCCGTGCTCGCCCGCGCCGGGGCCGATGTCGACGATCCAGTCGGCGACCTTGATGGTGTCCTCGTCGTGCTCGACGACGATGAGCGTGTTGCCCATGTCGCGCAGCCGGACCAGGGTCTCGATCAGCCGGTGGTTGTCGCGCTGGTGCAGGCCGATGGACGGCTCGTCCAGCACGTACAGGACGCCGACGAGGCCGGAGCCGATCTGGGTGGCCAGGCGGATGCGCTGGGCCTCGCCGCCGGAGAGGGTGCCGGCCGCGCGGTTCAGCGACAGGTAGTCCAGGCCGACGTCGACCAGGAAGCGCAGTCGCTCGTTGACTTCCTTGAGCACGCGCTCGGCGATCTTCTTGTCGCGGGCGGTGAGCTTGAGCTCGCCCAGGAAGTCCGCGCAGTCGCTGATCGACATCGCGGAGATCTCGGCGATGGACTTGCCCATCAGCGTGACGGCGAGGACGACGGGCTTGAGGCGGGTGCCCTCACAGGTGGGGCAGGGCACCTCGCGCATGTAGCCCTCGAAGCGCTCGCGGCTTGAGTCGCTCTCGGCCTCGCTGTGCCGGCGCTTGACGAAGGGGACCGCGCCCTCAAAGGGCGTGGTGTACACCCGCTCGCGTCCGTACCGGTTGCGGTAGCGGACCTCGATCTGGGTCTTGTGGCCGTACAGCAGGGCCTTCCTGGCGCGCTGGGGCAGACCCGCGAAGGGGATGTCGGTCCGGAAGCCGAGCGCGTCGGCGAGGGCGCCGATCAGCCGGCCGAAGTAGTCCTTGGTGTGCCCGTGCGACCAGGGGTGGATGGCGCCCTCGTCGAGGGACTTGTCCTCGTCGGGGACGATCAGCTCAGGGTCGACCTCCATGCGCGTGCCGATGCCGGTGCACTCGGGACAGGCGCCGAAAGGCGAGTTGAAGGAGAAGGAGCGGGGCTCCATCTCCTCGAAGGACAGGTCGTCGTACGGGCAGTACAGGTGCTCGGAGAACATGCGCTCGCGCTCGGGGTCGTCCTCGGGGAGGTCGACGAAGTCGAGCACGACCATGCCGCCGGACAGCCCGAGGGCGGTCTCCACGGAGTCGGTGAGGCGGCGCTTGGCGGAGTCCTTCACCGTGAGGCGGTCGACGACCACCTCGATGGTGTGCTTCTCCTGCTTCTTCAGCGTGGGCGGGCTGGACAGCTGGACGGTCTCGCCGTCCACGCGCGCGCGGGAGTAACCCTTGGTCTGGAGGTCGGCGAACAGGTCGACGAACTCGCCCTTGCGCTCGCGCACCAGCGGCGAGAGCACCTGGAAGCGGCTGCCCTCGGGCAGCTCCAGGACCCGGTCGACGATGGCCTGCGGCGACTGGCGGGAGATCGGCCGGCCGCACTCGGGACAGTGCGGCTTGCCGATGCGGGCGAACAGCAGCCGCAGGTAGTCGTAGACCTCGGTGATGGTGCCGACCGTGGAGCGCGGGTTGCGCGAGGTCGACTTCTGGTCGATGGAGACCGCCGGGGACAGACCCTCGATGAAGTCGACGTCCGGCTTGTCCATCTGTCCGAGGAACTGCCGGGCGTAGGAGGAGAGCGACTCCACGTAGCGCCGCTGGCCCTCGGCGAAGATCGTGTCGAAGGCCAGGGAGGACTTGCCCGACCCGGACAGGCCCGTGAAGACGATGAGCGAGTCACGAGGCAGGTCGAGCGAGACGTTCTTCAGGTTGTGCTCGCGCGCGCCACGGACGATGAGACGGTCGGCCACGCCGGTCCGCACCTTTCTTGAGAGAAGTGACAGGGGCGGGGCCCCCGTGCTTCTTCAGACTAGGGGGAGCCACTGACAACGCCGGGCGGATTTCCCGGATGCGCCCGAGTACTCAACAATCCCCGGCTCTCCAGCATGCCCGACGCCGCACCCGACCATATAGCACGTGCATTCGATTTATGGCCGTTGTTCGTCGCCTTCACCCGAAGGTGTGGCACGGCTAGGGTCGGCGCCATGATTGATCACGCGCGCGACCTGGAGTCTGTACATCTCGCCACCGAACGGCTGCTGAGCGCAGTCGGCACACTGGACGACGCGGCTGTGACCGACCAGTCACGTCTGCCCGGCTGGAGCCGTGGCCATGTCCTCGCCCACCTCGCCCGCAACGCCGACGCGCTGGTGAACGTCCTTGAGGGCCGTCCCATGTACGCCTCCGCGGCGGCCCGTGACGCGGACATCGAACGCGACGCCGCCCGCACCCTGGACGCCCAGCTCGCCGACCTGCGGGCCAGCGCGGACCGGTTCCGGGAGGCCGGGGCCGCGCCGGCGGACTGGTCGCGCACCGTGGAGCTGCGCAACGGCGTCACCGACTCCGCCTCCAGGGTGCCCTTCCGGCGCTGGGTGGAGGTCGAGCTGCACCACGTGGACCTCGGGATCGGTCACGAGCTGGAGGACCTTCCGGCGGAGTTCGCCGAACGGGAGATCGACTTCCTCGCCGAGCGCTTCGGCGGGCACCAGGACGTGCCCTCGACGCGGCTGGGGACCGAGAACGGCCGGATCTGGACCACCGGGGGCGGCGCCGAGGGCGGTCCCGTCCTGGTCGAGGGGACGACCGCCGACCTGCTCGGCTGGCTCGCCGGCCGCCGCGACGGATCCGGACTCGTGGTGAAGGGCGGCCCGCTGCCGTCGCTGCCCCCGCTGTAGCCCGCGAACGACCCCTGGGCCGCCCTCCGGCGATAGGCTGATCACCATGACGTACAGCGGAGAGGTGCGGGTCGGCGGCCCGGCGGACGTGCACGAGCTGAAGGACCTGATGATCACCAAGGTCGCGGTCGGTCCGATGGACAACAACGCCTATCTGCTGCGCTGCCGGGCCACGGACGAGCAGCTGCTGATCGACGCGGCCAACGACGCGCACGCCCTGCTCGGCACGATCGGCGACGACGGCATCGCCTCGGTCGTCACGACCCACCGGCACGCCGACCACTGGCAGGCGCTGGCCGAGATCGTGGCGGCCACCGGCGCGCGTACGTACGCGGGCCGGGACGACGCCGCAGGCATCCCGGTGCCGACCGACGTCCTCGTCGGGGACGGGGACACGATCCGGGTGGGGCAGGTGGAACTCACCGCCCGCCACCTGGTCGGCCACACCCCCGGCTCGATCGCGCTCGTCTACGACGACCCGCACGGGCATCCGCACGTGTTCACCGGCGACTGCCTCTTCCCCGGGGGCGTCGGCAACACGTCCAAGGACCCGCAGGCGTTCGCGAGCCTGATCCGCGACGTCGAGACGAAGATCTTCGACGCCCTGCCGGACGAGACCTGGGTCTACCCCGGCCACGGCGACGACACCACGCTGGGCGCGGAGCGCCCGCATCTGCCGGAGTGGCACGCGCGCGGGTGGTGAGGTGCGCGCGGACCTCGGGTCGGTCCGCACACCCCGTGCGAAGCCTTCGCACGCACTTCCCGCCCGCGCCCGCTCCCCGCTCGGCCTTCCCGGCGCTGAACTGAGGGCGTCCCGCGCGGGTCGACGGACCCGCCCGGGACGAGCCCCGGGCCGCCGGCCTCGCCCCGGTGCCGGCCCCGCCCCGGCGCCGGCCCCGCCCCGGCGCCGGCACGCTCCGGACGAGGGGCCCTAGGCGTCCGCCTGTGCCGCTCCGGTCAGCGCCGCCACCCGTTCCACGGCGAAGGCGTACCCCTGCACCCCGCAGCCCGCGATGACGCCGTCGGCGCGCAGGGACACGTAGGAGTGGTGCCGGAACGCCTCGCGCCGGTGGACGTTGGAGATGTGGACCTCCACCACGGGCAGGCCGTCGCACGCGTTGAGCGCGTCCAGGATCGCCACGGAGGTGTGGGAGTAGGCGGCGGGGTTGATCACGATGCCGCAGTGGTGCAGCCGCGCCTCGTGGATCCAGTCGACCAGCTCGCCTTCGTGGTTGGACTGCCGGAAGTCCACCGTGCCGCCGTGCGCCGCCGCCGCCTTGGCGCACAGGGCCTCGATGTCCGAGAGCGTTTCGGAACCGTAGATCTCCGGCTGCCGCTGACCGAGCAGGTTCAGGTTGGGGCCGTTGAGAATCATGATCGGGGCGCTGGCCAAGGTGCGGGGCACGGTTCCTCCATGTCCGTTCGGGAGTACGGCGGCCCGCCGGGGCCGCTGCTCGCACCCGGTCTATCACGGCGCTCGGAGGAGGCCGCACGGTGTGGGGCGGCCCGGGCTAGGGATTGATCGCCAGCTCCAGATAGGCGGCGAAGATCACCAGGTGGACGCCGCCCTGGAGCGGTGTGGCCCGGCCCGGGACCACGGTCAGCGAGCCGACCACCACCGTGAGCAGGAGCAACAGCATGTGGGTGGAGCCGAGGCCGAGGACCAGGGGGCCGGGAAGCCACACGGAGGCCAGTGCGACGGCCGGGATGGTGAGGCCGATGCTGGCCATGGCGGAACCGAGGGCGAGGTTGAGGCTGGTCTGCATCCGGTCGCGCCGTGCGGAGCGCAGCGCCGCGATGGTCTCCGGCAGCAGCACCAGCAGGGCGATGATCACACCGACCACGGCGTGGTGCAGTCCGGCCGCCGCGACTCCCGACTCGATGGTCGGCGACACACCCTTGGCCAGGCCGACCACGCCGACCAGGGCGAGGCCGAGCAGTCCCAGACTGCCCCACGCCGCGCGCGCCGAGGGCCGCTGCGCGTGGTGGTCGGAGGTGATCACCTCGCCCTGCCGGGTGATCGGCAGGAAGTAGTCGCGGTGCCGCACGGTCAGGGTGGTCACGAACAGGCCGTAGAGGATCAGTGAGGACAATGCCGCGAAGGTGAGCTGGACGCCGGAGAACTGCGGGCCCGGCTTGCTGGTGGTGAACGTCGGCAGGACCAGGCTCAGGGTCGCCAGCGTCGCCACGGTGCCGAGAGCGGCGATGGTGCCCTCGGCATTGAAGACGGCCGTCCCGTGCCGGATCGAGGCGACCAGCAGACACAGTCCGACCACACCGTTGCAGGTGATCATCACCGCGGCGAAGACCGTGTCCCTGGCCAGCGTGGCGCTCTTGTCGCCGCCGTCGACCATCAGGGTCACGATGAGGGCGACCTCGATGACGGTGACGGCGATGGCGAGGACCAGGGAACCGAAGGGCTCGCCGACCCGGTGGGCCACCACTTCGGCGTGGTGCACGGCGGCCAGTACGGCGCCGGCGAGCACCAGGGTCACCAGCACGACGACCGTGACCGGCACGTGGCGTCCCCAGGTGAGGCCCAGCAGGACGACCGCGAGCACCGGCACGACGGTCGTCCATGCCCCGCTGAGCGCCCTGAGCCGCGTGATCATGCTGCGATCGTCCCAGAGGCCCGACGGCTTCGCATTCCGGCCGCCGGCCGGCGACGAGGCCTCCTCCCGACGGTCAGGCATCGACGCTGCCCCTCGTAGCGTCCTCGCCCCGGCGTTCCTCCACCTCCTCCGTCGCGGCCCCCTCCGCGGCGGGCTTCCTCCCGGTCGCCATCAGGCTGGTGGCCGTGGTGACGGCCAGGACCGCGCAGATCACGCCGAGGGACACGGCGGTGCTGATCTCGGGGACGTGGACGCCGGTCTCGTGCAGCGCGTGCAGCACCAGCTTGACGCCGATGAAGCCGAGGATGACCGACAGGCCGTACGAAAGGTGGACCAGCTTCTTCAGCAGGCCGCCGATCAGGAAGTACAGCTGCCGCAGGCCCATCAGCGCGAAGGCGTTGGCGGTGAAGACGATGTACGGGTCCTGGGTCAGGCCGAAGATCGCGGGTATGGAGTCCAGGGCGAACAGCACGTCGGTGGTGCCGATCGCGAGCATGACGACCAGCATCGGGGTCATCACCCGCCTGCCGTTCTCCCGGATCCACAGCTTGGTGCCGTGGTACCGGTCGGCCACGCCGAAGCGGCGCTCGGCGGCCCGCAGCAGCTTGTTCTCCTCGAACTCCTCGCCCTCCCCGTCGCCCGCGCGGGCCTCCTGGATCAGCTTCCAGGCGGTCCATATGAGGAAGGCGCCGAAGAGGTAGAACACCCACGAGAAGTTCGCGAGGACGGCGGCCCCCGCCGCGATGAACACGGCCCGCAGCACCAGGGCTATGAGGACGCCGACCAGCAGCACCCGCTGCTGGTAGTGCGACGGCACGGCGAACTTCGCCATGATCAGGACGAAGACGAAGAGGTTGTCGACGCTCAGCGACTTCTCGGTGACGAAGCCCGCGAAGAACTCCCCGGCCGGCTGCCCGCCGCCGAAGACCAGCAGACCGAGCCCGAAGAGGCCGGCCAGGGTGATCCAGACGACGGTCCAGATCCCGGCTTCCTTCACGGAAACGTCGTGGGGCTTGCGGCCGATGAAGAAGTCGACCGCGATCAGGGCGGCCAGGCCGACGATGGTCAGGACCCACAGGGTCGTCGAGACTTCCATTGCTCCTCCGGCAGGTGCGTACGTCTTGGCAGATGTGTCAGCGGCGTCGCTGCCGGAGGTCTCTTCCACCCGGGGGTACGGGCCGGCGCCCCGGGATCCGGTCGATCGGATCCGTATTGACGGGTGCGCCGCGGTAGACGGGAGTACTCCCCTCCGTACGGAAAACAGTACCCCAATCACCAAGGAATGGTAAAGGAGAAGGCAAAGAAAAAACCAAACCCCCAGCTCAGGATGGCTTTACTTACGCTTGGTGTGCGACTGCCCCCGGTCAGCGACCCAGCTCACGGCAGGCCGCGGCGACCTGACCGAGCACCTGTTCCAGCACCCGGCTGCCCCGCGGGACCCGTGACGGCTCGTACGTCCACGCGTGCCCGACCCAGGGGTCGGCGAGGTGGTCGTCGGCGACCGGCGTCAGCCGCAGCAGCGAACGCCACAGCGGGTCCAGCAGCGGGCCGTAGGCGGCGGCGTCCTCGCGGTCGGCGACCATCATCAGGTGGACGCCGACGGCCGGGCCCTCGTCCGCCAGATAGCGCAGCTGGGTCACGGCACGCTCGTCGAAGCCGTGCGGGAAGTCGTTGACGATCAGCAGCTGCCCGGAGGTGTCGAAGCCCGGGGGCAGTGCGTCGGAGGCGCCGCCGCGCACCGCCATCTGCACCAGGTCCACCCGGGAGGTCAGCCGGTTCAGGACGTCCGTGACACCCGCGGCGCCGGCCGCGGGCGCCCCCGCGAGCACTCCGGCATCCACCAGCGGCGCGAGGGCCGGCGCGGCGGAGCCGGCCGGGTCGATGACGTGCACGCCGAACTCGCCCGCCGGGTACGCCGCCAGCAGGCGGGCCGCGATGGACACGGCCGTCTCCGCGGCCGGGCGGCGCAGGTCGGTTCCTTCGGTGAACGGGTCGTCGGCGGAACCGGAGCCACCGCTGTCGATCCACAGGCCGCGTTCCAGCGGCAGCCGGATCAGCATGGGGATGCGCAGGGAGGACGCCTCGGGCAGGCGGAGGTCGCCGAGGCGTGCGGCCATCGGGATCTCCATCGGCACCCGGTAACCGTGCCAGACGGGATTGTCCCAGCCGGCGTAGGCGGGCGGCAGTGCGGGCTCGACCACCTCCGACTCGGCGGTCAGCTGGGCCAGGTCGCGGTCGAAGGCCGCCCTGGCCCGGTCCACCAGCTCCGCGCGGCGGGCGCGGGCCGCCTCCCGGGCGGCGTCGCCCTGTCCCCCGATCCGGCTGCGCGGGTCGGCCAGGGCCTCGTCCAGCTCCCTCTCCAGCCGGGAGTCGGCGAAGTCGAGGGCGCTGCGGTACGCGGCCGTGGTCCGGGCCAGGTCCTCGAACATGCCCCAGACCTGGTTGTAGAGCCGCTCCTCCATGGTCCACCCCGTCGCGTCGCCGGCGACCGGCTGCGCGGACCGGCCGGGCTCGGAGAAGGGTGCGCTCCGCTGTGGCGGCTGCGGAGCCGTAGGCCGCCGCCGCGGGTGGCTGTAGTCGATCGGTCCGCCGGAGGAGGCCGCCGGGCGGGATCCGGTCGCGCCGTCCGGGTCTCCCGTCCCGGATCCTGACGGGAACGAGGGCCTCGGGGCGCCGTCGGCCGGGTGGGACGGCTGCGGCGTGGCGCCGTCCGGATACGCCGGCAGCGCCGCGGGGGCCGGCCGCGCCGGACCCCCCTCGCCCGGCCTGTCGTACGGCGGCGTGGGCTGGGCCGGGAGGGCCTGGGCCGGTGTGGCGGCCGGGGCGGCCCGGGCCGTCTGCGGGGCCGTGGACGCGGTCCGGGTGGAGGCGGGCGGCTGCGGCGGCCGGGCGGCGTCCGCCGGGTGCGGTGGCGGGGCGGACGCCGGGCCCGTGGGCGTGCCCTCGTCCTCGTGCGCCACCGCCTCGTCGATGGTGCGTGCCAGCCGGTGGGCGTCGGGAAGGCCCCGGTCGGTGAGGAGCTCGACGAGACCGCCGGCGTAGCCCTGGCCGACCGCGCGCACCTTCCAGGCGCCCTGCCTGCGGTAGAGCTCCAGCGCGATCACGGCCGACTCGGCGTCCAGGCCGGTGATGGTGTAGTCGGCGAGTGCGGTGCCGGTGGGGCCGGCGACGGCGACGAAGGGGGCGGCGACCGCTGCGAACCGGGCCGGTCCGTTCGGTGCGGCCGGCAGCGCGATCAGCACGTCGAGGCGGTGCACCGGCTCCGGCAGCGCGGCCAGGTCGACGGCGAGCCGGTGCTCGGCGGCGGCCCGGCGGGAGACCTCGAGACCGGGCAGGACGGGGGCGCCGGGGTGGGCCACCCGGTCGGCACCGTGCACCCTGCCGTCCTCGTCCGCGGCCGTGACAGCGGCAACGACCGGCGTGCCGGCCGAGATCCGGATCTCCAGGCGGACCTCGGAGAGCGGGTGGTTCTGCCCCCGCACCAGCTCGGCCGTCATCGCCTTCTCCCCCTGTGCTGTGCCGTGTCGTGTGCCGTGCCGCCGCGGCGGCGTCCTACAGGTGCGGCCAGATCGCCGGCATCAGGTCCTGGAAGGTACGGCCGTTGGCCGGGACGCCGAGGGCCGTCATGGACCATCCGTTCGCCACGCGGTGCACCTTCGCCATCACCTGGGCGGTGTAGTCGCCGCCACCGGCCAGGGTGTAGCGGGCGAGTTCCTGGCCGTTGGTCTCGTCGACCAGGCGGCAGAAGGCGTTCTGCACCTCCTGGAAGGTCTGGCCCGTGAAGGAGTTCACGGTGAAGACGATCTGGTCGATGTGCACGGGAACGCGCTGGAGGTCGACGAGGATGGCCTCGTCGTCGCCGCCCTGGCCGACACCGCCGACCAGGTTGTCCCCGGTGTGGCGCACGGAACCGTCGTCGCTCACCAGGTGGCGGAAGAAGACGACGTCGACCGGCTCCTTGCCGGCGAAGAGCACGGCGGAGGCGTCGAGGTCGATCTCCCGTGTGCGCGAGCCGAACAGGCCCCGCCGCGGGGCCGCCTGCCAGCCGAGACCCATACGGACCGCGCTCAGGCTGCCCCCGTCGTTCTTCTGCAGACTGATGGCCTGACCCTTGGTCAAGTTGACGGTCACGGCTGCTTCCCCTCTCGGACTGCTCCCCTGTTGCCGCGGATTACGCGGTTGACCAGAACCCTACGCAGGGGCTCCCGCCGTGCCGCGCACCGGTCCGCACTTTGTGTCGGTCTTGCAACACAGTTCAGGCGAGGTCCGCTCCACGCGGACCGGAGGCCGCCGCACCGCGGGGACGCGGCCACCCCACCGGCGGCGACCGCCGCTGAGCCGACGGCGTCCCCGGCCGGCAACCGCCGCTCAGCCGACGGCAGTACGCGGGCGGCGCGGGCCCGGAGCCGATGGCAGTGCGGGGGTGGCGCGGGCGGTGGCGTCCGGCCATCGCGGCGGCTCCGGACGCCTCCGCCCGCGCGCTCCCGGCGCACCGCGGGTCAGGCCAGGCCCGCCTCCCGCATCTGGCGCAGCTCCTTCTTCATCTCGGAGACCTCGTCGCGCAGCCGGGCGGCGACCTCGAACTGCAGCTCGGCCGCGGCGGCGCGCATCCGCTCGGTCATCTGCTCGATCTGCTCGGCGAGCTGGGCCGCGGGACGGTCGGTCGGCACGGTCTGGGCCGCCTTGCCCTTGGCGGACCTGCCGGCCTTGGCGCCCTTGGCCGTCTGGTCGCCGAGGGAGGGCACGGGGGCCTTGGCGCCCTTGCCGTCCTTGGTCTTGCGGTAGCCGGTGCCGAGCAGCTGCTCGGTGTCGACCTCCTCGCGGGCGATCTGCGCGACGATGTCGTTGATCTTCTTGCGCAGCGGCTGCGGGTCGATGCCGTGCGCCTTGTTGTAGGCGATCTGCTTCTCCCGGCGCCGGTTGGTCTCGTCGATGGCCTTCTCCATCGCCGGGGTGATCTTGTCGGCGTACATGTGGACCTGGCCGGAGACGTTGCGCGCCGCGCGGCCGATGGTCTGGATGAGCGAGGTGCCCGAACGCAGGAAGCCCTCCTTGTCGGCGTCGAGGATGGCCACCAGGGACACCTCGGGCAGGTCGAGGCCCTCGCGCAGCAGGTTGATGCCGACCAGGACGTCGTACTCGCCGGCGCGCAGCTCGCGCAGGAGCTCGATGCGGCGCAGGGTGTCGACGTCGCTGTGCAGGTAGCGCACCTGGATGCCCAGCTCCAGGAAGTAGTCCGTGAGGTCCTCGGCCATCTTCTTGGTGAGCGTGGTGACCAGGACGCGCTCGTCCTTCTCGGTGCGCTCGCGGATCTCGTGCACCAGGTCGTCGATCTGGCCCTCGGTGGGCTTGACGACGACCTCGGGGTCGACCAGGCCGGTGGGGCGGATGATCTGCTCGACCTGGCCGTCGGAGCGGGACAGCTCGTACTGGCCGGGGGTCGCCGACAGGTACACCGTCTGGCCGATGCGCTCCTGGAACTCCTCCCACTTCAGCGGGCGGTTGTCCAGGGCGGAGGGAAGGCGGAAGCCGTGGTCCACCAGGGTGCGCTTGCGGGAGGCGTCGCCCTCGTACATCGCGCCGATCTGGGGGACGGTGACGTGCGACTCGTCGATGACGAGCAGGAAGTCGTCCGGGAAGTAGTCGAGCAGGGTGTTGGGCGGGGTGCCGGGGGCGCGGTCGTCGAAGTGCATCGAGTAGTTCTCCACGCCGGAGCAGGTGCCGATCTGGCGGAGCATCTCGATGTCGTAGGTGGTGCGCATCCGCAGCCGCTGGGCCTCCAGCAGCTTGCCCTGCTTCTCCAGCTCGGTCAGGCGCTCGCCCAGCTCCTTCTCGATGCCGTTGACCGCGCGCTCCATCCGCTCGGGACCGGCGACGTAGTGGGAGGCCGGGAAGACGTACAGCTGCTGGTCGTCGCTGATGATCTCGCCGGTGAGCGGGTGCAGGGTGGACAGCGCCTCGATCTCGTCGCCGAACATCTCGATGCGGACGGCCAGCTCCTCGTAGACCGGGAAGATCTCGATGGTGTCGCCGCGGACCCGGAAGGTGCCCCGGCTGAAGGCGAGGTCGTTGCGCGTGTACTGGATGTCGACGAAGCGGCGCAGCAGCTCGTCGCGGTCGACCTCGTCGCCGACCCGGAGGGGGACCATGCGGTCGACGTACTCCTGCGGCGTGCCCAGGCCGTAGATGCAGGACACGGAGGCGACCACGACGACGTCGCGCCGGGTGAGCAGCGAGTTGGTCGCGGAGTGGCGCAGCCGCTCGACCTCCTCGTTGATCGAGGAGTCCTTCTCGATGTAGGTGTCCGACTGGGGGACGTAGGCCTCGGGCTGGTAGTAGTCGTAGTACGAGACGAAGTACTCGACGGCGTTGTTGGGCAGCAGCTCTCGGAACTCGTTCGCCAGCTGGGCGGCGAGCGTCTTGTTCGGCGCCATCACGAGCGTCGGACGCTGCAGCTTCTCGATCATCCACGCGGTGGTGGCGGACTTGCCGGTGCCGGTGGCGCCGAGCAGGACGACGTCCTTCTCGCCTGCCTGGACGCGCCGGGCGAGTTCGGCGATGGCCTGCGGCTGGTCGCCGCTGGGCTGGTAGGGGCTGACGACCTCGAAGGGCGCCACCGTGCGTTCGATCTGGGAAACGGGCCGCATGTCATCCACCGTACGACCCGCCACTGACAACGGGGGCCGGTCAGGGGTTTCGCGGGGTGCGGACGCTCCGCGGGGTGCGCCGCGCCGGGGCGCGGCGGGCGGTGTCCGGGCGGGGCGCGGAGCGTGGGGAGTGCGCGGGGTGGGCAGGGCGCGGAGCCTGTGCCGCGGGGTGCGGAGCCTGTGCGGGGTACGCGGCCTGCGTGGCCCGGGCGAGGTGCGTGGCATGGGTGACGAGTTCACGCGCGGGCACGCCCGGCTTGTGCTCGGCGGGGACCCAGTCGCCCTTGCTCCCGACCATCAGCGGGTCGAACAGCACGACGACGCCGGCCAGGAGCAGGAAGGCGAGCGGGCCGATCAGCATGGGTGCGAGCAGGGCGGCCGGGGACTCGCCGGCGACCGCGGTGCCGTCGGCTCCGTGCAGGTGGACGCTGAGGGAGGCCATGCCGGTGTAGTGCATGCCGCTGACGGCCAGGCCCATGACGAGGCTCGCGCCGACGCTCCACAGGAACCCCCTGACCTGCCCGGCCGCCCAGAGTGCCGCGGTCGCGGCGACGACGGCTATGACGACGGAGGCGGAGACGGTCAGGACGTTGTACTCGAAGGCGCCGTCGAACTGCATGCCGGCCATGCCCAGGTAGTGCATGGAGGCGACGCCCAGGCCGGTGATCGTGCCTCCGGTGAACAGCGCCGACCCGCTCGCGCCCCGGTAGCCGACGATGAAGATCCCGACGCCGACCATGACGATGGCGACGATCAGACTCAGGTACGTCGTCGGCCGGTCGTAGTGGATCGGCGCCCCGTCGACGGTGAAGCCCATCATCGCCACGAAGTGCATCGTCCAGATGCCCGAGCCGATCGCCGCCGAACCGAGGGCGAGCCAGCCCGGCCGCCAGGAGTGGGCGACGAGCAGGGCGCGAGTGGTGCAGCGCAGGCCGAGGGCCCCGCCGAGGCAGGCCATGAAGTAGGCCACCAGCGGGGTGACCAGCCCGTAGCTGAATCCGTCGACCGTGCCGTCGTGCATGCGCGGCTGCCCTTCCGCCCTGTTGAGTCCCGGAACGTCCGGTACGTGGTGAAATCGCCCCCCGCCCCACGACCGTCCCCACGGTCAGGGTTGACGCAGAGAGTATGACTCCCGCCGGAATGGTCGAACGATTTTCCGGCAAAGAATCACGACCTTGCCCCAGATGTGCGGCAGCGGTGAGCGGCCGGAGACGTCCCCTGATCAAGTGGATCCGCCCCGTCCGGCCCGCTTTCGTCACCGCGTGCTGCCAGTCTTGTGCTGTAGGTGATCGCATGAGGCGAGGAGCAGGTATGCACGCGCGCGCAGTTGCCGTCACGACGGCCGCTCTCCTGGGAGCGACGGTGCTGTCGCCCACATCCGAGGTCCGGGCGGCTGCCGCCGTCGAGCGGCCGCTGGTCGTCGCCCATCGCGGCGCCTGCGCCTACGCCCCGGAGAACACGCTGCCGGCCGTCGACAAGGCGGCCGGCATGGGCTTCTCCTGGATGGAGAACGACGTGCAGCGCACCAAGGACGGCGAGCTCGTCGTCCTGCACGACGACAGCCTGCGGCGGACCACGGACGTCGAGAAGGTCTTCCCGGGCCGGGCGCCGTGGAAGGTGAAGGACTTCACGGCCGCCGAGATCGCCCGCCTGGACGCGGGCAGCTGGTTCTCCCCCGCGTACGCGGGCACGCGCGTGCCGACGCTGGACCAGTACATGCGCCGCATCGAGCACAACCACGAGAAGCTGCTCCTGGAGATCAAGAACCCCGAGTTGTACCCGGGCATCGAACAGCAGACGCTGAAGGTGCTGGGCCGGGACGGCTGGCTGGACCACCGGCACCTGGCGGGACGGCTGATCGTGCAGAGCTTCAGCGCCGACAGCGTGCGCACGGTCCACCGTCTCGCGCCCGCCGTCACGACCGCCTTCCTCGGCCGGCCGGCCACGGCGGACCTGAAGCGGTACGCGGGCTTCACCGACATGATCAATCCGTCCTACGGCACGATCCGCGCCGACTACGTCTCCGCCGTCCACAAGGTCACCGGACCGCACGGCAAGCGGCTGAAGGTGCTCACATGGACGGTCGACGACGCGGCGCACGCCCGGACCGTCGCCGGCTACCGCGTGGACGGCATCATCTCCGACAGACCGGATGTGGTGCGGGCGGCGCTGAAGGACTCCTGATCCCCCGGCCCGATGCCCCTGCGCGAGAGCTGAACCGCAGGTCACCGGGGATTGTCAGTGGTGGCCCGTACGGTGGTCGCATGGACAGCCACGAGCGGGGCGAGCAGCGGGACGGGAGCGGCGGGCAGCGGGTCGTGTGGGCCGTGACCGACACCCGCATCGGCCCCCTGCTGCTGGCGGCGACGGCCGACGGCCTGGTCAACGTCGTCTTCCACGCCACCGGCGCGGTGCGGGAGCGGGCGCTCGACCGGCTGGCGTCCCGGCTGGGCGCCGAGCCGGTCGAGGCGCCCGGCTCCCCTCCGCTGGCGGAGGCGATACGCCAGCTGGAGGCGTACTTCTCGGGCGGGCGGCGGGATTTCGACCTGCCCCTGGACTGGTCGCTGATATCGGGCTTCAACCGCCGGGTGCTGCGCGAGCTGGCGTCGGGTGTGCCGTACGGCTCGGTCGTGGGGTACGGCGATCTGGCCGGGCGGGTCGGTCAGCCGCAGGCGGCGCAGGCCGTGGGCGTGGCGATGGGCGCCAACCCGCTGCCGGTCGTGGTGCCGTGCCACCGGGTCGTCGAGAGCGACGGGGGCATCGGGGGCTTCGGCGGCGGCCTGGAGACCAAGCGTGTCCTGCTCGCGCTGGAGGGGGTTCTGCCGGAGCCGTTGTTCTGACCGTCCGGCGGAGCGCCCCGACAAGCCCGTGCCCGGGGGCCGAGCGGTAACGGCTCTCCGCCGACGCCGCTCGACGCGGCGCCGGCGGGCAGCCCGGGGAGCGGACAGGCGCTAGTCGTAGTGCCGGGCCTCGAACACGTTCCCGTCCGGGTCACGGAAGTAGAAGCTGCGCCGGGCGTTCCCACGGGCGCCGGAGGAGTCGTGGGAGAGGTCGGAGACGGGGACGTCGTGCTCCTGGAGACGGGTGCGCAGCGCGTCGAAGGCCTCGGCGGGAAGCGCCAGGCACACGTGGTTGACCGGGTGTCCGGCACTGCCCGCCGCGCCGGGAAGCACGTTCATGCGCGGGGCGAGGTCGAGCGGGGCGAGGTCGAGGATCGTCTCCTCGTTGACGCGGACGGAGGGGAAGGACACCTTGCCGGCGGTGAACTCCTCGACGTTCAGCGGCTCCAGGCCGACCGCCCGCTCGTGGAAGGCGGCCGCGGCGACCGGGTCGCGCACCCACAGGACGACGTGGTCCAGACGTGTCGTGTTGTCGGTCATGCGTCCAGGCTCGTGCCCCTGTCGTCCGGGCCGCAAGGGTTTGGCCGGGTGTGCGGCCCGCCAGAGATGAGGAAGGAGCCGACCGAGGGGAGGCAGGCACGTGCTGGTGGTGTCCGAAGAGGTGCGGGAGGCGCTCGCCACGCGCCGTCCGGTGGTGGCCCTGGAGTCCACGATCATCGCCCACGGGCTGCCGCGCCCGCGCAACCTGCAGGTGGCGCTGGAGCTGGAGGACGCGGTACGCGAGGAGGGCGCCGTGCCGGCGACGATCGCCGTGCTGGACGGGCGGCCCCACGTGGGCCTGGACAAGCAGCAGTTGGAGCGGGTCGCCAACGGGACGGGGATCCGCAAACTGGGCCACCGCGATCTGCCGCTGGCCGTGGCGGCGGGGGCGAGCGGGGCGACGACCGTGTCGGCCACGGCCCGGCTGGCCGCGCTGGCGGGTGTCCGCGTGTTCGCGACGGGCGGGCTCGGCGGGGTGCACCGGCAGTGGACGGTGACGCAGGACGAGTCCGCCGACCTGGGGCTGCTGGCGCGCACCCGGATCACGGTGGTGTGCGCCGGGGTGAAGTCGATCCTCGACGTGCCGGCCACACTGCAACGGCTGGAGACCCTGGGGGTCGCGGTCGCGGGGTACGGCACGGACCGCTTCCCAGGCTTCTACCTCAGCGACTCGGGCCATCCGGTGGACTGGACGCTCAGGACGCCCGAGGAGGTGGCCGAGGTCATGCGGGCGCAGAACGCGCTGCGCGGACCGGAGTCGGCGCTGATCGTCGCCAACCCGGTGCCCCGCTCGGAGCAACTGGACCCGGATCTGCACGCGCGCGTGCTCGCCGGCGCGCTGCGCGCGTGCGAGGAGGAGGGCGTCACCGGTCAGGCGGTCACCCCGTTCCTGCTCGACCACCTGGTGCGCCACACGGACGGCGCCTCGCTGCGCGCCAACCTGGCCGCCGTCCGCGGCAACGTGCGCCTGGCGGCCCGTGTCGCGACGGCCTGGACGCGCATGTGACGCCGGGCGGGGCGTTGCTGGTGGTGGGGGACGTGGTGACGGACGTGGTCGCCCGGCACCGGGGAGCGCTCGCGGCCGGTACCGACACCGCCGCCGCGATCCGGCTGGTGCCGGGCGGCGCCGGGGCCAACGTGGCCTGCTGGGCGGCGCACCGGGGACGTGCGGAGGTGCGGCTGCTGGGGCGGGTGGGCGCGGAGACCGCAGCCTGGCACGAGCGGGAGCTGATCGCGTCGGGGGTGCGTCCCCGGCTCGTCGTGGACGACGAGGCGCCGACCGGGACGGTGGTCTGCCTGGTCGACGCGGCGGCCTCGGCGGAACGCACGTTCCTCACCGACAGCGGGGCGTCGCTGCGGCTGGAGCCCGGGGACTGGTCGGACACGCTGCTCGACGGGGTGGCCCGACTGCACCTGTCGGGTTATCTGCTGTTCTCCGGTCCGAGCCGTGCGCTGGTGTCCGTGGCCGTCGCCTCGGCACGCGCGCGGGGTGTCCCGGTGAGCCTGGATCCGGCCTCGGCGGGTTTCCTCGCCGCGCTGGGCACGGAGCGGTTCCTCAAGCTCACCGAGGGGGTGGACGTGCTGCTGCCCAGCCGCGACGAGGCGTGCCTGCTGACGGGGTCGCCGGATCCGGCGGTCGCCGCGGCCCGGCTGAGCCGCCGCATACCTCTGGTGGTGGCCAAGCAGGGCGCGGACGGCGCGCTGGTGGCACGCGCGGGCGCCGTGTGCGCCCGTGTGCCCGCCGTGACCGCGGCGGCACGGGACACCACGGGCGCCGGTGACGCCTTCACCGGAGCGTTCCTCGCCGCGCTGCTCGACGGGGCCGGCGCCGAGGCCGCGGCGGCGGAGGGCTGCCGGGCGGGAGCGCTCGCGGTGGGCCGGGTGGGCGGGCGGCCCCCGCGGGACGCCCGGGGCGGCTGAGGCGCCTCAGCCGGTCCGCCACGCCGGGTGGCGTGGGTCGTCGGCGCGGACCAGTACGTCCGACGTCGACGCCGGGTCGGTCTCGGCCTCGTAGCGTTCGAAGGCGGGCAGGGTCCAGTGGTCCGCCTCGGGGGTGCGGCGGCGCAGGGCGCCCGGGGAGAGGAGGAGGTGGACGCTCAGGTCGAAGGGGAACCAGTGGCGCAGCAGCAGGGGGCCGTGCAGCAACAGCACTCCACCGGGCGGCAGCGCGACGGGGGAACTGCGGGTCGCGCGGTCCGTGGCCGGGTCCCGCAGGTCGGGCAGCACGCGCCCGTCGCCGCCGGATTCCAGGGGGCCGAACACCTCGCGCCAGAGCGCACCGGTGTCGAGCCAGCCGTCGTAGTACGACTCCACGTCCCGGTGCCCGTGTTCGAGCCGGAGGGACGCCGGGCGCAGGAAGTTCGCGGCGTCGACGACCAGCGACGGGCGGCCGAGCAGGCGCAGCGCCTCGCGCACGCGGTCGGCCAGGTCGCCCGGGCGGGCGGCGGGGGCGCCGTCGAAGGCGACGCGCGGCCAGGGGCTGCCGTCGCCCGGCTTCAGGTCGAGCAGGCGCTCGGCGAGCAGGTCGCCGAGCCGTTCCCAGGTGATCGCTTCGAGTCGCACACGGCCATGATGCGCCCGGCCCGGACGCGGCCGCGCCGGGGGGGGCGGAGACGGGGCCCGCCGCGGGCAACGGCGCGGAGCCGGGGTACCGCGACACGGGGACGCGGGACGCGGGGCACGGCGGCACGGCGGACAACGGCCTCGGGGTGCGACGGACGACGGCATCCGGAGCGCGGCGGCACCGGGTCCGGGGGATGACGGCCGTGGGGCGCGACGGCGCCGGGCGCGACGGACGGACGGCACCGGGGCACGGCGCCACCGGGCGGGGTGGGCGACAGCACGGGTGCGCGCCCGCCGGCGGGGCGGTGCGTTCGGCCGGCGGCACGGGGCCGCCTCCCCGCGCCGACCCGGTCGCGCCCGCCTACGGCACGGTGCGTCCCGGTCGGCTCGGGCACGTACCCCGGCCGGTGCACCGGGCGCGTCCCCGGCCGGTACGAGTGCGTCCCGCGGCGGCGCGGGGAATGACTTCCGCATGGCGCGTCTCCCAACTCCTACGCCCCGCCTCGGGCTTGTGGTCGTCCAGCCGTCGCGGGGCAGACGCTGCGCCCGGTGCCGCCGTGGTCCGCTGTCCCTGCTCGTCCTGGAGGAGGGTGCGCCCCGCTGCCTGGTGTGCGCCGATCTCGGGCACCTGGTCTTCCTGCCGCGCGGTGACACGGCGCTGACGCGCAGGTCGCGGGAGGAGAGCGCGCTGTCCGCGGTCGTCGTGCGGTACAACCGGCGAAGGAGCCGGTACGAGCGGCAGGGCGTCCTCGTCGAGGAGGCGGCCCTCGCCCGGGCCGAGGCACGATGTCTGGCGGACGCCGAGGCACGTCGCCGCCGCCGGGCCCGCGACGCGCGGTCGCGGGCGGCTCAGGACGCACGGTTCGCGGAGGCGTTCGCGGCGGAGATCCTGCGGCTGTTCCCCCGGTGCCCGCCGGACCGGGCCCAGGGCATAGCCGCCCACGCCTCGGTGCGCGGCAGCGGGCGGGTCGGGCGCAGCGCGGCGGGCCGGGCGCTGTCCGAGGGCGCGGTCCTCTGGGCGGTGCGGGCGTCCGTACGGCACCTGGACACCCCGTACGACCGGCTGCTGATGGCCGGTGTGGTCCGGCACGAGGCCCGGCGGCGGATAGCGGCGGACGTGGACGCCGTCCTCCAGGCGTGGCGCGAGCCGCGGACGGGTGTACCGGCTGAGTGAGCCGGCGCCGGACGGCGGCACCGGCCGCCACACACGGCCTGCCGCCGCCCGGCGGCAGGCGCGGCGGGCGGAGGGCAAACAGCGGGCGGCGCGCGCTCTGCGTGTGCGGCCCGGCCGACGTATCGTGACCGGGAGAGCGCCGCCCGACGACGCGAGCACGCACGCACGTACGCAAGGGGGACGGCCATGGCCGATCCCAAGGGTTTCATGTCCACGCCCCGCCGGGAGTGGCCCCGCAGGCCGGTCGAGGAGCGGGTCCGGGACTGGGACGAGGTGTACGTCCCGGGTGCGCTGCTGCCGATCATCAGCAAGCAGGCCGACCGCTGCATGGACTGCGGCGTCCCGTTCTGCCACCACGCCTGCCCGCTGGGCAACCTCATCCCGGAGTGGAACGACCTGGTCTCCCGGGAGGACTGGCGGGCGGCCGCCGACCGGCTGCACGCCACCAACAACTTCCCCGAGTTCACCGGCCGACTGTGTCCCGCGCCGTGCGAGGCGGGCTGTGTGCTGGCGATCAACCAGCCGGCCGTCACCATCAAGAACATCGAGTGCGCCATCGCCGACCGGGCCTGGGAGGAGGGCTTCTCCCCGCCGCGCCCGCCGGACCGGCTGTCGGGCCGGACCGTCGCCGTGATCGGCTCGGGGCCGACGGGGCTCGCCGCGGCCCAGCAGCTGACCCGGGCCGGACACACGGTCGCCGTGTACGAGAAGGACGACCGGATCGGCGGACTGATGCGCTACGGCATCCCCGCGTTCAAGATGGAGAAGCGGCATCTGGAACGCCGGCTGGAGCAGATGCGGGCCGAGGGGACCAAGTTCCGCCCGGCCACGGCGGTCGGGCGGGACGTCGGCGCGGCGGAGCTGCGGGCGCGCCACGACGCCGTGGTGATCGCCACCGGGGCCACGGCCTGGCGGGAACTGGACGTGGCGGGAAGGGAGTTGGTGGGAGTCCATCAGGCGATGGAGTATCTGCCGCTGGCCAACCGGGTGTGCGAGGGGGACATCGAGGTCTCGCCGCTGTCCGCGGCGGGCCGGCACGTGGTCATCGTGGGCGGAGGCGACACGGGGGCCGACTGCCTGGGAACGGCGGTGCGCGAGGGCGCCGCGTCGGTGACCCAGCTCGACATCTACGCGCAGCCCGGCGCGGAGCGCGACGAGGACACCGATCCGTGGCCGACCTACCCGAAGGTCTACCGGCTCTCTGCGGCGCACCAGGAGGCCGGGGAGCTGCGGACGGCGCCCGCCGCCGACGCCGACGCGCGGCTGTTCGCGGCGTCGACGCTGCGCTTCACCGGTGACGCGGACGGGCACGTGCGCGAGCTCCACCTGGTCGAGGTGGACGCCGGACGGCGTCCGCTGCCCGGCACCGAGCGCATCCTCCCGGCCGATCTCGTGCTGCTCGCGCTCGGCTTCTCGGGGCCCGACCGGCGCGACGGTCTGATCGACCAGCTGGAGCTCGAACTGACGCCGCGCGGCACGATCGTCCGGGACCCCGGGTTCGCGACGAACGTCCCCGGCGTGTTCGTGGCCGGGGACGCCGCGCGCGGGCAGTCGCTCATCGTGTGGGCGATCGCGGAAGGGCGTGCGGTGGCGGCGGCGGTCGACCGCCATCTGACGGGCAGTTCACGACTGCCGACGCCGATCGGACCGTACGACCGACCGATGAACGTGTAGTCGGACAGTCGGACCTCCTGCCTGCACGCCCACAGAAGCCACACCGCCACACCGTCGCACTGCCGCGCCGTCACGGAGTCATGCCCGCACCGGTCCCACGCCGTCACGGGCATCCCAGGCCGCCGCGCCCTACAGCTTGCGGGCCACCGCCCCGTAGCCCGCCATGATCCCGTCGTCCTGGCCCGGCACCGGCTCGCCGAGCTCCGGGTGCCACTTGTGGAGCACCTCGACACCGGGTTCGACGAGTTCCAGGCCGTCGAAGAAGCGGGCGAACTCGGCGCGGGAGCGCAGGACCAGGGTGACGCCGGCCGCCTTGAGCTTCTCCGTGGCCTCCGCCGACTGCTCCTCGGGGGTGAAGTCGGCGGTGGCGTGGGTCATCGTCAGGTAGCTGCCGGCCGGGAGTTCGGACAGCAGCCGGCGCACGAGTCGGTGCGCCCCCTCCTCGTCGGGGACGAAATGGAGCAGCGCGATCAGGGAGAGCGCCACGGGCCGGGTGAGGTCCAGGACCTTGCGCGCCCTCTCCAGGATGATGGCCGGATCCCGCACGTCGGCCTGCAGGTACTCGGTGACCCCTTCGGGGGTGCCGCGCAGCAGGGCCGCCGCGTGGGCCAGCACGATGGGATCGTTGTCGCAGTAGACGACGCGGGCGTCGGGCGCCATCTGCTGGGCCACCTGGTGCAGGTTCGGCTCGGTCGGTATACCCGTGCCGATGTCGAGGAACTGCCGTACTCCGTTCCCGGCCAGCCAGCGGGTGGCGCGGTGCATGAACGCGCGGTTCGCCTTGGCCACGATCGGTACGCGCGGGTTGATGGCCACCATCTGGCGGCCCATCTCCTCGTCGACCGGGTAGTTGTCCTTGCCCCCGAGGTACCAGTCGTACATACGCGCGGGATGCGGCTTGCTGGTGTCGATCCGAGTCGAGTCCTGGACGGGGTCGGCGTCCTGCCCGGTCATACGGCGCTCCGTAAGCGTGTGAGGTCCGAAGGGGATGAAGGAGATGACGGAGACGAAGGGGATGCGGAAGTGAGAGAGGAAGCAGGAGCAATCAAGTCAGTGCCAAGATTAGGAAGTTGAGCAAAGAAAGACAGCAAGAGCCGGTCAGGAGAGGAGGAAATCAGCCTCCCCGGCCTTGGCGCCCTGGATGAACGCGTTCATCTCGTCGGTGGTGTAGATGAGGGCCGGTCCGTCCGGGTCGGTGGACTGGCGCACCGCTATCCGGCCGTCGGCCAGCTTCATCGCCTCCAGGCAGTTGCCCCCGTTGCCGCCGCTCCAGGGTTTGTGCCAGCCCTCGCTGCCCAGGTCCCGGGCAGGCATGCCGTTGTAGATCCGGTCACCGCGAAACCGCGGCCCGGACTGGGACGTCGTGCGATCCATTCACAGCTCCTTGCGGAGATCCCGGAGGATCTCCTTCGTGCGATGTGCCGTGGCGGCCTGCGCCGCCATGCGGTCCATGACCTCGAGGTGGGTCGCCACCTCGCTGCGCGCGTCCAGGTAGACGGCGCCGGTCAGGTACTCGCTGTAGACCATGTCGGGAAGTTCCGGCACGGCGAATCGGAACAGCACGAAGGGCCCGTACGTGCCCGGGTGCGGCCCCGAGGAGAACGGGGCGACCTGCAGCGTCACGTTGGGCAGCTTCGTGGCGTCCAGCAATCTGTCGATCTGGGCGCGCATCACCTCCGGGCCGCCGACCCGGCGGCGCAGCGCGGTCTCGTCGAGCACGGCCCAGAACCTCGGCGCGTCGGAACGGGTGAGCAGTTCCTGACGCCGCATGCGCAACGCGACATGGCGCTCGATGTCCTCGGGGCTGGTCTGCCCGACGGCGCCCGACTCCAGCACCCCGCGCGCGTAGTCCTCGGTCTGCAGCAGCCCGGGCACGAAGTGCGGCTCGTAGGACCGGATGAGCGAGGCGGCGCCCTCCAGGCTGACGTACATCGAGAACCAGCCCGGCAGGATGTCGTGGAACCGCTGCCACCAACCGGGCCGGTTGGCGTCCTCGGCCAGTTGCACGAAGGCCTCGGCCTCGTCGTCGGGAACGCCGTACGCCTTCAGCAGCAGTTGCAGGTACGGGATCTTGAGGGCGACCTCGGCCATCTCCATACGGCGGATCGTGGCGGGGGCGACCCTGAGGACGCGGGCCGCCTCCTCGCGCTTGAGCCCCGCGCGTTCCCGCAGGTCGAGCAGGCGCCGGCCGAGCACGACCTGCCCGACGGTCGGCGCGGACCGCGGTTCGCTCACCGCCCCACCTCCACCAAAGAGTCCCGACAGCCCTGCGGCGCCATCCGAAGATCCGTTCGAAGACCCGGTGGATCCTCGCCGATCCGAACTGGCGCCGCGCGACGTGCTGTTGCGAGCAGTCTGCCACGCCCCCTCACCGCGTCATACAGCACTCTGCATTTTTCAGAGTGACCCTTGCCAAGTGTTCGAGGCGGGGGCGATAGTGGCAAGCGTGATTCCGTCCCCGCCCTTAGGAACAGCCGCCGCCGCGGGCCTTCTCGACCCCGGCGCCCCCACGGCAACGGGCCCCGACGCGACCGCCGCACAGCGCCGGTTCCGTTTCGAGCTGGCCGCACACCCGGGTTCCCCGGCCCAGGCCAGACGCCTGACCAGGGCCCGGTTGACCGGCTGGTCGGTGTGCGAGGACACCTGCGACACCGCGGTTCTGGTCGTCTCGGAACTGGTCACCAACGCGATCGTGCACACCGCGAGCAGCCATGTCGTCTGCGAGCTGACCGATGGCGCCGGCCTGGTGCGCATAGCCGTGCGCGACGAGGGCTGCGCGCCGGGCGAACCTCACCCGTCCCCGCAGCGCCCGGAGGAGGAGCACGGCAGGGGGCTGATGCTGGTGGAGGCCATGTGCCACGCCTGGGGCACGCGGGAGCACGGCCCGGGGCTCGTGGTGTGGGCGGAACTGCCGCACACGTCCGCCCCGACGGCGTGCCCCGGCCAGGAGGCCGGATTCGGCGACGGCCGCGAGACGCCCTCGGCGTCGGCGTCCCGTGCCGGCCACGAGGCCCGCGGCGACCTCGGCTGGGGGGCGCCCAAGCCCGCACCGGACGGTCGCCCGCACCCGCACCGGGACACCGAGGACGCGTCCAAGACCGCGCCCACCACACGGCACGCCGCACCGCACACGACGACACACGGAACGGGGGCCGTATGGCTGTGAGCGGCGGCTCCGGCCCCGGACAGGTACTGAGCCTGGACACCCTCGTGCGCCTGGGGCGCGGGACGCGCACGTCCGCCGCGGCGGACGGCGTCGCGCCGCGCGGCCGAGCCGGCGCGGCCGGAGGAGAGGGCCCGGGCGCCGACGGGAGGCCCGGATCCTCCGGCACGCCCCGCAGGCTGCCGCTGCCCGACGGCATGACGCTCCCGCTGGGCTGCGACGCCGTCGCCGTGCCCGCCCGCCTCGGCCCCTCGCTGATGCCCCGGCTGCCGCGCGTGGGCTGCGTCTACGCCGACGAGACGCACTGGTGGTTCATCGTCCCGGCCGACTCCGACTACGCCCTGCGGTGGCCCGCCGCCGCGCACTACGCCACCGGCGCCGTCCTTCCCGGCACCGGGGGCACGGACCGGCTCCCCGCCCTCACCCACCGGCCGGCCGGCACGGTGCCCTACACCCCGCCGATCCCGCTCTACCTGGCGCTGTGCCGGGTGACGGACACGACACCGGCCTGGTCCCGGCCGGTCGACGCGTGAAGCGGGCGGACCGACGGGAGCGAGTGAGCCGCACGAGCGAGTGAGCCGCACGAGCGGGTGAGCCGCACGAGCGGGTGAGCCGCACGGCACATGAGCCGCTTGTGCGTCCGCGTGCCGGGGAGCCGTACGCTCCCGCGCGCTTCGGCCGCCGCGCCACGCGCCCTGCCGCGGACCGGCCCGCGCCGCGATAGTGGCCTCCATTCGCGACCGGGGAGGCCGTCGGTGGAACTGAGGCGCGTGCGACGCGGCAGGAAGACCACACCCAGGACACCCGCACCCGAGGTCTCCGAGTCCGAGCGCCTGCTCTTCGGTGGCCCGCTGCGCTACGACACCGGCTGGAGCCAGCACAACGACGCCTTCCTGGAGCTGAACTTCCGGGGCATGGTGCGGCGGCTGCCCGGTCTGCTGGCCGCCAGCTTCCGGCTGGCCCGGCAGGCGGACCGGCGGGCGACGAACACGGTGCTGGCCGCGGAGACCGTTCGGGGCGGCGCGCAGGCGGTCAGCCTGCTCGCGGTGAACAGCGTGCTCAGCCGGGTGATCGGCGGCGGCCCGCTGGAGGACCGGCTGCGCGGCGCCGTGCCGGCGCTGGTGGTCATGGCGGCGGTGATGCTGGTCGGCGCCCTGCTGCGGGCCGCCTCGACGCACGCCACCGGCCGGCTGGAGCCGAAGGTCGAGCGGGTGGCGACCGAGCTGTACCTGGAACGGGCGGCCGGGGTGGAACTGTCCGCCATCGAGGACCACGCCTTCCACAAACTGCTGGACACCGCGCAGTACGGCGCCTCCTCCGCCCGCCGGATGATCACGTACGGCACGCGCGTGGTGAACGCGATGATCTCGCTGGTCGCGGCGGCGGGCGTGCTGACCGTGCTGCACTGGGTGCTGCTTCCGCTGCTGGTGACGATGACCCTGCCGAGCGCGTGGAGCGCGCTGACCAATGCCCGGCGGCGCTACGCGTCCTTCCACACCTGGGTGCAGCACGCCCGCGCGGGCCACCTGCTCAGCGGGCTGCTCACCGAACCGGCGGCGGCCCCGGAGATCCGGGTGCACGGCGTGGGGCCGTTCCTGCTGCGGCACTACCGGCAGATGTCGGAGACCGCCGAGGCGGAGCAGGCCCGGCTGGCCCGGCTGGCGGCCCGCACGGGGCTGTTCGCGGCGGCCTGGACGGGGCTGGCGACGGTGGCGACGTACGCGACGCTCGGCGCGCTGCTGCTGGCCGGGGCGATGGCGCTGTCCGTGGCCGGTACGGCGGTCATCGCGATCCGGACCGGCTCGGCGAGCCTGGACACCCTCGTCCTGGAGGTCAACCAGTTGCACGAGGAGGCGCTGTTCGTCGGCGATCTGCAGCGCCTGTACACCGAGGCCGCCAAGCGCGCGATCCCTAGCGGCGGGCAGCCGCTGCCGGAGGACCCGCGCGAGATCCGGTTCGAGGACGTGAGCTTCAGCTACCCGGCCGACGGTGAGGCTTCCCGCCCGGCGCTGGACGACGTGTCCCTGACGATCCCGCTCGGCCGGATCGTCGCCCTGGTCGGCGAGAACGGCTCCGGCAAGACGACCCTGGTCAAGCTGCTGGCCGGGCTCTACACCCCGGACCGGGGCCGGATCCTGTGGGACGGTGTGGACGCGGCGGGCGCGGACCGGCACGCGCTCGCGGAGCGGATCGCGATGGTGGCGCAGGACTTCAAGCGCTGGCCGTTCACCGCGCGGGTCAATGTGGCGGTGGGCCGGTCCTCCGTGCCGCTCACCGAGCAGCGGCTGACGGCGGCGGTCGCCGACGCGGGCGCCGAGGACGTGGTCGCGGATCTGCCGCGCGGGCTGGACACCCTCCTGGCGCGCGACTTCAGCGGCGGGCACGAGCTGTCCGGCGGCCAGTGGCAGCGGCTGGGCATCGCGCGGGCCGCCTACCGGCGCGGCCGGATCCTGATCGTGGACGAGCCGACGGCGGCGCTCGACGCCCGCGCCGAGCTGGAGGTGTTCGAGCGGATCAGAGGGCTGGCGGACAGCGGACAGACGGTGGTGCTGATCACGCACCGGCTGGCGTCCGTGCGCCACGCCGACCTGGTGCACGTCCTCGACCAGGGCCGGCTGGTGGAGTCCGGTCCGCCGGAGGAGCTGCTGGCCACCGGCGGCCTGTACGCGGAGCTGTACGCGCTTCAGGCGGAGCAGTTCGCGGCGAAGGTCCCGGCCCCGGCCGCCCCGGAGGCGGGCTGACCGGGCTCGGCCTCACCGAGGGTCGTGTTCACGTCATCCTTGAGGCCGTCGGCGCCGCTCAGGCACTCACGTCACCGCCGCCGTCCCCGCCGCGGACGATCACCAGGAAGGTGTCCGTCGCGAGGTCCATCACGACCTCCGCCGGCAGGCCCTCCAGACGCCGCGCATGCGCGAACTCCTCCGCCGGCCATGACCCGCGCGGCCCGCCGGCGGGAAAGCGCTCGAGCACCGTTCGCCCGTTCACCCTGCACCTCCACAATGTCGTACTCGGAGATTTAAACGCCAAGCATGGGGTGAACGACTCGCTCGGTGACGCTACTGAGACGTACCCGACACGAGTTCCATGCCAAAAGTGCGTCCGACCTCACACTTCTGGCGCAACCGATCACTTTCCGCGCCGTATTGGGAACGTGCCGTGTTCCTGGAGAGCACGCGCGACGGTGCCACGACGGAACGGTGGGCGGCACCTGCGGCTCCCGCCGAATGGGCTCTGCGGAGCGGGTCTGCGGCCGAGCGCGAGTGGGTTCCGCGGGCGGGCCTGCGCGGGGGGCTCCGGGCGGGGTCACTTCTCCCGGCGGTCGCCGGGTGGGGCGGTCGGCAGGCCCGCCGTCCGCGCCGCCGTACGCAGGACCTCCCGGAGCATCTCGGTGGTGAGCCGGCCGGTGAAGGTGTTGCGCTGGCTGACGTGGAAGCAGCCGAAGACGTCGAGGCCGTCGAGCGGCACCCGGGCGCCGTGGGCGAAGGCGGGACGCGGGCGGGGCACCGTCCAGCCGGCCGCGGCGAACGCCGGCAGCGCGGCCTGCCAGCCGAAGGCGCCCAGGACGACGACCGACCGGAGGGTGGGGCGCAGCAGGTGCAGCTCCTGGACCAGCCACGGGCGGCAGGTGTCCCGCTCACCGGGTGTCGGCTTGTTGGCGGGCGGGGCGCAGTGCACGGGCGAGGTCACCCGCACCCCGTACAGCTCCAGTGCGTCGTCGGCGGAGACGGCGGTGGGCTGCGAGGCGAGCCCCAGGTCGTACAGCGCCCGGTAGAGGACGTCCCCGGAGCGGTCCCCGGTGAACATGCGCCCGGTGCGGTTGGCGCCGTGCGCGGCCGGGGCGAGTCCCACGATCAGCAGCCGGGCGTCCGGCGGCCCGAAGCCCGGCACCGGCCGGCCCCAGTACGTCCAGTCGGCGAACGCGGCCCGCTTGGTCCGGGCCACCTCCTCCCGCCAGGCCACCAGGCGCGGACAGGCCCGGCACTCGGTCACCCGCCGGTCCAGCGCGGCGAGGCTGCTGCTCTCCGTGTCCATGCCCATGCCGTTGCCCATGGTTCCACCGTAAATTCGCGCGGCGCGGGCGGCCCGAGAGACTAAGGTCGAGGCCATGGCTTGGGAGGACGAGATGGACCGTGGGCAGGAGGGCGGCGGGGAAGGCTCCGCCGTCCCGTCCGTGACCGCCGTGGACCCGAAGGTCGCCGCCGCCGTCGCCGCCGCCGAGGCGGCCGGTCCGGCGAGCGGCGAGACCGTGCGGATCGACAGCTGGATCTGGGCCGTCCGCCTGGTCAAGACGCGTTCCGTCGGCGCCACCGCCTGCCGGGGCGGCCACGTCCGGGTGAACGGGGAACGGGTGAAGCCCGCCCACTCCGTCCGGGTCGGCGACGAGGTGCGGCTGCGGGGCGGCGAGGGGCGGGAGCGGATCGTCGTCGTCACCCGGCTGATCCGCAAGCGCGTCGGCGCCCCTGTGGCCGTGCAGTGCTACGTCGACAACTCCCCGCCGCCCCCGCCCCGCGAGGCGGTGGCCCCCGTCGCCGTCCGCGACCGCGGCGCCGGCCGCCCCACCAAGCGCGACCGCCGCGAGCTGGAGCGTCTGCGCGACATGGGTGGCCTGGACGGCTCCAGCGGCCCGGCGGGCCGCCCACGGAGCGACTGACGCCCGCCCCGCGCCGAGTCCGGGTGCCGGCGAACTTCCCGGGCTTCGGCCGCCGGCGTCACGAGCGCGGGTACCGGCGCAGCAGTCGCGCGTTGTGGTCGCGGCGCATCCAGGCGATGACGACGAGGGGGACGAGCAGGACGAGCGGAGTCGCCGCGTTCTCCCCGTCGAAGGCCGTGAGCTGGACGACGAACGCGCCGACCATCAGCGCGGCCAGCGCCAGCGCCGCCACCGACTGGAGCAACGGGACCAGCAGGGCCACGGCCCCGGCCAGCTCCAGCACACCGATGGTGTACATGCCCGCGCTGCTCCAGCCCATCCGGTCGAAGGACTCCACCGCCGAGGGGTGTGCGATGAGCTTGGGCAGCGCGCTCGCCAGGCCGTAGAACAGGGCCAGTGCCACCTGCACCACGCGCAGGGCCCGCAGGGCGACGGACGGGGCGGGGGCGACGGTCTCGGACATGGGTTCCTCCGGGAAGCGGGGTGCCGTGCTGTCGCAGAGGTAGACCGGTCCGCGCCGGGAAACTCATCGCATGGGCACCGCCCGCACCCAGATCCCGTCCTCCGTCAGGTATCTGTCGACCTTCAGCCCCGCCTCCGCCAATGCCTCCTCGAACTGCTCCCGGCTCAGCGGCCGGGACAGGAACGTCTGGGTCCAGGTGGCGTCCGGGAACTCGTACTCCACGCGGACCGAGTTCACTCCGTCGCCGACCGGTTCGGCCGACACGATCCGCACCGTGAAGCCGGTGGGGTCCACCCGCTCGCGGGGCAGATCCGTGTGGTAGTCCGCCCCCTCCCGCTGGATCAGCACGCAGCCGTCCTCGGCGACGTGCTCGGCGCAGGCGCGCAGCAGCCCCCGCCGCACCTCGATGTCGCCCGCGTGCACGAGGAACGACGCCAGCATCACGACGTCGAAGGTCTCCCCCAGGTCCAGCTGCTCGATCGGGCTGCATATGGTCCGCGCCCCACGCACCCGCCGCAGCATCTCGGGTGACTCGTCCACCGCGGTGACGGTGAAGCCGCGGTCCAGCAGCGGATGGGTCACGCGGCCCACCCCGCAGCCCAGTTCCAGGATGTGCGCGCCCGCCGGCACGGCCGCGGCGATGATGTCCGGCTCGTCCCCGACGGGCACCCGGCTGTAGAGCTCGACCGCGCAGCCGTCCGGCGTGATCGCTCCCGGTCCCGTCCCCTGATACCCCTGACGCATCTTCAGCTCCATGCCCGGACAACGGACCGTGTCCGACGCCCGTTCCCCTCTCGCACTGGTTCACCCGTACGAGTGAGCGGAAGTGCGGGGCGGAGGAGGAGTACGGTGCAAAGAGGAGTGGTGAGCGGTGATGCGTACCGGTAGTGAGCCGACGACCGCGCGCAGTGCTCTGCGGGCGCGGCTGTGGCTGAGCGTGTGGGGGCTGGTCTGGGCGATGTTCGGCACGGCCGCGTTCATGCTGGTCGGGCGGCCCGGGTGGGCCGCGGCCTGCGGGCTGCTGTGGCTGGTGATCGCGGTCGACTTCACGCTGATCGTCCGGCATCTGCGGCAGGGCCCGCACTACCAGCCGGGCCGCGACGTGCCGCCGTACCAGCCGCCGGAGCACCGGCGCCCGTAGCGCGGCACGGGCCGTGCGCTCAGGCGGTCGGCGGGTCAAGCGGCCGGACGGCGGCGGCTCAGGCGTCGAAGCGGGCCCGCTGCAGGTACTCCGGGTTCGGGTCCAGCGCGGCGGCCAGGCGGAAGTGCCGCTTGGCCTGGTCGGGGCGGCCCTGGCGCTCGTAGGTGCGGCCGAGCGCGAAGTGCGCGAACGCGTTGTCCGGCTCCCGCTCCAGGACGACGGTGAACTCCAGCTCCGCGGGTCTGAGCTGCGCCGCCGCGAAGAAGGCACGGGCGCGCAGCAGACGCGCCGCGGTGTTCTCCGGGTGCGCGGAGATGACCCGGTCGAGCAGCTTCACCGCGCCCCGCGGATCACGTGCGGCGAGCAGTCGCTCGGCGGCACGGAAGTCGATGACGTACGTCTCCGGAGCACGTCCGGGCGAACCGCTGGTGTCGGGCACGGCACATTCCTTCCCTCGCCGACCGGGTTCAACGCCCTGTCCGTCGGCCCCTATTCCTCAGGGACGCGCCGGGGCCGGCGGGGAGTGCCGGTCCCGGAGCCGGTCAAGGGGTGTGCGCCCGCCGTACGAGCCCGTCCCAGATCTCCGCCACCCGCTCGCGCAGTTCCTCCAGCGGCACGTCGTTGTCGATGACCACGTCGGCGATCTTCCGGCGCTCCTCGCGCGTCGCCTGCGCGGCCATGCGGGCGCGGGCGTCCTCCTCGGTCATACCGCGCAGCCGTACGAGCCGGTCGAGCTGGGTCTCGGGGGCGGCGTCGACCACGATCACCAGGTCGTACAGCGGGGCGAGGCCGTTCTCGGTGAGGAGGGGGACGTCGTGGACGACGACGGCGTCCTCGGCGGCGGCCTCCTCCAGCTCGCGGGAGCGGGCGCCGACCATCGGGTGCACGATCGAGTTCAGCACGGCCAGCTTGTCCGGGTCGGCGAAGACGACGGAGCCGAGCCTGGGCCGGTCCAGGCCGCCGTCGGCGGCGAGCACCTCCCGGCCGAAGGCCTCGACGACCGCCGCCAGACCGGGGGTGCCCGGGGCGACGACCTCGCGTGCGATGCGGTCGGCGTCGATCAGCACGGCCCCGTGCTCGACGAGCAGCCGCGACACCTCGCTCTTACCGGCTCCGATGCCCCCGGTCAGGCCTACCTTCAGCATGAGCGGCAGCTTAGGCCCCGGTCGCCGCGGCGCGCCCGGCGGGATCGTGTCCACCGGTCCCGCGGCGGCCTTCGCGGTCACGTCTCAGTTGTCGCCCTCGCGCTCGGCGAGGAACTTCTCGAACTCTCGGCCGATCTCGTCCGCGGAGGGGATCTCGACGGGTTCGGCGAGCATGTTGCCCCGGGTCTCCGCGCCCGCAGCGGCGTCGTACTGGTGCTCGAGGCCCTGGACGAGGGAGGTGAGTTCGTCGTCGCCCTCCCGGATCTGCCGCTCGATCTCGGTCTGGGTGCGGTGGGCGTCGTTGCGCAGGGAGTGGGCGAGGCCGGGCAGGACCAGGCCGGTGGCCGAGGTGATGGCCTCCAGGACGGTCAGGGCCGCGTCGGGGTAGGCGGACCGGGCGATGTAGTGCGGCACGTGCGCGGCGACGCCCAGGGCGTCGTGGCCGGCCTCCATCAGGCGGTACTCCAGCAGCGCCTCGACGCTGCCCGGCACCTGCGCCTCCTCGAAGGGGCTGCGGTGGCCCGGGACGAGGTCGCTGCGGTTGCCGTGCGGGGTGAGGCCCACCGGGCGGGTGTGCGGGACGCCCATGGGGATGCCGTGGAAGTTGACCGAGAGGCGCACGCCGAGGCGCTCGACGATCTGCCGCACGGCCGCCGCGAACCGCTCCCACTCCACGTCCGGCTCGGGTCCGGCCAGCAGCAGGAAGGGCGCGCCGGTCGCGTCCTGGACGAGGCGCACCTCGATGGTGGGCTCCTCGTACTCGGTCCAGCGGTCGCGCTTGAAGGTCAGCAGCGGGCGGCGCGCCCGGTAGTCGACGAGCCGGTCGTGGTCGAACCGCGCCACGACCTGGTGGGGCAGCGAGTCGAGCAGCCCCTCGACGATCTGGTCGCCGGTCTCGCCCGCGTCGATGTATCCGTCGAAGTGGTAGAGCATGACAAGGCCGGCCGACTCCTGGGCCAGCGCCATGTCGACGACTGCCAGGCCCTTCGGCTCCCATGCGTACAAACCCTGCGGATCAAGCACTGTGACCGCCCCTCCTCGTGTTCGTAGGTTCACAACGAGGAGCGGGACGCGGACATTCCCCGCTCAGGTGGTCGCGTGCGGAAGCGCACCTGACGGGGGCGTCCCGGACGGGAGGGTCCGCCTCGTACCACGGGTCCGCCCCGTGCGGCGGGGCCCGGCCCGTGCGAGGGCCGGCCCGCTCCGTGCGAGAGGCTCGGTACGGAAGGAGCTCGGCACGACGGGATCCGCCGTACGACGACTGCGGCCCGCACCCCGGGTGGGGTGCGGGCCGCGGTCATCGGCTGCTAGTGCCTAGCGGTGAGCGCTCAGCTCTGGCCGCCGGCCAGCTTCTCGCGGAGCGCGGCGAGCGCCTCGTCCGAAGCCAGCGCACCGGAGGTGTCGCCGCCCTCGGAGGAGTACGAACCGCCGGACGCGACCGGAGCGGCGGCCTCGCCACCCTCGGCAGCGGCCTGGGCGTCCGCCTCGCGGGACTTGATGACCTGCGCCTGGTGCTGCTCGAAGCGAGTCTGCGCCTCGGCGTACTGGCGCTCCCACTCCTCGCGCTGCTTCTCGTAGCCCTCGAGCCAGTCGTTGGTCTCGGGGTCGAAGCCCTCGGGGTAGATGTAGTTGCCCTGGTCGTCGTAGGACGCGGCCATGCCGTACAGGGTCGGGTCGAACTCGACCGTGGCCGGGTCGGCACCGAAGGCCTCGTTGGCCTGCTTCAGCGAGAGGCTGATGCGACGACGCTCGAGGTCGATGTCGATGACCTTGACGAAGATCTCGTCGTTGACCTGGACGACCTGCTCCGGGATCTCCACGTGGCGCTCGGCCAGCTCGGAGATGTGGACCAGACCCTCGATGCCCTCGTCCACGCGGACGAACGCACCGAACGGAACCAGCTTCGTGACCTTGCCGGGCACGACCTGGCCGATCTGGTGGGTGCGGGCGAACTGCTGCCACGGGTCTTCCTGGGTCGCCTTCAGCGACAGGGAGACACGCTCGCGGTCCATGTCGACGTCCAGGACCTCGACCGTGACCTCCTGGCCGACCTCGACGACCTCGGAGGGGTGGTCGATGTGCTTCCAGGACAGCTCGGAGACGTGGACCAGACCGTCGACGCCACCCAGGTCCACGAAGGCACCGAAGTTGACGATCGAGGAGACCACGCCGGAGCGGACCTGACCCTTCTGCAGGGTCGTGAGGAACGTCTGGCGGACCTCGGACTGGGTCTGCTCCAGCCAGGCACGGCGGGACAGGACCACGTTGTTGCGGTTCTTGTCCAGCTCGATGATCTTCGCCTCGAGCTCCTTGCCCACGTAGGGCTGGAGGTCGCGGACACGGCGCATCTCGACCAGGGAGGCCGGGAGGAAGCCGCGG
Source organism: Streptomyces sp. NPDC018610 (assembly GCF_044391765.1). Classification (NCBI taxonomy): domain Bacteria; kingdom Bacillati; phylum Actinomycetota; class Actinomycetes; order Kitasatosporales; family Streptomycetaceae; genus Streptomyces; species Streptomyces sp. NPDC018610. The sequence continues at coordinate 173,464 of NZ_JBISAL010000001.1, forward strand.
AGGCCGATGTCGAGGATGAGACCACCCTTGACGACCTCGATGACGGTACCGGTGACGATGCCGTCCTCTTCCTTGATCTTCTCGATGGTGCCCCAGGCACGCTCGTACTGGGCGCGCTTCTTCGAGAGGATCAGGCGGCCTTCCTTGTCCTCCTTCTGGAGGACCAGGGCCTCGATCTCGTCGCCCACGGCGACGACCTCGTTCGGGTCGACGTCGTGCTTGATCGAGAGCTCGCGGCTCGGGATGACACCTTCGGTCTTGTAACCGATGTCGAGCAGGACCTCGTCCCGGTCGACCTTCACGATGACGCCGTCGACGATGTCGCCGTCGTTGAAGTACTTGATCGTCTCGTCGATCGCGGCGAGGAAGGCTTCCTCGTTACCGATGTCGTTGACCGCTACCTGCGGAGTGGTGGCGGTGGTCTCGGTGCTGCTCGTCATGTGGGAAAGGGCTCCGGTACGGACATTGAAGTCGTAGGTACTGCTTGCGCCAGGAGCCCGTTTCGCTCTGAAGAAGCCGGACAGCCAAAGAAGCACCACCCAAAAACGCTTGTGGCGCCTCGAAAACCGAGGGGACATACAACAGACGCGAGCGCAGCCTGCTACGTCTGAGGAGCGCAGGCTCGCAGCGCAACTTGTAGCATACGGGGGCAGCCGGACAGGGTCAATGCGCGAAGCCGCACACGCGGGGCGGATCACCGCATATCCGGCACAGAACCTGTCTCCCGAGGCCATGCCGACACCAGGACGACCCCTTCCGGCGGCGCGCCATGGGGGCGGGTTGGACGGAAGAGTACGACGAGGGAGCCGATCATCCAAGAGCCAGAACCGTTCGAAACGTCCGAGCCCGAGGCCACCCGGCGCGCGGCGGGCGTCACGGAGAGCGCCCGGGCCAACCGGGGCTGGTGGGACCGGAACGCGGACGAGTACCAGGTCGAGCACGGCACGTTCCTCGGCGACGACCGTTTCGTGTGGTGCCCCGAGGGCCTGGACGAGGTGGAGGCGGAGCTGCTCGGCCCGTCGGAGGAGCTGAAGGGCAAGGACGTCCTGGAGATCGGCGCCGGCGCGGCCCAGTGCTCGCGCTGGCTGGCCGCGCAGGGGGCACGCCCGGTGGCCCTGGACCTGTCGCACCGCCAGCTCCAGCACGCGCTGCGGATCGGCGGATCGTTTCCGTTGGTGTGCGCGGACGCGGCGGCGCTGCCGTTCGCGGACGGCTCCTTCGACGTGGCGTGCTCGGCGTACGGGGCGCTGCCCTTCGTCGCCGACCCGCGGCTGGTGCTGCGCGAGATCCGCCGGGTGCTGCGGCCGGGCGGACGGTTCGTCTTCTCGGTCACGCACCCGGTCCGGTGGGCCTTCCCGGACGAGCCGGGCCCGGAGGGCCTGTCGGTGTCCGCCTCCTACTTCGACCGCACGCCGTACGTGGAGCAGGACGAGGAGGGCCTCGCCGTCTACGTCGAGCACCACCGCACACTGGGAGACCGGGTCCGGGACGTCGTGACGTCGGGGTTCCGCCTGGTGGACCTCGTCGAGCCGGAGTGGCCCGACTGGAACACCTCGGAGTGGGGCGGCTGGTCCCCGCTGCGCGGGCACCTGATCCCGGGCACGGCGATCTTCGTGTGCGAGAGGGACTGAGGCAGTCCGGGGAATCGGGGGTGCTCCCCCGCACACCGGGCAGACGGTCGTACGAACGGCGTCCTCAGGGGCGCCGTTCGTCGTCGTACGACACTGGGAGCGTGATCCGTTACGACGCCCTGGACGCGCTGCCCGTACGCGGCGCGCTGCCCGCACTCGAAGACGCGCTGGAGGGGCACGGCACCGCCGTGCTGGTCGCCCCGCCCGGCACCGGCAAGACGACGCTGGTGCCGCTGGCCCTGGCCGGGCTGCTGGGCGAGGGGCCGGCGCGGCGCGTGGTCGTGGCCGAGCCGCGGCGGATCGCGGCGCGGGCCGCGGCCCGGCGGATGGCGTGGCTGTTGGGTGAGAAGCCCGGCGGCAGCGTCGGGCACACGGTCCGCGGGGAGCGCGTCGTCGGGCCGCGCACGCGCGTGGAGGTCGTCACGACCGGCGTGCTGCTCCAGCGGCTGCAGCGCGACCAGGAGCTGAGCGGCGTCGACGCGGTGGTGCTCGACGAGTGCCACGAACGGCACCTGGACGCCGACACGGCGGCGGCGTTCCTGTGGGACGTACGGGAGACGCTGCGGCCCGAGCTGCGGCTGCTGGCCGCGTCGGCGACCACGGACGCTCAGGGCTGGGCGCGGCTGCTGGGCGGGGCCCCGGTGGTGGAGGCGCGGGGCGCGTCGCATCCGGTCGAGGTGGTGTGGGCGCCGCCCGCGCGCCCGGTGCGGCCGCCGCACGGGATGCGGGTGGATCCCGCGCTGCCGGCCCATGTGGCGTCGGTGGTGCGGCGGGCGCTGGCCGAGCGGACCGGGGACGTGCTGTGCTTCCTGCCGGGCGTGGGCGAGATCAGGCGGGTCGCCGGGCGGCTGGGGGACCTCGGCGACGTCGACGTGCTCCAGGTGCACGGGCGCGCGCCGGCGGACGTGCAGGAGGCGGTGCTCGCGCCCGGGCGGCGGCGCCGGGTGGTGCTGGCCACCGCCGTGGCCGAGTCGTCGCTGACGGTTCCCGGGGTGCGGGTGGTCGTCGACTGCGGCCTCGCCCGGGAGCCGCGGGTGGACCACGCGCGCGGGCTGAGCGCCCTGACGACCGTACGGGCCTCGCAGGCGGCCGGGCGGCAGCGGGCGGGACGCGCCGGGCGGGAGGCGCCGGGGACGGTGTACCGCTGCTGGGCGGAGGCGGAGGACGGGCGCCTGCCGCAATTCCCGGCGCCGGAGATCAAGGTGGCGGACCTGACCGCGTTCGCCCTTCAGGCCGCCTGCTGGGGAGATCCGGACGCCTCCGGTCTGGCGCTGCTGGATCCGCCGCCGGGCGGGGCGATGGCCGCGGCGCGGGAGGTCCTGACCGCCGTGGGCGCGGTGGACCCTGCCGGCCGGGCCACGGAGCGGGGGCGCGTGCTGGCGCGGCTCGGCGTGCATCCGCGCCTGGGCCGGGCCCTGCTCGACGCCCCGGCCGCCGTGCCGGACGGCGGGGAGCGGGCCGCCGAGGTCGTGGCGCTGCTGAGCGAGGAGGCGCCGCGGGAGTACGGGGACGACCTCGCCGCCGTGCTGCGGGGAGTCCGGCGCGGGGGTGACGCGTACGCGTCGCGGTGGCGGGCGGAGGTGCGGCGGCTGCGGGACGCGTCGTCGGGCGCCGCGCGGCCGCCCGCCGGTGGCCGGCGCGGCGGGGCGGCCGCCGGGCCGGGACCGGCCGCCCCTGACGCGCGGGAGGCCCCGAAGCGCGCCGCCGACGGGCCGGTCCCCCGGCGTCCCGGCACCGACGGCAGGCCCGCGGGGCACGCGGAGGCGGTGACGGACGAGCGGGTCGCGGGGGTCGTCGGGGCGCTGGCCTTTCCCGAGCGGGTCGCGCGGCTCGACGGCGGGTCGTACGTGATGGCCTCCGGTACGCGGGCCGAGCTCTGCGAGGGGTCGCCCCTGCGGGGGTCGCCCTGGATCGCCGTCGCCGTGGCCGACCGGCCGCTCGGCAGGGCGCACGCGCGCGTGCGGCTCGCCGCGGCGATCGACGAGGACGTCGCCCGGCTCGCGGCCGGGGCGCTGCACGAGGAGCGGGAGGAGGTCCGCTGGGCCGGCGGGGACGTCGTCGCGCGACGGGTCGAACGGCTGGGGGCGGTCGAGCTGGCGGCGCGCCCGCTCACCGGAGCCGACGCCGCACTCGTGCGCGAGGCGCTGCTCGACGGGCTGCGACAGGAGGGCTTCGGGCTGCTGCGGTGGACGGCGGAGGCCGGTGTGCTCAGGCAGCGGCTGGCGTTCCTGCGACGGCGGCTCGGGGAGCCCTGGCCCGACGTCGCCGACGACGCGCTGCACGCGCGCGCGGCCGAGTGGCTGGAGCCGGAGCTGAGCCGGGCCCGGCGGCGCGCGGACCTGGCGCGGATCGACGCCGGGCAGGCGCTGGCCCGGCTGCTGCCCTGGGCGTCCGGTGAGGCCGCCCGGCTGGACGAGCTCGCCCCGGAGCGGATCGCCGTGCCGAGCGGTTCCAGGATCCGGATCGACTACGCGGACCCCGAACGGCCGGTGCTCGCGGTGAAGCTCCAGGAGATGTTCGGGCTGGAGCGCTCGCCCGAGGTCGCCGGGGTGCCGGTCCTGGTGCACCTGCTCTCCCCCGCCGGGCGGCCCGCCGCCGTCACCGCCGACCTCGCCTCCTTCTGGCGGGAGGGCTACAAGGCGGTGCGGGCGGAGCTGCGCGGCCGGTATCCGAGGCATCCCTGGCCCGAGGACCCGGCGACCGCGGAGCCCACCCGGCACACCAACGCCCGGCTCAGGCGCTGAGGGATCGCGCCGCGTGACTCCCGGTGTGCCGGGAGGCTCGCCCGCGAACCGGCGGACGCCCTGCCGCCGTGGCGGAGGGCGCCCCCCGGGCCGTGCCCGTGCCGGACGGTCTACGAGGACGCGGTGGAACCGGTCGAGGCGCTCGGCTCGGTCGACGGGCTCGGGTCCGGGTCGGGGCTCGCGCTGCCGTCCTGTCCGGGGCTCGGGTCGGTGCCGGCCGACGTGCCGGCGGGCGCCACCGTGAGCTCCACGGTCAGCGTGGCGCCGCCGGCGGTGGTGATGCGCAGCAGGAACGTGCCGGTGGCGTCGTCCGCGTACAGCTTCGGCAGTTCCAGCAGGCCCTTGGCGTCGGTGTGGAGGTCCTTCAGGGTGCGTACGGCCTTGCCGTCGGCGTCCTTGAAGTAGGGGCCCTTGTCGTTCTCGGCGGGGTCGTCGGCCGACTTGACCAGGGTGGCGGTGGCCGCGACCCGGTCGGCGACGGCGCCCTTGTAGGTGGCCTTCACCTCGACCCGGTCGGCGAACTCGCCGCCCGGGACGCAGGTGAGGGGGGTGTCGCCGGTGCGGGCGAGGGTGTCGGCGGCGCGCTCGGTGACGGTGGCCGTGTAGTCGATGCCGGACACGGCCCGGCCGACGACCAGGGCGCGGACGGTGAACTTCCCGGTCTTCTCGCCGGCCTGGAGCGCCGGTGCGACGGCCACGCCGGAACCGTTGGTGGCGACGGTGGCGACCTTCTCGCCGCCTGCGAAGGTGGTGTCGGTCTCCCCGGTGATCACGAACCGGACCCTGACCTTGGCGACGGACTTGCCGGTCTTCGTCTCGGCACGGGCGCTGATCCGCTGCGCGAACGCGTCGCCCGCCATGGCGGTGAGCGCGGGTGTGTCCGCGTCCTTCAGGTGGTCGACGATGTCGGTGCGGCTCGGCGGCGGGGTCGGCTTCGCCGGCGGGGTCGGGGACGGGCTCGGGTCGCCGCCGGGTGTGCCGGGCTTGCTCGGCGTCTGCGGCTTCGCGGGTGTGCTCGGCTTGCCGGAACCGGAACCGGAACCGGAGCCCGAGCCGGTGTCCGTGCCGGTGGACGGCGACGACGGGCGGGGGGTGGTGCCGGGCGTGGCGCCGCTCCCGCCGCGGTCGGCCGGCAGGGCGCCGGCCCCGTCCGGGATCGAGTGGGTGCCCCTGCGGTAGTACTCCATCCAGGACAGGACGGTGTCCAGGTAGTCCTGCGAGTTGTTGTAGCTGAGGATCGCGCTCCTGAGGTCGCGGGCGTCGGCCAGGTCCCAGTGGAAGCGGCACAGGTAGTGGCCGGTGGCGAGCGCGGCGTCGTAGACGTTGTTGGGGTCCTTCTTGCCGTCGCCGTTGCCGTCCTGGCCCGCCCACTTCCAGGTGGAGGGGATGAACTGCATGGGGCCGACCGCGCGGTCGTACTTGGTGTCGCCGTCGTAGGCGCCGTGGTCGGTGTCGCTGATGTTCGCGAACCCGACGCCGTCGAGGACCGGGCCGAGGATGCGGGTGACCGTCGTGCCGTCGGCGGTGACCCGGCCGCCGCCGGCGTGGCCGGACTCGACCTTGCCGATCGCGGCGAGCAGTTGCCAGGGCAGGTTGCAGCCCGGCTTGGCGGCGCGCAGTTCGGTCTCGGCCTTCTTGTACGCGGCGAGCACGGTGGCGGGTATGCCCGTCTCGGAGGACACGCCGGTGGCCGGGGCGCCCGCGGTGGGCACGGGGTCGGGGCTGTTCAGCGGGGGCAGCGCCGTGTAGTAGTGCGAGTTGCCGGTGGCGGTGTCGCCGGCGGCGGGCTGCTCGGGGGTGGGCGTCGCGCCGGCGGCGGTCTGTCTCGCCGGGTCGTCGACCGTCGCGCCGGGAGCCTCGGAAGCGGAGAGCGCCGCGACCGCCACCGCGGCCACGGCCGTGGTCGCCGCTCCCTTGTACAGCCTCCTGCCGAAATGCGCCGCCATGGAGTGAACCCCTCCCGTGGACGCCGAGCGTCCGTCCGTTCCTGCCTGCTCGCCCTGTTGTGACGGTTGACCCGCGGTACTGGTTGCCCTCGTGGAGCTTTTTGGCCTGTACGACCCAGGTGACCCTACGACAACTTCCTTTGTGACGGGACCGGTTCGTGCCCGGTTTTCACCGGTTGGCCACTTACCGGTGGCCGGGGTGTGGCGATCACCGGTCCCCCATACTGGACGACGCCGACCGACGGGCCGCCGCGCCCCGCCAACTCGTCCGCCAGGGAGTCGCGTTGCCCTTCACTCTGAGCCATGCGGCAGCCGTGCTGCCCGCGGTACGGCCGGACGGGACCGGGCGGGGCCGATTGACGCCCTCGCTGCTCGTGGCGGGTTCCTTCGCGCCGGACATGACCTACTACGCGGCGAGTGTCCTGCCCGGGGCGATGGAGTTCGGCACCGTCACGCACTCCTTCACCGGGGTGTTCACGGTCGACGTGCTGATCGCCTGGACTCTGGCGGCGGCGTGGCTGCTGGTGCGCGAGCCGCTGGTGGCCCTGCTGCCGCGGTCCCGCCAGGGGCGCTGGGCGACGCTGACGCGGTGCGCGACGCCCCGTGCGCGCGTGCGTCCCGCCTCGGCGCCGTGGTGGTACGTCTCGGCCGCGCTGGGCGCGCTGACGCACGTGGTGTGGGACGCCTTCACGCACTTCGACCGGTGGGGGACGCGGGTGTTCCCGGTGCTGGGCCGCCCGCTGGCGGGCGCGCCGCTCTACTGGTACCTGCAGTACGGCGGCTCGGCGGTCGCGGCGGTGGTGATCGCCGCGTTCGTGACGCACGCGCTGCGGCGGGCGCCGGCGGGCGAGCCGGCCGGGGTGCCCGCCCTGTCGTCGCGTGACCGCTGGTGGTCCGCGGCGGTGATCGGCGGCTGCGCGGGCGCCGGGGCGGCGCGGCGGGCGGCCCAGTGGTGGGCCGGGCGCGGGCCGTCGGCCGACGTGCGGGAACTGGTGCCGGTCCTCTGCTTCGGCGCGGGCGCCGGACTGGTGGTGGGAGTGGTGGCGTACGCCGCAGGAGTCAGGGCGTGGCGTCCGGTCGGCCGGGTCCCCGGCGGGGGTGACGGCGGTGCTGCCCGGGGCGCTCCGGACGCGGCCGGCGCGGTGACGGGCCGCTCGGACGCTCGGTGACCGGGGCCGCCGCGACGAAGACCGTGACGGTGCGCACGGGGCCCGGTCTCGGCAGGCGGGCCAGGAACAGGGCGACGTACCCGCGGGTCAGGTCCGCCCACAGGCGCCAGGGAAGCGGTTCGCGGGGCGGGAAGCGGCGGCGCAGGCCGGTCGCGGCGCGGCGCAGGGGAGCCGCCAGGTCGGCGGGGATGCGGGCGGTGCTTGCCCCGGCCGCGAGGGCCGGGACCGGCGGGAGCGGCGCGGCGGGAGCCGCGCCGACGGTGGTCTGGGATGCCGCCGGCCGGTGGTTGAGCATGCGTATACCCATGCACCGCATCCTGGCGGGCCGGAATGCGCGCGGCGTCTTCGCGGGGGCCACGTGAGTGACGGGGCAGGCGGTGCGGGGCGCGGGCGGGGGGACGCACCGGGGCCGGGGCCCGGGGGCGGGGCCCGCGCGGACCCCGGCCCCGGTGCGTGCGTCCAGGTGTGCTGTCCGGACAGCACGCCTAGTGCGCCGCCGACTCCCAGTCCCGGCCCACGCCCACCGAGACGTCCAGCGGGGCCCTGAGCCGGACCGCGCCGGACATCTCCCGGCGGACGATCTCCTCGGCCGCCGCGCGCTCGCCGGGGGCGATCTCCAGGACGATTTCGTCGTGGACCTGGAGCAGCATGCGGGACTTGAGGTCGGCCTCGCGCAGCGCCCGGTCCACGTTCAGCATGGCGATCTTGACGATGTCCGCCGCGGTGCCCTGGATCGGCGCGTTCAGGGCCATCCGCTCGGCCGCCTCGCGGCGCTGGCGGTTGTCGCTGTTGAGGTCGGGCAGGTAGCGGCGGCGGCCGAAGAGCGTCGCCGTGTAGCCCGTCGCGCGCGCCTCGTCGACCGCCCGGCGCAGGTAGTCCCGTACGCCGCCGAACCGCTCGAAGTAGGCGTCCATCAGGGCGCGGGCCTCGGCCGCCTCGATGTTCAGCTGCTGGGAGAGGCCGAAGGCCGACAGCCCGTACGCCAGGCCGTACGACATCGCCTTGATCTTGCGCCGCATCTCCGCGTCCACCGCCGACCGGTCGACGCCGAAGACCTGAGAGGCGGCCGTGGTGTGCAGGTCCTCGCCGGAGGTGAACGCCTCGATCAGGCCCTCGTCCTCGGACAGGTGGGCCATCACCCGCAGCTCGATCTGGCTGTAGTCGGCGGTCATCAGCGACTCGAAGCCCTCGCCGACCACGAAGCCGCGGCGGATGGCCCGGCCCTCGTCGGTGCGCACCGGGATGTTCTGCAGGTTCGGGTCGGTGGAGGACAGGCGGCCGGTCGCGGCGACGGTCTGGTTGAACGTGGTGTGGATCCGGCCGTCCCCCGCGATCGTCTTGATCAAACCCTCGACGGTGACGCGGAGCTTGGCCTGCTCGCGGTGGCGGAGCATGATCACCGGCAGCTCGTTGTCCGTCTGGGCGGCGAGCCAGGCCAGGGCGTCGGCGTCGGTGGTGTAGCCCGTCTTGGTCTTCTTGGTCTTCGGCAGGGCCAGCTCGTTGAAGAGGACCTCCTGGAGCTGCTTGGGCGAGCCGAGGTTGAACTCGTGCCCGGCCGCCGCGTGCGCCTCCTTCACGGCCTGCTGCACCGCACCGGCGAACATCTGCTCCATGGCCTCGAGGTGCGCGCGGTCGGCGGCGATGCCGTGCCGCTCCATGCGGGCGAGCAGCGCGGAGGTGGGCAGCTCCATGTCGCCCAGCAGGTCGGCGGCGCCGACCTCCTCCAGCCGGCCCGCGAAGGCCTCTCCGAGGTCGAGGATCGCGCGGGCCTGGATCATCAGGGCCTCGGCCTCGGCGGCCTCGTCCGCGCCGAAGGCCAGCTGGCCGTCGGCCGCGGCGGCGGGCGCCAGCTCGCGGTGCAGGTACTCCAGGGACAGCGCGTCCAGGGCGAAGGAGCGGCGGCCCGGCTTGACGAGGTAGGCGGCGAGCGCGGTGTCCATGCGCACGCCCGCGACGCTCCAGCCGTGCTCGGCCAGGACCCGCATCGCGCCCTTGGCGTCGTGGAAGACCTTGGGGCGGTCCGCGTCGGCCAGCCACGCCGCGAAGGCCGTCTCGTCCGCCTCGTCCAGCTGCGAGGGATCGAACCAGGCGGCGCTGCCGTCGGCGGCGGCGAGCGCGACCTCGGCCACCGAGCCCGCGCCGAGCGCCCAGGCGTCGACCGTGGCGACGCCGAGCGTCCCCGTGCCGTGCCCGGCGAGCCAGCCGGCCACCTCTCCGGTGCCGAGCACCGTGCCGTCCACCCGCACGCCGTCCGCCGCGATCGGGGTGGTCTCGGCCTCCTCGGCGCCCGGGTCGACGGCGAAGAGCCGCTCGCGCAGCGAGGGGTTGCGGATCTCCAGGGAGTCCAGGAGCGTCGCGACGGCCTTGCGGTCGTACGCCGTCCTGGCGAGGTCGGCGACCGCCTTCGGCAGCTCCACGTTCCGCTCCAGCTCGGTGAGCCGGCGGTTGAGCTTGACGGCCTCCAGATGGTCGCGGAGGTTCTGCCCGGCCTTGCCCTTGACCTCGTCGGCCCGCTCGACGAGGTTCGCGAACGAACCGAACTGGTTGATCCACTTCGCGGCGGTCTTCTCGCCGACGCCGGGAATGCCCGGCAGGTTGTCGGACGGGTCGCCGCGCAGCGCCGCGAAGTCCGGGTACTGGACCGGTGTCAGCCCGTACTTCTCGACGACCTTCTCCGGGGTGAACCGGGTCAGCTCGGAGACGCCCTTGGTCGGGTACAGCACCGTGGTGTGCTCGGAGACCAGCTGGAAGGAGTCGCGGTCGCCGGTGACGATCAGCACCTCGAAGCCCTCGGCCTCGGCCCGGGTGGCCAGGGTGGCGATGATGTCGTCGGCCTCGAAGCCCTCGACGGCGAAGCGCTGGGCCTGCATGGCGTCCAGGAGCTCGCCGATCAGCTGCACCTGGCCCTTGAACTCGTCCGGCGTCTTGGAGCGGTTCGCCTTGTACTCCGTGAACTCCTCCGAGCGCCAGGTCTTGCGCGACACGTCGAACGCGACCGCGAAGTGTGTGGGCGCCTCGTCACGCAGGGTGTTGGCCAGCATCGACGCGAAGCCGTAGATCGCGTTCGTCGGCTGGCCCGTCGCGGTGGTGAAGTTCTCCGCGGGCAGCGCGAAGAACGCGCGGTAGGCCAGCGAGTGCCCGTCCATGAGCATCAGCCGGGGACGGGAGCCGCCGGGGGTCTTGTCGGTCTTCTTCGCTGCTGTCTCTGCCACGCCCCCGATCCTGCCACGTACCACTGACAGCCGGGACGCAGCCGCCCTCGGGCCCGCCTCGAGGCGGGCCCGAGGGCGGTCGCCGGGCCCGCGCACTCCCGCGCGCCCCCCTTCTCCCTCCCCGCCCCGCCGCTCGGTCCCTCCCCCGCCCCGCCGGGCGTCGTCGCCGCGGTCCCGGCCGCGGTCCGGGTATGCCGGTCCGGGACGTCCGTCCGGCATGTCCGTCCGGGCGAGCCCGGGCCGGATCGCTGTCGCTGGCGCGTGCGAGGATCGGAGGGCTCCGGGCGGGCCGGCCGGCCGGGGGACACGCCACACGCGCAGCACGCACCGTATGCGCCGTCGAAGGGGAGGGTGCGATGGCCACGAAGCCGCCCAAGGGCGATCCGGTTCAGGACGCGCCGCAGGTCACCGAGCCGAAGCACGCGGCGGCGGGGCTCCCGGCCGTCGGGCACACGCTGCGCGTCGCCCAGCGGCAGATGGGCGTGCGCCGCACCGCCCTGACCTTGCTGCGGGTCAACCAGAAGGACGGCTTCGACTGCCCGGGCTGCGCCTGGCCCGAGGGGGACCACCGGCACAAGGCGGAGTTCTGCGAGAACGGCGCCAAGGCGGTCGCCGAGGAGGCCACCCTGCGCCGGGTCACCCCGGAGTTCTTCGCCGCGCACCCGGTCTCCGACCTGGCGGGCCGCAGCGGCTACTGGCTGGGCCAGCAGGGGCGGCTCACCCACCCCATGCACCTGCCCGAGGGCGCCGACCACTACGAGCCGGTCACCTGGGAGCGCGCCTTCGGCATCGTCGCCGAGGAGATCGCCGCCCTCTCCTCCCCCGACGAGGCCGTCTTCTACACCTCGGGCCGCACCAGCAACGAGGCCGCGTTCCTCTACCAGCTGTTCGCCCGCGAGCTGGGCACCAACAACCTGCCCGACTGCTCCAACATGTGCCACGAGTCGTCCGGCTCGGCGCTGTCGGAGACGATCGGCATCGGCAAGGGCAGCGTCCTGCTGGACGACCTCCACGAGGCCGACCTGATCATCGTGGCCGGCCAGAACCCGGGCACGAACCACCCCCGCATGCTCTCCGCCCTGGAGAAGGCGAAGGCGAACGGCGCGCGGATCATCAGCGTCAACCCGCTGCCCGAGGCGGGCCTGGAGCGCTTCAAGAACCCGCAGACCCCCAAGGGACTGGCGGCCGGCGCCGCGCTCACCGACCTGTTCCTGCAGATCCGCATCGGCGGCGACCAGGCCCTCTTCCGCCTCCTCAACAAGCTGATCCTCGACACCGAGGGCGCCGTCGACGAGCTGTTCGTACGCGAACACACCCACGGCTTCGAGGAGTTCGCCGAAGCCGCCCGCGCCGCCGACTGGGACGAGACGCTCCGGGCGACCGGCCTCACCCGCGCGGAGATCGACCGGGCCCTCGGCATGGTCCTCGCCTCCCGGCGCACCATCGTGTGCTGGGCGATGGGCCTGACCCAGCACAAGCACTCCGTGCCGACCATCCGCGAAGTGGTCAACTTCCTGCTGCTGCGCGGCAACATCGGCCGCACGGGCGCGGGCGTGTGCCCGGTGCGCGGCCACTCCAACGTGCAGGGCGACCGCACGATGGGCATCTTCGAGCGGCCCGCCCCGGCCTTCCTGGACGCGCTGGAGAAGGAGTTCGGCTTCGCGCCGCCGCGCGAGCACGGCTACGACGTCGTGCGCGCCATCCGCGCCCTGCGCGACGGCGAGGCGAAGGTGTTCTTCGCCATGGGCGGCAACTTCGTCTCCGCCTCCCCCGACACCGACGTCACCGAGGCCGCCATGCGCCGGGCCCGGCTGACGGTGCACGTGTCGACCAAGCTCAACCGCTCCCACGTCGTCACCGGCGCGCGCGCCCTGATCCTGCCCACCCTCGGCCGCACCGAGCGCGACGCGCAGGCCGGCGGCGAGCAGTTCGTCACCGTCGAGGACTCGATGGGCATGGTGCACGCCTCCCGCGGCCGCCTGGAGCCCGCGAGCCGCCTCCTGCTGTCCGAGCCGGCCATCGTGGCCCGCCTGGCCCGCCGGGTGCTCGGCGCGGACAGCGTGGTGCCGTGGGAGGAGTTCGAGAAGGACTACGCCGCGATCCGCGACCGGATCGCCCGCGTCGTGCCCGGCTTCGAGGACTTCAACGCGCGCGTGGCCCGCCCCGGCGGCTTCACGCTGCCGCACGCCCCGCGCGACGAGCGCCGCTTCCCCACGGCCACCGGCAAGGCCAACTTCACCGCCGCGCCCGTGGAGTACCCCGAGCTGCCCGAGGGCCGGCTGCTGCTGCAGACGCTGCGCTCGCACGACCAGTACAACACCACGATCTACGGCCTCGACGACCGCTACCGGGGCATCCGGAACGGGCGGCGGGTGATCCTCGTCAACCCCGAGGACGCGCGTGCGCTCGGCCTGTCCGACGGCTCCTACGTCGACCTCGTCGGCGAGTGGAAGGACGGGGTGGAGCGGCGCGCCCCGGGCTTCCGCGTCGTGCACTACCCGACGGCCCGGGGCTGCGCGGCGTCGTACTACCCGGAGACGAACGTCCTGGTGCCGCTGGACGCCACCGCGGACACCAGCAACACCCCGGCCAGCAAGTCCGTCGTGGTGCGTCTGGAACAATCGGCGACCGACTGAGCGTTCGCTCAGTCGAGCAATGGCCGATCGACGCCGAACGGAGCCGGATCCATGGGCGAGCAGCACGACGTGAAGTTCCCGCAAGAGGTCATAGACGAGTACGCCGCGCTCGGCGTCGACCTGCCCGCCCTCTTCTCCGCCGGACACCTCGGCACCCGCATGGGCGTCCAGATCCTGGAGGCGTCCGCCGAGCGCGTCGTGGCCACCATGCCGGTGGAGGGCAACACCCAGCCCTACGGGCTGCTGCACGGCGGCGCCTCCGCCGTCCTGGCCGAGACCCTGGGCTCCGTCGGCGCGATGCTGCACGGTGGCAGCTCCAAGATCGCCGTCGGTGTCGACCTGAACTGCACCCACCACCGCGGGGTGCGCTCCGGGCTGGTCACGGGCGTGGCCACCCCCCTGCACCGGGGACGCTCGACGGCGACGTACGAGATCGTCATCAGCGACGAGCAGGAGCGGCGGGTGTGCAGCGCCCGTCTGACCTGCCTGCTGCGGGACGTGAACCCGGGCGACGCCGGAGGGGCGCCGGCGGCCGGCTGAACTCCGCCTCCCCGGGCCGCCGACGCGCCTCGCCCCCGGCGGGCCGGCGCCCGGGCGGCGGTCGGGCGGCGGTCGGCGCCGCCCGGGCAGGCGCCCGGCCCGTGGGCCGCGCCCACGGGCCGGACCCCTGAGGAGCGGGAGACCTCGCCGCGCGGAACGCCTGCCCACGACGAGGCGGGACGGGCGCGCGGGTGTCCACGCCCGTCCGTTCCGTTGCCCGGGGGCGCCGTACGCCCTAGCTTCATGGCATGGGAACGCGAGGAGCCCCGCGGTTCCGGGCGGCGGTGCTCGGGCTACGGCTCGCGCCGGTGCTCCTGGCGGCCGGCTGCGCCGGTCCGGCGGCCACCGGGGACGACGGCCCCCCACCCGCGTCACCGACCGCCCACCGGGCGGCCTCACCGTCACCTCGGGTGACATCCCCGGCCGAACTGTGCGCCCGTGTCGTCGCGCACTGGTCGCGCAAGGTATTGGACCAGGACACCTACGGCGACTATCAGTCGATGGGCCTGTCCAACGGGCAGTACGAGATCCTGCGCCGGGCCGTGGCCGCCGCCCGGCCGGTGAGACGACATCAAGGGCTCAAGGCGGCACAGGACGTGATCGACCGTCAGGTGCGGGCCGGCTGCGCCGACCGCTACCGCGACGGCGTCCCCGGCGAAGGGCCTTGGCAGTGAGCGGCATCGGCCCCGTCGAACCGAGCGAGGGCACCCGAGGGTGGCACGCGGGCGCCTCCGAAGCCCCGCCCGACGCCCACGAACCGTACGACGGGCGCGACTTGGACGCCCCGCCCTCCACCGCCCCGCCGCCCCGCGCCGCCCGCTTCCGCGTCAGCCGGCGCCGCGCCCTGCTCGCCGCCGCGCTCGCCGCCCTCCTCGCCGGCGGCGGCCTCCTGTACGCCACCCGCACGCGCCGACCGCCGCCCCCGGCACCGCCGTTCCCCTCACAGGTGGTCGACGTCTCCTACCTCGGCCCGGCGGCCACGCCGCCCGACGCACCGCCCAGGAGCTTCAGTTTCGCGCTGCTGGTGAGCGTGGAATCCGGTCCTCCGGTGACCGTGACCGCGCTGGACCAGCCGTACGCGGGGCTTTCCCTTGCCTCCACACCCCGCCCGCCGTTCGGGACGGAGGCCGGTTCGGCCCGCGAGATCGTCATCACCATGCATGTCACGGAATGCGGGAAAGTGCCGGAGAATGCCGGACTCCCTTTCGTGGATGTAACCCTGCGTAATATTCGCGCAATGGAGGCGCAGAGTTTCATCCTGGGGTCACGCTATGCGCACGCGCTCTCCGAGGCGTTGCGGGTCGCCTGCGGCAACGATTCCCGGTAATCACCAAAACACCCGAGACGCCTGAACGCAGCCCGGCGCGTCCTGCGGGTTCTCAGAATGCGGACGGGGCGAATCGGCCTGAATTCCGCTGTTCCACCCGTCGAGTACCGCTCTGCAATACGTCGTGTCATAACAAGAACGTCACAGCCTTGGTCAGACTCTCCTCCACGTTCCCCACGCCCGCCTAGAGTCACGGCCAGTCACCGCACGGTCGGAAAATCTCTTCGGGCCGGCGCTCGACTCGGCCCCTTCCAGGGGGGAGGGCCGTGCAAGGGAAAGGACTGATCGTGCGTCAACGTTCGCTCATCGCCATCACCGCCGCGCTGGCTGCGGGAGCACTCACCCTCACCGCCTGCGGCTCCCGGGACGGCGGCGACAAGAACTCCGGCTCCGGCGACGGCGGGGGCGGAACCACCGTCACCATCGGTGTCGACGCCCCGCTGACCGGCGACCTGTCCGCCCTGGGCCTCGGCATCAAGAACTCCGCCGACCTCGCCGTCAAGACCGCGAACAAGAAAAACTACGTCAAGGGCGTCACCTTCAAAATCGACGCCCGAGACGACCAGGCCCAGCCCTCCTCCGGCCAGCAGAACGCGACCACGTTCGTCGCCGACAAGAGCGTTCTCGGCGTCGTCGGCCCGCTGAACTCCTCCGTCGCCGAATCCATGCAGAAGGTCTTCGACGACGCCAAACTCTCCGAGGTCTCGCCCGCCAACACCGGCCCCTCCCTCACCCAGGGCCCCGACTGGCGCACCAAGAAGCAGCGCCAGTACAAGTCGTACTTCCGTACCGCGACCACGGACGCCATCCAGGGCCCCTTCGCCGCCCAGTACGTCTACAACGACGCCAAGAAGAAGAAGGTCTTCGTCATCGACGACAAGAAGACCTACGGCGCCGGCCTCGCCGGCACCTTCACCGACGAGTTCAAGAAGCTCGGCGGCAAGGTCGTCGGCACCGAGCACATCAACCCCGACACCAAGGACTTCTCCGCCGTCGCCACCAAGGTGAAGAACTCCGGCGCCGACGTCGTCTACTACGGCGGCGAATACCCGCAGGCCGGCCCGCTCAGCAAGCAGATCAAGGCCGCCGGCGCCAAGATCCCGCTGGTCGGCGGCGACGGCATCAACGACGCCACCTACGCCAAGCTGGCCGGCCCCGCCGCCACCGGCGACCTCGCCACCTCCGTCGGCGCCCCGGTCGAGAAGCTCGACTCCGCCAAGCAGTTCGTGGCCGACTACAAGTCCGCCGGCTACAAGGAGGAGTACGCGGCCTACGGCGGCTACTCCTACGACTCCGCCTGGGCCATCATCGAGGCCGTCAAGAAGGTCGTCGACGACAACGGCGGCAAGCTCCCCGACGACGCCCGCGCCAAGGTCACCGAGGCCATGGGCAACGTCTCCTTCGACGGCGTGACCGGCAAGGTCTCCTTCGACGAGTACGGCGACGCGACCAACAAGCAGCTCACCGTCTACAAGGTCGAGAACGGCGCCTTCGCGCCCGTCAAGTCGGGCACCTTCACCGGCTGACCCACACCCACACCGCTCAACAGCCGCGCGGGGCGCTGTTCCACTGGCGCCCCGCGCGGACTCACATCACGGTCACATCCGTCGAACGTCCGAAAGTCTCGGAGGACATGCGGTGAACGAACTGCCGCAGCAGCTGGTCAACGGCCTGCTACTGGGATCCATGTACGGGCTGGTCGCCATCGGCTACACAATGGTCTACGGCATCGTCCAGCTCATCAACTTCGCCCACGGCGAGATCTTCATGACCGGCGCCTTCGGCGCCCTCACGGTCTACGTGTACATCCTGCCCGACGGCACCTCCATGTGGCTCGCGCTGCCCTGCATGCTCATCGGCGCGATCATCGTCGCCGTCCTGGTCGCCATCGGGGCGGAACGGTTCGCCTACCGCCCCCTGCGCTCCGCCCCGCGCCTCGCACCCCTGATCACCGCCATCGGCCTCTCCCTCGCCCTGCAACAGGCCGTATGGGCGTGGTACCCCGACGCCAAGTCCGCCCGGCCCTTCCCGCAGATCCCCGGCGGCCCCTTCCACATCGGCAGCGTCACCATCCAGACCGGCGACGTCTTCCTGCTGCTGGCCGCCCCCATCAGCATGGCCGTCCTCGGCTACTTCGTCATGAAGACCCGCACCGGACGCGGCATGCAGGCCACCGCCCAGGACCCCGACACCGCCAAACTCATGGGCGTCAACACCGACCGCATCATCGTGGTCGCCTTCGCCCTGGGCGCCGCCTTCGCCGCCGTCGGCGGCCTCGCCGACGGCCTCAAGTACGGCCAGATCGACTTCAAGATGGGCTTCATCCTCGGCCTCAAGGCCTTCACCGCGGCAGTCCTCGGCGGCATCGGCAACATCTACGGCGCCATGATCGGCGGCCTCGTCCTCGGCGTCGCCGAGACCCTCGCCACCGCCTACATCGCCGACATCCCCGGCATGGACAAGTTCGGCAGCAACACCTGGGCCGACGTCTGGGCCTTCGTACTCCTCATTCTCGTGCTCCTCTTCAGGCCCCAGGGCCTGCTCGGCGAGCGCGTCGCGGACAGGGCGTGACACCGATGACCACACAGACCACCGCACCCGAGACCCCCGAAACCCCCAGCGCCACCACCACCGGCGCCACCACCGGCCTGATCGGCATACCCACACCCATCGGCCGCGCCCTCGCCACCGCCGGCGGCGCCCTCACCATCGTCGCCACCTTCCTCGCCTGGACCTGGACCGCCGAATTCCCCGGCGACCTCACCGTCTACGGCTACCCGGGCGGCCTCCAGGTCCTCGTCCTCATCGGCGGCGCCCTCACCACCCTCCTCGCCCTCGCCTCCTACGGCGTCAAGGGCCTTCGCTGGCTCACCCCCGGCAACGCCGACGCCGCCGTCAAACTCGCCGCGCTCGCCACCTTCGCCACCGCCTGGTACACCGTCATCGCCATCAGCGTCGAACTCGGCGGCGTCGTCAACCTCGAACCCGGCGGCTACATCGTCGCCGCCACCACCCTCGCCACCCTCCTCGGCGCCCTCGCCCTGCCCTTCCAGCGCCCCGCACCCGACCCCATCGACCCCGACAGCACCAGCTGGGAACACACCAAACACCGCCTCACCCACGGCTGGGAGACCACCAAAGCCGTCTTCGCCGCCGACGCCCCCCGCCCCGTACGCGCCCTGCCCTCCTACGCCGAGATCCTCATCATCGTCGCCATCATGGCGCTCGGCCTCACCGTCTTCACCTACGGCATCGGCACCCCCTACGACGAACTCTTCGTCGGCTTCATGATCCTCGCCGGCTTCGGCTTCGCCGCCCTCAACAAGGCCGGCCTCATCGCCCACGCCTCCCAGATCACCGCCCGCCACCAGAACATCTCCATCTGCGGCGCCTTCGTCACCGCCGCCCTCTTCCCCTTCACCCAGACCGACGACAAATACGCCACCCTCGGCGTCTACATCCTCATCTTCGCCACCGTCGCCCTCGGCCTGAACATCGTCGTCGGCCTCGCCGGACTCCTCGACCTCGGCTACGTCGCCTTCCTCGGCGTCGGCGCCTACGCCGCAGCCCTCGTCTCCGGCTCCCCCAACTCCCCCTTCGACGTCCACTTCCCCTTCTGGGCCGCCGTCCTCGTCGGCGGCGCCGCCTCACTGATCTTCGGCGTCCTCATCGGCGCCCCCACCCTCCGACTGCGCGGCGACTACCTCGCCATCGTCACCCTCGGCTTCGGAGAGATCTTCCGCATCACCGCCAACAACCTCGACGGCACCTCCGGCCCCGACCTCACCAACGGCTCCAACGGCATCGCCTCCATCCCCAACCTCGACATCCTCGGCTTCGACTTCGGCGCCCAGCACGACCTCGGCGGCTTCGCCATCGGCCGCTTCGCCAACTACTTCTTCCTGATGCTCATCATCACCGCCGTCGTCGTCCTCGTCTTCCGACGCAGCGGCAACTCCCGCATCGGCCGCGCCTGGGTCGCCATCCGCGAGGACGAGACCGCCGCCCTCGCCATGGGCATCAACGGCTTCCGCGTCAAACTCATCGCCTTCGCCGTCGGCGCCTGCCTCGCCGGACTCGCCGGCACCGTCCAGGCCCACGTCACCTACACCGTCACCCCCGAGCAATACCTCTTCGCCGGAGCCGTCCCGCCCAACTCCGCCTTCCTCCTCGCCGCCGTCGTCCTCGGCGGCATGGGCACCATCGCCGGCCCCCTCATCGGCGCCGCACTGCTCTTCCTCATCCCCAACAAACTCCAGTTCCTCGGCAACTACCAGCTCTTCGCCTTCGGACTCGCCCTCATCCTCCTCATGCGCTTCCGCCCCGAAGGAATCATTCCCAACCGGCGCCGCCAACTGGAATTCCACGAAGAGGCCGACGCGCCCGCGGTCCTCGGCAAGACAGGGGCCTGACCACCATGACCAGCGACACCACCACCAAGGACACCGCACCGGGCGCCACCGCCCCCAACGCCACCGTCCTCGACGCACGCGGCGTCACCATGCGCTTCGGCGGCCTCACCGCCGTACGCGGCGTCGACCTCACCGTCGGCGCCGGCGAGATCGTCGGCCTCATCGGCCCCAACGGCGCCGGAAAGACCACCTTCTTCAACTGCCTCACCGGCCTCTACATCCCCACCGAAGGCGAAGTCCGCTACAAGGGCGACGTCCTGCCGCCCAAATCCTTCAAGGTCACCGCCGCCGGCATCGCCCGCACCTTCCAGAACATCCGCCTCTTCGCCAACATGACGGTCCTCGAGAACGTCCTCGTCGGCCGCCACACCCGCACCAAGGAAGGCTTCTGGTCCGCCGTCCTGCGCGGCCCCGGCTTCCACAAGGCCGAAGCCGCCTCCCGCGAACGCGCCATGGAACTCCTCGACTTCGTCGGCCTCGCCGACAAAGCCGACCACCTCGCCCGCAACCTCCCCTACGGCGAACAGCGCAAACTGGAGATCGCCCGCGCCCTCGCCAGCGAACCCGGCCTCCTCCTCCTCGACGAGCCCACCGCCGGCATGAACCCCCAGGAGACCCGCGCCACCGAGGAACTGGTCTTCGCCATCCGCGACATGGGCATCGCCATCCTCGTCATCGAGCACGACATGCGGTTCATCTTCAACCTCTGCGACCGCGTCGCCGTCCTCGTCCAAGGCGAAAAACTCATCGAAGGCGACAGCACCACCGTCCAGGGCGACGAACGCGTCATCGCCGCCTACCTCGGCGAACCCTTCGAAGGAGACCCCGGCGCCGAAGAGGCCGCCGAGGTCGAACAGGCCGAAGCCCACGCGACCGGAACCCGCGCCGAAACCGCGACGAACACCGAACCCGCCGCAGCGGACAGCACCACCACGACGACCGCCGACACCACCACGGCGGACGCCGACAGCACCACGGACACCGCCACCGGGAACGACACCACGCCCGGCAAGGAGAACGACCGATGACCACACTGCTCGAAGTCGAGGACCTCAGAGTCGCCTACGGCAAGATCGAAGCCGTCAAGGGAATCTCCTTCAAGGTCGACGCAGGCCAGGTCGTCACCCTCATCGGCACCAACGGCGCCGGCAAGACCACCACCCTGCGCACCCTCTCCGGCCTCCTCAAGCCCGTCGGCGGACAGATCAAGTTCAACGGCAAATCCCTCAAGAAGGTCCCCGCCCACCAGATCGTCTCCCTCGGCCTCGCCCACTCCCCCGAAGGACGGCACATCTTCCCCCGCATGACCATCGAGGACAACCTCCGCCTCGGCGCCTTCCTCCGCAAGGACAAGAACGGCATCGAGAAGGACATCCAGCGCGCCTACGACCTCTTCCCCATCCTCGGAGAACGCCGCAAGCAAGCCGCCGGCACCCTCTCCGGCGGCGAACAGCAGATGCTCGCCATGGGCCGCGCCCTCATGTCCCAGCCCAAACTGCTCATGCTCGACGAACCCTCCATGGGCCTCTCCCCGATCATGATGCAGAAGATCATGGCCACCATCGCCGAACTCAAGTCCCAGGGCACCACCATCCTGCTCGTCGAACAGAACGCCCAGGCCGCCCTCTCCCTCGCCGACCAGGGCTACGTCATGGACGTCGGCAGCATCGCCCTGTCCGGCACCGGACGCGACCTCCTCCACGACGAATCGGTCCGCAAGGCCTACCTCGGCGAGGACTGAACCCCCACCCGCACGACGCCCCCTACGACGAGGCCCGCACCCCGATTCCGGGGCGCGGGCCTCGTCGGCACACGTGCCAAGCGGCTCGACGCCACCCGGGACGGCTACTCGGACCTCTCCGACTTCCCGCCCTTGGCCGCCTTCTTCTCCTCGCTGTCCTGGATGACCGCCTCCGCCACCTGCTGCATCGACATACGGCGATCCATCGACGTCTTCTGGATCCAGCGGAACGCCGCCGGCTCACTCAACCCGTACTCCGTCTGCAGCACCGACTTCGCCCGGTCCACCAGCTTGCGCGTCTCCAGCCGCTGGGTGAGGTCCGCGACCTCCTTCTCCAGCTCCCTCAGCTCCGTGAACCGCGAGACGGCCATCTCGATCGCCGGCACCACGTCGCTCTTGCTGAACGGCTTCACCAGATACGCCATCGCACCCGCGTCCCGCGCCCGCTCCACCAGATCGCGCTGCGAGAACGCCGTCAGCATCAGCACCGGGGCGATGCTCTCCTCGGCGATCTTCTCCGCCGCCGAGATGCCGTCCAGCTTCGGCATCTTCACATCGAGGATCACCAGGTCAGGACGGTGCTCACGGGCCAGCTCCACCGCCCGCTCACCGTCCCCGGCCTCACCGACGACGGAGTACCCCTCCTCCTCCAGCATCTCTTTGAGATCCAGCCGGATCAGCGCCTCGTCCTCCGCGATGACCACACGGGTCGTCAACGGAGGCACGTGCGACTTGTCGTCGTCGGACACGTCCAGGGGCTGGGGCGACTCGGCGGTCACGGGGGCGCTCCTTGTTCCGGGGGAGGCAGATACTGCTCCCAAGAGCCTACCTAGCTGCGGTAAGGTGGTGGCACGGCGGGTGACCGTCGATCTTCGTTTCGAAGGGCGCCCCGGTAGCCCAGCGGTAGAGGCAATGGTCTCAAACACCATCCAGCGTCGGTTCGAATCCGACCCGGGGTACTTTTCCTTTGTTCCCAAGGTCACGTCGTGAAGCGGATGTCCACGTTCTCGTGAACATCCGCTTTTTGCTGCGTGTCGACGCGATCACTCTTCAAGAGTGTCCATATGTACGACCTCAGCACACGCAAGCGAGCCCTCGCGCTGGTCTCCCAGGGCCGCAGCCTGAACTCCGTCAGTAAGCAGACGGGCATCTCCCGCGCCGCCATCCGCTCTTGGCGAAGTCGCCTTGAACCGTCGCCCCGCATGGCTCCCCCGCCGTCCGGACCGCCTGCGGACGAGGTGGCGTACGCCTACCTACTGGGTCTCTATCTGGGCGACGGCTGCCTCAGTCCGCACCGCAACGGGCACTACCTCCGGATCGCCTGCGCCGACGCCTGGCCGGGGCTCCTCCAGCAGTGCGGGGAGGCGATCACACGCGTGCGTCCCGGTGTCGGTGTCTACACAGTGCAGAAGCAGGGATGCACCATGGTGACCAGCTACCTCCGGGACTGGCCCCGCCTGTTCCCCCAGCACGGACCCGGCAGGAAGCACGAGCGGCGGGTCACTCTCGAACCCTGGCAGCAGGAGATCGTCGTCACGTATCCCTGGGAGTTCATCCGAGGATGCATCCACTCCGACGGTTGCCGGATCATCAATTGGACGACACGCCTCATCGGCGGTGAGCGCAAGCGCTACGAATACCCTCGGTACTTCTTCACCAACTTGTCGAAGGACATCATCCGACTGTTCACAGACGCCCTTGACCGGGTCGGCGTGGAGTGGAAGGCGAACGGCCACAACATCTCCGTAGCCCGCAAAGCCTCCGTAGCCCTCATGGACGCCCACGTGGGTCCCAAGTACTGACGCTCCCCTACCGGGGGCTGTCGTCCTCGCCGATGTGGTGGACGCGGACCAGGTTCGTCGAACCCGGGACCCCCGGCGGGGACCCCGCCGTGATCACCACCACGTCGCCCTTCTCGCAGCGGCCGTAGCGCAGCAGCAGGTCGTCGACCTGGTCGACCATCGCATCGGTGGAGTCGGCGTGGGGGCCGAGGAAGGTCTCGACGCCCCAGGTCATGCTGAGCCGGGAGCGGGTGGCCGGTTCGGGGGTGAAGGCGAGGAGGGGGATGGGTGAGCGGTAGCGGGAGAGGCGGCGGGCGGTGTCGCCGGACTGGGTGAAGGCGACGAGGTACCTGGCGTCGAGGAAGTCGCCGATCTCGGCCGCCGCGCGGGCGAGGGCGCCGCCCTGGGTGCGGGGTTTGTTGCGTTCGGTCAGTGGGGGCAGGCCTTTGGCGAGGATGTCCTCCTCGGCCGCGGTGACGATCTTCGCCATGGTCTTGACGGCCACGGTCGGGTGTTTGCCGATGCCGGTCTCGGCCGAGAGCATCACGGCGTCGGTGCCGTCGATGACCGCGTTGGCGACGTCGCTGGCTTCCGCGCGGGTGGGGCGGGGGTGGTCGATCATGGAGTCGAGCATCTGGGTGGCGACGATCACCGGTTTGGCGTTGCGCTTGGCGAGTTTGATCGCGCGTTTCTGGACGATGGGGACCTGTTCGAGGGGCATTTCGACGCCGAGGTCGCCGCGGGCGACCATGATGCCGTCGAAGGCGGCGACGATGTCGTCGAGGGCTTCGACCGCCTGCGGTTTCTCGATCTTGGCGATGACGGGGAGGCGGCGGCCCTCGTCGTCCATGATGCGGTGGACGTCGAGGATGTCCCGTGCGCCGCGCACGAACGACAGTGCGATGACGTCGAAGCCGGTGCGCAGTGCCCAGCGCAGGTCGTCCTCGTCCTTCTTGGACAGGGCGGGGACGGAGACGGCGACCGAGGGGAGGTTGAGGCCTTTGTGGTCGGAGACCACACCGCCCTCGGTGACCCGGGTGCGGACTCGGGGGCCGTCGACGTCGGTGACTTCGAGGGCGACCTTGCCGTCGTCGACGAGGATGCGGTCGCCGGGGGTGACGTCGTCGGCGAGGCCGGCGTAGGTGGTGCCGCAGATGTGGCGGTCGCCTTCGACGCCTTCCTCGACGGTGATGGTGAAGGTGTCGCCGCGTTCGAGGAGGACGGGGCCTTCGCGGAAGCGGTCGAGGCGGATCTTGGGGCCTTGGAGGTCGGCGAGGACTCCGACGCTGCGGCCGGTCTCGTCGGCGGCCTGGCGTACGTGCCGGTAGCGCTCCTCGTGATCGGCGTGGGTGCCGTGGCTGAGGTTGAGGCGGGCGACGTCCATTCCGGCGTCGACCAGTGCCTTGATCCGGTCGTACGTGTCGGTGGCGGGTCCGAGGGTGCAGACGATCTTTGCTCGGCGCATGGTGTGAGCCTAGGCCTTACCGGTGGGTAGGGACTTGGGGCCGGGTTACTGTCCAACGTCCTTTCGGTGAAGGGGAGTTGACAATCGACGAGGTGTGCGGGAGGGCACTCCTCCGGGTGTTCGGGACCTCCTGGCGGGGCTGTCCGGCGGGTCTGACGTGATTACAGTTTGGGCGGTTTCATGGTGAATCGCGCGTTGAGTTGCGCGTAG
Organism: Streptomyces sp. NPDC018610; assembly: GCF_044391765.1. Taxonomy (NCBI): domain Bacteria; kingdom Bacillati; phylum Actinomycetota; class Actinomycetes; order Kitasatosporales; family Streptomycetaceae; genus Streptomyces; species Streptomyces sp. NPDC018610. The sequence goes on from NZ_JBISAL010000001.1 coordinate 198,278, forward strand.
ACGTGCTGCCGTTCGGGTTCCAGGTCGAGCGGTGCCGCCTCCGCCGCCGCGCCCGGCGCTCCGTAGCCCGCCATCGAACGCATGCGCGCCCCCGGGGCGCCGGGCGGGAGGGGCTGCGGGTTCTCCGCGCCGATGTCGGCGATCTCCACGAGTGCGGCGAGGGTGGTGCCGAGGGCTTCGGCGTACTCCTTGGCGCGCTGGACCGCCTCGCGTACGGCTTGTTGCCGGGCCTGGCGGCGGACGGGTGAGTCGGAGCGCAGTTGCCACCAGGGTCCGTCCACGCGGGTGAGCTCGAGGTCGGCCAGTCGGGTGGTGAGTTCGCCGAGGGCGGTGAAGTCGGTGAGTTCGGCGGTGATGTGGACGGCGCCGTGGTAGGTGCGGATGCGTTCGCCGCGGCCGTGTCGGACGAGTTCGGGGGTGATGGACAGGGTGCCGGTCTCCAGGCGTTCGACCGCCTGGCCGTAGGACTTGACGAGGTCGAGGGCGGCGGTGTTGCGGCGGGTGAGGTCGTCGAGGGCGGAGCGGCGGTCCTTGCCGCGGGCGGAGACGGTGATGCCGATGCGGGCGATCTCGGGGTCGGCTTCGAGGTGGGCTTCGCCGCGGACGGCGATGCGGGGGGCGTCGGGGGTGCCGTAGGGGGCGGTGGTGGCGGGTTCCGGTCGCTCTTGAGGGTGAGGGGTCATACGTCCCACTGTGTCACCCGGGGCGGGGGCGGTGGGGTGGCTGGTCATCAGATCGCAACCTACGCGGGGTGTTGCGGTTCGGCGTTCGGCGGTCAGAATCTACGCGCGTCCGTCTACGCGCGTCGTTGACCTTTTGCCGAGGAGAACCAGACATGGCGTTGAACCGCCGGAAGTTCCTGAAGAAGTCCGCCGTGACCGGGGCGGGGGTGGCGCTGACGGGTGCGGCGGCGGCTCCCGCCGCGCAGGCCGCTGAGCGCGGGGAGGCCGCGGCGGCGCACCGCCCGGGCAGGCCTTCCAAGCGGTATTCGCTGACCGTGCTCGGCACGACCGATCTGCACGGGCACGTCTTCAACTGGGACTATTTCAAGGACGCGGAGTACTCCGACGCGGCGGGCAACGCGACGGGCCTGGCGCGGATCTCGACGTTGGTGGAGGAGATCCGTGAGGAGCGGGGCCGGCACAACACGCTGTTGCTGGACGCGGGTGACACGATCCAGGGCACGCCGCTGACGTACTACTACGCGAAGGTGGACCCGATCACCGCCAAGGGCGGTCCGGTGCATCCGATGGCGCAGGCGATGAACGCGATCGGGTACGACGCGGCGGCGCTGGGCAATCATGAGTTCAACTACGGCATCGAGACGCTGCGCAAGTTCGAGCAGCAGTGCGACTTCCCGCTGCTGGGCGCGAACGCGCTGGACGCGAGGACGCGGCGGCCGGCGTTCGCGCCGTACTTCATGAAGACGTTTTGGGTGCACGGTGGGCCGCCGGTGAAGGTGGCCGTGCTGGGGCTGACGAACCCGGGTATCGCGATCTGGGACAAGGCCTATGTTCAGGGGAAGTTGACGTTCCCGGGGCTGGAGGAGCAGGCGGCCGAGTGGGTGCCGAAGCTGCGTTCGATGGGTGCGGACGTGGTGATCGTGTCGGCGCACTCGGGCACGTCGGGCAACTCCTCCTACGGTGACCAGTTGCCGTATGTGGAGGATGCCGCGGCGAACGTGGCCAGGCAGGTGCCGGGCATCGACGCGATCCTGGTGGGGCACGCGCACCTGGAGATCCCGGAGCTGAAGGTCGTCAACGAGAAGACCGGCAGGACGGTGGTGCTGTCGGAGCCGCTGTGCTTCGCCGAGCGGCTGTCCGTCTTCGACATCGAGCTGTCGTTCGACCGGGGGCGGTGGCAGGTGGAGTCGGTGGCCGCGTCGCTGCGCGACTCCAGCACGGTCGCGGACGACCCCCGGATCACCCGGTTGCTGAAGGACGAGCACGCGATGGTGGTGGAGTACGTCAATCAGGTGGTCGGCCGGGCGACCGAGACCCTGACGACGGTGGAGGCCCGTTACAAGGACGCGCCGATCATCGATCTGATCACCAAGGTGCAGGAGGACGTGGTGAAGGCCGCGCTGGCCGGCACGGAGTACGCGGCGCTGCCGGTGATCGCTCAGGCCTCGCCGTTCTCCCGGACCTCCGAGATTCCCGCCGGGGACGTGACGATCCGGGATCTGTCGAGCCTGTACGTGTACGACAACACGCTGGTGGCCAAGCTGATGACGGGCGCGCAGGTGCGGGCGTACCTGGAGTACTCGGCGGAGTACTACGTGCGGACGGCGGCGGGTGCGGCCGTGGACGTGGAGAAGCTGACGAACGCGAACAACCGTCCGGACTACAACTACGACTATGTGTCGGGGCTGGAGTACGAGATCGACATCGCGCAGCCGGCCGGTTCGCGGATCAGGAACCTGACGTTCGGTGGGGCGGCGTTGGACGACGCGCAGCAGTTCGTGCTGGCGGTGAACAACTACCGGGCCAACGGCGGCGGGGCGTTCCCGTATGTGGCGTCGGCGAAGGAGCTGTGGTCGGAGTCGACGGAGATCCGTACCCGGATCGCGGAGTGGGTGACGGCGAAGGGTGTGCTGGACCCGAAGGACTTCGCGTCGGTGGACTGGAGGCTGACGCGGGAGGGCGTGCCGGTGTTCTAGGGTCTTTCGTTCGGAGCGGGCCGGGGCGCGCGAGCCCGGAGTGGTCCGAGCGGGGGTTCCTGGTGTTCGCGCCGGTTCGGGTGGGCCGGTGGTGAGGTGATGGGGCGGCCTCAGATTCCGTCCGCCAGGGGGGTGAGTTCCTTGATCTGGTGGGCTGAGGGGATCTGGGGCCGCTGTTGTCGCAGGCCGAAGGTGGTGAAGGCGGTGCGGGCGGGCAGTGGGTAGGTGTCCTTCCCGGTCACCGTGTTGAGGATGGTGGCGCTGCGCCAGGCGGCGAGGCCGAGGTCGGGGGTGCCGACGCCGTGGGTGTGCAGTTCGGCGTTCTGGACGTGGACGTGGCAGTCGGCGTCGGTGATGGCGGGGTCCAGGACGAGGCGGTAGCGCTCGTCGACGCGGGGCCGGCCCTGGCTGTCGTGGCGCAGGTGGGGGGCGAGGCCGTCGAGGAGGGGGGTGAGGGGGCGTCTGCGGTGTCCGGTGGCGAGGACGACGGCGTGGGTGGCCAGGCGGGTGTGGGCGCCCTGCTGGGTGTGTTCGAGGTCGAGTTCGATCGTGTCGGAGCCGCGGCGGTCGGCGGCGCGGACGCGGACGCCGGGGGTGAGGACGGTGTCGGGCCAGCCGCCGTCCAGGGTGCGGCGGTAGAGCTCGTCGTGGATGGCGGCGAGGGTGTCGGCGTCGATGGCTTTGTGGAGTTGCCACTGGGCGGGGACGAGCCGGTCGCGGACGGGTTCGGGCAGGGCGTGGAAGTAGCGGGTGTAGTCGGGGGTGAAGTGTTCCAGGCCGAGTTTGGAGTACTCCATGGGGGCGAAGGCTTCGGTGCGGCCGATCCAGTGGAGCTGTTCGCGGCCGGCGGGGCGGTGGCGCAGGAGGTCCAGGAAGATCTCGGCGCCGGACTGTCCGGAGCCGACGACGGTGATGTGGCCGGCGGCGAGCAGGGTGTCGCGGTGGTCGAGGTAGTCGGCGGCGTGGACGACGGGGGCGCCGGGGGTTGCGAGGAGGGGCCGCAGCGGGGCGGGGACGTGGGGTTCGGTGCCGATGCCGAGGACGATGTGCCGGGTGTGGGTGCGGCCGAGTGCCTCGGCTTCGCCGTCGGCGTCGAGTCGGGTGAAGTCGACTTCGAAGAGGCGGTGTCGGGTGTTCCAGCGGACGGCGTCGACCTGGTGGCCGAAGTGGAGTGCGGGGAGGTTGTCGCACACCCAGCGGCAGTAGGCGTCGTATTCGGTGCGCTGGAGGTGGAGGCGTTCGGCGAAGTAGAAGGGGTAGAGCCGGTCGTGGGCCCTCAGGTAGTTGAGGAAGGACCAGTCGCTGGTGGGGTCGGCGAGGGTGACGAGGTCGGCGAGGAAGGGGACTTGGACGCGGGCGCCGTCGATGAGCAGGCCGGGGTGCCAGTGGAAGCGGGCGCGCTGTTCGTAGAAGGCGGTGGACAGTCCGGTGAGCGGGTGGGCCAGGGCGGCGAGGGAGAGGTTGAAGGGGCCGACGCCGATGCCGACGAGGTCGCGGGGGGTGGCGGGGAGGTGTCTTGGGGGGCGGTCGGTGCGGGGGCGGCGTTGGGTGCGGGGGTGGTTCATCCGAGGGTGGTTCCTTCCACCAGTTTCAGCAGGGTGGCCAGGTCGTCGGGCCTGGTGTCGGGGTTGAGGAGGGTGGCTTTGAGCCAGAGCCGGTCGTCGAGGCGGGCGCGGCCGAGGACGGCGCGGCCCTCGGTGAGCAGTCGGCGGCGTACGGCGGCGACGGTGTCGTCGGTGGCGTGGGCGGGCCGGAAGAGGACCGTGCTGATGGTGGGCCGGTCGTAGAGCTCGAAGGCGGGGTGCTCGCGGACGAGGTCGGCGAACTCGCGAGCGCGGGCGCAGACTTCGTCGACGAGGGCGCCGAGTCCGGTGCGGCCGAGGGTTTTGAGGGTGACGGCGATCTTGAGGATGTCGGGGCGGCGGGTGGTGCGCAGGGAGCGGCCGAGGAGGTCGGGGAGGCCGGCGTCGGTGTCGTCGTCGGCGTTGAGGTAGTCGGCGTGCTGGTGCAGGGCGTCGAGGTCGCGGGGGCGGCGGACGGCGAGGAGTCCGGCGGCGACGGGCTGCCAGCCGAGTTTGTGCAGGTCGAGGGTGACGGTGTGGGCGGCTTCGATGCCGGTGAGTCTGTCGCGGTGGCGGTCGCTGAACAGGAGGCCGCCGCCGTGGGCGGCGTCGATGTGCAGTCGGGCGCCGTGGGCGGCGCACAGTCCGGCGATCTCGGGGAGGGGGTCGATGAGGCCGGCGTCGGTGGTGCCGGCGGTGGCTGCGACGAGGAGGGAGCCGCGGGGGCCTGTGATGTCGGTGAGGGCGCGGTGCAGGGCGGCGAGGTCGATGGTGCCGGAGGGGGCGGGGACGACGACGGGTTCGGGCAGGCCGAGGAGCCAGGCGGCGCGGGGCAGGGAGTGGTGGGCGTTGGCGCCGTGGACGAGGCGGACGCCGCCGTCGTGGGATTCGCGGGCGAGGAGCAGGGCGAGGTGGTTGGACTCGGTGCCGCCGGTGGTGACGACGGCGTCGGCGAGGCCTGCCCGGTGGGCGAGTTCGCGGGTGACGAGGGCTTCGAGTTCGGAGGCCGCGGGGGCTTGGTCCCAGGAGTCGAGGGAGGGGTTGAGCACGGCGGTGGCGAGGTCGGCCGCGGCGGCCACGGCGAGCGGTGGGCAGTGCAGGTGGGCGGCGCACAGGGGGTCGGCGGGGTCGGCGGCGCCTTCGGCGAGGGCGTGGACGAGGACGCGCAGGGCTTCGGGGTCGCCGTGGTCGGGCAGGACTTCGCCGAGGGCGTCGCGCAGCCGGGCGGTGACGGCTTCGGGCCCGCCGGCGGGCAGGGGTCCGCCGCGGGCGCGTCGGCCGGTGTCGAGGGCGGCGAGGACGGTGTCGAGCAACGGCCGCAGTGCGCCGGTGCCTTGGGGGCCGGAGGCGAGGGTCCGCGGTGCGGGCGGGGGCGGAGTGCTCACGGGCTGTCCTCCGGGGCGCGGGGGCAGGGACCTCCAGCTTGTACGCCTGTGGTCCGACGCGCCCGGAAGCCTGTTGATCGGAACCCGAAAGGGGGTACTTCCGTAAGGGTGGAAGGTGTTGGGGCCGTGGAAGGGTCCGGCCGTCGGCGGAGGATGGGTGAGCCGTGCTGATCGATGTGCCCGGTGAGCGGGTGGTGGTGCGGGAGCCGCGTCCGAGTGACGAGGGGCCGCTGCTGACGCTGTTCGAGGAGTGCGAGGACTGGTTCGTGGCGGCCACGGGGCTGCCGTCGGGGCCGGGTGATGTGCAGAGCCTGTTCTATTCGCTGCCCGAGGGGGCGGATCCGGGCGCCAAGTCGCTGTGGGTGGTGGAGCGGGGCGGGGTCGTGACGGGTCTGGTGGACGCGGTGCGCGATCATCCGGTGCCGGGGGCGGTGGCGGTGGGGCTGTTCCTGCTGGCGCCCTGGGCGCGGGGCCGGGGGCTGGGCCGGGCGGTGGCGGAGGCGCTGCTGGCGCGTGCGGAGGGGGTGACGCGGGTGACGGCGACCGTTCCGTACGGCTGGCGGCCCGGGGAGCGGTTCGCCGAGCGGCTGGGCTTCACTCTGGAGGAGGCCGCCGCGCCCGCGGTGGAGGTGGGCGATCGGCGGGCGGGGCCGCGTGGAGGAGTGTTGCGGCGGGCGGAGTTGCGGCTCGCCCCGCGGGTGTGAGGTGGCCTGCGGGCGGTGTGCCGGGCCCTCGGCCGGGCGGCCCCGCGGCGTCCGCCGGGTGGGGGCTCGCGACGGGCGGGAGGCCGCCGACCGAGGCCGGGAGGCCTCCCGGCCGGGGGCTGACGGGCGGGGACGGGGTCAGGGGCGGCGGAAGTCGGGGGCGTGGTCCTCGGCCCATCGGGCGAAGGTGCGGGCCGGGTCGCCGGTGATCTTCTCCACCGTGTCGGTGATCTCCGGGGGCGCGTCCACGGCGGCCCGGAAGGTGTTCAGCAGCCCCTCGAGCACGGCCGGCGGCACGTGCGGGAACAGTTCGGGGCCGGCCTGCTCGGGCGGTACCTCCACGAAGGTCAGCTCACGGCCGAGGGCACGGCCGATCGCGGCGACCTGCTCGGCGTTGGTGGTGGCCCGCGGTCCGCTGAGGCGGTGGACGGCGCCCTCGTGGCCGGGGTCGAGGAGGGCGCGTTCGGCGACGGCGGCGATGTCGTCCTCGTGGATGGGCGCGGAGCGGGAGCCGGCGAAGACGCCGCGCACGGTGTCCCCGGTGCGGATCTGCGGCGCCCACTGGAGGGTGTTGGTGGCGAAGGCGCCCGGCCGCAGGAAGGTCCACTCCAGCCCGCTGTCGCGGACGGCCCGTTCCACGGTGGCGTGCATGACGTGGATGGGGTGGGTCTCGTCGGCGCCCTCGGTGATGATCGCGGAGGAGAGCAGGACGACGTGCCGGACGCCGGCCTCGCGGGCCGCCCGCAGGAGGTCGGCCGGCCGGTCCCCGACGGCCTGGGCGTACAGGAACAGCCCCGTCGCCCCCGTGAACAGGGCCGCCGGGTCGTCCGGCCGGAACCGCACCACTTCGGCCCGTGCGGGCAGGCCGGCCCGCCCCGGGTCACGGGTCAGGGCCCGTACGGGCCGGTCGGCGGCGACGAGCCGGTCGACGAGGGCACGGCCGACGTTGCCGGTGGCGCCGGTGACTACGATCACGGTTTCCTCCGTGGTTCGGGCGGTCGTCCTTGGGCGTGCGTAACGAGCCTAGGGAGGGCGATCACTCCGGCGCATCCCGGCCGGGGGCCGGCCGGGCCGTATGACCGGGAATCACCGTCCCCATCCGGCCACTCCGGCCCCGCTCGGCCCGTCGGGCCCCCGTGTGCCCGTGGCCCCCGCCCCGCGTCCTACGCCTCCCGTACCCGCAGCGCCCTCGCCAGGTCGTCGAGCTGGTCGACGAGCGTGCGGCGCAGGGCCGGCACCGGGTCGCCGTCGCGCAGACAGGTTTCCCCGAGGTCGAGGTGCGCGGCGTCGACGGCGTGGGCGGGGAAGGCCCAGCGGCCGGCGGCGCGGGCGATGGCGGGCCCGCGGCGCGCGGCGACGGCCAGTACGTCCTCGTAGTAGCGCGGGACGTACTCCCTCACGAGGTCGGCCTGTTCGGGTTGCCAGAAGCCCTGGGCGGTGGCGGTGAACAGGTAGTTGGACAGGTCGTCGCCGTCGAACATGGCCGTCCAGGCGGCGCGCTTGGCGTCCGGGTCGGGCAGGGCGGCGCGACAGCGAGCGGCGCCCTCCTGGCCGCCGGCGGACGGGTCGCGCTCCAGTTCGGCGGCGATGGCGGCCTCGTCGGTGGCGCCGAGGACGGCGAGCCGGGCGAGGACGCGCCAGCGCAGTTCGGGGTCGAGCTCGGGGCCGCCGGGCACCATGCCGTCGGCGAGCCAGGCCGCGATGGTGTCGGGGTGTGCGGCGGCGTCGACGAACTGGCGTACGGCGATCAGCCGCAGGCCGGGGTTGTCGCCGTCCTCGGTGCGGCGCAGCAGGTCGCGGCAGAGTGTGCTGAGCGTGGTGAGGGCGGCGGGCCGCTGGTCGGGGTGCAGATAGCGGTCGGTGATCTGGGCGCCGGCGAACGCGAGGACGCCCTGGACGAGGGCGAGGTCGGTCTCCTCGGGCAGGTGGGCGGCGGCGGTCGCCAGGTAGTCGCCGGGGGCGAGGGCGCCGTCGCGGACCATGTCGCGCAGGCTGTTCCAGACGACCGCGCGGGTGATCGGGTCGGGGATGCCGGACAGCCCGCGCAGGGCGGTCTCCAGGGAGGTCTCGTCGAGGCGGATCTTGGCGTAGGTCAGGTCGAGGTCGTTGGGCACGACGAGCGCGGGGCGGATGCCGGGGCGGGGCTCGGGGGCGCCGCCGTGGGGCACGTCGGTCTCGTAGCGTTCCCTGAGGATCAGGGTGCGGCCGTCGGAGAGGTCGCGGTCGTGGACGCCGACGGTGACACGGTGGGGGCGGCCGCCGTCGCGGTCGAGGGCGAGGGTCCACTCGCCGGGCCGGGCGTCGGCGGTCGCGGTGAGGGTGTCGACACCGGTGGTGCGCAGCCAGGCCTGCGCCCAGGCGTGCACGTCGCGGTCGGTGGCGGAGGCGAGGGAGTCGATGAAGTCGGCGAGGGCGGCGTTGCCGAAGCGGTAGCGCTCGAAGTGGGTGTTGATGCCGGCGAGGAAGTCCTTCTCGCCGAGCCAGGCGACGAGCTGGCGCAGTGCGGAGGCGCCCTTGGCGTAGGAGATGCCGTCGAAGTTGAGCAGGGCGGCGGCGGTGTCCTCGACGGCGTCGGGGGCGACGGGGTGGGTGGAGGGGCGCTGGTCGGCGTCGTAGCCCCAGGCCTTGCGGGAGACGCCGAACTCGGTCCAGGCGCCGGTGAAGCGGGTGGCCTCGGCGGTGGTCTGGTAGCCCATGTACTCGGCGAAGGACTCGTTGAGCCAGATGTCGTCCCACCACTTGAGGGTGACGAGGTCGCCGAACCACATGTGGGCCATCTCGTGGGCGATGACGACGGCGCGGGTCTGGCGTTCGGTGTCGGTGACGGCGGAGCGGTAGACGTACTCGTCGCGGAAGGTGACCAGTCCGGGGTTCTCCATGGCGCCCGCGTTGAACTCGGGGACGAAGGCCTGGTCGTAGGAGTCGAAGGGGTAGGGCTCGGTGAACTTCTCGTGGTAGCGGTCGAAGCAGGCGCGGGTGATGTCGAGGATCTCGTCGGCGTCCGCGTCGAGGTGGGGGGCCAGCGAGCGGCGGCAGTGGATGCCGAAGGGCAGGCCGCGGTGCTCGGTGCGCACCGAGTGCCAGGGGCCGGCGGCGACGGCGGCGAGGTAGGTGGAGATGCGCGGGGTGGTGGCGGCCTTCCAGATTCCGTCGCCGGTGTGCTCGGTGACGCCGTTGGCGAGGACGGTCCAGCCTTCGGGGGCCTTGACGGTGAGGTCGAAGACGGCCTTGAGGTCGGGCTGGTCGAACGCGGCGAAGACGCGCTGGATGTCGTCCAGGAACAGCTGGGTGTAGACGTAGGTCTCGCCGTCGGCGGGGTCGGTGAAGCGGTGCATGCCCTCGCCGGTGCGGGAGTAGCGCATGAGGGCGTCGACGCGCAGTTCGTGCTCGCCGGGGGCGAGGTCCGTCAGGGGCAGCCGGTTGTCGTCGAGGTCGGCGGGGTCCAGGGGCTGTCCGTCGAGGGTGGCGGAGCGCAGCTCGGCGGGCTTCAGCTCGACGAAGGTGTCCGCGGCGTCCTGGCCCGTGCCGGGGCGTACGGTGAACCGGATGACGGTGCGGGAGTCGAAGGTGTCGTCCCCGCCGGTCAAATCGAGGTCGACGGTGTAGTGGTGGACGTCGAGGAGCTGGGCACGGGTCTGCGCTTCGTCGCGCGTGAGTACGGACATGAACGCCATGCTGCCTGATGGCCGCGGCGGGGCACGAGGGGGCTCCGGGGACGGACCGCGCGGTCGGGGGCCGTCCCGTGCGCCGGGCGCACCCGACGCGCGCCGCGCGGACCGCCGGCCGGGCCGACGGATGCGGCGCGCGAGCGCCGGGGGCGGTGTGGGCACGGCGCGGGACGGGCACGGCGCGGGACGGGCACGCTGCTCAAGGTGGCCGGGATCCGACCGGGCACCCGGACCCGGCCGGGCCGGTCGTTCAGCTCGCCGCGGGCGAGTCCACGTCGGCGGCCGGGCCCTCCGCGATGCGTTCGTGGTGGCGGATCACCTCGGCGATGATGAAGTTCAGGAACTTCTCGGCGAAGGCCGGGTCGAGCTTGGCGTCCTCGGCGAGGGCGCGCAGGCGGGCGATCTGGCGGGCCTCGCGGGCGGGGTCGGCGGGCGGCAGCTGGTGGGCGGCCTTGAGGTGGCCGACCTGCTGGGTCGCCTTGAACCGCTCGGCGAGCATGTGGACGACGGCCGCGTCGATGTTGTCGATGCTGTCGCGCAGGCGGGCGAGTTCCGCGCGGACGGCGGGGTCGACGTCACCGGTTCCGGTGCTGGTGGTGGTCATGGTGGGCAACTCTACGGGGGCGCGGGAGGCGTTCGATCATGCCCGGGCGGGGCGGCCGGGGCGCACGGCGGTGACCGGCCGGGAGGCGGCGAGGACGCGGCGGTCGCGGACCGGTCCCGTTCCGCCCGGCTCCGCATACAGTGGGGAGGGAGTCGGAGCGTCTTCGGGGGTGCGGACGTGGCGGACGGCGGACCGGTCGAGCACGGTTACCCGCATCTGGAGACGGTGCGGGCCGCGATCACGGCGCTGTACCGACGGCTGTCGTACGTCACCGTCCGGACGTTCGACATCAGCGTGGCCCCGGTCGACGTGGCGTTCTGCGACACCGACGATCTGCACCTGGGCGCGCAGCGGGTGGCCCGTGAGCTGGTGCGGCACTACGGGCTGCCGGACGCCCGGCTGGTCGTCGGCTTCCGGGAGATGCGGCACGCGGCGAACGTGGAGCTGACGGCGGGCCCCGAGTACTTCGTCGAGCTGAACGACCGTTTCCGCACCCACCGCCGGGACATCGGCGCGGCGCTCGCGCACGAGGTGGCGCACGTGTACCTGCACCGCTTGGACCTGTCCTTCCCCGGCACCCGGGACAACGAGATCCTCACCGACACGACGGCGGCGTACCTGGGTGCGGGCTGGCTGCTGCTGGACGCCTTCCGTCAGGACGGCGTCTCCTCGCAGAAGCTCGGCTATCTCACACCGGAGGAGTACGGCTACGTGGTGGCCAAGCGGGCGCTGGCCTTCGGCGAGGACCCCTCGGTGTGGTTCACCAGCCCGCAGGCCTACGAGGCGTACACCGAGGGGATGGCCCTGGCCCGCCGGGACGCGCGGCAGCCCCCGTTGGCGGCGGCCGGCTGGACGGGCCGGCGCCGCTACGCCCGCGACCGCCGCCACGCCCAGGACGGGCACGGCGGGGGCGGTCGGCCGGGCCACGAGCCCGGCGGCGCGCCGTCGGCTCCGTACTCCTTCATCTCGGCCGGGCCGGAGCCGCTGCGCGTCTCGTTCCCGTGCCCGACCTGCCACCAGCGGATCAGGGTCCCGGTGCGGGGTCGGGTGCGGGCGCGGTGCGGGCTGTGCCGCACGGTGCTGGAGTGCGACACGTAGAGGCGGTGCGTGCCGGTCCGTTCAGGCGACCAGGCCCTGGGCGCGGGCCTGTGTCAGCCACAGGGGGAACTCGGCGAGGAGACGGTCGTACAGCTGGGCGTCGGACATGCGGCGCGGGTCGCGGCCGACGGGGAAGAAGCCCGCGTTGTCGATGACCCGCCGGGCCGGTACGGCCAGTTCGTCGAGCCGGCGCAGGAAGTCGAACTGGTGGCCGCGGGCGTTGCCGAAGCCGATGAACTGCCAGAAGAGGGGCAGTTTCGCGGCCTTGCACAGGTACCGTTCGGCGGCGGTCCTGCTGGACGGGCCGCCGTCGGTCTGGAAGACGACGAGGGCCGGGTCGGTGGCGCCGCTGTCGAGGTAGTGGTCGATCACGGCTTCCATGGCGGCCTCGTAGTGGGTGCGGCCCATGTGGCCGAGGCCGGCCGCGATGCGCCGGACGCTGTCCTGGTGGTCGTCCAGGGCGATCTCGGTGACGGCGTCGACGTCGGTGGAGAAGAACACCACGGGGACGCGTCCGTCGTCGTCCAGGTGCGCGGCGAGGGACAGCACCCGGTCGGCGAGGGCCTGCACGCTGCCGTCGCGGTAGTACCGGCTCATGGAGCCGGAATGGTCGAGCACCAGGTAGACGGCGGCCCGCAGCTCGTCGAGGCCGTGCTCGACGAGCGAGGCTCCCGCGCTCTTGTAGAGGCTGACCAGCGCGGGCGCGGACTCCTCCACCTTGCTCAGACTGATCGCGGCCATGTCCCGCTCCTCCCCTGGGGTCGGGGAGTGGGACGCCGGGCGGGCGCCGGTCGGTTGCCGGACATGCGTCGGCGCCTGCCCTGTTGTCCGGTCGGGGACGGGCGGGCAGGCGCCGGCGGACCGTCCGGGGAGTCCCCCGGGCGGCCCGCCCGTACGCCGTTGTACGGGACGTCTTGTGCTGCCGTCAGACCATCAGCGCGCGGTCCGTCGGGCGGATCGGGGCCGGCAGGTCGCTGGCGCCCGTGAGGTAGCGGTCGGCGCCGCGGGCGGCGGAGCGGCCCTCGGCGATCGCCCACACGATGAGCGACTGGCCGCGGCCGGCGTCGCCGGCGACGAACACGCCCGGCACGTTGGTCTGGAAGTCGGCGTCGCGGGCGATGTTACCGCGTTCGTCGAGTTCCAGGCCGAACTGCTCGACCAGGCCGTTGTCCCGGTCGGTGCCGGTGAAGCCCATGGCGAGGGTGACGAGCTGGGCGGGGATCTTGCGCTCGGTGCCCGGCTTGGCCGTGAGCTTGCCGTCGACGAACTCGACCTCGCTCATGTGCAGCCACTGGACGTTGCCGTCCTCGTCGCCCTCGAAGTGGGTGGTGGAGACGGAGTAGACCCGCTCGCCGCCCTCCTCGTGGGCGGAGGTGACCTTGTAGAGCATGGGGAAGGTCGGCCACGGCTGGGAGACCGGGTTCCGCTCCTCGCCCGGGCGGGGCATGATCTCCAGCTGGGTGACGGAGGCCGCGCCCTGGCGGTGGGCGGTGCCCACGCAGTCCGCGCCGGTGTCGCCGCCGCCGATGACGACGACGTGCTTGCCCTCGGCCGAGATCGGGGCGGTGACGTAGTCGCCCTCCTGGACCTTGTTGGCCAGGGGCAGGTACTCCATCGCCTGGTAGACGCCCTTGAGCTCGCGGCCGGGGACGGGCAGGTCGCGGGCGGTGGTGGCGCCGGCGGCGATGACGACGGCGTCGTAGCGCTTCTTCAGGTCGCCGGCCTTGATGTCGCGGCCGACCTCGACGCCGGTGCGGAACCGGGTGCCCTCCGCGCGCATCTGCTCGATACGGCGGTTGATGTGCCGCTTCTCCATCTTGAACTCGGGGATGCCGTAACGGAGGAGGCCTCCGATGCGGTCCGCGCGCTCGTAGACGGCGACGGTGTGCCCGGCCCGGGTGAGCTGCTGGGCGGCGGCCAGGCCCGCGGGGCCCGAGCCGATGACGGCGACGGTCTTGCCCGACAGGCGCTCGGGGATCTGCGGGGCGACGTCGCCGGTCTCCCACGCCTTGTCGATGATCGAGACCTCGACGTTCTTGATGGTGACCGGCTGCTGGTTGATGCCCAGCACGCACGCCGACTCGCAGGGGGCCGGGCACAGCCGCCCGGTGAACTCCGGGAAGTTGTTCGTGGCGTGCAGCCGCTCCTGGGCGGCGGCCCAGTCCTCGCGGTAGGCGTAGTCGTTCCACTCGGGGATGAGGTTGCCGAGCGGACAGCCGTTGTGGCAGAACGGGATGCCGCAGTCCATGCACCGGCTGGCCTGCTTGCTGATGATCGGCAGCAGCGAGCCGGGGACGTAGACCTCGTTCCAGTCCTTCACGCGTTCGGTGACGGGACGGGTCCTGGCGACCTCGCGGCCGTGGTTGAGGAAGCCCTTCGGGTCAGCCATTGATCGCCGCCTCCATCATCTTCTCGGTGATCTCGGTCTCGGAGAGACCGGCTCGCTCGGCGGCGTCCTTGGCGGCGAGCACTGCCTTGTACGTGCTGGGGATGATCTTGCTGAAGCGTTCGGCGGCCGCGTCCCAGTCGGCCAGCAGCTTCCTCGCGACGGTGGAGCCGGTCTCCTCCTGGTGGCGGCGCACCACCTCGTGCAGCCACTGCTTGTCCGTCTCGTCCAGCGCCTCGACGGCGTCGAGGTTGCCGGAGTTGACGTTGTCGCGGTCCAGGTCGATGACGTAGGCGATGCCGCCGGACATGCCGGCCGCGAAGTTGCGGCCGGTCTCGCCGAGGACGACGGCGTGGCCGCCGGTCATGTACTCGCAGCCGTGGTCGCCCACGCCCTCGGAGACGACCGTCGCGCCGGAGTTGCGGACGCAGAAACGTTCGCCGGTGCGACCGCGCAGGAAGAGCTCGCCGCCGGTCGCGCCGTAGGCGATGGTGTTGCCGGCGATCGTCGAGTACTCGGCGAGGTGGTCGGCGCCGCGGTCCGGGCGGACGACGATCCGGCCGCCGGACAGGCCCTTGCCGACGTAGTCGTTGGCGTCGCCCTCCAGGCGCAGCGTCACGCCGCGCGGCACGAAGGCGCCGAAGGACTGGCCTGCCGAGCCGGTGAAGGTGATGTCGATGGTGTCGTCGGGCAGGCCGGCGCCGCCGAACTTCTTCGTCACCTCGTGGCCGAGCATGGTGCCGACCGTGCGGTTGATGTTGCGGATGGCGACCTGGGCGCGCACCGGGTGGGCGTCCGCCGCGGAGTCGGCGGCCAGGGCGTCGGCGGCGAGCCTGATCAGCTCGTTGTCGAGCGCCTTCTCCAGGCCGTGGTCCTGGGCGACGACCCGGTGGCGGACCGCGCCCTCGGGCAGCTCGGGGACGTGGAAGAGGGGTTCCAGCTCCAGGCCCTGGGCCTTCCAGTGGTCCACGGCGCGGGTCACGTCGAGGGCCTCGGCGTGGCCGACGGCCTCCTCGATGGAGCGGAAGCCGAGCTCGGCGAGGATCTCGCGGACCTCCTCGGCGATGAACTTGAAGAAGTTCACGACGTACTCGGCCTTGCCGGCGAACCGGTCGCGCAGCACCGGGTTCTGGGTGGCGATGCCGACCGGGCAGGTGTCCAGGTGGCAGACGCGCATCATGACGCAGCCGGAGACGACGAGCGGCGCGGTGGCGAAACCGAACTCCTCGGCGCCCAGCAGCGCGGCGATGACGACGTCGCGGCCGGTCTTGAGCTGGCCGTCGGTCTGCACGACGATGCGGTCGCGCAGGCCGTTGAGCAGCAGGGTCTGCTGGGTCTCGGCGAGGCCGAGCTCCCAGGGGCCGCCCGCGTGCTTGAGCGAGGTGAGCGGGGAGGCGCCGGTGCCGCCGTCGTGGCCGGAGATGAGCACGACGTCGGCGTGGGCCTTGGACACGCCGGCCGCGACCGTGCCGACGCCGACCTCGGAGACCAGCTTCACGTGGATCCGCGCCTGCGGGTTCGCGTTCTTCAGGTCGTGGATCAGCTGGGCGAGGTCCTCGATGGAGTAGATGTCGTGGTGCGGCGGCGGGGAGATGAGGCCCACGCCCGGCGTCGAGTGACGCGTCTTGGCGACCCACGGGTACACCTTGTGGCCGGGCAGCTGGCCGCCCTCGCCGGGCTTGGCGCCCTGGGCCATCTTGATCTGGATGTCGTCGGCGTTGACCAGGTACTCGGAGGTGACGCCGAAGCGGCCGGAGGCGACCTGCTTGATGCTCGAGCGGCGCGCCGGGTCGTACAGGCGGTCCGGGTCCTCGCCGCCCTCGCCGGTGTTGGACTTGCCGCCCAGCTGGTTCATGGCGATGGCGAGGGTCTCGTGCGCCTCCTTGGAGATGGAGCCGTACGACATGGCGCCGGTGGAGAAGCGCTTGACGATCTCGGAGACCGGCTCGACCTCGTCGAGGGGGACGGGCGCGCGGTCGGACGTGAAGCCGAACAGGCCGCGCAGCGTCATCAGGCGCTCGGACTGCTCGTTCACCCGGGAGGTGTACTTCTTGAAGATGTCGTAGCGACCCGCGCGCGTGGAGTGCTGGAGGCGGAAGACCGTCTCCGGGTCGAACAGGTGCGGTTCGCCCTCGCGGCGCCACTGGTACTCGCCGCCGATCTCCAGCGCGCGGTGCGCGGGAGCGATGCCGGAGGCCGGGTAGGCCTTGGCGTGGCGGGCGGCGACCTCCTTGGCGACGACGTCGATGCCGACGCCGCCGATCTTGGTGGCGGTGCCGTTGAAGTACTTCTCCACGAAGGCGTCGTCGAGGCCGACGGCCTCGAAGACCTGGGCGCCGCGGTAGGAGGCGACGGTGGAGATGCCCATCTTGGACATGACCTTCAGGACGCCCTTGCCGAGGGCGTAGATCAGGTTGCGGATGGCCTTCTCGGGCTCGATGCCGGGCAGGAAGGTGCCGGCGCGGACCAGGTCCTCGACGGACTCCATCGCCAGGTACGGGTTGACGGCGGCGGCGCCGTAGCCGATGAGCAGGGCGACGTGGTGGACCTCGCGGACGTCGCCGGCCTCGACCAGCAGGCCCACGTGGGTGCGCTGCTTGGTGCGGATGAGGTGGTGGTGGACGGCCGCGGTGAGCAGCAGCGACGGGATCGGCGCGTGCTCGGCGTCGGAGTGCCGGTCGGACAGGACGATCAGGCGGGCGCCGTTGCCGATGGCGGCGTCGGCCTCGGCGCAGATCTCCTCGATGCGCGCGGCGAGGGCCTCGCCGCCGCCGGAGACCCGGTACAGGCCGGAGAGGGTGGCGGCCTTGAAGCCGGGCATGTCGCCGTCGGCGTTGATGTGGATGAGCTTGGCCAGCTCGTCGTTGTCGATGACCGGGAAGGGCAGGACGACGGAGCGGCAGGAGGCCGCGGTGGGCTCCAGCAGGTTGCCCTGCGGGCCGAGCGAGCTGCGCAGGGAGGTGACCAGTTCCTCGCGGATGGCGTCCAGCGGCGGGTTGGTGACCTGGGCGAACAGCTGGGTGAAGTAGTCGAAGAGCAGGCGCGGGCGCTCGGAGAGGGCGGCGATGGGCGAGTCGGTGCCCATGGAGCCGATCGGCTCGGCGCCGGCCTTGGCCATCGGGGCGAGGATGACGCGCAGCTCTTCCTCGGTGTAGCCGAAGGTCTGCTGGCGGCGGGTGACCGAGGCGTGGGTGTGGACGATGTGCTCGCGCTCGGGCAGGTCGCCCAGCTCGATCTCGCCGGCTTCCAGCCATTCGGCGTAGGGCTGCTCGGCGGCGAGCTGCGCCTTGATCTCGTCGTCCTCGATGATGCGGTGCTCGGCGGTGTCGACGAGGAACATGCGGCCGGGCTGGAGGCGGCCCTTGCGCACGACCTTGGCGGGGTCGATGTCGAGGACGCCGACCTCGGAGCCGAGGACGACGAGGCCGTCGTCGGTGACCCAGTAGCGGCCGGGGCGCAGGCCGTTGCGGTCGAGGACCGCGCCGACCTGGGTGCCGTCGGTGAAGGTGACGCAGGCCGGGCCGTCCCAGGGCTCCATCATCGTGGAGTGGTACTCGTAGAAGGCGCGGCGGGCCGGGTCCATGGAGGCGTGGTTCTCCCAGGCCTCCGGGATCATCATCAGCACGGAGTGCGGCAGCGAGCGGCCGCCGAGGTGGAGCAGCTCCAGGACCTCGTCGAAGGAGGCGGAGTCGGAGGCGTCCGGGGTGCAGATCGGGAAGATCCGCTCCAGGTTCTCCTTGCCGCCGAAGAGGCCGGAGGCCAGCTGGGACTCGCGGGCCACCATCCAGTTGCGGTTGCCCTTGACGGTGTTGATCTCACCGTTGTGGGCGACGAAGCGGTAGGGGTGGGCGAGCGGCCAGCTCGGGAAGGTGTTGGTGGAGAAGCGGGAGTGGACGAGCGCGATGGCCGAGGCGAAGCGGCGGTCGGACAGGTCCGGGAAGAAGGGCTCCAGCTGGCCGGTGGTGAGCATGCCCTTGTAGACGAGGGTGCGGGCCGACAGCGAGGGGAAGTAGACGCCCGCCTCGCGCTCGGCGCGCTTGCGCAGCACGAACGCCGAGCGGTCCAGGGCGATGCCCTGGCTCACGCCGTCGGTGACGAACAGCTGGCGGAAGACCGGCATGGTGGAGCGGGCGGTGGCGCCGAGCAGCTCGGGGGCGACCGGGACCTCGCGCCAGCCGAGGACGGTCAGGCCCTCGTCGGCG
The DNA here is from genome assembly GCF_044391765.1 of Streptomyces sp. NPDC018610. Classification (NCBI taxonomy): domain Bacteria; kingdom Bacillati; phylum Actinomycetota; class Actinomycetes; order Kitasatosporales; family Streptomycetaceae; genus Streptomyces; species Streptomyces sp. NPDC018610. The sequence continues at coordinate 216,546 of NZ_JBISAL010000001.1, forward strand.
GCGATCGTCTCGACGCGTGAGACGGCGTCCTCGGTGCCCTCCTCGGGCAGGAAGGCGATGCCGACCGCGTAGGCGCCGGCGGCGGGCAGTTCGAATCCGGCCACCTCGCGCAGGAAGGCGTCGGGCACCTGGGAGAGGATGCCCGCGCCGTCGCCGGAGTCGGGCTCGGAGCCGGTGGCGCCGCGGTGCTCCAGGTTGCGCAGAACCGTGAGCGCCTGCTCGACCAGCGCATGGCTCGCCTCGCCGGTGAGGGTGGCCACGAATCCGACGCCGCAGGCGTCGTGCTCGTTGCGGGGGTCGTACATACCCTGCGCAGCAGGGCGAGCATCCATGAACGACCAGTTCTGGCCGTTCTCGGAGTGCTGGGACGGCTGGCGCGGCGTACGCATCGGCTCTCCCGTCGTCGTCATGTGGCATGTTCCGGTGCCGAGGGACGACGTTGGCCCTCTGCGTAAGTACGAAATTTCGTGCAGGTTACATGATGGAGCGGTTCTCGGGAACCGGATACTCCGTTCCAACATGCGGACACCGAGGGGTCGGCGGCGGGGGTTTCCGCATCCGGCGGTGGTGGCTTCACGAGGGGGGCCGGCGGGGACGAGATCGGTCGGATCGAGGTCCGTCGGGGCCCGGGGGTGGGGTGAGCGGCGTCGTCGCCCGCCCCGGTGAGGGTGCGCGGCAGGCGTCCTTGCCCGAAGCGCTTACGGCTCATGCCCGGTGGCCCTGTCGTCGAAACCAGCCGGTAATGGCTACTTATACGGTCGAACGCATAAGTTCCAGTGACGTCATCCTACGGCCGTTCCGAACAAGGTGCCCAGGACGTACGTCACACCGGCGGCGGCACCACCCAGGGCAAGCTGGCGCAAACCGCTGTACCACCAGGTCCGCGCGGTGACCCTGGCCACCACCGCGCCGCAGGCGAACAGTCCGACCAGGGCGAGCAGCACGGCCGGCCACAGCACGCCGGCGCCCAGCAGATAGGGCAGCACCGGCAGCAGGGCGCCCAGCGCGAACGAGCCGAACGACGAGACGGCGGCCACCAGCGGGGAGGGCAGGTCGCCCGGGTCGACGCCCAGTTCCTCGCGGGCGTGGATCTCCAGGGCCTGTTCCGGGTCCCTGGACAGCTGCCGGGCCACCTCGCGGGCGAGCTCCGCGTCCACGCCGCGCGCCATGTACAGGGCGGCCAGCTCGTCCTCCTCGTCCTGCGGGTGCTTGCGCAGCTCGCGCCGCTCGACGTCCAGCTCGGCCTCGACCAGCTCGCGCTGGGAGGCGACGGAGGTGTACTCGCCGGCGGCCATGGAGAAGGCGCCGGCGGCCAGGCCCGCGAGGCCGGTGAGGATGATCGTGTGCCGGCTGACGTCGCCGCCCGCGACGCCCGTCATCAGGGCCAGGTTGGAGACCAGGCCGTCCATCGCCCCGAAGACCGCCGGGCGCAGCCATCCGCCGTTCACATCGCGGTGCGTGTGGTTGTCGCGGTGCGCCTCGTGGAGCGGCGCTTCGGTGTCGAGGATGGCCATCGGGTCCCCCTGAGAGCTTAGGCAAGGCTTGCTTTTGGACGAGTTCTACTTTTCGACAACACTGAATCTACGCCCGTGATTCTGGTCCCGCCAGCAAGGAAAGGCTGGGCTAACCTGCGCTTTTGCACGTTCTTGCTCATTCGAGTAAGAGACCGCACAGATGTCGTACGGGTGATGGTGGGGCCCGCGAGGCTGCGTCGGCCGCCGCACCGGGGACAAGTCGGGCAAGGGTCCGGCGCCCTCCCGCCGGCCGCCCCGGAGAGGAGAGCCCGCGATGGCATCGAGCGCCGGCGTCCCCGCGGCCCGCCTTCGCGACCGGGCGCACGGCGCGCTGCTCGGCCTCGCCGTGGGCGACGCCCTCGGGGCGCCCGCCGAGAACCTACTGCCCTCCGAGATCCGCGCCCGCTGGGGCCGCGTCACCGGCTACGTCGCCGAGCACCCGGCCGGCACCGACGACACCGAGTACGCCCTCTTCTCCGGCCTCCTGCTCGCCCGGCACGGCTCCGCCCTCACCCCGGCCCATGTGGAGGCGGCCTGGCACGAGCACATCGCCGACCGCGCCGAGGGCCCCTTCCGCGGGGCCGGCTTCAGCGAGCGGGGCACCCTGGAGAACCTGCGCCGGGGACTCGCCGCCCCCGTCTCCGCCCAGCACCGGCACGCCTGGAGCGACGGCCTGGCCATGCGGGCGGCGCCCTTCGGGGTGTTCGCCGCCGGGCGCCCCGCCGAGGCGGCCCGCCTGGTGGCGATCGACGGCTCGGTCAGCCACGAGGGCGAGGGCATCCACGGCGGGCGTGCGGTGGCCGCCGGAGTCGCGGCGGCCATGGCGGGCGCGCCCCCGGTCGCGGTCGTGGCCGCCGCGCTCGCCGTCGTCCCCGACGACTCCTGGACCGCCCGCACGCTGCGCCGGGCCACGGCCGCCGCCCACCGCGGCGAACGCGCGGTCCGCTCCGCCGTCGTCATCGGCGGCTACCCCTGGACCGACCTGGCCCCGGAGGCGGTCGCCCTGGCCTTCGGCGCGTACGCCGCCGCCGACGGCGACTTCCGCGACGCGGTCCTCACCGCCGTGAACATGGGCCGCGACGCCGACACCACGGCGGCGGTCGCGGGCGCCCTGGCCGGCGCGACCCGGGGCGCCGCGGCCATCCCCGCCGAGTGGGCGGAGCGCATCGGCCCGGCCCGGGGCAGCTGCCTGCCGTCGATGGCCGGACAGCACGTACGGGACGTGGCGGACCTGCTGGTGGCGGCGGCCGAGGCCGGCGCCCGGCGGCCGGCGCCGGGGATGCGCCTGGACGCCGTGCCCGACGCCCCCGACGTCTACGTCCTCACCTCCGACGAGGGCGAGGCGGCGCCGTGACGGGCTCGCGGCGGATCGAAGGGCTGCTGCTGGGGCTGGCCGCCGGGGACGCCGCCGGATGGCCGGCCGCGCGGCACCGGGCCGCGCGGATGCCCGAGTGGACCCGGCGGCTCACCCGCGAGCTGGACACCTTCGCCGAGCAGAACGCCACCACCACGCTGCCCGTGCCCGTCGCGCTCAACCAGCCCCCCGGCCCGCTGCGCCTCGGCCCCTCCGACGACGCGGAGTGGGCGGCGTTCGCGGCCGAGGCCGTGCTGCGCGCCGGCGACGACGACGCGCTCGGCGACCTCAGCCGCCAGCGCCGGGTGCGCGCCGCGATCGACCTCACCTGGAACACCGTGGCCGCCGAGGTCGCGGCGGCGGCCGAACGCGCGCCCGAGATCGAGTCCGCGGTGCTGCCGCTGCGCGCCCGCATCTCCGTGCGGGCCGGGCTCGGCAACCTCGCCTGCGGACTGCGCCCGCCCGCCACCGGCCACGACAACCCGCACTACTTCGACGACGCGGCCTGCGTACGGGCCTGCGTCCTGGCCGTCGCCCACCCGGGCGATCCGCGCGGCGCCGCCGAGCTGGCCGAGTTCGACGCCCGCTACACCCAGGACGGCGACGGCGTGCGCGGCGCCCGGGCGATGGCGGCGGCGCTCGCCATGGCCCTCGCCGGGGCCGAGGCCGAGCGGTGCGTGACCGCCGCGCTGGCCGAACTGCCCGAGGAGACCGAGATCGGCCGCAACGCCCGGCACGCCCTCGCGCTCGCCCGCACCGGCGAGAGCGCGTTCGCGCTGGTGCCGCTGCTGGAGCACCAGATCGTCGACCACGTCTACAGCTACGGCGTCGCCGCCGCCGAGACCGTCCCGGTCGCCCTCGCCCTGGCCCTGGCGGCGGACGGCCGGATCGCCGAGGCGCTGCCCGCGGCGGCCTGCCTGTCCCGCCTGGCCGACTCCGCCCCGGCCCTGGCGGGCGCGCTGACCGGCGCGCTGGGCGGCGGCGCGGCGGTTCCCGACTCCTGGCGCGAGGCCTGCCGCACCCTGTCCGGCTGCGTGCTGCCCCGCCTCACCGGCACCGACCTGGTGGAACTCGCCGGACTCCTGGAAGCCGCGCAACCGGACCCACCAGGAGGATGATTCGGGCATGACGCCCAAAGGAGAAGAGACCCCGGAAAACGGCCGCGCCGCCGGTCCGTGCGACGCCGGTCTGGAGGAGCGGATCACCCAGGCGCTGGTCGGCGCGGCCGTCGGCGACGCCCTCGGCGGCCCCGTCGAGGGCTACTCCCCCGACCAGATCCTCCAGCGCCACGGCGGCCGGATCCACGGCGTCGTCGGCCCCTGGCACGGCGACCAGTGGCGCACCGCCCGCCCCGTCGCGCCGTACCACAAGGGAGACGGCCACGTCACCGACGACACCTTGATGACGCACGCGCTGGTGCGCGTGTACGCGCGGGTCCGCGACCATCTCGACGCCTACGCGGTCGCCGACCACCTGGTGCCCGAGCTGATGAACCGGCCGCGCTGGATCCCCGAGCTGGAGGCGGAGGCGCTGCCGTTGCAGCGGGTCTTCCTGGCGGAGAAGTGGCTGGTGGCCCGGCTGCACTACGGCCACGTCGACCCGCGCGAGGCCGGGAGCGGCAACATCGTCAACTGCGGCGCGGCGATGTACTCGGCCCCCATCGGCCTGGTCAACGCCGCCCACCCCGAGGCCGCGTACGCCGAGGCGCTGGACGTCGCCGGCGCCCACCAGTCGTCGTACGGGCGGGAGGCGGCGGGCGTCATGGCGGCCGCCGTCGCGGCGGCCTGCGCCCCCGGGGCCACGCCCGACTCGGTCGTCACGGCTTGTCTGGCGCTGGCGAAGGACGGCACCCGGGCGGCGATCGAGGCGGTGTGCGACGTGGCCCGCGACCACACGCACTTCGAGTCGGCGCTCGGTCCGCTGCGGGCCGCCGTCGCCCCGTACGACACGGTCGGCCCCGACTACCGCGCTCCCTCGCTGGGCGCCCGGCGCCCGTCCCGGCTGCACGCGATCGAGGAACTGCCCGTCGCGCTCGGCATGCTGACGGTGGCGCGCGGCGATTTCCGGCACGCCGTCCTCGGCGCCGTGAACTACGGCCGCGACTGCGACTCCATCGCGACCATGGCCGGGGCGCTGGCGGGCGCGCTCGGCTCGCCGGTTCCCGAGGCATGGGCCAAGACGGTCGCCGAGGCCAGCCGGCTGGACCTGTGGGAACCGGCGCGCACGCTGGCCGCGGTGACCCGCGAAGTCTTCGAGAAGGACGTACGACGCCGGCGCGCCCACGAGCGGGCGTTCGCCGGGATGGGAGGCTCTCGATGCTCCGACTGACCTGGGTCCAGCCGGAGGACCTGCTCGGCCACGAGCTGCGCCAGGCCGCGCAGGACGGCCGCGAGCCGAAGGCGGTCGCCGCCCGGTGGCGGGCGGCCGGCGGCCCCGAGGCCCCGGCCCGGGCAGGCGCCTCGCCCGAGCCGGCCTCCCGCTACCTGCGCCTCCTCGCGGAGGACCTCCTCGACGAACTCGCCGAACTGCCGAGCAGCCTGGCGGAGGCCGAGCCGACGGATCTGGCCGCGATCAGGGCACTGTGCCCGAACTGGCCCGCCGCGGCGGGGGCTTCCCGCACCACGGGATCCGGCAGGTCTGACCGGGTGACCGGGGCCGCTGGGACCGGTGGGCCTGCTGAGGCCGCGGCTTCCGGTCCTGCGGCGCCCTCCGTGCCCGCCGCTTCCGGCTCCGCGGCGCCTCCCGCGTCCGCGGGAGCGCCGGTGCCGGACCCGGAGCGGCTGGAGGCCGCGTGGCTGGGCCGGGCCGTGGGCTGCCTGCTGGGCAAGCCGGTGGAGAAGCTGCCCCTCGACGGCATCCGCCGACTCGCCCGCGCCACCGGCAACTGGCCCCTGACCACCTGGTTCACCGCTCGCGGCGTCCCCGACGACCTGGCCGCCAAGTACCCGTGGAACCGCCGCTCCGCCGCCACCTCGCTCGCCGAGAACATCGACGGCATGCCCGAGGACGACGACCTGAACTACCCGCTGCTCAACCTGCTCCTGCTGCGACGCCACGGCAAGGGCTTCACCACCGCCGACGTGGCCCGGCTGTGGCTGGACGAACTCCCCGCCGGCCGCGCCTTCACCGCCGAACGCGTCGCCTACCGCAACCTCCTCCTCGGCATCGACCCGCCGCGCACCGCCCGCCACCGCAACCCGTTCCGGGAGTGGATCGGCGCCCTGATCCGCGCCGACGTGCACGGCTGGACCAACCCGGGCGACCCGGCGGCGGCCGCCGGACAGGCGCACCGGGACGCCACGCTCACCCACACCGCGAACGGCGTTCACGCGGCCATGTTCGCCGCCGCCGTCATCGCGACCGCGGCGAGCGGCGCCCACGACGTGCACGCCTGCCTGGCCAGCGGGCTGACCGTCGTGCCGCCCGGCTCCCGGCTCGCCCGCGCCGTCCGCCACGCCATCGAGCTGGCCGCAGTTCACGAGGACTTCGACACCGTCGTGGACGAACTGCACGCCGCCCACGCCGCCACCTACCACTGGGTGCACGCCGTTCCCAACACCGCGCTGATCGCCGCCGCGCTCACCCACGCGAACGGCGACTTCACCGGCTCGGTCTGCCGGGCGGTGTCCGGCGGCTGGGACACCGACTCCAACGGCGCCACCGCCGGATCCGTCGCCGCGCTGCTGGCCGGCTCCCCGGCCGCGCTGCCCGAGCGCTGGACGGCCCCGCTGAAGAACCGGCTGGCCACGTCCGTCGGCGACTTCGACGGCAGCGGCTTCGACGCCCTGGCCCGGTTCACCCACCAGGAGGCGTCGCGCCCATGACGCCGCACCCGGACGGCCCGGACGCCGCCCCGCCCCTGACCGGCCTGCGCGTCCTGGACCTCGCCACCCTGTTCGCCGGGCCGATCGCCGCCATGCTGCTCGGCGACTTCGGCGCCGAGGTCGTCAAGGTCGAGCACCCCGCCAAGCCCGACCCCGCCCGCGGCCACGGCCCCTCGAAGAACGGGGTCGGCCTGTGGTGGAAGGTGCTGGGCCGCAACAAGCGCACCATCACCGTGGACCTGTCCAAGCCGGGCGGCCGCGCGACCCTGCTGCGGCTGGCCGCCGGCGCGGACGTGATCGTCGAGAACTTCCGCCCCGGCACCCTGGAGAAGTGGGAGCTGGGCTGGCCCGAGCTGTCGGCGGCCAACCCCCGCCTGGTGCTGGCCCGGGTCACCGGCTTCGGCCAGTTCGGCCCGTACGCGTCCCGGCCCGGATTCGGCACCCTGGCCGAGGCGATGAGCGGCTTCGCCGCGATCACCGGCGAGCCGGACGCGCCGCCGACGCTCCCGCCGTTCGGGCTCGCCGACTCCATCGCGGGCCTGGCCACGGCGTACGCGGTGATGACCGCGCTGGCGGCCCGGGAGCGCACCGGGCGGGGCCAGATCGTCGACATGGCGATCATCGAGCCCATCCTGACCGTCCTCGGCCCCCAGCCCCTGTGGTTCGACCAGCTCGGCTACATCCAGCCGCGCACCGGCAACCGCACCCAGAACAACGCCCCGCGCAACACCTACCGCACCTCCGACGGCACCTGGGTCGCCGTCTCCACGTCGGCCCAGTCGGTGGCCGAACGGGTCATGCGGCTGGTGGGCCGTCCCGAGCTGATCGACGAGCCGTGGTTCGCGACGGGCGCGCAGCGGGCCGCCCACGCCGACGTGCTCGACGAGGCGGTCGGCGGCTGGATCGCCCGGCACACCCGTACCGAGGTCATGGCCGCCTTCGAGAAGGCCGAGGCGGCGATCGCCCCGATCCAGGACGTCCGGGACGTGATGGCCGACCCGCAGTACCAGGCCCTCGGCACCCTGGCCACGCTCCACGACCCGGAGCTGGGCAGGCTGCGCATGCAGAACGTCCTGTTCCGGCTCTCGGCGACCCCCGGCGCCATCCGCTGGGCGGGCCGCCCGCACGGCGCGGACACCGACGCGGTGCTGACCGAGCTGGGCTTCACCCCGGAGGAACTCGCCGCGCTGCGCGCGGAGGGCGCCCTGTGACGGCCACCGTCCCGTTCCCGCTGACCTGGCTGTACGCCCCCGGCGACCGTCCGCACGTGGTCTCCAAGGCACTGGCCTCGGGCGCCGACGTGGTGGTGATCGACCTGGAGGACGCGGTCGCCCCGGAGCGCAAGGAGTACGCCCGCGCCGCCACGGCCGAACTGCTGACCGAACCGCCGCCCGTGCCGGTCCATGTGCGCGTCAACGCGGTCGACGGGCCGCTGGCCGCCGCCGACCTGGCGGCGGTGGCGCCCCGGCCGGGGCTGGCCGGGCTGCGGCTGCCGAAGGTGACGTCGGCGCAGCAGGTGGTGCGGGTCGCGCGCCAGACGGAGGGGGCGGGCCTCACCGGGTGGCCGCGCCACCCGGCGGACCTGGCCGGACGAGCGACCCAGGGCTGCGGCCCGGGACTGCCACCGGCCTGCGGCCCGGGGCCGGCCGGTCACGGTCCAGGGGCACCGTGCGGTGGTCCGGGGACGACGGGGCACGACCCGGGGCTGTCGGACTACGGCCGGGGGCTGCTGCCAGGAGGCGGGGCGGCTTTCCGGCCCGGTGCCGGGTCGGGGCCGGCACCGGGTTTCGGCCTGGCGCTGCCGACGGGTCAGGACTCGGGGCGGCCGTCGGGACACGGCCGGGGGCTGCTGCCAGGAGGCGGGGCGGCTTTCCGGCCCGGTGCCGGGTCGGGGCCGGCGCCGGGTTTCGGCCTGGCGGCCGACGAGGGCGACGGCTTCCCGCCGGGAGCTCGTCCGGGTCTCCCGTGGTTCCACGGCGCGGGGCCCACGCCGGTGGGCGGCGCCGGTCACGCGCCCGGAGGCGGTGCGGGGCCCTCGGCGGGCGGCGGCTCCAACCCCCTGCGGGCCGACGGTTCGGGTCCGGCGCCGGGTGACGGGTCCGGCCTGCCGCCGGGCGACGGCCCGTACCTCCCCTCGGGCGGCGACGCGGGTGCTTCGCCGGGCGACGGCTCCGGCCTGCGGCCGGACGGCGGCACGGGGATGCCCCCGGGCGAGGGCGGTCCCCCGCTCTACGCCCTCCTGGAGACCGCCCTCGCCATCGAGCACGCCTACGCCATCGCCTCCGCGCACCCCTCCCTGCGGGGCATCTCGATCGGCGAGGCGGACCTGCGGGCCGACCTCGGGGTGCGGCAGGACGCCGGCCTGGACTGGTGCCGCGCCCGGGTCGTCGTCGCGGCCCGCGCGGCCGGCCTCGCCCCGCCCGCCCAGTCCGTGCACCCCGACATCAGGGACCTGGAGGGGCTGGCGGCCTCGTGCGCCCACGGGCGCGCGCTGGGCTTCCTCGGCCGCGCGGCCATCCATCCGCGCCAGCTGCCGATCATCGAGCGCGCCTATCTGCCGACCGACCGCGAACTGGAGGAAGCCGAGACGATCATCAAGGCGGCCACCGCCGACCGGGGCGCCCAGGCCCTCGCCGACGGCCGCTTCGTCGACGCGGCGGTGGTGGCGGCGGCACAGCGCACCCTGGCGCTGGCCCGCAGGTGCTGACCGTGCCCCGCGAGGCAGGACGCCGGCCGGCGTCCGCACACGACGAGGGCGCCCCCGGAATCCGGGGGCGCCCTCAGGTGCCTGCGACAGTGCCTACGGTCCTGCGGCCGTCCGTCAGCCCTGCGGGGCCGATCCGGCCCCGTCCTTGACGCCGACGCCCTTGGCGTCGGCGTCCTCGGGACCCGCGTCCGGCGCCTCCGCGCCTTCCGGCTCGGAGCCCTTCGCTCCCGGGCCGCCGGCTTGCGGCGTCCCGGCCTTCTCGTCGGAGCCCGCCTTGCCGGAGGACTCGGCCCTTTCGTCGGTCCCCGACGCGTCGTCGGCCTTCGCCTCGCCGTCGGTCTCCGCCTTGCCGTCGGTCTCCGTCACGGCGGCCTCGCCGGAGGCGACCGAGGCGGCCGCGCGCGGCTCGACCTCGGTCTCCCGGCCCGGCCGCTTCTTCGAGGAGACCCAGATGTAGGTCACCGCGAGGAGGAACACGATCAGCGCGGTCCAGTCGTTCAGCCGGAGGCCGAGGATGTGGTGGGCGTCGTCGACGCGCATGTACTCGATCCAGCCGCGGCCCACGCAGTAGGCGGCGACGTACAGCGCGAACGCCCGGCCGTGGCCCAGCTCGAAGCGCCGGTCGGCCCAGATGACCAGCAGGCCGACGCCGATGCACCACAGGGACTCGTACAGGAAGGTCGGGTGGTAGTACCCGGGCACCCGGCCGTCCGCCGAGGACGTGATGTGCAGCGCCCACGGAACGTGCGTCTCGCGGCCGTACAGCTCCTGGTTGAACCAGTTGCCCCAGCGGCCCATCGCCTGGGCGAAGGCGATGCCCGGCGCGACCGCGTCGGCGTAGGCGGGCATCGGGACGCCCCGGCGCCGGGCGCCGATCCACGCGCCCAGCGCGCCGAGCGCGATCGCGCCCCAGATGCCGAGACCGCCCTGCCACACCTTGAAGGCGTCCACCCAGTCACGGCCGTCGCTGAAGTACAGCTCGTAGTCCGTGATCACATGGTAGAGCCGGCCGCCGACCAGGCCGAACGGCACGGCCCAGACCGCGATGTCGGCCACCGTGCCGGCCTGACCGCCCCGGGCGATCCAGCGCTTGTTGCCGAGCCAGACGGCGATGAAGACGCCGATGATGATGCAGAACGCGTAGCCGCGCAGCGGAATGGGTCCGAGGTACACCACTCCGTGCGACGGGCTGGGAATGTAGGCAAGTTCCATGGCAGGGTCGACGCTACCGCAGCCGGAGCGGGCCCACGGCGGACAACCCGGCTACGGGTCCATAACAGGAGCCCACGACCCGAGGACACCGCCCGCCACCGGGCCCGGACGCCGCCTTTTCCTTGCTCATCCTTTGCTCGCCGCCTCCACCGTCTGCTTCAGCTTCGCCGGGGTCATCGTCCGGTCCTCGATGATGTTCTTCCCGTTCAGCAGGACGGTCGGGGTGCCCGAGAAGCCGCCCGCCTGGAAGGCCTTGTTGGACTTCTCGACCCAGCTGTCGTGCGTGCCGTCCTTGACGCACTTCTGGAAGGCGGGCGTGTCCAGGCCGTTCACCTTGCCGGCCAGCTCGATCAGCTTGCCGTTGTCGGCGAAGGCGTCGTCGGTCTCCTCGGGCTGGCTGTCGTAGAGCACGTCGTGGTAGCCGGGGAACTTGCCGGCGTCCTGGGCGCAGGCCGCGGCGTTGGCCGCGCGCAGGGAGCCGGTGCCTCCGAGGTTGCCGTCGATCAGCCGGACCAGGTGGTACTCGATCCTGAGCTCGCCGGAGCCGGTCAGCTCGTGGAGCGTCGGGCGGTACGCCGTCTCGAAGGCCTTGCAGGCCGGGCAGCGGAAGTCCTCCCAGACCGTGAGCGTCGACTTGGCGCCGTCCTTGCCGACCGGGATGGCCAGGCCGTCCTTGCCCAGCGCCCCCGAGGGCGCCGCGACCGGGCCGGAGCCGCTGCCGCCGCTCTTGCCCGCCTTCGCGGCGACCACGCCGATCACCGTCGCCAGGCCCAGCACGCAGACCACGCTCGCGGTCACGATCAGCGTGCGCCGCCGCCGCTCCGAGGCCTTCTGCTTCTCCCGCTCGACCGCCAGCCGCTCACGGGCGGTGCGCTTCGCGTCATGGTTCTTCTCGCTCACACCACCAGAACGAACCGGGGAGGCGCATTGCGCCTCCCCGGTCCCAGGACCACCCCTTCGGGTGATCGAATCCTCCGTTACGCCTGTCCGCGCACCCCGCGCGCCAGCTCGCCGGCGAGCGCGCGCACGGCCTCCACGCCGGCCGCGTCGTCGGGGGCGTCCAGCATCCGCTTGACGAACGCCGAACCGACGATCACACCGTCGGCGAAACCGGCGACCTCCGCGGCCTGGGCCGGGTTGGACACGCCGAGGCCGACGCAGACGGGCAGATCGGTGCCGGTCCCGCGGGTGCGCCGCACCAGGTCCTGGGCCTGCTCGCCGACGGACTCGCGGGTGCCGGTGACACCCATCAGCGAGGCCGCGTAGACGAAGCCGGAGCCGGCCGCGGTGATCTCGGCGAGCCGCTCGTCCTTGCTGCTGGGCGCGACGACGAACACGGTCGCCAGGCCGTGCTTGTCGGCGTGCTCGCGCCACAGCGCGGACTCCTGCACCGGCAGGTCGGGCAGGATGCACCCGGCGCCGCCCGCCTCGGCGAGTTCGGCGGTGAACCGCTCGACGCCGTAGCGGTCGATGGGGTTCCAGTACGTCATGACCAGGACCGGCTTGCCGGTGGCCGCGTGCGCCTCGCGCACCGTCCGCATGACGTCGGCGATCCGGACGCCGCCGCGCAGGGCGATGTCGTCGGCGGTCTGGATGACCGGGCCGTCCAGGACCGGGTCGCTGTGCGGCAGGCCCACCTCGACGACGTCGGCGCCGCCGTCGAAGGCGGCCTTGATCGCCTCGATGCCGCCGTCCACGGTCGGGAAGCCGGCCGGGAGGTAGGCGATGAGCGCGGAACGGTCCTCCGCCCGGGCGGCGGCGAGGGTGTCCGACAGAAGCTGGATGTTGCCGCTCACTTGGCGTCCCCCTCGATCTCGGCGGTGGCGGCCGCGTCGGCGGCCACCTCGGCGTCGGTGTCGTACAGGCCGAAGTACCGGGCGGCGGTGTCCATGTCCTTGTCGCCGCGGCCCGACAGGTTGACCACGATCAGCCCGTCCGGGCCGAGCTCCCGGCCGACCTCCAGGGCGCCGGCCAGCGCGTGCGCGCTCTCGATCGCCGGGATGATGCCCTCGGTACGCGAGAGCAGGCGCAGGGCCTGCATGGCCGCGTCGTCGGTGACCGCGCGGTACTCGCCGCGGCCGGAGTCCTTGAGGTAGGCGTGCTCGGGGCCGATGCCCGGGTAGTCCAGGCCGGCCGAGATGGAGTACGGCTCGGTGATCTGGCCCTCGTCGTCCTGGAGGACGTAGGAGCGGGAGCCGTGCAGGATGCCGGGCTCGCCCGCGGTCAGGGTCGCCGCGTGCTCGCCGGTCCCCACGCCGTGCCCGGCGGGCTCGCAGCCGATCAGGCGTACGCCCTCGTCCGGGATGAAGGCGTGGAAGAGGCCGATGGCGTTGGAGCCTCCGCCGACGCAGGCGACCGCGGCGTCGGGCAGGCGTCCGGCCCGCTCCAGGAGCTGACGGCGGGCCTCGACGCCGATGACCCGGTGGAAGTCGCGGACCATGGCCGGGAAGGGGTGGGGGCCGGCGACGGTGCCGAACAGGTAGTGGGTGCGGTCGACGTTGGCGACCCAGTCGCGGAACGCCTCGTTGATGGCGTCCTTCAGGGTGCGGCTGCCGGACTTCACGGCCACGACCTCGGCGCCGAGCATGCGCATCCGGGCGACGTTGAGGGCCTGCCGCTCGGTGTCGATCTCACCCATGTAGATCGTGCAGTCCAGGCCGAACAGCGCGCAGGCGGTGGCGGTGGCCACGCCGTGCTGGCCGGCGCCGGTCTCCGCGATCACCCGCGTCTTGCCCATGCGCTTGGTGAGCAGCGCCTGGCCGAGCACGTTGTTGATCTTGTGGGAGCCGGTGTGGTTGAGGTCCTCGCGCTTGAGGAAGACACGGGCGCCGCCCGCGTGCTCGGCGAAGCGCGGCACCTCGGTCAGGGCGCTGGGGCGGCCGGTGTAGTGGACGAGCAGGTCGTCCAGCTCACGGGCGAACTCGGGGTCGGCCTTGGCCTTGTCGTACTCGACGGCGACCTCGTCCACGGCGGCGACGAGCGCCTCCGGGATGAACTTGCCGCCGTACGCGCCGAAGTAGCCCTCGGCGCTGGGCACCTGACCCTCCGGGTCGGGGTGGAAGAAGTTGCTGGGCATGCGGAAACCTCACGGTGAGTGTGTGGAGAGACACTGTTCGCCGTGGGGGCGGGGATCACGTACGTCGGCCGCGAGCCGTCAGTGGGCGGTCGCGCCCACGCGGCGAGGCCGCGTGTCGGGCACGGCCCCGCGCCCCTCGGGGGCGCGCTGCCATCGCATGCCGTTCACCTGACCGGGCTCGTCGCCGATGACGTACCTCACCCGGCGGCCGTGGACCCTGCGCGCGGGGGCGCGGCAGCCTCGGGGGCGGCAGCCGCGCGCGAGGCGGGCGTACCGGTCCACGGGGGTCATGGTGAGAGTCATCGGAGACAAGCCTACCGGGAGGTCAGCCGCGGCCGTGCCGCAAGGCGGGGTGAGTGCCGGCCGCCACCAGGTCGGCGACCGCCGTCTTGGGGTCGCGGCCGGTGACCAGCGACTCGCCGACCAGCACCGCGTCGGCGCCGGCGTTGGCGTAGGCGATCAGGTCGTGCGGGCCGCGGACGCCGGACTCGGCGACCTTGACGATGCGGTCCGGGATCTCCGGCGCGACGCGCTCGAACGTGTCGCGGTCGACCTCGAGGGTTTTCAGGTTGCGCGCGTTGATGCCGATGACCTTGGCGCCCGCGTCCACCGCGCGCTCCACCTCGTCCTCGTCGTGGACCTCGACGAGCGGGGTGAGTCCGATGGACACCGCGCGCTCGATCAGCGACTCCAGGGCCGGCTGGTCCAGCGCGGCGACGATCAGCAGGGCGAGGTCGGCGCCGTAGGCCCGGGCCTCCCAGAGCTGGTACGACGTGACGATGAAGTCCTTGCGCAGGATCGGGATGTCCACGCGGGCGCGGACCGCCTCCAGGTCGGCCAGCGAGCCGCCGAAGCGGCGCTGCTCGGTCAGCACCGAGATGACGGAGGCGCCGCCCGCCTCGTAGTCCGCGGCGAGCCCGGCCGGGTCGGCGATCGCGGCGAGCGCGCCCTTGGAGGGGCTGGAGCGCTTGACCTCGCAGATCACCTTGACGCCGTCGCCGCGCAGCGCGGCCACACCGTCCTTGGCGGCCGGAGCCTTCGCCGCGCGCTCCTTGAGCTCTTCGAGGCTGACGCGCGCCTGCCGCTCCGAAAGGTCGGCACGGACTCCGTCGATGATCTCGTCGAGCACACTCACGCGAGCGGCCCCCTTCCAGACGGTGGGATGTTCCAGCGGGTCGTACGGCCCCCGGCGTCCGCTTGGCGGTGAATCGGGCGGAACCGGCGGTCACTGCGATGGTATCCGCAGGAGGGCGTGGGCCTCGCATCCGGTGGAGCGCGGTCCCACGACCTGGACAGACGCCGGCCCGGCCTGTGGACGAGCGGCCGCTTCGGTCAGGGGTGGAGCGGGCCGCCGAAGGGCAGGTTGCGCACGACGGTGAAGACGGCGAGCAGGGTGAGCGCGCTCCACAGGTGCACCGGCCGGGGGTCGATCCGCAGCCGCCGGCCGCGCGCCGCCCGCAGCGCCCACGCGGTCCACAGCACGGCGAAGAGGAGATAGCCCACGACGGCCGGGGCGTTGTCGTGGAGGGCCGCGCCGAAGTCGCCGTGGACGACGGCGTGCGCGCTGCGCAGCCCGCCGCAGCCGGGGCAGTAGAGGCCGGCGTAGCGCAGCAGGGGGCAGGCCGGGTAGTGGCCGGGCTCGTTGGGGTCCACGGCCCCGACGTAGGCGAAGGCCGCGGCGACGGCGGCCAGGACCGCGGCGGGGACGGCGAGCCGCCCGAGGACGGGGCTGCGGCGCGTGGGTTCCGGCGCCGCGCGGCTCTCGGCGTTCACGCTCGCATTGTGCCCGGCGCGGGACGTGCCCGCGCGCCGGGGCCGCCGGCCGGGCGGCCCGTACGCGGGCCGGGGTCTTTCGTTCGGATCAGGCCGGATCAGGGAGTGGGGTCTGGCGGTGGGGCCCCTCCCACGCCGTTCAGGCAGTGGGGGCGCATCGCAAGGCGGAGGAGGGCGTCATGGCGGAGCCATGGCGACCGACGACAACACGGCGTGGGGGTACCCCCTGCTCGAAGAGCTCGGGGGAGTGCGGCGCCAGGGCCCGCGAGCCCGCCATGATCCGGACGAGAGACCCTGGGGGCGGCGCCGGGGCCGCCCCTGCGACGTGTGCCGTACGGGTGCGCCGTGCGGGGGTCAGCCCTTGGCGCCGGCCGGCTCGCTCTTGCCGGCGACCTGGTGGACGGGGTGCTCGTTCTTCTGGCCGAGGCCCATCATGCGCATGATGCCGCCGACGACACCGCCGAGCAGCACGACTCCCATGCCGGCCCAGAAGCCGACCGGCTGGGCGGCCACCATGAAGGCGCCCGCGGCGCAGAAACCGATGAAGGCGATGATGACACCGGTCCAGGCGGCCGGGGTGTGACCGTGGCTGCTGCCCGCCATGACTTGCTCCTCGTTGCTTGTACGTGTCTGAGCCGGACGCTCGGGTCCATTGTCCCGTACCCGCGCACGGGAAGTGATCGGGGGTGGCTCCTCGCGTACGCGTCGCACGGCGACCGGGCGCCGGGCCCGGGCGCGCCGCGGTCAGGCGGGTTCGGTGCCGGTGGGGTCCTCGCCGCGGTCGAGTGCCTTCCAGAGGTCCTCGGGGCGGTCGGGGTCGACGGGGCGGGGCGCGCGGGGACGCGGGGCGCCGGAGCGCTCGTAGCGGCCGGACATGGCCGGCCACAGCCGCCCGAAGCGCAGGGCGAGCAGGCCGGCCAGCAGGATCAGCGCGCCGCCGGCCACGGCGACGTAGGGCCAGGCGGTGTGGCTCAGCGAGGCGGCGGTGGCGGCGGTGTCGCCGGAGACCTGGGCGGCCTTGGTGTCCAGGGCGCCGGTGTCGGAGGCGCCCGACACGGCCGCGGCGATGGTGCCGACGCCGGAGAGCGCGAGCAGGGCGGCGACCAGGAGGCGGCCGGAGCGGCGGACCGCGAAGACGGCGACGAGCGCGGCCAGGCCCACTATGGCGAGCGCCGCGGGCACGCCCGTGACCTCGCTGCCCTTGACGCTCAGCGGGAAGGCGCCGCCGGCCACCGACGCGGTGCCCTCCGCCCAGCGCTGCCGGGAGGCCAGCAGCGCCACGGCCGCGCCGAGCGCACCGCTCAGCAGTGCGACGGCGAGGCTGCGGCGGCCGGACCGCCCGGGGGCGGCTTCGGTACGGGGGTGAGGTACGGCAGTCACGTACTCCACTATCGCGTGAGGACGGGGCGAACCGTCACCCGGGGCTCTCCACGGGCACGTGAGATATGCCCCACCTTTCCTACCTGGCCAGCCGGTTGGCGGTGTGCACCGCCCTGAGGACCGCGGCTGCCTTGTTGCGGCATTCGGTGTCCTCGGCCACCGGGTCGGAGTCGGCGACGACGCCGGCGCCCGCCTGGACGTGGGCGGTGCCGTCGCGCAGCAGGGCGGTGCGGATGGCGATGGCGGTGTCGGAGTCGCCGGCGAAGTCGAGGTAGCCGACGCAGCCGCCGTACAGTCCGCGCCGGGAGGGTTCGAGCTCGTCGATGATCTGCAGGGCGCGCGGCTTGGGCGCGCCGGACAGGGTGCCGGCCGGGAAGCAGGCGGTGAGCACGTCGAAGGCGGTACGGCCCGGCGCGACCCGTCCGGTCACGGTCGAGACGATGTGCATGACGTGCGAGTAGCGCTCGACGGACATGAAGTCGACGACCTCGACGGAGCCCGGTTCGCAGACCCGGCCCAGGTCGTTGCGGCCGAGGTCGACCAGCATCAGGTGCTCGGCGCGCTCCTTGGGGTCGGCGAGCAGTTCCTCGGCGAGGGCCTGGTCCTGCTGCGGGGTGGCGCCGCGCGGCCGGGTGCCGGCGATGGGGTGGACCATGGCCTGCCCGTCCTCGACCTTGACCAGGGCCTCGGGCGAGGAGCCGACGACGTCGAAGCCGTCGAAACGCAGCAGGTACATGTACGGCGAGGGGTTGGTGGCCCGCAGCACCCGGTAGACGTCCAGGGCGCTCGCGGTGCACGGCGTCTCGAAGCGCTGCGAGGGGACGACCTGGAAGGCCTCGCCGGCGCGGATGCGCTCCTTGACGTCCTCGACGGCGGCCTGGAAGTCCTCGCCGCCCCAGCGGGCGGTGTACTCGGGCAGTTCGGACGGCGGGAGGGCGGCGGGCGGCTGGGGCACCGCCCTCGACAGGTCGGCCTCCATCGCGTCGAGGCGGGCGACGGCGTCGGCGTGGGCCTCGTCGACCCCGGTGTCGAGGTCGTTGTGGTTGATCGCGTTGGCGATCAGCAGCACGGTGCCGTCCCAGTGGTCGAGGACGGCGAGGTCGGAGGTGAGCAGCATGGTCAGCTCGGGCAGCCTCAGATCGTCCCGGTCGCCGGGCCCGACCTTCTCCAGGCGGCGCACGATGTCGTAGCCGAGGTAGCCGACCATGCCGCCGGTGAAGGGCGGCAGGCCCAGGTCGTGGGCGAGGTCGCGGGGGGTGTGCAGGGCCTCGACAGTGGCCCGCAGGGCGGCGAGCGGGTCGCCCTCGACGGGGACGCCGACGGGCGGGGTCCCCTGCCAGTGGGCGCGGCCGTCCTTCTCGGTGAGGGTGGCGGCGCTGCGGACGCCGACGAAGGAGTAGCGGGACCAGGTGCGGCCGTTCTCCGCGGACTCCAGCAGGAAGGTGCCGGGGCGCTCGGCGGCGAGCTTGCGGTAGAGCGCGACGGGGGTGTCGCCGTCGGCGAGGAGCTTGCGGGTGACCGGGATGACGCGTCGGTCGGTGGCCAGCTTGCGGAACGTCTCGAGGTCCATGGCGGCCGACCCTACTGATCCGCGGCGCCGGCGGCGGAACCGGTGCCGTCGCCTCCGGGGCTCGTGGCGCCGTCGCCCCCGGGGGACCCGGGACCGTCGTCCTTGAGGAGCACGTCGGCGTCGAAGCAGGTGCGGTCGCCGGTGTGGCAGGCGGCGCCGACCTGGTCGACCTTGACCAGCAGGGTGTCCGCGTCGCAGTCCAGGGCGACGGAGCGGACGTGCTGGACGTGCCCGGAGGTGTCGCCCTTGACCCAGTACTCGCGGCGGCTGCGCGACCAGTAGGTGCAGCGGCCGGTGGTCAGCGTCCGGTGCAGCGCCTCGTCGTCCATCCAGCCCAGCATCAGCACCTCTCCGGTGTCGAACTGCTGGGCGATCGCGGGCAGGAGTCCGTCGGCGCTGCGCTTGAGGCGCGCGGCGATCTCGGGGTCGAGGCTGCTGGGCCGGGGGGTACCGGGCGTGCTGGTCATGGGTGCCATTGTGCCGCGCGGGCCCGGATGCCGGGGTGCGCGGTCCACGGAGTGGGCGCGGGCCGGGCGGGGCGGCGTGGGCCTCGGGCGCGACCGGCGGCGGGGGCCCCGGGAAGGCGGCGGTGGCCCGGGCGACGGGTGGGCCGACTTCCCGTGCGGTCGTAGGCTGAGCCCATGTCGACCTTTGCCAAGCGTGAACGGCTCCTGCTCGCCGACCTCTTGGAGACCGCCGGTCCACAGGCGCCGACCCTGTGCGAGGGGTGGCGCACCCGTGATCTGGCCGCGCACGTGGTGGTGCGCGAGCGGCGTCCCGACGCGGCCGGGGGCGCGCTGATCAAGCCGCTCGCCGGCCGTCTGGAGAAGGTGCTGGACGAGTACGCGGCCAAGCCGTACGAGGAGCTGGTCCAGCTGATCCGCACCGGCCCGCCGCGGTTCTCGCCCTTTCAGCTCAAGCAGGTCGACGAGGCGGCGAACACCGTCGAGTTCTACGTCCACGCGGAGGACGTCCGGCGGGCCCAGCCCGACTGGTCGCCGCGCGAGCTCGACCCGGTCTTCCAGGAGGCCCTGTGGTCGCGCCTGGAGCGGACCGCCCGGCTGCTGGGCCGGGGCATCCCGACGGGGCTGGTGCTGCGCCGGCCCAACGGCCAGACGGCCGTCGCCCACCGGGGCACCCCGGTGGTGACGGCGACCGGCGAGCCGTCGGAGCTGCTGCTGTTCGCGTTCGGCCGGCAGAGCGCGGCCCGGGTGGAGCTGGAGGGCGAACAGGCCGCGATCGAACAGGTGTCGGGGACCAAGCGGCTGGGGTTCTGAACGCGCCACCCCGGTCGGGACGGGACAGGGCCGGAGGGGACACGGCCGGACGGGACGGGACACGGCCGCCCGGGCCGCGGCGTCCGGACGGACTACGGCCGGCCCGGAGCGGGGTGGCCGGTCCGGGCCGGGCACGGCTCCGGTTCCGCGCGGGCCGTCACGACTCCGAGCGGGCCGCGGCTCCGGATCCGGGCGGCCGGCTCAGTGCGGCAGTTCGGCGCGGCGCAGGCCGGGGGCGGCCAGGGCGACGACACCGCCCAGCCCGCACACCGCCGCGCTCACGACGAACACCGGTCCGGTCCCCCAGGCGCCGATCGCGGCGGCGGACAGCGGCATGCTCAGCGGGGCGAAGCCCAGGCTGACCAGGCTGGAGACGGCGGTGACCCGTCCGAGGCGGGCCGGCTCGGCCTGGGTCTGCAGCAGCGCCCCGCACAGGGCGCCGCTGAGGCCCGCGAGGAGGCCGACGAGCAGGGCCACCCCGACGGCGGCGGCGAGGTTCGGGGCGTAGGCGAGGGCGCCGATGGCCGCGGAACCCGCGAAGATCGTGTACGCGGCCAGTCGGCCGGCGCGGGGCAGCCGTCCGCGCACGGCCAGCAGCAGCGAGGCGAGGCCCGCGCCGGTGCCGAAGCCGGCGAGCACCCAGCCCATGCCGGAGGCGCCCCAGCCGCGCTCGTCGGCCAGCAGGGTGAGGCCCACGTTGAGCGGGCCGACGAAGCCGAGGTCGCCGAAGGCTATGGCCAGCATCAGCGGGGCCAGGACACGGTGGCCGCGGATGTACCGCAGGCCCGCCACCAGGTCCTGCCAGGCGGTGGTGGCGCCGCCGGAGGCGTCCTCCGGGGGCAGTTCCCTGGTCCGCACGGAGATCAGCAGCGGCACGGACACGGCGATCAGCAGCCCCGCGATCCCGAAGGCGGCCGCCGCGCCGCCGAGGGCGACCCCGAGGCCGCCGAGCGGGGCGCCGACGACGCTCGCGAACCGGATCGCCAGTCCCCGCATGCCCTGCACGCGGGTGAGCTGGCCGTGGCTCGTCACCCGGGCCGGAAGGGCCCCCACGGCCGGCGTGAACACCGCGTCCACGGTGCCGAAGACGAGGGCGAGCACGGTCAGCGGCCACAGCCCCGGGTCGGCGCGCCACAGCAGGGCGGCCACCGCGAGGACGGCGACGCACCGCACGGCGTCGGAGCCGATGACGACCCGGCGCGGTCCGAACCGGTCGGCGATCACTCCCCCGCCGAGCATCAGCAGGGCCCGGGGCAGCGCGCTCACCGCCATGACGACGCCCGCCTGCGCCGGCGACCCGGCGCGCACGGCAGCCCAGGACAGCGCGAGGTAGTAGACGTTGTCGCCGACCATCGAGGCTGCGTAGGCGGACAGCCAGCGCAGGACGTTGCCGTCGCGGTGGGCGGGGCGCTCCGGGACGAAGGCGTCGGCGGTGGTCGCGGGCGGTGCGGTGATGGCGGTCAAGGCGGTGGCCTCTCTCAGACGCGGAACGGGAATCCGTACACGTGCAGCGCGACGTTCTCGCGCCCTTCGGTGTCGCCGGCCGCCTCGCGGGCGCGGCCCTGTGCGTCGTACTTCTTCACGAGCTCGAGGACGTCCTCCTTGAGGGCGGCCAGTTCGGTGGCCGTCAACCGCGTCAGCGACTCGCTGTCGTGGGCGGCCTCGTTCCACTCCGACCCCCAGTGGGTGCGCTCGTCGAGGTAGGCGCGGTACATCTCCGCGCGCTGCTCCACGAAGAGGCGGGAGGCCGCCAGGTGCGCCGCCACCTTCTCCGGCGCGTCCCTGAAGTCCCGGTCGCGGATGGAGACGCCGTCGGAGGCGGGCTGCCACCAGCGCTCCCGCGCGTCGCCGCTGCGCGGCTCGGCCTCCTCGATCAGGCCGTGCCCGGCGAGTCTGCGCAGGTGGTAGCTGACCAGTGACACGGCCTCGTCGACCTGTTCGGCCAGCTGGGAGGCGGTCGCGGTGCCGGCCACGAACAGCAGCCGGTACAGCCTCATCCGCAGCGGGTGGGCGAGCGCCTTGAGGGTGCCGACGTCGGTGACCTCACGCCTCTTCTCCTGTGACATGCCAGAACCGTAGACGCGAAAGAAAAACTGCGCAATGGATTTTGCGCAATTTTCCTTTCGCATCTGGTCATGAGAAAGCCCCGGCCGTCTCGCGACCGGGGCTCGCTCTCGGCGTCCGGCGTCACCGCACGGGGTGCCCCGCCTCGCGCAGCGTCTCCTTGACCTGGCCGATGCGCAGGTCGCCGAAGTGGAAGACCGAGGCGGCCAGGACCGCGTCCGCGCCCGCCGCGACGGCCGGCGGGAAGTGGCCGAGGCTGCCGGCGCCGCCCGAGGCGATGACCGGGACCGTGACGTGCTTGCGGACGGCGGCGATCATCTCCAGGTCGTAGCCGTCCTTGGTGCCGTCCGCGTCCATGGAGTTGAGCAGGATCTCCCCCGCGCCCAGCTCGGCGGCGCGGTGCGCCCACTCCACCGCGTCGATCCCGGTGCCCTTGCGGCCGCCGTGGGTGGTCACCTCGAAGGAGCCGGACTCGGTGCGGCGGGCGTCGACGGACAGCACCAGTACCTGGCGGCCGAAGCGCTCGGCGATCTCCCGGATCAGGTCGGGGCGGGCGATCGCCGCCGTGTTGACGCCCACCTTGTCGGCGCCCGCCCGCAGCAGCTTGTCCACGTCCTCGGCCGTACGGACGCCGCCGCCCACCGTCAGCGGGATGAACACCTGCTCGGCGGTGCGGCGCACCACGTCGTAGGTCGTCTCCCGGTTGCCCGAGGAGGCGGTGATGTCCAGGAACGTCAGCTCGTCGGCGCCCTCGGCGTCGTACACCTTGGCCATCTCGACGGGGTCGCCCGCGTCGCGCAGGTTCTGGAAGTTGACGCCCTTGACGACCCGGCCGCCGTCCACGTCCAGGCAGGGGATGACTCGGACCGCCAGGGTCATGACTTCTCGGCTCCTCTGAATGCCTCTAGTTCCACTTCGACCAGGATGCGCGGGTCGACGAAGCCCTCCACGACCAGCAGGGTCGAGACGGGGCGCACGGAGCCGAACAGCTCCTTGTGGGCCCGGCCCGCCTCGTCGACGTCGCGGTGATGGGTCAGGTACATCCTGGTCCGCAGGACCGATTCGGGACCGAGCCCGAACTCGGCGATCGCCTCCAGCGCGCTGGTGAAGGCGACCTTCGCCTGCTCGTAGGGGTCGCCCTCACCGTAGAGCACCGTGCCCTTGAAGGACGTGGTGCCGGCGACCAGCACGCGGTCGCCCGCCGCGACGGCGCGCGCGAATCCGAAACTCTCTTCCCAGGGACTTCCGCTCTGCACGCGCCGCACGGCTTCGGATGTCATGACGACACTTCCTCCAGGGCCTCTTCGAGGGTGAACGCCTTCGCGTACAGCGCCTTCCCGACGATGGCGCCCTCGACACCGAGCGGCACGAGGCCGGCGATGGCGCGCAGGTCGGCCAGGGAGGAGACGCCGCCGGAGGCCACCACCGGGCGGTCGGTGGCCGCGCAGACGTTCTTCAGCAGCTCCAGGTTGGGGCCCTGCAGGGTGCCGTCCTTGGCGATGTCGGTGACGACGTAGCGGGCGCAGCCCTCCTTGTCCAGGCGCTCCAGCGTCTCGTAGAGGTCACCGCCGTCGCGGGTCCAGCCGCGGCCGCGCAGCGTGGTGCCGCGCACGTCCAGGCCGACCGCGATCTTGTCGCCGTGCTCGGCGATGACCTCGGCGACCCACTCGGGGGTCTCCAGGGCGGCGGTGCCGAGGTTGACGCGGGTGCAGCCGGTGGCGAGGGCGGCGGCGAGGGTGTCGTCGTCGCGGATGCCGCCGGACAGCTCGACCTTGATGTCCATGGCCCGGGCGACCTCGGCGATCAGGGCGCGGTTGTCGCCGGTGCCGAACGCGGCGTCCAGGTCGACCAGGTGCAGCCACTCGGCGCCGGAGCGCTGCCAGGCGAGGGCCGCCTCCAGCGGGGAGCCGTAGGAGGTCTCGGTCCCGGACTCGCCGTGCACGAGGCGCACGGCCTGGCCGTCGCGGACGTCGACGGCGGGGAGGAGTTCGAGTTTCGAAGCCATCACAGGGTTCCGATCCAGTTGTTCAGCAGCTGCGCTCCGGCGTCGCCGGACTTCTCGGGGTGGAACTGGGTGGCCCACAGGGCGCCGTTCTCCACGGCGGCCACGAAGGGCTTGCCGTGGGTGGCCCAGGTGACCTTGGGGGCGAGCATCGCCGGGTTGTGCGACTCCAGCCGCCAGTCGTGGACGGCGTAGGAGTGCACGAAGTAGAAGCGGGTGTCGGCGTCGAGGCCGGCGAACAGCTCCGAGTCGGCGGGCGCCTCCACGGTGTTCCACCCCATGTGGGGCACCACGTCGGCCTGGAGCGGGGCGACCGTGCCGGGCCACTCGTCCAGGCCCTCGGCCTCCACGCCGTGCTCGATGCCGCGGGCGAAGAGGATCTGCATGCCGACGCAGATGCCCATGACGGGGCGGCCGCCGGAGAGCCGGCGGTCGACGATCCAGTCGCCGCGGGCCTCCTTGAGGCCGCGCATGCAGGCGGCGAACGCGCCGACGCCGGGCACGAGCAGCCCGTCGGCGTTCATCGCCCGGTCGAAGTCACGGGTGATCTCGACCTCGGCGCCGGCACGGGCCAGCGCGCGCTCGGCGGAGCGGACGTTGCCGAAGCCGTAGTCGAAGACGACCACCTTCTTGGGCGACGTGCTCAATTCCACACCTCCAGCCGCATCACGCCCGCCACGAGGCACATCGCCGCGGCGATGGACAGCAGCACGATCAGGCTGCGCGGCATCTGCTGCTTGACGAAGGAGATGATGCCGCCGACCAGGAACAGGCCGACGACGATCAGGATGGTCGACAGGCCGGTCACAGGGCGCCCTTCGTGGAGGGGAGGATGCCGGCCGCGCGCGGGTCGCGCTCGCTGGCGTAGCGCAGCGCCCGGGCGAGCGCCTTGAACTGGCACTCCACGATGTGGTGCGCGTTGCGCCCGTAGGGCACGTGGACGTGCAGGGCGACCTGGGCCTGGGCGACGAAGGACTCCAGGATGTGCCGGGTCATCGTGGTGTCGTACTCGCCGATCATCGGCGCCATCTTCTCGGGCTCGGTGTGCACGAGGTAGGGGCGGCCGGAGAGGTCGACGGTGACCTGGGCGAGGGACTCGTCCAGCGGGACCGTGCAGTTGCCGAAGCGGTAGATGCCCACCTTGTCGCCGAGCGCCTGCTTGAAGGCGGCGCCGAGCGCGAGGGCGGTGTCCTCGATGGTGTGGTGGGAGTCGATGTGCAGGTCGCCGTCGGTCTTGACGGTGAGGTCGAACAGCCCGTGCCGGCCGAGCTGGTCGAGCATGTGGTCGTAGAAGCCGACGCCGGTGGCGATGTCCGTACGGCCGGTGCCGTCGAGGTCGATCTCGACGAGGACCGAGGTCTCCTTGGTGGTGCGCTCCACGCGCCCGACGCGGCTCATGCGTCCAACTCCTTCTTCACGTCTCGTACCGCGTCCAGGAACGCGTCGTTCTCCTCGGGGGTGCCGGCGGACACCCGCAGCCATCCCGGTACGCCGTTGTCCCGGACCAGGACGCCCCGGTCGAGGATCCTCCGCCAGGCCTCGTGGGCGTCGGCGAACCGTCCGAACTGGACGAAGTTCGCGTCGGACTCGACGACGTCGTAGCCGGTCGCGCGCAGTCCGGCGACCAGCCGGTCCCGCTCGGCCTTCAGCCGCTCCACGTACTTCAGCAGCGTGTCGGTGTGCTCCAGGGCGGCCAGGGCGGTCGCCTGGGTGACCGCCGAGAGGTGGTACGGCAGCCGGACCAGCTGGACGGCGTCCACGACCGCGGGGTGCGCGGCGAGGTAGCCCAGGCGCAGGCCGGCGGCGCCGAACGCCTTCGACATGGTGCGGGAGATCACCAGGTGCGGGCGGCCCTCCAGCAGCGGCAGCAGCGAGGCGCCGTGACTGAACTCGATGTAGGCCTCGTCCAGGATCACCATGGACGGTCCGGCCGCCTGGGCCGCCTCGTACAGCGCGAGGACCGTCTCGGGCGGGACCGCGCTGCCGGTGGGGTTGTTGGGGGTGGTGATGAAGACGACGTCCGGCCGGTGCTCGGCGATGGCCTTCTCGGCCGCCGCGAGGTCGATGGTGAAGTCCTCGCTCCGCGGACCGGAGATCCAGCCGGTGCCGGTGCCGCGCGCGATGAGCGCGTGCATCGAGTACGACGGCTCGAAACCGATCGCGGTGCGGCCGGGCCCGCCGAAGGTCTGCAGCAGCTGCTGGATCACCTCGTTGGAGCCGTTGGCCGCCCAGACGTTCTCGACGGCGACCGGGTGGCCGCCGGTGCGCGTCAGGTACGCGGCCAGCTCGGTGCGCAGCTCGACCGCGTCCCGGTCCGGGTAGCGGTTGAGGTCGCGGGCGACCTCGCGCACCCGCTCCGCGATCCGCTCGACGAGCGGTTCGGGCAGCGGGTAGGGGTTCTCGTTGGTGTTCAGCCGTACGGGGACGTCCAGCTGGGGCGCGCCGTAGGGGGACTTGCCGCGCAGCTCGTCCCGTACGGGGAGATCGTCGATGCCGAGGTTCACTTGTCCGCAGGTACCTTCCACCCGAACCGTGCCTTGATCGCCGCGCCGTGCGCGGGCAGGTCCTCCGCCTCGGCCAGCGTCACCACGTGGTGGGCGACCTCGGCGAGGGCGTCGCGCGTGTAGTCCACGATGTGGATGCCGCGCAGGAAGGACTGGACCGACAGGCCGGAGGAGTGGCAGGCGCAGCCGCCGGTCGGCAGGACGTGGTTGGAGCCGGCCGCGTAGTCGCCGAGCGAGACGGGCGCCCAGGGGCCGATGAAGATCGCTCCGGCGTTCTTCACCCGGTCGGCGACGGCGGCGGCGTCGGCGGTGTGGATCTCCAGGTGCTCGGCGCCGTAGGCGTCGACCACGCGCAGGCCCTCCTCCAGGCCGTCGACCAGGACGATCGCGGACTGCCTGCCCGCCAGCGCCGGGCGGATGCGGTCCTCGACGTGCTTGGTGGCCGCGACCTGCGGCTCCAGCTCCTCGGCCACCGCGTCCGCCAGTTCGGCGGAGTCGGTGACGAGGACGGCGGCGGCCAGCGGGTCGTGCTCGGCCTGGCTGATCAGGTCGGAGGCGACGTGCACCGGGTCGGCGGTGGCGTCGGCGAGGACGGCGATCTCGGTCGGGCCGGCCTCGGCGTCGATGCCGATCTTGCCGGTGAAGTAGCGCTTGGCGGCGGCGACCCAGATGTTGCCGGGGCCGGTGACCATGTTCGCGGGCGGGCAGGACTCGGTGCCGTGGGCGAACATCGCCACGGCGGTGGCGCCGCCGGCGGCGTAGACCTCGTCGACGCCGAGGAGGGCGCAGGCGGCGAGGATCGTCGGGTGCGGCAGGCCGCCGAACTCGGCCTGCGGCGGCGAGGCGAGCGCGATGGACTCGACGCCGGCCTCCTGGGCGGGCACGACGTTCATCACGACGGAGGACGGGTAGACCGAGCGGCCGCCCGGCGCGTACAGCCCGACGCGCTCGACGGGCACCCACTTCTCGGTGACCGAGCCGCCGGGCACGACCTGGGTGGTGTGCGTGGTGCGGCGCTGCTCGCGGTGGACCAGGCGGGCCCGGCGAATGGATTCCTCCAGGGCGGCGCGCACGGCGGGGTCCAGCCGCTCCAGGGCGTCCTTGATCGCCTGCTCGGGGACCCGTACCGATTCCAGCCGTACGCCGTCGAACTTCTCGGCGAAGTCGATCAGTGCCGCGTCACCGCGATGATGCACGGCCTCGCAGATCGGACGCACCTTCTCCAGGGCGGCCGCGACGTCGAAGTCGGCTCGGGGCAGCAGGTCACGCAGGGCGGGGCCCTCGGGGAGGGCGTCGCCGCGCAGATCGATTCGGGAGATCACGGTTCCAATTCTCTCAGACCGCGCACGGACGCCGTCCGCCCGTATCAATGGCTGATACAGAACGTCCGCCACTCAGGCACCGTGCGTGCCGGTGGCCGGTACCCGGCCACCGGCTCCACGCGACCCGGTCCGTTCGGAGGGTGATCGGAAGATCTGCTTCACCCATCGCGTTCGAATCGTCACACAACGGGCATGACCGGTTGTACGAACCCACAGAACCCACGAGTAGCCGGGGAAGAAGGGGAGATCCGTGACCGAGGGCACCGGCCGCCGGGCCGGAGACCTGCCGGACGACCTGACCGACGTCGAGGCCGGGATGTGGCAGGCCTTCCGCAACGGCAGCGTGTACGACCTGCGCGACGGGGACGCGGCGGTGGACGATCCGCACGGCGCGAGTTCCTGGGGATCCGAGCGGACGGTACGGGCGCGTGTGGTGTGCTGGCTGCTGCTGGACGGGCCGCCCGCGCTCGCCGGCCGGGTGTCGTCGCTCAAGCTGACCGGCCTGAGGATCGAGGGCCCGCTCGACCTCGCCGGGGGCACGGTGGTGCCGTTCGTGGAGATGAAGGGCTGCCGGTTCGAGGAGGAGGTCCTGCTGCCCGAGGCCCGCTTCACGACGCTGCGGCTGGTGGACTGCTCGGTGCCGCGGCTGGAGGCGGCCCGGGTGCAGACGGAGGGCGACCTGCACCTGCCCCGCTGCCGGTTCCTGCGCGGGGTGCGGCTGACCGACGCGCAGATCGGCACGGACCTGCTGCTCAACCAGGCGGTCGTGCACCGGGACCGGGCCGGCCGGTCGCTGGCCGCCGACGGGCTGACCGTCGGCCAGGACCTCCAGGCGGAGCTGCTGCAGGCGCACGGCGAGGTGAGTCTGCGCAGCGCGAAGATCGGCGTCTCGCTGAGCCTGCGCGGCGCGAAGCTCGCCAGCCCGTGCACGCCGTTCGCGCTGAACGCGCCCCAGCTGACCGTCGAGCGCACCCTGTACCTGACCCCGGCCGGGCTCGGCAGCCCGCTGGTGAGCGGGGTGACCCCCGCGCGCGGGACCCGGATCCAGCACTTCGAGTGCCAGGGCGGGGTGCGGCTGGACGACGGGCGGTTCGGCGACGCGGTCGACCTGGAGCGGGCCCGGTTCGTCTTCACCGACGAGCAGGGGCTGAGCCTGCGCCGGGTGCAGACGCCCGAGCTGCGCTTCCTCGGGGAGCGGCCCGGGCGCGGCAAGGTGCTGCTGTCCGGCGCGAAGATCGAGACCCTCGTCGACCGCGCGGACAGCTGGCCCGGCCCCGGTCAGCTGCACACGGGCGGCTTCACCTACGAGAACCTGGTGCCGCGGGGGCCGTTCCCGCTGGCCGAGCGCCTGCGGTGGGTGGCGGCGGCGACCGCCGAGTTCAATCCGGAGCCGTACGAGCGGCTGGCCTCGGTGCTGAAGGAGTCCGGCGAGGACGAGGACGCCCGCGAGGTGCTGCTCGCCAAGCACCGCCGCCGCCGCGAGACGCTGCCGCCGGCGTCCAAGCTGTGGGGGTACCTCCAGGACTGGACGGTGGCCTACGGGTACCGGCCCGGCCGGGCGGCGGTGTGGATGGCGGTGCTGTGGGCGGCCGGCTCGCTCGCCTTCGCGCACGCCGGGCATCCGCCGGCCGCCTCCGGCGAGCACCCGCACTGGAACCCCGCCCTGTACGCCCTCGACCTGCTGCTGCCGGTCGTCGACTTCGGGCAGGCCAGCCAGTGGCAGCTGAGCGGCGGCTGGCAGTGGCTCGCGGCGGCGCTGGTCCTGCTGGGCTGGACGCTGGCCACGACGGTGGCGGCGGGCGCGACCAGGCTGCTGCGGCGGAGCTGACGCGCTCGTGCGCGGGGCCCGTCGCGCCCGTCGCCGGTCCCGGCGCGGATCCGCAGACAGATTTTCGTACGAATGTGGGACACCCGTTCGAGTCGGCGCGCTGCGACGAGGCCCTGACCTGCGACCGAACCGCGGGCGAAACATAGTTGAACGCTCACCTTTTACTGGACCTTGACCGCCGGACGTACAACTTTCACCGGCTTGCCCTCAGCCTCTGGCGCGCCTGCCACCTGCGGACTTTCAATGGTCGACACCATGGCTCTGCTGCCCCCGTTCATCCGCCCCACCCGGATGACAAGAAGCGTCCGGCGCCCCGCCGCCGTACTCGCCGCCGACGGACTGCCCGCCGACGACGAGGTGCTCCTCGACGTCCCCGACGACCGCCTCGGACCGGCGCTGGTCGCCGCCGCGGCGGGCGCGTACGGCCCCGCCGCCGTCCTGCTCGCCACCACCCGGCAACAGGCCGAGTGGGAGGACCGCGACCGCTACGCGGGACGGCTGGCCGCCTTCGCCCGCTCGCGTCCCGACTGGCTGCGCGACTGGCGCGCCGCCGCCCCGCACGACCCGGACGCGCTGCTGGTCGCCGCCCAGCTCGCCGTCGACCGCGCCTGGCCCTCGCCGGCCCGGGCCGAGCTGCTGCGCGAGGTCAGCCCGCTGATCACCGCCGCCGCGCGCGCCGACGACCGGGACCCGGTGCCGTGGCGCGTCGCGCTGGACCACGCGCGCGGCAGCCGCGCCGGGCACACCTACTTCGGCGAACTGTGGGAGGCGGCGGTGCGCCGCGCCCCGCACCACTACGGCTGCCACGTGGCCGCCCTGCGCTACCTGGCCTCCTCCTGGCACGGCTCGCACCGCGAGTGCTTCGACTTCGCGGACCTCGCCGCCCTGGACGCCCCCGCCGACGCCCTGGTGCAGGCGCTGCCGCTGCGGGCCGCCTTCACCTGGCTGACCGACGGCGGCGGGCCCGGAGTGGAGCGGGCCCGGCTGGACGCCGCGGCGGACCGGGCGATCGCGCTGTCGGCCCGGCTCCCCGCGGACCGGCCCTGGCCGGCGGCGGAGATGCGCAACCTGCTGACGTACGTGCTGATCCGGCTCGGCCGCCGGGAGGACGCGCTCGCGCAGTTCCGGCTCGTCGGCCCGTACGCCACCTCCTTCCCGTGGGACCGGGTCTGCGACGACGGGCTGGGCCTGTTCCTCGCGTCGCGCGCCGAACTCCGCTCGTCGGCGCCCGGGCAGCCCTCCGGCACCCCCGAAAACGGGCGCGGCCGACGCGCCCGCGCCCGGGGCCATTAGGCTTCTGGGCCGTGACCACCGTCCGGCTCCCCCTGTTCCCGCTGAACTCCGTGCTGTTCCCGGGGCTGGTGCTCCCGTTGAACGTCTTCGAGGAGCGCTACCGCGCCATGATGCGCGCCCTGATGAAGACGCCGGAGGACGAACCGCGCCGGTTCGCCGTCGTGGCGATCCGTGACGGCCACGAGGTGGCCCCGAGCGCTCCGGGCATGCCCGACGCGACGGCGCCGGCCGACAGCGGCCCGGCCGCCGGATTCGGCCCGGACCCCGCCCGGGCCTTCCACGGCGTGGGCTGTGTGGCGGACGCGGCGACCGTGCGCGAGCGGGCCGACGGCACCTTCGAGGTGCTGGCGACCGGCACGACCCGGGTGCGGCTGCTGTCGGTGGACGCCTCGGGCCCGTTCCTGACGGCGGAGCTGGAGGAGGTCCCGGAGGAGCCCGGCGACGAGGCGGGCGCGCTCGCCGAGGGTGTGCTGCGGTCCTTCCGGCAGTACCAGAAGCGGCTGGCGGGCGCGCGGGAGCGGTCGCTGGCCACGGGCGCGGAGCTGCCCGACGAACCGAACGTGGTCTCGTACCTGGTGGCGGCCGCCATGGTGCTGGACACGCCGACCAAGCAGCGGCTGCTCCAGGCGCCCGACACCGCCTCGCGGCTGCGGGACGAGCTGAGGCTGCTGCGCGCGGAGACGGCGATCATCCGCAACCTGCCGTCGCTGCCGTCGCCCGACCTGACGCGCGCTCCGACGAGCCTGAACTGACGAGCCGCGACCGGGGAGCCCGCGACCGGCGAGCTCCCTTCGACGCACGCACACCGAGGGAAGTCCGCCGGAGATGGCGAAGAAGGCGAAGAAGCAGCAGTCCGGGGGGACGCCCGCGACGGTGGCCCTGACCGCGGCGGGCGTGGACCACACCGTCCACTCCTACGACCACGACCCCTCCCACCCGTCCTACGGCGAGGAGGCGGCCGAGGCGATGGGCGTCTCTCCGGAGCGGGTGTTCAAGACGCTGGTCGCGGACGTCGACGGCGCGCTGACCGTGGCCGTGGTCCCGGTCGCCGGCTCACTGGACCTGAAGGCGCTGGCGTCGGCGGTGGGCGGCAAGCGCGCCGCGATGGCCGACCCGGCGCTCGCCGAGCGCACCACGGGCTACGTACGCGGCGGCATCTCCCCGCTCGGGCAGCGCAAGCGGCTCCCCACGGTCCTGGACGTCTCGGCCACCGCCCACGCCACGATCTGCGTCTCGGCGGGCCGTCGGGGGCTGGAGGTGGAGCTCTCGCCGCAGGATCTGGCGAAGCTGACGGACGCGGTCCTGGCCCCGATCGGCCGCGGCTGACCGGGCCGCCGGGCCGCCGCCCGCCTCCGGGACCCGGGGCTCCCCGGCCCGAGGATCACAGCGCCTGCCGCGGGCATCGGCCGCCGGGAGGCGGAAGACCGCCGGGCCCCGGCCGGAAGGGCCGGCCAGAGGCGGGAGGGGCTACTTCGCCGAGCCGCTGTCGTAGGCGTAGGGGTCGGGG
Source organism: Streptomyces sp. NPDC018610 (assembly GCF_044391765.1). NCBI lineage: Bacteria > Bacillati > Actinomycetota > Actinomycetes > Kitasatosporales > Streptomycetaceae > Streptomyces > Streptomyces sp. NPDC018610. The sequence continues at coordinate 248,753 of NZ_JBISAL010000001.1, forward strand.
TCGCGGGGGCCGAAGAGGGCCGTGAGGCCCAGGTGGACGACCAGCGCCGCCAGCGGCCACGCCAGCAGCGCCCCCTTGGCGCCCAGCTTCATCGGGGCCGAGAACGTCACGCCCTTGCCCACCGCCTTGGCGTGCGCGATGACGTCGTGATCGGGGCCGAGCCACAGCCCGAGCCGCCACGCCAGCAGCGACCCGAGCAGGCCGCCCACGCAGAGCGCCGCCACCAGCGGCACACCGCCGCGCCGGCGCACCAGGAAGACGACCGCCGCGCTCAGCGCGCCGAGGGCCAGCGCCAGCAGCGTGAACGTTCCGTCCACGCCGACGGCCTGCTCCCCCTCGGAGTCCTTGAGGTAGACCACCCAGCTGTTGTCCGTCACATCGCCGACCAGCGGCACCCGGGGCGCCAGCCACAGCCACAGCAGCCCCAGCAGCACTCCGCCGAGCGCCACGGCCACCGTGATCACGGCCGCTTCCCGGACTTCGGTCTTCATGCCGGGACCGTCCTGTCCGTACAGGGAGCCCGTCGCCCCGGCGTCGCCGGCCGCCGGCGCCTGCCAGGCCTGCCCGTGCGCCGCCTGCGCGCCCTGTGCGCCCTGTGCGCCCTCGGCCGTCCCCTCCGGCCCCGGCTGCTGCGGGGGCTGTGCGGACTCGCCGGACGGGGAGGTGTGGGAAGGCCGCCCGTGCGGCGGCGGAGGTGGAGTCAACGGAGAGGTCACCCTGCCATCGTGCCAGTCGGGTCCGAGGGCCGCGTCACCGGACGGCCGCCCGGCGGTAGGCCCAGGTCGCCACGGCCAGCGAGACCACGCCGACCCCGGCGCACACGGCCATGTCGAGGGCCACGTACGCCCAGTCCGGGCGGTCCGCGAAGGTGCGCGCGTACGCCTCCACGCCGTACGTCGACGGCAGCAGGTCTCGGGCCAGCCGTACGATCCCCGGCATCCGGTCGGGCGGCAGCACCCCCAGCAGCAGCGCCGCCGACATCCCCAGCTGCCCCAGCAGCGTCGCCAGTTCCGGACGCGGGGCGAGCAGTCCGCAGGCGGCGCCGAGTCCGGAGAGCGCGGCGCCGGCGAGCGGGATCACCGCCACCAGCACCCACAGGTTGCCCAGCGGCAGACCGAACAGCACGCATCCGAAGACGGCGGTGACGAGCGTGCCCGGCACCGTGAAGGACGCGTAGGCCGCCGCCGCGCCCAGCACCACGGCCGCGGGCGGCACGGGAAGGGTCGCGTAGTGGTCGAGGCCGCCGCTGAAGCGCAGCTGGCCGAAGTACTGGGAGAGCAGGTTGAGGGCGACGTAGGCGACGACGACGATGGACGCGCCGGCCACCACGTAGTGGGCCTCGCCGCCGCCGCTGACCACGCCCCGCATCATGACCATGATGCCGACGGACTGGAAGGTCGCCACGAACAGCAGCGGGATCCGCGCGACCCGCGCGCGGGACAGCTGGGCCCGGTACACGGCCGCCAGCGACGGCCACAGCCGCGCCCGCGGCCCGAGCTCGGCCGCCGCGGTCCGCCCGGCGCCGGCGGCCGGCCCGGCCACCGCGGGGGCCGGCACGTCGGCGGGTACGACACTCACGTCGAACTGCTCCTCTTCCCCGCGTCCCACGTGACGCAGTCCGGCACCCCTCACGCCTTCACCAGCCCTTGCCGGGCGGCGCCGCCCAGCGCCAGGTACACGTCCTCCAGGCTGGGCGTGGCGAGGGTGAAGTCGTCCAGGGCGGTGAAGGCGGCCCCGCCGGTGACCGTCGCGACGGCCGCGCGGGCCTCCTCGGGCGCCAGGCGCAGCGTCCAGCGGCGCCCGGACTCCGCGGCGCGCTCGCGCAGCGCGGCGACCTCGGGCACCTCCAGCGGCGCCCGCTCCCGCCACACCAGCTCGACCCGCACCTCGCCGGAGACCCGCTCCTTGAGGCCGGCCGGGGTGTCGCAGGCGATGACCCGTCCCCCGTCGAGGACGGCGACCCGGTCGAGGACGGTCTCGGCCTCGATGACGTTGTGGGTGACCAGCAGGACGGTCGTGCCGCGTTCGGCGCGCCGCCGGTCGACGGCGGCCCACACCGCCCGCCGGGCCACCGGGTCCATGCCGGTGGTGGGCTCGTCCAGCACCAGCAGCGGCCGCTCGCCGACCAGTGCGGCGGCGAAGCAGGCGAGGCGGCGCTGTCCGCCGGACAGCTTCTTCAGCGCGCGCCCGGCGATCGCCGTGAGGCCCAGCTCCTCCAGGACGGCGTCCCGCTCGGCCCGCGCCCGCGCGGCGTCCAGGCCGCGCAGCCGCCCGGTGGTCTCGGCGGCCAGCGAGACGGTCAGCTCGTCGAGCGCGCCGGACTCCTGGCCGAGGTAGGCGAGGAGGCGCGCGGCGCGCTCCGGGTGGGCCACGATGTCGTGGCCGAGGATCTCGACGGTGCCGCGGTCGGGGCGCATCAGCCCGGTGAGCTGCCGTACGAGGGTGGACTTGCCGGCGCCGTTCGGACCGAGCAGTCCGAAGATCTCACCGCGCCGGACGTCGAGCGCGACGTCGTCGGTGGCGAGCACCTCGGGCGTGCCGGGCGCGCCCCGCCGGCCGCGGGCGGGGGGATAGGTCTTGGTCAGTCCGCGCACCGCGCACACGACGTCGTCTCCGGGCCGAAGTGCCTGTGCCACGCGCGTACTCACAAAGGACGAGAGTACGGGGTCCGTGCGCTTTACTCGTCCTTGGGGCGTCCTCTCCCGGTTCTTCCCCGGTCCGCGCGGTCGGCCGTGCGGCGCCCCGTACGGCCCCTCAGTCGCCCACCGGGGCGTGTTCGACGCCGGTGCGCACGCCGATCTCGCGCCAGAAGCCGGCCCGGATGGCGTAGCGGTCGTGCTCGTCGATCTGGTCGTCCTTGTGGGCGAGGAGGCCGAAGCGGGCGGCGTAGCGCAGCAGCTCGCCGTCGATGCGGTGCGGGACCCTCGGGTACATCGACGACAGCTTCTCCAGGTGGATGCGGTCACCGAGCCGCTCCACCCAGCGCCGGGCGAAGACCTGCCCGACCTCGTACGGGTCGCCGCCGACCGTCGTGATGTCCTCCTCCCGGTCGGCCCACCGCTGCTCGGCCGTGGTCAGCTGCGCGAGGGTGGGCATGGCGGAGGCCTCGGCGGGCTCGGCGACCGCGCCGGGGCGGTCGACCCAGCCCCGGTCGGAGGACCAGCGCAGGGTGGCCGTGGGCGGGTGCGGCGGGGCGGGCGGCTGGGCGCCGGGGGCGCGCAGCGCGGCGAGGTCCTTGGGCGTGGGCACGCCCTTGGCGGTCGGCATCCGGTCCACGGAACCGTCCCGTGAGCCGGCCGTGTCGGCCGGGTGCGGCCGTTCGCCGGCGGGGCGCTCCCCGGCGCCGGACAGGGACGACTCGGGCAGCGGCGCGGAGAGGATCGCCGCGATCTCGGGGCGGGGCGCCGGCGGCGGCGCGCAGATGCCGCCGTACTCCTTGGGGCGGACCGCCTTGGTGATCCAGGTGCGGTCCAGGACGCGGCGCTCGTCGGCCTCGGCGACCAGGTCCTCGGACTGGTTGTAGTCGCCGTCGGCGGCCTGCACGGCCCACAGGTGGACGGCGACGCCGTGCTCCTTGGCGGCCATCATGCCGGGCAGCAGGTCGCCGTCGCCGGTGACGAGGACGACGTCGGAACAGGCGCGGTTGCGGGCGAGTTCGGTCAGTTCGGCGTGCATGGCGGCGTCCACGCCCTTCTGGGCCCAGCGGCCGTCGCTGCGGGTGAGCGCGCCGAGCCGGACGGTGACCCGGGGCATCACCCGGAGTCTGCGGTGCTCGGGTTGCGGCACGCGGTCCGGGGCGCCGTCGAACCAGTAGATGCGCAGCAGTGGTCGCCCGGTGTCGGATTCGGCCTGTTCGCGCAGTTGCTGCACGAGCGCGCTGTGGTCGACGGTGATCCGGGAACGCGACGGCTCTCCGGCGAGGAGGCTGGCGGCGGCCCCCAGCAGGTACCCGGCGTCCACCAGGACGATGCAGCGGTCCACGCGATCCACCCTCTTTCCGGGAGGTTGTTTCGGGTTTTGTTGCTTCGGGTTTCGCTTCGGGCTTGTTTCGAGTCTGCCCGACCGTGCCGGGGTTAACGGCCCGAACTCGATCTTCGGCGTGGCGTTTCCGGAGGCTCCGGCCCGACGACCCTTGTCACATACGGTAATTATCCGACATGCGTTCATTGTCGGCGTGTGTGAATCTGGTCGCGGCCCTGGCCCCTAGATCCCCCACAGGAGGTTGATCACCATGGCCAAGAACCGCAAGCAGGACCGCAGCCGGCAGAAGGCGTCCGTGGCCGCGAACGGCCCCCACGAGGCGGAGCACTCCGTGACGGAGCCGCAGCCCGAGCACCACGCCCCGCAGCTGAGTCCCACCGACGTGGCCCGCAAGGGACGTCAGAAGCGCTTCGGCCACAACTGAACCCGCAGCCAGGGCCGTTGAGCGATCTCTGAGCCCGGTATCGACGAGGGGGCGTACCCGATCGCGCACGGGTACGCCCTCCTTTTTGGTTCGTTCGCCGCCCTGAGGTCAGCCCGCCAGGCAGGACGGGCCGAGGAGGACCTTCAGGTCGCCGAAGAGCGCGGGGTCGGGCTTCACCCGGTGCCGGTCCAGGCGCAGCACGGTCGTCCTGGTCGGGCCCTGGAGCTTGATCCGGACCTCGCTCTCGCCCCGGTGGTGGGTGAGGATCTCGCCGAGGCGGCTGACCATCGGCGGGGTGACGCGGGTGGCCGGGATGGTGAGGACCACGGGGGCGTTGGCGCCCGCGTGGGACAGGTCCGGGACCTGGAGTTCCATGGCGACCAGCCGCGGCACGTCCTCGCGCTTGTCGAGGCGCCCCTTGACGAACACCACGGCGTCCTCGATGAGTTGGGTGGACACCAGCTGGTAGGTCGCCGGGAAGAACATGCACTCGATGGAGCCGGCCAGGTCCTCGACCGTGGCGATGGCCCACGCGTTGCCCTGCTTGGTCATCTTGCGCTGCAGGCCCGAGATGATGCCGCCGATGGTGACCACCGCGCCGTCCGCGTGCTCGCCGCCGGTGAGCTGGGAGATGCCGGCGTCGGCCTTGTCGGCGAGCACGTTCTCCAGGCCGAAGAGCGGGTGGTCGGAGACGTAGAGACCGAGCATCTCCCGCTCCTGGGCGAGCAGATAGGTCTTGTCCCACTCGTCGGTGGAGAACTCCACGTCCAGTCCGAAGCCGGGCTCGCCGCTGGTCTCCTCGCCCATGCCGCCGAAGAGGTCGAACTGTCCCTCGGCCTCCTTGCGCTTGACCGCGACCACGTTGTCGATCATCGGTTCGTACTGCGCGGTGAGGCCCTTGCGGGTGTGCCCCATGGTGTCGAAGGCGCCGGCCTTGATCAGCGACTCGGTGGTGCGCTTGTTGCAGACCACGGCCTCGACCTTGTCGAGGTAGTCGGGGAAGGAGGAGTACTTCCCCTTCGCCTTGCGTGACTTGATGATCGACTCGACGACGTTGGTGCCGACGTTGCGGACGGCGGAGAGGCCGAAGAGGATCACGTCGTCGCCCTGGGCGGCGAAGTTGGACTCGGACTCGTTGACGTTGGGCGGGAGCACCTTGATGCCCATGCGGCGGCACTCGTTGAGGTAGACCGCCGACTTGTCCTTGTCGTCCTTGACGGAGGTGAGCAGGGCCGCCATGTACTCGGCGGGGTGGTTCGCCTTCAGGTAGGCGGTCCAGTACGACACCAGGCCGTACGCGGCGGAGTGGGCCTTGTTGAAGGCGTAGCCGGCGAAGGGGACCAGGACGTCCCACAGGGCCTGGATGGCCTCGTCGCTGTAGCCGTTCTTCTTGGCGCCGGACTGGAAGATGGTGAAGTTCTTGGCCAGCTCGTCGGGCTTCTTCTTGCCCATCACGCGGCGCAGGATGTCGGCCTCGCCGAGCGAGTAGCCGGCGATGATCTGGGCGGCCTTCTGCACCTGCTCCTGGTAGACGATCAGGCCGTAGGTGACGGCCAGGACCTCTTCGAGGGGCTCCTCCAGCTCCTTGTGGATCGGGGTGATCTCCTGGAGGCCGTTCTTGCGCAGCGCGTAGTTGGTGTGCGAGTCCATGCCCATCGGGCCCGGGCGGTACAGCGCGGACACGGCGGAGATGTCCTCGAAGTTGTCCGGCTTCATCAGGCGCAGCAGGGAGCGCATGGGGCCGCCGTCGAACTGGAAGACGCCGAGGGTGTCGCCGCGCTGGAGCAGTTCGAAGGTCGTGGGGTCGTCCAGCGGGAGGGCGAGGAGATCGATGTCGATCCCCTTGTTGGACTTCACCATCTTGACGGCGTCGTCCATGATCGTCAGGTTGCGCAGGCCGAGGAAGTCCATCTTCAGCAGGCCGAGCGACTCGCAGCTCGGGTAGTCCCACTGGGTGATGGTCACGCCGTCGGTGTGCCGGACCCAGACCGGGACGTGCTCGGTGATGGTCTCGCTGGACATGATCACGCCGGCGGCGTGCACGCCCATCTGCCGGACCAGGCCCTCGACGCCCTTGGCGGTGTCGATGACCTTCTTCACGTCCGGCTCGTTCTCGTACATCGAGCGGACCTCGCCGGCCTCCGAGTAGCGCGGGTGCGAGGGGTCGGTGATGCCGTTCAGGTCGATGCCCTTGCCGAGGACGTCGGCGGGCATGGCCTTGGTGATGCGGTCGCCCATCGCGTACGGGTAGCCCAGCACGCGCGCGGAGTCCTTGATCGCGTTCTTGGCCTTGATCTTGCCGTAGGTGCCGATCATGGCGACCTTGTCGGCGCCGTACTTCTCCGTGACGTACCGGATCACCTCGACGCGCCTGCGCTCGTCGAAGTCGATGTCGACGTCGGGCATGGAGACGCGCTCGGGGTTGAGGAACCGCTCGAAGATCAGGCCGTGCGGGATCGGGTCGAGGTCGGTGATGCCCATGGCGTAGGCGACGATCGAGCCGGCCGCGGAGCCTCGGCCGGGGCCGACCGCGATGCCGTTGTTCTTGGCCCACATGATGAAGTCGGCGACGACGAGGAAGTAGCCCGGGAACCCCATCTGGATGATGACGTCCATCTCGTACTCGACCTGCCTCTGGCGGTCCTCGGGGATGCCGCCGGGGAAGCGGCGCTCCATGCCGCGGCGGACCTCCTCCTTGAACCAGGTGACCTCGGTGTAGCCCTCGGGGATGTCGAACTTGGGCATGAGGTCGCGCTTCTCGAACATGCCCGTGGTGTCGACCATCTCGGCCACCAGGAGCGTGTTGGCGCAGCCCTCCTGCCAGGCGTCCGAGGAGTCGATGGCGTACATCTCGTCCGTGGACTTCAGGTAGTAGCCGGTGCCGTCGAACTTGAAGCGGTCGGGGTCGGAGAGGTTCTTGCCGGTCTGGATGCACAGCAGGGCGTCGTGGGCGCCGGCCTCGTGCGCGTAGGTGTAGTGCGAGTCGTTGGTGACCAGCGGGGGGATGCCGAGCTTCTTGCCGATCTCCAGGAGGCCGTCGCGGACCCGGTGCTCGATGTCGATGCCGTGGTCCATCAGCTCCAGGAAGTAGCGGTCCTTGCCGAAGATGTCCTGGTAGTCGGCGGCGGCCTTCAGGGCCTCGTCGTACTGGCCGAGGCGCAGCCGGGTCTGCACCTCGCCCGAGGGGCAGCCGGTGGAGGCGACGATGCCCTTGGACCACCGCGCGATGGTCTCCTTGTCCATGCGCGGCCACTTCTGCAGCCAGCCCTCGGCGTAGGCGTCGGAGGAGAGGCGGAAGAGGTTGTGCAGGCCCGTGCTGTCGACCGCCCACATCGTCTTGTGGGTGTAACCGCCGGAACCGGAGACGTCGTCGCGCTTCTGGTGCGGCTGGCCCCAGCGGATCTTGCGCTTGTTGCGCCGGGACTCGGGGGCGACGTACGCCTCGATGCCGATGATCGGGGTGACCCCGGCCTTCTTCGCGGTGTGGAAGAAGTCGTACGCCCCGTGGAGGTTGCCGTGGTCGGACATGGCGATGTGCGTCATGCCCATTTCATTGCAGGCGTCGAACATGTCCTTCAGCCGCGCGGCACCGTCCAGCATCGAGTACTGGGTGTGGACGTGCAGGTGCGTGAACGGCGGTTTCGACACGGTTCGTCCTCCTGGGGAAACGGCACGGCGCCAAGCTTCGGACGGTCTGGGGGTCAGCGTCGAAGTCTATGCCCCGCGACCGACACCCGGGCCGCCGAGCGGCGTACCTTCATGCGAAGGAGAGCCGGGCACTCCCCGGCGGCGCCGAACGTTGCCCCGGGGGACGTCCCGTCCCCGAACGTCTCGTACCACCTGTCCCAGGAGGCATCCCGCGATGTCGGTCCCCCAGCTCAGCGACGAGCAGCGCGGCGAGGAGATCCTCGCCGTCCTCGACACCGCCTTCGGCGAGCTCCTGGCCGCCGACCCGGCCGCGTTCCGCGTGAAGTTCCGGAAGATGGCGGCCTCGGCCTTCGCGTTCTACCGCGGCACGGCCTGCCTCTTCTACCACGACCTGGCGGCCGGCCCCGCGGGGCGGACGGCCGGCGGCCCGTACCTGGACGAGCGCACCTCGCGCGTGTGGATCCACGGCGACCTGCACGCGGAGAACTTCGGCACCTACATGGACTCGAACGGGCGTCTGATCTTCAACGTCAACGACTTCGACGAGGCCTACGTCGGCCCGTTCACCTGGGACGTCCAGCGCTTCGCCGCCTCCATCGCCCTGATCGGGTACGCCAAGGCGCTCAGCGACGACCAGATCACCGATCTGGTGACCGTCTACGCGGCCGCCTACCGCGAGCGCGTCCACGCCCTGGCCACCGGCGCCAAGGACGACGAGGTGCCGCCCTTCACCCTGGACACCGCGCAGGGTCCGCTGCTGGACGCGCTGCGTGACGCCCGCTCGCTGACCCGGTTCGGGCTGCTGGAGACGATGACGGAGATCCGCGACTTCGAGCGCCGCTTCGCGCCCGGCGGCGGCTCCGTCGAGCTGGACGCCGCCACCCGCTACAAGGTGCTCGCCGCCTTCGACGGCTACCTGGAGACACTGCCCGAGTCCTCGCTGGCCCGCCCGGACTCCTACCGCGTGAAGGACGTCGTCGGCCGCCGCGGCATCGGCATCGGCTCGGCCGGGCTGCCGTCGTACAACATCCTGCTGGAGGGCAACAGCGACGCCCTGGAGAACGACGTCGTGATCTACATCAAGCAGGCCCAGACCCCGGCCGTCTCCCGGCACGTCACCGACCGGGCGATCCGCGACTACTTCCTGCACGAGGGCCACCGCACGGTGATCTCCCAGCGCGCCCTGCAGGCGCACGCCGACCCGTGGCTGGGCTGGACCGAGCTGGACGGCGCGGGCCAGCTGGTCGCCGAGGTCTCGCCGTACGCCGTCGACCTGGAGTGGGGCGACATCGACGACCCGGAGGAGATCGCGCAGGTCGTCGCCGACCTCGGCCGGGCCACGGCCACGATGCACGCGGCGGCCGACGACCAGTCCGGGGAGTCCCTGGTGCCGTTCTCCACCGAGCGGGCCATCGACGCGGCGATCGCGGCCGACGAGGAGGGCTTCGCCCCGCTCCTCGTGGACTTCGCGCACCGCTACGGCGCACGCGCGCGCGGCGACCACCAGATCTTCCTCGACCTGTTCCGCAACGGACGGATTCCGGGTCTATGACGGAAGGGCCGCTCACAGGGATTCTTTAGAGACCTCTTACCGGCCCACGTGACACACTCTCCTTTCGCTATGGACATATCCGGGACCTTCCTCAGAGCCGTGCGCGCGGCGCTGTTCACGGCCGTGGTCGTGACGCTCAGCACCGCGTCGCACGTGCTGCTGTCGCAGGTCCCGCTGCCGCTGAACACGGTGGCCGTGATCACGGCCGCCGTGTTCGCGCTCGCCTACGCGCTGGCCGGCCGCGAGCGCGGCTTCGGGCGGATCGCCGCCCTGCTGATCCCGCTGGAGCTGGCCGCCGACACGGTCTTCACCACCGGCCAGCACGTCTGCTACGGCACCGCCGGCGGCCCGGTCGCCGGTCCACTGCGCTCGGTCGGCTGGGACGTGCTGTGCGGCAACCGCCACGACGTCGGCACACCGCTGGCCCGCATGACAGCGACGGACACCGACCGGCTCGCGGCGCTGCTCGCCCACGCCGACCCGGCCACCGCCTGGCTGCTGCTGGCCGCGCACGTCGGCGTCGGCCTCCTCGCGGCGGCCTGGCTGCGCCGCGGCGAACGCGCTCTGGCCCAGCTGCTGTGCTCGGTGGCCGCGGTCACCTTCCGGCCGCTGCTGCTCGCGGTGGCCGCCGTCACGGTCCGCCGGGAGAGCCCGGCGGCCCGCGCCGTACGGCCCGCGTCGCACCACGGCGCCCCGCGCACCCTCCTCCTCGCGTACTCCCTGGGACGGCGCGGACCGCCGTGCTCGCCCGCCCTCGTCTGACCGACGACGGCGCCCGAGCACGAACGGTCCCCACCGAACCCGCGCAGCACGGCTGCGCGTCCCACAGGAGAACACCACCATGAGCAAGCGGAACACCCAGACGGCGAAGACGGCGGCCCGGGAGCGGCTGCGCGCCGAGCGCGAGCGCCAGGCCAAGCGCGACAAGGCGAAGCGGCAGATCATCGTCGCCTGCTCGGTCGTCGCCGTACTGGCGGTGGCCGGCGGCGTCGGCTACGCCGTCGTCCAGGCGAACAAGCCCACCGGCTGGGACGCCGCGAAGAGCAAGCCGCTCGTGAAGCCGGCCAACACCAGCGGCACGGACGGCACGACCGTCGTCATAGGCAAGAGCACCGCCAAGAAGACCCTCACCATCTACGAGGACCCGCGCTGCCCGGTCTGCGCCCAGTTCGAGCAGGCCGTCGGCGCCACGGTGAAGAAGGACGTCGACGCCGGCAAGTTCAAGCTCCGGTACGTCGGCGCGACCTTCCTCGACAAGAACCTTCCGGGCGTGGGCTCCAAGAACGCGCTCAGCGCCCTCGGGGCGGCGCTGAACGTCAGCCCGGAGGCGTTCGTCGAGTACAAGTCCGCGATGTACTCCACGAAGTGGCACCCCGAGGAGACCGACGACAAGTTCAAGGACGACTCCTACCTCATCAAGATCGCGGACACGGTCCCCGCGCTCAAGGGCAACGCGGCCTTCCAGAAGGCCGTGAAGAACGGCACCTACGACCGCTGGGCGCTGGAGGAGTCGAAGATCTTCGACAAGGACGGCATCCAGGGCACCCCGACCCTGAAGATGGACGGCAAGACGCTGACGGGCTCCGACGGCAAGAACGCGCCGTCGACCCCGGAGGACTTCAACAAGGCCGTCGAGGCGGCGCTCAAGGGCTGATCCCGCCCCGGGGCCCCTCGGCCGGACCGTGCCCGGCTGATCCGGACGAGGGCCCCTCGGCCCCAACCCGCGCCGAAGAGCGGGCGAACTTTCGCCGGTTCGCCCGCTCTTCGCGTGTACTCATCAGTAATCTGATCGGCCGTGACCAGTCGATACAGATCAACCCAGGACGACGGCTCGCGATCCAAGTCCGTCAACTCGCTTTCCCCGAGCCGCCGTACGGTCGTCAAGGCCGCGGCGGCCACCGCTGTGCTGGCCGCTCCGCTCGCCGCCGCGCTGCCGGCGCGGGCCGCCGCGGCCGAGCCCGCCTTCCTGCACGGCGTCGCCTCCGGCGACCCGCTGCCCGACGGCGTGCTGCTGTGGACCCGGGTGACGCCCACCGAGGAGGCCGTACCGGGCTCGGGGCTCGGCCCGGACACCGAGGTGAGCTGGGTGGTGGCCCGCGACAAGGCGTTCACGGACGTCGTCGCCAAGGGCTCCACCACCGCCACGGCCGCCTCCGACCACACCGTCAAGGCCGACATACGCGGCCTGGAGCCGGCCACCGACTACTGGTTCCGCTTCTCCAGCGGCGACGCCGTCTCCCCCGCCGCCCGGACCCGGACCGCGCCCGCCCACGACGCCGCCGTCACCAGCCTGCGCTTCGGCGTGGTCTCCTGCGCCAACTGGGAGGCCGGCTACTTCGCGCCGTACCGGCACCTCGCCGCCCGCGGCGACCTGGACGCCTGGCTGCACCTCGGCGACTACATCTACGAGTACAAGTCGGGCGAGTACGCGGCGCGCGGCAAGGTCGTACGCCCGCACGCCCCGGCGAACGAGATCATCACGCTCGCCGACTACCGCGTGCGGCACGCGAAGTACAAGACGGACCCCGACCTTCAGGCGCTGCACCACAGGGCGCCGGTCATCGCGATCTGGGACGATCACGAGTTCGCCGACAACGCCTGGTCGGGCGGGGCGGTCAACCACACCGAGGGCGCCGAGGGCGCCTGGAGCGACCGCAAGGCCGCCGCCAAGCAGGCCTACTTCGAGTGGATGCCGGTCCGCCCGGCGATCGCCGGCACCACCTACCGCCGGCTGCGCTTCGGCAAACTCGCCGACCTCTCCCTGCTCGACCTGCGCTCCTTCCGCTCCCAGCAGGCGTCGACGGGCAGCGGCTCGGTCGACGACCCGGACCGCACGATCACCGGCCGCGCCCAACTCGACTGGCTCAAGGCCGGACTGGCCGCGTCCGACACCACCTGGCGGCTGGTCGGCAACTCCGTGATGATCTCCCCCTTCGTCGTCGGGTCCCTCCCCGCGGACCTGCTCAAGCCGCTGGCGAAGCTGCTCGGGCTGCCGCAGGAGGGCCTGGCGATCAACAGCGACCAGTGGGACGGCTACACCGACGACCGCCGCGAGCTGCTGGCCCACCTGCGCTCCCGCGCCATCGGCAACACCGTCTTCCTGACCGGCGACATCCACATGGCGTGGGCCAACGACGTGCCGGTGGACGCCGGCACCTACCCGCTGTCGGCGTCGGCCGCCACCGAGTTCGTGGTCACCTCCATGACCTCCGACAACCTCGACGACATCGTCAAGGTGCCCGAGGGCCTGGTCTCGGCGGTGGCCGCACCGGTCATCCAGGCCGCCAACCGGCACGTCCACTGGGTCGACACGGACCGGCACGGCTACGGCGTCCTGGACGTCACCGCCGAGCGCGCGCAGATGGACTACTACGTCCTGTCCGACCGCACGGACGCGAACGCGACCTCGTCCTGGGCCCGTTCGTACCGCACCCGCAGCGGCACGCAGAAGGTCGAGCGCACGTACGACCCGGTGTAGCCGCGCCGGCCGGCCATCGGCCCGGGGACCCCGGTGCGGCCGCGCCGGCCGGCGGCGGGCCTACAGACCCTCGAGGAAGCCGAGCGCCACCCGCCAGGTGGCCTCGGCGGCCTCCTCGTCGTAGTCCGGCAGACCGGGGTCGGTGTACAGGTGGCCGGCCCCGGGGTACCGGTAGACCTCCACGTCGGCGCCGGCCCGGCCCATCTGGAGGTACCAGGCGCTCAGCCAGTCGTCCGTCTCGAACGGGTCGGGTTCGGCCACGTGCAGCTGGACCGGCAGGTCGTCGACCTGTACGCCCGGCGCGATGTCCGAGGTGCCGTGCAGGAGCAGCAGCCCGCGGGCCTTCTCGTCGCCGAGGGCGAGGGTCTGCGCGATCGAGGCGCCCAGCGAGAACCCGGCGTACACCAGGCCCCGCTCCGAGTACGGCGCCGCGGCCAGCACGGCCCGTCTGAGCAGTTCTTCCTTGCCGATGCCGTCCTTGAAGGCCATGCCCTCCTCGACCGAGTCGAACGTACACCGCTCGAAGAGGTCCGGTGTCCACACCTCGTGCCCGGCCGCGCGCAGCCGGTCCGCGGCCTCGCGCACGGCGGGCCTGAGGCCATGGGTCGAGTGGAAGAGCATGATGTTCATGAGGCCATGGTGCCAGCCGGGTACGACGGCGCCCCGGCACGGCCCGGCGTGCGGGTCCGGGTAAGCCTCGCCACACCGTCCGGGCACTACCCGTGAACGCGGCGAGAACACATGTTCATGCCCGGCCGCCTCCGGTTAGGAGCGCAGGCATGGAGAACGTACTCCGCCCGCTCGCCGTGATCGGCGGCTCGGTGTTCCTCACCCTGTTCATCGGATGGGCCACCGACCTGCTGTTGCGCAAGGCCGACGAACGGCACCACGAGACACCGCTGTGGGGCCTGCTGCGCCGTGCCCGCGTCCCCTATCAACTCGTCCTGTGCGCCGCCCTGCTCAGAGGCTCCTACGACCAGGCGAAGCTGCTCCTGGAGCACCGGGCCGGCATCGGCCGGACACTGACGCTGGTGCTGATCGGATCGGCCGCCTGGCTGGCGATCCGGATCGCCGCGGCCGTGGTCGAGACCTCGTACTCGCGCTACGCCAGCGCCCGCGCCCACCGCGACCCCGCCCGGGTGCGGCGGGTGCGCACCCAGGTGGAGCTGATCATGCGCGTGGTCTCGGCGGTCGTCATCGTCGTGGCCGCCGCCTCGATGCTGCTCACCTTCCCGGCGATGCGCGCGGCCGGCGCCTCGCTGCTGGCCTCGGCCGGCATCCTCGGCATCGTCGCCGGCGTGGCCGCGCAGTCCACGCTGAGCAACATGTTCGCCGGGCTGCAGATCGCCTTCGGCGACATGGTGCGCATCGGCGACACCGTGGTCGTCGACGGCGAGTGGGGCACGGTCGAGGAGATCACGCTGACCTTCCTGACGGTGCGCACCTGGGACGAGCGCCGGATCACCATGCCGGTCTCGTACTTCACGGCCAACCCGTTCGAGAACTGGTCGCGCGGCACCCCGCAGATGACCGGCACCGTCTTCTGGCACCTGGACCACTCCGCGCCGCTGGAGGCGATGCGTCAGAAACTGCGCGACATCCTGCGCCAGTGCCCGGCCTGGGACGGCCGCGCCTACAACCTGTACGTCACCGACACCAGCCAGAGCACCATCGAGGTGCGTGCGCTGGTGACGGCGAAGGACTCCGACGACATCTTCACGGTGCGGGTCGCGGTGCGCGAGGAGATGATCCGCTGGCTGTGCGAGGAGCACCCGTACGCGCTGCCGCGTGTCAACACCGCGCCGGCGGTGCCGCCCCCGGGCCGCCCGGACGGCCGGCCGGCCTCCCCCGACGGCGCGGCGCGGCGGCGGCCGTCCCTCGGCAAGGACTCCGACGAGTCGCTCGACGGGGCGCCCGGCAGGCCGGGCGCGGGACGCCGGTGAGGGCGCCGGCGCCCCGCCGGGCTCAGTGGCCGCGTTCCGCGCCGCCGTTGACCTGGATGATCTGCGAGGTGATGTGGCCGGCGGCCGGCGAGGCCAGCCAGTGCAGGGTGGCCGCGACGTCACCGGGCGTCCCTGCCCGCCCGTTGGAGGTCTCCGCGATCCGCCGGGCGCGCTGCTCGTCGTCCATCGCGTCACCGAAGAACTCGGTGTCCTCGATGTAGCCGGGTGCGACCACGTTCACCGTGATCCCGTGCGGGCCCAGCCTGCGGGCCAGGTCGTGGGCATAGGGGTGCAGGGCGGCCTTGCACCCCGCGTACGCGCCGCTGCCGGAGCCCCGGTAGGCGGCGATGGAGCTGAGGAACAGCACGCGCCCGCCGGGCTCGGCGAGCCGGTCCCTCAGGGCCTCGGTGAGGAGCACGGCGGTCAGCGTGTTGATCCGGAAGTTGACCGTCCAGTTGTCGGCGACGAGGTCGAGCGGATCGTCCCGCTCGACCTGGGGCTCCAGCCGCCCGGATCCTCCGGCGCCGTGGATCAGCACGTCCACGGCGCCCAGCTCGTCGGCCACGAACCGGGCGGCCGCACGCGCGCCGTCGACGTCACCGACATCGGCCGCGAAGGTGAGCGCCCCGGGGACGTCGGCCTTGCGCAGCACCTCCTCCCGCCGGCCGAGCAGCAGGACCCGGTCCCCTCCCGCCGCGAACACCTGCGCCGCGGCGAGCCCGATGCCCGTGCCGCCGCCACTGATCACCACATTGCGAGTCATGGTCCGAGCCTAGATCCGCCCCACGGCGGGTCGCGGGAACTTCGGAGCACCCTGGCTCGATCCGGCGCGGACCGCCTGCCGGGTCTTGGGCGCCGCCTGCCGGGTTCCGGGGGCGTCTGCCGGGTTCCGGGGGCGTCTGCCGGGTTCCCCGGGCCGTCGGCGACACGCGCGGGCACCGGGGGCGGCCGGCGGCGGGCCGGTCCTCAGCGCAGGCTGCGGACGTCGAGGTGGCGCAGCACCCGGTCCACGATCTCCGGGTCGGCGCCGGGCTCGCTGCGCGCCGCCAGCACCTCGTGCCGGGCCGCGCTCAGCATCTCGTTCTGGATCCGGCGCACCCGCCTGATCCGCCGCACCCGGTTCTCCTGCGCCTCCCGGCGCTCCTCGTCACCGATCTGCGGGTTGATGCGCAGACCGATCTCGAAGGCCCGGCGCAGCATCTGCTCGGACAGCTCCTCCGGCAGGTCCTCGACCGACTCGATCTCCCGCAGCCGCCGCTTGGCCGCCTTCGCCGCCCGCACCGCGAGCTGCTTCTCGAACTCCTTCTCGCGCTCGGTGTCGGCGCGCACCCCCAGCTTCTTCACCAGCCAGGGCAGGGTCAGCCCCTGGACGACGAGGGTGACCATGATGACCCCGAAGGCGATGAAGACGATCTCGTCCCGGTCGGGGAAGGGCGCGCCGCTCTCCGTCTTCAGCGGGATGGCGAGCGCCAGCGCCACCGACGCCACGCCGCGCATCCCGGACCACCACATGACGACGGTCTCCCGCCAGCTGGTCGGGATGTCCTCGTCGTAGTCGCGCAGCGCGTGCAGCCGTTGGGTGAGCCAGGTGGCCGGCAGCAGCCACAGCAGCCGTACGAACACCACGACGGCCACGACCAGGCCGGCCCAGCCGAGCAGTTCGTGCCAGCGGCCGGAGGCGGTCCGGATGGCGTTGTGCAGCTCCAGGCCGATCAGGCCGAACGCGACCCCGGTGACGAGGGTGTCGACGACGTCCCAGACGGTGTGCCCGGCCAGGCGGGACATCACGTCGTCGGCGTCGGCGGCGTACTCCGCCAGGAACAGCGCGGTGGTCAGCACGGCGAGGACGCCTGAGCCGTGCAGCTCCTCGGCCAGGACGTACGAGGCGTAGGGCACCAGCAGCGTCAGCCCGATCTGCAGGGTGGCGTCGCCGAGCCGGTCCAGCATCTTGTTCGCGCCCCAGCCGAGCGCCACGCCGATGAGCACCGCGACGACCGCGGACAGCACCAGGTCGAGCCCGGCCCGCCAGGCGGAGAACTCCCCGCTGACGGCGGCGGCGATCGCCACGTGGTAGAGCACGATGGCCGTGACGTCGTTGAAGAGCCCCTCGCCCTCCAGGATCGACACCAGTCGGCGGGGCAGGCCGAGCTGTCCGGCCACGGCGGTGGCCGCGACCGGGTCGGGCGGGGCGACCAGCGCGCCGAGCGCCACCGCGGCGGCCAGCGGCAGCCCCGGCACGATGGTGTGGGCCACGGCGGCGACACAGATGGTGGTGACGAACACCAGCGCGACGGCCAGCAGGAAGATCGGCCGTTTGTTGGCCGTGAACTGCCGCCAGGAGGTGCGCCGTACGGCGGCGTAGAGCAGCGGCGGCAGCAGCGCGGGCAGGATCAGCTCGGGCGGGATGTCGACGTTCGGCACGAACTTCAGGACCGCCAGCACGATCCCGAGGAGGGTCATCAGCACCGGCGCGGGCAGCCCGAGCCGGTCGCCGACCGGGACACTGATCACGGCCCCGAGCAACACGATGAACAACAGGGCCAACTGATCCACGGTCAGCGCTCCGGGAGGTCGGAAGATCACACGGCAGACCTCAAGCCTGCCATGCCGCTCTCACGGACGGCCGCTCCAGGCGTCGCGGACCGGCTCCTGTCGCAGCGGATCCGCCTCCCGGGACGGACGGCGCCCCGCTCACGGACCGGCCGCTCACTCGCGGGTGCCCCCTCGGGCGAGCGCCGGGGAACGGTCGCGCGGCCCGTGTCTGGGCGGACCTAGGGCCTCTCGTCTGGATCATGCCGGGCTCGCGGGCCCTGGCACCGCGTCTCGCCGCGTTGTCGTCGGTTGCCATGGCTCCGCCATGACGCCCTCCTCCGCCTTGCGAGGCTCCCCCACTGCCTGAACGGCGTGGGAGGGACCCCCACCACCAGACCCCGCTCCCTGATCCGGCCTGATCCAAACGAAAGACCCTAGAGGACGCGCCGCATCGACCGGTGCGGAATGCCGGCGTCCGGGAACTCCGGCCCGTACGCCTCGTAGCCCAGCCGCTCGTAGAAGCCGAGGGCGTGCGTCTGCGCGTGCAGGTCGACGGCGGTGAGGCCGAGCGTGCGCGCGGCCTCCTCGACGGCGCGCACCAGGGCCACGCCCACGCCCAGCCCGCGGGCCTCCTTGGCGACGGCGAGCCGTCCCAGGGAGCCGACGCCCGGCTCGCCGCCGGTCTTCGCCGCGGCCCGCTCGCCGTGCAGCAGCCGGCCGGTGCCCAGCGGCTCCCCGTCCTCCCGGACGGCGAGCACGTGCACGGCGACGGCGTCGTAGGCGTCGTACTCGATCTCCTCGGGGACGCCCTGTTCGGTGACGAAGACCTCCTTGCGCACCGCGAAGCAGGCCTCGCGGTCGGCGGGGGTCTCGGCCACGCGCACCTGGTACGCCACGGCGGGAAGGCTCATGCGTAGGTCTCCTCGCGCACCTGGTCCAGGGCCTTCTGCAGGTCCTCGGGGTAGTCGCTGGCGAACTCCACCCACTGGCCGTCGCCGGGATGCTCGAAACCGAGCCGGACGGCGTGCAGCCACTGCCGGGTCAGCTTGAGGCGCTTGGCGAGCGTGGGGTCGGCGCCGTAGGTCAGGTCGCCGACGCAGGGGTGACGGTGGGCGGCCATGTGGACGCGGATCTGGTGGGTGCGGCCGGTCTCCAGCTTCACGTCCAGCAGGGAGGCGGCGCGGAACGCCTCGATCAGGTCGTAGTGCGTCACGGACGGCTTGCCCTCGGCGGTGACCGCCCACTTGTAGTCGTGGTTCGGGTGCCGGCCGATGGGCGCGTCGATGGTGCCGCTGGTCGGGTCGGGGTGGCCCTGGACCAGGGTGTGGTAGCGCTTGTCGACCGTGCGCTCCTTGAACTGGCGCTTGAGCGACGTGTACGCGTACTCGGACTTGGCGACCACCATCAGGCCGGAGGTGCCGACGTCCAGGCGGTGCACGATGCCCTGGCGCTCGGCCGCGCCGGAGGTGGAGATCCGGTACCCGGCGGCGGCGAGCCCGCCGATGACCGTGGGACCGGTCCAGCCGGGGCTGGGGTGGGCGGCGACGCCGACCGGCTTGACGATCACCACGACGTCGTCGTCGTCGTGGACGATCTCCATGCCCTCGACCGGCTCGGCCACGATCTGTACGGGCGCGGGGGCCTGCGGCATCTCGACCTCCAGCCAGGCGCCGCCGCTCACCCGCTCGGACTTGCCGACCACCGTGCCGTCGACCAGCACCTTGCCCGCCGCGGCCAGCTCGGCCGCCTTCGTACGGGAGAAGCCGAACATGCGGGAGATGGCGGCGTCGACGCGCTCGCCCTCCAGGCCGTCGGGCACGGGCAGGGTACGGATCTCGGGAAGCGTGCTCACCCGTCGAGTATGCCGGACGGGTCCGACAGCGCCGTACGGCAGCCTGCCGGCTCAGTCCTTGTGGACGGTCCCGTCCGGGTCCAGACCGCGGAAGGAGAGCAGCACGATGAGGATGCCGCCGCACACGATCGCGGAGTCGGCGAGGTTGAAGACGGCGAAGTGCTTGGGCGAGATGAAGTCGACGACCGCGCCCTTGAAGACGCCCGGCGAGCGGAAGATGCGGTCGGTGAGGTTGCCGAGCGCGCCGCCGAGCAGCAGGCCGAGGGCGATCGCCCAGGGCAGGCTGTACAGCTTGCGGGCCAGCCGGACGATCACCACGATCACGGCGGCGGCGATCACCGTGAAGATCACCGTGTAGGCCTCGCCGAAGCTGAAGGCGGCGCCCGAGTTGCGGATCGCCTCCAGCTGGAGCCAGTCCCCGATGACCCGCACGGGCGCGTGGTGCTCCAGCCTGGCGACCACGATCAGCTTGCTGACCAGGTCGAGGGCGTACGCGAACGCCGCGACCGAGAACAGCACGGCGATCCGGCGTCGGCCGCGGGCGGGCCCGGCGCCGGCCGGGGCCTGTGTCCGCTGCGCGCCCGCGCCGGGCGAGGCCGCGGACGCGCCGGGCGTCCGGGCCGTACCGTCCGCCGGGGCCGCCGTGCCGTCGGCGCCGGACGGCCCGCCCGGCGCCGGCTGTGCGCCGGGCCGCTCCGCCTCCGGGGTGTCGTCCGGCGTACCGATGATGCGCTCCGCCTCTGCCACGTGAGTCCCTCGACCTAGGTACCTGACTGAGGAACGAGGGTACGGCACGCCCCGGATCCTGTTCAGTACCGGCGTTCCTGCTTCTGCTTGCACTCCACGCACAGGGTGGCGCGCGGGAAGGCCTGCATACGGGCCTTCCCGATGGGGTCGCCGCAGTTCTCGCACAGGCCGTAGGTGCCCGCGTCCAGCCGCTCCAGGGCGCGCCCGGTCTGGACGAGCATCTCGCGCGCGTTGGCGGCGAGCGCCATCTCGTGCTCGCGCGTGATGTTCTTGGTGCCGGTGTCCGCCTCGTCGTCGCCCGCGCCGTCGCCGGAGTCCCGCATCAGACCCGCCAGGGACTCCTCGGAGGAGCTGATCTCCGCGCGCAGCCGCTCCATCTCGGACTGCAGCTCCGCCCGGGCCTCGTCGACCTCCTCGGCGGTCCATGGGTCCTCACCGGGGCGTACCGCGAGCTCGCCCGGCTCCGCCGCGGCCAGGCGCGCCTTGGGGACGGCGGAGGTGTCCGCCGTGGCCGCCGTACCAGGGGTCTTCTTCGCAACCACCGTCGTGGCTCCCGTCTGCTCCGCGGTCCGAGCCGCGCCCGCCTTCTTCCCCGTGCTCTTCCCGCTCACACCGGCCCCGGCCGCGCCCTTGCCGCGGGGGCGGTCCGCCGGGCCGCCGTTCCCGGCGACGGCCTCCGGGGGAACCGCCTTTCCGGGGGCGCCCCCGCGGGGGCCGGCGCCGTCCGGCTTCGCGCGTCCGGGGGCGCCGTGCGCCGGGCCGCCCCGTCCGGACGCGCCGGCGGCGCCGTCCGTGCCCGCGGCGGCCTTCGTGCCGCCTACGGTGGCCTTCCTGCCCGTGGTGGCCTTCGCGGCGGCGGCCTTCGTGGTGGCGGCCTTCGCGGCGGTGGCCTTCGTGGTGGCGGCCTTCGTGGTGGCGGTCCGCCCGGTGCTCCGGCCGCTTGAGGCCGCCGTCCCGCGGGCCGCCTTCTTCGGGGCGGCGGAGCGCCCGGACGTACGCGCCGCGGCGGCCGTCCCGTCCCGCTCCGCGGCGGGCGGCGGCTCTCCGGCCTCCGCCCGCGCCGCGCGGCTTCGCCCGCCGGCGGTCCGCTTCCCGGGGGCCCTCCCCCCGACGGTGCCCGCTCCCCCGGGCTCCCCGGCGATCGCGCTCCGGGACCCGCCGGTCGCCGACTGCTCGGCGGTCTTCCTCAGCACCATGGCCGCGGCCCCTTCACTTATGGTGATCTTGCTCGTGAATCGTGCTGGGACGATAAATCGACACGAGTCCCGCGGCAACGGGGCACGCCGCCCGATCCGCCCGCCTCGCGCGTACCGCGCGGTGGCATGCATGCGTTGTGCCCAGCTCCCCGCCGGGTAATCCGGCCGGCCGCACGTCCCGGGGATCCCTACGGGGCCCGCGCGCCGTTCGGGTCACCGCCCGCGCCCCGCAGCACCCCGCCGGGCCCCGGTCCCGCGCCGCCCGCGCGCGGGAAAACCGGTCGGCCGCTGTCCGCGGCGCGCCGTACACTGGGCGGAGCGAAAAGCGTGGATGGGGACGAGTAGCGGCGTACGCAGCCCAGAGCGACCCGGGGACGGTGTGAGCCCGGGGGCGAGCGCGGCGTGAAGATCACCCCGGAGCCGCCGGAGGAAAGCCCAGCGAAGGCGCGGGGCCAGTAGAACCGGCATCGCGACCCCAATGAGGGGGCTCGTCGGAGCGTACGGCGCACCGGGGGGCCAAGGAGGGTGGTACCGCGGGAGCGCGCCGCACACGGCGTAGGAAGCACGAAGGCTCTCGTCCCTCCGACGGAAGGCAGCACGTCCGCCGGAGGAAGCTCGTTGAATACGCAGCCGCAGTACCGCCAGGTGCCCGCCCAGGTCGACCTGCCCGCGCTCGAACACGCGGTGCTCGACTTCTGGCGCGAGCAGAAGATCTTCGCCAAGAGCCTTCAGCAGTCCGAGGGCCGCCCCGAGTGGGTGTTCTACGAGGGCCCGCCCACCGCCAACGGCATGCCGGGCGCCCACCACATCGAGGCGCGCGTCTTCAAGGACGTCTTCCCCCGCTTCCGCACCATGCGCGGCTACCACGTGGCCCGCAAGGCCGGCTGGGACTGCCACGGCCTCCCGGTGGAGCTGGCGGTCGAGAAGGAGCTGGGCTTCAGCGGCAAGCAGGACATCGAGGCGTACGGCATCGCCGAGTTCAACGCCAAGTGCCGTGAGTCCGTGACCCGGCACACCGACGCCTTCGCCGAGCTGACGACCCGCATGGGCTACTGGGTCGACCTCGACGACGCCTACCGCACCATGGACCCCGAGTACGTGGAGTCGGTGTGGTGGTCGCTGAAGGAGATCTTCGGCAAGGGCCTGCTGGTCCAGGACCACCGCGTCGCCCCCTGGTGCCCCCGCTGCGGCACCGGCCTGTCCGACCACGAGCTGGCGCAGGGCTACGAGACGGTCGTCGACCCCTCCGTCTACGTCCGCTTCCCGCTGACCTCCGGCCCGCTGGCGGGCGAGGCCGCGCTGCTGGTGTGGACGACGACGCCCTGGACGCTGGTCTCCAACACGGCGGTCGCCGCGCACCCCGAGGTGACCTACGTCGTCGCGACGAACGGCGAGGAGAAGCTGGTCGTCGCCGAGCCGCTGGTCGCCAAGGCGCTCGGCGAGGGCTGGGAGACCACCGGTCAGTCCTTCACGGGCGCGGAGATGGAGCGCTGGACGTACCAGCGGCCGTTCGAGCTGATCGAGTTCCCGGGCGCCGGCGAGGGAACCGATGGGCACAGCCCGGCGCCGGCGCACTTCGTGGTGAACGCCGAGTACGTCACCACCGAGGACGGCACGGGTCTGGTCCACCAGTCCCCCGCCTTCGGTGAGGACGACCTCAAGGTGTGCCGCTCCTACGACCTGCCGGTCGTCAACCCGGTGCGCCCCGACGGCACCTTCGAGGAGGACGTCCCGCTGGTCGGCGGCGTCTTCTTCAAGAAGGCCGACGAGAAGCTCACCGAGGACCTCGCCGAGCGCGGCCTGCTCTTCAAGCACCTCCCCTACGAGCACAGCTACCCGCACTGCTGGCGCTGCCACACCGCGCTGCTGTACTACGCCCAGCCGTCCTGGTACATCCGCACCACGGCGGTCAAGGACCGGCTGCTGGAGGAGAACGAGAAGACCAACTGGTTCCCGGAGACGGTCAAGCACGGCCGCTTCGGCGACTGGCTGACCAACAACATCGACTGGGCGCTGTCCCGCAACCGCTACTGGGGCACCCCGCTGCCCATCTGGCGCTGCGAGGAGGGTCACCTCACCTGCGTCGGCTCCCGGGCGGAGCTGTCCGGGCTGACCGGCGCCGACCAGTCGGGCCTGGACCCGCATCGCCCGTTCATCGACGAGGTCGTCTTCGCCTGCCCCGAGGACGGCTGCGGAGCGACCGCCACGCGCGTGCCGGAGGTCATCGACGCCTGGTACGACTCGGGTTCGATGCCGTTCGCGCAGTGGGGGTACCCGTACAAGAACAAGGAGCTGTTCGAGAGCCGTTACCCGGCGCAGTTCATCTCCGAGGCGATCGACCAGACCCGCGGCTGGTTCTACACCCTGATGGCCATCGGCACGCTGGTGTTCGACGAGTCGTCGTACGAGAACGTGGTGTGCCTGGGCCACATCCTGGCCGAGGACGGCCGCAAGATGTCCAAGCACCTGGGCAACATCCTGCAGCCGATCCCGCTGATGGACCAGCACGGCGCGGACGCGGTGCGCTGGTTCATGGCGGCCGGCGGCTCCCCCTGGGCGGCCCGCCGGGTCGGCCACGGCACCATCCAGGAGGTCGTCCGCAAGACGCTGCTGACCTACTGGAACACGGTGGCCTTCCAGGCGCTGTACGCCCGTACGTCGAACTGGGCGCCGAGCGCGGCGGACCCGGCCCCGGCCGACCGCCCGGTCCTGGACCGCTGGCTGCTCAGCGAGCTGCACGCGCTGACCGACCAGGTCACGCAGGCCCTGGAGGCCTACGACACGCAGCGGGCAGGCAAGCTGCTGTCCGCGTTCGTCGACGACCTGTCCAACTGGTACGTCCGCCGTTCGCGCCGTCGCTTCTGGCAGGGCGACAAGGCTGCCCTGCGCACGCTGCACGAGGTCGTCGAGACGGTGACCAAGCTGATGGCCCCGCTGACCCCGTTCATCACCGAGCGGGTCTGGCAGGACCTGATCGTGCCGGTGACGCCGGGCGCCCCGGAGTCGGTGCACCTCGCCTCGTGGCCCGAGGCCGAGCTGTCGGCGATCGACCCGGAGCTGTCGCGGCAGATGGTGGTCGTACGGCGGCTGGTGGAGCTGGGCCGGGCCACGCGCGCGGAGTCGGGCGTCAAGACGCGCCAGCCGCTGTCGCGCGCGCTGGTCGCGGTCGCGGGCTTCGAGTCCCTGGACACCGAACTGCACGCGCAGATCACCGAGGAGCTGAACGTCTCCTCCCTCGCGTCGCTGTCCGAGGTCGGCGGGTCGCTGGTCGACACCACCGCGAAGGCCAACTTCCGTGCGCTGGGCAAGCGGTTCGGCAAGCGGGTGCAGGACGTGGCGAAGGCGATCGCCGGGGCCGACGCGGCCGCGCTGTCGCTGGCGCTGCGCGAGGGCACCGCGTCGGTGGAGGTCGACGGCGAGACGGTCGCCCTCACGCCGGACGAGGTGATCATCACGGAGACGCCGCGCGAGGGCTGGTCCGTGGCGTCCGACTCGGGCGCGACGGTGGCGCTGGACCTGGAGATCACCGAGGAACTGCGGCAGGCCGGGCTGGCCCGCGACGCGATCCGGCTGATCCAGGAGGCCCGCAAGAACAGCGGCCTCGACGTCGCCGACCGGATCGCCCTGCGGTGGACGTCCACGGACCCGGCGGTGATCGCGGCGCTGTCCGAGCACACGGGGCTGATCGCGGAGGAGGTGCTCGCGACGGACTTCGGCCAGGGCGAGGCCGACCCCACGTACGGCGAGGCGTTCACCGACGAGGGGCTGTCCCTGACGTTCCGCCTCCGCAAGGCGTAGCCCTCCGGGGCGGGGGGCGGGGCCCGGGAGCTTTCGCCCCCGCCACCCCTACCCGTCCCGTCCGCCCCTGGGACCGACGCCCCCAGACCCCCTTCGCGCAGTTCCCCGCGTCCCTTCGAGGGCGCGGGGAACTGCGCGTTCTCAGGGGCGCGGGGAACCGTGCGGCCGGCCGCACTAGGCCGCGCCCGGACACACGAGAACGGCCCCGGAGGGATCCTCCGGGGCCGTTCTGCGGGCTGCCGACGCCTAGTCACTCACACCCGTCAGGGCCGCTCAGTTGTCGTCCTCGTCGATGAGGAAGCCACGCATCGGCGACGGAGCCTGCCCCATCGGCGACGGACCCTGCGGCCGCACCGGCGCCATCGGCTGCGTCATCGCCGGCGACATCTGCTGCTGACCGCCGTAGGACGGAGCCGACGGGCTGGGCGCGCCGCCCATTCCCTGGTTGCCGCCGTACGACGGGGCGCTCGCACCGGCCGGAGCCATCGACGGCGCCGGGGACGGCGGCAGCGACGCGGTCGCCGGGGTGCGCGGCGGAGCCAGCGAGTCGTCGGCCTGCGTCTCCAGCTGGCGCAGCTGCGACTCCAGGTACGACTTCAGTCGCGTACGGTACTCGCGCTCGAAGCCGCGCAGGTCCTCGACCTTGCGCTCCAGCGTGGCGCGGGCGGACTCCAGGGAGCCCATCGCGACGCGGTGCTTCTCCTGCGCGTCCCGCTCCAGCGCGTCGGCCTTGGCGCGGGCGTCCCGCTCCAGACCCTCGGCACGCGAACGCGCCTCGCCCACGATCTTGTTGGCCTCGGAACGGGCCTCCGCGATCGCCTGGTCGGCGGTCTGCTGGGCCAGCGACAGGACGCGCGCGGCGCTGTCGCCACCGGGACCCTGGCCCATCGGGCCGGGGCCGCCCATGGGACCGGGGCCGCCCATCGGGCCCGGACCCATCTGGCCCTGCATCGGACCCTGGCCCATCGGACCGGGTCCCTGGCCCATCGGACCAGGACCCTGACCCATGGGGCCGGGACCCTGCGGGCCCTGTCCGCCGGGGCCGGCGGGCAGCTGCGGGGCACCGCTCGGCAGCTGGGGCGGACCACCCATGGGGCCACCCATCTGCTGCTGCGGCGGGCCCGATATGCCGGCGGGCACCGGAGCGCCGGGACCTCGCATGCCCTGCTGAGGCATTCCACCCTGCTGCGGCATTCCACCCTGCTGGGGCATCCCGCCCTGCTGGGGCATTCCACCCTGCTGAGGCATGCCGCCCTGCTGCTGGTGCTGCTGGTCCTGCTGCTCCGGGGGCTTGCGCATGTTCTGCTGGTTCTGGGCGGCGGCACGGGTGGCCGCGGCCAGTTTGGCGCGCAGGTCCTCGTTCTCGCGGAGCAGACGGGTCAGCTCGGCTTCGACCTCGTCGAGGAAGGCATCGACCTCGTCCTCGTCATAGCCTTCTCGGAGGCGGACGGTCGTGAACTGCTTGTTCCGCACGTCCTCGGGGGTCAACGGCATCTCTTCACCTCAACGTAGTCATCGGCAGTCGGCAAGACCGTATCGTCCACAGTCACGTCGCGAGGTTCCCCACGATGTAGATCAGGATGTAGACGATGATCATCAGGACGAAGAAGGACAGGTCGAGCGCCACGCCCCCGAGACGCAACGGCGGGATGAACCGCCGTAGAAGCTTCAACGGTGGATCGGTGACAGTGTAGGTGGCCTCAAGAACGACCACCATCGCCTTGCCGGGTTGCCACGAGCGGGCGAACTGGAACACATAGTCCATGACCAATCGGAAGATCAGCACGATGAGGAACACCATCAGCGCGATGTAGAGAACCTCCATGGCCACGCCCATGATCGGTGCTTCCCTCTCCCCTGTTCCGTGCCTTCGTCCAGTGGTGCGTCTCAGCTCTGGTTGAAGAACCCGCCCTCTGCGATGCGGGCCTTGTCCTCCGCCGTGACATCGACGTTAGCAGGCGACAACAGAAACACCTTCTGCGTCACCCGCTCGATGCTGCCGTGAAGACCGAACACCAAACCGGCCGCGAAGTCGACAAGTCGCTTCGCGTCCGTGTCGTCCATCTCGGTCAGATTCATGATCACCGGGGTGCCCTCACGGAAGTGTTCCCCGATGGTACGGGCCTCGTTGTAGGTCCGGGGGTGAAGTGTGGTGATCCGGTACGGCTCACGTTCGGACACGACCTTGGGCATGATCACCGGTGCGTTCTTCTCCAGGCTTGCGCGTTCTTGTGTGATGGATGCCACGGGCGCGATGCGCGCCGGACGCCCGGATTCCGCCGGGAGCGAAGCGGAATGCGACACGGGTTCGCGGGGTGCCGGAGGCTGCACCACGCGTACCGGTTCGTCCCTTTGCGGCTGATGTGTTCCGTGCGGCTGGTGCGACGGCTCGTGCCGCCGGCGGTCCCGCTCGGGCTCCGGGTCGAGTTCGGGTTCGAAGTCGTCATCGGGGTCGAAACCCCGGCCGTCGTACCCATCGTCCTCCACGAGGCCGAGGTAGACCGCCATCTTGCGCATCGCGCCGGCCATGCTCTGAGTCCTCCGCTCTGTGGTGGATCCGCTGACGACCGCGAAGTCCCCGCGATCCACGAGGTCGTTGCGCCTTCTTCGGCGGTATTGACCATATTTTCTGCTGTGGTCCGACTTCCTGGCGACGTTACCCGAGCCTGGGGCGGACTCCGAGTACCGAGGTGCCGACGCGTACATGTGTCGCTCCGGCCGCCACGGCCTGTTCGAGGTCCCCGCTCATCCCTGCCGAGACCATGGTGGCAGTCGGATGGTTCGCGCGCACGCGGGTCGACAGATCCATGAGCCGTTCGAACGCCGCCTGTTGACGGCCGGCGTACTCACCGGTCAGCGGCGCGACGGTCATCAGTCCGCCGAACCGCAGCCCCTCGGCGCCGGCGATCGCGTCGGCCAACTCCTCGATGCCGCCGGGCGCCACGCCGCCCCGCTCGCCACGCCCGCTCGCGCCCGCGTCCAGGGCGACCTGGACCAGGCAGCCCACCTCGCGGCCGGCGCGCACGGCCTCCCTCGACAGCGCCGTGACCAGGCGCGGCCGGTCGACGGACTGCACGACGTCGGCGTATCCCACCACCGAGCGGACCTTGTTGGTCTGGAGTTGACCCACGAAGTGCCAAGCGAGAGGGAGGTCCGCGCACTCGGCGGCCTTGGGCGCCGCCTCCTGGTCGCGGTTCTCGGCGACCTGGCGCACCCCGAGGTCCGCCAGGATCCGCACATCGGAGGCCGGGTAGGTCTTGGTGACCACGATGAGGGTCACTTCCTCGCGCCGGCGGCCGGCGGCGGCGCACGCGGCGGCGATGCGCTCCTCCACCTTCGCCAGGTTCCCGGCGAGTTCGTCCTTACGTTCCGTCATGCCCCATCAGTCCAGCCAGACGTAGCCCGCGAGCCGACCGGTGGTGCGGTCGCGGCGGTACGAGAAGTGGTCGCCCGACTCCCGCGTGCACACCGGCGAGCGCTCCCGGTCGTGCACCCCGAGGCGCTCGAGCTGCGCGTGCACTCCGGCGCTCACGTCCACGGCCGGTGTGCCCCAACTCGTCTCGGCGTGCGCCGCCGGCTCGATGGCGGCGACCTCGGCGCGCATCGCCTCCGGCACCTCGTAGCACCGGCCGCAGACGGCCGGTCCGGTACGGGCGACGATCCGGTCCGGCTCCGCGCCCAGCGACTTCATCGCGTCGACGGCGGCCGGCACGACCCGCTTGACCATGCCGGGCCGGCCCGCGTGCACCGCGGCGACCACCCCGGCGACCGGGTCGGCCAGCAGCACCGGCACGCAGTCGGCGGTCAGCACGGCGAGCGCGAGACCACGGGCCGCGGTGACCAGGCCGTCGACCGGCGGGACGGGTCCCGTGGTCCACGGGCCGTCCACCTCGGCGATGTCGTTGCCGTGCACCTGGTTCATCCAGACCACCCGGGCGGCGTCGAGTCCCAGGGACTTGGCGGCCAGTTCCCGGTTGGCCTGCACGGCCCCGGGGTCGTCGCCGACCGCGCCGCCGAGGTTCAGCTCCTCGTACGGAACGGCGCTCACCCCGCCCCACCGGTCGGTGAAGGCGAAGTGCGCGCCGTTCACGGTGTCGCGCCGCCCTATCACTTCAGGAAGTCCGGTACGTCCAGTTCCTCGGCCGCGCTGTCGGTGTAGGTCCGCGGCGACGGCGGCACGGCCGGAGTGGCCGGCAGGTCGTGCACCGGCTCGGGGGCGACGGGCTCCGGCTCCTCCTTCGGCGTCACGCTGCCGAGCGAGCCGAAGGTCGGGCGGCTTTCCGGCTGGCGCACCGGGGCGGGCTCCTCGCGGCGGGGCGAGGAGGAGGCCGAGCCGAGGACGTTGTCCCGGCGGGCCGGGGGCTGGCCGCCGTCGAAGCCGGCCGCGATCACGGTGACCCTGACCTCGTCGCCGAGGGCGTCGTCGATGACCGCGCCGAAGATGATGTTGGCCTCGGGGTGGGCGGCCTCGCTGACCAGCTGGGCCGCCTCGTTGATCTCGAACAGTCCGAGGTCGGAGCCGCCGGAGATGGAGAGCAGGACGCCGCGGGCGCCGTCGATGGACGCCTCCAGCAGCGGCGAGGAGATCGCCATCTCGGCGGCCGCCACCGCGCGGTCGTCGCCGCGGGCCGAACCGATGCCCATGAGCGCCGAACCGGCCTCCGACATGACCGACTTGACGTCGGCGAAGTCGAGGTTGATCAGACCCGGGGTGGTGATCAGGTCGGTGATGCCCTGGACGCCCGAGAGCAGCACCTGGTCGGCGGACTTGAACGCGTCGAGCACGCTGACCTGGCGGTCCGAGATGGACAGCAGCCGGTCGTTGGGGATCACGATGAGGGTGTCGACCTCTTCGCGGAGTTCGGCGATGCCGTCCTCGGCCTGGTTGGCCCGGCGCCGTCCCTCGAAGGTGAACGGGCGGGTGACCACGCCGATGGTGAGGGCGCCCAGCGAGCGCGCGATGTTGGCCACGACGGGCGCGCCGCCGGTGCCGGTGCCGCCGCCTTCACCGGCCGTCACGAAGACCATGTCGGCCCCCTTGAGGACCTCCTCGATCTCCTCGCGGTGGTCCTCGGCGGCCTTGCGGCCGACGGCCGGGTTGGCGCCGGCGCCGAGTCCGCGGGTCAGTTCGCGGCCCACGTCGAGTTTGACGTCGGCGTCGCTCATCAACAGCGCCTGCGCGTCGGTGTTGATGGCGATGAACTCGACGCCCTTGAGACCGACCTCGATCATCCGGTTGATGGCATTGACACCACCGCCGCCGACACCGATGACCTTGATGACTGCGAGGTAGTTCTGCGGTGCTGCCACGTCGAAGGCCTCTCGCCTCGAATTACGTTGCCGTCGCCGCGCGGTTGCCCGCGCGGCGCCGGCTGATGCCGAATGGGACGGTCCGTCATGCCGACCCGAACCCTAACCCTGAAGTTTAGGGTTACCAGTGTGCCTGTTCCATGAAGTCTTCTGAACAGGACACTAAGTCGACAAGTGGCGCCCGTTCAACGAACACGCCGAACCTCCCGTTTTTCTTTTCACCCTATGTGATCAGCCATAGCGGTGCCCAACCAGGGTGCTGGCCTGCGCTGATGTGCGTCAACTCCCTGATGACGCGGGTGCGCTGGGCACGCTGACGTCGAAGTGCCTGGCGTCCGGGGCCGCTTTCATCAGCGCGGTCAGCGCGCGGGCCTTCTCCCGGCCCGCCTCGCCGCTGCCCCAGGCCACGGTGCGGCCGTCGGTCAACTCCAGCGAGATGTCGTCGTAGGTACGGACCTTGACGGCGCGGG
The DNA here is from genome assembly GCF_044391765.1 of Streptomyces sp. NPDC018610. NCBI lineage: Bacteria > Bacillati > Actinomycetota > Actinomycetes > Kitasatosporales > Streptomycetaceae > Streptomyces > Streptomyces sp. NPDC018610. The sequence continues at coordinate 279,684 of NZ_JBISAL010000001.1, forward strand.
CGCGATGGGCGACCGCGGCCGGGATGCGGCCCGCGACCGACACCGCCGCGCACACCAGCCGGTCCTCGCCGAAGCGGCGCAGGGTCGCCGCCGACGAGGCGGAACGGGAAAGGGACAATTCCAGGACCGGGACGCCTTCGGGCACCTGGGAAACCGTGGCGAAACGGACTCCGGCGGCGTCCACTTCGACGAACTTTCCGCCCTTCTCCTCCACCATGACGGCGGTGCGCTCGACCACTTTCAGGTCGATTCCGTGGGGCCAGGAACGACGGACGGCGACGGAGTCGACGCGGGGCAGTTCGCGGCGCAGCCGGGCGGCGATCGCGCCGGTGTCGACGGAGACCAGCGGGTCCCCCACCGGGACGTCGGCGGCCCGGCGCACCTGCTCGGGCGTCAACACCCGGGTGCCGGAGACGGACACCCGCTCCACCCGGGTCCACTCGGAGCCGTAGAGCACCCAGAGCGTGCCGCCGCCGAGGAGCACGACGGCCAGCGCCAGGATGACGATCGTACGAAGACGCAGTCGGCGCAGCCGGCGGACCAGAGGCGGGCCGGACGAATCCTGCTGGCGTTCACCGCGCTGGGCGGTCGTCGGTCCGGCCACGCTCTGAAGTCCTTTCGGTCATACAGTCCTAACGGTGCGAGGCGATCGCCTTGTACACCATGCCGACGAGCAGGTCGTCGGCGTCCCGGCGGCCGAACTCGCCCGCGGCGCGGGACATCTGGTACAGCCGGTGCGGATCGCCGAGCACGGGCAGGACGTTGGCCTGCACCCACTCCGGGGTGAGGTCCGCGTCGTCGACCAGCAGTCCGCCGCCGGCCTTCACCACCGGCTGGGCGTTCAGCCGCTGTTCGCCGTTGCCGATGGGCAGCGGGACGTAGGCGGCCGGGAGTCCGACGGCGGAGAGTTCGGCCACGGTCATCGCGCCGGCCCGGCAGAGCATCATGTCGGCCGCGGCGTACGCGAGGTCCATCCGGTCCAAGTAACTTACCGGGATGTACGGGGGCATTCCCGGCATCTGCTGTACGCGCGGCAGTTCGTTCTTGGGGCCGACCGCGTGCAGGATCTGGATGCCCGCCTGCTGGAGCCAGGGCGCGACCTGCTGGACCACCTCGTTGAGCCGACGGGCGCCCTGGGAGCCGCCGGAGACCAGCAGCGTGGGCAGGTTGGGGTCGAGCCCGTACATCGCGCGGGCCTCGGGGCGCACCGCGGCCCGGTCCAGGGTGGCGATGGCGCGGCGCAGCGGGATGCCGATGTACTGGGCGCCGCGCAGCTTGCTGTCCGGGGTGGAGACGGCGACCTGGGCCGCGTAGCGGGACCCGATCTTGTTGGCCAGGCCGGGACGGGCGTTGGCCTCGTGGACCACGATGGGCACGCCGAGCCGCTTGGCGGCGAGGTAGCCGGGCAGCGCCACGTAGCCGCCGAAGCCGACCACGGCGTCGGCCTTGGTGCGCTCCAGGATCTGCTCGGCCGCCTTGATGGTGCCGCGCAGCCGGCCCGGGACGGTGATCAGTTCCGGGGTGGGCTTGCGTGGCAGCGGGACCGCCGGGATCAGTCCGAGCTCGTAGCCCCGCTCGGGGACGAGCCGGGTCTCCAGGCCGCGCTCCGTGCCCAGGGCCGTGATCCCCACGGTCGGGTCCTGCCTGCGCAGGGCGTCCGCGAGGGCGAGCGCGGGCTCGATGTGGCCCGCGGTACCTCCGCCGGCGAGTACGACATGCACCGAAATTCACCGCTCTCCGGACGGACGCGCCGCTGAGGCGCGCCGTCGCATCGTGTTCCATCTGCGGGGCACCTGGCCGGACCCCTGACCCGAGCCTTGCCCGGATCCCCGGTTCGACGCCCGGCCGGCTGCCCCGCCGGTCTCCCGGCCGGGCTTGCGGCCGGAGGTCCGCGCGGGTTTCCGCTCGGGCCCGCGGCCGGTCTTGCGGCCGGACGCGGAGCCTGTCGCCCGCTTTCTACCAAAGCGGGGCTGCCGCATGGCAAGCGCCGCCCGCGCAGCGGGCTCGTCGCGCGCGAAGGCGATCATCAGCCCGATGGCGAACATGGTCGGCAGCAGGGCGGATCCTCCGTAGGAGAACAGCGGGAGCGGGACGCCGGCGATCGGCAGCAGGCCGAGCACCGCACCGATGTTGATCACCGCTTGCGCGACGATCCAGGTGGTCACGCCTCCCGCGGCGTACCTGACGAAGGGGTCCTCCGTGCGTCCGGCCACGCGGATGCCCGCATAGCCTAGAGCCGCGAACAGGGCGAGCACCGACAGCGTCCCGGCCAGGCCCAGTTCCTCGCCGGTGACGGCGAAGATGAAGTCGGTGTGGGCTTCGGGGAGTTGGCCCCATTTTTCCACACTCGCGCCGAGCCCGGAACCGAAGAATCCGCCGGAGGCCAGGGCGTAGATGCCGTGCACCGCCTGCCAGCACTTGGAGGCGTCGGTGGAGCCGACGCAGGCGAAGCGGTCCAGGCGGTTGGGGCTGGTCTTGATGAGGACCAGGCCGATCAGGGCGGCCACCGACAGCACGCCGACGAAGAGCCGGGTGGGGGCACCCGCGAGCCACAGCAGGCCGAACAGGATGGCCGTGAGGATGATCGCGGTGCCCATGTCGCCGCCGAGCATGATCAGGCCGAGCAGCATGAAGGCGACCGGGACCAGCGGCACCAGCATGTGCTTCCACTGGGTGAGCAGCCGCTTCTCCTGCTTGCGGGCGATGAGGTCGGCGGCCCACAGCACCAGGGCCAGCTTGCCGATCTCGCTGGGCTGGATCTGGAAGGAGCCGCCGAGCGAGATCCAGTTCTGGTTGCCGTTGACCGACATCCCTATCCCCGGCACCTGCACCAGCGCCATCAGGAACACCGCGCCCGCCAGGATCGGGTAGGCCAGGGCCCGGTGGAGCTTGACCGGCATCCGCGAGGCGGCCAGCAGCAGCCCGGCGCCGATCACCGCGGCCAGCAGCTGCTTACGGAAGAAGTACGACCCGGGCAGCGACATCTGCAGCGCGGTGACCTGGGAGGCCGAGTAGACCATCACCAGTCCGAGCACCGTGATCAGCGAGCTGCCGCCGAGGATCAGGTAGTACGCGGTGAGCGGCCGGTCCCAGGCCTTGCGGGCCCGTGTGACCAGGGTGCGCACCGGGTTGTCGCGCACGGTCCGGCCGACGGCGGGCCGCCCGCCGGCACGCTGCGCGGGCGGCCGGCGGGTGCGGCCGCCGGGGCCTACGGGGCTAGCGGGCATCTGCGCCTCCGCTGTACGTCGGCCGCGTTCGTCCGGCTCGGTTCGCGGGTCCCACGCGTCCCTCCCAAGGTCGCCCGGCGGCGGGGCGGCCGGGGTCAGCGGGCGCCGAGTTCGCGAACGGCCTCCGCGAACGCGTCACCACGCTTGTTGTAGTTGGCGAACATGTCCATCGAGGCGCAGGCCGGGGCCAGCAGCACCGTGTCGCCCGGCCGGGCGAGCAGCCGTGCCTCCTGGACGGCCTGGAGCATCGCCCCAGTGTCGGTCCGGTCGAGGTCGACCACGGGGACCTCGGGCGCGTGTCGCGCCAGGGCGTCACGGATCAGCGCGCGGTCGGCTCCGATGAGGACCACGCCGCGCAGCCGCTTCGCCGCGCCCGCGACCAGCTCGTCGAAGGTCGCGCCCTTCGCCAGACCGCCGGCGATCCATACGATCGACTCGTACGCGGCCAACGAGGCTTCCGTGGCGTGGGTGTTGGTCGCCTTGGAGTCGTCGACGTAGGCGACGCCGTCCACGTCGGCCACGTGCGCGATGCGGTGGGCGTCCGGGGTGAAGGCCCGCAGGCCGTCCCGGACGGCCGTGGCCGGCACGCCGAAGGCACGCGCGAGGGCCGCCGCGGCAAGGGCGTTGGCGATGTTGTGCGGGGCGGGCGGGTTCACGTCCGAGACCTCGGCCAGCTCCTGCGCGTTCTTCTGCCGGTTCTCGACGAAGGCGCGGTCGACCAGGATGCCGTCCACGACGCCGAGTTGGGACGGCGCCGGCGTGCCGAGGGTGAACCCGACGGCGCGGCAGCCCTCTTCGACGTCCGCCGCGCGCACCAGGTCCTCGGTGGCCTTGTCCGCGACGTTGTAGACGCAGGCGATGCGGTTGCCCTCGTAGACGCGGCCCTTGTCGGCGGCGTACGCCTCCATCGAGCCGTGCCAGTCGAGGTGGTCGGGGGCGAGGTTGAGGACCGCGGCCGAGTGCGCCCTCAGGGACGGCGCCCAGTGCAGCTGGTAGCTGGAGAGTTCGACGGCGAGGACGTCGTACTCCTGCTCGCCGAGGACGGCGTCCAGCAGGGAGACGCCGATGTTGCCGACGGCGGCGGTGCGCAGGCCCGCCGCCTTCAGGATGGCGGCGAGCATCTGCACGGTGGTGGTCTTGCCGTTGGTGCCCGTGACGGCCAGCCACGGGGCGGCGCCGGGGCCGCGCAGCCGCCACGCGAGTTCCACGTCGCCCCAGACCGGGACGCCGGCCCGCTCGGCGGCGTGGAACAGCGGCTTGTCCGGCTTCCAGCCGGGCGCGGTGACGATCAGCTCGGTGCCCTCGGGCAGGGTGTCCCCGTCGCCGAGGCGCACGGTGACGCCGAGCGCCTCCAGTTCCGCCGCCTGCGCCCGGGCGCGCTCGTCGTCGCCGTCGTTGACGACGGTGACCCGCGCGCCGAGGCCGGCGAGGACCTTCGCCGCCGGGACCCCGGAGACGCCGAGTCCGGCGACGGTGACGTTCTTCCCCTGCCAGTCGGTCACTTGTCCGCTGCCCATCCCGCGTAGAAGAGGCCGAGTCCGACGATCACGCAGATGCCCTGGATGATCCAGAAACGGACCACCACGAGGACCTCGGACCAGCCCTTGAGTTCGAAGTGGTGCTGGAGCGGCGCCATCCGGAAGACGCGCTTCCCGGTGAGCCGGAAGGAACCGACCTGGATGACCACCGACATGGTGATGAGGACGAACAGGCCGCCGAGGAGCGCGATCAGCAGCTCGGTGCGGGAGCAGATCGCGAGGCCGGCGAGGACGCCGCCGAGCGCCAGCGAACCGGTGTCGCCCATGAAGATCTTGGCCGGCGAGGTGTTCCACCACAGGAAGCCGAGGCAGGCTCCCATCAGCGCGGAGGCGATGACCGCGAGGTCGAGCGGATCGCGCACCTCGTAGCAGGCGTTGGGGTTCGTCAGGGTCACCGCGTTGGCGCAGGACTCCTGGAACTGCCAGACGCCGATGAAGGTGTAGGCGCCGAAGACCAGCACGGAGGCGCCGGTGGCCAGACCGTCCAGACCGTCGGTGAGGTTCACGCCGTTCGACATCGCGAGGATCATGAACAGCGCCCAGATCACGAACAGCACCGGACCGATGGTCCAGCCGAAGTCGGTGATGAACGACAGCTTCGTGGAGGCCGGGGTGTTGCCGCGGTTGTCGGAGAACTGCAGCGCGAGCACCGCGAAGGCGATGCCGACGATCAGCTGGCCGGCCATCTTCGCCTTGGCGCGCAGACCGAGCGAGCGACGCTTGACGATCTTGATGTAGTCGTCGAGGAAGCCGACCAGGCCCATGCCGACCATCAGGCCCAGCACCAGCAGCCCCGAGTAGGTCGGGGGCTTGCCGGTGATGACCTTCGACAGGAAGTAGGCGGCGACCGTCGCGAGGATGAACGCGATGCCGCCCATGGTCGGCGTGCCGCGCTTGCTGGCGTGCTCGCGCGGGCCGTCGTCCCGGATGTACTGCCCGTAGCCCTTGCGGGCCAGGAGCTTGATCAGCAACGGGGTGCCGATCAGGGTGAGGAAGAGGCCGATGACACCCGCGAACAGGATCTGGTTCATCATCGGCCGGCGACCTCACCCTCGCCCGCGGTCTCGAGCAGCGCCGAGGCGACGCCCTCCAGACCGACCGAACGGGACGCCTTCACGAGGACCACGTCCCCCGGGCGCAACTCGCTGCGCAACAGGTCGATCGCCGCCTGTGCGTCGGACACGTGCACCGACTCCTCACCCCACGAACCCTCGTTATATGCGCCCAGTTGCAGCCAGGACGCTTCCCTGCCCCCGACCGCGACGAGCTTGCTGACGTTGAGCCGGACGGCGAGCCGTCCGACCGCGTCGTGCTCGGCGAGCGCCTCGTCCCCGAGCTCGGCCATCTTGCCGAGCACCGCCCAGGTCCGCCGCCCCTTGCCCATGGCCACGAGCGCGCGCAAGGCGGCCCGCATGGACTCCGGGTTGGCGTTGTAGGCGTCGTTGACGACGGTCACGCCGTCCGGGCGCTCGGTGACCTCCATCCGCCAGCGGGAGAGGGAGCCCGCCTCGGAGAGCGCGGTGGCGATCTCGGTTGCGGACATGCCCAGCTCATGGGCGACGGCGGCCGCGGCGAGCGCGTTCGACACGTGGTGCTCACCGTACAGGCGCATGGTCACATCGGATGCACCGGAGGGTGTGTGAAGCCTGAAGGCGGGCTGTCCGCTGTCCGTGAGTCTCACGTTCTCGGCGCGTACGTCCGCTTCGTCGGACTCACCGAAAAGGATCACCTTCGCCTTCGTACGGGAGGCCATGGCCCGTACCAACGGGTCGTCGGCGTTGAGGATCGCCGCGCCGCCCTCCTCGGCCGGCGGCAGGCTCTCCACGAGCTCGCCCTTGGCCTGGGCGATCTGCTGCCGGCCGCCGAACTCGCCGATGTGGGCGCTGCCGACGTTGAGCACCAGTCCCACCCTCGGCGGGGTCAGCTCCGTGAGGTAGCGGATGTGGCCGATGCCGCGGGCGCCCATCTCCAGCACGAGGAACTTCGTCTCCTCGGTGGCGGTGAGCGCGGTCAGCGGCAGCCCGATCTCGTTGTTGAGCGAGCCCGGCGTGAAGACGGTCGGCGCCTTGCGCCGCAGCACCTGGGCGATGAGGTCCTTGGTGCTGGTCTTGCCGGCCGAGCCGGTCAGCGCGACGAGGGTCGTGCCGAGCCGGCGCACGACGTGGCGGGCCAGGGCGCCGAGGGCGGCCTGGACGTCCTCGACCACGATCGCGGGCACGCCGACGGGGCGGGACGCCAGCACGGCGACCGCGCCCGCCTCGACGACGGCGGCGGCGAAGTCGTGGCCGTCCACGCGCTCGCCGGCGAAGGCGACGAAGAGGCTGCCGGGCACCGCCTCGCGGGAGTCCCGGACGACGGGTCCGGTGACCTGGACGGACGGATCCGGTATGTCGTGCGTCTGCCCGCCGACGACTTCTGCGATCTCGGCGAGGGAGAGGGCGATCACAAGTTCATCCCCTGGGTCTTCTGGATTTTCATCCCTGGGTGTTCTGGATGGCTTCGCGGAGCACCTGGCGGTCGTCGAAGGGACGGACCACGCCGGCGATGTCCTGGCCCTGCTCGTGGCCCTTGCCCGCGACCAGCACCGTGTCCCCGGGCCGTGCCCGGGCGACGGCGGCGGCGATGGCGGCGGCCCGCTCCTCGAAGAGCAGCACCTCGCCGCGCTCGTGCGCGGGCACGGAGGCCGCGCCCTCGAGCATGGTCGCCAGGATCGCGAGGGGGTCCTCGGAGCGGGGGTTGTCCGAGGTCAGTACGGCCGTGTCGGCGAGCCTGGCCGCGGCGGCGCCCATCGGCGCGCGCTTGGTCCGGTCGCGGTCGCCGCCGCAGCCGAGCACGACGTGCACCCGGCCCTTGGTGACCTTGCGCAGGGCGCGGAGCACCGATTCGACGGCGTCGGTCTTGTGCGCGTAGTCGACGACCGCGAGATAGGGCTGACCCTCGTCCACGCGTTCGAGACGGCCGGGCACGCCCGGTACGGCGGCGACGCCGTCGGCGGCGGCCTGCGGGTCGAGGCCGGCCGCGGCCAGGGCGACGATCGCGGCGAGGGTGTTGGCGACGTTGAACGGGCCGGGCAGCGGCGAACGGGCGCTGATCTGCCGCCCCTCGGGGCCGGTCACGGTGAACGCCGAGTCCATCGGGCCGACCTGGACGTCCTCGGCGCGCCAGTCGGCGTCGGGGTGACCCTCGGCGGAGTAGGTGACGACGGGGACGGTGGCCTCCCGGGCGAGCCGCCGGCCGTACTCGTCGTCGAAGTTGACGACGCCGAGCCGACTGCGCTCCGGGGTGAACAGCTGCGCCTTGGCCTGGAAGTAGTCCTCCATGCCGGAGTGGAACTCCATGTGCTCCGGGCTGAGGTTGGTGAAGACGGCGACGTCGAAGACGCAGCCGTCGACCCGGCCCAGCACCAGGGCGTGGCTGGAGACCTCCATGGCGACCGCCTCGACGCCGCGCTCGCGCATGACGGCGAACAGGGCCTGCAGGTCGGTGGCTTCGGGGGTGGTGCGCTCGGACTTGATGCGCTCCTCGCCGATCCGCATCTCCACCGTGCCGATCAGGCCGGTGGCCTTCGCGGTCTTCAGGCCGCCCTCGACGAGGTAGGCGGTGGTGGTCTTGCCGGAGGTACCGGTGATGCCGATCTGGAGCAGTTCGCGGCCGGGGCGGCCGTAGATCGTGGCGGCCAGTTCGCCCATCCTCGCGCGCGGGTCGGCGACGGCGAGGACCGGCAGGCCGGTCGCGGCGGCGCGTTCGGCGCCGGCCGGGTCGGTGAGCACGGCGGCCGCGCCGAGGCTCGCCGCCTGGGTGACGAAGTCGGCGCCGTGCGCACGGGCGCCGGGCAGGGCGGCGTACAGGTCGCCGGGGCGCACGGCGCGCGAGTCATGGGTGATGCCCGTGACGTCGGCGGTGCTCTCCGGCTGCGCGGCACCCAGCTGATCGGCGAGCTCCGCGAGGGGTGTGGCGGAGACCTGAACCGGTCGCGGCGGTCCCGGATATGTCACGGAAGCGCCCTTCTGAGTGGTTTGGGACTGATCGGCGTGTGGCACGGCGGTGAGCGTACCGGGCGTACCCGCCCGGGAGCGAAGTGAGGGCTCAGGACGGGGACGGTTCCCGGGATCGGGGGTGATCGTTGTCACGGGCTGGTTCCTGGTGGTTCCGTGCGGGCGGTACGGGTCGTACGGGTCCGGCGGCGGGGCGGTCCGCGCCGGTGGGGAGCGGTGGTGGCGCGGGCTCCGGCCGGGCCGCGCGCCGGTCAGGGCTTGAACTCGACGGGCAGGTTCGCGGCCTTCGCCCCGGTGGGCGGCACCTGCAGGGTCTTCAGTGCGAACTCCATGACCTGCTTGTAGATCGGGCCGCAGATCTGGCCGCCGTAGTAGTTGCCCTTGGTGGCGTTCTGGATCGCGCAGTAGACGGTGACGCGGGGGTTGTCGGCGGGGGCGAACCCGGCGAACGACGACGTGTAGCCGCGGTATCTGCCGGTGGCCGGATCCACGCGGTTGGCCGTACCCGTCTTGCCCGCGACGCGGTAGCCGGGAATGCGCGCCTTGAGGCCGGTGCCCTGCTCGTCGTCCACCACCGACTCCAGCATCTGGGCGAGGTTCTTGGCCGTCTTGGCGCTCACCACGCGACTCGTCGCGGGCTTCGGGGCGGGGGTGAAGCGGCCGTCGGCGCCCTTGGTGCCGCGCACCAGGGTCGGCTGGATCCGGACTCCGCCGTTGGCGATCGTCGAGTAGACGGACGCGGCCTGCACGGCGTTGATGGAGACGCCCTGGCCGAAGGGGATCGTGTACTGCTGCGAAGTGGACCACTTCTCGGGCGGGGCGAGGATGCCCTTGGTCTCGCCGGGGAAGCCGAGGCCGGTGTAGCTGCCGATGCCGAACTTGCGCAGGTAGGAGTAGAGCACCTTGTTGGCCTCGGCCTGGGTCTTGCCGAGTTGTCCGGTGGCCTCGATGGTGCCGATGTTGCTGGACTTGGCGAGCACGCCGTTGAGCGTGAGGTACCAGGTCTTGTGGTCGACGTCGTCGTGGAAGAGCCGGTCGCCGCGGTGCAGCCGGTTGGGCACGACGACGTGCGTGAGCGGCGTGGCCGCGTTCTCCTCCAGTACGGCGGCCATCGACATGAGCTTCGCGGTGGAGCCGGGCTCGAAGGCGTCCTGGACGGCCCAGTTGCCGAGCGCCGCCGGGTCGGCGTGGGCGAGGTCGCCCGGGTCGAAGCCCGGGGAGTTCGCCATGGCGAGGATCTCGCCGGTCCGGGTGTCCTGCACGATCACGTAGCCGCGGTCGGCCTCGGACTTGCGCACCTGCTCGGTGATGGCGTTCTGGGCGGCCCACTGGATGTCGCGGTCGATGGTGAGTTCGACGTCGGTGCCGGGCACGGCGGGTGTCTCGGTGGAGCCCGCCGTGGGCACCTCCCGGCCGCCGGACTGGGCGTAGCGGATCTTGCCCGGTTCACCGGACAGCTCCTTGTCGAGCTGCCGTTCGATGCCGCCGCCGCCCTTGCCCTCGGCGTTGACCCAGCCGATCAGCGCGGCGCCGAGGTCGCCGTTGGGGTAGACGCGCTTGCTGCTGGGGTCGGAGAAGACGCCGGCCAGGACGTTGACGGTGGCCCCGTCGGTCTGCGCCTTCTTGGTGAGTGCGGCCTTGAGGTCCTTGATCTGCTTCCAGACCTGCGGCGCCTGCCGGCGGGCCAGGAGCACGTACCGGGTGTTGGCCGTCTTCAGCTTCCTGACCAGGCCGTCCTGGTCCTGCCCGAGGATCGGGGCGAGCAGCGCGGCGGCCTGCTCGGGCCCGTCGCCGATCTTCAGCGTCTCGCGGGTGAACATGGTGGGGTCGGCGGTGATGTCGTCGGCGTCCACGCTGGCCGCGAGGGCGACGCCGTCGCGGTCGGTGATGCCGCCCCGCTCGGCGGCGATGGTGTGGACGACGTAGCGGTTCTCGTCGGCCTTGGCGGCGTAGGCGCTCGCGTCGACGGCCTGCACCTGGAGCAGCCGTACGACGAAGACCAGCAGCACCAGGGTGAGCGCGACGGCGATCAGGCGCAGCCGCGGGCGGGGGCTGCCGAGCCGGAGCACGCGCACGGGCGGGGGCCGCCAGGTGGAGTTCGGGCGGCGGGCCGGGCGGGCGCCGGGGCCGGGGCGGGGCCGGCCGCCGGCGGGGCGGGCGGGCCTGGCGGGGCCGGGCACGCGGCGGCGCGGCGGTTCCCTGTCGGTCACTTCCGTCACCTGCCGGGGGTCGTGGTCGTGGCGGGCTGGGGCGTCGCCGGGTCGGCGGGTGCGGTTTCGGGGGCCGCGGGAAGCGCGGTCTCCGGGGCGCCGGGACCGGAGCCGTCCGTGGGCGATCCCGCCGTGGGGGCGCCGCCGGCCAGGCTGCCGTCGGCGGGGGCGCCGGCCACCGGGCCCGGTGCGGCCGTGAGCGTCTCGGGCGGGCGCAGGGACACCGGCAGTTCCTGGTAGGCGGACTGTTCGGCCTCGGACTGCTCGGGGGCGGCCGAGGGGACGCCCTTGACGGTGCCGTCGGGATCGAGGAAGGCCGGGTCGCCGCCGGGCACCATGCCGAGCTGCCGGGCGCGGCGCTCCAGTGCGTCGGGGGCGGAGTAGGCGTCGATGTCCCGCTGGAGGGCCTGTTCCTCGTCGGTGAGGTTCTTGGTGTCCTTCTGCAGGTCGTCCTGTTGGAACGCGCCTTCGCTCAGCGCGGAGTTCAGCACCAGGAGGCTGATGAGGCCGCCGCCGAGGAGCAGCACGACGAGGAGGACGAAGGGCGTGCGGGCGGCCTGTCGCCGGTTCCCCGGGAAGAGCCGCGCCAGCCGGGCGGCGCGGCCCCTGAGTTCCGGTTTCCTGCTCACTGGTCCTCCTTGCCTCACTCGACGTCCGCCCTGACGCGCTCGGCGCCGCGCAGCCGGGCCGGCGCCGCCCGCCGGTTCTCGGCGATCTCCTCCTCGGTGGGAAGTTCGGCACCGCGCGTCAGCAGCTTGAGCCGGGGCTGGTAGCGCTCGGGGACGACCGGGAGGCCGGGGGGCGCGGTGGAGGCGGCGCCGGCCGCGAACACCTGCTTGACCAGGCGGTCTTCGAGGGATTGGTACGACAGTACGGCGATCCGACCGCCGACGTCGAGCGCCTTCACGGCGGCCGGGATCGCCCGCTCCAGGACGGAGAGTTCGCCGTTGACCTCGATGCGCAAGGCCTGGAAGGTGCGCTTGGCCGGGTTGCCGCCGGTGCGCTTGGCGGCCTGCGGCAGCGCGTCGCGGATCAGTTCCACCAGCCGGGCGCTGTTGGTGAACGGCTCCTTCCCGCGCTCGCGGACGATCGCGGCCACGATCCGCTTGGCCTGCTTCTCCTCGCCGTACGCCCGCAGGATGCGGACCAGTTCGCCGGGCGGGTAGGTGTTGAGGACCTCTGCGGCGCTGATGCCGGTGGACTGGTCCATGCGCATGTCCAGGGGGGCGTCCTGGGCGTAGGCGAAGCCGCGGTCGGCCTCGTCCAGCTGCATGGAGGAGACGCCGAGGTCGAACAGGACGCCCTGCACGCGGGCGATGCCCAGCCGGTCGAGCACGTCGGGCAGCTCGTCGTAGACGGCGTGCACCAGGGTGGCCCGGTCGCCGAACGGGGCCAGCCGCTCGCCCGAAAGGCGCAGCGCCTCCTTGTCCCGGTCGAGCGCGACGAGGCGGGCCTCGGGGAAGCGGGTGAGCAGGGCCTCGCTGTGTCCGCCGAGGCCGAGGGTGCAGTCGACGACCACCGCCCCAGGCCGCTCCAGTGCGGGCGCCAGGAGGTCCAGGCACCGGTGGAGCATCACGGGGACGTGTCGGCTGTCGCTCAAGGGGCCCTCTCAGGTCCGGCGCGTCCCGCACGCACCGCCGGGTCCCCGACCGCTCACGGAGGATTGGGTCCGGCCGGCGCCGGAAGCGTCAGCCGACCGGAGCGGGAGGAGGCCGAGCCGTACGTACGCCCCGCGCACGTGGGGAGGCCGACCGGGTGTGTGCCGGGGCCTCCGGGAAAAGCATGTCCAGCAGGGAGAGCGGCGCCTCCCGCTTCGCGTCACTTTAGTCCACCGTGTCGCCCGGTCAATCAACCGGCCTGCGCGTCGCCCGGCGGAGTGCCGGTGACACGACGATCCGGTGAGTTTCACCCGGAAGGAGGGGGTAGCGGCGTGTGTGGAGTCGATCACAACAAGCGACCGCGGGGCCTTTTGTCCCCTCGCTTGAGAGGACCGCGGGGCGCACGACCAGTAACGTCATGAGTATGACGACTTCTGCATCAGTTCCCGCCGGATCCGACAACGCCATAACGGACGGCGCCGTCATCGACGACCTGGTGACCGCGAACGCGGCCTACGCCGACGCGTTCACCGACCCGGGCATGGACGCCCGCCCCGTCCGCAAGGTGACGGTCGTCTCCTGCATGGACGCCCGTATCGACCTGCACGCCGCCCTCGGGCTGCGACTCGGCGACTGTCACACCATCCGCAACGCGGGCGGTGTGGTCACCGACGACGTGATCCGCTCGCTCGCCATCAGCCAGCGGGCGCTGGGCACGCGCAGCGTGGTGCTGATCCATCACACCAACTGCGGCATGGAGTCCCTCACCGAGGACTTCCGGCACGAGCTGGAGATGGAGGTCGGCCAGCGGCCGTCCTGGGCGGTGGAGGCGTTCAAGGACGTCGACCAGGACGTGCGGCAGTCGATGCAGCGCGTGCGCACCTCGCCGTTCCTGCTGGAGACCGGCGACGTGCGCGGTTTCGTGTTCGACGTGCGGACCGGCCGGCTGCGCGAGATCGACCCCGCCGCCTGACCGGCGCGCCCGGCCCGGCGCCTCGGCCCGGCGGGCCCGCACGCGGCATGCGACACGCCGCGTGCGGGCGCCGGCCGCGGTCGTGGCGCGCGGCCTCCGGGCCGCGGATCCCCGCGCGCGGACACCGGCCGTCGTGCGCGGAGCCGAGGCTCGCCACCTGCGAAAGGTCATAAGACCCGACATATCGCGGCCAGTTGTCCACAGGCGGATGACACGAATCGGTAACGGCGGCAAGAATGCGGGGGTGACATCACACGGAACGACCTCCGCGTGGTGTCCGTATTCGGGGTGGGCCGGTCCGCGCTGCGGGCCTCGGCCTGGAAAGCTGGGGTATCCCCTGCCCGTCGAAGGGCGCGGGGAAGGGCCGAGGAGGGCCGGGTGACGACCTATGACGATCGAGCGAGCCTTGGGGGTGTCCCCGCGCGAGCGAAGCCGAGCGTGGGGGACGATCTGACCACGACTGTGGAGCGGGTCCGCGGTTCGGTGGAGAGAGTGATCGAGGGCAAGCCCGAGATCGTGCGGCTCTCGCTGACCGTACTGCTCGCCGAGGGGCACCTCCTGATCGAGGATGTCCCCGGCGTGGGGAAGACGATGCTCGCCAAGGCGCTGGCGCGGTCCATCGACTGCTCGGTGCGGCGCATCCAGTTCACGCCCGACCTGCTGCCGTCGGACATCACCGGCGTGTCCATCTGGGACCAGCAGCGCCGGGACTTCGAGTTCAAGCCGGGTGCGATCTTCGCGCAGATCGTGATCGGCGACGAGATCAACCGCGCCTCCCCCAAGACCCAGTCGGCGCTCCTGGAGTCCATGGAGGAGCGGCAGGTCACCATCGACGGGCAGACCTACGAACTGCCCAGCCCCTTCATGGTGGTGGCCACGCAGAACCCGGTCGAGATGGAGGGCACCTATCCGCTGCCCGAGGCGCAGCGCGACCGCTTCATGGCCCGCGTATCCATCGGCTATCCGAGCCCGGAGGCCGAGCTGCAGATGCTGGACGTGCACGGCGCGGTGAGCCCGCTGGACGACCTCCAGCCGGTGGCGCACGCCCATGACGTCGTCAAGCTGATCGACGCCGTGCGCGCGGTGCACGTCGCCCACGCCGTGCGGCGGTACGCGGTGGACCTGGTCGCCGCCACCCGTTCCCACCCCGATCTCAGACTCGGCGCCTCGCCGCGCGCGACGCTGCATCTGCTGCGCGCGGCGAAGGCGTCCGCGGCACTGAGCGGGAGGGAGTACGCCCTGCCGGACGACGTGCAGGCGCTCGCGGTGGCGGTCCTCGCCCACCGGTTGCTGCCCACCGCCCAGGCACAGCTCAACCGGCGCACCGCGGAACAGGTCGTCCAGGAGATCGTGCAGCACACCCCGGTGCCGGCGGCGGCCCAGGCCGGCGGACTCGGTTCGGTCCACACCACGCCGGAGTTCGGCCGGCCGCAGCCGCGGGGGCTTTGATGACCGACGCGGGGACCGTTCACCCGCGGGACGACCAGGGGGACAGGGGCGGTGTGCGCACCGCGCTGGCCGGTCTGACCACGCGCGGGCGCTCCTTCCTGGCCGCCGGTGTGGCGGCGGCCGTCTGCGCGTACGTCCTCGGCCAGCCCGACCTGCTGCGGGTGGGCCTGCTGCTCGCCGTGCTGCCGTTGGTCTGCGCGGGCGTGCTCCACCGCACCCGTTACCGGGTCGCCGGCAACCGCCGGCTCTCCCCCGCGCAGGTGCCCGCCGGCAGCGAGGCCCGGGTCCACCTGCGGATGGACAACGTGTCCCGGCTGCCGACGGGCCTGCTGATGCTCCAGGACCGGGTGCCGTACGTGCTCGGGCCGCGCCCCCGCTTCGTGCTCGACCGGGTGGAGCCCGGCGGCCGCCGCGAGGTGTCCTACCGGGTCCGCTCCGACCTGCGCGGCCGCTATCCGCTGGGACCGCTCCAGCTGCGTCTGTCGGACCCGTTCGGCATGTGCGAACTGACGCGCTCCTTCTCGTCGTTCGACACCCTGACCGTCATCCCGCGCGTCGTGCCGCTGCCGCCGGTGCGGCTGACCGGCGAGGCCAGGGGGTACGGCGACGGACGGCAGCGCGCGCTGGCGCTGGCCGGCGAGGACGACGTCATCCCGCGCGGGTACCGCTACGGCGACGACCTGCGCCGCGTGCACTGGCGTTCCACCGCGCGCTACGGAGAGCTGATGGTGCGCCGTGAGGAGCAGCCGCAGCGCGCCCGCTGCACGGTGCTGCTGGACACCCGGGCCGCCGCCTTCCGGGGCGTGGGCCCCGACGCGGCTTTCGAGTGGGCGGTGTCCGGGGCGGCCTCCGTCCTGGTCCACATGCTGGAGCGGGGTTTCTCGGTGCGGCTGCTGACCGACACGGGCGACTCGGTGCCCGGCGAGGGCGCCGACGGGTTCGCCGGGTCCGGCCAGGAGTCGGCGGACGCGGCGGGGCTGATGATGGACACCCTCGCCATGATCGCCCACTCGGACGGGGCGGGGCTGTCGCGGGCGTACGACGTGCTGCGCGGCGGCACCGAGGGGCTGCTGGTCGCCTTCCTCGGCGACCTCGACGAGACGCAGGCCGCGGTGGCCGCGAAGATGCGGCAGCGCAGCGGGGGCGCGGTCGCGTTCGTGCTGGACGGCGACGCGTGGACGCGGGAGCCGGCCGGGACGCCCGGTACGGCGGATCCCGGCATGCCGGCCGCGCTGCGGTTGCTGCGCGAGACGGGCTGGACGGTCGTACGCGTGCCCCGCGGCGCCTCGCTGGAGGAACTCTGGCGTCAGGCGGACCGTGAGCGCACCGCCGCCGGCCCGGGAGCCGGAGGCGGCTTCGGCGTGACGGGCGGGAGCGGGCACGACCGCGTCGGTGGCGGCCACGGCACGGCGGGCGGCCCGGTGTTCGAAGCCCGTCCCGCGGTAACGGCCGCAGCCGCTCCGGAGGCGGGTGCCGGGGGCGGTCACGGGACGGCGGGCGGCGTCGGGTACGGCGCGGCGGGCGCGGGAGCAGGGGCGGCGGACGCGGGGCGTGGCGCGGGCTTCGGGGAGGGGCGGGCATGAGCGGGCGGACCCGGCTGACGTGGTGCGCCGCGGCGGCGACGCTGATGGCGGCGTGCGCGCTGCTGCCGCTGGTCGACTCCTCGGTATGGATCCTCCAGGCAGCGCTGCTGCTGGCCGTGCAGTCGGCGGTGGGCGCGGCGTTGCGGCGGGTACCGCCGGCGCGACCGCTGACGGTGGCGGCGCAGGCCCTGGTCACGCTGGTGCTGCTGACCCTGGTCTTCGCCCGGGGCCAGGCCCTGGCCGGGCTGGTCCCGGGCCCCGAGTCCTTCCGCCATCTGGCCGACCTGCTGCAGCAGGGCGCCGACGACGTCGGGCGGTACGCGCCCCCGGCGCCGCTGTCCGACGGCATCCGGCTGATGATCGTCGGCGGTGTCCTGGTGATCGGGCTGGTCGTGGACGCCCTCGCGGTGACCTTCCGCAGCGCGGCCCCCGCCGGACTGCCGCTGCTCGCGCTGTACTCCGTGGCCGCGGGCCTGGCCGACGGCGGCACCGACTGGCTGTGGTTCCTGCTCGCGGCGGCCGGCTATCTGATGCTGCTGCTGGCCGAGGGCCGGGACCGGCTCGCGCAGTGGGGCCGGGTGTTCAGCGGCGCGGCCCGCGCCCCGGGCCGCGAGTCCGGGGGCGCGCCGGCCCCCGTGCGCACGGGGCGCCGCATCGGCGCGTTCGCGCTGGGCGTCGCCCTGGTGGTGCCGCTGGCGCTGCCGGCGATGAAGGGCGGGCTGCTGGGCCCGGCCGGGGCGGGGGTCGGCGCGGGCGTCGGGGGCGGGGGCACGATCTCCGCGGTGAACCCGCTGGTCTCGCTGCGCGACAGCCTGAATGTGGACCAGGACCGCACGGTCCTGAGCCTGCGCACCGACGCGGCGGACGCCTCCGACCTGTACTTGCGGATCGTGTCCCTGGACGACTTCGACGGCACCACCTGGAAGCCGTCCCAGCGGCACATCGTCGGCGTGCCCGACCCGCTGCCCACCCCGGCCGGCCTCAGCGGCGACGTGCGGCGCGCGGAGGTCACCACGACGGTCTCCGCGGCGGACTGGTACGCCCAGGACTGGCTGCCGATGCCGTACCCGCCCAGCGGCGTGCGGATCAAGGGCAACTGGCGCTACGAGCCCGTGGGCATGACGCTGGTCGGCGACCACGGACAGAACACGCGGGGGCTCACCTACCAGGTCCGGAGCCTGGACGTACAGCCGACGGCGGCGCAGCTCGCCGCGGCGCCGGACCCGGCCGCCGCGCTGAAGCGCGAGTACACCAAGGTGCCCAAGTCGCTGCCGGGGATCGTCGCGGTGACCGCGCGGGCGGTCACCGACGGTGCGGCGAACCACTACGAGCAGGCGGTCAAGCTCCAGGACTGGTTCGCCGTCAACGGCGGCTTCCAGTACGACACCCAGGTCGAGGTGGGCAGCGGCTCGGAGGCGATCGCCAAGTTCCTGCGGGACAAGCGGGGCTTTTGCGTGCACTTCTCGTTCGCGATGGCCGCGATGGCGCGCACGCTCGGCATCCCCGCCCGGGTGGCGGTCGGCTTCGCGCCGGGCTCACCGCAGGGCGACGGCACGGTCGCGGTGGGGCTGAAGGACGCGCACGCCTGGCCCGAGCTGTACTTCGAGGGCGTCGGCTGGACCCGCTTCGAGCCGACCCCGACGCGGGGCACGCAGCCGCGGTACACCCAGTCGGACACGCCGGGCACGAGCGTGCCGGACCCGACGGCGCCGTCCCGTACGGCGAGCGCCGCGCCGTCCGCCACGGCCTCGGCGAGCACGGACTGCCCGCCGACGTTGAAGCGGCTGCAGGAGTGCCCGAGCCCGTCCGCGCAGGCCGTGCTGTCCGTCGACGACGGCGGTCCTCGGTGGTACGCGGTCGCGGCGTGGGCGCTGGGCGGGGCGCTGGTCGTCGTGCTGCCGCTGCTGCCGGCACTGTGGCGCAGACGGGTGCGGTCGATCCGGCTGGGCGCGCACGGGCGGGGCGAGGCGGACGCCGCGCCGCACACGCTCGCCGTCTGGCGGGAACTGACCGACACGGCCTGGGACTTCGGCATCCCACCGGACGACTCGCGGACACCGCGCACGGCGGCCGCGCGGATCGTCCGGCTCGGACGTCTGGACCCGGCGGCCGCGGCCTCGGTGCACCGGCTGGCGGATGCCGTGGAGCAGGTCCTCTACGCTCCTCGGCCGCGTCCGGTCGCCGGGCTCGCCGAGGACGCCCGCCACGCCGCTGCGGGTCTGCGGGCCACGGCCTCCCGCGCGGCCGGACTGCGCGCCGCGCTCGCCCCTCGCTCCAGCGCCCGCCTGGCCTGGGCTCTCTCTGCCCGCTGGTCGGCCCTGAGATCCCGCGTGAGGGCCCTCCGCCCGGCGCTGCGCCGGCCCTCACGCCAGCAGGGCTGACGCCGCGCCGACGGAGGGTGGGACCACCCGGCGGCGGCCGGCCGCGCCCCGGGCGGCCGTTCGCCCGGCCGCGGGGGCCCGCCCGTCTCGCCCAGGGATCCGCCCTGTCTCGCCTCGCGAGAGGGGCAGCCCCGGAGCGCGGGCGTGCCCGCCGGCGGGGCATCGCCCTACAGGGCGCGGGCACGCCACTGAGCCTGGGCGCGCTCCGGGGCGTGGGCCGCGCCCGGGTGGCGGGGCGCGGCCTCACGACGGGCTGTCGGAGCGCCGCCAGGGCGTGTCTCGCGAGTGGCGTCGTCCGCCCGGAGGGCAGGGCTCGCGGCGTCTGGCGGTGGGGCCCCCACGCCGTTCAGGCAGTGGGGGAGCATCGCGAGGCGGAGAGTCGTCCGCGTACCGGGCGTACGCGGACGATCCCGACAACGCGGCGTGGGGGTGCCCCCGGCCGAAGGCTGGGGGAGCGCCGCACCGGACGCCGCGAGCCAGACGGGACTTTCTGAGCCCGCCCTAGGCCGGGGACGGAGGCCGTCGGGACGGCGAGTCGTGGCCCTGGGGTCGGGACGTGGCCGGTTCTGGACATCGGTGAGGGGCTGGCCACCTGTGGTGGCCAGCCCCTCACCGGATGTCTGGGTCGGCTCCTCGCCTAGTGACCCTGTTCGTCGCGACGGCGCTGCCAGCGCTGTTCGATGCGGTCCATCATGGAGCGCTTCGCCCGGATCTGGTGGCGGGCGTGCGGTCCGACGGGCTGCTCCCCCGGCTTGGGGGACTTGCGCCAGCCGGTCACGGCCAGCACGGCGCAGCCGAGCATGACCAGGAAACCCACGACGCTCACCCATGTCTGCTGGGTGACCACACCCGCCATGAGGAGCGCGATACCTACGAGGAAGCCCGCGACCGCCTGGTAGACCCGCCGCCGGGTGTACGTACGCAGCCCGCTTCCCTCGAGCGCCGACGCGAACTTGGGATCTTCGGCGTACAGCGCTCGCTCCATCTGCTCGAGCATGCGCTGCTCGTGCTCCGAGAGCGGCACGGAGTCCTCCTCATCGTGCAGTCGCCGGGGGCGACCCGGGGGGTCCCTTCAGGATAGGCAGGGAATCGCCCCCGTGAAACCCGCCCCTCTGCGCCAACTGGCCAACCTGATCCGCCACGGCGGGCCCGGCTCGCTGAGGCTTCCATTCCCCGGCGGCCGACCCGTCATGCCGGACGGTCTCCCTCGATCATACGGCGCACGGTCGGGGAGCGGGGGGCCTGTGGCGCACTCCATGCCCGGCCGGACCGCCGGCCCGAGGTCCGCCCCACGAGTGGCCCCGTGCCCCGTCGACCGGCTCGGGTCACGCGGCGGCGGCCCCGGGACCGGCTCAGGCCCCCGCGGCGGCCGGTGTCTCGCCGAGCACGTGGAGCTGGGTGGCCACGGAGTGGAACGCCGGCAGCTCGGCCGCCGCCGCCTCCAGCGCCAGCAGCGCGTCCAGCGTGCCCGGCTCGGTGTCCACCAGGACGCCGGGCACGAGGTCGGCGAAGACCCGGACGCCGTGCACCGCGCCCACCGTCACCCCCACGCTCTCGACGAGCGCGGTGAGCTGCTCGGCGGTGAAGCGGCGCGGCATCGGGTCGCCCTCGCCCCAACGGCCGTCAGGGTCGCCGAGGGCCTGCCGGGCCTCCTTGAAGTGGCCTGCCAGGGCCCTGGCGAGCACCGCGCCGCCGAGACCGGCGGCGAGCAGGCTGAGGACGCCCCCGGCGCGCAGCGCGGCGACCGCGTTGCGCAGGCCCTCGGCCGGGTCGTCGACGTACTCCAGGACACCGTGGCAGAGCACCGCGTCGTAGCCGCCGCGCTCGACCACGTCGAAGAGTCCGTGCGCGTCGCCCTGCACTCCGCGCACCCGGTCGGCCACGCCGGCCTCGGCGGCGCGGCGCTCCAGGGCGAACAGCGCGTTCGGGCTGGGGTCGACGACGGTGACCCGGTGGCCGAGGCCGGCCAGGGGCACGGCGAAGTTGCCGCTGCCGCCGCCGGTGTCGAGAACGTCCAGCGCCTCCCGGCCCGTGGCCTTCACCCGCCGGTCGAGGGCGTCCCGCAGGACCTCCCAGACCACGGCCGTACGGAGTGCGGCGCGCGGCCGGGAGGAGCCGGGGCGCGGTGACGTCGGTCGAGGGCTGTGTGGGGAGACGGGCGGGCGCATCGGGTCCGACACGGCAGTTGACTCCTCGAGGCGGCACCGCCTCTTGCACGGCGGGGCGATCGGGCTGCCTGCCCGGCCCGGGAACGGGAGGCGGGAAGGCTTCAGGCACTCTCCACCCTATTGCCTCCGATGCCCCCTCCGCCCGTCGCCTCGGCGCCGCCCGTCTCCCCCGGGTCCGGGCGGGGCTGCGGCAGCACCGGCTGGAGGACCAGCATTCGCTCGACGATGCGCAGGAACATCGCCACGTCCCGTATCAGGTCGTCGGCGTCCCGGCGGCCGGCCGCGCCCTGGACACCGGCCTCGGCGAGCGCGCGGCGGCGGGCGCCCGAGGCGAACAGCGCGCTCCACTCGGTCAGTTCGGGCGCTATCTCGGGGAGGACTTCCCAGGCGCTGCGGATCCTGGCCCGGCGCCTGGGGTTGGTCTCCGGGCGGCCTCGTGCGGCGAGCACGGCGGCGGCGGTGCGCAGGGCGGCGAGGTGGGCCGTCGCGTAGCGCTCGTTCGGCTGTTCCAGGACGGTGGCCTCTTCGAGTCCTGCCCGGGCCTGGGCGAGCAGGTCGAGTGCGGCGGGCGGGGCCGTGGCCCGGCGGAGCACGGGGTGCACGTCGCTCGCCGGGCCGGTCAGTGAGGGGGCAGGGCCGGAAGCGCGGCGCCGGCGGGCGGCCGCGGAGGAGTTGGCCATGACGAACCTCCTGTCGTCTGGGTGACGGCACGGGTGCCGTATGTGCCCATCGTGAGGTATGCCACTGACAATCCGTTCTGACCTGGACTTTTGCTTGGATCGCGGAATCGGGGGTAACTTTTGCACTGACCAGTCAGTTCAAAAACCGGCAGGGGGAGGGGAAGGCCCGTGGACGCCTCCGAGGAGCCGCAGGAGACCCCGCGCTTCAGCCCTCGCACCGCCGTGGCCGGCCCGGCGGGGGGCGCCGGGCCGGGCACGGCGGGGGACGCCGGGCGCGGCCTCGCCGTCACGGCCCGCGGCTTCGGGCTGCGCGGGCCGCGCGGCTGGGCGTTCCGCGACGTGGACGTCGACGCGGAGCCCGGTGCGCTGATCGCCGTGGCGGGCCCGTCCGGCTCCGGCCGCACCTGCCTGCTGCTGGCGCTCACCGGGCGGATGAAGCCCACGGAGGGGGTGGCCGAGGTGGGCGGCTTCAAACCACCCCGGCACATGTCCGCGCTGCGCCGCGTCAGCGCGCTCGCCAACGTCGCCGGCGTGACCGACCTCGAACCGGCCCTGACCGTCGGCGAGCACCTGCGCGAACGGGCGCTGCTCCAGCGCAGGTTCGGCTCCGCGCCGCGCGGCCTGCTGCGTTCGCGCGCGCGGCGGCGGGCCGAGGAACGGGAGTTGACGGACACCGCGCTGGCCGCCGCCGGCCTCGACCTCATGGCGCTGCCCAAGGGCGCGAGGACCACCGTGCGGGACCTGGAGCGTCTGGAGGCGCTGCGCCTGTCCGTCGCCCTGGCCCTGATGTCCGGGCCGCGACTGCTCGCCGTGGACGACGCCGACTTCAAGCTCTCGCCCGCCGAACGCACCGAGGTCTGGGCGTTGTTGCAATCCGTCGCCGAGTCCGGGACGACCGTGGTGGCGGTGTGCGGCGAGGCGCCCGATGACGCGGTGGTCGTGTCCACCACCGGCTCCCGCGAGCCGGGGACCGCCGACACCAGGACCACCGACCGCGGGACCGGCGACCGCGGGACCGGCGACGACAGGGACGCCGACGAGACGACCGAGCCGGCCCCCGACGACGACGGCGGACGCGACAACGAGGGCGGGCCCGAGGACGACCACGGGCCCGAGGACGACCACGGGCCCGAGGACGACGGCGGACGCCCCGACCACGCCGGTCCCGAGACCGACAGGCCCGAACACGACGACAGGCCCGAACGCGACAACGGGCCCGAACACGACAACGGGCCCAAGAACGACATCAGGCCTAAGGACGACAAACCCGGCGACGACACGGAGGGGGCGGCCGATGCGCTCGCCGAGACTGGCCGCTCTTGAACTGAGGCGCTTCGGCCGCGGCAGGCTGCCGCGCGCCGCCCTGGTCGCCCTGCTCGTGCTGCCGTTGCTCTACGGCGCGCTGTACCTGTGGTCCTTCTGGGATCCGTACGGCCGCCTGGACCGGGTGCCGGTGGCGCTCGTGGACGAGGACCGCGGGGCCACGGCCGGCGGGCAGCGGATCACCGCCGGCGACGACCTCACCAAGGGCCTGCTGAAGAGCGAGGTGTTCGACTGGCACCGGGTGAGCGCCGCCGAGGCCCGCCGGGGCGTCGAGGACGGCACGTACTACCTCTCGCTGACGATGCCCGCCGACTTCAGCGAGCGGATCGCCTCCAGCGCGGGCGGCTCCCCCGAGACGAGCGCCCTCCAGGTCCGTACGAACGACGCCAACAACTACATCGTCGGGCAGATCTCGCGGACGGTGTTCAACGAGGTCCGCACCGCCGCCTCCACCAAGGCCTCGCGCTCCTTCCTGGACCGTATCTTCATCTCGTTCTCCGACATCCACGGGCAGACGGTCGAGGCCGCCGAGGGCGCCGACCGGCTCAGCGGGGGCATCGGCAAGGCGAAGAAGGGCTCCCAGGACCTCGCCGACGGGCTGACGGAGGCCAAGAAGGGCAGCGGCAAGCTGGCCAAGGGCCTGCGCAGGCTCGACACCGGCGCGGGCGCCCTGGAGAGCGGCTCACGACGGGTCGCCGACGGCACCCAGACCCTCGCCGACAAGGTCGACGCGGTGCACACCGCTGTGGGCCCCTTCCTGAAGGACAACGAGAAGACGATCGGCGACTCGGCCCAGCTGGTCGCGGACTCCGCCAAGGCGATCCGCCGCAACCTCGGCACGCTGGTGAAGAGGGCCCCGGGCGCCGCGAGGGCCGCGCACGCGGCCTCCACCGGCCTGGACGACGTCTACGCCCGGCGCTGCCCGGAATCCGCCGCCCTGCCCGACGCCGCCTGCGCCGACCTCGAGAAGGCCAAGGAGGCCGCCGCCGACGTGGCGACCGTCGCCGACGACGTCGACACGCTGATCACGGACAACGACGGCGATCTGAAGAAGCTGGACGCCGACCTCGCCGGCCTCCAGAAGAAGGCCCAGGCGCTCGCCGACCGGGCGCCGCACCTGTCGGAGGACGTCGACGACGCCGTGAAGAGGATCGACGAGCTCAACAAGGGCGCGGGCGAGGTCGCCGCGGGCGCGAAGAAGCTGCACACCGGGCTCGGTACGGCCAAGTCCGGCGCGAGCGACCTCGACGACGGCGTCGGCAAGCTCAAGACGGGCGCCCTGGACCTGAACGGCGGCATGTACAAGCTGGCCGACGGTTCCGGGAAGCTGGCCGGCGGACTGCACGACGGCGCCAAGAAGATCCCGGACTACGACAAGAAGGACCGCGACCAGCGCACGGGCGTGATGGCCGACCCGGTCCAGCTGGCCTCCCGGGACCTGCATCACGCGCCCAACTACGGCACCGGCTTCGCCCCGTACTTCATCCCGCTCTCCCTGTGGGTGGGCGCCATGGTGGCGTACATGCTGATCCCGCCGATGAACCGGCGCGCGCTGGCCGCGGGCGCCTCCTCGTGGCGGATCGCGCTGGCGGGCTGGCTGCCGGTGGTGGCGGTCGGGGCGCTGCAGACGGCGGCCCTGATGGCGGTGCTGCACTGGGCGGTGGGCCTGGAGATGGTCCGCGCGGGAGGCACGATCGCCTTCCTGTTCCTGGTGGCGGCGTGCTTCGCGGCGATCGTGCAGTGGCTGAACGCGCGCTTCGGACCGGCCGGCCGGATCCTCGTCCTGGCCCTGCTGATGCTCCAGCTGACGTCCGCCGGCGGCACCTATCCGGTGCAGACCAGTCCCGGCTTCTTCAACGCGCTGCATCCCTTCCTGCCGATGAGCTACGTCGTCGACGCCCTCAGGAGGCTGATCACCGGCGGCTCTCTCGGGCCGGTGTGGACGGCCTGCGCGGTGCTCGCGGGCTTCACGGCGGCGGCACTCGCGCTGACCGCGCTGTCGGCGCGGCGGCGGCAGGTGTGGACGTTGGACCGGCTGCACCCGGAGCTGAGCCTGTGACCCGGCCGCCCGCCACCCCTGCCGGACCCACCGGACCCGCCGGACCCGCCGGACGGTCCGTACCTGTGAGAATCGGGGCCATGGAACGCAGCAGCACCACGCCGGGCGGCCGTACCCGCCGGGAGGCCACCCGGCAGAAGCTTTACGAGGCGGCCGTCACGCTCATCGCCGAGCAGGGCTTCTCCGCCACCACGGTGGACGAGATCGCCGAGCGTGCCGGGGTGGCCAAGGGCACGGTCTACTACAACTTCGCGAGCAAGTCGGTCCTCTTCGAGGAGCTGCTGCGGCACGGCGTGGGACTGCTCACCGCCTCCCTCAGGGAGGCGGCCGAGGGAACGGAGCGGGCGGGCGGCAGCCGCGTCGACGCCCTGGACGCGATGATCCGGGCCGGTCTCGTCTTCATCGACCGCTACCCCGCCTTCACCCAGCTGTACGTGGCCGAGCTGTGGCGCACCAACCGGGCCTGGCAGTCCACGCTCATGGTGGTCCGCCAGGAGGCGGTCGCGGTGGTGGAGGGCGTACTGCGCGACGGGGTGGCGCACGGTGAGTTCAGCGAGGAGATCGACGTCCCGCTCACCGCCGCCGCCCTGGTGGGCATGGTGCTGGTGGCCGCCCTGGACTGGAAGTCCTTCCAGCCCGAACGCTCCCTGGACGACGTCCACGCCGCCCTGTCCCGCCTCCTGCAGGGACGGGTGAGCGGCGCCCGCTGAGACACGCGGGGGACCGTCGGGGGGCGCAGCGGGGTCCCGCGGGCCTGGACCTCCGGGAGCCGTCGGGGCGGGTGGCGGGAGCGCCGGTACGCCATGGCCGCGTTCCCCCGCCGGCCTCGACGCACCGTCGCTCCCGCCCGCTCCGGCTCCCCCTGCCTCCCCCGCTCCCCGGCCCCGGCGGGTCGTGTCCGGTCGTCCCGTACCTCCCCGGCCCCCGGCCCCGGCGGGTCCCGCCCGGTCGTCCCGGACCCGTGCCCCGCGTCCGCCGGCGCGGGCCGGCCAAGGGGGCGGTCCAGGGCGGCGCCGTTCCGCCGCCCCGTGCCGGCGGTACCGGCGCCGTGCCCCTTCCCGTGCCCCCACTCTCCCGTCCACGCGGCCCGGCCCCCATCCGCGCGCGTACTCATCTTGGCGGCTAGGTACGGGTACTCAGCGCTCGCCGCCCTGGTCCGAAAGAGCCGGCCAGGGGAGGAACGCGCTGGTCACAGCCCCGCGGCGGGAACTGTCGGCGGTGGTCGGTAAAGTCGCCGGCATGGCACGGATTGCGGTGATCGGCGCCGGGACGGGCGCGATGGCTGCCGCCGCCCGGCTGGCCGTCGCGGGCCACCGGGTGACGGTGTACGAGCGTACGGAGACGTACGGCGGCGCGGTGCGCCGTCTCAAACGGGACGGCTTCGCCTTCGACACCGGCCCCGGACTGCTCCCGTTGCCCGCGGTCTACCGCGACCTGTTCGTCAAGACCGGCAAGGAGCCGCTGGAGGACCGCGTCGAACTGGTCCAGGTCGACCCCTCCGCACGGCACGTCTTCGCGGACGGCGCCGAGGTGTCCCTGCCGAACGCCTCCCGTGCGGGCGTCGTCACGGCCCTGGACGAGGCGCTCGGGGCGGGGGCCGGGCAGCGCTGGGGCGACTTCCTGGTGCGGGCGCGCGAGGCCTGGGACCGCACCCGCAGGCCGCTGCTGGAGGAGCCGCTGTGGCCCAACTGGCCGGTGCTGGCCGAGCGGGAGCCCTATCCGGCGGTGCCGCACAAGCGCCTGCTGCGCACCCGGCGGGCCGGCACGCTCGCCGAGGTCGGTGCCTGGGAGCTGCGCGACGCCCGCCTCGCCGCGCTCCTGGAGAGTCACGCGCTCGCCTACGGCCTCGATCCGCGCACCGCTCCGGCGAGCGCGGCCGTGCTGCCGTACATGGAGCACGCCTTCGGCACCTGGTACGTCCGGGGCGGCCTGCGTGAGCTGGCCCGCGCGGTGTACGAGCGGTGCGTGGCCCGCAGGGTCGAGTTCGTCTTCGGTGCCGAGGCCCGGCGGATCGTCGAGGAGGACGGCCGGGCGGCGGGCGTGGAGTTCGCCGACGGGTCCGTCGCGGAGGCGGAGTTCGTGGTCGCCGGGGTGCCGCCGAGGACCCTGGAGCGCCTGGCCGGCCGTGCGTCGGTCCGGAACGGCGGCGGGGTGCCGGCCCAGCGCGGACTGCCGAGCCGGCTGACCGTGCTGCTGGCGCTGCGCGGCGGGCGTCCCGAGGGGACGGCGCACCGGACCGTGGTGCACACACGGGACCGCGAGGCCGAACTCGACGCGTTGTTCGGCACCGCGCCCAGGATGCCCGCGCTGCCCACGGTCACCGTGTCGCGGCCCGGCGACCCGGCGCTGGCGCCGGACGCCGAGCACGAGGCCGTGACGCTCACGGCCACGGTCCCGGCCCCCGCGGACGGCTCGGCGGTCGCGGGGCGCGAGGCCCTGGAGGTCCAGGCCGACCGCATGATCACGGCGGCCGAGCGCGCGGTGCCGGGGCTGCGGGACCGGATTCTGTGGCACGAGGTCCGCGGCCCGGCCGACGTCGAGCGGGAGACCGGTGCGGCGGGCGGCGCCGTGCCCGCGCCGGCGCTGGCCGCCGCCGAGGGGCGGCTGCTGCACCCGTCCAACTCCACCGCGCTCGCCGGGCTGTTCACCGTGGGCGGCTGGTCGCACCCCGGCGGCGGGCTGCCGCACGCCGGGATGTCGGGCGCGCTGGTGGCAGGACTGATCGTGGAGGGACCGGAGTTCCGCGGCTCCCAGTGACCCCGGCCGGGCAGTGGGCCCGGCCCGGGCCTGCGTTCGGCCCGGCAGCAGTGGGCCCGGCCGGGTTCGATTTCGGCCCGGCCGTGAGTCCGGTCCGGCCGTGCGCCCGGCTCGCGGTGGGTCCGATCCGTCAGCGCCCCCGACCCGGCGACCGGCCGCCGGGCTCGAGAACCCGCCGGGCCCAGAACCTGCCGGGCTCAGAGGCCGGGTTCAGGCCGGGTTCAGAATCGGTACTGCTCGTCGAAGCCCGCCCCGTGCGGGGCCTGGCCCTGCCCCTCGGCCTGGTAGGGGTAGGGCTGCTGCTCGGGCGGGAGCCCGTTCGCGTCCTCGCCGCGCTGCTGCGGAACCCACACCCCGGCGGCCGGCGTCTCGCCCCCGTAGCCGCCCGCGGCGTACGGGTCCTGGGCGCCGTGGGTGCCGTAGGCGGTGTCGTAGGAGGCGTCGCCGTAGGCGGGCTGGCCGGTGAAGTACGGGTCGGAGTAGCCGGTGTAGCCCTGGCCGGTGGTGTCGTAGCCGTAGCCCTGCTGCCCGTAGCCGGAGTAGTCGTAGCCGTAGCCCTGGTCGGCGCTCTGGGCCGTGGTGGCGTACTCGTCCTGGGGCGTCCGGGTGCCGTAGACGCCGTAGGAGCCGGTGTCGTCGGGCAGGGGCTGCGGCTCGTACACCGCGGTGCTCTCGGCGGCCGTGGCGCGGCCGGGCCGGGCGGGCGCGAACACGTCGTCACGGTCCTGGTCGTCGTCGTGCCCGTAGGGCGGGCCGTCGTCCCCGGTCAGCGCCTTTGCCGCGTCCGCTCCGGCCAAGACGTCCACGCCGTCCGTGAGATGCGCGCCGTCCGTGAGGTGGGCGCCGTCCGCGTCGGGGTGCGGTACGCCGTCGACGGCTTCGGGGCCGGCGGCCTCCGGGTCCGCGCCCTTCTTCTTGCGCTCGGCCCTGCCCCGGCGGCGCTTGGTTCCCTCGCCGTCCGGACCGGGCCGGCTGACCGCCCAACCGGCCGCGAACCCGCGGCGGAAGGACAGCGTCACGTACGTCTGCCCGACCGCGAACGCGGCCGTGCCGAGGCCGATGACCAGAACCGACGGGATCAGCACACCGAGCACGACGCACAGGAAGCCCGCGAAGGCCAGCAGCCGCCAGCGCAGCCGCGCCTTGTACTGCAGCAGCACCTCGCCGAGCAGCCACAGCGCGACGACGCCGAACGCGATGTAGAGGACCGTCCAGCCCATGTACGCCCCTCTCCCAGTGACCGCTCCGCAGTGTGTCGTACGCGGGTACGGCCGGTCTAGGCCCGCGGTGGGTGGTGCAGGCCCAGGTTCTCGTAGATTTCCAGGGTCGCCGTGGAGTTGTTGAGCGTGATGAAGTGCAGTCCGGGCACTCCTTCGGCCAGCAGCCGCGCGCAGAACTCGGTGGCGAACTCGATCCCCATGGAGCGTACCGCCGCCGGATCGTCCTTGGCTGTGAGGATCCGCTCTTTCAGGGCGTCGGGAATGACGGCGTTGCTCAGCTGGGGCAGCCGTTCCAGCATCTTGACGCTGGTGACCGGCATGACCTCGGGGATGACCGGGGTCTCGCAGCCCGCGGCGGCGACGCGGTCGCGCAGCCGGAGGTAGGACTCCGGCTGGAAGAACATCTGGGTGATGGCGTAGTCGGCGCCGGCGCGGCACTTGTCGACGAAGCGCGCGACGTCCGAGTCCCAGTCCGCCGAGCGCGGGTGCATCTCGGGGAAGGCCGCCACGCCGACGCAGAAGTCGCCCGACTCCTTGATGAGACGGACGAGTTCGGCGGCGTAGGTCAGCCCGCGCGGGTGCGGGACCCACTCGCCCATCGGGTCGCCGGGCGGGTCGCCGCGCACGGCGAGCATGTTGCGGATCCCGGCGTCGGCGTACTGGCCGATGATGTTGCGCAGTTCGGCGATCGAGTGGTTGACGGCGGTGAGGTGCGCGACCGGCGTCAGCGTGGTGTCGGCGGCGATCTGCTCGGTCGCCCGGACCGTGCCCGCGCGGGTGGAACCGCCGGCCCCGTACGTCACGGAGACGAAGTCGGGGGCGACCGCCTCCACCCTGCGCAGCGCGTTCCACAGGTTGCGCTCGCCCTTCTCCGTCTTCGGCGCCCAGAACTCGAAGGAGAACGTGCTCTTGCCGGTGGCGAGCATGTCGCGCACGGTGCGAGCGCGGTCAGTCCTGGTGGATGCGGTTCCGAGGGCCATACTCGCAGGTTATCCACAGGGCGGCGGTCCCCCAACCGAACCCCGGAAATTTGACCGAATTGCCCCTTTCTCGTCCACCCATCGGACACGTGACCCCGAAATACGCCCCGGACACCCCATCGCCCGTCCGAATAGCGAGACACATTCGGGAGTAGAGCGACCGGAGCGACCGGAGCGAGATCACAGCAGGTCAGAGCACGCCGCGAACGGCATCGGAGCGGATCCGGCTATCCCGCCTGCCGCAGTCGCTCGGCGAACTCCGCCGCCGCCGCGCCGGGGTCGTCGGCCTCGGTGATCGCCCGGACCACGACGACCCGCCGGGCGCCCGCGTCGAGGACCTCGTCGAGGTTGCCGAGGTCGATGCCGCCGATGGCGAACCAGGGACGGTCGGTGCCGAGGGAGGCGGTGTGGCGGACGAGGCCGAGGCCGGGCGCGTGGCGGCCGGGCTTGGTCGGGGTGGGCCAGCAGGGGCCCGTGCAGAAGTAGTCCACGCCGTCCTGCGCCGCCGCGGCCTCCGCCTCCGCCTCGGAGTGCGTGGAGCGGCCGATCAGGACGCCGTCGCCGAGTATCGCGCGGGCCGCCGGGACGGGCAGGTCGCCCTGCCCGAGGTGGAGCACGTCCGCGCGGGCGGCGTGCGCGACGTCCGCGCGGTCGTTGACCGCGAACAGCTTGCCGTGGCGGGCGCAGGCGTCGGCGAACACCTTCAGGTGCTCCAGCTCCTCCCCCGCCTCCATGCCCTTGTCCCGCAGCTGCACGATGTCGACTCCGCCGGCCAGCACCGCGTCGAGGAACTCGGGCAGATCGCCCCGCTCCCTGCGGGCGTCCGTGCACAGGTACAGGCGCGCGTCGGCGAGCCGGTCACGAGCGGCGGCCGCGGAGGTGTCGATGGCGGCGTCGGACATACGTGGGTCCCCCCGTTCGTCGATGCGGCGCGCCCCCGCTCCGCTGTGGACGCGGTACGGCGGCACGCCGCTGTGGATGCGGTGCGCTCACGCGCCGCTGTCGGTGCGGCGGCGGCGCCCACGGCCTACGGAGACCGCGGTCGCCGTTCACCGCTGGTGCAGTGTGCCGACCCTACGGCGGTCGGCGCGGGGCCGGAGCCCCGCCCCGGGAACGGCCCGGCACAGGGGCCCGGCCGCTCAGGGCCGCTCGTCCGGATCACGCCGGACTCGCCCGCCCCGGCCCGGGCGGACGAAGGACCCGAGGGCGGCGTGGCTTCAGACGGCCAGAGCCTGGGCGCGTCGCTTCACCTCCGTGCCGCGGTTCTCACTCAGGGCCTGCGCGGGGGTGCCGGGCAGGGTCGGGTCGGGGGTGAACAGCCACTCGATCATCTCTTCGACCGTGAAGCCGTCGTCCCGCAGCAGCGTCAGGGTCCCCGTCAGGCCCTTGACGACCTTGTCGCCGTCGATGAAGGCGGCAGGCACGTGCAGGGCCCGGTTCTCACCCCGGCGTACGGCGATGAGCTGGCCCTCCTTGACCAGCTGCCGCACCCGTGTCACCTCGACGTCGAGCATTTCGGCGATGTCGGGCAGGGTGAGCCAGGCGGGGACGAGAGCATCAATCTTGGCGTCAATCTCGGTCACGGGACCAAGCGTGCCATCTGCCACCGACAGTCCCAAGTCAGCCCCGCCCACCTGGGAGGACGGCGCGCGGCACGGCGCCCTACGCGGTGGCCGCCTTCAGCGGTCTGGCCGGGTCCGCCAGCAGCCCGGGATCCATCGCCGTGCCGGCCTCGATCAGCCGCCGGCCCTGCGCGAGATCGCGCGGTCGGCCGACCGCCAGCAGAGCGACCAGCCGGTCCCCGCGCAGCCAGCAGACGGTCCACGCGGGCCCGGCGGGCTCGCCGCGCCACAGCAGCGTGTCGTCCGGGGTGTGGTGGCCGGCGTACTGCACGAAGCGGCCGAACTGCTCGGACCAGAAGTACGGCACCGGGTCGTAGGCCGCCGGCGCCGGGCCGACCACGTTGGCGGCGACCGTGCGCGGACCCTGCAGCGCGTTGTCCCAGTGGTGGACCAGCAGCCGCTCGCCGTACCGCCCCGAGGGGAAGGAGGCGCAGTCGCCGACGGCGTACACGTCCGGGACGGAGGTGCGCAGGTGGTCGTCGGCCAGGACCTCGCCGTGCTCGCCCAGCCCGACGCCGGAGCCGGCCAGCCACGCCGTCGCCGGGCGCGCCCCGATGCCGACGACGACGGCGCCGGCGGGCAGCCGCGAGCCGTCGTCGAGCACCACCGCGCCCGGCTCGACGCGCGCCACGCGCGCGCGGGTGCGCAGTTCGGTGCCGCTGTCGGCGTACCAGGCGGTCATCGGCGCGGCCACCTCGGCCGGCACCGCCCCCGCCAGCGGCCGGTCCGCGGCCTCCACCACCGTCACGGCGCAGCCGGCCTCGCGGGCGGCGGTGGCGAACTCCGCGCCGATCCAGCCGGCGCCGACGACCACCACGTCGTGCTGCTCGGCGAGGACGGGCCGCAGTCGTTCGGCGTCGTCCAGGGTCCGCAGCAGGTGGACGCCGGGGACGCCCTCGGAGCCCGGGAGGCGAATCGGTTCGGCACCGGTGGCGAGCACGAGGACGTCGTAGGGCACCGGCCCGTCGGAGGTGTCGAGCACATGTTCCTCGGGGCGGATCGCCAGCGCCTCACGGCCGAGCCGCAGTTCGATGCCGAGCGCCTCGAAGTCGACGTCGAAGGCGGATCCCTCGGCCTTGCCGAGCAGGACGGCCTTGGACAGCGGCGGCCGGTCGTAGGGCTGGTGGGGCTCGGCGCCGATCAGTACGACGGCGCCGGTGAAGCCCTGCTCGCGCAGGGCGACCGCGGTCTGCACGCCGGCCATGCCCGCGCCCACGACGACCACGCGCCGCGGCTGTGCCGTGCCCTGTTCCTGCGTCTGGTCGCTCACCTGATCACCTTAGACAACTGACGAGCCGTCAGTCAGCGGGCGTGCGCCGTGACCTGCCGCACAACCGCTGTCAGGCGATCTGCTCCACCACGCTCGTCCCGCTGCCCGGCCGCGACTCCCACTCCCAGGACTCCTCCAACCGGACGCGCCCGTCGGGGAGTTCGACCACGGACGACACGCAGTGCCCGGAGGCGGTGGTGCCGTCGCGGCGGAGCTGGACGTATCGGAAGTCGAGCCGGTCGCCTTCCCGGATACCCACCAAATGGCCGCGTACGACATCGCCGCCGGCGTACTCGGCCCAGATCTGCCCGTCCTTCTCGTGGTACGTGAAGCGGGTCAGCGTGCCCACCTGACCCGGGGCCTGGTCGGCGACGGGGGCGAGGACCAGACCGTCCAGTGAGCGTGGCATCGAAAAAGACTCCCTCGAAAGTGGCGCTGGTAGGCTACAAGCACTCGCGGGAGCCCGGACGCACCGGGCTGAGAGGGAGGCTGGCGGCCTCCGACCGTACGAACCTGATCCGGGTCATGCCGGCGAAGGGAGGGGCTGGACGCCCATGTCGTTGCCACGCACGTCAGACGTCCTCGTCATCGGGGGCGGAATCATCGGACTCGTGACGGCCTGGCGCGCGGCGCAGCGCGGGCTCGCCACGGCCGTGGTGGACCCCGAGCCGGGCGGCGGGGCCGCGCAGGTCGCGGCCGGGATGCTGGCCGCCGTCACCGAACTGCACTACGGCGAGCAGACGCTGCTCGGACTCAACCTGGCCTCGGCGCGCCGCTATCCGGACTTCGCCGCGGAACTGACCGAGGCGACCGGACACGACCTCGGCTACCGCCGGTGCGGGACGCTCGCCGTGGCGCTGGACGCCGACGACCGCGCCCATCTGCGCGAACTGCACGCCCTGCAACAGCAGTCGGGCCTGGACTCGGAGTGGCTGTCCGGGCGGGAGTGCCGGCGGCTGGAGCCTATGCTCGCGCCGGGGGTGCGCGGCGGGCTGCGGGTGGACGGTGACCACCAGATCGACCCGCGGCGGCTGGCCGGCGCCCTGGTGACCGCCTGCGAGCGGGCGGGCGTGGTCTTCCACCGCGCCTGGGCCGAGCGGCTCACCGTCGAGCGGGACCGGGCCGCGGGCTGTGTGCTGCGCGACGGCACGGCGCTCGCCGCCGGGCAGGTGGTGCTGGCGGCCGGCAGCCTCAGCGGCGAGCTGGCCGGGGTGCCGGACGAGGTGCTGCCGCCGGTGCGGCCGGTCAAGGGCCAGGTGCTGCGGCTGACGGTGCCCCGGCGGTACGCGCCGTTCCTGAGCCGCACGGTGCGCGCGGTGGTGCGCGGCAGCCACCTGTACCTGGTGCCGCGGGTCAGCGGCGAGCTGGTCGTCGGGGCCACCAGCGAGGAGCTGGGCTGGGACACGACGGTGACGGCCGGCGGCGTGTACGAACTGCTGCGTGACGCGCACGAGCTGGTGCCCGGCATCACCGAGCTGCCGCTGACCGAGACCCGGGCCGGACTGCGCCCCGGCTCCCCGGACAACGCGCCGCTGCTCGGCCCCACCGAGCTGCCCGGACTGCTGCTGGCCACCGGGCACTACCGCAACGGCGTGCTGCTCACACCGGTCACCGGCGACGCCATGGCGCAGGTCCTGACCACCGGCGAACTGCCGGAAGAGGCCCGTCCCTTCACCCCGCGACGCTTCGCCGCCGCCTTCCTCACGGAGCAGCCCGCGTGAACATCTCCGTCAACGGCGAGCCCCGCCGTATCGCGCCCGGCACGGCGCTCGACGCCGTCGTGCAGGCCCTGACCGCGGCGCCCTCCGGGGTGGCCGCCGCCCTCAACGAGACCGTCGTCCCGCGCACCCGCTGGTCGTCCACGACGCTGGCCGAGGGCGACCGCGTCGAGGTCCTGACCGCCGTCCAGGGAGGCTGACCATGGCTGACGACCCCTTCGTCCTCGGCGGTACGTCCTTCACGTCCCGCCTGATCATGGGCACCGGCGGCGCGCCGAGCCTCGACGTGCTGGAGCGGGCCCTGGTGGCGTCCGGCACGGAGCTGACCACGGTGGCCATGCGCCGGGTCGACGCGTCGGTGCACGGTTCGGTGCTGTCGGTGCTGCGCAGGCTGGGCATCGCGGTGCTGCCCAACACGGCGGGCTGCTTCACCGCCGGCGAGGCGGTGCTCACGGCGCGCCTGGCGCGGGAGGCGCTGGGCACCGATCTGGTCAAGCTGGAGGTCATCGCCGACGAGCGGACCTTGCTGCCGGACCCGATCGAGCTGCTGGACGCGGCGGAGACGCTGGTCGACGACGGCTTCACGGTGCTGCCGTACACCAACGACGACCCGGTGCTGGCCCGCAAGCTGGAGGACGTGGGCTGCGCGGCGATCATGCCGCTGGGCTCGCCGATCGGCTCCGGGCTCGGGATCCGCAACCCGCACAACTTCCAGCTGATCGTGGAGCACGCGCGCGTGCCGGTGATCCTGGACGCGGGCGCCGGCACCGCCTCGGACGTGACCCTGGCGATGGAGCTGGGGTGCGCGGGCGTGATGCTCGCCTCGGCGGTGACCCGGGCGCAGGAGCCGGTGCGGATGGCCGAGGCGATGCGGCACGCGGCGGCGGCGGGCCGACTGGCCCGGCTGGCCGGGCGCATCCCGAAGCGCCACTTCGCCGAGGCGTCCTCGCCCACCGAGGGCCTGGCCCGCCTGGACCCGGAGCGCCCGGCCTTCTAGGACCTGCCCGGCCCCCCGAGGGAAGCCCCGGAGGGGCCGGGCGCCCGCCCGGCCCCGGGGCGACCGGCTCACCGGCACCTGTCCGCTCCCAGTGGGCGCCCCGGTGGCGCCCAGGCGCCTTCAGGCACGCGAGAAGCGTCACAGGACGGCTTCAGTCCCGTCGTGGAGTGCGGCCGGAAGGGGTGTGTGTCCGTGGCGGCTCGTAGACTCCAGTGCGTGGATACGACCCTTCAGGACCCTCTCGTCGGGCAGGTGCTCGACGGCCGCTATCGCGTCGACGCGCGGATCGCCGTCGGCGGGATGGCCACGGTCTACCGGGCCCTGGACACCCGCCTGGACCGGGTCCTCGCACTCAAGGTGATGCACCCCACGCTCGCCGCCGACGCCTCCTTCGTGGAGCGGTTCATCCGGGAGGCCAAGTCGGTGGCCCGTCTGGACCACCCGAACGTCGTACAGGTATTCGATCAGGGGACGGACGGGTCGTACGTCTACCTGGCCATGGAGTACGTCGCCGGCTGCACCCTGCGGGACGTGCTGCGCGAGCGCGGGGCGCTCCAGCCGCGGGCCGCGCTGGACATCCTGGAGCCGGTGCTCGCCGCGCTGGGCGCCGCCCACCGCGCGGGATTCGTGCACCGGGACATGAAGCCGGAGAACGTCCTGATAGGGGACGACGGCCGGGTCAAGGTCGCCGACTTCGGGCTGGTGCGGTCCGTGGACACGGTGACGAACACCACCGGCGCCGTCCTCGGCACCGTCTCCTACCTCGCCCCGGAGCAGATCGACAACGGCACCGCCGACCCCCGGGTCGACGTGTACGCGTGCGGTGTCGTCCTCTACGAGATGCTGACCGGCGCCAAGCCGCACCAGGGCGAGAGCCCCGCCCAGGTGCTCTACCGGCATCTGCACGAGGACGTGCCCGCCCCCTCGGCCGCCGTGCCGGGACTGCCGCCCGAGCTGGATGGGCTGGTCGCGGCGGCCACCGTCCGCGACCCGCGCACGCGCCCGCACGACGCGGTGGCGCTGCTGGCGCTGGTGCGCGGGGCCCGCTCGGCGCTGAACGCCGACCAGCTCGACGCGCTGCCGCCGCAGGCCCGCACCGGCGAGCACGACAACGCCGACGACCGCACCAGCGTGATCCCGCGCTCGCTGACGGTGCCGCGCCCGCTGCCCGTCGACGGGGACGGCGAGGACGACCGCGGGGCCGTGCACCGCACCAGCCGTCTGGAGTTCCCCCCGGCCCCGCCGGGGCCCGGGCCGCGCGGAGGCGGCGGCCGACGGCCCCGGCGGGGGCTGCTCACGCTGGTCGCCGCCGTCCTGCTGGTCCTCGGCGTCGGCGGCGGCGTCTGGTACATCAACTCCGGCCAGTTCACGAAGGTGCCGCCGGTGCTGGGCAAGACCGAGGCGCAGGCCAGGACCCGGCTGGACCAGGCCGGCCTCAAGGTGAAGCGGGTCAAGCACTCCTACAGCGACACGGTCGCGCGCGGCACGGTGATCAGCACCGACCCCGGGGCCGGTGACCGGATCCGCGGCCACGACTCGGTGACGCTGACCCTCTCCGACGGCCCCGAGACCGTGCGGGTGCCCGACCTGAAGGGCTTCGCGCTGGACAAGGCGCGCGAGCGGCTGAAGAAGGAGGGGCTGGAGCCGGGCATGGTGAGCCGGGCGTTCAGCGAGGACATCGCCAAGGACGCGGTGATCAGCACCGACCCCGGGGCGGGCACCGACCGGCACGCCGGCTCGGCGATCGCGCTCGTCGTCAGCAAGGGCCGCCCGGTGGACGTGCCGGACGTGACCGGTGAGGACCTGGACCAGGCGAGGTCCGATCTGGAGGACGCGGGGCTGACGGTGAAGGTCGCCGCCGCGCGGGTCAACTCCGAGTTCGACGCGGGCCAGGTCGCCCGGCAGTCCCCGGCGGCCGACGGCAAGGCCGCCGAGGGTGACACGGTCACGCTGACGCTGTCCAAGGGCCCGGAGACGGTCGAGGTGCCGGACGTGACCGGCGACAGCGTCGACGACGCCAAGCAGACCCTGGAGGACGCCGGCTTCAAGGTCGACGAGGACCGCGGGCTGCTCGGGCTGTTCGGCGACACCGTCAAGCGGCAGTCGGTGCGGGGCGGCGACCGCGCGCCCAAGGGCTCGACGATCACGATCACCATCCGGTGAGGCGGGCGGTCGTCCGCCACCGGGCGACCGGCCGCCCGCGCCCCACCCCGCGCACGGCCCGCCGTCCGCCGTCCCGCGCACGGTCCGCCGCCCCCAGGACTGCCTGCGCACCACGGCTCACCCGCCGTCCTCCAGGTGACGTGTCCGACGAGACCGGGATCACCACGGCGGCCGGCCGGCGGCCGCCGGGCGCGTGACACCCTGAAGAGGTGAACAGCCAGCTCTCCCCCGCCCCGCCCCTCTCCCCCGGCCGCACCCGCAACCCGGTGGGCGGTCATGTCCCCGTCGCGGGCGGGCTGAACTCCGTCGGTCTGTCCTACGCCCGTGAGCTGGCGGCCGAGACCGTGCAGGTGTTCGTCGCCAATCCGCGCGGCTGGGCCACCCCCCAGGGCAACGCCCGGCAGGACGAGGCGTTCCGGGCGGCCTGCGCCGAGGAGTCGATCCCGGCGTACGTGCACGCGCCGTACCTGATCAACTTCGGTTCGCACACCGAGGCGACCGTCGAGCGCTCGGTCCACTCGCTCAGGCACTCGCTGCGGCGTGGCCGGGAGATCGGCGCGCTGGGCGTGGTCGTGCACACCGGGAGCGCGACCGGCGGCCGGGACCGGGCGGTGGCGTTGCGGCAGGTGCGCGAGCACATGCTGCCGCTGCTCGACGAGCTGACCCACGACGACGATCCGTGTCTGCTCCTGGAGTCGACGGCCGGCCAGGGCTCCTCCCTGTGCTCGCGGACCTGGGACTTCGGGCCGTACTTCGAGGCGCTGGACGCCCATCCCAAGCTGGGCGTGTGCCTGGACACCTGCCACATCTTCGCCGCCGGGCACGACCTGGCCGGCCCGCACGGCATGCACCAGACCCTCGACCTGCTCGTGGAGACCGTCGGCCCGGGCCGGCTGAGGCTGATCCACGCCAACGACTCCAAGGACGTGGCCGGCGCGCACAAGGACCGGCACGAGAACATCGGCGCCGGACACATCGGCGAGGACCCGTTCCGCGCGCTGATGACCCACCCGGCCACCGAGGGCGTCCCGCTGGTCATCGAGACCCCCGGCGGCAAGCAGGGCCACGCGGCCGACGTGGAACGCCTGAAGAAGCTCAGGGACGGCTGACCCCCGGGGAGGAACCGGGACGGCTGACCCCCGAAGGAGATCGGAGGCGGCTGCGGAACGGGCCCGCCCCGGGGTCCTCGGCCGGCCCCCCGGCCGACCCGGCCGCGGGGCCGGACGTCACAGCTCCGGCCCGTCCCCCGGTTCCTCCTGGTAGGAGTAGCGCTGTTCCTTCCACGGGTCGCCGATGTTGTGGTAGCCGCGCTCCTCCCAGAAACCGCGCCGGTCGGCGGTCATGTACTCCACGCCGCGCACCCACTTGGGGCCCTTCCAGGCGTACAGGTGCGGGACGACCAGGCGGAGCGGGAAGCCGTGCTCGGCGGTGAGCAGTTCGCCGTCCTTGTGGGTGGCGAAGAGGGCGCCCTCGGCGGTGAAGTCGGAGAGCCGCAGGTTGGAGCTGAAGCCGTACTCCGCCCAGACCATCACATGGGTGACGTCCGGCGCGGGCGGCGCGATGTCCAGGATCGTACGGGCCGGGATGCCGCCCCATTCGGCGCCGAGCATGCTGTACTTCGTGACGCAGTGCAGGTCGGCCACCACGGTGGTGTACGGCAGCGCCGTGAACTCCTCGTGGGTCCAGCAGTGCTTCGCGCCGTCGGCGGTGGCGCCGAAGACCCGGAACTCCCAGCGCTCCGGGCGGAACTTGGGCACCGGCCCGTAGTGCGTGACCGGCCAGCCCCGCTGCAGCCGCTGACCCGGCGGAAGCTCCGGCTGCGCCGCTCCCGCGGACGCTCCCTTCGCCCCTGCTCCAGACGCGTCCCCAGACGCGCGTTCCACCGGCTGACCCATGACTCCATCCTGACAGACCGGACCGGGTGCACATGACCAGCCCGGCGACAATTCGGGCATACACCACTAAGTGTGCACTTACTGGACGGTGGTGCATGCCGGTGAAATCATGCGGCGCTATCGGACCTGACCGCACAGAAGGAGTCCAGCAGGATGCAAGGCGACCCCGAGGTCATCGAACTGCTCAACGAGCAGCTGACCGCCGAGCTGACCGCGATCAACCAGTACTTCCTGCACTCGAAGCTGCAGGACCACAAGGGGTGGACGAAGCTCGCCAAGTACACCCGGGACGAGTCCTTCGACGAGATGCGGCACGCCGAACTCCTGACCGACCGCATCCTGCTCCTGGACGGCCTGCCGAACTACCAGCGGCTCTTCCACGTCCAGGTGGGTCAGACCGTCGCCGAGATGTTCCGGGCCGACCGGCAGATCGAGGTGGAGGCCATCGACCGGCTGCGCCGCGGGGTGGACGTGATGCGCGACAAGGGCGACATCACCTCGGCCAACATCTTCGAGGCGATCCTCGCGGACGAGGAGCACCACATCGACTACCTGGACACCCAGCTGGAGCTGGTGGACAAGCTGGGCGAGGCGCTGTACCTGGCGACGGTCGTCGAGCAGAGCCAGCCGGACCCCTCGGGCCCCGGCACGCACGGCTTCTCGACGCCGTGACCGCTCAGACGCCGTGACCGCTCAGAGGAGCTTGTCCCCGACAGGCGTCGACAACGCACGTGGTCAAGACACCTAGGCGGCGTCGCGCTCGGCGTTCGCCGTCGTCGCCGCGGCGGGGCGCGGCGACTGCGGGAAGGCCGGGGCGCCGCGGTCGATGAGCTCCCGGCGGGGGCAGGCGCCCCGGCCGAGCAGGGCCTGAATGCGCCGGACGCAGCCACCGCAGTCCGTGCCGGCCTTGCAGGCGGAGGCGATCTGGCGGGGCGTGCAGGCGCCGTTGTCCGCGTGCTGCTTGACCTGCTGCTCGGTGATGCCGAAGCAACTGCAGACGTACACGCGGCTCACCTCCGCCGGTTCGGGTCAGTGGTGCCGTCCCGACTTCTCGGTGAGGCAAACCTAACCTTACCCGTCACGCGAGGGACGCGACAGCGGCTGGGGCGCGGACCGTGTGTGATCCGCGCCCCAGATCGTTCCCGATGCCGCCGGGAGACCCCGTCACTGGTCCCGGTACATCTCCGCGACCAGGAAGGCCAGGTCGAGGGACTGGCTGCGGTTGAGCCGGGGGTCGCAGGCCGTCTCGTAGCGCTGGTGCAGGTCGTCGACGAAGATCTCGTCGCCGCCGCCCACGCACTCGGTGACGTCGTCACCGGTCAGCTCCACGTGGATGCCGCCCGGGTGGGTGCCCAGTGCCTTGTGCACCTCGAAGAAGCCCTTGACCTCGTCGAGCACGTCGTCGAAGCGGCGCGTCTTGTGGCCGGAGGCCGCCTCGAAGGTGTTGCCGTGCATCGGGTCGGTCACCCAGGCCACGGTCGCGCCCGAGGCGGTGACCTTCTCGACCAGCTCGGGCAGCTTGTCGCGGACCTTGTCCGCGCCCATCCGCACGATGAAGGTCAGCCGGCCGGGCTCGCGGTCCGGGTCCAGGCGCTCGATGTACTGCAGCGCCTCCTCGGCCGTCGTGGTCGGGCCGAGCTTGATGCCGATCGGGTTGCGGATCTTCGAGGCGAACTCGATGTGCGCGTGGTCCAGCTGCCGGGTGCGCTCGCCGATCCACACCATGTGCCCCGAGACGTCGTACAGCTGTCCGGTGCGCGAGTCGACGCGGGTGAGCGCCGACTCGTAGTCCAGCAGCAGCGCCTCGTGCGAGGAGTAGAACTCGACCGTCTGGAACTCGGCCGGGTCGGTGCCGCAGGCCCGCATGAAGTTCAGCGCGTTGTCGATCTCCCGGGCCAGCTGCTCGTAGCGCTGGCCGGAAGGCGAGGACTTCACGAAGTCCTGGTTCCAGGCGTGCACCTGGCGCAGGTCGGCGTAGCCGCCGGTGGTGAAGGCGCGCACCAGGTTCAGCGTGGAGGCGGACGCGTTGTACATCCGCTTCAGGCGCTCCGGGTCCGGGACCCGGGCCTCCTCGGTGAAGTCGAAGCCGTTGACGGAGTCGCCCCGGTAGGTCGGCAGCGTCACCCCGTCACGGGTCTCGGTCGGCTTGGAGCGCGGCTTGGAGTACTGGCCGGCGATCCGGCCGACCTTCACCACCGGCACCGAGGCGGCGTACGTCAGCACGGCGCCCATCTGGAGCAGGGTCTTGAGCTTGTTGCGGATGTGGTCGGCGGAGACGGCGTCGAACGCCTCCGCGCAGTCGCCGCCCTGGAGGAGGAACGCCTCTCCCCTGGCGACGGCCGCCATCCGGGCGCGCAGCTGGTCGCACTCGCCCGCGAAGACGAGCGGCGGATACGACTCGAGGTCCGCGATCACAGCGCGCAGAGCCTCGGCGTCGGGGTACTCGGGCTGCTGCGCCGCGGGCAGGTTTCGCCAGGTGTTGCCAGCGCTCGCGCTGGTCTTAGCGTTCACGGTCACACTTCAAACACTACGGGGTCCGCGGACCGCTCCCTTCATCTGCTCATCAATTGAGACGGAGGGTGATCAACCGTGGACAGTGCGGGCACACCGCTCAGGGGGCCTGGGCGGCGACGTCCAGCAGATCGCGGTCCACGCTGATCCGCGCTCCGCCGTACGTCTCGGTCCGGTCGCCCGCGTACTGGTGGACGCGCTGGTGGTCGGCCCACAGGGCGGCCGGCAGCACCGGGTCGGTGAGGGCGGCCTCGTCGTTCCAGTGGGCGAAGTGGATCACGTCGGGCAGCGTCGTCGTGGCCGCGTTGTCGACCAGGTCGGCGACCAGGGACGAGACGCTGCCGTACGCGCCGGAGCGGTAGCCCAGTTCGTGCAGCCGCCCGGTCCAGGCCGCGAGGTAACCGAGCACCCGCGCGGTCAGGGCGGCGCCGGGCGTGTACTGCTCCAGGTCGTTGTAGAGCACCGAGCCCTTGCCGAGGCCGAGCGCGCCGGCCTGGGCCACGGCGTCCTCGGCGGCGGCCCTGCCCTGCGGCGCCGGATCCTGGATGGCCGCGCAGTCGTCCGCGCAGCTGCCCGCGCCGGCGGTGGGCTGCGGGCCGACGTAGAGCGGAAGGAAGCGCCAGCCCTTGGTGTACTGCGTCCGCACCCAGTCCGCGGTCAGGTTCGGCTGGGCGCAGCCGCGGTTGACCCCGCCGATGTAGACGCCGACCGCTCCGTAGGGCGAGTCCGTGCGCCAGGCGTCCATGGCGCCCTGCCCGGGCGCCGCGCAGGTGTCGAAGCCCTTGCCCTGGTGGGCGGTGGCGTCGGCGGGCAGGGCCGGGGCGGCGGGCGTCGTGAGCGGCGGTTCGGTGCGGGCGGCGGCGACGGGCAGTCCGGCGCTGCGCAGCACCCGCTGCGCCGTCGCGCGGTCGGTGCCGTAGGGGGCGGTGACGGCGATGCCCTCGGAGGGCGCGGTGGCCCGGAATTCGCGGGCCGTCGGGTTCTCGGTGACGGCGGCCTTGACCGCGGTGGCCGGCCGCAGCCAGAGCGCCTCGGTGCGGCCGGTGACCCGGGCGGGGCAGTCCTGCTGTCCGCCGGCGTCGCCGAGGTAGACGGCGTGCCGGTCGAAGCGGACGCAGGCGGTGGGGTTCCTCGCGAGGTCGACGACCGGCCAGCCGGCGGGCACGGTGAAGGTGTGGCCGCGGTAGGCGACGGTCTTGCCTGCGTCGTCGAGGGCGGCGGTGCGGGCGAGGGCCGGTGTGCCGGCGCCGAGGACCGCGCACAGGACGGAAACGGCGAGGGCGCGCAGGGCGGCGCGCCGTCCGGCGTGGTGGGCCGGCCGGGGCGCTCCCCCGGTCCGGGGAGCCCGCCCGGTCCGGGGAACGCGCGGGGTCCGTGGTGCTCGAGGGTCCTTCGGTGCTCGTGGGGTGGAGATGGCGTGCTCCTCGGTCGGTGCGGGGCGCGGATCGGCGCACGGGGACGGACGCCGTCCTTCCACGCCGCGCGCCCACCGGAAACCGGGGTGTGGTGCGTCCGGGCGACGCGCGGGGCGGTCCGGACGGTGTAGGGTGCCGGGCATGTTCGCGCATTCGACCCAGATCCAGAACTGGTGGTGGACCGCTTCTCCGGCGGCCCGCTGACTGCGCGTATCCCAGACTTCGCGAAGGCCGCCCGAGGGGCGGCCTTCGGCGTTCTCGCGTCCGGACCGTTCCTCACCGGCAGTCGGCAGACATCGACGACACCGACGGAAGAGGAACCATGGACCTGGCCCAGCTGCTGCACGACGACCGTCCCTTCGCCCTGCTGCGCCGCCGCACGCCGGGGCACGACCACGAGCTGGTGGAGGTGCTGGTCGGCCGGGTGTCCGTGCGCGACCGGCTGGCCGAGCTGCCCGACGAGGGCCTCGCGCTCATCCCGTTCCGGCAGATCCGCGAGCGCGGCTTCGACGTCCGCGACGACGGCGCCCCGCTGGTGGTGCTCACGCCCGAGGAGACCCGCACGTTGCCGCTCGCCGAGGCGCTGGCGCAGCTGCCCGCCCACGAGGTGCGGGTCGAGGGCGGCGGCTTCGACGTGGGCGACGAGGAGTACGCCGAGATCGTCGGGCGGGTCCTCGCCGAGGAGATCGGCACGGGCGAGGGCGCGAACTTCGTGATCCGGCGGACCTACGAGGGTTCGGTCGCCGGGTTCTCCCGGGCCGACGCGCTGGCGCTGTTCCGGCGGCTGCTGGAGGGCGAGCGCGGGGCCTACTGGACGTTCGTGGTGCACACCGGGGACCGGACCCTGGTCGGGGCGAGCCCGGAGGTGCATGTGCGGATGTCCGGCGGGACCGTCGTGATGAACCCGATCAGCGGGACGTACCGCTATCCGGCCGAGGGGCCGACCCCCGAGCACCTGCTGGACTTCCTCGCCGACGGCAA
Organism: Streptomyces sp. NPDC018610; assembly: GCF_044391765.1. Taxonomy (NCBI): domain Bacteria; kingdom Bacillati; phylum Actinomycetota; class Actinomycetes; order Kitasatosporales; family Streptomycetaceae; genus Streptomyces; species Streptomyces sp. NPDC018610. The sequence goes on from NZ_JBISAL010000001.1 coordinate 324,397, forward strand.
GGAGATCGAGGAGCTGTCGATGGTCGTCGACGAGGAGCTGAAGATGATGTGCACGGTCGGCGACATGGGCGGGGTGGTGGTCGGGCCGCGGCTGAAGGAGATGGCGCACCTGGCGCACACCGAGTACGAGCTGCGCGGACGCTCGTCCCTGGACGCGCGGGAGGTGCTGCGGGAGACCATGTTCGCCGCGACGGTCACCGGCTCCCCGGTGCAGAACGCCTGCCGGGTCATCGAACGCCACGAGGCCGGCGGGCGGGGCTACTACGCCGGTGCGCTGGCGCTGCTGGGCCGGGACGCGGGCGGCGCGCAGACCCTGGACTCCCCCATCCTGATCCGCACCGCCGACATCGACGCGGCCGGGCGGCTGCGGGTGCCGGTGGGCGCCACGCTGGTGCGCGGCTCGGACCCGGCGGGCGAGGTCCAGGAGACGCACGCCAAGGCGGCGGGCGTGCTGGCGGCGCTCGGCGTACGGCCCTCCCGGCCGCGGGCGGAGCGGGCGCTGCCCCGGCTCGCCGACGATCCGCGGGTGCGGGCGGCGCTGGACGGGCGCCGGTCCTCGCTGGCGCCGTTCTGGCTGCGGATGCAGGAGCGCTCGGACGCCCTGGCCGGGCACGCCCTGGTCGTGGACGGCGAGGACACCTTCACCGCGATGCTCGCGCACGTGCTGCGCTCGGCGGGTCTCACGGTGACCGTCCGCCGCTACGACGAGGACGGCCTGCGGGAGGCGGTGCTCGCGCACGAGGGCCCGGTCGTCCTCGGCCCGGGCCCCGGCGACCCCCGCGACCTGGCCGATCCGAAGATGCGTCTGCTGCGCGGGCTCACCGCCGAGCTGATCGCCCGTCACCGGTACGGCGTCCTCGGCGTCTGCCTCGGGCACGAGCTGATCGCGGCGGAGCTGGGCCTTCGGATCGTCCGCAAGGAGGTGCCGTACCAGGGCGCGCAGACCGGGATCGACCTGTTCGGGCGGCCGGAGACCGTCGGCTTCTACAACAGCTTCGTGGCACGCTGCGACGACGCGGCGTACGACGGGCTGGCCGCGCGCGGCGTCGAGGTGAGCCGGAGCACGACGGGCGAGGTGCACGCGCTGCGCGGGCCGGGCGGCGCCGTGGGCGGTTCGGCGTCCGCGTTCGCCTCCGTGCAGTTCCACCCCGAGTCGGTGCTGACGCTGAACGGCACGGCGATCGTGACGGAGCTGGTGGGTCAGCTGTGCGGCACCAGCACGTTCTCCGAGCGGCGGCCCGCCTTGTAGTCGAGGACGTTGCGCACCGTGGTGTCGACGATCTGCCGCAGGGCGTCCTCGGTGTAGTACGCCTGGTGGGAGGTGACCAGGACGTTGGGGAAGGTGACCAGGCGGGCCAGGGTGTCGTCCTCGATGGCCTCCAGGGACTTGTCGAGGAAGAACAGACCCGCCTCGGACTCGTAGACGTCCAGGCCCACGCCGGTGAAGCGGCCCTCGCGCAGTTCGGCGACGAGGGCCGCGGTGTCGACGAGGCCGCCGCGGCTGGAGTTCACCAGGATCGCGTCGTCCTTCATCGCCTTCAGCGCGGCGGCGTCGATCAGGTGCTGGGTCTGCGGCATCAGCGGGACGTGCAGGGAGACGAGGTCGGACTCGGCGAGGAGCTGCTCCTTGTGGACGTACTGCATGCCGAGTTCCATGCAGGCGGGGTTCTCGGCGATGTCCCAGCCGAGCAGCCGCATCCCGAAGCCGTGGGCGATCCGGGCGAACGCCTCGCCGATCTTGCCGGTGCCGATCACTCCGGCGGTGCGGCCGTGCAGATCGCGGCCCATCAGGCCGTCGAGGCGGAAGTCGAAGTCGCGGGTGCGGGTGGAGGCCCGTACGATCCGCCGGTTGACGGCGAGGGCGAGCGTCCAGGCGAACTCGGCGACCGCGTACGGCGAGTAGAAGGAGACGCGGGCGACCGTCATGCCGAGCCGCTCGGCGGCGTGCAGGTCGATGTTGTTGAAGCCGGTGGAGCGCTGGGCGATCATCCGGGTGCCGCCCGCGGCGAGGGACTGGAGGACCCGGGCGTCGAGCTCGGAGTTGACGCTGCTGGAGACGATCTCGTAGCCGGCGGCGATGGGAGCGGTGACGTCGTTGAGGAAGACGTCCAGGCAGCGGACCTCGTGGTGGTCCCGGAAGGCGTGTTCGATCAGGGGTTTCTCGTCGGCCTGCACTCCGAAGGCCAGGATCTCCACCGCGCGCTCCCGTTCTGTGGGGTATGGGCCGAGAATACGACCCATACCCCCGGCGCTGCCGGTGCGCCACCGGGGGGCGGCCGTCAGCGGGAGAGAACGCCGGCCGGAGAGGAGCCGGCCGGAGGGAACGCCACCCGGAAGGGGGCGTCAGCCGAAGAAGACGCCGGCCTCCTCGTACAGCTTCGGGTCGACCGTCTTCAGTCTCGCGGTGGCCTCGGAGATGGGGACGCGGACGACGTCGGTGCCGCGCAGGGCGACCATCTTGCCGAAGTCGCCGTCGCGGACGCAGTCGACGGCGTGCAACCCGAAGCGGGTGGCGAGCCAGCGGTCGAAGGCGCTGGGGGTGCCGCCGCGCTGGATGTGCCCGAGGACGGTGGTGCGCGCCTCCTTGCCGGTGCGCCGCTCGATCTCCTTGGCCAGCCACTCGCCGACCCCGGACAGCCGGACGTGCCCGAAGGAGTCCAGCGACTCGTCCTTGAGGACCATCTGCCCGTCCTTGGGCATGGCGCCCTCGGCGACGACCACGATCGGGGCGTAGGACGCCCTGAAGCGGGAGGTGATCCAGGCGCACACCTGGTCGAGGTCGAAGCGCTGTTCGGGGATGAGGATGACGTTGGCCCCGCCGGCGAGACCGGAGTGCAGGGCGATCCAGCCGGCGTGCCGGCCCATCACCTCGCAGACCAGGACCCGCATGTGGGACTCGGCGGTGGTGTGCAGGCGGTCGATGGCCTCGGTGGCGATGCCGACCGCGGTGTCGAAGCCGAAGGTGTAGTCGGTGGCGGACAGGTCGTTGTCGATGGTCTTGGGCACGCCGACGCAGGGCACGCCGTACTCGTCGCTGAGCCGCGCGGCGACGCCGAGGGTGTCCTCGCCGCCGATCGCGACGAGCGCGTCGATCTCGTTCTTGGCGAGATTGTCCTTGATCCGCCGGATGCCGTCCTCCTGCTTGAGCGGATTGGTGCGCGAGGAGCCGAGGATGGTGCCGCCGCGGGGCAGGATGCCGCGCACCGCGGGGATGTCGAGGCGGACGGTGTCGTTCTCCAGGGGGCCCCGCCAGCCGTCCCGGAAGCCGACGAAGTCGTAGCCGTACTCCTGAACGCCCTTGCGGACGACGCCCCGGATGACGGCGTTGAGACCGGGGCAGTCGCCGCCTCCGGTCAGTACTCCGACGCGCATGGAAATGTCCCTTCGCCGCGATTGCCTGGTGAGGGTCACGCTAAGGGTGACGCACGTCACTCCGGGACGGCCAGGACGGTCAATTCCGGTGAAATGTCCGGTAGTTGATCACGGCAAATACACTCGAAAGAGTGGCTTTACCGGATACGCCCATTTACTCGCGGTCGGGTTCGCGCGCCCTTCCCGCCCTATTCGCCGTCCAGCCCGCGTTCGATGGCGTACCGGACCAGCTCGACGCGATTGTGCAGCTGGAGCTTGCCGAGGGTGTTCTGGACGTGGTTCTGGACCGTGCGGTGCGAGATGACCAGGCGCTCGGCGATCTGCTTGTAGCTCAGGCCCTTGGCGACCAGGCGCAGCACCTCGGTCTCGCGGTCGGTGAGCCGGGGGGCGCCCGGCTCGCCGTCGGCGGCGGCGCCGTCGGCGGGAGCGGGTTCGGCGGCGAGCCGCCGGTACTCGCCGAGGACCAGTCCGGCCAGCCCCGGGGTGAACACCGGGTCGCCGGCGGCGGTCCGGCGCACCGCGTCCAGCAGCTCCCGCGTCGAGGCCGACTTCAGCAGATAGCCCGTGGCGCCCGACTTCACGGCCTCCAGCACATCGGCGTGCTCGCCGCTCGCGGACAGCACCAGCACGCGCAACGCCGGGTTGTCCGCGACGAGTTCCTTGCAGACCTGGACACCGGGCTTGACGGGCAGGTTGAGGTCCAGGACGAGGACGTCGGGCGCGGCCGCCTTGGCGCGGCGAACCGCCTGCTCGCCGTCGCCCGCCGTGGCGACCACCTCGAAGCCGGACTCGGCGAGGTCCCGGGCGACGGCGTCGCGCCACATCGGGTGGTCGTCGACCACCATGACCCGCACCGGCGCGTCCCCCTCGCCCTGTCCGCTCGCGTCCGTCGCCGTCATCGGCTTCCCGCCTTCCCCCGCGCCCACGCCGCGACGCCGCCACCGCGGCCCTCGCGCGGACGCTTCTCGTGCTTCTCGGTCTTCGTGTTCTTCGCGTGCTTGGGTACGTTCAGTTCGACCTCCGTGCCCTGGCCGGGCACCGAGATCAGCTCGGCGGTGCCGCCGATGTCGCGCAGTCGGCCCCGGATCGACTGGGCCACGCCGAGCCGGCCCTCGCCCTCGGCCTGGGCGAGCCGCCCCTCGGCGATGCCCGGCCCGTCGTCGCGCACGGTCACCAGGACCGACTCCGGTTCGTCCTCGACCAGGATCCAGGCCCGCGCGTCCTCGCCGACGTGCCGGCGGACGTTGTCCAGCGCGGCGCCGACGGCCGCGGCCACCTCCCGGGCGACGGCGGCCGGCAGCGGCACCGGGGCGCCGGGTTCGGCCAGGGCCACCCGGGAGCCGGCGTACGGGGCGAGCAGCGTCCGCAGGTCGACGGGCTCGTCGCCGCCCTCCTCGTGCCCGCCGTGCACGTCCTGCCCGCCGTGCTCGTCGGCGTGGTGCACGAGCGCGCCGTCGGCCGCGTCCGTGGAGACGCGGGAGACGGGGACCAGTCCGCCCAGGACCAGGGTGCGCAGCGCCACCTCCTGCTCGCCGGCCAGCCGGCCCAGCTCCGCCGCCTCCCCGCCGATCACCGCGCCGCGCCGTTGCACCATGGCCAGCACCTGCAGCACGCTGTCGTGGATGTCCCGGGCCAGCCGCTCCCGTTCCCTGGTGGCGGCCTCGATCTCCAGGGCGCGGGCGAGGGTGCGCTCGGAGGCGCGGGCCACCTCGACGACGTAGCCGATGGCGATGGAGGCGACCCAGACGAGGATCACGTTGTGCACGGTGTCGCGCGCCGGGGCGCCGCGCTCGACGAGGTTGGCGACGGCGATCGCGGTGGAGGCGACGGCGGCCCACCGCCAGCCGCCCCTGACGGCGAAGGCGAGCACGGACCCGGCGGTCCATATCGACGGCAGCGTCGGGCCGCCCGCCGCGATCCGGGCGTGCGCGTCGGCCACGGGGGTGAGGAGGATGCCGCAGACCGCGAGGGCGAGGTCGGCGACGAGGAACGGTCTGGTGCAGCTCGCGGCGTTCGCCACCCGGGGCAGGGTGGCCAGGGTCCACACGAACAGCACGCAGTAGTAGGCGACGGCGACCCCCGGGCGGGGGAAGCGGTCGTAGGCGGTGGCGAACAGGCCGACCGCGTAGAACATCGTGAGCACCCGGTAGCCGGCCAGGGCACGCCACATGGGCTGCTCGACCGACATCCTCATGACGCGCTCGCGCCTGGGCATGCGCCCCTCCCCCCGGTTTCCGCGGTCGCCTACTCCGCGGTTCTCTCCTCTTCGGCCCGTTCTCCCCCGCCCGTGCGTCCGGGCCCGTCCGGCTCGGCGGACTCGGCGGGCTCCTGCCGGGCCGGCGCCTTCCCGGCCCTCTCCGGGACGGCGGCCGCCGCCTTCCCGGCCCTCCCTGCCTCCTTCTCGGCCTTTCCGGCCTCCTTCTCCGCCTTGGCCGCCTCCGCGAGCTGCCGCTTGGCGGCGGTCGCGTAGATGTCGACGTACTCCTGGCCGGAGAGCTTCATGATCTCGTACATGACCTCGTCGGTCACCGCGCGCAGCACGAAGCGGTCGTGCTCCATGCCCTGGTAGCGGCTGAAGTCCAGCGGCCGGCCGATGCGGATGCCCGGGCGCATCAGCTTGGGGACGACCGTCCCCGGCGGCTGGATCTTCTCCGTGTCGATCATGGCGACCGGGATGACGGGCGCCCCGGTGGCCAGCGCCACCCGGGCCAGACCGCCCGGCTTGCCGCGGTAGAGCCGGCCGTCGGGCGAACGGGTGCCCTCCGGGTAGATGCCGAACAGCTCGCCGCGCTCCAGCACCTCGATGCCGCTCCTCACCGCGGCCTCGCCCGCGCCGCGCGCTCCGGAGCGGTCCACCGGGAGCTGGCCGACGCCCTTGAAGAACGCGGCGGTCATCCGGCCCTTCACACCCGGCGTGGTGAAGTACTCGGCCTTCGCGATGAAGGTGACCTTGCGGTCGAGCACCGCGGGCAGGAAGAACGAGTCCGAGAACGAGAGGTGGTTGCTCGCCAGGACGGCGGGGCCCTCGGCCGGAATGTTCTCCAGCCCCTCCACCCAGGGTCTGAAGGCGAGCTTCAGCGGTCCCCCGATGGCGAGCTTCATCGTGCCGTAGAACAACCGAGTTCCTCCCGTGTCTGTCGCTCAGACCATAACCCGCGCAGGCACCGAAGGGGCCGACGGCCCTGGTCGGTGTCAGTGCCGTCGCGTACGGTGAAGTACCCGCGTCCGACGGCCGCGCGCCGCGGGCGGGCCGCCCCTGCCTCGACGAACCTGTCATCGACGTGCCGAGTCCACCCACGAACAGGAGACCGACGTGCCGGTCCTGACCGGAGCAGAGCCGTTCCGCCACGAGGGCGGGGAGGTCGGCGTCCTCCTCTGCCACGGCTTCACCGGTTCCCCCCAGTCGCTGCGGCCCTGGGCCGGGTACCTGGCCGAGCGCGGCCTGACGGTGTCCCTGCCGCTGCTGCCCGGACACGGCACGCGCTGGGAGGACATGCAGATCACCGGCTGGCAGGACTGGTACGCGGAGGTGGACCGCGAGCTGCGCGCCCTGCGCGAGCGGTGCGCGCACGTGTTCGTGGCCGGACTGTCGATGGGCGGCGCCCTGGCGCTGCGGCTGGCCGCCAAGCACGGGGACGCGATCACCGGGATCGTGGTCGTCAACCCGGCCAACAAGGTGCACGGCCTGTCCGCGTACGCGCTGCCCGTGGCCCGGCACCTGGTGCGCACGACGAAGGGCATCGCCAGCGACATCGCCAAGGAGGGCGCGGCCGAGCTGGGCTACGACCGGGTGCCGCTGCACGCCGCGCACTCGCTGCGGAACTTCTTCCGGATGCTGGACGGCGAGCTCCCGCAGGTCACCCAGCCGCTGCTGGTACTGCGCAGCCCCCAGGACCACGTGGTGCCGCCGGCCGACCCGGCGCGGATCCTCAGCCGGGTCTCCTCCCTGGACGTGACCGAGGTACTGCTGGAACACAGCTACCACGTCGCGACGTTGGACAACGACGCGGACCGGATCTTCGAGGAGAGCTACGCCTTCGTCGGCCGGCTCGCACCCAGCGTCGGCAAGGAAGGGACGGCCCAAGGTGGCTGAGCACGACTCCGACCGCGAGGGCCGTGAGAACCGCGAGCCGTCCGAGCCCGGGCAGCCGGCCGACACGGCCCGGCCCACCGACGCGCTGCGGCCGGCCGACGAGGCACGGCCGAGCGACGCCGCCGGGCCGGCGGACGCGGCCGAGCCCGTCGACTCCGTCCGGCCCGCCGACGCTGTCCAGCCCGTCGACTCGGTCGGGCCCGAGCCCGTCGACCCGACCGGACCGGCCACGTCCGCCAAGCCGGTCGACTCGGCCGATCCGGCCCGGTCGGCCGACGCGTTCACGGCGGCCGAGCCCGTCAAGTCGGCCGACCCGGTGAAGGCGGCCGACCCGCTCAGGCCGGCCGACGCCGTCGGACCGGCCGAGGGCGGCCGGCCCCGGGAAGCGGAGCCGGTCGGGCCGGCCGTCCCGGCGGAGCGGGCGGGCGGCATGCCACTGGACGAGGAGGCCGCCTGGGCGGCGATCGTCGCCGGGTACGGCGAGGAGCCGCCGGACCCGCCGGGCGCGCGGCCGTTCCGGCCGATCCAGGATCTGGCGCTGCCCGACCTGCCGGACGCCGACGACGAGCGGCCGGGCCGCGGCGTACGCCCGGAGGCGGAGGCGCCGAAGGAGGACGGGCCCGCTCCGGCCGGGCCGCTGGGCAGCTCGGTCTCCTTCGCACCCGGCGTCGGCGCTCCCTCCGGGCCGCGCGACTACACGGTGCGCGAGCCGTCCGACGACGACTTCACCGAGGACGACGAGGGCCACTTCGTGCCGCCGGAGCCGCCCCCGCTGCCTGACGCGGACGCGACCGCGAAGTTCGCCTGGCTGGGGGTGGTCGGCGGTCCCGTCCTGCTCCTGCTGGCGGTCCTGCTCGGCTGGGACATGACCTGGTGGCTGACCACCCTGTGCGTCGGCGGCTTCCTCGGCGGCGTCGCCACGCTGGTGGCCCGCATGAACCCGGGCGACGACGAGGACGACGACCCGGGGCGCGGCGCCGTGGTCTGAGCGGCTGAACGGTGCGGAAGGCGGGAGCGGGAGCCGGTAGGGCCCGGTACGGCCCCCGCCCCGGCGATGCGGTCGCGGCGCCGCCGTTGCCCTCCGCGTGGTCGATCCCCTCGCGGTCCCCGGCGACACGGTCGCCCCCGTCTCCGTCCCGGGTGACGCTGTCACCTCACCGCCGCTCCCGGCGCCGCGGTGACAGCGCCGTCGTTCACGGTGTCCCGGTCATGCCGCCGGGATCCGGAGGGCGGCCAGCACCGGGCGGTGGTCCGTGGCGGCCCTCAGGTCCGCCTCGGTGACGCCGGGCTGGTCCAGTGGGACCCCGCAGCCGAGCACCTCGACGCCCGGTGTGGTGAAGAGCGCGTCGACGCGCCGGTGCGGCTCGGTGGCCGACCAGGTGAGCTCGCCGCCCCAGGGCGCGGTCGCCCAGCCGTCCCGCAGGGCGCCGGCCAGCCGCCGGAAGGCGGGACCGTCGGGCCCCTCGTTGATGTCGCCGCCCGCGACCGCGTGCTCCACCCCCATCCCGGCCAGCCTGTCCAGGAGCATGCCGCTCTGCTCGTGGCGCTCGTCCCGGGCCAGGGAGAGGTGACAGGCGAGCACGCCGAGCCGGGCCCCGCCGAACCGGACGACCGCCGTGGCGAAACCCCGCCGGTGCTGTCCCGGGGTGAGCGGCAGCAGGACGTCCTCGGTGCGCTCGACGGTGGCCCGCAGCGAGCAGAGCACCGCCGGTCCGGCGGCCGTGGCGCCGCCGGTGAGGATCACCAGGTCGGTGGCGGACGCGAGCCGGGCCAGCTTCTTGCGCCAGCGGAAGAACCGGGGCGCCTCCTGGAGGAGGACGAGATCGGGCGCGCAGGCACGGATCACGCGGGCGAGGGCGTCGGTGTCGTCCTTCAGCGAGCGGATGTTGTAGCTCAGGACACGGACGACGGCGGAACCGTCGGGTTCCGTGCGGGAGTTGGGCAGCAGCATGACGATCAACATACGCCGCGGCCGCCGGGCCGCCCGTACGGCGGTCCCGCGAGCGCGGCGTGCCCGGTGCCGCGACGCTGCCGGCCCGGTCCCGCGACGCTGCGGAACCGGTGCCGCGACGCTGCGGACCCGTGCGACGACAGCGCCCACCGGCCCGGACGGAGGGGGCGGTGGGCGCGTGGACGCTCAGCGGGCGGGGCCGCTCACATGACCGGGTCGGGCTCCCGGGCCAGGTCGGCCGCGCCGACCATACCGGCCTTGTTGCCGAGCTGGGCGGCGAGGACGTCCGCGACCGGACGCCAGTTGCCGCCGACCAGCCACCGCTTGTACGACTTGCGGATCGGGTCCAGGACCAGATCGCCCTCGTCGGACAGGCCGCCGCCGACGATGAAAGCGGACGGGTCGAAGAGGGAGGCCAGGTCGGCCAGGCCCGCGCCGACCCAGCGGGCCAGCTCGCGGTAGGAGTCGACGGCGACCGGGCAGCCCTGGCGGGCGGCCATGGAGATGTGCTTGCCCTCGATGCCGTCGGGGGTGCCGTCGCCGAGGGCGAGGAGCACCTCGGCCCGCTCCGGGGTGGCGTTGGCGCGCTGCTTGGCGTACCGGACGAGAGCGCGCCCGGAGGCGTACTGCTCCCAGCAGCCCTGCGAGCCGCAGCCGCACAGCAGGCCGTCCGGGACCATCCGGATGTGGCCGAACTCGGCGGCCACGCCGAAGTGGCCGCGGCGCAGCTTGTTGCCGATGATGATGCCGCCGCCGAGGCCGGTGCCGAGCGTGATGCAGATGACGTTGCGGTGGCCCTTGCCGGCGCCGAACCGGTACTCGCCCCAGGCCGCGGCGTTGGCGTCGTTCTCCACCACGACGGGGAGGCCGACGCGCTCCTCGACCTTCTGCTTGAGCGGCTCCTGGCGCCAGTCGATGTTGGGCGCGAAGTAGACGGTGGAACGCTGCCGGTTGACGTAACCGGCGGCGCCGATGCCCACGCCGACGATGTCGTGCCCCGCGCGCGCGCCGTCCACCGCCGAGGCGATGGCGTCCACGATGGCCTCGGGCGTGGTGGGGGTCGGCACCTTGAAGGTCGAGAGGATGTTGCCTTCCTCGTCGACCACGCCGGCCGCGATCTTCGTGCCGCCGATGTCGACGCCGATGGTGAGTCCCATGAATCCCTCAGTTCCGGTCGAGCCCCGCTACGGCCAACCGTACCCGAGCCGCCACCGTCCGATTCGCGGCGTCCACCCGCCGAGCAGGCGCGGAACGCGGCGGCGGGGCCCCGGGACCGCCCGGCGGGCCCGGGCTCGGGCTCAGTCCAGGTCGATGCGCTGACCGCCGCCGGTGCCCTCGCCCCGGTCCCGGCGGTCGTCGAGGTCCTTCAGATCGTCGTCGAGGGCGCCGTCGGGACGGTCGGCGCGGGACGTCCAGCGCCGTTCCTGGGCCTGGACGGCCGAGCGGTAGGCGGCGAGCAGTTCGCCGCCGGCCGCGGCGAGGTGGTCGAAGACGTCCGGGTTGCGTTCGATGACCGGTTCGACGGTCGCCCTGGCCTGCTGCACGACCTGCCGGACCACCTGCTGCGCGGCCGGTCCGGCGACCGCGCCGAGCAGCGGCGACCGGAGGGAGGACAGCTTGTCGGCGATCGTGTCGACGAACTTGCGCAGCTCCTCGGCGGCGGAGCCGGGAGGCGGGCCGTACTCGGCGCGGCGCCGGGCCTGCTCCGCCTCGAGGTCCTCGGCGCAGGCCGTGGCCCACGCGTCGGAGTCGGTGGCGTGCGGCCGGCCGGTGGTCTCCTCCTGAGCGGCGTCGTCCCGAGCGGCGTCGGTGGGTGGGCGCTCTTCGCTCATGGCGGGCTCCTGACTACGGTTCGTCCTTCGACGTTACCCGAACCGGGACGGGCGGTTCACCTCTCGCGGGGCCACAGGGCGGGATCCGGCGCGAACCGGATCCGCAGCTCGCCCTCGCGCAGGGCGGCGCCCTCGACGGTGCACCGGCGCAGGGCCGAGGGCAGCGGGACGACGCGGCGGAACGGTCCGGCGGTGAGCACGAGTTCGTCGCCGCGCCGGACGAGGTCCAGCTCGTCGCGTATGGCGCCGGGCAGCGGGATGTGCCACACGAGCACGCCGTCCTCGGTGATCCGGTCGGCGACCGGCCACCGGACGCGCGCGGGCGCCGGGTCGGCGGCGGGCAGGGCGAGGGCGGTGAGGTCGTCCGGGCCGCGCGGGTCCCGGCCCAGGTGGGCGGCCGGGTGGACGGCGTACGTCTCCCCCCACTCGTCCAGGGCCTTGCGCTGCTGGGCGGCCAGCGCGGTCTGCCAGGCGTCGGCGGGGGCCTCGGGCAGCACCCGGGTGGCGACCAGCGACTCGACGGGCAGGGCGCGCACGGCGAGGCCGAGGGCGGCGGCGCGGACGGCGTCGGCGCCGGCCGGGCCGGGTTCGGCCACCAGGCGCACGGCGGTGCCCGGGTCGGCGACGACGGCCTCCACGGCGGCCAGCTCCACGTCCCAGCGGGCCGCGGTCTCGTACAGCCACTCGGCGGGCATGGGAACGCCGGCGAGGCGGCCGAGGACCGGGCGCAGGGCGCGGGCGGCCTGCCGCTCGGGCGGCAGCAGCCGGCGCAGGTAGCGGCGCAGCTCGGCGGGGAGGGCGAGCAGGGCGAGGGCCTGCGGGGCGGGCGGCAGATCGACGACCAGCAGGTCGAACCGCTCGGAGAGGGCCGCGTCGCGCAGCGCGCGCAGCAGGGCGAGTTCCTCGGCGCCGGGCAGCGGGGTCAGCTCCTCGGCGTCGAGGCGGGCGGCGCCGAGGAGGTCCAGGACGTTCGCGGCGCGGTCCTGGAAGGCGGCGAGGTCGGCGCGGAAGCCGGCCGCCGCGTCGGGGCGCCAGGCGGTGAGGTCCGGCGTCACGGCCACTGGTTCCGCTCCCGTCGCCGCGCCGAGGACCGCGCCGAGCGTGTCCGTGCGGTCGGCGCTGAGCACCAGGGTGCGGACGCCGTCACGGGCGGCGGCGAGTGCGGTGGCGGCGGCCACGGTCGTACGGCCGCTGCCGCCGGGGCCCGTGATCAGGAGGGTGCGCATGGAGCTGAACGCTACCTCCGCACCGCCGCCCCGGACGCCGCGCCCGAAGATGCACCCGACCCGGACCGGTGCCGAGCCCGGCCCCGAGGGGCCGGCGCACCGGGCCGGAGGCCGGGTGTCAGGGCCGGGGGCCCGGCGCCGGGGTCCGGGAGCCAGCCGCCGAAGCAGGCATCGGATCCGCAGGCCAGGCGTGCGGGCCGGGCCTCGGGGCCGAAGGCCAGGAGCCAGGGCCCGGGTGCCGGGCCGGAGGCCGGGGCCCGAGCGCCATGGTCGAGGCCCAGGCGCCCGAAGCCCGGGTGCCGAACCGGTGTCCAAGTGCCGGAGGCGGGCCCCCGGGGCCGTAGGCCAGGTGCCGCGCCGTGGGCGGGGATCCGAAGGCGCGTCACCGGGCCCGGAGGCCGCTCGCCCCCGGAGGGACGACCGCCCCGGGGCGAGCCCGGCCGGGGACCGGTCGCGGAAGCCCGTCGCCACGACCGGTCAGCGTGGCCGGAGACCACTCACCGAAGCCGCTCGCCGCGGCCGGAGACCAGTCACCGAAGCCGAAGACCCGCAGCCGCAGCCGCAGCCGCAGCCGCAGGCTACTTCTCCTTCGACTCGACCCGCTTCTTCAGGCCCGCCAGGGCGCGGTCGATGATGACCTTCTCGGCCTTGCGCTTGATCATGCCGAGCATGGGGATCTTGACGTCGACGGTGAGGCGGTAGGTGACCTCGGTGCTGTCCGGGCCGGACCGGCGCAGCAGGTAGGAGCCGTCCAGGGAGCGCAGCATCTGGGACTTCACCAGGGTCCAGGAGACCTCGTTGTCGCCGGTCCAGGTGTAGGCGAGGGTCTGGTCGTCCTTGATGGCGCCGGCGTCCATGACGAGACGGACCTGCTCGGCCCGGCCCCGGTCGTCGGCCTTGAGGACCTCGGCCTCCTTCACCTCGCCGGTCCAGTCGGGGTAGCGGGCGAAGTCGGCGATCACCCCCATGACGTCGGCGGGTGCCGCCTCGATCGTGATGCTCGAGCTGGTGTGTTCCGCCATCGCCGTGGCTCCTCCAGATGCGGACCGGAAGTCGGGTCGTCGTGCGCACGTGTGTGCAGCGGAAGGCTACCGCGCAGGCGCCCGGCGGACTGTACCCCCACCTGCGGGCATGGCCGGACCTGGTCCCGGGTCACCACTCCAGCGCCCAGGGCCGGCCGGTCCGCGCGAAGTGCCCCACGTTCACGCACTCGGTCGCGCCGATCCGCATCCGGCGGGCCAGCGGCTGGTGGACGTGGCCGAAAAGGGCGTACCGGGGGCGGGTGCGGCGGATGGCGTCCAGCAGCGCGCGGCTGCCGCGTTCGAAACGGCGGGCGACGGTGTCGTAGACGAGTTCGGGCACGTCGGGCGGGATGTGCGTGCACAGCACGTCGACCTCGCCGACCGCCTCGATCTTCGCCGCGTACTCCTCGTCGCCGATCTCGTACGGCGTCCTCATGGGGCTGCGCAGGCCGCCGCCGACGAAGCCGAAGACCCGGCCGGCGATCTCCACCCGCTCCCCGTCGAGCACGGTGGTGCCCTCGCGGGCGTACTCCGGCCACAGCGGCGGCATGTCGACGTTGCCGTAGGTGGCGTACGTCGGGGTGGGGAACGCGGCGAAGAGTTCGGCGTACTGCCCGCGCACCGCGCGCTCGATCACGGCGGCGCGGTCGCCGTCGACGCCCGCCCAGAGCCGGGCGCCCAGTTCGCGCGCCTCCGCGAACCGGCGGGCGGTGCGCAGCTCGACGAGGCGGTGGGCGTTGTCGACGCCGAACAGGTCGGGGAAGATCCCGCGCGAGTGGTCGGCGTAGTCGAGGAAGAGGATCAGGTCGCCGAGGCAGACGAGGGCGTCGGCACCGTCGCCGGCCCTGGCCAGATCGCGTGCGTTGCCGTGCACGTCGCTGACCACGTGGATACGGGTCCGGCGTCCCGGGGCGGGTGTGGGTGCCATGGCGATCAAGCGTAGGCGGAGCGCCGCACTTGTGAACAGTGGCGGCCCGGACCCCGGTTACTGGCCAGTTGTTCAGCGGGTCGACTACTGTGCGCGAGGAAACACCCATCGTGTGACGCAGCGAACATCTCGCCGGGCCCCCTGTCGAAGAGGCCATACCGGCGGGTAACCTCCGGGCAGTCCAGTCGTGCTCTGGATTTCAACCATCGGGGCCGAGAAGGCTCCTGGTGAAGCCCTGGGCACCGACCGAGCCTTGGACCGCACCGTCGCATCGCACAACGTCGTGGCGCCGGCGCCCTATGAGGAGCAGCAGTCTTGCGCGAGTTCAGCCTTCCGGCTTTGTACGAGGTCCCCGCGGACGGAAACCTGACCGACATCGTCCGCAGAAACGCCGCGCAGCATCCCGACGTCGCCGTCATCGCCCGCAAGGTGGACGGTGTCTGGCAGGACGTCACCGCCCGTGACTTCCTCACCGAGGTGCACGCCGCCGCCAAGGGCCTGATCGCCTCCGGCATCCAGCCCGGCGACCGGGTGGGCCTGATGTCCCGCACACGCTACGAGTGGACGCTGCTCGACTTCGCGATCTGGAGCGCGGGCGCGATCACCGTGCCGGTGTACGAGACCAGCTCGTCCGAGCAGGTGCGCTGGATCCTCAGCGACTCGGGCGCCACCGCCTGCGTCGTCGAGACCGACGCGCACGCCGCCGCCGTCGAGTCTGTGCGCGAGAGCCTGCCCGCCCTCAAGAGCGTCTGGCAGATCGAGGCCGGCGCCGTGGAGGAACTGGGCCGCGCCGGACAGGGCATCAGCGACGCCGCCGTCGAGGAGCGCGGCTCGCTCGCGAAGGCCGACGATCCCGCCACCATCGTCTACACCAGCGGCACCACCGGCCGCCCCAAGGGCTGTGTGCTCACCCACCGCAGCTTCTTCGCCGAGTGCGGCAACGTCGTGGAGCGGCTGCGCCCGCTGTTCCGCACCGGCGAGTGCTCCGTGCTGCTCTTCCTGCCGCTCGCGCACGTCTTCGGCCGGCTGGTCCAGATCGCGCCGATGATGGCCCCGATCAAGCTGGGCTGCGTCCCGGACATCAAGAACCTCACCGACGAACTGGCCGCGTTCCGCCCGACGCTGATACTGGGCGTGCCGCGGGTGTTCGAGAAGGTCTACAACTCGGCGCGCGCCAAGGCGCAGGCCGACGGCACGGGCAGGATCTTCGACCGGGCCGCGGACACGGCGATCGCCTACAGCAAGGCGCTGGACGCCCCGTCCGGCCCGTCGCTGGGCCTCAGGATCAAGCACAGGGTCTTCGACCGGCTGGTCTACAGCAAGCTGCGCGCGGTGCTCGGCGGACGCGGCGAGTACGCCATCTCCGGCGGCGCCCCGCTCGGCGAGCGCCTCGGCCACTTCTTCCGCGGCATCGGCTTCACGGTCCTGGAGGGCTACGGCCTGACCGAGTCGTGCGCGGCGACCGCGTTCAACCCGTGGGACCGGCAGAAGATCGGCACGGTCGGGCAGCCGCTGCCCGGCTCGGTGGTCCGCATCGCGGACGACGGCGAGGTGCTGCTGCACGGCGAGCACCTGTTCAAGGAGTACTGGAACAACCCGGGCGCCACCCAGGAGGCGCTGGCCGACGGCTGGTTCCACACCGGTGACATCGGCACCCTCGACGAGGACGGCTACCTGCGGATCACCGGCCGCAAGAAGGAGATCATCGTCACCGCGGGCGGCAAGAACGTCGCCCCGGCCGTGATCGAGGACCGCATCCGGGCGCACGCGCTGGTCGCGGAGTGCATGGTCGTGGGCGACGGGCGGCCGTTCGTGGGCGCGCTCGTCACGATCGACGACGAGTTCCTGGGCCGCTGGTGCGCCGAGCACGGCAAGCCGGCCGGCTCCACCGCCGCGTCCCTGAGCGACGACGCGGACCTCAACGCCGCCGTCCAGGCGGCCGTGGACGACGGCAACGCCGCGGTGTCCAAGGCCGAGTCGGTGCGCAAGTTCCGCATCCTGGGCACCCAGTTCACCGAGGAGTCGGGCCACCTCACGCCGTCGCTGAAGCTGAAGCGGAACATGGTCGCGAAGGACTTCGCGGACGAGATCGAGGCGCTCTACGCCAAGTAGCCCTCGCGCACGCCGCACACGACGGCGCGGCGCCCCCCGCAGGGCGCCGCGCCGTCGCGCGTCCGCGGCGGGTCGTCCGCGGCGTGGTCCGAACTCCCTCTACTCCAGGAGCTCCTCGAGCCGTTCGGCGAGCAGGTCCCAGCGCCACTTCTCCGCCACCCAGGTCCGCCCCCGCTCCCCCATGCGGCGGCGCAGCGCGGCGTCGCCCAGGAGGGCGACGATGCGCTCGGCGGCCTCATCGGGGTGCCCCCCGCGCACCACCCAGCCGGTCTCGCCGTCGAGCACCGCGTCGGGCGCGCCGCCGGAGTCCCCGGCGACGACGGGCAGCCCGGTCGCCGACGCCTCCAGGTAGACGATGCCGAGCCCCTCGACGTCCAGGCCGCCGCGCCGGGTGCGGCAGGGCATGGCGAAGACGTCGCCGGCGCCGTAGTGCGCGGGCAGCTCGGACCAGGGCACCGCCCCGGTGAACCGCACGGACGCGGCCACCCCCGTCTCGGCCGCCAGCCGGCGCAGGTCCTTCTCGTAGGGGCCGCCGCCGACGATCAGCAGCACCGTGTCCGGCTCGGCCGCCAGGATCCGGGGCATGGCCCGGATCAGGGTGTCCTGCCCCTTGCGCCGGACCAGCCGTGAGACGCACACGACCACCGGCCGGCCGGTCAGCCCGAGCCGGGCGCGCACCTCGGCGCCGCCCGATCCCGGATGGAAGGTCTTCTCGTCCACCCCGGGCGGCAGTTGCGCCATCCGCGCGGCGGCGGCGGGCGAGAGCGCGCGGGCGATCCGGGACCGGGTGTACTCGCCGAGGTAGGTGATGGCGTCGGTGGACTCCCCGATCCGGTGCAGCAGCCGGCGCGCGCCGGGCAGCTGCGCCCAGCCGGCCTCGTGGCCGTGGGTGGTGGCCACCAGCCGCTCGGCGCCGGCCCGCCTCAGCGCGGGCGCCATCAGCCCGAGCGGGGCCGCCGCCCCGAACCACACGGCCGTGCAGCCGTGTTCGCGCAGCAGCGCGGTGGCGCGCCGGGTCGCCTCCGGGGTGGGCAGCAGCATCGTCGTGCGGTCCCGCACCACGGTGAAGGGCTGCTCGGCGTCGAAGGCGGCCGTCGCCCGAAGCCCGTCCGCGCTCCGTTTCCAGGTGGAGGCGTAGACGACCAGCCGGTCGGGGTCCAGACGCAGCGCCATGTTGTGCAGAAACGCCTGGATGCCGCCCGGGCGGGGTGGGAAGTCGTTGGTCACGACGAGGGTCTTGCGCATCGCCGCCGACCCTACCGAATCCGGCCGGACACGCTTGGATCCGGCCACCGGCTCCCGTGCGAGCCCGCTCCCGATCCCCGTGCGGGTGTGCCTCCCGATCCCCGTGCCGGCGTGCCCCCTGATCCCCGTGCGGGTGTGCTCCCGACCCCCGTGCGGGCGCAGTCCTGGTTCCCGTGCGGGCGTACTCCCGTGGCCCGCGCGCGGGCGGCCGGGAGACCATGGGACCGCGCGGGGCGGACGGCGCCCCGGGCGAGGACGGACCGGGGCCGCGGCGGGCGGCGCGACAGGACGGGGGCCGAGGTGGACGAGGCGGGCACGGGACGGCGCCTGGCCGGACTCCTCGCCGTCTGGGGCGCGAGCCGCGCGGTGCTGCTGCTGTTCGTCCTGCGGGTGCTCGTCTTCCCGGGCCCGGACGTCACCAGCGACGTGTCCGTGATCTACCGGGGCTGGTACGAGGTGCTGCGGCAGGGCGCGTTCCCGGTGGGCGACGTCGCCTGGCAGTACCCGCCCGGTGCCGCGCTCGCGGTCCTCTCTCCCGCGGCCCTGCCGTTCCTCGGCTACGCCACCGCCTTCTTCGTGCTGGCGCTGCTGGCCGACCTGGCCGTGCTGTGCCTGCTGCTGTCGGCCGGCCGGGGCCCCGGCCGGCCGTTGCGCGGCGCGTGGGTGTGGACGGTGGGCGCGGCCGCGCTGGGCCCGACCCTGTACGCCCGCTACGACGTGATGGTCACGGCGGTGGCGGTGGCCGCGCTGCTCGTCGGCGCCCGGCGGCCGCGGCTGCTGGGGGCGCTGGCCGGCGCGGGGGCGCTGCTGAAGGTGTGGCCGGTGCTGCTGCTCGTGGGCGTGCGGGGCGCGGCGCGGTGCCGGGTGTGGGGGTCGGCGGCGCTCACGGTGGCGGTGCCGGCCTCGCTCCTCGCGCTCGCCGTGCCCGGGACGCTGTCCTTCCTGACCGCTCAGCGCGAGAGGGGCACGGAGGTGGAGTCGCTGGGCGCGCTCGTCTTCCACGTGGCCCGGCACTTCGGCTGGCGGGGCCAGGTGCTGCTGAACTACGGCTCGGTGGAGTTCCTCGGCCCGTACGTCGGCGTGGTGAGCGCGGCCGCGCAGGCGCTGACCGTGGCCGCCTTCGGCTGGCTGCTGCTGTGGCGGCTGCGGGCGCGGCGGTCCGCCCCGCACACGCCCGCGGACGCCGCGTTCACGGCGGTGCTGCTGTTCACCGCCACCAGCCGGGTGATCAGCCCGCAGTACCTGGTGTGGCTGGTGGGGCTGGCGGCCGTCTGCCTGTGCTTCCGGGGCAGCGCGATGCGGGCGCCGGCCGCTCTGGTGCTGGCCGCCTCGTTCGCGACGGTGCTGGAGTTCCCGGTGTGGTTCGCGGACGTCGTGGCGAGCGACCGCCTCGGCGTCGCGGTGCTGTTCCTGCGCGACGGCCTGCTGGTGGCCGCGTGCGCCGGCGCGGGGCGGGCGCTGTGGCGCTCCACGGCCGCCGGGGCCCTGCCGGTGACCCTGCCGGGCCAGGCCGGCGTCCACGGACGGCAGACCCCGGCCGCACACGACTGACCGCCGCGCGGCTCACCGCACCACCGGCCCCGGTCTTCCGCGACCGGCCGCCACCGCCACTGTGGCCTCCCACGACGACCGTCGCCGCCCGCCCGCGTACGCCGACGCGGCGCGCCGTCAGCCCAGTTGTGCCCGCAGGTACTCCCGCCAGCGCGCGGTGAACTCCGGCAGGGTCGTGCCCAGCACCTTCCCCAGCGCGTCCTCGACCGCGCCCGCCCGCCCGGTGTGCGTGCCGACGGCCCGGTAGAAGGCGTCCAGCCGGTCCTCGCCCCAGTGCGCGGCGATCATCCGGCAGGCCAGCCAACCGCCCTCGTAGGCCTGGGCGAGACGGGTCGCGTCCCCGGTGAAGCCGAAGTCGCCGTCGGCGGGCAGCGCGGCGGGCGGCCGGCCGGCGGTCACGGCGCGCCGCAGTTCCGGCGCGACCTCGTCGGGGGTGCGGCCGGCGTCGCGGTAGCCGACCCAGTCCGCGTAGCCCTCGGAGAGCCACAGGGGGGTGGCCGCGCCGGTGTGCGCGCGGGTCGCGACGTGGGTGGTCTCGTGGGTGAGCACGACCTGCTTGCCGAGCGGGGCGAGCGCGCCGTACGCGTCGGGGTTGACGATGATCCGGTCCGCGGGCGCCCGGCCGCCTCCCGTCTCGCCGGTGGTGACGGCGGCGATCCCCCGGTACCCGGCGGCGGTGGAGCCGAGCAGCGCGGCCATCCCGTCCAGGGAGCCGGGGACCAGCACCACGATCCGGCGGCTCCAGTCGGCGCCCCACGCGTCCGACACGGCCGGCACCGCGCGGTCGGCGAGGCCCGCGTAGGCGCGCAGCGACCCGTCGCTCTGTCCGGCGCCGAGGACGATGCTACGCGCGCCGCGGACCACGGCCACCGGCCCCTGGTCCCACAGCTGCTGGGCGGACTTCGGCGCGGGCCGCTCGGAGTCGACGTACCAGGCGCCGTCGGCCGCGGTGGACAGGGTCAGGACGCGGCCGACGGTGACGGGCGCCGTGTCGTAGCCGGTGACCCGGTAGCGCAGTTCGGCGTCGGCGGTGGCCGTGTCGCCGCTGCGGCGCACCGCGGTCACCCGGTAGGACCAGGCGGTCAGGGGCACGGCCTTCAGGTCCGCGTAGGACGCGCGGGCGCCGGTGGCCGCGTACGCCGCCGGGTCGTGGTGCAGGACGGCCGCGGCCCGCCGGTCGAGCAGTCGCTGCACCTGCCGGCGGGCGGTGTCGGCCGGGGAGTGCCCGCCGCACGCCGTCAGTGAGGCCAGCAGCAGGCACACCGCCACCGCCGAGGATCCCGACACCCGCCTTCGACCAGCCATTTCCCGATCGTACGGCGGCTTCGGCGTGACCGTCAGACCCTGGTGACCGAGGCCACGGGCATCATGTCCACCCGGTCGTAGCGCACGGGCGCCCCCGGGTAGGGGGCGTGGATCACCCGGCCGTGGCCCACGTACATCGCCACGTGGCTCGCGTCGGACCGGTAGACGACGAGGTCGCCGGGCCGGGCCTGGGAGAGCGGGATGCGCCGGCCGGCGTAGCGCTGTTCCTGCGAGGTGCGCGGCAGCTGCACCCCGGCCTGCCCGTACGACCACTGCATCAGGCCGGAACAGTCGAAGCCCCTGGGGCCGTTGGCGCCCCAGACGTAGGGGCGGCCCAGGGCGGAGCGGGCGGCGGCGACGGCAGCGGCCGCGCGCGCCGAGGCGGCCGGGCCGGCGTCGGGGCCGGGCAGCAGCTGGTCGCGGCCCGAGCGGGAGGCGCGGTCGTAGGCGGCCCGCTCGGCCGGGGAGAGGGAGCCCAGCAGCCGCCGGGCGCGGGCGAGTTTCTCCTCGACGGTCCGCTTGTGGGCGGCGACGGCCGTGCGGCTGGTGGCCAGTTCGGACAGGGCGCGGGTGGCCTCGGTGCGTTCCTGGGCGAGTTCGCGCAGGGCCTGGCGCAGGTCCCCCAGCTGCTCCGCCTGGTGGGCGCCGATCCGGTCGAGCGTGGCCGCCCTGTCGAGGTAGTCGGCCGGGTCGTCCGAGAGCAGCAGGGCGACGGTCGGGTCCAGGCCGCCGGAGCGGTACTGGGCGCCGGCCACCGCGCCGAGCGAGTCGCGCAGGGTGTTGACGCGCAGTTGCCGCCGGGCGATGCGGTCCTGTCCCTGGCGCACCTGGCGGCGCAGCTGCCCGGCGCGCTCGTCGGCCCGGTCGTAGGACTCGGTCGCCTTCTCGGCCTCCTGGTAGAGGCGGTCGACCTCGGCCCGGGCGTCACCGGGCGGCGCGGCGACGGCGGTGCCGCCCGGCAGGGCGCCGAGGGCGGCGGCCGTGACGGACAGGACGCTGAAGGCGGTGCCGGCGCTCCGGACGGAACCGGACGGTGCACGGCGGCGATGAGACCCCACGGGAAGCCGAACTCCCTCCACTGGCGGACACTTGGCCGTCTCCCCGCCGCCGGGGGCGGTGCGCCCGGCGGCGGGGAAACGTCGCAGACAGTAGCCGCGCGGTGACGCGGCGACCAAAAGCGTCCGCCGGGCGCACAGCACGGCGCCCCGCCTGAGACACAGGTCAGAGGCGGGGCGCGGAGTTCGTGCGGGCCGTGGTGATTCGCCCGTTCGGGCGGTACGGCTCCTTGATCCGGACGAGGCCCGGACCGGTCGGGTCAGACGCGGACGCCGAACTGGAAGGGCATGTTGCCGATGGCCTCGTAGCGCACGACGGCACCGGTGTGCGGGGCGTGCAGCACCTGGCCGTTGCCCGCGTAGAGGCCGACGTGGTGCAGGTCGCCGTAGAAGAACACGAGGTCGCCGACCTGGAGCTGGCTCTGCGAGTAGATCCGGGTGCCGATGTTGGCCTGGGACTCGGAGGTGCGCGGGATGGAGACGCCGGCCTGGGCGTAGGCCCAGGAGGTCAGGCCGGAGCAGTCGAAGGAGGACGGGCCGGTGGCGCCGTAGACGTAGGCGGAGCCTATCTTGCTCTGCGCCGCGGAGAAGGCGGCGCCGGCCCGGCCGGAGCCGGCGGAGATCTTGCCGGGGTTGCCGGTGTCGCTGTTCAGGGCGGCGCGCTCGCTGGCGCGGCTGGCGCGGCTCTGCTCGTCGGCGAGGGCGGCCTTCTCCTGCGCGGTGAGGGAGTTGAGCAGCTTCTGCGCCTCGGTCAGCTTGCCCTGGACTTCCTTCTTCTTCTCGCCCAGTTCGGTGCGGGTGGCGGCGAGGTCCTTGAGCTTGGCGGTGGCCTCGGCGCGCTCCTGGGCCAGTTCGCGCTGCTTGTCCTGGATCTTCTTCAGGGCGTCGGCCTGCTGGCCGCTGACCTGGTCGAGGGTGGACGCCTTGTCCAGGTAGCTGTCCGGGTCCGAGGACAGGAACAGCTGGAGGGAGGGGTCGATGCCCCCGGTGCGGTACTGGCCGGCCGCCATCGAACCGAGGCCGTCGCGCAGCTTGTTGAGGTCCTGCTGACCGCGGGCGACGTTGTCCTGGATGGTGGAGATCTCCTTCTGGAGCTTCTCCTGCTTCTCCTTGGCGCCGTTGTACTTCTCGGTGGCCTGCTCCGCCTGCTCGTAGAGCTTGTCGACCTTGGACTTGACCTCGTCCTTGCTCGGCTTCGCGCTGGGCGCGGCGTTGGCTGCCTGTGCGCTGATCGCGACGGCGGCCGCTGCTGCGGTGGTGAGCACGGTCACACGTGCGCGGCTGGGCTGTTTGGGTCGACGGTGGGACGGCACGGAAGCGAGCTCCTTCTTGTGAGTGATCACCCGCTTGGAGGTTCGAGGCCAGACCCTAGTGACCTCATCGTGATTAATTCAAATCCCACAGCAGAAAATACCGCCTCGGAACGCGTTTCTTTGCACTCAACTCACCAGAAGTGAACTCAGGTTGACGCAGGGTTGTGCGACGGTCCCGTCAATTCGGGCGTTAGGCCCCTACGTTGGGATTGCGGCGTGAATTGCCATATGCCCGTTTTCGGTTGGCGTTCGTTTCCGGCCGCGGGCCTCCCGCCGTACGCCTCCCACCGCTTTCGGCCACACGCCTCCCACCGTTTTCGGCCGCCGCCGGGGCGCGTCCGGCGGCTCGGCCGCGGTGCGGGCGGTCGCTCAGCCGCGTGAGAAGCGCTTCAGCAGCATCGCCGACGCCACCGGGCGCGCCCCGGCCTTCGCCACCCCGTCGGCCACCTCGCGGTCGGTCGAGGCGACGATGACCGGCCGGCCGGGCGGCTCGGCGCGCACCAGCTGGCGGATCAGCTCGTCGGCGGTGACGCCCGGCTTGGAGAACAGCACCCGCACCCCGCGCGGCGGCGCGAGCAGCACCGGCGCGGCCAGCTCGGCGCCGTCGAAGACACAGGTGACCTCGGCGCCGGTCTGCGCGGCGAGCTGCGAGAGCTGCCCGAGCAGCCTGAGGCGCTGCTTCTCCAGCGGCATCTGCGGATAGCCGGTCTTGGTGACGTTGTAGCCGTCGACGACCAGATGCGCCTGCGGCAGCGCCAGCAACTGGTCCAGGATCGCCGGGTCGTGCTCGGACAGCGCGCGGGCGGCGATGTCCTTGGGCGTCATCCGCCCGGGTTCGACCGCGTCCACGGTCTCGGCGGGCCGTACCGACACCGGCGGCAGCGCCAGTTCCCGGCGCAGCCCCTGGGCCGCGTCGAGCACGGTGTCCAGCAGCAGCCGCACCCGCATGTCCTCCACGCTGCGTCCCTCGCGGGCCGCCTTGCGGGTGGCCTCCAGGGCCGATTCCGCCTCAGCGAGGCGCGCCTTGAGCCGCCGCGTCTCGCTCTCGGCGGCCGACACCTGCGTCTGCCCCTCGGCGCGCACGGCCTCCGTCTCGGCCCGCGCCTTGCGCAGCGCCGCGTCGCCGCGCTTGACGTCGCTGAGCGCGGCGCGCAGCTTGCGGTGCAGCGACTCGGTCTCCTTCTTGGCCGAGTCCAGTTCGGCGCGCAGCCGTTCGGTCTCCGCGCGGGTCTGCTCGCGGGCCGCCGCGAGGTCGGCGCGCAGCCGTTCCAGCTCGGCCCGGCTCTCCTCGCCGGCCCGCTCGGCGTGGGCCCGCTGAACCTCCTCGCCGACGGCGGTCACCAGCTTCGCCCAGCCCGCCGGGCGCAGTACGTAGGCCGCGGCCGCCACGTCGAGCGGGTCCGCGGCCGGGAGCGGGGAGCCGGAGTCCAGGGCGCCGGAGAGCTCCGGCTCGGCCTCTCTGAACTTCTCCCCGACGCGCTGGCGGAACAGCATGTCGCCCTCCAGCGCCGCGGCCATCGCGTTGCCCGCGAACTTGGCCCTGCGGTTGGGGGCGAACCGGGCGTACTGCCGCAGCTGGGCGGGCAGCTCGGTCACGGTCAGGCGGCCGAAGGCGTCGGCCACGATCTGCACGACCCGGCGCCGTACGCCGTCGGGCAGCGGACGGTCGAGCACCTCAGCGGCGCCGTCGTCCGGCTCCCCGCCTCGTGTCTCCACCATCCTCACCCCAATGCCTTGCCCGACCCCCGTCCGGGGGTCACCTGTGCGGGGCCCGCTCCGCTCAGGAGCCGGCGCCCGGCCTGTCCACGAGTTCCACCTTGTCCACCGCGTTGCACCAGCGGCAGCGCACCGACTCGATGGTCTCACTGACCACTTCGCGCTCCTCGACGGTGGGCTCGCCCGCCAGGTCCAGATGGACGTACTCGACGACCTTCGACGAGCGCGTCACGTCGAAGCGGGTGAGGTTGCCGCAGAGGGTGCAACGCCACCGCGTCGTGGCGGTCGGCAGGGGAACCGTCATCGTGGCTTCACTTTCCTTCTGGTCTCCGTGACGCGCCAGCTTCCCTGGAGCGCCGGCTCGTAACCCTACGGCCTGGCGGGCCCTCGCCGCCCGGGTGTCCACGGCGGCGAGGCGGTCTGTGCTGTTGCGTCCCGTTACGCCATGCTCTGTGCACATGATCCGTTACAGGAACACGGTGGCCGTCCGGGCGGCCAGGGCGCTCAGGGCGGCGCGGTCCACGCCGGCGCCGGTGACGAGGGCGCTGATCGTCTCGTGCTGCCTGGTCTTCGCGCTCGGCCCCGCCTCGGGCCTGAACCCCGCCCACGGGACCGGTGACGCGCTGCTCGCCGCGCAGCAGGCCTATTTCCGGCGGTGGGGGGTGGTCCCCGCCGAGCTCTTCACCGGCTCGGCCCGCGCCGCCCTCACCCCGGCGACGGCCCTGTTCGTGCACGGCAGCTGGGTGCATCTGCTCGGCAACATGCTCTTCCTCCACGTCTTCGGGGCGATGACCGAGGAACGCATGGGCCGTGCGCAGTTCACGCTGTTCTACGCCGGCTGCGGCTACCTCGCCCTGCTGGGCTACGCCGCCGCCCACGCCGACTCCGGACAGACCCTGGTGGGTGCCTCGGGGGCGATCTCGGCGGTCCTCGGCGCCTTCCTCTACCTCTTCCCCGAGGCGCGGGTGACCAGCGTGCTGCCGTTCCTGTTCTTCCTGCCGCTCAGGCTGCCGGCGTGGGTGGTGCTGCCCTTCTGGGCGGCCCTGCAGTGGCTGGCGGCCGGGCGCGCCGCCCAGGGGCCCGGCGTGGCCTATCTGGCGCACGTGGTGGGCTTCGGGCTCGGCTTCCTCTACGCCTGGGCCCGGTTCGGGCGCGAGGGCCGCGGGCGGGGCCCCGGCGGGCCGGTGGTGGGCGACGGGCGGGCGGCCAGGGCCTGCCCGGCGGATCGTGTGGCAGGCGAGTGACGGCCCCGGATCGGCCCCGGTGAGCGGGGCCGGGCCCCCCGTCCGCGGCACGACCCGCCGGGCAGGCCCTAAAGTGAAGGTCAGCCCCGCTCCGGCCCCCGAGGGAGAGAACCAGCCGTGATCACCGCGATCGTCCTCATCAAGACCAGCGTGGACCGGATCCCCGAGATCGCCGAGCGGATCGCCTCGCTGGAGAGCGTGAGCGAGGTCTTCTCCGTCACCGGCACCTACGACCTGATCGCCATGGTGCGGGTGCGGCAGCACGAGGACCTGGCCGAGATCATCCCGGGCCGGATCAGCAAGATCCCCGGCGTGGAGGCGACGGACACGCACGTGGCGTTCCGTACGTACTCGCAGCACGACCTGGAGGCGGCGTTCGCGATCGGGCTGGACTCCTGACCGCCTGACCGCCGCCTCCCCGGCCGCGTGTCACACCGCCGGGACGCAGCGGCCGTCCTCCGTGCGGTAGCGCCACTTCGCGCCGTCGCGCACCAGTTCCCGCACCGCCGTCACGAACCGTTCGACGTGCTCGTCGGGGGTGCCGGCGCCGAAGCTGACCCGGACGGCGTTGAGGGACTTCTCGCCGGGCGCGGCCTCGGGGGCGCCGCACTCGCCCTGGGTCTGCGGGTCGCTGCCGAGCAGCGTGCGCACCAGCGGGTGGGCGCAGAACAGCCCGTCGCGCACGCCGATGCCGTACTCGGCGGAGAGCGCGGCGGCGAAGTGGGAGCTGTTCCAGCCCTCGACGACGAACGAGAGCACGCCGACCCGGGGGGCGTCGTCCCCGAACAGCGAGAGGATCCTGACCTCCGGGACCTCGGCCAGCCCCGCCCGGACCCTGCCGATCAGGTACCGCTCGCGGGCCACCAGGGAGTCGAAGCCGGCCTCCGTGAGCGCCTTGCAGGCGGAGGCGATGGAGTAGGCGCCGATGACGTTCGGGGAGCCGGCCTCGTGGCGGGCGGCGCTCTCGTGCCACTCGACGTCCACGCCGCCGTCGGTGCGCCGGGAGACCCTGCGGCTCGCGCCGCCGCCCGCGAGGTACGGCTCGGCCTCGCGCAGCCAGTCCGCGCGGCCCGCCAGCACTCCGGCGCCGAACGGGGCGTACAGCTTGTGGCCGGAGAAGGCGACCCAGTCGACGTCGAGGTCCGTCACCGAGACCGGGTGGTGCGGGGCGAGCTGGGCGGCGTCCAGGACGATCCGGGCGCCGTGCGCGTGGGCGGCGGCGGCCAGCTCTCGCACCGGCCACAGCTCGCCGGTGACGTTGGAGGCGCCGGTGACGCAGACCAGGGCCGGCCCGTGGGGCTCGCGGTCGGCGAGCGCCCGTTCCAGGGTCGCCACGGCCTGCTCCGGAGTGCGCGGCGCGTCCAGGTACGTCACCTGCGCGTCCCGCCACGGCAGCAGCGAGGCGTGGTGCTCGGTCTCGAAGACGAAGACCCGGCAGTCGGCGG
Organism: Streptomyces sp. NPDC018610; assembly: GCF_044391765.1. Classification (NCBI taxonomy): domain Bacteria; kingdom Bacillati; phylum Actinomycetota; class Actinomycetes; order Kitasatosporales; family Streptomycetaceae; genus Streptomyces; species Streptomyces sp. NPDC018610. The sequence continues at coordinate 351,807 of NZ_JBISAL010000001.1, forward strand.
GCAGGGCGCGGGCCAGCAGGTTGAGGGAGTCGGTGGTGGAGCGGGTGAACACGATCTGGTCGCTCGTCCGGCAGCCGAGGAACTCCGCGACCGTCCGGCGGGCGTTCTCGAACAGGTCGGTGGACAGCTGCGAGAGGTAGCCGGCGCCGCGGTGGACGCTGCCGTAGTAGGGCGCGTACGCCGCCACGTCGTCCCAGACGCGCTGGAGGGCGGGGGCGCTGGCCGCGTAGTCGAGGGCGGCGTAACCGACCTCGCCGCCGGTCACGAGCGGCACGGTGACGTCCCGTCCCAGAACGGGCAGCGGGGCACAGACGGAGGGGTCGGCGGCGACGGTGGTGACAGACATGGGGGAACTCCCGTGGAGGCAGGCTGAATTCACCACGCGAGCGGACGCACCGCGGGTACGCGGAACGCACGGCACGGCTCGAGCGCGGTGGGAAAAGGGGGGATACGCGGAGGCGGGGCTCTGCGGCCCTAGCGCATTCGCTTGCTCACGGGAGGCTCCCTCGTACGACCAGGACCCCTGGCCCCACACTTTCCGAGAAGTGTGCGAGGGGTCCGCGCTTGCCGTAGACCTCGCTGCCTACGGCCTGGTCTTCACCCGGGGCACCCCGCCACGGACGGAGGGTTGCCGGACAGCCGGCCGGGGCCACATGGCTGTCACTCATGACCTGGACAGGAACGTACGCGAAACGATCGTGGTCCCGCAACCCGTGTCCGGATCGCGGGACCACGACGAACGATGTCCGCCCGAAGCGGCTCGAAGCCGTCGTCAGGCGTTGCTCACGGCCACCCAGCGCTCCAGCGTGCGCCGGGCCGCCCCGGAGTCGATCGACTCCGCCGCCCGCTCCATGGCGGCCCGGATCCGCTCCGCCAGCGTCCCGGAGCCCGGCTGGAGCGCCGTCAGGGCCGCCGCCGAGTTCAGCAGCACGGCATCCCGTACGGGGCCCCGCTCGCCGTCCAGCAGCCGGCGGGCGACCTCCGCGTTGTAGGAGGCGTCGGCGCCGCGCAGCGCCTCCACGGGCACCAGCTCCAGGCCGACGTCGCGCGGGTCGAAGGCCTCCTCGGTGACCTCGCCGTCCCGGACCACCCACACCCGGGAGGTGGCCGTGGTGGTCAGCTCGTCGAGGCCGTCGTCGCCCCGGAAGACCAGGGAGGAGTTGCCGCGCTCGGCGAAGACGCCCGCGACGATCGGCGCCTCGTGGGCGACGGCGACGCCGACCGCCTGCGATCTGACCTTGGCCGGGTTGGTCAGCGGACCCAGCAGGTTGAACACCGTGCGGATCCCCAACTGCCCGCGAGCGGCGCCCACATGGCGCAGAGCCGGGTGGAACTTCACCGCGAAGCAGAAGGTGATCCCGGCCTCCTCGGCGACCTCGGCCACCCGCCGAGGGGTGAGGTCGAGGTTGACGCCGAGCTTCTCCAGCACGTCGGAGGCGCCGGAGGCGGAGGAGGCGGCCCGGTTGCCGTGCTTGACGACCTTCGCCCCGGTGCCGGCGACGACGATCGAGGACATGGTGGAGATGTTCACCGTCTTCGCGCCGTCGCCGCCGGTGCCGACGATGTCGACGGTGGCGCCGGGCACCTCGATCACGTTCGCGTGCTCGTACATCGTGCGGACCAGGCCGGTGATCTCCTCGACGGTGGCGCCCTTGGCCCGCAGCGCCACGGCGAACCCGGCGATCTGGGCGTCCGTCGCCTCGCCCCGCATGATCCTGTCCATCGCCCAGGCGGTGTCGTCCGCGCCCAGATCGCGGCCCTCCAGCAGGCCGTTCAGCACGACGGGCCAGGAACGGCCCGCCGCGGTGTCGCCTCCAGCGGGGTTCACAGCGCTCATAAGCCGCTCCTGGGTCGGCGTCCCGGGCGCGGGACGCTGTCTCTCACATCGGCTTCCACCCTATCCACCCCAGGACACGGCGAAGGACCCCGTCCGGGGTTCGGACGGGGCCCTTCGACCTGGCGTGGCGACGCTCAGGGATCAGTGATCAGTGGTGGCCGTGGCCACTGGTGATCTCCTTGTACTCCTCGACAGTCGGCTTCGGGATCTGGCTGTCCTCGCCGTAGAAGGCGTTGCTGAGCTTGGCGCGCAGCTTCGTCGTGCCCGACACCTTGCGCTCGACACCGTTCTCGTCGACCGCCGGGCCGATCTCGGCCGGCTCGTACTGGTGGTGCGCCGTGAGGGTGTAGAGCTGCTCCTGGCTGAGCGGCTCGTGGACCTCGATGAACTCACCGTGCGGCAGGCGCTTGATGATGCCGGACTCGCGGCCGTGCAGCACCTTGTCCTTGTCCCGGCGCTGGAGGCCGAGGCAGATGCGCTTGGTGATGACGAACACGATGGCGGGCATGACGAAGAACGAGATCCGGACGAACCAGGTGATCGCGTTGATCGACAGGTGGAAGTGGGTGGCCCACAGGTCGTTGCCACCGCCGACCAGCAGCACGAAGTACCAGGCGATCCACGCGGCGCCGAAGGCCGTGCGAGTCGGGGCGTTGCGCGGCCGGTCCAGGATGTGGTGCTCGCGCCTGTCGCCGGTGACCCACGACTCCAGGAAGGGGTAGATGGCGATGGCGACCAGCACCAGCGGGAAGATGATCAGCGGGATGAACACGCCCAGGACGAGCGTGTGGCCCCAGAAGTTGATCTCCCAGCCCGGCATCGTGCGGATCAGGCCCTCGGAGAAGCCCATGTACCAGTCGGGCTGGGCGCCGGTGGACACCTGGTCCGGCCGGTAGGGGCCGATGGCCCAGATCGGGTTGATCTGCGCGATCGCCGCGATGGCCGCGATGGCGCCGAAGACCAGGAAGAAGAAGCCTCCGGCCTTGGCCATGTAGACCGGCAGCAGCGGCATGCCGACGACGTTGTTGTTCGTCTTGCCGGGGCCCGCGAACTGCGTGTGCTTGTGGTAGAAGACCAGGATCAGGTGGCCGACGACCAGGCCGAGCATGATGCCCGGGAGCAGCAGGATGTGGATCGAGTAGAACCGGGCCACGAAGTCGTGACCGGGGAACTCGCCGCCGAAGAGGAAGAACGACAGGTACGTGCCGACGATCGGCACGGACAGGATCGCGCCCTCCATGAAGCGGACGCCGGTGCCGGAGAGCAGGTCGTCCGGGAGCGAGTAACCGGTGAAGCCGGTGAACATGCCCAGGACGAACAGCAGGAAGCCGAACAGCCAGTTGACCTCACGCGGCTTGCGGAACGCGCCGGTGAAGAACACGCGCATCATGTGCACGAACATGCCGGCGAGGAAGATCAGCGCGGCCCAGTGGTGGATCTGCCGGATGAGCAGACCACCGCGCACCTCGAAGGAGATGTGCAGGGTCGAGTTGAACGCCTCGCTCATCAGCTGTCCCTGGAGCGGGACGTAGCTGCCGTGGTACACCACCTCGTTCATCGAGGGGTGGAAGAACAGCGTCAGATACACACCCGTGAGGATGATGATCAGGAAGCTGTAGAGGCAGACCTCACCCAGCATGAACGACCAGTGGTCGGGGAAGATCTTGCGCATGTTGGCCTTGGCCAGGCTGTAGATGCCCAGCCGGCCGTCGGCCCAGTCGGCGAGCTTCTCGCCGGCCGGTGCCTTCCCGCGCGAGCGGGTCGGCTCGTTGCTCGCTGTAGTACTCATCCGCGCTCCCAGAATGCAGGACCGACGGGCTCCTCGAAGTCGCCGAGCGCCTGGAGGTAACCCTCGCTGTCCACGCCGATGCGCAGCTGCGGCAGGGCGTGACCGGCGGGGCCGAAGATCACTCGGGCACCGTCGGAGAGGTCGAAGGTGGACTGGTGGCACGGGCACAGCACGTGGTGCGTCTGCTGCTCGTACAGGGAGATCGGGCAGCCCACGTGGGTGCAGATCTTCGAGTAGGCCACGACACCCTGGTGCGACCACTCCAGCTCGCGCTTGTCCTTGATGTTCTCCGGCTGCAGCCGGACGATCATCAGGGCCGCCTTGGCGATCTCGGTCTGGAAGTCCTCGTCGGTCTCCTTCAGCCCGTCGGGCATCGCGAAGGTGAGCGAACCGACCTGGACGTCCTCGGGACGCAGCGGCTGGTTGGTGTTCATGTTGACCAGGCGCTTGCCCTTGGCCCAGAGCGTGTGCCGCAGGGACTCCTTGGGCAGCGGGCCCAGGTCGCGCAGCAGGAACAGGCCCGACAGCGGCACCAGGGTGAGCGCGCCCAGCATGGTGTTGCGGATCAGCGGCCGGCGGCCGATCGCCGACTCCTTGGCGCCCTGCTTGAAGTCCGCGTGGACCTTCGCACGGACCTCGGGCGACGCCTCGATCGGGTGACGCTCGTCGGCGACCTCCGCGTCCGACATCAGCGTGCGGGCCCAGTGGACCGCGCCCGCGCCGATGCAGAACAGCGCCACGCCCAGCGTCAGGCCCAGCGCGAAGTTCATCGCGCTGATGTGCCCGAGCGGGAAGACGTAGATCGACTTGTCGGTCGGGATCGTCACGTACGAGACGATGAAGCCGATGGTGGCCAGCATGGACACCGTGAACAGCAGGGCCACGGCACGCTCGGACCGCCTGGCGGCCCGCTCGTCGATGTCCTGGATCCGGTGCTCGTGCGGCGGCAGGCCCGGGTCGGCGAACGGGTTCTTCTCGTCCGCGACCTTCACGGCGCCGTGCGCCGTGCCCTGCTCGGCGGGCAGGTTCTCTTCTGGAATGTCTTGGCTACTCATGACTTCTTGGCCTTTGCGGTCCGAGCGGCGACCCACACGGCGACGGCGATCAGTGCGCCGAGGCCGAAGATCCACGCGAACAGACCCTCGCTGACCGGCCCGAGGCCGCCCAGTTCGAGACCGCCGGGGTTATCGGTCTTGTCGCTGTTGACCGCGTTCAGGTACGCGATGATGTCCTTCTTGTTCTTCGACGACATCGTGGTGTCGGGGAAGGAGGGCATGTTCTGCGGGCCGGTCTGCATGGCCTCGTAGATGTGCTTCGGCTGGACGCCCTCGAGGTCGGGAGCGAACTTGCCGTGCGTGAGCGCACCACCCTTGCCGGTGAAGTTGTGGCACTGCGCGCAGTTGGTGCGGAAGAGCTCACCGCCCTTGGCGATGTCCGCGCCCTCCGGGCTGTACTGGTTCTTCGTCGGCACGGCGGGGCCGGCGCCCAGGGAGGCGATGTACGCCGCCAGCTGGTCGATCTCGGCCTGGCTGTAGATGACCTTCTTGCGCGGGATCTGCGCGCCCGGCTGCTGCGCCGGCATACGGCCGGTGCCGACCTGGAAGTCGACCGCCGCCGCGCCCACGCCCACGAGGCTGGGACCGTCGGTGGTGCCCTGACCACCCGTGCCGTGGCAGCTGGCGCAGCCGACCTCGTAGAGCTTCTTGCCCTCCTCGATCGTGAGGGACTGGGCGGCGTCGTCGGCCTTCGCCTTGCTCGCGGGCGCGAACGCGGTGTACAGCCCCCCCGTGGCCGCCAGCGCGAGAAGTAGGACGACGACCGCCGCCAGCGGATGGCGTCGTCGTGCGGAGAGCTTTTTCACGGATTACCCCGGTGTCAGGATCTTCTGCGTCGATGCTTTGCGGACTGAGATCGGTTCGTCGGCTACTTGATCAGGTAGATCGTGGCGAAGAGGCCGATCCAGACGACATCGACGAAGTGCCAGTAGTAGGACACGACGATGGCCGCGGTCGCCTGCTCGTGGGTGAACCTCCGGGCCGCGTAGGTACGGCCGAGGACCAGCAGGAAGGCGATGAGACCGCCCGTCACGTGCAGGCCGTGGAAGCCGGTGGTCAGGTAGAACACCGAGCCGTACGGGTCGGAGGACAGGGAGAGCCCGTCCTCCTTCACCAGGCTGGTGTACTCGTAGATCTGACCGCCGATGAAGATCGCACCCATGATGAAGGTGACGATGAACCAGCCCCGGAGCTTCTTCACGTCACCGCGCTCGGCGGCGAAGACGCCGAGCTGGCAGGTGAGCGAGGAGAGCACCAGGATCGTGGTGTTCGCCGACGAGAAGGGGACGTTGAGGTGGTCCGCCATCTCCTTCCAGTGCGCCGGACCCGTCACCGATCGCAGGGTGAAGTACATCGCGAAGAGGGCCGCGAAGAACATCAGCTCGGAACTCAGCCAGATGATGGTTCCGACGCTGGTGAGGTTCGGCCGGTTGACCGACGGGTGCGCGTGCCCGGTTTCTACTGTCGTTGCTGTCGCCACGACCGTCATTATGTCGGTCGCTTATCCCGCCCTCACTCCGGGGGGTGCCGTTCGGAGTGTCTGGGGGGTGTGTCCAGCCCGTATGGCCCATCGAAGGGGTGTTCCAAGCGGTGTTGAGAGGGGGTCGGGAGGAGTAGCATCCGCGCCATCGGTACCCGGAAGTTCCCCGATGAGTTCCCGACCAATGCTGTTCTGAGATGCGTGGAGGAACAATGCAGGCGACCGCCACGGTGCTGGTCTACAGCGACGACGCAGGCACCCGGGAGCAGGTGCGGCTCGCCACCGGGCGCAGGCCGGCCCAGGACGCCCCGGTGGTGGAGTTCCTGGAGTGCGCCACGCCCGCCGCGGTGCTCAAGGAGCTGGACCGGGGCGGGATCGACGTCTGCGTCCTGGACGGCGAGGCCGTGCCCATGGGCGGCATGGGGCTGTGCCGGCAGATCAAGGACGAGGTCTTCCGGTGCCCGCCGGTGCTGCTGCTGATCGGCCGCCCGCAGGACGCCTGGCTGGCCACCTGGAGCCGTGCGGACGCGGCGGTGACGCTGCCGGTGGAACCGGTGGAGTTCGCCTCCGCGCTGGCCGCGCTGCTGCGGAAAAGTGTCCCCGTGAGCGCGTGAGGGCGCACCGCGGCGCGTGAGGGAGTCCCACGGCGCCCGGCACACCTCGAGACGGCCCGCAGTCCGGCGACTGCGGGCCGTCCGTGGTTCGTCGCGCTCCTCGGGCGCGTCGGGCCTCCTGGGCGCGGAGGGCGCCGTCCTAGAGGCTCTGGGGACGCAGTCTCGTCGTGTCGTTCTGGAGGGACGAGCCCTGGGCGCCGGTCAGGGCGCTGCCCTGGAGCCACTTGTCCCAGGAGAGGTTCCAGTCGCCGAAGCCGTTGTCGAAGGTCTCCATCGCCTGGCCGCCCGAGTTGACGACCTGGACGATGTCGCCCTCGTGGATGTTGTCGAAGAACCACTTGGCGTTGGGGGTGCTCATGCCGGTGCAGCCGTGGCTGACGTTGGCGCTGCCCTGGGACCCCACGGACCAGGGGGCCGCGTGGACGAACTCGCCGCTCCAGGTGACCCGGGTGGCGTAGTACACGGGCAGGTCGTAGGAGTCCGAGGAGCCCGCGGCGATGCCGACGGTGGAGCTCTTCATCCGCACGAAGTACTGCTTGGCCAGTACGACCTTGACGCCGTTGCGGGTCTCGAAGCCGGCCTTGCCCGTGGTGACGGGGATCTCCTTGACCTTCTCGTCGTTGCGGTAGAGCGTCAGCCGGTGCGTGGCGGCGTCCGTGAGCGCGATGACGCGGTCGCCGGTGGTGATCGTCAGCGGCTTGGCGGCGGCGCCCCACATCTGGTCGCTGATCCGGATGTTCTCCAGGTTGCTGTGCACCTCGATGGTGGCGTTCGCGGGCCAGTAGTCCTTGGGCCGGTAGTGCAGCTGCTTGTCGTCCACCCAGTACCAGGACCCCTGCACGGCGGGGGTGGACTCGACCCTGAGGCCGCGCTCCACGATGGCGCGCTGGGCCTTGTCCGTCACCGGCTGGTCGAGTTGGGCGACGATGGGCTCGCCGACGCCGTAGGTGCCCGCCTCCGGCCCGAACGAGACGTTCAGGCGCTTGAGGGTGGCGGGCTTGCTGGTGTCGAAGGTGAGGACCTTGCGGCCGGGTGCGCCGTCGCCGTCCTCCGTGCTCACCGTGACCGTGTAGTGGGCGCCGGCGGCCAGGGGTGAGGTGCTGTGCCATCGGGTGCCGTCGGCGGCGAGCTCGCCGGAGACGTGACGGCCCGTGGTGTCCACGGCCGTGACGTCCGTGATGCGCCCGTCCGAGCCCTCGGAGGTGACCACCAGGGGCTTGTCGGGATCGGCCTGCTTCCCGGCGTCCGTGGGGCCCGTGACGGAGATCTGGTCGGCCGCGTCGTACGGGGCGGTGGCCAGCGGGTTGCCGTCCGGGCCGCAGGCGGTGACGCCCGCGCCGAGGGCGGCCACCAACAGGGCACGGCTGACGACGGTGCGAGTGCGCGTGCGCGGAGTGGTGCTCATGGCAGCACGCTAGGTAGCTCCGTCGACTTCGGCGCGATAAGTCGTCCGTTCGGGCGACGCTCGTACGGCTGCCGTGCGGTCGCGCGGGTCCGGGGGCCGCGGCGGACCGCGGGCGCGATCGCCGGGGGCGTTCGAATAGGTGCGGTGCGGCCGCCGGGTACCGGGGAATCGGTCGGGAGCCGGGGACCGGTCGTGGCACGCCGGCGGAGGGGCGGCGTACGCACGGCGTGGGGGCCGTCGTGGGGCCGTCGTCGTGGGGGCCGTCCTGGGGCGGAAAAGGCGGGAGCCCGGACTCTCCTTGCGGAGGGTCCGGGCTCCCGGGGGTTCAGCGGGGTGTCACTGGGTGCGGTTCTCACCGCGGTAGTACTCGAACACCCAGCCCCACAGCGCGATCATCACGAGCGGGGCGCCGAAGTACAGCAGCCACCAGCCGAGCGCGACACCGAGGAAGGCGAGCGCGCCACCGACGCCGAGGGCGAGCGGCTGCCAGCTGTGCGGGCTGAAGAAGCCCAGCTCGCCGGCGTCGTCCGCGACGTCGGCCTCCTTGTTGTCCTGCGCGCCGGCGTCCACCCGCTTGGCCGTGAAGCCGAGGTAGAAGCCGACCATGATGCTCAGGCCGAACGAGAGGAAGAGCGCCGTGGTACCGGCCGGCTCCTTCGACCACAGGCCGTAGACGATGGCCATGATCAGGAGGAAGGCGGCCAGCCAGATGAAGAGCTTGCCCTGGATCTTCACTTGCCGGCCTCCTTGCCGCCGGCGAGGGCCGCCTTCTCGCCGTGTCCGGCGTTCTCCAGCTGGTCGAGCGCGGCGATCTCCGGGTGGTGCAGGTCGAACGCCGGGGATTCACTGCGGATCCGCGGCAGGGTGAGGAAGTTGTGCCGGGGCGGCGGGCAGGAGGTCGCCCACTCCAGCGAGCGGCCGTAGCCCCACGGGTCGTCGACGCCGACCGGCTTGCCGTACTTGGCCGTCTTCCACACGTTGTAGAAGAACGGGAGGATCGACAGGCCGAGCAGGAAGGAGAAGATCGTCGAGATCGTGTTCAGCGCGGTGAAGCCGTCCGCCGCCAGGTAGTCGGCGTAGCGGCGCGGCATGCCCTCGGCGCCCAGCCAGTGCTGGATGAGGAAGGTGCCGTGGAAGCCGATGAACAGCATCCAGAAGGTCATCTTGCCCAGGCGCTCGTCGAGCATCTTGCCGGTGAACTTCGGCCACCAGAAGTGGAAGCCGGAGAACATCGCGAAGACCACGGTGCCGAAGACGACGTAGTGGAAGTGGGCCACCACGAAGTACGAGTCGGAGATGTGGAAGTCCATCGGGGGCGAGGCCAGGATGACACCGGTCAGACCACCGAAGGTGAAGGTGATCAGGAAGCCGGTCGCCCAGAGCATCGGCGTCTCGAAGGACAGCGAGCCCTTCCACATGGTGCCGATCCAGTTGAAGAACTTCACACCGGTCGGTACCGCGATCAGGAAGGTCATGAAGGAGAAGAACGGCAGGAGCACACCGCCGGTGACGTACATGTGGTGGGCCCACACGGTCACGGACAGACCCGCGATGGCGATGGTCGCGCCGATCAGACCCATGTAGCCGAACATCGGCTTGCGGGAGAAGACCGGGATGACCTCACTGATGATGCCGAAGAACGGCAGCGCGATGATGTACACCTCTGGGTGGCCGAAGAACCAGAAGAGGTGTTGCCACAGCAGGGCTCCGCCGTTGGCGGCGTCGAAGACGTGGGCGCCGAACTTGCGGTCGGCCTCCAGCGCGAACAGGGCCGCGGCCAGCACGGGGAAGGCCAGCAGGACGAGCACCGCGGTGAGCAGCACGTTCCACACGAAGATCGGCATGCGGAACATGGTCATGCCCGGCGCGCGCATGCAGATGATCGTGGTGATGAAGTTGACCGAGCCGAGGATCGTGCCGAAGCCGGAGAAGGCCAGACCCATGATCCACATGTCACCGCCGATGCCCGGCGAGTGCACCGCGTCGGAGAGCGGGGCGTAGGCGAACCAGCCGAAGTCGGCCGCGCCCTGCGGGGTGAGGAAGCCGCCCACCGCGATCAGCGAGCCGAACAGGTACAGCCAGTAGGCGAACATGTTCAGCCGCGGGAACGCCACGTCCGGGGCGCCGATCTGCAGCGGCATGATCCAGTTCGTGAAGCCGGCGAACAGCGGCGTCGCGAACATCAGCAGCATGATCGTGCCGTGCATCGTGAACGCCTGGTTGAACTGCTCGTTCGACATGAACTGCAGTCCGGGCCGGGCGAGCTCGGCGCGCATCAGGAGCGCCATCACGCCGCCGATGCAGAAGAACGCGAACGACGTGACGAGGTACAGCGTGCCGATCGTCTTGTGGTCGGTGGTCGTCAGCCACTTGATCACGACGTTGCCGGGTTGCTTGCGCCGCACCGGCTGCTCACTCTCGTAAGAGCCCTCAGCCGCGGCGGCACCCTGAGGTTCGTTGAGGATGCTCACAGGTTGTTCGTCTCCCGGTTCTTCTCGTGGCTCGTCTGCGCGATGCCGGCGGGAACGTAACCGGTCTGCCCCTTCTTAGCGAGGTCCTTGAGGTGCTGCTCGTAACGGTCCGGCGAGACGACCTTCACGTTGAACAGCATCCGGGAGTGGTCCTGGCCGCAGAGCTCGGCGCACTTGCCCCGGAAGGTGCCCTCCTGGTTGGGGGTCACCTGGAAGGAGTTGGTGTGGCCGGGGATGACGTCCATCTTCATCAGGAACGGCAGCACCCAGAAGGAGTGGTTGACGTCCCGGGAGGTGAGGATGAAGCGGACGGTCTTGCCCTTGGGCAGCCACAGGGTCGGGCCGGGGTTGCCGGTCTGCGGGTTCCGCGTGCCCGGCGTGCCGAAGTCGTAGACGCCGCCGGCGTTCACCGGGAAGTCCTTCTTGAACCGGTCCGGAATGGCCGTCAGGTTCTTGTCGGTCTTCGCGTCACCCGTGGAGCCCGCGACGGGCGCCACGTAGTTGAAGGCCCAGCTCCACTGGTAGCCGACGACGTTGACGGTGACGTCGGGCTTCTTGGATTCGTCGAGGAGCTTCGACTCGTCGCGGGCCGTGAAGTAGAAGAGCACCGAGACGATGATGAGCGGGACGACCGTGTACAGGGCCTCGATGGGCATGTTGTACCGGGTCTGCGGAGGGACCTCGACCTTGGTGCGGCTGCGCCGGTGGAAGAAAGCACTCCACAGGATCAGACCCCACACCAGCACGCCGACCGCGATCGCGGCGGCCCAGGAGCCCTGCCACAGGGAGAGGATCCGCGGAGCCTCTTCCGTCGCGGGGGTGGGCATACCCAGCCGGGGAAAGTCCTTGTATGTGCAACCGGTTGCGGTCGCCAGGACCAGGCCCGCAGTCAGTGCCTGCAGCAGCTTCCGCCGCATCGGGCGCCGCGGCGAGCGGTCGGAGCCGTTGGGACTCACGTAGCGCCTTCCCGAGAGTCTCGCCCGCGCGGTTGGCTGCGGCCTGCCTTCTCGCTGGTCGGTCGCCGCCCTGCGTCGGGCAGGGGTTTGGATGTTTATGCGGACCAAACCCTACTGGACGCCTTCCGGCGGGTCGCGGGGAGGGGGGCCCAACGCGCCGCGGGTCACGCTGGAGGGTGGGATGCCCCTCGGTGGCGTGGTTTGCGCATGTGTGCTGGGGCGCCTGACGGTCCGGGAGCAGGGGGTTCGGCGGCGGGCGGGGGCGCCTCGCGCGGTTTCCCGCGCGCCTCCGGGGCGCTTAGCGTGGGCGTGTGGTCTATTTCGACGCCGCTTCCGGCACTCCCCTGCATCCCGTCGCCCGGCAGGCGCTTCTCGCCGCCCTCGACGAGGGATGGGCCGATCCCGCCCGTCTCCACAAGGAGGGGCGGCGGGCACGTCTGCTGCTGGACGCGGCGCGCGAGGCCGCGGCGGAGGCGGTGGGGTGCCGGGCCGACGAGCTGACGTTCACCTCCTCGGGCACGCGGGCCGTGCACTCGGGGATCGCGGGGGCGCTGGCCGGCCGGCGCCGCGTCGGGGATCACCTGATCGTGTCAGCCGTCGAACACTCCTCGGTGCTCCATTCGGCCGAGGCGCACGAGGCGGAGGGCGGTTCGGTCACCCGGGTCCCGGTGGACCGCCGGGGCGCGGTGGCCGTCGCGTCCTACGCCGGGGCGCTGCGCGCCGGCACCGCGCTGGCCTGTCTGCAGTCGGCCAACCACGAGGTCGGCACCGCGCAGCCGGTGGCGGAGGTGGCCGAGGTGTGCCGGGCGGCGGGGGTGCCGTTGCTGGTGGACGCGGCCCAGTCGCTGGGCTGGGGGCCGGTGGCGGGCGACTGGTCGCTGCTGGCGGCGAGCGCGCACAAGTGGGGCGGGCCGTCGGGGGTCGGGCTGCTCGTGGTGCGCAAGGGCGTGCGGTTCGCGGTGCGGGGGCCGGCCGACGAACGGGAGTCGGGCCGGGCGTCCGGCTTCGAGAACATCCCGGCCGTCGTGGCGGCGGCGGCCTCGCTGCGGGCGGTGCGCGCCGAGGCGGCCGGGGAGGCGGCGCGGCTGCGGGAGTTGACGGAGCGGATCCGGGTACGGGTGCCGGAGCTGGTGCCGGACGTGGAGGTGGTGGGCGATCCGGCACGGCGGCTGCCGGGGATCGTCACCTTCTCCTGTCTCTACGTCGACGGCGAGGCGCTGCTGCACGGGCTGGACCGGGAGGGCTTCGCGGTCTCCTCGGGTTCCTCCTGCACCAGCGGCACGCTGACGCCCAGCCATGTGCTGCGGGCGATGGGGGTGCTGAGCGAGGGCAACGTGCGGGTGTCGCTGCCGCCGGGGACGCGGGAGGAGGACGTCGAGCGCTTCCTCGCGGTGCTGCCCGGGGTGGTGGCGGGGGTGCGCGACAAGCTCGGGGCGCCCGCGCCGACGGCCGCGGTGCGCGAGCGGGAGCTGGTGCTGGACGCGCTCGGCAAGCGCTGCCCGATCCCGGTGATCGAGCTGGCCAAGGTCATCGGGAACGTGTCCGTCGGCGGCACGGTGCGGGTCCTGGCCGACGACGAGGCGGCGCGGCTGGACATCCCGGCGTGGTGCGAGATGCGCGGGCAGGAGTACGTCGGCGAGGAGCCGGCGGACGAGGGCTCGGCCTACGTCGTCCGCCGGCTCTCCTGAGGGACCGCCGACCGGTCAGGCGAGGTGGGCGCGGACCTCGCGGGCCGCGTCGTCGCCGTACGCCTTGGTGAAGCGCTCCATGAAGTGGGCGCGGCGCAGCTGGTACTCCTGGGTGCCGACGGTCTCGATGACCAGGGTGGCGAGCATGCAGCCGACCTGGGCGGCGCGCTCGTGGTCCACGCCCCAGGCGAGGCCGGAGAGGAAGCCGGCGCGGAAGGCGTCGCCGACGCCGGTCGGGTCGGCCTTGCGCTCCTCGTCCGGGCAGCCGACCTCGATCGCTTCCTCGCCCGCGCGTTCGATGCGGACGCCGCGGGCGCCGAGGGTGGTCACCCGGTGGCCGACGCGGTCGAGGATCTCGGCGTCGCTCCAGCCGGTCTTGGTCTCGATGAGGCCCTTCTCGTACTCGTTGGAGAACAGGTACGTGGCGCCGTCCAGCAGTATCCGGATCTCCTCGCCGTCCATCCGGGCGATCTGCTGGGAGAAGTCGGCGGCGAACGGGATGGAGCGCGAACGGCACTCCTCGGTGTGCCGCAGCATCGCCTCCGGGTCGTCGGCGCCGATGAGCACCAGGTCCAGGCCGCCGACGCGGTCCGCGACGGTCTTCAGCTCGATGAGGCGGGCCTCGCTCATCGCGCCGGTGTAGAAGGAGCCGATCTGGTTGTGGTCGGCGTCGGTGGTGCACACGAAGCGGGCGGTGTGCAGGGTCTCGGAGATGCGGACCGAGGCGGTGTCGACGCCGTGCCGGTCCAGCCAGTCGCGGTACTCGCCGAAGTCGGGGCCGGCGGCGCCCACCAGGACCGGGGTGGTGCCGAGCTGGCCCATGCCGAAGGCGATGTTGGCGCCGACGCCGCCGCGCCGCACGTCCAGCTGGTCGACCAGGAAGGAGAGCGAGACCGTGTGCAGCTGGTCCGCGACCAGCTGGTCGGCGAAGCGGCCGGGGAAGGTCATGAGGTGGTCGGTGGCGATGGAGCCGGTGACAGCGATGCGCACGGCGTGGACTCTCCTGCGACTGGACGGGGCGCGCTCAGCGCTCCTGGGAAGGGCGGCGGCGACGGAGGGCTGGGGTCTCTCGTTCGGATCATGCCGGGCTCGCGTACCTGGCACCGCTCCCTGACCCGGCCCGATCCGAACGCAAGACCCTGATGGACACTTCACGCTACCCGCTCCGTGCGGGGCACTGAAGCGGTGGAAACTACCCGATAGTAGATCTTTCCCGGACGACTGGTACGTGCTTACGGTTCGCCCATGACGAACCTCGACGTCCATGCTGCCCCCGTTCCGGCCGATCAGGACGCGGATCTGGCCGCGCTGCGCGGGGACTGCGCCCGGATGGTCCCCCACTGGGCGGCTCCCGACCGCCGTGCGGCCCGGCCGGTGTCGCCGTCGCGCATCCACGGCGTGTCCGTGCCGGCCTCCGCCGCCCGGCTGCTGGACGCCATGGCGGAGTACGGCGACTGAGCCGCCGGCGCGGAGCGGGGAACCGGGCGCTCCCCCGCCGCGTCCCATCGCCGTCCCCCGTTCGGGGGATGCGGGATACGACTCCTCGGCCGATCACTTCCACAGGGACCGGGAGGGGGTCGGTCCGGGGATGTACGGCAGCCGAAGGAGCGATGCGGTGAACACCGAGCGACCCGACCACGACGACCCGGCCGAGGCCGCGGGCACCGGCGAGGAGACCTCGGAGGCGGAGGCGGCGCGTCCGGAGGGCGCCGGGCGCTCCCGGTGGGGGCGCGGTCCGCTGATGGCGGTCTCGGTGGCCGCCGCCGTGCTGCTGGTGGGGGGCGGCGGGGCGTATCTCGCCGCCGGCGCCCCGGACGGCCCTGCGGAGTCCGCGGCGACCGGCGGGACCGGCACTCCCCCACCGCTCGTCCTCGACGGGTACTCCGTCGCCGGTGCGGGCGGCGGCACCGGCGGCATCGCGCCCGGCGAACCGAATCCGTACGGCACCGCCTACCGGGCGGCCGGCCCGCTGCCCGCCGGGCCCGGTTCGGCGCCGGTGTACACGGCGCGGGGCGAGGTCGCCCGGGACGAGGTGGCCCGGCTGGCGAAGGCGCTCGGCGTCGAGGGCGCGCCCGTGTCCGACGGGCGGAACTGGCGGGTCGGGGCCGCGAAGGACGGGACGGGGCCGGTGCTCCGGGTGGACCGTCAGGCGCCGGGGGCCTGGACGTTCAGCCGGTACACCCCGGGCACCGACGACTGCAAGGGCGTGACGTGCGTGCACGATCCGGCCGCTCCCGCCGCCCACGCGGTGAGCGTGGCGGCGGCCGAGGAGGCGGCGGCGCCGGTGCTCGCGGCGGTGGGCCAGGGCGACGCGAAGGTGGACGCGAGCCGTGTCATGGGCGCCCAGCGGGCGGTGACGGCCGATCCGCGGGTGGGCGGTCTGCCCACCTACGGGTGGACGACGGACCTGGTCGTCGGTGTGCGGGGCGAACTGGTCGGCGGCAGCGGGCTGCTGAAGACGCCGGTGAAGGGGGACGCGTATCCGGTGCTGAGCGCGGACCGGACGCTGGACCTGATGAACGCGGCGCCGCGGACCGACCACCGGATGGGCATCGGCGGCTGCGCGAGTCCGGTGCCGCTAAAGGACCGGCTGGAGGCGCCGTGCGGCACGTCGCCCTCCCAGAGCGCCGCCCCGAGTGAGGCGCTGACCGTGGACAAGGCGGTGTTCGGGCTGGCGTCGCGCACCTCCGGGGGGCGGCGGACGCTGGTGCCGTCGTGGCTGTTCCAGGTGCGCGGAGCGGCCGGGCAGGACGACTTCACGGTGGCGTACCCGGCCGTCGACCCGCGGTACCTGGCCTCGTCGGCCCCGTCGTCGGCGGCGCCGTCCGGGCGGCCGGAGCCGAGGCCGAGCGGCTCGGCCACCGCCGCCCCTGTCACGCGGGACGTGCCGGTGACGGCGTACGGCGCGCGGGGCGACGGGCTGACGGTGACCTTCGAGGGCGGGGTGTGCTCGGAGTACGAGGCGACGGCGCGGGAGGCCTCCGACCGGGTGACGGTCACGGTGACCGAGACGCGGTGGCCGGACCGGGTGTGCATCGCGATCGCCAGGGTGTACCACCGCACGGTGCGGCTGGAGCGGCCGCTCGGCGACCGGAAGGTGGTCGGGACGGACGGGGATCCCGTCCCGCTGGAGCGGCCCGCCGCCCACGTGACCGACGCGCCGCACGCGAACAAGGGACAGCCGGTGCGGTAGGCGGCGCATGCGGAAAGGCGGCGCGCATGCGGAAAGGCGGCGGTCCCCCCGAGGGGGCCGCCGCCTTCCGTCAGTTCCGTCCCGGTGGGACGCTCGCGCGTCCGGGCCGGGTCAGCTGAAGGAGTCGCCGCAGGCGCAGGAACCGGTCGCGTTCGGGTTGTCGATCGTGAAGCCCTGCTTCTCGATGGTGTCCACGAAGTCGACGGTGGCGCCGCCCAGGTAGGGGGCGCTCATGCGGTCGGTGACGACCTTGACGCCGCCGAAGTCCTTGACGACGTCGCCGTCGAGGGAGCGCTCGTCGAAGAAGAGCTGGTAGCGCAGGCCGGAGCAGCCGCCGGGCTGGACGGCGACGCGCAGGGCGAGGTCGTCACGGCCTTCCTGGTCGAGCAGGGCCTTGACCTTGGACGCGGCGGCGTCGGTCAGAACGATGCCGTCGGTGACGGTGCTGGTCTCGTCCGATACGGACATCTACATCTCTCCCGGGTTGTACGGAGACTGCTTGCCGACGAGTGCAACCGGCGAGGCCGCGGATTCATTCCGGGCCGAGCACTTGCCTTCTCACGTGTCCATGCTCGTCCACTTCATGCTCGCACATGCGCAGGGCGGCCGACAGGGCCGCACGGACCGGACGCCCCGATGCGACGAACGCGACAACAGCGGCCGACGGTGAGGTGTCGGGATTCACGTCACATCGACGCAATGGACATCGTCAAAGTGACGTGAACCGGTTATGATAGATAACGTCAATTCGACGAAAAGTAGAAAGGGTGCGTGTCGTGACCACCGCCCAGCCCCAGGAGCTCGACGTCCAGCCGACGCCGCTCGCCCTGCTGCTGCTCGGCCGCGAGGCCGACCCGAGGAGCGAGCGCGGCGTCGACTGCCCCGGCGAGCTGCCCTCCCCGTCCGACCCCGATCTGGTGGCGCGCGCCCGCGCGGCCAAGGAGAAGCTCGGGGACAAGGTCTTCGTCCTCGGCCACCACTACCAGCGTGACGAGGTCATCCAGTTCGCCGACGTCACGGGCGACTCCTTCAAGCTGGCCCGCGACGCCGCCGCGCGGCCGGACGCCGAGTACATCGTGTTCTGCGGTGTCCACTTCATGGCGGAGTCCGCCGACATCCTGACGAGCGACGAGCAGAAGGTGGTCCTGCCGGACCTGGCCGCCGGCTGCTCCATGGCCGACATGGCGACGGCCGAGCAGGTCGCCGAGTGCTGGGACGTGCTGACCGAGGCCGGCGTGGCCGAGCAGGTCGTGCCGGTGTCGTACATGAACTCCTCGGCCGACATCAAGGCGTTCACCGGCAAGCACGGCGGCACCATCTGCACGTCCTCGAACGCGAAGCGCGCTCTGGACTGGGCCTTCGAGCAGGGCGAGAAGGTGCTGTTCCTGCCCGACCAGCACCTGGGCCGCAACACGGCGGTGCGGGACATGGGCATGTCCCTCGACGACTGCGTCGTCTACAACCCGCACCGGCCGAACGGCGGACTGACCGCCGAGGAACTGCGCGCCGCGAAGATGATCCTGTGGCGTGGCCACTGCTCGGTGCACGGCCGCTTCAGCCTGGAGTCGGTCGAGGACGTGCGGGCGCGGATCCCCGGCGTGAACGTCCTGGTGCACCCGGAGTGCAAGCACGAGGTGGTCGCCGCCGCGGACCACGTCGGCTCGACCGAGCACATCATCAAGACGCTGGAGGCGGCCCCGGCCGGCTCCAAGTGGGCCATCGGCACCGAGCTGAACCTGGTACGCCGCCTGGCGAACCGTTTCGCTCCCGAGGGCAAGGAGATCGTCTTCCTCGACCGGACGGTCTGCTTCTGCTCGACCATGAACCGCATCGACCTGCCGCACCTGGTCTGGACCCTGGAGTCCCTGGCCGAGGGCAATCTGGTCAACCGCATCGAGGTCGACAAGGAGACCGAGGCCTTCGCCAAGCTGGCCCTGGAACGAATGCTGGCGCTGCCGTAGCGGCTCCGCCCGGCCACGGCGCCCCGGCCCGCCCCACCGGCGGCCGGGGCGCCGCCATGTCCCCGCCCGCCGGCGGCAACGGGAACGGCCGGGTCTCCCCGAGGAGACCCGGCCGTTCCCGTCCGTGCCGGGTCAGACGCCCGCGGGCTCCAGATCCTGGTCCCGGTCCTCGGGCTTCGTGGCCCGCTTCGCCGCGCGCTTCTTCGCGCGGCGCTCCTTGCGGAGCTCCAGCATGGCGTAGAGGGTCGGGACCAGCAGCAGGGTCAGCAGGGTCGACGTGATCAGGCCGCCGATCACGACCACCGCCAGCGGCTGGGCGATGAAGCCGCCCTCGCCGGTGACGCCCAGGGCCATCGGGAGCAGGGCGAAGATGGTCGCCAGCGCCGTCATGAGGATGGGGCGCAGACGGTGCCGGCCGCCCTCGACGACCGCCTCCACGATGCCGTGGCCCTGCTTGCGGTACTGGTTGATGAGGTCGATCAGCACGATCGCGTTCGTCACCACGATGCCGATCAGCATCAGCATGCCGATCATCGCGGGCACGCCCATCGGGGTGCCGGTGGCGATCAGCAGGCCGAGCGCGCCGGTGGCCGCGAACGGGATGGACACCAGCAGGATCAGCGGCTGGGCCAGCGACCGGAACGTGGCGACCAGCAGCATGAACACGATCGCGATCGCCGCGAGCATCGCCAGGCCGAGGTTCTTGAACGCGTCGTCCTGGTCGGAGGTGACGCCGCCGATCTCGGCCGTCGCGCCCGCCGGCAGCTTCAGCGCCTTGATCTTCGACTGGAGCTCGGTGCTGACCGCGCCGGTGTTGTCCCCGGTCGGCTTGGCGGTGACGGTCGCCGCGCGCTGACCGTCGATCCGGGTCATCGACACCGGCCCGTCGACCAGCTCGACGGTGGCCACGTCGCTCAGCTTCACCGGACCCAGGCGCAGGTTCTTCAGCTGCGCCAGCGTCTCGGCCGGCTTCGCCGACCGGATGACGACGTCGCGCTCGGTGTCGTCCAGGACCGCCTTGGCGGCGGTGGTGCCCCGCACCGACTGGGCGACGGCCAGGCCGAGGGTCTGGTCGGTGAATCCCGCGGCGGCCGCCTCGGCGTTGGCGCGCACGGAGATGCGCGGCACGCTCTGCGACAGGTCGCTGGTGACGTCGGTGACGTCGTCCAGGCCGGCGACGGTCCTGCGGACCTGCTCGGCCGCGGTGCGCAGCGCGGTCGCGTCGGACGCCTTGACGACCACCTTCAGGTCCTGGTCGCCGAAGCCGTCGCCTGCGTTGACCGTGGTGGTGCCGATGCCGGACAGCTTGTGCAGGCCGTCCTCGATGTGCGCGCGGACGTCGTCGGCGGAGGCCGAGTCCTCCAGCATCACCTGGTACGAGGCGTGGTTGGAGTCCGTGGAGCCGCCGAAAGCAGCCATGAAGCCGGACGAGCCGACCGTGACCTGGTAGTCCTTGACGCCCTCGGTGCCGGCGAGCAGCTTCTCGACCTTCCGCGCCCCGGCGTCGGTCGCCGCCAGGCTGGTGCCCGGCTTGAGCTGCTGCTTGACGCTCAGCACCTTCTGGTCGCCGGAGTCGAAGAAGTTCGTCTTCAACAGCGGCGTCATGCCGAACGTGCCGATCAGCACGACGACCGCGATCAGCACGCTGGTCAGCCGGCGCCGGGTGGCGAAGCGCAGGACGGGCACGTAGAAGCGCGTCAGGCGGCTGTTCGCCTCCTTCTCCTCGGCCCGGCGGCGGGCCTCCTCGGCCTCGGCGGGCGTGCCCTTGGGCGCGCGCAGGAACCAGAACGACAACACCGGCACCACGGTCAGCGACACCAGCAGCGACGCCAGCAGGGCAGCGGTCACGGTGAGGCTGAAGGGGCCGAACAGCTCGCCCACCATGCCGCCGACCAGGCCGATCGGCAGGAAGACGGCGACCGTGGTGAGCGTGGAGGAGGTGACCGCGCCGGCCACCTCGCGCACCGCGTTCAGGATGGCCTCGCGCCGCTCCTCGCCGTAGCCCAGGTGCCGCTTGATGTTCTCCAGGACCACGATCGAGTCGTCGACGACGCGGCCGATGGCGATGGTCAGCGCGCCCAGCGTCAGCATGTTCAGCGACAGGTCGCGCGTCCACAGCACGATCAGCGCCAGCACCACGGAGAGCGGGATGGACACCGCGGTGACCAGCGTGGAGCGGACCGAGGCCAGGAAGACGAGGATGACGAGGACCGCGAAGAGCAGACCGAGCGCGCCCTCGGTGGTCAGGCCGTCGATGGACTTGGCGACGGCCGGGCCCTGGTCGCTGACCGTGGTGATCTTCGTGTCGTCGCCGAGGGCCGCGCGCAGGTCGGGCAGCTTGTCCGTGACGGCGTCGGAGATGGCGACCGCGCTGCCGCCGTGGTCCATGGTGACCGCGACGGCCAGGCTCGGCCGGCCGTCGGTGCGGGTGATGGAGTCGGCCTTGGCCGCCTCCTGCTTCACGGTCGCCACGTCACCGAGGCGGACGGGCTTCTTCGCCGCCTCGCCCTGACCGGTGACCATCAGGTCCTCGATCTGGCGCAGCGAGGTGAAGCCGCCGCCGACCTGGACGGTGCGATTGGCGCCGCCCTCGTCGAAGGAGCCGGCCGGGACGGTGGCGCCGCCCGCCTGCAGCGCCTGGGTCAGCGCGGCGGAGGTGAGGTGGGCCGCGGCGAGCTTCTTGTCGTCGGGGGTGACGGTGACCTGGAGGTCCCGTACGCCGTCGACGGTGACCTGACCGACTCCGTCGATGTTCTTCAGCTCCGGCACGACCGTCTTGTCGAGCTGGTCGGCCAGCGCCTGCTGGTCCTTGCCGGAGGTGACGGCCAGGACGACGGTGGGGATGTCGTCGGTCGAACCAGCGATGACCTGCGGTTCGACGTCGTCCGGCAGCTGCGGGCGGGACCGGTTGACGGCCTGCTGGACGTCGGCGACGAGCTGCTGGGTGTTGTTGCCGTAGTCGAAGGAGGCCGTGATCACGGCGCTGCCCTCACTGGCGGTGGAGGTGACGCCGGTGATGCCGTCGACGGCCTTGAGGTTGTTCTCCAGGGGCTCGACGACCTGCTTCTCCACCACGTCCGGGGACGCCCCCTGGTAGGGCGCGAGCACGGACACGATGGGCAGCTCGATGGTGGGCAGCAGCTGCTGCTTGAGCTGGGGTATGGCGATCGCCCCGAAGACGAGCGCGACGACGGACATCAGTCCGATCAGGGCCCGTTGCGCGAGGCTGAACCTGGACAACCAGGACATCGGTCAGGGTCTCTCTTCTGTGAGCGGCGGTGAGCGGAGCAGCGGCACGGGCGCGCACGCCGCGCCCACCCCTACACCCTGGGTCATCGGCGGGGGCCGTCTCGTAGCCCCCTGGTCCATTTCCTTACGGCGCTCCTACTCCGGGCGCAGTACACCCGCCCGAAGGCCGCTCCACCCGCGGGCGTACCCAGGGTCTTTCGCCTGGTTCATGCCGGGCTCGCGGGCCCGGCCCGACCCGAACGAAAGACCCTGGGTGGACGGGACTCGCTCACTCACTCCACCCTCGGGCGGACCAGCCCGGACTCGTAGGCGATGACCACGAGCTGGGCCCGGTCGCGGGCGCCGAGCTTGGACATGGCCCGGTTCACGTGCGTCTTGACGGTCAGCGGGCTGACCTCCAGGCGTTCGGCGATCTCGTCGTTGGAGTGTCCTCCGGCGACCTGGACGAGGACCTCGCGCTCGCGCACGGTCAGCGCGTCCAGCCGGTCGGAGCGGGCCGGGTCGCGGCCGTCGTCGCCGTCGCCCTGGGCGAGGAAGCGGGCGATCAGCCCCTTGGTGGCGACCGGGGACAGCAGCGCGTCGCCCTGCGCGGCGATCCGGATGGCGCTGAGCAGCTCCTCCGGTTCGCTGCCCTTGCCGAGGAAGCCGGAGGCGCCCGCGCGCAGCGCCTGCACGACGTAGTCGTCGACCTCGAAGGTGGTCAGGATGACCGTGCGGACGTGCGCGAGCGCGGGATCGGCGCTGATCAGGCGGGTGGCGGCGAGGCCGTCGGTGCCCGGCATGCGGATGTCCATGAGGACGACGTCGGCGCGCCGCTCCCCGGCCAGGCGCACCGCCTCGGCGCCCTCGGACGCCTCGCCGACCACCTCCATGTCGGGCTCGGAGTCGACGAGCACGCGGAAGGCGCTGCGCAGCAGGGCCTGGTCGTCGGCGAGCAGGACGCGGATCGTCATGCGGCATCCCCCGGGGCGGGCGTGCGGGTACGGGTGCGGGTCGTCGCGGGAAGGATCGCATGGACGCGGAAGCCGCCGCCGTAGCGGGGGCCGGTGGTGAGGACGCCGCCGAGGGCGGTGACCCGCTCGCGCATCCCGAGCAGCCCGTGGCCGCCGCCGGACGCCGGACCGTCACCGGGCGCGGTCCCCCCGCCGGAACCGGGGCCGCCGAGGGGCGCGGGAGCGTCGGCGTCGCCCGCGCCGTCGTCGAGCACGGTGATCTCGACGTCCGGGCCGACGCGTACGACGCTGACCTCGGCCCTGGCGCCCGTGCCGGCGTGTTTCTGCACGTTGGTCAGGGCCTCCTGGACGACGCGGTACGCGGCCAGGTCGACGGCGGCGGGCAGGGTCGTGCCGTCGTCGGCGCGGGCGACCTCGACGTGCAGGCCGGCGCTGCGGAAGGTGCCGACGAGTTCGTCGAGGCGGTCCAGGCCGGGGGCCGGCTCGGTGGGGGCCTCGGGGTCGTCGGACTGCCTGAGCAGCCCGACGGTGGCCCGCAGCTCGTTCAGCGCGGACCGGCCCGCCTCGCGGACGTGGGCCAGCGCCTCCTTGGCCTGGTCGGGACGCTTGTCCATGACGTGGGCGGCGACCCCGGCCTGCACGTTGACCAGGGCGATGTGGTGGGCGACGACGTCGTGCAGGTCGCGGGCGATGCGCAGCCGCTCCTCGGCGACCCGGCGGCGCGCCTCCTCCTCGCGGGTGCGCTCGGCGCGTTCGGCGCGCTCGCGCATGGCCCGGACGAAGGCGCGTCGGCTGCGCACGGCGTCGCCGCCGGCGGCGGCCATGCCGGTCCAGGCGAAGATGCCGAGATTCTCCTGCGCGTACCAGGGCAGCGGCCCGGCGAACATGGCCGCGCCGGTCAGCACGATCATCGTGGACAGGCCGAGGCGCCAGGTGGTGGTGCGGTCGGTGGCGGCGGCGACCGTGAACAGGGCGATGACGGCCGACATGGCGACGGGGGCGCGCGGGTCCCCGGTGACGCACTCGATCAGCGAGACGGCGCCGGTGACGGCGAGGACGGTGCGCGGGGTGCGGCGGCGCAGGACGAGCGCGGCGGCGCCGAGCGCCATCAGGACCAGGCTCAGCGGTTCCGGCCGGCGCACGGCCCAGCTGACGCCGTGCGCTCCGCTCGGGTCGACGAAGGAACCGGCCACCATACAGCCCAGGACCCCGGCCGCGAGGGCCGCGTCCAGCGCGAAGGGGTGTGCGCTCAGGCGGCAGCGGGCGCGGTCGAGGGGGGTCACGGTCGTCAACCGTACGGGGTCGCCGCCGGGCTCGGGCCTGGTCGCCGGGTGCCGTTGCGCTCGGCTCGGCGCCGTCGCGCAGGGGTCAGCGCGGTCGCGCAGGGGTCGGCGCGGTCGCGCTCGGCTCGGCGCTGTCGCGCAGGACTAGGCGCCGTCGCGCGAGGCCGGGCGCCGTCGAGGCGGGGTGCCGTCGAGGCGGGGTGCCGTCGCGCGAGGCGGCGGCGCTCGGAGGTGTGCCGGGGCTCCGGGCCCCTGTGCGGAGGGGCGCCGCCTGAGCACCCCGCGTCAGGAGGCGCCGTGCCTCACCCCGGGATCAGCCCGTCGTCGCTCAGCAGCTCCCGCACCTCCTCCAGGGTGGCCTCCGGGGACGGGAGGATCAGCTCGGACGGTTCGAGGGAGTCGTCCGGGAGCGGGTCGCCCAGGGTGCGGACCCTGTCGAGGAGGGCGCTCAGGGTGCGGCGGAAGCCGGGGCCGTCACCCTTCTCCATCTCGGACAGGAGCTCGTCGTCCAGCTTGTCGAGTTCGGCGAGGTGGCTGTCGGCCAGCCTCACCTGTCCCTCCCCCATGATCCGTACGATCATGTCGCCCTCCTCGGCGGCGTGGGCCCCGGCTGTCGGTGATGTGTGTGCTGCACCCGCCCTCGGTGCTCGTCTACTGCTTGTCGAAGCGGGGGGTGTCCTGCGGCTGCTGCTGGGGCTGCGCCTGGTTCTGGCCACCCTCGATGGCCTGCTGCGGGGCGCCGCCGGCCAGCTCGGCCTTCATGCGCTGCAGCTCCAGCTCCACATCCGTACCACCGGAGAGGCGGTCCAGCTCGGCCGCGATGTCGTCCTTGGCCATGCCGGAGGGGTCGTCGAGGGCGCCGGAGGCGAGCAGCTCGTCGATCGCGCCGGCCCGGGCCTGGAGCTGCTGGGTCTTGTCCTCGGCGCGCTGGATGGCGAGGCCGACGTCGCCCATCTCCTCGGAGATGCCGGAGAACGCCTCGCCGATCCGGGTCTGCGCCTGGGCGGCGGTGTAGGTCGCCTTGATGGTCTCCTTCTTGGTCCGGAAGGCGTCCACCTTGGCCTGCAGGCGCTGGGCCGCCAGGGTGAGCTTCTCCTCCTCGCCCTGGAGGGTGGAGTGCTGCGTCTCCAGGTCCGTCACCTGCTGCTGGAGCGCGGCACGGCGGGACAGGGCCTCGCGGGCCAGGTCCTCGCGGCCGAGCGCCAGCGCCTTGCGGCCCTGGTCCTCCAGCTTGGAGGACTGCTGCTGCAGCTGGTTCAGCTGGAGTTCGAGGCGCTTGCGGCTGGTCGCGACGTCGGCGACGCCGCGGCGGACCTTCTGCAGCAGCTCCAGCTGCTTCTGGTACGAGTAATCGAGGGTCTCGCGCGGGTCCTCGGCCCGGTCAAGGGCCTTGTTCGCCTTCGCGCGGAAGATCATCCCCATACGCTTCATGACACCGCTCATGGGCTTCGCGCGCCCCCTTCTGACGGACTTCCAGCTCACAGCTCCTGCGACAGAACCCACAGTACGGGCCCTGCATCCATTACCGCACTGTTCGGACGCGGATGCGGTCATCCCCAAGGACGACTGCGTCCGCCGCCGCTCCGGCCCAGGGAGTAGGTGACCCCCGGGGCCCCCGGAGTGCCGCGGGCGCGCCGTCCCCCTGTCCTCCTTCAGACGACCGGTGTTGCCGGATCGTTCCCGGCCGGGCTGTGGTCCATGCGGGTCAAGCCCTTACCCTTGGGATTTGTGTTCCGTAGCCGTGCCAAGGAAGAGAAGGCCCCGGCCGCCGACAAGGCGCCGGTGAGCATCTCCAAGCAGTCCCGTGACCCGCAGGCCCCCAAGGGCCGCCCGACGCCGAAGCGGAGTGAGGCCCAGTCCCAGCGACGCAGCGTCGCCACCACGCCGACGAACCGCAAGGACGCCGCCAAGCGACAGCGTGAGGAGCGCCGCGTCGCGATGGAGCGCCAGCGCCAGGCGCTGGCCAACGGCGACGAGCGCTACCTCCCGGCCCGCGACAAGGGGCCGGTGCGCCGGTTCGCCCGCGACTTCATCGACTCGCGGTTCAACATCGCGGAGTTCTTCCTGCCGATGGCGGTGGTCATCCTGGTGCTGACCATGGTGCGGGTGGGCTACATGCAGCAGGTCGCGCTGCTGCTGTGGCTCGTGGTGATCGTCCTGATCGTGCTGGACTCGGTCCTCAGCGGCTTCCGGCTCAGGAAGCGGCTCGCCGAGCGCTTCCCGGGCCAGAACACCAAGGGCGCGGTCGCCTACGGTCTGATGCGCTCGCTGCAGATGCGCCGGCTGAGGCTGCCGAAGCCGCAGGTCAAGAGGGGCGAGCGGCCCTGAGCACGACCGCTTTCTCCGGGGGCGCGGCGAACGCCTGGCTGGACAAGCTGGGCGGGCTGCGCGACGTCGTACGGCAGGAGCTGGTCGCCCGGCAGCTGGAGGAGCAGATAGCCGGGCGGTTCCCGGTCGGGCAGCGGCTGCGGGTGCTCGACGTCGGGATGGGCCAGGGCACGCAGGCGCTGCGGCTCGCGCGGGCCGGTCACCAGGTGACCGGTCTGGAGCGCGACGAGAAGATGATCGCCGCGGCGCGCACGGCGCTGGCCGGCGAGCCGGAGGGCATCCGGGCGCGGATGCGGATCGTCGAGGGCGACGGCCAGGACACCGGCGTGCACTTCCTGCCGGGCAGCTTCGACGTCGTGCTGTGCCACGGCGTGCTGATGTACGTGGAGGAGCCGGACGCGCTGCTCGCCGGGCTCGCGCGGATGCTCGCGCCGGGCGGCCTGCTGTCGCTGCTGGTGCGCAACGGCGACGCGCTGGCCCTGCGGCCGGGGCTGTCCGGGGACTGGGCGGGAGCGCTGTCCGCGTTCGGAACGACGGCCTACCGCAACCGGCTGGGCCTGGACGTACGTGCGGACCGCCTGGCCGACCTGACGGCGACGCTGGCCGGCATCGGAGCGCCGCTGCACACCTGGTACGGGGTGCGGGTCTTCACCGACACGGCGGCGGACGGCCAGGAGCCGCCGGCCGACCTGGACACCCTGCTGGCCGCCGAGGAACGCGCCGGGCGGACGGACCCCTACCGCACGGTGGCGGCCCTGCTGCACCTGTGCGGCGTACGCGGCTGACCCGACCGCCCCGCACCACCCGCGACCACCCGCGCCGCACCTCGGCGAGCCCGCCCGCGCCCTCTCCGCGCGCCCCCTCGGGGCCGCCCACGCGCCCTTTCCGCGCGCCGGGCCGCGCCAGGCGCTCATGCGCACTTCCCGCGCGCGGACCGTACCGGGCGCCACGCACACGTCGCGTGCGCCGAGCCCCGCCCCCCGCACTCCGCCACCTGGCCGTGCCCCGCGACTCCGCCGCACTCCGCCACCCGGCCGTGCCCCGCGACTCCGCCGCACTCTCCGCCGCCCGGTCGTGCAGCCCCGCAGCTGCCCCCGGCCTGAGACGCTGGTGCTCGCATCCGCCCCGTCGCCGCACGTTCGGGTGAGCTGTGCGGGACGGGAGGCGGGGGCGGGGACAGACTCGGGTCATGGACGTCTTCCTTGGCCGGGGCCGCCTCTTCCGGTCGACCGGTCCGCTCGTCGCCCTGCTCTGCTGTGCCGCGCTGCTGTCCGGGTGCAGCGGCTCGTCGTCGCCGAAGAAGGCGGCTTCCGCCAGCGGTGACGCGACGGCGGGCGCGGAGGACGTCTCCGGGGGCCGGCAGGCGGTCGCGCCCCGGTCCGCGAACGCGCTGCAGGACGACTACCTCCGGGTGATCCGGGACGTGCTGCCCTCCGTGGTGCAGATCCAGGGCAGCAACGACCTGGGGTCCGGGGTCGTGTACGACGACAAGGGCCACATCGTCACCAACGCGCACGTCGTCGGGAACGAGAAGCGCTTCCGCGTGACCACGGCGGGCAGCGAGGGGACGTTCACCGCCACCCTCGTCTACTCCTACCCGGAGCAGGATCTCGCGGTGGTCAAGCTGGACAAGGTGCCGCACGGGCTGAAGCCCGCCTCCCTCGGCGACTCGGAGAAGGTCGAGGTCGGGCAGATCGTGCTGGCCATGGGCTCGCCGCTCGGGCTGTCCTCCAGCGTGACCCAGGGGATCGTGTCGGCCACCGGACGCACCGTCAGCGAGGGCAGCGGCGGCGGCGGCACGGGGGCGACGATCGCCAACATGGTGCAGACCTCGGCCGCGATCAACCCGGGCAACAGCGGGGGCGCGCTGGTGAACCTGGACGGCCAGGTCATCGGCATCCCCACGCTCGCCGCCACCGATCCCCAGCTCGGCGGCAGCGCGGCGCCCGGCATCGGCTTCGCGATCCCGGCGTCGATGGTGGGCACGATCGCCGGGCAGATCGTGAAGTACGGCAAGGTCGTCGACTCCGGCCGGGCCGCGCTCGGCATCACCGGCCGCACGGTCGTCGACGCCGACTACCAGCCCGCCGGGGTCGCCGTCGTCGTCGTGCGGCCGGGCGGCCCCGCGGACGAGGCGGGCATCCGGCCCGGGGACATCATCACCCGGCTGGGCGACACGGACATCACGACGATCACCTCGCTGTCCGAGGCGCTGGCGGCCGACCGGCCCGGCGCGCGGACCAAGGTGACCTTCACCCGCGACGGCCGGCGGCAGACGGTGGACGTGACGCTGGGCGAGCAGTGAGGCGAGGGGCAGGGGCGGGCCGGTGACCGGCGCCGGCCCGCCGCTGCCCCCGCCTGCCGGCGCTCGGAGCTGCGAACAGAAGTGGGTTCCGATCAGCGGGCGGTGTCCGGCGCCTTGCGAGGGCGCGTGCCGGGCGCCGCCCGCCGGGGCCACCTCTGTTCGCAGCTCTTACGCCTCGGCGCTGTCGGCGTGCAGGCTCATCGGGCCGTAGATCTCCGCCGCGTCCTCGAACAGCCGCACCTGGTCCGCGCCGCCGTCCGCCAGGGCCTTCCAGTTCTCGCCGATCCAGGACTCGGCGTCGCCCTGCGTGGTGAACTCCTCCGGCTGCACCGCGGGCTGGACCTCCGTCCCGTCGGCCGTCTCGAACCGCCACGTCCATGCCGCCATGTACGCCTCCCTGATGTGAGCACACTGCACAGCGGATGCCGGATCATGGTCCGGCTCCTGCCCGCAGCCTAGCCGGATGCGCAAGACCCGCGGCGACCCGGGAAAATCGGGTCCGTGGACGTGACTCTGCTCGGCACCGGTGCCCCCGCGGGATTCCCCCGCCCCCACTGCCCCTGCGCGGCCTGCGCGACGGCGCTCGGCGCGGACGCGCGGGCGGCGACCTCGCTGCTCGTGGACGGGGCGCTGCTGCTGGACCTGACGCCGGGCGCGGCGCTCGCCGCGGCGCGGGCCGGGTGCTCGCTGAGCGGGGTGGCCCAGGTGCTGCTGACCCACCCGCACGACGGGCCGGCCGTCGAGGTGCCGGCCGGGCTGCCGCAGCCCGGCCGGGTGCCGGACGGGCGGGAGCTGGCACTGCTGACGGGGCATCGGGTGCGGGCGGTGGCGATGGACGCGCCGGGCACCGGGTACGCGGTGACCGCGCCGGACGGGCTGCGGCTGCTGTACCTGCCGCCGGGCGGCGCCCCCGCGGGTCTGGAGGAGGACTCGGCCCCGGCGTACGACATGGTGCTCGCGGACGTCGTGGGCCGGCCGGACGCGCTGGCCAAGCTGCGGGCGGTCGGCGCGGTGGGCCCGGCCACGGACGTCGTCGCCGTCCACCTGGACCACGACGTGCCGCCGGGGGCGGAGGTGGGCAGACGGCTGGCCGCCGCGGGCGCGCGGGCCGTGCCGGACGGCACGACGCTGGCGGTCGGCGGGTACGAGGAGGTGCCGGACGTGCCCCGGCGCACGCTGGTGCTCGGCGGTGCGCGGTCGGGCAAGTCGGTGGAGGCGGAACGGCGGCTGGAGTCCTTCCCCGGCGTGCTGTACGTCGCGACGGGCGGCACCCGGGGCGGGGACACCGAGTGGGCGGGCCGGGTCGCCGCGCACCGGGAGCGACGGCCGGGCTCGTGGCGTACGGCCGAGACGTGCGACCTGGTGCCCCTGCTGGCCGAGGACGGTCCGCCGCTGCTCGTGGACTGCCTGTCGCTGTGGCTGACGGACGCGATGGACTCCGTCGGCGCGTGGGACGACGCCGAGTGGGCCGACGGCGGCGAGCGCGCCCTGCGGGAGCGGGTGGCCGCGCTGACGGCCGCCGTCCGGGCCACCTCCCGGACCGTGGTCGCCGTCTCCAACGAGGTCGGCTCGGGCATCGTCCCGGCCACCGCCTCGGGCCGCCGCTACCGCGACGAACTCGGCCGCCTCAACGCGGCGTTCGCCGCCGAGTGCGAGCAGGTGCTGCTGGTGGTGGCGGGCCAGGCGCTGGTGCTGCGCGGGTGAGAGGCGGGGCCGCCGCGTCCCGGGGCGCGGGGGTCAGGGCGCGTCCTTGCGGACCACGACGCGGTAGGCGTTGGACAGGCCGGGGGTGCGGCGCAGCAGCGGGGACAGGAGCAGGTCGACCACCGCGACCACGTCCACCAGCGCGCCCGCCGCGGTGGCCAGGACGGCGCGCACGGCGCGCCGGAGGGCCGGGGGCGGGGTGCGGCGCCAGGGGGCGTCGGGGGCGGGCAGGATCCGGGCGACGGCCAGGGCGAGGGCCGCGGAGAGGTCGTTGGGGGTGTGCGGGGTGCGGCGGTCGGTGACGAGGACCGTGCAGCCGGCCGACTCGAGTTCCG
This sequence comes from Streptomyces sp. NPDC018610, assembly GCF_044391765.1. NCBI lineage: Bacteria > Bacillati > Actinomycetota > Actinomycetes > Kitasatosporales > Streptomycetaceae > Streptomyces > Streptomyces sp. NPDC018610. Next base: position 382,413 of record NZ_JBISAL010000001.1, read on the forward strand.
CGCGGAGGTTGGCGAGCGGCAGCAGGTGCAGATGGCGGGGCAGCCCGTGCGGCAGCCACCACTTGCCCAGCAGCCGGGCGAACACGCTGCGCGGGTCGGGGAGTTCGATCAGCAGGTGGCCGCCGGGGCGCAGCGCGGCGAGCGCGCCGCGCAGTTCGGCGCGCGGGTCCGGGGCGTGCGCCAGGTGGTGGAAGACGCTGACCACGTCGTAACGGCCGCGCAGGCGTTCGGCGATGTGCGGGTCGGCCAGGTGGCCGATGTGCGCCTCCTCGATCCGCCCGGCCTCGCGGGCCCGCTCCACGCGCGGGGTCGGGTCCAGGCCGTCGAAGGCGGTGTACGGGAACACCTCCCGCGCCGCCGCCGGGAAGTGGGCGTGGCCGGTGCCGACGTCGAGCCAGCTCTCCGGCTCCCCGACGTCGCGCATCAGGCGGGCGTCGCCGCGGTGCCGGCGGTGGCCGCGGCGGGCGGCGAGCACCGGGTCGGGCAGGCCGTCCGGGTCGCTCTCGTCGTGGTCGCGGTGGTAGAAGGCCAGTCCCGCCGGGGTGGGCCGGGGGTTCTGGAAGGCGTGCCCGCAGTCGCGGCACTGGTCGAGGGCGAACGTGCCCGGTTTGCGCTGCAGCAGGTCCGGGGCGCGCAGCCGGGTGCGCAGCCGTGCCGAGCCGCACCAGGGGCAGTCCTCGCGGCGCGGCTCGTGGAACCGGTCCGTCCCCTGGGCGAGTTCGGCGGCGTACGCGATGCGGCGCGGGTCGTAGATCCGCGGGGCGTACGGCAGGGGCGGCATGGGCGGCTCCCGGTGGACGTCGGGGTCGTACGACGGCAGGGACACACCGACCCGTCCGCTGCCGACAATTCACGGCAAAGGGAACGTATGGGATCACGCTCGCGAGGGGAAAGAGGCTGTCCGGGTGTGGCGGTGAGTGGCTCCGCCGTGTTCGACCGGGGCCGGTACTGTTCGGCGAATGAGCTCGCTGAATCTCGACGACTTCACCGATCTGATCGAGCGCCCCGACGGCGGTGTGCGCCGTGACGCCGAGGCGCGCCGGGAACGTCAGGTCGTGCCGCCCGGTGCGCTGGGCCGCCTGGACGACCTGGGTGAGTGGCTGGCCGCGGCACAGGGCGCCGTGCCGGTGCGGCCGGTCGAACGGCCGCGGGTGGTGCTCTTCGCCGGCGACCACGGCATCGCCGAACTGGGCGTGTCGGTGCGGCCCGCGGGCGGCGCCGGGCAACTGGTGCGGGCGGTCCTGGAGGGCGGCCGGCCGGTGTCCGTGCTGGCCCGGCGGCTCGGCGTGCCGGTACGGGTGGTCGACATGGCCCTGGACTGCGCACCCGAGACGCTGCCCGCCGAGGTCGTACGGCACCGGGTGCGGCGGGCCAGCGGGCGCATCGACATCGAGGACGCGCTGACGCCCGAGGAGGCGGAGGCCGCCTTCCGGGCCGGCATGGCGGTGGCCGACGAGGAGGCCGACTCCGGTACGGACCTGGCCGTGCTCGGCGATGTGAGCGTGGGCGGGACGACGGCGGCGGCCGTGCTGGTGGCGGCGCTGTGCGGGACGGACGCCTCCGTGGTGACCGGGCGCGGCGGCGAGCCGATCGACGATCTGGCGTGGATGCGCAAGTGCGCCGCGATCCGGGACGCGCTGCGCCGGGCGCGGCCGGTGCTGGGCGACCAGTTGCAGCTGCTGGCGACGGTGGGCGGGGCGGACCTCGCGGCGATGACCGGCTTCCTGCTGCAGTGCGCGGTGCGCAAGCTGCCGGTGGTCCTGGACGGGGTGGTCGCGGCCGCGTGCGCGCTGGTGGGCCAGCGGGTGGCGTTCCGGGCGCCCGACTGGTGGCTGGCGGGCCAGGCGAGCGGGGAGCCGGGGCAGGCCAAGGCGCTGGACCGGATGGCGCTGGAGCCCCTGCTCGACCACGGTGTGACCGTGGGCGAGGGCGCGGGGGCGCTGCTGGCCCTGCCCCTCGTCCAGGCCGCGGCGGCACTGGCGGCGGAACTCCCCGAGCGGCCGGAGCCGTCCGGGGACGAGGAGAAGCCCGCGGAGCACGACGAGGAGATCTGACCGGTGCGGCGGCGGTCGCGGTGAGGCGAGCGATCCCTGGGGACGGGAAAAGAGCGGTTCGCCGGGGCTGCGCCCATATGATCCCTCTCCATGGGAGATGCCCGATTCGCGGCGCGTGAAGGGTGGGCCCCGGCCCGGGTGACCGGGGCGGGCCTGCCCACCGGGGACACGCAGGCCACCGGGGACACACAGGCCACCGGGGACACACAGGCCACCGAGGGCCCGCAGGACACCGGAGCCCCCGCCGCCCCCCCCCCCGCCCCCGCCCCCGCAAGCACCTCACGCGCCTCCGGCGCCGGCGCACGGCCGGCGGCGCCCGCCGGTGCCGCCGTGCCGCTTCCCGCCGAGGGCGCGGTCCCGCGGCGGGCCGCCGCGTTCGCCGTCTGGTACCTGCGGGCCGTCGCGTCCGTCGACTTCCTCGGCGCGGCCTGGGTCTCCCTCGGCCAGGACGTACGGCGGCACAACCAGGAGGACCTGTTCACGCCGTACCTGCTCACCGCCGGCTTCGCCTCCGGGGTGTTCGCCGCCTTCCTGGCCGTCACGACGCGCCGCCGCAAGCGGGCCGCGTGGATCCTGAACCTCGTGCTGAGCGGACCGTTCCTGGTCCTGTTCGCGTTCGCCATGACGTTCCCGGAGATCCGCCGCTGCGCCCAGAACTGGGTCTCCCTCGGGCTGACCGCCGCGTTCGTCGCCGCGCTGCTGCTGGGCCGCCGCGCCTTCTACGCCCGGGGCGACCGCGCCAACCCGCGGCTCGCCGCCGTCGTCGCCGCGGCCGGGCTGCTGGTGGCCTCGGCGCTCGCCACGCTGCTGGTGACGCTCACCAACCAGGCCCCGGACGCGGCGAGTTCGACGTTCGTCCAGCGCTGGTGCTACGGCACGCTGCGGCTGGTCTCGGTCGCCGCGTCCGAGGCCCGCTTCCCCGGCATCGCCACCCCGAACTGGGCGGACGTGGCCGTCAACGTCCTGTCCACGGCGCTCGTCCTCGCCGTCCTGTACGCCGCCTTCCGCTCCCGGCGCGCCGTGGACCCGTTCACCGAGGACGACGAGAAGCGGCTGCGGGCGCTGCTGGAGCGGCACGGCGAGCGGGACTCGCTGGGCTACTTCGCGCTGCGCCGCGAGAAGAGCGTCCTCTGGTCGCCCACCGGCAAGGCGGCCGTCGCCTACCGCGTGGTGGGCGGGGTGTCCCTGGCCTCCGGTGACCCGATCGGCGACCCGGAGGCCTGGCCCGGCGCGATCGTGCCGTGGCTGGCCGAGGCCCGCGCGCACGGCTGGATCCCGGCCGTGGTGGGCGCGAGCGAGGAGGGCGGCACGGTGTACGCGCGACACGGGCTGGACGCGCTGGAGCTGGGCGACGAGGCCGTGGTGGAGATCGCCGAGTTCACCTTGGAGGGGCGGGCGATGCGCACCGTGCGCCAGGCGTACAACCGGGTGCGCCGGGCCGGGTACACGGTGCGCGTCCGGCGGCACGAGGACATCCCGGCCGACGAGATGGCGTACCTGATCGGACGGGCGGACGACTGGCGGGACGGGGCGACGGAGCGCGGGTTCAGCATGGCGCTGGGCCGGCTCGGCGACCCGGCGGACGGCCGGTGCGTGATGCTGGAGTGCCACGACCCCGACGGCGAGCTGCGGGCGCTGCTCTCCTTCGTGCCCTGGGGACCCCACGGGCTCTCCCTCGACCTCATGCGCCGCGACCGGCGGGCCGGGAACGGGCTGATCGAGTTCATGGTGCTCGACCTGCTGCGCCGCGCCCGTGAGATCCAGGTCACCCAGGTGTCGCTCAACTTCGCGATGTTCCGTTCCGTCTTCGAACGCGGGGCGCGGCTGGGAGCGGGGCCCGTGCTGAGGCTGTGGCGCTCGCTGCTCGGCTTCTTCTCCCGCTGGTGGCAGATCGAGTCGCTGTACCGCGCCAACGCCAAGTACCGGCCCGCCTGGGAGCCGCGGTTCCTGCTCTTCGAGAAGAGCGCGGACCTGCCGCGCATCGGTCTCGCCTCGGCCCGCGCGGAAGGGTTCCTGGAGGCGCCGGGACTGCCGAAGCGGCTCCACCGACGGCACCTGGCAACGCGCCGGTGAGGAGACGGGGGTAGGCAGGCATGAGGAAGGGCCGATGACGGGACCCGCCCGGTGGGCCCGCGCCGAGTGGGGGCCGCTGTACGCCGCCGTACGCGGTCCGCTGGCCGGGCGGGGGCCGCGGACGGTGCCGATGACGCTGGCCGCGGTGTGCCTGACGGCGGTGCTGCACCTGGCGCAGAGCCGGCCGGGCGGACCGGGCCTGGTGCAGCGGGCCGGGGGCGTACGGGCCGAGGACGCGCTGTGGCTCGTCCTGCCGCGCACCCCGCTGTCGCTGTTCGTCCCGGCGCCGGACCTGCCGGTGTGGGGCGCGCTGGCGCAGGTCCTGTGCGTCTTCGGCATCGCGGAGATCTGTCTGGGCCGGTGGCGCACCCTGGCCGTCGCCTACGTCGCGACGCTGGCCGGCACCCTGTACGCCCGCCTCGGCGTCGCACTCGGCCCGCACCGGCCGCTGGGCCTGCCCGGCACGGACGCGCACGTGGTGGACACCGGCCCGTCGGCGGCCGTGGTGGGCCTGGCCGTCCTCCTCGGGCTGCGCTACGGCGCGTACGTCACGGCGGGCGCGGTCACCGCGGCGATGGTGGTCGAGGCGGTGCTCAAGGACAACCTGGCCGGCAAGGAGCACCTGGCGGCGATCACGGCCGTGGTCCTGGGGTACGCGCTGGCGGCGCGCCCGCGCCGCCGGCCGCACCGGCCGCCTCACTCCCGGCCCGCCTCCGGCGCCCCGCCCGAAGCGGGAGCTCCTTCGGACGCCCCGCCCGCAACCCTTTCCGACGCCCCGGCCGCGGGCCCTCCCGGCACCCGGACCGAGGAGGTCCTTCCGGGCGCGCGGCCGGAGGCCTCTCCCCGCACCCCGCCCGAGGTCCCCCCGGGCGCCCCGCCAAAGGCAGCCCCCTGCGCCTCGCCGGCAGCGGTCCTCGGCACCTCGCCGGAAGCGCCCCTCGGCAGCTCGTCCGCCGCGCTGTTCGGCGTCGCGTCCGGCCCCGGCGTCCGGCCGGGCCCCGCACCGGGCGGACGGGCCGGGGGCGCACCGGGCAGCCGATCGGGCGCCGCGCCCGGCGACGGGTCGGCTCCCCCGCCGGGCGGCGTCGGAGCGGCCCGATCCGCAGGAGTCGGCGACTTCGCGAGGGTCGGAGGATCGGGCGGAACCGGCGGCTCGGGCGGGGCCGACCGCTCGGACGAGGTCGGCCGCTCGGGCCGAGCGAGCCGTCCTGCCGGGGTCGGCCGCTCGGGCGAGGTGGACAGCTCGGGCGGAGCGGGCCGCGCGGCTGAGGCCGGGAGTTCGGCCGGGGCCGGGAGTTCGGCCGGGGCCGGGAGTTCGGCCGGCCGTGGCTCGTCCGGTCTGCCGCCGATCCAGTCCTCGAGCGCGCGCCGGGGCGCCGCCCAGCGGCGGTCGTGGCGGTAGGCGCGCAGGCCGGCCCGGGTCCGGGCGCGCGGGCGGCGGGCGTAGAAGCGCCTGTCCCAGTACGAGTCGGGTCGGGCCAGACGGACGGCGCCGACCAGGGCGAGCAGCGGGACGATCACGCCGAACACGGCCAGCCGCAGCTTGCCCTTGCCGAGGGCCACCAGGGAGAACAGGGAGTTCACCACGACCGTGGAGACGACCGTGCCGCGGTCCTGCAGCTCGCCCTGGCTCACGTCGTCGACGCCGAACGGGGAGAAACCGGCCAGGACCAGCCCGACCAGGGCCGCGGTGAGGACGACGGCCTCCACGCTCTTGCGGCCGGCCTCGCTCCAGTAGACGTCGTCCAGGTGCAGGATCAGCGCGAACTCGTCCAGGACCAGACCCGCGCCCACCCCGAAGGTCACGGCGAAGGCCGCCGCGCCGAACCCGTGCCGACTGCTGGCGACCGCCCCGAAGCCGCCGAGGACGCTGAGGACGACGCCGGGCACCACATGGTGGATGTGCAGCCCGCCCGCCTTCACATTCCCGAACGGCCCTTTCCCGGCCCGGATCAGACGGGTGACGGCCCGGGTGACCAGGAAGGTGACGACGAAGGCGCCGAGGGCGAGGAGCAGCGGCAGTTTGCCCGGTTCGACGATGTTGCGGTACAGCCAGTGCCCCATGCAGTCAGTCTGCCCCGTCCGCCCGCGCGGTGCCCGCCCGCCGAAGGGCGCGCGGGCCTCCCGTAGGCTGCCCGCGTGTCCGCCCCCTCCCCTTCCCCCGCGCTGCCCGGTCTCCGCTTCGCCTTCGGGACGCTGACCGTCCTCCCGGTCCGGGTGAGCCGCTGGGACCGCGGGGCGGCGCGCGCCGGGATGCTGTGCGCGCCCCTCGCCGGCCTCGTGGTCGGCGTGGCGGCGGCGGCGCTCGGTCTGCTGGCGCTGTGGTGCGGCGCCGGTCCGCTGTTCGCCGCCGTGGCCACCGCCGCCGTGCCGGCCGTGCTGACCCGCGGCCTGCACCTGGACGGTCTCGCCGACACCGCCGACGGACTCGGCAGCGGCAAGCCCGCCGAGGACGCGCTGCGGATCATGAAGCAGTCGGACATCGGCCCCTTCGGGGTCATCACCCTCGTCCTGGTGCTGCTCGCCCAGGTGGCCGCCCTGACCCAGGCCTACGGCCACTCGTGGGCGCGGGGCGCCCTGGCCGCCGTCGTCTCGGCGACCACCGCCCGGCTGGCGCTGACCCTGGCCGCCCGCACCGGGGTGCCGGCCGCCCGGCCCGAGGGGCTGGGCGCGGCGGTCGCGGGCGTGGTCCCGCCGGCCGGCGCGCTCGGCGCGGGCCTCGCCCTCGTGCCGGCGGCGGCGGCCGCGGGAGCGGGCCTCGGCACCCGCACCGCGCTGCTCGCGGCGGGCGCGGTGCTCGCCGCGACGGCCGCCGCCGAACTCCTCCTGCGCCACTGCACGCGCCGCTTCGGCGGGGTGACGGGCGATGTGTTCGGCGCGCTCGCCGAGACGGCGGCCACCGCCGCGCTGGTCGTCCTGTCGCTCGGCTGAGACGGCTCGTGTCACCGGACCGAAACGATCCCCGCCGCCCGCTGGGCCCCTGCGCGCCGCCTCGCTAGGGTGACGGCGACAGACACGCGATCGGGGGGACGTCCGTGCCGAAACTGCGCCGTGCCGTGGCCTGGTTCATCGACTTCGCGCTGGTGGCCGTGGCGGCCTCGGTGCTGGCCGTGATCACCTTCCACCGGGTGTCCGCCCTGGTCACCGACATACCGGAACTCGCCGGCCGCGGCGGCCTCGACCTGCTCTCCTCGCGCGGTGACGTCCTCGGCACCTCGGAGCACCTCGGGCTGTCGTTGTGGGACAAGGCGGTGCTCTACGTCGAGGAGGCGTTCGGGCTGCTGGTCCTGGCCGCCTTCCTCTACCAGTGGGCCTGCCTCGGCCTGATGGGACGGACGGTCGGCAAGGGGCTGCTCGGTCTGCGGGTGGCGCCCGCCGGGGAGTCCGCCTCCGGGCGGGCGCGCCGCGCCGCGCTCCGGGCGGCCGTCACCACGGCGGCCGACATCGCCGTCTACGCCGTCGCCTGCGTGCTGCTGATCGAGGGGCACTTCGTGCTGTCGGTGCTGGTGTGGGCGGCGGCGGTGGTGCTCTTCCTCGTCAACGCGCTGCCGGTCCTCCTGCCCGCCCGGCGGTCGCTGGCCGACCGGCTGTCCGGCACCGCCGTCACCGGCTTCGGCATACGCCCGGCCCCCGGCGCCCGGCCCGCCGCCTCACCCACCGACCCGGCCCCCGCCGCCTTCCCCGCTCCCGGCTACGCCGTCCCCGGCCACGCCCACCCCGCTGAGCCGGGCTACGCCGGTCCCGGTGAGCCGGGCTTCGGCAGCCCCGGCGCCCCGCCCTTCGGCGCGCCCGCCGCCCCCGGTCTCGGCGCCCCCGCTTTCGGCGCCCCCGGCCGACCGGACCCCGCCGCCCCCGGGTTCAGCACGCCCGGCGCCACGCCCCCAGGTCGTACTTCTTGAGCAGTGAGCTGAGGCGCAGGCGGCGCGAGGCGGGGCAGAAGTCGTCGGTCCGCAGCTCGTACTCGACGTGGAACACCGCCTTGCCGGCCGCGACGAACGGCTTCAGGCGGGCGCACTCGCCGTACTGGGCGCACTGCTCGTCGACCGCGAAGTCGAAGTCCCCCACCAGCTCCGGGATCTGGTCCAGGTCGTTCTTCAGGCCCACCGACATGCCCCGCTCGTGCGCCAGCCGGGCGACGAGGCGGTTGTAGCGGAGCTGGTCGGCGGCGGTCAGCGGGAAACCGGTGCGGTTGCGGTAGCCGTCCATGTTGTCCGGCTCCACCGCGTCGAAGCCCTTGTCGCGGCACATGTCGAGGCGGTCCGCCACCAGCGGTTCGAGCACCTCGGTGCGGCGGATGTCGAGCCAGCGCTCGCCCTTCCAGCCGTTGCCCCCGCCGAGCACCGCCTTCGGGAACTTCCCCGCGTCCGGGCGGAAGTCCTCCCAGGCGCCGGTGGAGACATAGCAGATCACCTTGCGGCCCGCGCGGTGCAGCCGGGCGACGGTCGCCCGGGAGTGGTCGAAGCCGTCGATGTCGTAGACCGCCGCCTCGACCGAGGTGTCGAGCCGGCCGCTGAGCTGCCACTGCCAACTGGTGCCCGGGCGCGGCCGCCAGCGCCCGCCGGCGGACGGCCCGCCGCCTCCGTCCGCGCCGTCGCCCCCGTCCGGCCGGCCGGCGCAGCCGGCGAGGAGCAGGAGCAGGACGGCGAACAGGACCGGGCGCGCCGTCCGGCGCGCTGGGACGCGAAGCGGGGGGATGTACATCCGACGATCATCGCCGATCCCCTTGGCGGACGGGCGAGTTGCCCCGGTGCGGGACCTTCGCGCCGACGGCGCGGGGACCGGCGGGCGACGGGGAAGCCGCCTGCGGGCGAACGACCGCGGCACCGTCCCGCGCGACAACGCGCGTAGGCTCGTGCCGGGTGTTTGCCCGCCCGGGTGGAGACCGCACCGCAGGAGGGATCTAGGGTCGGTCGTCGGGCCCGGTCGACCCCACCCTCTTTCGGCCACTCCATCTTCACAGGGAAGCGAGATTTCACCACCGTGACTGCTCTCACTCTCAGCACCGCCGCGGTGCCCGGTCTGCGGGCCGACGCGATCGTCGTCGGTGTCGCCAAGGGCGCCGGTTCCAGGTCCGGCAACCTCGTCGTCGCACCGGGTGCCGAGGCCGTCGACGCGGCGTACGACGGCAGGCTCGCCGACGTCCTGGAGACCCTCGGCGCCTCCGGTGCCGAGGGCGAGGTGACGAAGCTGCCCGCCCCTTCCGGTTTCAAGACCCCGCTCGTCCTGGCGGTGGGCCTGGGCGCGGAGCCCGAGAAGGACGCCGGGTTCGACGCCGAGGCGCTGCGCCGGGCCGCCGGTGTGGCCGCCCGTGCCCTCGTCGGGGCGAAGAAGGCCGCCTTCGCGCTGCCGCTCGCGGACGCCGCCGACGCCGGCGCCGTCGGTGAGGGCGCGCTGCTCGGCGCGTACTCCTTCGAGTCGTACAAGGACAAGGGCAAGGACGCCAAGGCGCGCGGCGGCAAGGCTCCGCTCGCCGACGTGGTGCTGCTCGGCGGCAAGCCCCGCGACCGCGCCTACAAGGCGGCCGTGGAGCGCGCCGTCGCGGTCTGCGAGGAGCTGAACCGCGCCCGCGACCTCGTCAACATGCCGCCGAACGACCTCACCCCGGCTTCCTTCGCCGCCATCGCGCAGGACGCGGCCAAGGCGCACGGCCTGAAGATCCAGGTGCTCGACGACAAGGCGCTCACCAAGGGCGGCTACGGCGGCATCCTGGGCGTCGGCTCCGGCTCGGCGGCCACGCCGCGGCTGGTGAAGGTGTCGTACACCAGCTCCAAGGCGAAGAAGCACCTCGCGCTCGTCGGCAAGGGCATCACCTACGACTCGGGCGGCATCTCGCTCAAGCCGGCCGGCCACAACGAGACGATGAAGTGCGACATGAGCGGCGCCGCCGCCGTGCTCGCCACCGTCGTCGCCGCCGCCCGTCTCGGCCTGGAGGTCAACGTCACCGGCTGGCTGGCGCTGGCCGAGAACATGCCCTCCGGCTCCGCCGTCCGCCCCGGCGACGTGCTGCGCATGTTCAGCGGCAAGACGGTGGAGGTGCTCAACACCGACGCCGAGGGCCGGCTGGTGATGGCGGACGCGCTGTGGGCCGCCTCGCAGGAGAAGCCGGACGCGATCGTGGACGTCGCGACCCTCACCGGTGCGATGGTGCTGGCGCTGGGCAGCCGCACCTTCGCGGTGATGGGCAACGACGACGCCTTCCGCGCCGCCATCCACGAGGTCGCCGAGGAGGTCGGCGAGGAGGCTTGGCCGATGCCGCTGCCCGAGCACCTGCGCAAGGGCATGGACTCCCCCGTCGCCGACATCGCCAACATGGGCGAGCGCATGGGCGGCGGCCTGGTCGCCGGCCTGTTCCTGCGCGAGTTCGTCGGCGAGGGCATCACGTGGGCGCACCTGGACATCGCCGGGCCCGCCTTCAACGAGGGCGGCCCGTTCGGCTACACGCCGAAGGGCGGCACCGGCTCCGGAGTGCGGACGCTGGTGCGTCTGGCGGAGCTCGCCGCCGCGGGTGACCTGGGCTGAGGTCCCTCCCCGTGCCGAGACGGCCCCGGGCGCCCCGTGCGCCCGGGGCCGTTTTGTCCCCTCGTGCCCGCCGGGTGGCGCGTCTCACACCCCGGCCCCGCGTCCCGCGCACCTCCGACAAGTGCGAAGATGGGCGTCGGCAGGACAGGGCCCCCACCTAAGGGCCGAAGAACGAGCGGCCGGACACCAGCCGACCGGCCGGTCACCTCCCAAAGGGACAAAGGTGTCCGGCGTACGGCGCACATGCATGGAGGACGTGACGTGGCGAACGACGCCAGCACCGTTTTCGACCTAGTGATCCTCGGCGGTGGTAGCGGTGGTTACGCCGCGGCCCTGCGCGGGGCGCAGCTGGGCCTGGACGTCGCCCTGATCGAGAAGGACAAGGTCGGCGGTACCTGCCTGCACAAGGGGTGCATCCCCACCAAGGCCCTGCTGCACGCGGGCGAGATCGCCGACCAGGCCCGCGAGAGCGAGCAGTTCGGCGTCAAGGCCACCTTCGAGGGCATCGACGTCCCGGCCGTCCAGAAGTACAAGGACGACGTGATCTCGGGCCTGTACAAGGGCCTCCAGGGGCTCATCGCCTCCCGCAAGGTGACGTACATCGAGGGTGAGGGCCGGCTGTCCTCCCCGACCTCCGTCGACGTGAACGGGCAGCGGATCCAGGGCCGCCACGTCCTCCTGGCGACCGGCTCCGTGCCGAAGTCCCTGCCGGGCCTGCAGATCGACGGCAACCGCATCATCTCCTCGGACCACGCGCTGGTCCTGGACCGCGTGCCCGAGTCCGCGATCATCCTGGGCGGCGGCGTGATCGGCGTCGAGTTCGCCTCCGCGTGGAAGTCCTTCGGCGCCGACGTCACGGTCATCGAGGGCCTCAAGCACCTGGTCCCGGTCGAGGACGAGAACTCCTCGAAGCTGCTGGAGCGCGCCTTCCGCAAGCGCGGGATCAAGTTCAGCCTGGGCACCTTCTTCCAGAAGGCCGAGTACACCGAGAACGGCGTCAAGGTCACCCTCGCCGACGGCAAGGAGTTCGAGGCCGAGGTCCTGCTCGTCGCCGTCGGCCGCGGCCCGGTCTCCCAGGGCCTGGGCTACGAGGAGGCCGGGGTCGCCATGGACCGCGGCTACGTCCTGGTCGACGAGTACATGCGCACCAACGTGCCGACCGTCTCGGCCGTCGGCGACCTGGTCCCGACCCTCCAGCTCGCGCACGTCGGCTTCGCCGAGGGCATCCTCGTGGCCGAGCGCCTGGCGGGCCTCAAGGTCGTCCCGATCGACTACGACGGTGTCCCGCGGGTGACGTACTGCCACCCGGAGGTCGCCTCCGTCGGCATCTCCGAGGCCAAGGCCAAGGAGATCTACGGCGCGGACAAGGTCGTCGCCCTGAAGTACAACCTGGCGGGCAACGGCAAGAGCAAGATCCTGAAGACCGCGGGCGAGATCAAGCTCGTCCAGGTCAAGGACGGCGCCGTGGTCGGCGTCCACATGGTCGGCGACCGTATGGGCGAGCAGGTCGGCGAGGCGCAGCTGATCTACAACTGGGAGGCGCTGCCGGCCGAGGTGGCCCAGCTCATCCACGCCCACCCGACGCAGAACGAGGCGCTCGGCGAGGCTCACCTGGCGCTGGCCGGCAAGCCGCTCCACTCCCACGACTGACGCCCTCAGTCATCGGGCGCGACGACACAGACTTCCGCTTCCCCCGGTCTACGACTTCGCTCGGACCGGGGAGGCCCCATCCGTAAGGAGCAACCGAAACCATGGCGGTTTCCGTAACCCTTCCCGCGCTCGGCGAGAGCGTCACCGAGGGCACTGTCACCCGCTGGCTGAAGGCCGAGGGCGAGCGCGTCGAGGCCGACGAGCCGCTGCTCGAGGTCTCGACCGACAAGGTCGACACCGAGATCCCCTCGCCGGCCGCCGGCGTGCTGGCCTCCATCAAGGTCGCCGAGGACGAGACGGTCGAGGTCGGCGCCGAGCTGGCCGTCATCGACGACGGCACCGGCGCGGCTGACGCCACGCCCGCCGCGGCTGAGGCCCCGGCCGCCCCGGCCCCGGCCCCGACCGAGACGGCCGCCCCGGCCGCCCAGACCCCGGCCGCGCCCGCCACCGAGCAGGCCGCCCCCGCCCCGGCCCCGACGGCCGAGGCCGCTTCCGGCGGCGGCTCCGCCGAGGGCACGGACGTGGTCCTGCCCGCGCTCGGCGAGTCCGTCACCGAGGGCACCGTCACCCGCTGGCTGAAGTCGGTCGGCGACTCCGTCGAGGCCGACGAGCCGCTGCTCGAGGTCTCCACGGACAAGGTCGACACCGAGATCCCGGCGCCCACCTCCGGTGTGCTGCTGGAGATCGTGGTCGGCGAGGACGAGACGGCCGAGGTCGGCGCCAAGCTCGCCGTCATCGGCGCCCCGGGCGCCGCTCCGGCCGCTGCCCCCGCCGCCCCGGCCCCGGCGCCCGCCGCCGAGGCTCCGGCCCCCGCTCCGGCTCCGGCTCCGGCTCCGGCCCAGCCCGCCGCCCCGGCCCCGGCCGCCCCGGCGCAGCCCGCCGCTGCCGCCCCGGCCCCGGCCCAGCCCGCCGCTCCGGCTCCCGCCCCGGTCACCCCGGCTCCGGCCGCTCCGGCCGCCGCCCAGGCGACCGACGAGGGCGCGTACGTGACCCCGCTGGTGCGCAAGCTCGCCGCCGAGAACGGCGTCGACCTGTCCGCCGTCAAGGGCACCGGCGTCGGCGGCCGCATCCGCAAGCAGGACGTGCTCTCCGCCGCCGAGGCCGCCAAGGCCGCCCCGGCTCCGGCCGCCGCCGCGCCCGCCGCGAAGAAGGCCCCCGCCCTGGAGGCGTCCCCGCTGCGCGGCCAGACCGTCAAGATGCCGCGCATCCGCAAGGTCATCGGCGACAACATGGTCAAGGCGCTGCACGAGCAGGCGCAGCTGTCGTCGGTCGTCGAGGTCGACGTCACGCGTCTGATGCGTCTGCGCGCCCAGGCCAAGGACTCCTTCGCCGCGCGCGAGGGCGTCAAGCTCTCCCCGATGCCGTTCTTCGTCAAGGCCGCCGCGCAGGCGCTGAAGGCCCACCCGGTCATCAACGCCAAGATCAACGAGGCCGAGGGGACCATCACCTACTTCGACACCGAGAACGTCGGTATCGCGGTGGACTCCGAGAAGGGCCTGATGACCCCGGTCATCAAGCACGCCGGCGACCTCAACATCGCGGGCATCGCCAAGGCCACGGCGGAGCTGGCGGGCAAGGTCCGCGCCAACAAGATCACGCCCGACGAGCTGTCCGGCGCGACCTTCACCATCTCCAACACCGGTTCGCGCGGCGCGCTGTTCGACACGATCATCGTGCCGCCGGGCCAGGTCGCGATCCTCGGCATCGGCGCCACCGTCAAGCGCCCCGCCGTGATCGAGACCGAGGAGGGCACGGTCATCGGCGTCCGCGACATGACCTACCTGACGCTCTCCTACGACCACCGCCTGGTGGACGGCGCCGACGCCGCCCGCTACCTGACGGCGGTCAAGGCGATCCTGGAGGCGGGCGAGTTCGAGGTCGAGCTGGGTCTCTGACCGGCCTCCGCCTCCCCGGCCCTCGTCAGGCTGTGCGAACACCCCGTCCGGAACGTTCCGGGCGGGGTGTTCGTGTTTGTCGCCACGCCGGGCGTGTAAGGCTCGTCTCACCTGCGCGAAAGCGCCCCCGTGCGCCCCGCTCGCCCTGCCCGGCAGCCGTATTGTCTAAACGTCGAAGCCCCCGGGGGCCGCAGTACGGCCTCTCCCTAAGGAGCACTCATGACCGCGCCCGTCGTCCACTCGCTGCGCGAACAGATCCGCGAGCACATCGTGGAGGGGATCGTCAGCGGGCGCTGGAAGCCGGGCGAGCGGATCGTGGAGCGGCGGATCGCCACCGAGCTGGAGGTCAGCCAGACGCCCGTGCGGGAGGCGCTGCGCGAGCTGGAGTCGCTGCGCCTGATCGAGTCCGCGCCGAACAAGGGCGTACGGGTGCGCAATCTGACCGCCGCCGACCTGGAGGAGAGCTACCCGGTCCGGGCCGGTCTGGAGGCCATCGCGGCGGAGCTGGCGGCCGACCGGCTGGCGGAGGACTGCGCGGCCCTGGAGCCGCACGTGAGCGCGCTCTACGAGGCCGACCGCCGGGCCGACGGCACCGCGCAGGTGCGGCACACGGTGGGCTTCCACCGGGAGCTGGTGCGCGCGGCCGGCAACTCGGTGCTGCTGCACACCTGGGAGGGCCTGGGCATCGAGGTCTTCACCGCGCTGTCGATCCGCTGGCTGGGGACCGTGCAGCAGTCGTACGCGGAGGAGCACGAGGAGTTGGTCGCCGCGTTCCGTCGTCGCGACCCGCGCATCCCGGAGCTGGTGAAGGCCCACGTCCTGGGCTGCGCGCCCCGCGCCTGACAGGGTCCCGCCCCCGCCGCCCCCCTTTCCCGTGCCAGGGCTGTGCCCCTCTTCGCGCAGTGCCCCGCACCCCTTCGTGAGGGCCCGGCGCCGTATCGACGCACGGCTCCGCCGTGTGGGGCGCGGTCCGTCGCGGCGCACCCGAGCCGACCCCCGCTCACCTGCACAAACGCCTTCCATCCCAGGTCACCCGGTGCCACCGCCGGAGGCACCCGGTGCCGACTTTCTCGGAATCGAGAGGTTTTGGCCCTCAACCCTTTGATCGATCATCGATCACGGGGTTAGAGTCGCCGACGGGCTCTCACCGGAGCCTCACGCCCTGTCCTGCCAAAGACCAAGGGCAACCCCGAACCCTTACGCAGATGAGGGAACCCCCTTCGACTGAGGAAGGCGGCGACATGACCGACCCCAACGCCATCCAGCCGAGCGAGCTCGACCAGCTCCCGGACCGCGACCCCGAGGAGACCGCCGAATGGCAGGCCTCCCTGGACGCCGTTGCCAAGGCGGCCGGGCCGCACCGTGCCGCGTACCTGATGCGCCGCACGCTGGAGCGCGCGGAGGGCAACGGCGTCGCGCTGCCCAAGCTGCTGGAGACGGACTACGTCAACTCCATCCCGACCGGCGCCGAGCCCGCCGTTCCCGGTGACGAGGCCATGGAGGCCCGGATCACCGCGTGGAACCGCTGGAACGCGGCCGCCATGGTCACCCGCGGCAGCAAGTACGGCGTCGGCGGCCACATCGCCACCTTCGCCTCCGCCGCCTGGCTGTACGAGACCGGCTTCAACCACTTCTTCCACGGCAAGGAGGGCGACGGCTCGGGCGACCAGCTCTACATCCAGGGCCACGCCTCCCCCGGCATCTACGCCCGCGCCTTCCTGGACGGCCGCCTCACCGAGCAGCAGCTCGACAACTTCCGCCAGGAGGCCGGCGGCAACGGCCTGCCGTCCTACCCGCACCCGCGGCGCCTGCCCTGGCTGTGGGAGTTCCCGACCGTCTCCATGGGCCTCGGCCCGCTGTCGGCGATCTACCAGGCGCGTTTCAACCGCTACCTGACCGCCCGCGGCATCAAGGACGTCTCCGCCTCGCACGTGTGGGCGTTCCTCGGCGACGGCGAGATGGACGAGCCCGAGTCCACGGCCGCCCTCGCGCTCGCCTCCCGCGAGCAGCTGGACAACCTGACCTTCGTCATCAACTGCAACCTGCAGCGCCTCGACGGCCCGGTCCGCGCCAACTTCAAGATCGTGCAGGAGCTGGAGGCCCAGTTCCGCGGCGCCGGCTGGAACGTCATCAAGACGCTGTGGGGCTCGGCCTGGGACGAGCTGTTCCAGCTCGACACCACGGGCGCGCTGGTACGCCGGCTGCGCGAGGTACCCGACGCGCAGGTGCAGACGTACCAGACGCGCGACGCCGCCTACATCCGCCAGGACTTCTTCGGCGCCGACCCGGCGCTCGCGGAGATGGCGAAGCTGCTGAGCGACGACAAGATCCTCGAGTGCTTCCACCTCTCGCGCGGCGGCCACGAGGCCCGCAAGGTCTACGCCGCCTACAAGGCCGCCCTGGAGCACAAGGGCGCCCCGACGGTGATCCTCGCCCAGACGGTCAAGGGCCACACCCTCGGTGAGGGCTTCGCCTCCAAGAACGCCAACCACCAGATGAAGAAGCTGACGGTGGACGAGTTCAAGGCGATGCGCGACCTGCTGGAGCTGCCGATCGCCGACAGCGCCTTCGCCGACGGCCAGGTGCCCTACGGCCACCCCGGCGCCGACTCCCCCGAGGTGCGCTACCTCCAGGAGCGCCGCGCGGCCCTCGGCGGCCCGGCCCCGGCCCGCCGCACGCACCCGCTGCCCGCGCTGCCCGCGCCCGCCGACAAGGCCTTCGCCGCCTTCGACAAGGGCTCCGGCTCGCAGAACGTGGCCACCACCATGGCCTTCGTCCGCCTGGTCAAGGACCTGGTCCGCGACAAGGAGACCGGCAAGCGCTGGGTGCCGATCGTCCCCGACGAGGCGCGCACCTTCGGCATGGAGTCGCTCTTCCCCTCGCTCGGCATCTACTCGCCCAAGGGCCAGACGTACGAGCCGGTCGACCGCGACCAGCTGATGTACTACAAGGAGGCCAAGAACGGCCAGATCCTCAACGAGGGGATCACCGAGGCCGGTTCGATGGCCGACTTCATCGCCGCGTCGTCCGCGTACGCGACGCACGGCGAGGCGATGATCCCGTTCTACATCTTCTACTCGATGTTCGGCTGGCAGCGCACCGCCGACCAGATGTGGCAGCTCGGCGACCAGCTCGGCCGCGGCTTCCTCGTCGGCGCCACGGCCGGCCGCACCACGCTGACGGGCGAGGGTCTCCAGCACGCCGACGGCCACTCGCCGGTCATCGCCGCGACCAACCCGGCCGCGCTGAGCTACGACCCGGCGTTCGCGTACGAGATCGCGGTCATCGTCAAGGAGGGCCTGCGCCGCATGTACGGCGAGGCGGCCGAGGGCGAGGACCAGAACGTCTTCTACTACCTCACCGTCTACAACGAGCCGCTGCCGCAGCCGGCCAAGCCGTCGGCCGGCGGCGTGGACGAGGGCATCGTCAAGGGCCTGTACCGCTTCAACACGGCGGAGTCGGCGGGCCTGACCGTCCCGGCGAACGCCCCGCGGATCCAGCTGCTGGGCTCCGGCACGGCGATCCACTGGGCCCTTCAGGCGCAGCGCATGCTCGCCGAGGAGTGGGGCGTGGCCGCCGACGTGTGGTCCGCGACCTCCTGGACCGAGCTGCGCCGGGACGCGCTGGAGGCCGACGCGGCACTGCTGCGCGGCGAGGAGCGGGTGCCGTTCGTGCGCCGTGCGCTGCAGGGCGCCGAGGGCCCGGTGCTGGCCGTGTCCGACTACATGCGCCAGGTCCCGGACCAGATCGCGCAGTGGGTCGAGCAGGACTGGTCCTCGCTGGGCGCCGACGGCTTCGGCCTGTCGGACACCCGTGACGCCGCCCGCCGCCACTTCGGCGTCGACGCCCCCTCGATCGTCGCCGCCGCCCTGGCCCAGCTGGCCCGGCGCGGCGAGGTGAAGGCCGCGGCGGTCAAGGAGGCCCGGGAGAAGTACGGCCTGTAATCAGGGCCGGTGACGGGGAAGGGGTACGGCGCGCGCCGTACCCCTTCCCCGTCTTCGCGTCCGGGGCGGCTCGTGACGGGGGCGTGCGGAACCTGTGGGGGCGGGCAGGGCGCGTATAACGATCCGCCGCACTCCGCGTGCGCCCCTCGGGCGGAGGGCCGATGCTTGAACGCGTGATGGACGAGACGGAGTTCTGGGAGCTGATCGACACCTCGCGCGGGGCCGCCGAGGGCGACCCGGAGGAGCAGGCCGATCTGCTCGTGGAACGGTTGCTGGAGTGCGATCCCGAGGTGGTCCTCGATTTCGCACGCCACTTCGAGTCCCGTTACAACCGGGCCTACCGCTGGGACCTGTGGGGCGCCGCCTGGGTGCTGCTGGACGGGGCGAGCGACGACGCGTTCGACTTCTTCCGGTGCTGGCTGATCGGCCAGGGCCGGGAGGTCTTCGAGGGGGCCCTGCACGACCCGGACTCGCTCGCCGACCTGCTGGACGACTTCGACGAGGAGATCGACGGCGACGGCGAGGAGCTGGGCTACGCGGCCGACGAGGCGTACGAGCAGCTCACCGGCACCGTCGCCCCCGACCTCGGCATCCCGCCCGCGCCGGCCGAACCGGAGGGCACGCCGGTCGCGTTCGAGGACGACCGGGCGCTCGCCCAGCGCTATCCCCGGCTGTGGGACCGGTTCCGGGAGTAGGGCCCGCCCCCGCGCCCAGGCCGTGCCGCCGGGTCCTGCCGCCGAATTCTGCTGTTCCCGATGTCAGGTCCCGCCGCTCCCGCCGTCGGGCCGCTGTCAGGTCCTGCCCTGGATCCGGGCCGCGGCGTCCCGGATCGCCGGGAGGCGGACGGTGAGGGCCGCTCCCGGGCAGTTGGTCGGGAAGCCGTCCGTGTGTCCGGCGACGGCCGGGAGCAGGGCCGTGGTGCCCGGCCGGTACCGGCTGAGCCGGTTGCTGGAGACCAGGGGCACGCTCGCGCGCGGGTCGACGCCGGCCAGGCCGAGCTTCCAGGCGGCGAGCGCGGCGATCGCGTCCGTCATGGCCTGCGGCACGGGCGTCCCGGCGGTGAACGTGCCGATCGCCGCGATGCCCGCGGTGCGGTGGTTGAAGCCCTGGGTGTGCGCGCCGGTGACCGCGCGGTCCACACCGCCGGCGCGGCCCTCGTAGAGGGTGCCGCAGCGGTCGACGAGGAAGTTGTAGCCGATGTCGTCCCACTGGCGGGCCCCCGTCTGGCCCGCGTACAGATGGCGGATGATCTGCGGCGCGTCGGCGCAGGCGTAGCCGTTGGGCGAGTCGGTGTGGTGGACGAAGACGGCGACGACCTTGTCGTCGTAGCGCGGGGGCGGCTGGACCCGCCGGGCGGTGGCGTCCAGCCAGACCTCCCGGGGCAGGATGCGCGGCCGGGGCGCGCCGTGCGCGGCGGCGGAGCGGGGCGCGACCGCGCCGGCGGGCAGCGGGGCGGGCGCCTGGGCGTGCGCCGGCGCGGTGAGCGCGCGGTCCATGTCCTGCGCGCCCAGCAGCAGCGCGCCGACGGCGGCGGCGCCCGGCAGGCCGCACAGCAGGGCCACGGCGAAGCCCCGCGGCCGTATGGGCCGCCGGCCGGACCGCCCCGGACGGACGGCGCGGCGCGCCGACCACGGAGCCGGGCCGGGCTCCGGCCCTGGAGCCGGACGCGGCCCCGGGCCCGGACCCGAGGACGGACTCAAGTCCACCGAGTCCGCCTGGGTCACCGAGCTCACCGAGCTCACCGAGGTCACCGAGGTCATCGAGGTCATCGAGGTCGGACGCGGATCACGGGCCCGTCGTCGGATCCGGGCGCGCCCGATCTTCCCCACACCATGCATGGGATCACCTTCACCCCCATCCGGTCCGTCCGCGATGTGTGGTGTGCCACCTGGTGGAACCATCGTCCTGGTCCGGGCGTTTTCGCGGGTACACGTACATGTGGCCGGTTCCCGGATCCACGTGCGTGTGCTGATCGCCGGGCCCGTCCCGCGCGTATTCAGGGTCCGGGAGAAAGGCGGCCTGTGTGGACCTGCTCGACCTCGTGCTGTTGCTGGTGGTCCTCGTGTACGCGGCGTCCGGTTACCGTCGCGGGCTGGTGGCGGGCTGCGTCTCGCTGGCCGGGTTCGTCGGCGGCGCGGTCGTCGGCGTGTGGGCGCTGCCGTGGGTGATGGGCCTGGTCACCCGCGGGACGACGACGGCGACGGTGACCGCCGTGCTCACGGTGCTGGTGCCCGCTGTGGTGGGCCATGAGCTGGCCGGGCGGCTGGCGCTGCGGCTGCGCGGCGAGCTGGACCGCGGGCCGCTGCGGGTGGCCGACGGGATCGGCGGGGCCGTGGCGAACTCGGCGGCGGTGCTGATCGTGGCCTGGGTGGCCGCGAGCGTCCTGGGCGCCTCCTCCTCCCCGGTGGTGACGACGGCGATACGCGACTCCAAGCTGCTGGGCGCCGTGCAGGAGGCGATGCCGGACACCACGCCGGCCTGGTTCTCGCGGGCCACCTCCGCGCTCACCGAGGCGGGCTTCCCGCAGGTCTTCAACCCGTTCGAGAACGAGCCGGCGGCGGGCGTCGCCGAGCCCTCGGGCGACAGCGTGACGGCCAGCGCGACGAGCGCCGCCCGGCTCAGCACGGTCAAGATCGAGGGCTCCTCGGGCAACCAGGGCCGCGAGGGCAGCGGTTTCGTGTTCGCGCGGCAGCGCGTGATGACCAACGCGCACGTGGTGGCGGGCATCGACGCCCCGTCCGTGCGGGTCGGCGGCGTCGGGCGGTCGTACCAGGCACGGGTGGTGCTGTTCGACCCCGACCGGGACGTGGCCGTGCTCTACGTCCCCGGGCTGCGCGCCCCCGTCCTGAGCTTCGACGACGTCGCCGCGCGCGGCGCCCCGGCCGTCGTCGCGGGCTACCCGCAGGACGGCGGCCTGAACCTCCAGGCGGCGACGGTGGCGAGCCGGATCCGGGCCACGGGCCAGAACATCTACAACGACGCCACCGTCACCCGTGAGATCTACGCGATCCGCTCGACGGTCCGCCCCGGCAACTCCGGCGGCCCGCTGCTGACCACCGGCGGCCGTGTCTACGGCGTGGTCTTCGCCCGCTCGACCTCGGACAGCGGGACGGGCTACGTGCTGACCGCCGCCGAGGTCGCCGCGGACGCGCGGCGGGGGACGACGGCGACGACGCCGGTGGACACGGGCCGGCTGGTCACGTCCTGAGGCCGCTCGCGGGGCGAGCGGGGCGAGCGGCCTTCGGGTTCACACGGAACGGCCCATGAACACGTCGTCGACGTACTCGCCCTCGATCAGGAACTCCTCCGGCAGGACGCCCTCCACGACGTAGCCCTCGGACTCGTACAGCTTGCGGGCCGGCGTGTTGTGGCCGAGCACCCGCAGGGTGACGCGCCGCGCGCCCAGCCGCCGGGCCTCCTCCCGCGCGGCCCGCAGCAGGGCCCGGGCGACCCCCGCGCCCCGCGCCTGCTCGGCGACGGCCAGGCCCCGGATCTGGCGGACGTGCGCGTTGCACTCCAGCGGTGTGGCCCGGCCGAGGCGGAGGTAGCCGACGACGGCGCCGGCCAGCTCGGCCACGAGGATCTCCTCCGGCCCGGAACGCTCGGTGAAGAAGGGCTCGTACGGCGGACGCGGGCGCGGCTGCACGGCGTGCAGCGGCGACCAGGTGTCCCGGTCGAGCCGTGCCAGGGGCTCTTCGTCGGCGAGGGTGGCGGGGCGTATGCGGGGGACCGGCATGACGATCACCCTACTGCGCCGGCGGGCGACGCCCACCGGGATTTGTGCGGCGCAGCGGGCAGGATGGGGGTATGGAACGTTCGCGAATCGCGGTGGCCGGGGCGTCCGGACTGATCGGCGGCGCCCTGGTGCGGTCCCTGCTGGCGGACGGGCACGAGGTGGTGCGTCTGGTGCGCCGTCCGGCCCGCGGCGCGGACGAGGTCCGCTGGGACCCCGAGGAGCAGTACGTGGACTCGGCCGGGCTGGCCGGCTGCGACGCGGTGGTCGACCTGGCCGGCGCCGGGGTGGGCGACCGCCGCTGGACGGAGGCGTACAAGAAGACGATCCGGGACAGCCGGGTGCTGGGCACGGCGGCGCTCGCCGAGGCCGCCGCCTCCCTGGACGTGCCGCCGCGGGTGTTCGTCGGCGGCAGCGCGATCGGCTTCTACGGCGACACCGGCGACCGGGCCGTCGACGAGGACGCGCCGCCCGGGGACGGCTTCCTGCCCGGGGTGTGCGTGGAGTGGGAGGAGGCCGCCGCGCCGGCCGAGGAGGCGGGCATCCGGACGGTGTTCGCCCGCACGGGACTGGTCGTGGCCCGCGGGGGCGGGGCCTGGGGGCGGCTGTTCCCGCTGTTCAGGGCCGGTCTGGGCGGACGGATCGGTGACGGGCGGCAGTACTGGTCGTTCATCGCGCTGCACGACGAGGTGGCGGCGCTGCGGCACCTCATCGACACCGAGAGCCTGTCGGGGCCGGTGAACCTCACCGCGCCGCGCCCGGTGACGAACCGTGAGGTCACGGCGGCGATGGGCCGGGTGCTGCGCCGGCCCACGCTGCTGCCCGTGCCGGCGCCCGTGCTGCGGGCGGCGCTCGGGGAGATGGCGGGGGACGTGCTGGGCAGCGCCCGGGTGCTCCCGGCGCGGCTGATGGAGTCGGGGTTCTCGTTCGCCTTCCCGACGATCGAGGACGCCGTACGGGCGGCGCTGTGACCCTCCCCCGTCCGGCTGCGAAACCTTGCGACCGTATGCGACCGCCGTGCGACCGTGCCCTGTCGATGCGCGACTGCACCTGACCGATTACAGACCTAACCTCGTGCCGAACTCGGGTATCCCTCAAGCCGGTTGGGGGCATCACTGCTCCACCGGCCGCGCAACCTCGAGGAGGGGCACGTGCTTGAGCCCGCGTACCGGGTCGATGTCGTCGTCGTGGGAGCCGGGGTCGCCGGACTCTCGGCGGCGCATCGGCTGACCAGCGCAGGAGTAACGACCGCGGTCCTGGAAGCCGCCCCTTGCGTGGGGGGTCGCATGTCGACGGAGAAGGTCGACGGCTTCCGGCTCGACAGGATCGGACAGCTGCTGTTCACGTCCTACCCACAACTCGGCCACAGCCCGGGGCTGGACGCGCTCGTGCTGCACCCCTTCGCGCCCGGGGTGCTGCTGCACAGCGACGGACGGCGTCACCGCGCGGGCGCCCCGGCGGGCGCGGGGGGCGCACGGAGCGCACTGGACGCCGTGCGCGCCCTCGCGAACGCCCCCCGGCCTCCGGCCCCGCTGCCGAGGGTGCGGGCCCGGGTGCGCGCGCTGCGCCCCGTCCCGCCCGCCTCGGCGTACGGGGCGTCGGCCGCCGCCCCGGCCACCGTCGCCGCGCCCGACGTACGACATGTCGATGCGGACGTGCCCTTGTTCGACTCCGGGCCGTCGGGGCGCGCCGGCACGACGGGGGCGGCCGGGGTGACCGACCGCGCCCAGCCGTTCGGGATCGGCACGCCGCTGCGGCTGCGTGCCGCGCTCACCCGGATCGCCACCACTCCGGTCGAACGCCTCCTGGCCCGGCCGGAGCTGCCCGCGGGTCAGGCGCTCGCGGCCCGCGGGCTGCCCGCCCGCACCGTCGACGGCTTCCTGCGTCCGCTGCTGGCCGCGCTGCTGTGCGACCCGGACCTCACCACGTCCAGCCGCTGCGCGGACCTCGCGCTGCGGGCCTTCGCGAGCGGCCGGCTGTGCCTGCCGGAGGGCGGCGCGGAGGTCCTGCCGGAGCTGCTGGCCGAGGCGCTGCCGCCGGGGACCGTGCACACCGGCGTCCGGGTCACCTCGGTCGCCACCAACGCGGTGACCACCGCCGAGCACGGGGTGATCCGCTGCCGTGCGGTGCTGGTCGCCACGGGCGCGCGCTCGGCCGCCGAGCTGCTGCCCGGACTGCGGGTGCCGGACTTCCACCCGGTGACGGTGGTGCACCACACGACGGACGAGCCGCCGGCGACGGGCGGGTACCTGCTGCTCGACGCGGAGCGGGGCGGGCCGGTGGCGCACACGGCGGTGGCGAGCCGGGTGGATCCCTCGCGCGCGCCCGCGGGCCGGGCGCTGGTGTCGTCGACGGTCCTCGGCGAGCCGCCGGCCGACGTCGACACCGCGGTGCGCCGGCATCTGTCCCGTCTCTACGGAACCTCGACCGCGCGGTGGGAGACGCTGGCCGTCCACCACACCCCGGAAGCCGTCCCGGCGATGCGGCCGCCGCACGATCCGAGGCGGCCGGTGCGGCTGCTGGCGGGGCTGTACGTGTGCGGGGACCACCGGGACACCAGCACCCTCCAGGGCGCGCTGCATTCCGCTCGGCGGGCTGCGGCGGCGATCGTGGCGGATCTGGGGGCGGGGCGGCCGATGCACACGGCCGACCCCCTCCCGACCGCCTCGCCGGCGGCGGCCTGAGGGGCGGGGCGTGCGGGGCGGGGGCGGTTCGTTTGCGCCGCCCCGGGGCCGACGGACCCCGGCGGGGGCGCCACCCCCCGCGCCCCCGGGCGGCGCCCCCCGCACCCCAGCAGTCCCCCTCCCCCCCCCGGCGCCGAGCCGCCTGAAGCCCGCGGCCCCTCACCGCTGGTGGCGCCAGAGGCGGAGGTGAGTCAGCCGAGGGCGGCGATCTTGTCCCGGTAGGTCCGGACGGGGGGTGCGTCCCTGTACGGTTCCAGGCGGCGTTCGAAGTCGCGGACGTACTCGTCGGCGCGGACCGAGCGCATGTCGGCGGCCTGGCCCGCCGCCTCCGCGCCCAGCCGGCAGGCCTGGTCGAGGTCGCCGAGGCCGAGGCGGGCGGTGGCGAGGACGACGCGGCAGAACAGGCGGCTGCGGGCGTACACCGGGGAGCGCAGCTGGAGCGAGCGCTCGGCGTACTGCGCGGCGGTGCGGTACTGCTGGAGGTCCCGGTGGCAGTGCCCGAACTCGTCGGCGAGCTGCGCCTCGTCGAAGAAGCGCGCCCAGAACGGCACCTCGTCGCCGGGCCGGGCGCTCTCCAGGGCACGCTCGGCGCGCATCAGCGACGTCGTGCACGCCCGTGCCTCGCCGAGCACCGCGTGCCCGCGCGCCTCGGCGGAGTGCAGCAGCGCCTGGACGACCGGCGGGACGGAGGCGCCGACGCCCTGCTGGGCCACCCGCGCGAGCTGGACCGCCTCCCGCCCGTGGGCGAGGTAGACGGCCTGCCGGCTCATGGTGACCAGGACGTAGGCGCCGTAGGCGCGGTCGCCGGCGGCCTGGGAGAGCCGCAGCGCCTGCACGAAGTAGCGCTGGGCGAGCCCGTGCGCGGCGATGTCGTACGACGTCCAGCCGACCAGCCGGGTCAGGTCGGCGGCGGCCGCGAACAGGCGGCGGCCCGTCTGCTCGCCGTAGCTGCCGCGCAGCATCGGCTCGCACTCGTGCTCCAGGTAGCGCACGAGGGCCTGGCGGGCGTGGCCGCCGCCGTACATGTCGTCGAGCGTGCGGAACAGCTCGCCGACCGAGCGCAGCGCGGCGATGTCCCCGGCGGTGACCCGCTGGCCCGCCTCGCGCTCGGCGCGGCCGCGGTTCCGGTCGGCCCGGCCGCGCTGCCGGGGCACGCCCGGGATCCCCGGCTTTCCGGGCGCGGGCGGGGACGCCGGTGGCGGTTCGGCCGCGCCGGGCGGCGGCACGGCGGTCCCCGGCGCCAGCGACGCGCCCGTCGCCCCCTGCACGCCCTCGCCGGTCCGGGCGGACGGCAGGACGGCCGGCGCCTCCGCGCGGGCGACCCGGTCGTCGGCCCGGCCGATCAGCCAGTCCCGGCTCGGCACCACCAGCCCGGCCGGAGTGAAGGCGATCTTGCGCAGTTCGGCGTGGCTGCCGGAGTCCTTGCGCCACAGCCCGCTGACGATGTCGACGGCCTCCTCCGGGGCGGCGGCGAACTCCAGCCCGGCGTAGACCGGGGCGCAGGCGTCCAGGCCCAGGTCCTGGGCGGTCAGCCGGCGGCCCAGGCGGCGGGTGAAGACCTCCGCGATCAGCGCGGGCGTGGTCCCGCGCGGCTGCTGGCCGCGCAGCCAGCGGGTGACCGAGGTCTTGTCGTATCTCAGGTCCAGCCCGTGCTCGAGACCTAGCTGGTCCACGCGACGGGCCAGTCCCGCGTTGGAGAACCCCGCTTCTGCGATGAGCGCGGCGAGCTGGCGGTTGGGAGTGCGCTGCGCGGGTCGTTCCGTCATCTGCGGTGCGGTCTCCTGCCTTTCGGGCGTCCACGCGGCCGCGTGGACGCCCGGATTGCCTGTGAGCAGCCCTTATGGCCATGTGAACGGCGCGAATGTAGCGGAGAGTGAGCGGCCGACCGCGGACTTCCGGCGGCATTCATCCGATCGTGTGAGGATTCCCCGTGCGGCTGACGCCCGACGGGCGGACGTACAGTGGCGTGGGCACGTGACGTGCCTGACGACTTTCCAGGGAGGCGCTTGCCGTGAGTGAGCTGCGGTTCGTCCGCATGGGATTCGGTGCCGAGGCCGTGGACTACCAGGAGGCCTGGGACGAACAGCGCCGGGTGCACGCCGCCCGGTTCGCGGACGAGGTCACCGACACCGTGCTGCTCCTGGAGCACCCGCCGGTCTACACCGCGGGACGGCGCACCGAGGACAGCGAGCGCCCCCTCGACGGCACCCCCGTGATCGACGTCGACCGCGGCGGCAAGATCACCTGGCACGGCCCCGGCCAGCTGGTCGGCTACCCGATCCAGAAGCTGCCCCGCCCGGTGGACGTGGTGGCGCACGTGCGCCGGCTGGAGGAGGCGCTGATCCGCACCTGCGCGGAGTTCGGCCTCGCCACCACCCGGGTGGAGGGCCGCAGCGGCGTGTGGGTGCTCGGCGACCCCGTCGAGCAGCGGCCCTCGCTCGGCGGGCTCTCCCTCGACTTCGACCCGCGCCTGACCGACGAGGAGTTCGACCCGCGGCTCAACGGCCCGGAGTACGCCCCGTCCAACGCCGGCCAGCGCCGCGAGGACCGCAAGATCGCGCAGATCGGCATCCGCGTGGCCAAGGGCGTCACCATGCACGGCTTCTCGTTCAACGTGAACCCCGACATGAAGTGGTTCGACCGGATCATCCCGTGCGGCATCCGTGACGCGGGCGTCGCCTCGCTGGCGGCCGAGCTGGGCCGGGACGTCACCATCGAGGAGGTGCTGCCGGTCGTCGAGCGGCATCTGCGGGACGTGCTGGAGAACGCGGAGCCGAAGCCGCGGGAGATCGAGAAGGCGACGGCCTGACCGGACCCCGCCGAGAAGGCCGCCCGGGGGAATGATCCCCGTACCCCTGAGGTTGGCCTCACCGACTGGGCGCAACAAGCACGGGCGTACCCTGGTGTGCGCCGAAGAATCGAAGCTACAGGGAGCCGACGTGTCCGCAGTCGCACCCGACGGACGCAAGATGCTGCGCCTGGAGGTCCGCAACAGCCAGACCCCCATCGAGCGCAAGCCCGAGTGGATCAAGACCCGGGCGAAAATGGGTCCCGAGTACACGAAGATGCAGAACCTCGTGAAGAGCGAGGGCCTGCACACGGTCTGCCAGGAAGCCGGCTGCCCGAACATCTACGAGTGCTGGGAGGACCGCGAGGCGACGTTCCTCATCGGCGGCGACCAGTGCACCCGGCGCTGCGACTTCTGCCAGATCGACACCGGCAAGCCCGAGGCGCTCGACCGTGACGAGCCGCGCCGCGTCGGCGAGTCCGTGGTCACCATGGACCTGAACTACGCCACCATCACCGGCGTCGCCCGCGACGACCTGGAGGACGGCGGCGCCTGGCTGTACGCGGAGACGGTGCGCCAGATCCACGCGCAGACCGCCAAGCGCGAGGGCGGCCGCACCAAGGTGGAACTGCTCGCCCCCGACTTCAACGCGGTCCCCGAGCAGCTCGCCGAGGTGTTCGCCTCCCGCCCCGAGGTCTTCGCGCACAACGTCGAGACGGTCCCGCGGATCTTCAAGCGCATCCGCCCCGGCTTCCGCTACGAGCGCTCCCTGAAGGTGATCACCGAGGCCCGCGACTACGGCCTGGTCACCAAGTCGAACCTGATCCTCGGCATGGGCGAGACCCGCGAGGAGATCAGCGAGGCGCTCAGGCAGCTGCACGAGGCGGGCTGCGAGCTGGTGACCATCACGCAGTACCTGCGCCCGAGCGTGCGCCACCACCCGGTGGAGCGCTGGGTCAAGCCGCAGGAGTTCGTCGAGCTGAAGGAGGAGGCCGAGCAGATCGGCTTCTCGGGCGTGATGTCCGGCCCGCTGGTGCGGTCCTCCTACCGCGCCGGGCGCCTGTACGGGATGGCGATCGAGCAGCGCCGCTCGGCGGCTCCGCAGGACGGCGCCTCCTTCGTCGCGGCGCAGGCGGTCTGACGCACCGTCACCCGGCATGGCCGACGGGCCGGCCGGGAGGCGTGTGAATTCGCGCACAAGAGACTACCGCCGAGTAGTGGCCGATATGACGCGGCCCTGACCGTCGCCGCAGATGGGGGCGTCCATCAGGGCCGCGTCACCCTTTCGGCCTGCGGCGTCGGGGCTTCATCCGTGTTTGACCGGTCGGTCACGCCCTGGTAACACCAATCAGTGACCCTGGACTCACGCCACGTACACCCGAGCCGTTTCGAGGGGGGATCTCCACCATGCAGGCCGCGCCCGTTCGTGCCACCGCCATCCCGTCCGTCAAGGAAGCACTCCGCACGGTCGAGTCACTGCTGATGCGCGGCGGCCAGCGCACCGCCCGCCGCAACGCCTGGACCTCCGTCCTGGAGGACCGCCGTCGCGCCAAGGACCGCGTGGAGGCGCAGCGCGTTCTCGACGAGTTCCCCTCCGTCCGCCCCTGACCAACCGCCTCCCGGCCCTCCCGCGGTCCCCAGGGGCACTGCCGTCGTCGGCCGCCTCCCGGGCCACGTAGACTTCGTGGCATGGCGAGGAAGGAACCCGCAGCCGAGGCTGCCAACCCGGGGCGACTGAAGCAGATCGCTCTGACGTACAAGATGACCCGCAAGGCCGACCCGAAGATCGGTCTTGTACTCGCGGCTGTCGGCATCGTCGTGTTCGGTGTCCTCCTCGGGATCGGCTTCCTGATCGGTCACCCGATCTACCTCGGCATCCTGGGCCTGCTGCTCGCCGTCCTCGCGATGGCGATCGTGTTCGGGCGCCGGGCCGAGCGGGCCGCCTTCGGGCAGATGGAGGGCCAGCCGGGCGCGGCCGCCGCGGTGCTGGACAACATCGGCCGCGGCTGGACGACCACTCCGGCGGTCGCCATGAACCGCAACCAGGACGTGGTGCACCGCGCGGTCGGCAAGGCCGGCATCGTGCTGGTCGCCGAGGGCAACCCGAACCGGGTGAAGACCCTGCTCGCGGCCGAGAAGAAGAAGATGAACCGCATCGTCGCGGACGTCCCGGTGCACGACGTGATCGTCGGCACGGGCGAGGGCCAGGTGGAGCTGAAGAAGCTGCGCACCACCATGCTGAAGTACCCGCGCGTGCTGACCGGCCCCCAGGTGACCGCCACCAACGACCGGCTGCGCGCCCTGGGCGACCTGATGAGCAACATGCCGCTGCCGAAGGGCCCGATGCCCAAGGGCATGCGGATGCCGCGCGGCGGCCCGCGGCGCTGACCTCGGCCGCACCACGCCTCGACCGACGATGGGGGCGCCCGGATCACTCCGGGCGCCCCCATCGTCGTCGTGGGCGGACGTCGTCGTCATGGGTCATGGGCGGACGTCGGTCATGGCCGGCCGTCCATCATGGACGGAGGTCGTAGGCGCACGCCGCAGTCGGAGGCCGTAGGCGGACGCCCCCGGCGGAAGCCGCCGTGGGCGCAGTCGCCGCGGACGCGTTTCCCGTCGGCCGCCCGGTACACGACCGCGGCCGTGCACGGCAGCGGCGGGGCCGGGACCCGAGCGGGCTCACGCCGAGCGACAGGGCGGACGCCTGCCGCCGGACAGCCCATAGGGCCTCTCGTTCGGATCACACCGGGCTCGCGTGCCCTGGCACCGCGCCCTGATCCGGCCTGATCCGAACGGAAAACCCTAGCCGCGGACCTCCACGGTGCCCGCCAGCCGGTCGTGCAGGCCGCGGCCGTCGCGGTCCCAGATCAGCGCCGGGATCGCGACGCACAGCAGGACCGTGCGCAGCAGGGCGCGCAGCGGCTGCACCCCGCCGGTGCGCAGGGCGACCACCCGCAGGCCGAACAGCCGCTTGCCGGGGGTGCAGCCGAGCGTGCCGACGGTGAGGACGCCGAGCACGAAGAAGATGAGCAGGGCCCAGTTGCCGGTCGCCTGGTCGTAGCCATGGGTGATCAGGCCGTATGCGATCAGCATGCACAGGGCCCAGTCGACGGCGACCGCGCCCAGCCGACGGCCCGGGCGGGCGATCGAGCCCGGACCCTCCTCCGGCAGTCCCAGCTGTTCGCCCCGGTAACCGAAGTCGGCTCCGGCGCCCTCCATGGCCGCGCGCGGCCCGGACAGCCACGATCCCACTGCTTGCCTGTTGTCCACCCGACCACGGTACTGCGAGGCTGGACGGAGACGGACCGCCGGGGTGTCGGGGACGTGACCCCACCCGGGCCGGTTAACTTCTGCGAAACAAATGGGTCACGCCCGAGAAATCACCCGTCCCTAGGGTCGAGTCAGCGTGTGCCACCGCACTGGCCGCACGAACGATCTACCACCCCGGCGGGACGGTCGGGAGTAGGAGGAGCTGGATGTTCCAGAACGCCGACGAGGCCAAGAAGTACATCGCGGACGAGGACGTCAAGTTCATCGACGTCCGCTTCTGCGACCTGCCGGGCGTCATGCAGCACTTCACGTTGCCCGCCGAGGCGTTCGACCCCGACGAGGAGCAGGCGTTCGACGGATCCTCGATCCGCGGCTTCCAGGCCATTCACGAGTCCGACATGGCCCTGCGCGCCGACCTGTCCACCGCGCGCGTGGACCCGTTCCGCCGGGACAAGACGCTCAACATCAACTTCTTCATCCACGATCCGATCACGGGCGAGCAGTACTCCCGTGACCCGCGCAACGTGGCGAAGAAGGCCGAGGCGTACCTCGCGTCCACCGGGATCGCCGACACCGCGTTCTTCGGCCCCGAGGCCGAGTTCTACGTCTTCGACAACGTCCGCTTCAAGACCGCGGAGAACGAGTCGTTCTACCACATCGACTCCGAGGCCGGCGCCTGGAACACCGGCGCCCTGGAGGACAACCGCGGCTACAAGGTCCGCTACAAGGGCGGCTACTTCCCGGTCCCGCCGGTCGACCACTTCGCCGACCTGCGCGCCGAGATCTCCCTGGAGCTGGGCAAGGCCGGTCTGAAGGTGGAGCGCCAGCACCACGAGGTGGGCACCGCCGGCCAGGCCGAGATCAACTACAAGTTCAACACGCTGCTGGCCGCCGCGGACGACCTCCAGCTGTTCAAGTACATCGTGAAGAACGTCGCCTGGCGCAACGGCAAGACGGCGACCTTCATGCCGAAGCCGATCTTCGGCGACAACGGCTCGGGCATGCACGTGCACCAGTCGCTGTGGAGCAACGGCGACCCGCTGTTCTACGACGAGGCCGGTTACGCGGGCCTGTCGGACACCGCCCGCTACTACATCGGCGGCATCCTCAAGCACGCCCCGTCGCTGCTGGCCTTCACCAACCCGACGGTGAACTCCTACCACCGTCTGGTGCCGGGCTTCGAGGCCCCGGTGAACCTGGTGTACTCGCAGCGCAACCGCTCCGCCGCGATGCGTATCCCGATCACGGGCTCGAACCCGAAGGCCAAGCGCGTGGAGTTCCGCGCCCCCGACGCCTCCGGCAACCCCTACCTGGCGTTCTCGGCGCTGCTCCTGGCCGGCCTGGACGGCATCAAGAACAAGATCGAGCCGGCCGAGCCGATCGACAAGGACCTCTACGAGCTGGCTCCCGAGGAGCACGCCAACGTGGCCCAGGTCCCGACCTCGCTGGGCGCGGTCCTCGACCGCCTGGAGGCCGACCACGAGTTCCTCCTCCAGGGCGACGTGTTCACGCCGGACCTGATCGAGACGTGGATCGACTTCAAGCGCACCAACGAGATCGCCCCGCTCCAGCTCCGCCCGCACCCGCACGAGTTCGAGCTCTACTTCGACGTGTGACATCGCCCCGGGTCGGAGCGGGTTTCCGCTCCGACCTGAACTGCTCGCGGGCCGTCGGCCGTGCCCCTTCCCCACGGAGGGCCACGGCCGACGGCCTTCTCGCGCCCGGCACCCCGAACGAGCCGCTCGCCGCCGAGGGGGATCCCGCGTCAGAGCGGGAGATCGTCGGGGAGCACCCGGAACGCCTTGTAGTGGCCCAGTGGGCGTACGGACCGGAAGTCTCGTCGGCCCAGGGTGAGGATCGCGTCCGTGTCGTAGTCGGCGGCGAGCGCCACGTTCACCGCGTCGGCGAGGTCGAGGTCCAGGGCGCGGTAGCGGACACGGACGGACCGGGCGGCGCCCAGGTGGTTGATGGATGTGGGGCCGGGGCAGGCGAGAGACCTGGCTCCCTGCCGCACGGCTGAGGGCCGCCGCCCCCTGAAGGGGACGGCGGCCCTCGTTCGTCGCGCGGGTGGGGTCAGACGATGATGACAACGGTGCTGCCCCCACCGAAGCCATAGCCGTAGCCGTAGCCCGGGCCGTAGAAGCCGCCGCCGCGGCCGCCGTAGCCGCAGTTGCTCCACCAGCCGCCGCAGCGGTAGCTCGTGGTGGTCGGGGCCTTGTCCGGCGTGGCGGCGGAGGCCGTGCCGGCCGCCGCTCCGCCCGCCAGCAGTACGCCGGCGACGGTCGCCGCGAAGAGACGCCTCACACGTGGTGCTTTCATGGCATTCCTTCCTTCCACCCACTCGTGCCGCTTCGGGGTGTTCGGGGAACGTGACGGGAGCCGCGGCCGCAGCGCGATCACTCCTCATCGAGGCTAGCCCTCCCCCGTCCGCGCGGCATCTTGAGCCGAACGAGGGACCGCCGGCGGACTTCGTCTCGCCGTGCAACCTTCCGACGCTTCACGCGTCTCCTACTCACGGGAGGCGATCCCTCGGCGGCGCACCATGAGCGAAAGAGGCAACGGGGATGAGCGAACACGGGGACGCGCAGGGCGAGTTCGAGTTCGACCACCGGTGGGCGGACGCCGCCGAGCACAAGGAGCCCTCCGCCCGGGCCCGGATGCTCGCCGCCCGTTGGAAGGAGACTCCGCCCGGCCCGGTGCCGTTCCGCGGCGAGCCCGGGCCGGCCGCGCCGCGCCGCGCGTCCTGGATATCCACGGCCGTGGTCCTCGGTTGCGTCGCCGCGGTGATCGTCCTGCTCGGCTACGCCCAGACCCGCGGCCTGCGCTGACCACTCGGCCCACACTGACCGCTGGGCCCGCACTGACCGCTGGGCCCGCGTCGAGTCCTCAGCCTGCGCTCCGTGCTCGCGCGCTCTGCGAACCGGGCGCGGCGTCCGTGGCCAGTCGGTGGGTGATCCGGTCGAACAGCTCGGTCAGCGGCTCGCCCACCTCGCGGCCGAACCCGGTCAGTCCGTAGGTGACCTGGGGCGGCGTGGTCGGCTCCACCTTCCGCCAGACCAGGCCGTCCGCGACCAGGACCCGCAGGGTCTGGGCGAGCATCTTCTCGCTGATGCCGTGGATGCTCTGGCGCAGCTCGAAGAAGCGCAGGTCGTTGCGCCGCAGGGAGATCAGCACCCAGACGCCCCACCTGCTGGTGACGTGATCGACCATGTCGCGCGCGGGGCAGTCGGTGTGAAACACGTCATACCGACCCCCGGTCTCGGTCCCTCTGTGCTGCGACCCTCCCGCCATGCCATGAGCTTACCTTCAGGTACGTCCTTACGGAAAGTTAGCTCTCCTTCCTAACGTCGGAGCCACCGAGAACAACCGACGAGGAGCTGAACATGATCGTGGTGACAGGGGCGACCGGGAACGTGGGCCGGCCGTTGACGCGGGCGCTGGCCGAGGCGGGGCAGCAGGTGACGGCGGTGTCGCGGCATCCGGCGGCGGTGCCGGACGGCGTCCGCCATCTGGCGGCCGACCTGGCCGACCCGGCCGGGCTGAAGCCCGCGCTGACCGGGGCGTCGGCGCTCTTCCTGCTGCTCTCCGGCGACCTGCACGCCGCCGGGCACCACCCCGCCGACCTCATCGGCGAGGCCGCGGCGGCCGGGGTCCGGCGGATCGTGCTGCTCTCCAGCCAGGGCGTGGTGACCAGGCCCTTCGGGCCGACGCGGATCGCGATGCGCGAGCTGGAGGACACGCTGCGGGCATCCGGCCCGGAGTGGGCGATCCTGCGGCCGGGCGGCTTCGCCTCCAACGCCCTGTGGTGGGCCGCGTCCGTCCGCGCGCAGGGGCTCGTCGCCGCGCCCTTCGGCGACGTCGGCGTACCGATCGTCGACCCGGCGGACATCGCGGCGGTCGCGGCGGCCTGTCTGCTGGAGGACCGGCACGCCGGCGGCGTGTACGAGCTGACCGGCCCTGAAGTGATCACACCGCGCCGGCAGGCGGCCGCGATCGCCGACGCGCTGGGCACGCCGGTGCGGTTCCACGAGCTGACCCGCGCCGAGGCCAGGGCCGCCATGAGCCGGGTCATGCCGGCCGAGCTCGCCGACGACACCCTGGACATCCTCGGCGCGCCGAACCCGGCCGAACTCCGCGTCAGCCCGGACGTCGAGCGCGTCCTCGGCCGCGCCCCTCGCCCCTTCTCCGCCTGGGCCGCCCGCAACGCCGCTGCCTTCCGCGAGGGCGACGCATAGAGGCCGTACGGACCGTTCGCCGCGGGCCGCGGCAGGTGCACACTGGAGTCGGGACGAGTGCCTGACTGCGGGGTGATGCAAGATGCAGAGCCGCTTCCGGAGCGACAGGCGGCTGACCGTGCGCATGGGGGTCACGCTTTTCCTGCTCGGGTTGCTGTACGTGGCCTTCGTGGCCGCGCTGATCGTGTTGCTGAAGTCCTGGGTGCTGGTCGTGGTGGTCGCCGCCGGCGCGCTCATCGCCCAGTACTGGTTCTCCGACCGGATCGCGCTGTTCGCGATGCACGGCCGGGTGGTGGAGCGGGAGGAGTTCCCCGAGCTGCACGCGGTGGTCGACCGGCTGTGCGCGATGGCGGACATGCCGAAACCGGTGGTCGCCGTCTCCCACGTGGACATGCCGAACGCGTTCGCCACGGGACGCAACCCGGACAACGCCGTGGTGTGCGTGACCACGGGGCTGCTGCGTCGGCTGGAACCGGCGGAGCTGGAGGGTGTCCTCGCGCACGAGCTGTCGCACGTGGCGCACAAGGACGTCGCCGTGATCACGGTCGCGTCCTTCCTCGGCGTGATCGCGGGACTGGTCGTGCGGTTCGCGTTCTACTCGGAGATCTTCGGCGGCCGGGGCCGCAAGGACCAGAACACCATGGCCGTGTTCGCCATGGTGATGGGCGTGTCGGCGGCCGTCTACGCGATCAGCTTCCTGCTGAACCGGGCCCTGTCCCGGTACCGGGAGCTGGCCGCGGACCGGGCGGCGGCCCTGCTGACCGGGCGGCCCTCGGCGCTGGCCTCCGCGCTCACCAAGGTCACCGGCGACATCGCCCGTATCCCCTCCGAGGACCTGCGCACCGCCCAGGCCTTCAACGCCTTCTACTTCACCCCGGCGCTGGGCTCCGATCCCGGCATCGCCCGGCTCTTCTCCACCCACCCGAGCCTGGAGCAGCGGCTCGCGCAGCTCGGGCGGATCTCCGCCGAGCTGGGCCAGGCCGCCACGCCGGGGAAGGCGGGCTGAGGATGGGGTTCCTGGACATCCTGCTCGGCCGTACGAAACCCGCCCCGCCCGATCTCGACCAGTTGTTCGGGCTGCCGTCGGCGGCGGTGACGCTGCAGGCGGCGGCCGGCTTCACCCCGACCGGGCGGGGCGCGGTGTGCTTCGCCACGGTCGAGGGCGCCGCCTTCGAACAGGCCCACCGCGAGGTCCAGGCCCTCCTGGACGCCGACGCCGGCCGCACCGGCCCGCCGGTGGAGCTGTCCCGGGACGCCTACGGATACTCCTGGCTGGTCTCCCGTCGCGCCCCCGACCAGCTGTCCGAACTCGTCACCGACCTGCACGCCGTGAACAGCACCCTGGAGGCCAACGGCTTCGGTCCGCAACTGCTGTGCTCCCTGGCCGGCTTCCACGACGACGCCGGCCGCCGGCTGGCGCTGGTGTACCTGTACAAGCGGGCCGCCTTCTACCCGTTCGCCCCGCTGCCCGGCCGGGCGCAGCGGCGCGACAACGCCCTGGAGATCCAGGTGAGGTCCGTCCTCGCCGAC
Source organism: Streptomyces sp. NPDC018610 (assembly GCF_044391765.1). NCBI lineage: Bacteria > Bacillati > Actinomycetota > Actinomycetes > Kitasatosporales > Streptomycetaceae > Streptomyces > Streptomyces sp. NPDC018610. The sequence continues at coordinate 418,788 of NZ_JBISAL010000001.1, forward strand.
GACCTGCGCATGGAGGACGACCTGAGCCGCTGGTTCCCGGTGTGGGGCGCCCCGGGACTGTGAGGGCGGCGGGTGGGGCGGGCGCTTCGGCGGAAACGCCCTTGTCACGGCCGGCCGCGTGCGTGAATGAGGGGCATGTGCACGACGGCTTCCCCTCTCACCGACTTCACGCACGAGTACGACGGCGAACGGCTCAGCGGTGTCCACGGCCCCGCCGGCGGCGTACCCGGCGACGGCGTACCCGACGACGGCGGAGCCGGGCGGCCCACCGCCGTCCTGCTGCACGGCGCCGGCAGCGGCAGCAAGGAGCGGTTGCTGCCGCTGCTCGCCGAGTTCACCGCCCGCGGCTGCCGGGGCGTCGCGTTCGACTTCTCCGGGCACGGCGACAGCAGCGGCGCGCTGCGCGAGCTGAGTCTGCGCCGCCGGTTCGAGCAGGCGGTGTCGGTGATCGACGCGCTCACACCGGCGGGCGGGCCGCTGGTCCTCGTCGGGTTCAGCATGAGCGGGCAGACCGTGGCCGACCTCGCCGGGCACTACGGGAAGCGGGTGGTGTCGCTCGGTCTCGCCGCGCCGGCGGTGTACGCGGGCGCGGCGTGGGAGCTGCCGTTCGGCGACGGCGGCGGACCGTTCAGCGAGATCATCCGCCGGCCCGGCAGCTGGCGCACGGCGCCCGCGCTGGACTCCCTGCGCGCCTACGAGGGCCGGGCGGTGCTCGTCGTGCCCGGCACGGACGCCGTCATCCCGCCCGCCGTCACCGAGGCGGTCGAGGACGCCCTCGCCACCCGGGCACGGTTCACCCGCCTGGACCTGCCCGACGCCGATCACCGGCTGGGCCTGTGGCTGCGCGACCGTCCCGAGGCGCGGCGGGAGCTGGTGTCCGCCCTCCTGACCGGGCTCGGTGACGGCGGCCTGCCGGCGACCAGGGCGTGGGTGGCCGGTCAGCTGCCGCCCGGCCGCACGGTCACCGGCGTCCGCCCGCTGCGCGGCGGCTGGAGCTCCCGGATGCGGGCCCTCACGCTGGACGACGGCACCTCGCTGGTGCTGCGCACGTTCGTGAGGCCGTTCTTCCGCCGCCACGCCCCCGCCCTGCTCGCCCGGGAGGCGGGCGTCCTCGCCCTGCTGGCCGGCCGGGACGGCGTGCCGGCCCCACGCCCCGTCGCCGTCGACGCGACCGCCGAGCACTGCGACCACCCCAGCCTGCTGATAACCCGGCTGCCGGGCCGCGTACGGGTGGACGACGGTCCGGGCCTGGGGCGGCGGCTGGACCTGCTCGCGGCGCAGCTCGGGCGCGTCCACGCCGTCGTACCGGACGTACGGCCGCGCTCCTACGAGGCCTGGACCTCCCCGGAGCGGGTGCAGGCCCCGCCGGGCGCGGTGTGGGAGCGGGCGGTGGCGGTGCTGCGCCGTGAGCCGCCGGCGTACGAGGGCTGCTTCCTGCACCGGGACTACCACCCGGGCAACGTGCTGTTCGACGGGGAGGGCGAGGACGTGCGGGTGAGCGGCGTCGTGGACTGGGTGGAGACCTCCTGGGGCCCGGCCGACCTCGATGTCGCCCACTGCTCGACCGCGCTCGCGCTGCTGCACGGCCCCGAGCACGGGCTCGGGTTCCGAAAGCGTTACGAGGCGCTGGGCGGGCGCCGTCTCGCCGACGGGCCCGACCATCTGTACTGGCGGCTGCTGGACGCCCTGCACTACTGCCCGGAAGCGGCCAAGCTCGCCGGGCCGTGGCGCGAGCTGGGCCGCGGCGACCTCACCCCCGAGGTGCTGGCCGCCCGGCTGGAGGCGTACGTGACCGGGCTGCTGGAGCGGTACGACCGCTGAGCACGGCGGCCCCCGCGCGGTCGCGGGCCGGATGTCAGTGCGGTCGGCGAGGATGCCGTGGGGACGACGACGGCACACGACCGAGGGGGAACCCATGGGAGAGCGGCACATCGGCGTGGCGGAGAGGCGGGCCCGGCTGGCCCTGCGGCACCGGCTGGCCGCAGGGACGGGGGCGGCGGGCCCGGAGGAGGTCGCCGAGGCCCTGGTGGCGCTGCACGGCACGGACCCGGCGACGGTGTACCTGGGGGTGGGCGCCCGGGTGGCGGACCCGGCCCGGGCGGTGTCCGCGACCGAGCGGGCGCTGTACGAGGACCGCACGCTGGTGCGGATGCACGGGATGCGTAACACGGTGTTCGTGTTCCCGGCCGCGCTGACGGCCGTGGTGCACGCCTCGACGGGCCTCGCCGTCGCGGCCCGCGCCCGGACCCAGCTGGTCCAGGACATGGCGGCGGCGGGCGCCCCGGACGCGGCCTGGCTCAAGGAGGTCGAGGAGTCGGCGCTCGCGGCGCTCGCCCGGCGCGGTCAGGCCACGGCGGCCGAACTCGCCGAGGACGAACCGCGGCTGCGCGAGCGGTTCGCCTACGCGCCGGGCAAGAGCTACGAGGGCGTGCACACCGTCTCCTCGCGGCTGCTGCGGCTGCTGGGGGTGGAGGGCAGGGTGGTGCGGGGCCGGCCGCTCGGCTCCTGGACGTCCACGCAGTTCCGCTGGGCCCTCGCGCCCGAGCGTCCCGAGCTGGACGTCGCGGACGCGCAGCGGGAGCTGCTGGAGCGCTGGCTGGCGGTCTGCGGCCCGGCGACCGAGGCGGACCTGAAGTGGTGGACGGGGTGGCGGGCCGCGGAGGTGCGGCGGGCGCTGACGTCGATGGGCGCGCGACGGGTGTCCCTGGACGAGGGCCCGGGGTACGTGGTGGCGGGCGACGCGGAGCCGGTGGCCGCGCCGGAGCGGCCGTGGGCGGCGCTGCTGCCCGCCCTGGACCCGACGGCGATGGGCTGGCGGCAGCGCGACTGGTACCTGACGCCCGGGCTGCGGCCGGCGCTGTTCGACCGCAGTGGCAACGTCGGCCCGACGGTGTGGTGGAACGGCCGGGTGGTCGGCGGGTGGGCCCAGCGGCCGGACGGCGAGATCGTCTGGCGGCTGCTGGACGCCGAGGGGGCCGGCCGGGAGGCGGAGACCGCCGTCGCCGAGCGGGCGGAGCGGCTGAGCCGACTGCTGGGCACGACGAGGGTGACGCCGCGCTTCCGTACGCCGCTGGAGCGGGAGTTGGCGGCGTGAGGCGGACGCCTCACCCGTCCGGTACGGCGCCCGGTGCCACGGCCGCTGCCGTGCCGGGTGCTCCGCGGCGGCGGAGCACCCGGTGACGGATCAGCGCGAGTAGCGCATCAGCGCACGCACCATGTGGCAGGTGGTGGCCGACGGCGGGTGCACGCCGATGAGCCGCGCGGTGCTGCGGATCGTCTCGTCACGGGCCTGGCCCGGCATGTGGACACCGGAGTCGAGCAGGGCGATGGCGAGCCGCATCGCCTTCAGGCGGCGGTTGTGCGTGACGTACCACTCGCGCGGCCGGCCGGCCGGCAACGGCCGCTTGGCCAGGGGCTCGTAGGGCGAGTCGAGCGGGACGGAACGCCTCGCGGTGGACTGGGTCGGCAACGGCTTCGGCTTCAGTGCGGCAGCGGGCACGGCCATCCTCCTGTCGCGTGGGAGTGCCGCGCGGACGACCCGGCGGCACTCTCGAACACTGCTTCCAGTGTACCGCCGGGCACTGACATCCGCAGGATGCCGAAGTCGAGTAAATGCCCAGGTGAGAACGGCAATTGCCGCTGTGTCACCCACGCTGCGGAAGGTGCTCCTGAGGCGGCGAGAAATCGAACAGACTCATCGGGCCGGGGGCTGGATGTAGTCCTCCAGCCGGGCCACGGCGAAGCCCTGTTCGCGGATGCGGTCGAGCAGGTTGGCGAACATCTCGGTCATGGTGGTGCCCTTGAGCTCGCTCGGTCCGCGGAAGTGGGCGAGGATGATGTCGCCGGGCCGCAGCTTCCTGTCGCCCGTCTGGTACTGCATGTTGGTGATCTGCATGGACTCCCGCCACCAGACGATCGCCCGGGGCCCGCACTCCCCCACGGCCGTCCTGGTCGCCGCGTCGTACGCGCCGTAGGGCGGCCGGAACAGCAGCGGCGCGGTGCCGTACTCCTTGGTGAGGATCTCCTGGTCGCCGCAGACCTCCTCCTTCTGGCGGGCGAGCGGGAGGGTGTTCATCACGGGGTGGTGCAGGGTGTGGTTCTGTATCCGGTTGCCCATCGCCTGCAGCGGCTTGAAGTACGCGTAGTCCGACTTCACGGCGTCGTTCATCAGGAAGAGCGTGATCGGTATCTTCAGGTCCCGCATCATCGCTATGAACTTCGGGTCCTTCTCCTGCCCGTCGTCGACGGTGATGAAGACGACCTTCCGCGAGGTCGGTATGTGCGTGAGGACCGGGACGGGCCCGTCGGCGGTCAACTTGACGGGCTTGTCGGCCGGCGGCGTCGGCGCGGCGGGCAACGGCTTCAGACCCCACTTGCGCCAGGCGGCGGCCCCGGCGCCGGGCGCGGCACTGTGGCCGCCGCCCTCGGACGCGGGCGGCCGCGCGCCGCCGGTGGCACCGGCCCGGCCGCCGCCGGCCGGGCCGCCGTCGCCCCCGTCGCCGCCCGAGGCGCCGCAGCCGCCCGCCGCGAGGGCCACGGCGACCACGCCCGCCAGCGCCCCGTACCGCCCCCGCGGACCGCCCCGTCCGCTCTTCGTGTCCCGCCCGTCGTACCGGCTCATCGCCCGGTCCCCCTGTAGTGCCGTGCCGATCTTGGTCACCGGGAACGGTACGCGCCCACGCGGGACAGGTGTTCGGTGGCTACCGTGGACCGCATGGAGATCTGGATCAACCCGGCCTGTTCCAAGTGCCGCAGCGCCATCAGCCTGCTCGACGCCGAGGGCGCCGACTACACCGTCCGCCGCTACCTGGAGGAGGTGCCGAGCGAGGACGAGATCCGGGCGGTGCTCGACCGGCTCGGGCTGGAGCCGTGGGACATCACCCGCACCCAGGAGGCCGAGGCGAAGGAGCTCGGGCTCAAGGACTGGCCTCGCGACGCCGGTGCGCGCGACCGCTGGGTGGCGGCGCTGGCCGGGCACCCGAAGCTGATCCAGCGGCCCATCATCACGGCCGACGACGGCACGGCGGTGGTGGCGCGGAGCGAGGACGCGGTGCGCGACGCGCTCGGCCGGGGCTGAGCGACCGCCGACTCTCCTGTGACGCAGGTTACTTCGCCCGGCGACCGTGGCCGCTGAGCAACCGCGTCCGGCCTCCCGTACATAGCGGCGTACGCTCCCCCAGCCCTTCAGGAGGCGCGCATGTCGCGCAGGAGAACGCTCGGCACGAAGAAGAAGATCGCCCTGCTGGCCGGCGCGGCGGCGGTGGCGGGAAGCGGGGCCTTCGCCCTGGCGGCCACGTCCGACGCCGCCCAGCCGCAGGCCCCGCGCACGCTGTCCGCCGGGGACTCGACGGTCTGTCAGGGCCTCGCCACCGCCCTGGGCAACAACCAGACCTTCATCGACGGCCAGCGGGCGAACCCGGACGCGCAGTCGGCGGCCCGGATCGCCAACCGCGAGGCGGTCATCGAGGAGATCAAGCGCAAGCAGGCGGCGTCGGGCTGCACGGTCGGGGAGTCGGCTCAGGACTCCCAGAGCGGTCAGCAGGCGCAGAACGGCGGGCAGGCACAGAACGGTCAGCAGGCCGGCGGCGGGCAGCAGAGCGCGCCGCCCGCGCAGAACGGCGACGGCGCCGGTGACACCGGGGGCGGCGCCTCGGGACCCTCGCCACACGTGCACGGCCCGCCCCCGCCACGGGTGACGACGGCCTGCCGTTCCCGGCCGGGAACGGCAGGCCAGGCCCGGCGCGCGTAGGGCGCGGGCGCATGGTGTGAGACGGGGCACAGCGGCCCCAGGTAACACGGGGTTCACACTCGGGCAACGGCCGGGAAATCGGCCGTTGACATGCTTTCGGTATCAACGGCGGCGCCCCAGTGCCGCAGCGCCGCAGCACCCGCAAGTGCGCCCGAGTGAGACCCGAAGGACGTGGCCCGTGAGCTTCAAGGCTGAGTACATCTGGATCGACGGCACCGAGCCGACCGCCAAGCTCCGTTCCAAGACGAAGATCCTCGGCGACGACGCCAAGGGCGCCGAGCTGCCCATCTGGGGCTTCGACGGGTCCTCCACCAACCAGGCCAAGGGCCACGCCTCCGACCGCGTGCTCAAGCCGGTCTTCACCTGCCCCGACCCGATCCGCGGCGGCGACGACATCCTCGTGCTGTGCGAGGTCCTGAACATCGACATGACGCCGCACGAGTCCAACACCCGTGCCGCGCTCGCCGAGGTCGCCGAGCGGTTCGCCGGCCAGGAGCCGATCTTCGGCATCGAGCAGGAGTACACCTTCTTCAAGGGCTCGCGCCCGCTCGGCTTTCCCGAGGGCGGCTTCCCGGCCGCGCAGGGCGGCTACTACTGCGGTGTCGGCTCGGACGAGATCTTCGGCCGTGACGTCGTCGAGGCGCACCTGGACAACTGTCTGAAGGCGGGTCTGGGCATCTCCGGCATCAACGCCGAGGTCATGCCGGGCCAGTGGGAGTTCCAGGTCGGCCCGCTCGCCCCGCTGGTCGTCGCCGACCAGCTGTGGGTGGCCCGCTGGCTGCTCTACCGCACCGCCGAGGACTTCGACATCTCCGCCACCCTCGACCCCAAGCCGGTCAAGGGCGACTGGAACGGCGCCGGCGCGCACACCAACTTCTCCACGAAGGCGATGCGCGAGGGCTACGACGCGATCATCACCGCGTGCGAAGCGCTCGGCGAGGGCTCCAAGCCGATGGACCACGTCAAGAACTACGGCGCCGGCATCGACGACCGCCTCACCGGCCTGCACGAGACCGCCCCGTGGAACGAGTACTCCTACGGCGTCTCCGACCGCGGCGCCTCGGTCCGCATCCCCTGGCAGGTCGAGAAGGACGGCAAGGGCTACATCGAGGACCGCCGCCCGAACGCCAACGTGGACCCGTACGTCGTGACGCGGCTGCTGGTCGACACCTGCTGCTCGGCGCTGGAGAAGGCCGGCCAGGTCTGATCCGCCGCGCCCAGGGCCTCCAGGGGGCGTCCACCGACAGGTGGGCGCCCCCTTCGCGCGCGCCCGCGCCACGCCGGGCCGGGGGCGTCCGCACTGTGGGACGGTGGCCCGGGCCCCGACCGCCCCGGCCGGGCCCCTGATCGGCGCGAACACCTGGTCGGACGGCGTACGCGGCGTCAACTTCCCGCCAAGGAAGCGTCCGAGCAGTGAGAGGAGGGTCCTCGCCGGGGCCGGTCTCTGCTTCAATGGAGGCATGGCCGGTTTCCAGAAGCAGCAAGCGGCGGGGCGTCACGACCTCGAGCCGTTCTGGCCGTCCCGTCAGCACCACGACTTCGACCAGGTGTGTTGCCGCGCGACGAACGCGCGGGCCCTCTAAAAGCCGTACACCCCGGCCTTCGGCCAGCGCGCAACGACGTACGTCCCGCGGCGCCCCCGACCACGAATCGCGGCCGTCGCTCCTTCCGACGAACTCCTCGCGCGAAAGAGCTGACCTCTCATGGCGACCTCCCGTTCCCTGACCACCGCCGCCCTCCCCGTCCAGGACCCCTCCCCGGCCGCTCCGGCCGCCGCACCGCGCCATCGCCTGCGGGCCGTGGACCGGGACGAGGTCGTGGACGTGGCGGACTTCCTCCCGCCGGGCGCCACCTGGCTGCCCGCCCCCCAGCACACCCTGCCCGCCCTGCCGGGCCGGCCGCCGATGATCGGCTACCTGGTGCTCGTCCCGGCCGACCAGCAGCCGCACTTCCCGCCGGTCGCCGTGCCGGACCAGCCGCGGGACGAGCCCGGCCGGGCGGCCGGGGCCGAGGACGGCGCGGAGGGCGGCGACACGCTGGTCCGCATCGACCCGGACCGCCGCACCGCCGAGGTGGCCGGGGAGCGGCTCGACCTGACCTACCTGGAGTTCGAGCTGCTCGCCCACCTCGTCGCGCACCCGCACCGGGTGCACACCCGCGACCAGCTCGTCACCACGGTCTGGGGCTACGGCCACGTGGGCGACGGCCGCACCGTCGACGTCCACATCGCCCGGCTGCGCCGCAAGCTGGGCGCCGAGCACCGCAGGACCATCCAGACCGTGCGGCGCGTGGGCTACAAGTACGCGCCGCCGACCGCCGGCTGACCGGCCGGGGACCCTGCCGCCGGTCCCGCCGGCGGCAGGCCCCCGCTCCCCTCCCCCGCCGCCCCGGGCGCCTCACCGGCAGCAGGCCTCCGGCACCGGGGCCAGGGGGTGTACCTGGCACCACCCGCCGACAGGGGGCCTCGGGCCCGTGACCGGCGCCGTGCCGCTCGGCCAGACTCGGGGACATGAACACCAACACGTCGAACGGCGACGCCCGAGAGCACGCCCGTGAGGTACTGCTCGCCGCCGTACGGGGACTCGTGCTGGCCGTGGCGGTACTGCCGTTCTCGGTGCTGTTCCTCGTCCTGACCCTCCTCTCCGTCGCGCTGATCCCGCTCGGCGTCGGCATCGTCACGACCCCGTGGGTCCTCACCGCGGTACGGGCCCTCGCCGACAACCACCGGGAGATCGCGGCGCGTTGGGCCGGGGTGCCCGTCGAGTCGGCGTACCGCCCGGTCCCGGCGGGTGCCAACCCCTGGACGCGCACCTTCGGCATGCTCCGCGACCCGCAGGTGCGGCGGGACGTGCTGTGGCTGCCGGTGAACATGACGGCCGGCTTCACCACCGCGCTGCTCCCGGCCGTCCTGCTCCTCTACCCCTTCGAGGGGTTCGCGCTCGCGGTCGGGCTGTGGCGGCCCATGGCCGACGGCACGTACTGGTACGGCTTCGTGCCGGTGCGCGGGCAGGCCACCGCGCTGGCCGCCGGCGCGCTCGGCGCGGTGGTCCTGGTCGCCGCCTGGCGCCTGGTCCCCCGTCTGCTGACCGCCCACTTCAGGCTGACCCGGGCCGTCCTCGCCCCGGACCAGGACGAACTCGCCGCACGGGTGCGGGTGCTGACCGAGACCCGGCGCGACGCCGTCGACTCCTCGGCCGCCGAGCTGCGGCGCATCGAGCGCGACCTGCACGACGGGGCTCAGGCTCGGCTGGTCGTCATGGGCATGGACCTGGGCACCGTCGAGGCGCTCATCGACACGGACCCGGAGCAGGCCAGGCGGCTCCTCGCACAGGCCCGCCAGAACTCCGCCGAGGCCCTCGGCGAACTGCGCGACCTGGTGCGCGGCATCCACCCGCCCGTCCTGGCCGAGCGCGGACTGGGCGACGCGGTACGGGCGCTGGCGCTGCGGTTGCCGATCGCCACCGAGGTCGCCGTGGACCTGGCCGGTCGCGCCGACGCACCGGTGGAGTCGGCGGCGTACTTCGCCGTGAGCGAGGCGCTGACCAACGCCGTCAAACACTCCGGCGCGGACCGGATCTGGGTCGACCTGCACCACGCCGACGGCATGCTGCGCATCACGGTCACCGACAACGGCAGGGGCGGCGCGGTGGTGGCACCAGGCTCCGGACTGGCCGGCATCGAGCGGCGGCTCGGTACATTCGACGGCGTCCTGGCCGTCAGCAGTCCCGCGGGCGGTCCCACCATGGCGACCATGGAGATCCCGTGCGCGTTGTCCTAGCCGAAGACCTCTTCCTGCTGCGCGACGGTCTGGTCCGGCTGCTGGAAGCCCACGGCTTCGAGATCGCGGCGGCCGTCGAGTCCGGCCCCGAACTGGACGCGGCCCTGGCCGAGTCGGAGCCGGACGTGGCGGTGGTCGACGTACGGCTGCCGCCCACGCACACCGACGAGGGGCTGCAGTGCGCGCTGCGCGCCCGCCGGGCGCGGCCGGGCCTGCCGGTGCTGGTCCTGTCCCAGCACGTCGAACAGCTCTACGCACGGGAGTTGCTGGCCGACGGCAGGGGCGGGGTGGGCTATCTGCTGAAGGACCGGGTCTTCGACGCGGCCCAGTTCGTGGACGCGGTCCGCCGGGTGGCGTCCGGCGGCACCGCCATGGACCCGCAGGTCATCCAGCAGTTGCTGGCCCGGCGCTCGGACCGGGACCGGCCGCTGTCGCGGCTGACGCCGCGCGAGCTGGAGGTGCTGGAGCTGATGGCGCAGGGCCGCTCCAACGCGGCGATCGCGACCCAGCTCGTCGTGACGGAACGGGCGATCGCGAAGCACACCTCCAACATCTTCGCCAAACTGGGACTCGAGGTCTCGGACGACGACAACCGGCGCGTGCTGGCCGTACTGGCACATCTCGACCGCGACCGCTGAGCCGGCGTTCGATTCGCGTTCCTGTTGAACACCTTCGAGGCGGCGTCCGTATGGAAGGGGGCCGCTTCACTCCTGTCGGGCGCCTCGATGCTGCCCCGCCAAGGAAGTCAGAGGAGTTCCATGGGACGCAACACACGAAAACGCCGTACGTCGCCGGCCGCGAAGGCCATCGCCGCAGCGGCTGCCCTAGCGCTCGGTGGGGGCGGGCTGGTCTGGGCGAACTTCTACGCATCCGCCCACGAGTCGCACAACGACGCGTGGGGCAACCGGACGAAGGCAGCCGGCGCCCAGGTGGCGACAATCTCCTGCCCCGACGTCGGCCAGAAGCTCACCAGCGTGCCGGGACAGGCCCGTACCGAGGTCGACGGCGAACTGGCCAATCTGGACCGCCAGATCACCGAGGCCTACCAGCGCCTGGCGACCACACGGGACGCCCAGACCAGGGACGCGAGTTTCGTCCAGAACAGCATCCTGGGGCCGTTGAAGGACCGACGGAAGGTGATCTTCGACCGGATCAGGCTGGAGATCAACCGGGCCGGCGGCACCGCTCCCGGCAACCTGGACGACCTCACGGCGTGCACCGGCTCCCCCGCCGACCAGAACCGGACGAACAACGGCGGCGGGCAGGGCGGCGACGGCCAGAACACCGGCGGTCAGAACACCGGGGGCCAGAACGGGGGCCAGAACAACGGCGGTCAGAACAACGGCGGCATGAACGGCGGCCAGCAGGGCGGTCAGGGCGGTCAGGGCGGTCAGGGCGGTCAGCAGCAGAACAACGGCGGCCAGGCCGGCAACGGCCCCTCCGCGGCGGACTTCGTCGACATCACCAAGGTCCAGCCCAATGTCCCGGCCAAGCCGCGCCGGATGCGCAACGCCTCGACCGGCACCTTCACCACCCGCTGCGGGACGAACGCCAACGGCAACCACAACACCGACAACGTGATCGTGGCGCCCGGCGTGACCAACGGCGCCCACCACCTGCACGACTACGTCGGCAACCAGAAGATCGACGCGTTCTCCTCGAACGACACCTTCCTGCAGGGCGGCACGAGCTGCCAGAACAAGAACGACCTGTCGGCGTACTACTGGCCGGTGGTGCGCGTGCAGGACGGCACGCAGGACTTCGACCAGAACGCGGACGGCGGCGGCAAGGAGGGCAACGTCGGCCGGATCCTGGTCGCCAAGCAGGCGCAGATCAAGTACGTCGGCAACCCGACGAGCAAGGTCGTGGCGATGCCGCAGTTCCTGCGCGTCATCACCGGTGACGCCAAGGCCTTCACCAACGGCACGGCGAACGCCAACGCGCACTGGAGCTGCACCGGGTTCGAGAACAAGGTCCAGCTGACCGACAAGTACCCGATCTGCCCGAACGGCAGCGACGTGGTGCGCACGTTCGCCTTCCAGAGCTGCTGGGACGGCCAGAACACCGACAGCGCCAACCACCGCACGCACGTGGCCTTCGCCGACGCCTCCGGCCGCTGCCAGAACGGCTTCAGGGCGATCCCGCAGCTGACGATGCGTCTGGTCTACAGCGTGCCGCGGCCGGTGGTGCAGAACGGACAGGTGAAGAACGCCTACGCGGTCGACGGCTTCCCGGAGCAGCTGCACAAGGCGATCACCGACCACGACGACTTCATCGCCGTGACCAAGGGCGGTCTGGCGAACAAGATCGCCTCCTGCCTCAACTCCGGACGGATGTGCTAGGCGCCCGCCCGCACGACAGCGGAAGGCCGGTGGCGGGAAGTCCCGCCACCGGCCTTCGCCGTCCCCCGGATTCAGCCGGAGTGGGCGTGGTGGTCGGTGCCGGTCTCCACGTCCCCGCCGAGGGTGCCGCGCAGGTCGTGGACCACGCCGTCGTCGCCGACGGCGACCCACTTGCGGCCGACGAGGTAGAAGCCGCCGTAGTCCTTGGCCTCGTTGATCCACTCACGCTGGCCGCGGTCGGTGGAGAAGGTGGCCAGGACGAACCTGCCGCTGGTGTTGGCGCAGATCGCCTGCCGGATCGTGTCGGCGTCGGTCTGGATGTCCGGCTCGCACTTCACCTCGGCGGCCAGGCTCTCCAGGCTGCCGGTCGCCGTCGGCGGCACCTTCGCCGCCCCGCCCCCGGAGCCGCAGCCCGCCAGCGCCAGCACCGCCGCCGCGCCGGCCACCGCCAGCACCGGCCGTGTCACCCTCATCTGTTCCTCCGCTTCGGCCGTCGCCTCGTGCGGCACCCGTTCGCACATGCCGCGGGGAGCCCCGGCGGGGCCCGCCCTTCCATACGGCCGCACCGGACCCAGCGCTCAAATCACCGGCACCGCAAGCACACCTGTGCGAAAGTGGCCCGGTGCATCAGGAATGGGAAGACCGCGTGGCCGAGGCCTGGGGCCGCCTGGACGACTACCCCGAGGACCGGGCCGCCGAGTTCCGCGCGGTGATCGACGCGCTCGCCGCCGAGCTGCCGGCCGGCAGCCCCGTCGGCCTGTTCGAACGGGCGAGCGCCTGGGACTCCACCGGCCACTCGGACCGCGCGGTCCCGCTGTACCGGGAGGCGCTGGCCGGCGGGCTCGCCGGCCGGCGGGGACGCCGGGCGCGGATCCAGCTCGCCAGCTCCCTGCGCAACCTGGGACGGCCACAGGAGGGCGTCGAGCTGCTGACCCCTGAACTCGACGCTGCGCCGGAGGAGTTGGGCGACGCCGTGCGCGCCTTCCTCGCCCTGTGCCTGGCCGACCTCGGCCGCGAGCGCGAGGGCCTGTCCCTCGCCCTCACCGCCCTCGCCCCGCATCTGCCCCGTTACCAGCGCTCCACGGCGAACTACGCCCGGCTGCTGGTGGACCCCGAGGACTCCCAGGCCCCCCGGGACCGGCAGGGACCGCCGGAAGGCTGACGGGAGCGGGCCGGCGGTGACCAACCACCGGTTCGCTCGTTCTGCTGAACGTGCAGTCACAGGATGTCGCCCCGCGCCCCCCGTCCGCCTCCGCGCCGGTCCTCGACGTCGGGCAGGCCGAGGCCGCGCTCGTCGAGCACTACCCGCGGCTCGTCCGGCTCGCCTATCTGCTGCTGCCGCCGGGCCTGGGTCGCGGCCGCAGGGTCCTGGCCGCGCACTCCCTCGCCCAGCGCGCACTGCCCCGGGGCCGCTCCTCGACGCCCGTGGCCCCGGACGGCACGACGGACCCCGGCACCGACCCGGCCTACGGCTTCCTCCGGGCCCGGGTGGTCCGTACGGCGCTGGCGGCCGACCCGCCGCGCAGGCGCGCCGTGCGCCGCCGGCGCGCCCAGCTGCCGCCGCCGCTCCCCCTGGTGTGGGGCCTCAAGCTCTTCCCCCGCGCCGGCGGCGCCGACGAACTCGCCCTCGACCAGCAACTCGCGTCCCTGCCCGGCCCGGCCCGCGCCGCCTACGTCCTGCGCGGACTGGAGCAGCTCCCCGACGACGCGGTGCGGCGGATCCTGTCGGCGGCCGGCGTCGCCGACCCCGAGGCCGCGCTGCGCCAGGCCGAGCGCGTCCCGGACCGGTCCGCGCTGCTGACCTCCCCCGAGTTCGACCCCTGCTCGCTCCAGGCCCGCCCCACCGACCTGCTGCGGCGCAGGCAGCGCGGCAAGGCCGTCCTCGCGGCCACGGCGGCCCTCGCCGTGTGCGGCGCGCTGGCGGCCCTGCCCGACGGCGGCTGGGGCCCGGACGGCGCCGCCGCCCCCGTCTACGCCCGCAACGCCTCCGCCGAGGCCGCCCTCGACCCGGCCAGGCTGACCAGGGTCTCCCCCACCGCCTGGCGCACCTCGGCCCGCCTGGACCTCTCCGCGTGGCCCGCGCGCGGCGACCGCACCGGCGACACCGCCCTGCTGCGCCGCGCCCTGGCCGTCTGGGCACGGCCCGGCGGCTCCGTCCGGGTCTCGGCCACCCCCGGCACCGCCACCGGCGGCCCCGCCGGACCGCCGCAACTGCTGTACGCCGGCGACGTCGACGGCGCCCATGTGGTGCTCCTCCACGACGGGCTGCGCGTCGCCCGGTACGCCGAGCCGAAGGGCTCCGCCTCCGGCGCCGCGCTCGACCTGGCCCGCGTGGACGGCGCGAGCGGGGCGGAGGCCGCCGCGGTGGTGCTGAACCGCTCCGACGGCAACGTCCGCTATCTGACCGCGCCCTGGGTGAAGAAGGCCGCCGGGCAGGATCTGCGGGCTCCCGGGTCCGAGCCGTCGGACCTCGCCCTGACGGACGGCGTCACCGCGCCGCTGGCCGGCCCGGCCCCGCGCGCGGGCGCCTGCGCCTCGTGGCAGGCGCTCCGGCTCTCCGGCGACTTCGGCGCGTACGTCCTCGGCGACCTGGGCGAGCTGGTGCCCGCCCGCCTCACCACCGGCCGCCCCACCGCCCCGCACGACGCGTCGGGCGACGGCGCGCGGCGCACCTGGGCGCCGTTCGCCTGCTCGCTGTCGGTGCTGCGGTCGCAGGGCGTGCGGTCGGTCAACGCCTGGCGGTACGCCGAGCAGGAACTGCCCGACGAGGGCGGCACGGCCGCGTGGGTGTGCACCCGCGCCGACACCTGGCGCGGCACGGGCTCCCAGGTGCTGGCCCAGCTGCGGATCCCCGGCGTGAGGTACGGGGCGGCGGTGGCCAGGTCCGCCGACGTGACCGCGTGCGGCGCGCGCGACCCGCAGGTGCTGGCCGGGGCGCTGTGGAAGTCGAGGACCGGCTCCTGGTACCTGCTCGCGGCCGGCGGCTCCCGTACGGAGTCGATCACCGCCTCGAACGGCGTCGACGCGACCGCCCGGGGCAACGTGCTCGCCGTACCGGCGAAGAAAGGCCTGCGGCCGGAGCTGAAGGGCACCCTGGACGACGGCCGGCCCCTGGACATGCTGCGCTAGCCCGCCCGGCCCCTCCCGTACCGCCCGCTCCCGTGCCTCCCGGCTCGTCCCGTGCCGTCCGGCGGGCCCCGACCGGGCGGGGCCCGTCCCGTTCCCGGTCGGTAGGGTGTCCGTATGACCACCGGGGTGCGCCGCAGAATGGGAGTCGAGGAACGGCGACAGCAGTTGATCGGCGTCGCCCTCGAACTGTTCAGCCGCCGCTCGCCCGACGATGTGTCCATCGACGAGATAGCGTCGGCGGCCGGTATCTCGCGCCCGCTGGTCTACCACTACTTCCCCGGCAAACTCAGCCTGTACGAGGCCGCGTTGAAGCGCGCCTCGGAGGACCTGGCCGGGCGCTTCGCCGAGCCGCACGAAGGTCCGCTCGGGGCACGGCTGCTGCGGGTGATGCGCCGGTTCTTCGACTTCGTCGACGAGCACGGGCCCGGCTTCTCGGCGCTGATGCGCGGCGGCCCGGCGGTCGGCTCGACCACCACGAACGCGCTCATCGACTCCGTCCGGCAGGCCGCGTACGAGCAGATCCTCTCCCACCTTCAGGTCGTCGATCCGCCCGCGCGACTGGAGCTGATCATCCGTTCGTGGATCTCGCTGGCGGAGTCCACGGCCCTGATCTGGCTGGACGGCCGGCGCATCCCGCGCGCCGAACTGGAGGTCCAGCTGGTGCAGGACTTCGCCGCGCTCGCCGCCGTGGGTGCCGCCTACGACGAGGAGCTGACCGCGCTGCTGCGCCGGGTCTTCGCGGCGGAGCGGCTCGACGACCCCTTCGGCGACCTGGCCGGCCGTCTCATCGCGCTGGCGTCCGGGTGACCGCCGCGACGACGTGGGGGCTGGTCGTCGAGACGACCGTGGGCGCCGGGGACCGCAAGCACACCGAGGCACAGGTCGTGGCGCACGTCATCGGATCCCGGCAGGAGGCGCTCGCGGACCTGGAGCGGCGGGCGCGGACCTACGAGCCCACGCACCCCCTGAGTCCCGAGCGCCGACGTCTCCTGCGGACGAGCGACGGGTTCCTGCTCGTCGTGGACGGGGCGTGGCAGTCCTTCGTGACCCGGTTCGCCGTGGCGGAGCTGCTGGAGGACTCCGCCGCGCCCGCGCCTCCCGCTCCGGAGCCCGCGATCGAGGCGCCGGACGCCCCTGCCGCCGTGCCACCGCCACCGGACGAGTCGGTCGAGGTGGTCGAGGTGGACGCCGACGGAGTGCCGGTGCGGCCCGCATGGCTGGGCCGCACCGACCTGCCGTGACCCGGCGCCCGCGCTTCTGGTCCCGCTCCTCCCCCCGCCTGACGAGCCCCTAGGCGGTCTTGGCGCTCCGATACGACGGATCGAGGTCGCTCACCATGGCGGAGGCGTGCAGCGTCAGCCCCTCGGCGGGCTTCACGTACTGCCGCAGCAGTTCCAGCGCGGTCTCGGTGAGCCGGGCCTTGGCCTCGTCGGTGCGTCCCGCCAGCAGGCCGACGCCGACGTGCACGATGACGTGGCCCTCGCCGTCCTGGCCGACCACGGTGTCCTCGGTGCGACGGAACCGCGTCTTGCAGGCGGCCGGCGAGGCGTCGACGATCTCGACGGTGCTCGCGTGCAGCGCCCGCGCGAAGCCGGGCCGGTCGAAGTCGTCCGTCAGTTCGGCCGAGTAGTCGACGGTGATCTGCGGCATGGGCACTCCAGTTCTGGTCCGGCGGAATCGGGCTCACCCTAGCCGGGGCGGGGAAAAGGGGGCGGGCCGTCTCACGGCCCGCCCCCGTCGTGCTTTCCCCGTGCCTCACGCGCCCCGGGTGAACACCGCCACCGTGCGCGCCGGAACGGTGAACGTGCCGGTCGCCGCCGCGTAGGAGGAGGTCTTCACGACCGGGTCGGCACCCGAGGCCTGCACCGGGTGCAGCCGGTAGCCGGTCCCCGCCAGCGCGGCGACGTGCTGCCGCTGCCGCTCGGGCGTCGCGTTGAACACCACGACCAGGTCACCGAGGCGCATGGTGATCACACCGGGCGTCTCGTCCGCGCCGGACAGCGGGAAGGACAGCCGTGACTGCACCTGCGCCGCCGTGGCGAGGGAGAACGCCTTCTCCGTCGTACGGACGGTGAGCAGGTCCCGGTAGGCGGCCGAGGCGCCCTGGATCTGCGGGCAGCCCACCTTGACGGAGGTCAGCAGCGGCCCGGCGAAGGGCCACTTGTCCTTGTTGTCGGCCGCCATGGGCAGCCCCCGTCCGAAGCCGTTGCCGTCGGCGCAGTTCCAGTGGATGGCGTTGAACCAGTCACCGCTGTCGAAGGAGTTGCGGTCCAGCGACTTGGAGCGCAGCAGGTCGGTGCCGGCCTGGGAGAGCGCCGGTCCCTGCGAGAGGGCGGCCGTGGCCATGGCGAGGACCTGCATCCGGGCGCGGTCGGCGGCCGAGGTGTCCTTGGGCAGCTTGTACGTCAGCGCGTCGAACAGCGACTCGTTGTCGTGGGCGTCGACGTAGGCGAGGGCGTCGCCGGGGGCGTCGGCGTATCCGGCGGGCGCGCCGTTGTAGTCGATCTCGGCGCCGGTGACCTCCTTGCCGTCGGTGTCGGTGAAGCGGTACTTGGCGAGGCTGCCGCTCAGACCGACCTTGATCAGGTCCTGGTAGTGCAGCAGCCGGGCCTTCTGCTCCTCCTTCGTGCCGTTGGCGGTGGAGGAGTTGGGGTCGGTGTAGAGGCCGGAGGCGAAGCCCTGGACGCCGGGGTCGGCGTCGAAGGGGCTGCCGCCGCGCACCGCGTCGCGGGCCCGGTCGGAGAAGGTGGCGATGCCGGTGCCGGCCATGTTCTTCTGGGTGGCCTGCACGAAGCGGGCGTCGTCGGCGACCTCGCCGAAGTTCCACCCCTCGCCGTACAGGATGATCTTCTTGCCGTCGACGCCGTCCTTCTTCGGGGTGAGGGCGTCGAGGGCCTTGCGGACGGCGAGGATGTTGGCCTTGGGGTGGTGGCCCATGAGGTCGAAGCGGAAGCCGTCGACCTTGTACTCCTTGGCCCAGGTGACGATCGAGTCCACGACGAGCTTGCCCATCATGGTGTTCTCGGTCGCGGTGTTGGCGCAGCAGGTGCTGTTCGCCACCGAGCCGTCGGCCAGCAGCCGCTGGTAGTAGCCGGGCACGACCCGGTCGAGCACGGAGGTGTCGGCCTGCCCGCCGGCCGCCGTGTGGTTGTAGACCACGTCCATGACGACGCGCAGGCCGTCCTGGTTGAGCGCCTTGACCATCTGCCGGAACTGCACGGTGCGGGCCGTGCCGTCCGGGTCGGTGGCGTAGGAGCCCTCGGGGACCGTGTAGTGGTAGGGGTCGTAGCCCCAGTTGTAGGCGTCCTCGGCGGCCGTCTCGGCGACGCAGGCCTGCTGCTGGTCGGAGTCGGGGGCGTGGGCGGCGAGGTCGCAGCCGGGGGTGGCCTGGTCGGACTTCCTCTCGGGGATGGTGGCGATGTCGAAGGCCGGCAGCAGGTGGACGTAGGAGGTTCCGGCCTTCGCCAGCTCGCGCAGGTGCTTGGACCCGTCGCCGTCCTTGTCGGTGAAGGCGAGGTAGGTGCCCCGGTCCTTGGCCGGGACGGTGGTGTCGGCGACGGAGAAGTCGCGGATGTGCAGTTCCTGGATCTGCGCGTCGCGCAGCGGTACGGCCTTGGGCTTGGCGAGGTCCGTCCAGCCGCTGGGGGCGAGGGCCTTGTCGTCCAGGTCGGCGACGACGCTGCGCTCGCTGTTCGTGGTGAGGGCGACCGAGTAGGGGTCGGTGACCTTGTTGGTGACGACCTCGCGCACGGAGGGCGCCCAGACCTTGACGACGTACCGGTAGGGCTTGTTCTTCCAGGACGCCGGGCCCGTCACGGACCAGACGCCGGTGATGTCGTCGCGGCGCATGGCGACGGCCCTGCCGTCCAGTTCCAGGGCCACGTTCTGCGCGGTCGGCGCCCACACGCTCAGCGTGGGCCGGCCCTGGTGGAAGACGGGGCCGAGGCTCGCCTCGGCGGCGGCGGTGCCGTACACGTCGTCGAGGACGCCGGCGAGCTGGACGCCGGTGGCGGTGAGCACGGCGCCGTCGGCGGTGCGCTGGGAGGCGACGACCTGGCCGCGCAGGGCCTCACGGACCCGGCCCCGGTCGCGCGGGTCGACGGAGTAGGCGGTGTAGTCCTTCAGGTACGGGAACTTCGCTTTCTGCGCGTCGGTGAGGGCGGTCTTCCCCAGCCGCAGCCAGCGCTCGTCGTCGCTGGTCAAGGCGCCGTCCTTGACGGTGATGGAGCCGTCGTGGGAGTAGACCAGCTGGGTGGAGGCGGCGGCGTCCGAGCCGTTGAACGCCACGGTGTCCCGGTCGATCCAGACCGCCTTGGAGGTGGTGAGGTCCAGGGCGGCGGCGCTGCCCTCGGGCTGCGGCAGCAGGGGCTTGTCCTGGCCGCTCACCAGCCACACCTCGTGGCCGCCGGCCGCCTTGAGGTCGAGGGACTGGTCCGTGGGCAGGTCCTTCTCGTCGCCCTTGTGGAGGATGTAGCTGAGGGAGGTCGCACCGTCGGTGAGCGGTACCTCGAAGACCGCGCCATAGGAGTCAGTCTTCACCGGCGCGAGGGGTTTCGCCCAGTCGGTGGGGTTCGCGGCGCCCGTCCAGACGTGCAGTCCCCAGCCGTCGTAGTCGCCGTCGGCGCGGTGGTAGTGGAGGACCGCCTTGGTGGTGTCCTGCGCCGGGTAGTCGGCGGGCCGGGTGGTCCGTACGGTGTCGTCGCCCTGCTGGATCCACACCTCGCCGGTCTTGGAGACGTCGATGGACCGGTCGGCGGAGACGTCCTTGTTCCCGTCCTTGTCGATGACGAGGAAGCCGACGTTCGAGGCGCCGGGCTTCAGCCGGACGTAGGCGAAGGCGCCGTAGGCGTCCCGGCCGGTGAAGGGGTGGGAGGCGGGCCAGGTGGTCGCCTCGCCGTCGGCGAGGTCGCCCCAGGCGTACAGGCCCCAGTCGGTGTAGTCGCCGTCGGTGCGCCGGTAGTGGACGATCGCGTAGTCGCGGGAGGAGGCGACGGGGGCCTCGGGGGCCGGCGGGGTGCCGGTGACGGAGGCGGCGGTGGTGCTCGCGGTGCGTCCGGCCGAGTCGACGACGACCGCCTTGTAGCGCAGCGCGGTGCCGGCGGGCACGGTCTTGCCGAGGGTCTGGGTGACCTTGTACGGGGCGTGGTCGGCGGAGCCGAGTACCTTCCAGGGGCCGTTTCCGACCTGGGCGGCGAAGACGACCCGGTTCAGCTGTCCGCCGCTCACGTCGGCGCTCAGGTCGACGGTGCCGGTGGCGCCCTCGGCGGGGGCGGTCAGGGTGAGGGAGGGCTCGGCGGCGGGCGCCTGGAGCCGGCCCGCGGCCTTGAGGACGACGGCGGATCGGGCCGGGACGGTGACGGTGACCTCGCGGTCGGCGTCGGAGGCGACGGAGGCCTTGGTGCCGTAGACGCCCCGGTAGGCCGTCTTCGCGGAGCCGGTGGCGAAGGTCGCGGTCTTCGCCTGGTCGGCGTTGTTGACGGCGACGACGTACTCGGCGCCGCTGCGGGCGTCCGTGCGGGTGAAGGCGTAGACGCCGGGGCCGTCGGCCGCGTAGCGCTCGGTCTGGACGCCGTCGGTGAGGGCCGGGTTGTCCTTGCGGAGCTTGGCCAGCTCGGCGATCTGCCGGTAGAGCGGCGCCCCGGTGTCGTAGGAGTCGCTCGCGTGGGTGCGGTCGGTGCCGATCTCGTCGTCGGCGAGGTAGTCGGCGACCTTCGAGGCGAACATGGTCTGGCGGGCGTCCTTGTCGCCGCCGGCGCCGGTGAAGCCCTGCTCGTCGCCGTAGTAGACGACCGGGTTGCCGCGGCTGAGGAACATCAGCTCGTTGGCCAGCCTGTCCTTGGCGAGGAGCTGCGCGTCGGTCGCCTTCGGGTCGTCCTGCTTCAGGAAGTACCCGAAGCGGCCCATGTCGTGGTTGCCGAGGAAGGTGACCTGTTCGTAGGCGTTGGCCTTGTCGGTCGTGTACTTGTAGTCGTCACCGAAGACGCTCGCGAGCTTCTTGGCGCTGCCGCCCTGGGAGACGTAGGCGCGGGCCGCGTCCTGGAAGGGGAAGTCGAGGGTGGCGTCCAGGCGGCCCTGGGTGACGTAGGGGGCGGTGACGGAGGTGTCGGCGGAGTAGACCTCGCCGAACATGAAGAAGTTCTTGCGCCCGTGAGCCGCGGCGTAGGTGTCGAGCGCGGTCGCCCACTGCGTCCAGAACTCGGTGTTCACGTGCTTGACGGTGTCGATGCGGAAGCCGTCGACGTCGAAGTCCCTGACCCAGCGCTCGTAGATCTTCTCCATGCCGCTGACGACCTCGGGACGCTCGGTCCACAGGTCGTCGAGGCCGGAGAAGTCGCCGTAGGTGGCGTTCTCGCCGCTGTAGGTGGAGTCGCCGCGGTCGTGGTACATGGTCGGGTCGTTGAGCCACGACGGGACCTTGGCGTTCCTCTTCGCGGCCGGGACGGCCGGCGTGTAGGGGAAGGACGAGGTGTCGACGGCGGGGAACCGGCGGGCGCCGTCCGCGTAGTCGGCGTCGTCGAAGGGGCGGCCGTCCTTCGTCAGGTAGGGGAAGGCGCCCTTGGACAGGTACTCCTGGGACTGTCCCTCGTAGTCGACGACGTCGGCGGTGTGGTTGGTGATGACGTCGAAGAAGACCTTCATGCCCTTGGCGTGCGCCTTGGAGATGAGGGTCGCCAGGTCCTTGTTGGTGCCGAAGTGCGGGTCGACCTGGGTGAAGTCGGTGATCCAGTAGCCGTGGTAGCCGGCGGAGGCGTCCTTGCCGGTGCCCTGCACGGGCTGGTTCTTGAAGATCGGCGCCATCCAGATGGCGGTGGTGCCCAGGCCCTTGATGTAGTCGAGCCGGTCGGTCAGGCCCTTGAGGTCGCCGCCCTGGTAGAAGCCCTTGTCGGTGGGGTCGTAGCCGGTGGTGAGGCGGGAACCGGTCAGTCCTCCGCGGTCGTTGGCCTTGTTCCCGTTGGCGAAGCGGTCCGGCATGACGAAGTAGAACTGCTCGCGCGTGTCGTCGTGCCGGGCGGGCTGCGCGGCGAGCTTCGCGTCGGACGGGGGCGCGGGCGGTGCGGCCGCCTCGGCGGCGAGCGGCTGGACGAGGGCGGCGGCGAGCGCGGCGACGGCGACGGCCGCGACCCGCCGCGCGTGTCCGCCCTGCCGGCCCGGTCCGCCCTGGGGGTTACGGCGCGTCAGGGGCGCCGGCCATCTCGGTATCACAGGCGAGAACTCCTTGCGACTACGGCTCGATCGGGTCCGTGTCCACGCCGCGGACGACAGGGCCTGCGGCTTCGTGGCCGGACGCCGGGCGCGACCGTATCGCTGACGAAACGCTTACAGCAAGGGTCTTGAAAACCACGGCAAGAATTTTCACGAACGGCCGCCGAAGAGCAGGAGCGCCGCCCGGGCGGCCACCGCCGGGCCGTCGGCGGCCCGGCGGCCCGGCTCACCTCGCGCGCCCGCTCCCACGCGTGCGGGGAACGGGGAACCGCCCGGAACCCGCACGTCCCGGGCGGGGCGCACCCGCCGCAGCGTCCCGCCGCCCGCCCCGTCCGCCGCCGGCGGCGGACGAGTGCGCCACCGACGGGTTCCATCCGCCGGGGAATCGGCTACCTTCCTTCACAGCGCGGTGGCGTCGTGCCGTACGGCGAGGGCCCGGACGAGTGCCGCCGGCCCGGGCGTGCGCCGCCGGCGGACAGGTCAGGACACCTGCCGGTAACGGAAACGTCACGTCTGCGGGATCTTGCGGAAATTTTCTTGCAACGTCTTTCGCAAGGGATTGCAGCCTTGCTACGTTCCTGACGCGCCCGGCGGCCGTCGATCAGGGACAGACGGCACCCGCGGTCCTCCCAAGGGATGATCCGGGCACCCTCATCTAGGAGTTCATATGCGACGTGGCATAGCTCTCGCCGCCGCGGTCACCGTGGTCGCCCTCACCGCCTCGGCCTGCGGTGGCTCGGACAACGACTCGTCGAGCAAGCCGAAGGACCCCAAGGACGTCTCCGGGACGATCACCTACTGGGACACCTCCGACGCGGCGACCGAGGCCCCGACGTACAAGGCCCTGGTCAAGAAGTTCGAGGCCAAGTACCCGAAGATCAAGGTGAACTACCAGAGCGTCCCGTTCACCGACGTCGAGCAGAAGTTCAAGTCCGCCGCCAAGAGCGGCAAGGGCGCCCCCGACGTCGTGCGCACGGACGTGGGCCTGATGGCCGAGTACGCCTCGCTGGGCTACATCGCCCCGCTCGACGGCACCGCGGCCCTGAAGGACACCTCGGACTTCGCAGCCACGCCGCTGAATACCGCCAAGTACAACGGCAAGACCTACGGCGTCCCCTCGGTCACCGACACCCTGGGCCTGCTCTACAACAAGAAGCTCCTCAAGAAGGCCGGCATCTCCAACCCGCCGGCCACCTGGGACGAGTTCATCGCCGACTCCAAGACCATCAAGCAGAAGACCGGGGCGTACGGCACCTACGTCAACCCGGACTCCTACTTCCTGCTGCCGCTGCTCTACAGCAACGGCGCGGACATGGCCGACCCGTCCGCCAAGAAGATCACGATCAGCAACGACGCCGCGGTCAAGGCCCTCACCACCGCGAAGAAGATCGACGACGAGGCGTCGATGAAGGTCGACTTCGCCAACGCCTACCAGAACATGCAGGCGGCCTTCAAGAACGGCAAGGTCGCCATGCTGATCCAGGGCCCCTGGTCGGTCTCCGACGCCCTGTCCGGCTCGGCCTTCAAGAGCGACCAGTCCAACCTCGGCTACGCCCCCGTCCCGGCCGGCGACGGCGGCAAGGCGCAGGCCCCCACCGGCGGCCACAACCTCGCCGTCTACCAGGGTTCGAGCAACCTGGACGCCAGCTACCTGTTCACGCAGTTCATGACGTCCACCGAGAGCCAGATCACCATCGCCAAGGGCACCGGCACCCTGCCGACCCGCCAGTCGGCGTACACCAGCGAGGTCACCTCGGACCCGAAGGTCGCCGGCTTCAAGTCGATCCTGGACAAGACCGCCCGGCCGCGCGTCGCCCTGCCGCAGGTCGGCTCGCTGTTCACCCCGCTCCAGCAGAACTACGTGAAGATCCTGCAGGGCGACGAGTCGGTCAAGAACGGCCTCGACGCCACCGCCAAGGAGTTCAACAAGCTCCTGCCCGGCTACTCCATCGGCTGACCTGGCGGGTCAGTAGCCGAACGGTAACCGAAGGACACGCAGCCCCGGGGAAGGATCACCCCGCTGCCGCCCCGTCCGGGGCTCCCCGGGGCTGCGGAACCACCCGACTTCGTCCGCGAAAGAGCCGATGAGTATGACGACCGCAGCGAGCACCGGAACAACGAACAAGACAGGGCGCGGTGACAGCTCCCAGCGCCCCGCACGCGTCTCGGCGCTCAGGCGCTCCTGGGACAAGTACTGGTACGCCTGGGCCATGGTGGCCCCGGTGGCCGTCGTCATCACCGTGCTGGTCCTGTATCCGCTGGGCTACGGCTTCTACCAGTCGCTGACCGACGCGAACGAGTCGAACGTCGCCACCACCATCGGCGCCTTCCACCGCCCGGCCACCTACGACTTCGTCGGCCTGGACAACTACTGGCACGTCATCTCCGGCGCGGACGGCGACTTCTACCCGCGCCTGGTGTGGACGATCGTGTGGACGGTGTCCTGCGTCGTGCTCCAGGTCGGCCTCGGCATGGCGCTCGCGGTGCTGCTCAACCGCGAGATGCGGCTGCGGGGCTTCTACCGCGCCATGCTGATCCTGCCCTGGGCGGTCCCGTCGTTCATCGGCGTGTTCGCCTGGCGGCTGATGCTCAACTCCCAGTACGGCGTCTTCAACGAGATCATCACGGCCTTCGGCCTGCCGGCGCAGAACTGGCTCGGCACCCCGATGGCCCAGAAGATCGCCGTGATCATGGTCAACGTCTGGATCGGCATCCCGTTCAACATGGTCGCCCTGCTCGGCGGTCTGCAGTCCATACCCAAGGAGCTGTACGAGGCGGCCGAGATGGACGGCGCCTCGCCCTGGCAGCGCTTCGTCAACGTGACGCTGCCCGGCCTGAAGCCGGTGTCCAACACCGTGATCCTGCTGGGCTGCATCTGGACGTTCAACATGTTCAACGTCATCTACCTGCTGCTGGGCAACAACACCACCGGGGACACCGACATCCTCGTCACCTTCGCCTTCCACAAGGCCTTCAACGGGATCTCGGACTACGCCGGAGCGGCGACCTACGGCATCATCATCCTCGCTCTCCTGCTGGCCTTCTCGACCTTCTACCGCCGCAACACCCTGAAGTCCGAGCAGGCGTAAGGAGCCATCGTCATGACCGCAGCCACGCACGAGTCCGGCGCCGCCACGCCCGCCGCCCCCGCGCGCCCCGTCCCCGCCGCCCCGCGCCCCCGCAAGGTGCGCGGCCGCGAGGAGCGCAGCCCGTGGGCCTCCGCCGCCCTGCACTGCACGCTGATCCTGGCCACCGTGATCGCGGCCTTCCCCGTGGTGTGGATCCTGTTCATCTCGCTGGGCCCGAAGAACGCCTGGCAGGAGCCGAGCCAGGTCCTGTCCCACCTGAGCCTGCACAACTACAGCGACGTGCTGGCCCATTCGGACCTGGCCAAGTGGTTCCTGAACACCGTCATCGTGGCGGGCGGCACCACGGCGCTCGGCGTCTTCCTCGCCTCGACCGCCGGGTACGCCGTCTCCCGGATGAAGTTCCCCGGCAGCCGGCAGCTGATGTGGACCTTCCTGGTCACGCAGATGTTCCCCAGCATCGTACTCATCGTGCCGCTTTACCTGCTGATGTCCGAGTTGCACCTGCTCGACAACTACCTCGGGCTGATCCTGGCGTACGCGACCACGGCGGTGCCGTTCTGCGCCTGGATGATGAAGGGCTACTTCGACACCATCCCCAAGGAGATAGACGAGGCGGGCCGGGTGGACGGCCTGACCCCGATCGGCACGTTCTGGCGGCTGATCGTGCCGCTGGCCAAGCCCGGCCTGGCGGTGACCGCGTTCTACAGCTTCCTCACCGCCTGGGGCGAGGTCGCCTACGCGACGCAGTTCATGCAGGCCGACCACTACACCCTCGCGGTCGGCATCCGCACCTTCGCGCAGGACCAGCGGCCCGACTGGGCCTGGACCTCGGCCACCGCGATCATCATCACCATTCCGGCGGCCATCGTCTTCATGCTGGTGCAGCGCAGCCTGGTCTCCGGTCTGACGGCCGGCGGCACCAAGTCCTGACCGCCGCGACGAGCGGCCGGCCGGACACCCCGGCCGGCCCCGCCCACCGAGCAAGCGCCTTCGTCGTTCCCCCCGCACCCTTAAGGGAATCCATGACCCAGCACGTCACCGACACAGTCCCCACCGAAGCCGCTGCCGCCGCCTCCGGGCGCCGGGAGTGGTGGCGCGACGCGGTCATCTACCAGGTCTACCCGCGCAGCTTCGCCGACGGCAACGGCGACGGCATGGGCGACCTGCCCGGCATCCGCGCGCGCCTGCCGTACCTGAAGAAGCTGGGTGTCGACGCCGTCTGGCTCTCCCCGTTCTACGCCTCCCCGCAGGCCGACGCCGGCTACGACGTCACCGACTACCGTGCGGTCGACCCGATGTTCGGCACCCTCACCGACGCCGACGACCTGGTCCGCGACGCACACGCGCTGGGCCTGCGGGTCATCGTCGACCTGGTGCCCAACCACTGCTCCGACCAGCACGAATGGTTCAAGCAGGCGCTGCGCGAGGGCCCCGGCTCCCCGCTGCGCGAGCGCTTCCACTTCCGCCCCGGCAAGGGCGAGGACGGCGAACTGCCGCCCAACGACTGGGAGTCCATCTTCGGCGGCCCGGCCTGGACCCGGGTGGCCGACGGCGAGTGGTACCTGCACCTGTTCGCGCCCGAGCAGCCCGACTTCAACTGGGACCACCCGGCCGTCCACGACGAGTTCCGCTCCATCCTGCGGTTCTGGCTGGACCTGGGCATCGACGGCTTCCGCATCGACGTGGCGCACGGCCTGGTCAAGGCGGCCGGCCTGCCCGACATCGGCCACGACGAGCAGGTCAAGCTGCTGGGCACGCAGGCGGTGCCGTACTTCGACCAGGACGGCGTGCACGAGATCTACCGCAGCTGGCGGCGGATCCTGGAGGAGTACGCGGGCGAGCGCATCGCGGTCGCCGAGGCGTGGACGCCGACCGTCGAGCGCAGCGCCCTGTACCTGCGCCCCGACGAGCTGCACCAGGCGTTCAACTTCTCCTACCTGACCACCGGCTGGAACGCCTCCGACCTGCGCGACGTGATCGACCGCTCGCTCCAGGCGATGAACGCCGTGCACGCGCCCGCCACCTGGGTGCTGTCCAACCACGACGTCGTACGGCACTCCACGCGCCTCGCGGAAGGGGACGAGGCGCGTGGTCTGCGCCGGGCCCGGGCGGCGACGCTGCTGATGCTGGCGCTGCCCGGCTCGGCGTACCTCTACCAGGGCGAGGAGCTGGGCCTGCCGGAGGTCGTGGACCTGCCCGACGAGGTGCGCCAGGACCCGGCGTTCTTCCGCACCTCCGGCCAGGACGGCACCCGCGACGGCTGCCGGGTGCCGATCCCGTGGTCGGGCCAGGCGGCCCCGTTCGGCTTCGGCCCCGTCGAGGGCGGCCCGAGCTGGCTGCCGCAGCCGGCCGACTGGAAGCACCTGACCGTCGAGGCGCAGGAGGGCGACCCCACCTCCACGCTGGAGTTCTACCGCAGCGCGCTCGCCGTCCGCCGCGACCACCCGGCCCTGGGCGCCGGCCGTCAGATCACCTGGCTGGACAGCCCCCGGGGCGTGCTGGCCTTCCGCCGCGACACCGACGAGGGCTCCTTCGTCTGCACGGTCAACCTCACCGCCGGCCCGGTCACGCTGGCCACCCCCGGCACCCTGCTGCTGGCGAGCACCGCCGTCGAGCCGGGCGCCACCAGCACCGACCTGCCCGGCGACTCGGCCGTCTGGTGGGCAGTCTGAGATGCACCCGGTACAGTCCACTCCTGTGACCACACGGCTTGCCGACATCGCTGCCCAGGCGGGGGTGAGCGAAGCGACCGTCAGCCGGGTCCTCAACGGGAAGCCGGGCGTCGCCGCCACCACCCGCCAGTCCGTACTGGCGGCCCTCGACGTCCTGGGCTACGAGCGCCCGGTACGGCTGCGGCAGCGCAGCGAGGGCCTGGTGGGCCTGATCACCCCGGAGCTGGAGAACCCGATCTTCCCGGCGCTCGCCCAGGTCATCGGCCAGGCGCTGACCCGGCAGGGTTACACCCCGGTGCTCGCCACCCAGACCCCCGGCGGGTCCACGGAGGACGAGCTGACCGAGATGCTGGTGGACCGGGGGGTCGCGGGCATCATCTACGTCTCCGGCCTGCACGCGGACACCACCGCCGACATGGAGCGCTACGAGCGCCTGCGCGCCCAGGGCGTCCCCTTCGTCCTGGTCGACGGCTTCTCCCCGAAGGTCCAGGCCCCGTTCATCTCCCCCGACGACCGGGCGGCCATGACCCTGGCCGTCACCCACCTGGTGTCCCTGGGCCACACCCGCATCGGCCTGGCCCTCGGCCCCAAGCGCTTCGTGCCGGTCCAGCGCAAGATAGAGGGCTTCGTCCGGGCGATGCGGGACCAGCTGGACCTGGCCCCCGACGCCGTCGAGCCGGAGTTCGTGCAGCACTCCCTCTACACCCTGGAGGGTGGCCAGGCCGCCGCCACCGCGCTCATAGACCGCGACTGCACGGCCATCGTGTGCGCCAGCGACATGATGGCGCTGGGCGCGATACGCGCGGCCCGGCAGCGCGGCCTGGAGGTCCCCCGCGACTTCTCGGTCGTCGGCTTCGACGACTCCCCCCTGATCGCCTTCACCGACCCGCCCCTGACCACCGTCCGCAAGCCGGTGCCGGCGATGGGCCAGG
The DNA here is from genome assembly GCF_044391765.1 of Streptomyces sp. NPDC018610. Lineage (NCBI taxonomy): Bacteria > Bacillati > Actinomycetota > Actinomycetes > Kitasatosporales > Streptomycetaceae > Streptomyces > Streptomyces sp. NPDC018610. The sequence goes on from NZ_JBISAL010000001.1 coordinate 447,682, forward strand.
CCGCGGTGCGCACGCTGCTGGAGGAGATAGGCGGGACCCCCGCACCGCACAGCGAGTTCGTGTTCATGCCGGAACTGGTCGTACGCGGCTCCACGGCGTCCGCCCCGGGAGACCGTCGGCACCCTTAGGGCCTGTCCGGCACATCCCGTTCGCCCGTAGGGCGGGCCTCGCGGCGTCCGGTGCGTGCGAGCGCAAGGCGGAGCGTCCTCGACGGGGGTCCCCCTGCTCGTCAAGAGCTTGGGGGAGGAGCCACGTGAGCGGTTCGGCGACACGGCGTGGGGGTTCCCCCTGCTCGAAGAGCTCGGGGGAGCGCGTGGCAGACGCCGTGAGGCAGGCGGGGATCTGTCAGACAGGCCCTCGGACGTGCGGCCCGAGCCGGGCCGGGGGATGATCGACGGAACACCGCCGCACTTCTGGCAGACTCTGTGCCCATGGGTGATACGTCCGGAAAGCGAACGGAAGGCCCCGAAAAGGCCCTTCCGCACCCGCTCACGGAAACTTCCGCGCCGCGCCGCCCCCCGCTGTGGTTCGAGGTCCTGCTGATCGCGCTGGGCTACTGGACGTACGCGCTGATCCGCAACGCCGTCCCGGACCGACAGCCCGAGGCCCTGCGCAACGCCGCCCGGATCTGGCACCTCGAGCACCGGCTCGGCATCGCCGTCGAGCACGCGATCAACCACGCCGCCGACTCGGTGACTTGGCTGATCGTCGGCATGGACTACTACTACGCGACACTGCACTTCGTGGCCACCGTGGGCGTCCTGGTGTGGCTCTACCACAGCCACCCCGGCCGCTACGCGGCGGCCCGCCTGGTCCTCTTCGCCACCACGGGCGTAGCCCTCCTCGGCTACTACCTGTACCCCCTGGCCCCGCCCCGCCTGATGCCGGCGGGCCACTTCGTCGACACCGTCCAGACCCACCACACCTGGGGCTCGATGGCCTCCGGCGACCTCAAACACATGTCCAACCCCTACGCCGCGATGCCGTCGATGCACATCGGCTGGGCCCTGTGGTGCGGCCTGACGGTCTTCACCCTGACGACGATCCCCTGGGCGCGGCTCCTGGCGGCCCTGTACCCCGCCGCCACACTGATCGTCATCATCGCCACGGCCAACCACTTCTGGCTGGACGCGGTGGGCGGAGCGGCATGCCTGGCCTTCGGCCTCACAGTGGCGAGGGGATGCTACGGCGCACTCCCGCACGCGCTGCCCCGCGCGGCCTGGCAGCCGGCGAGAGCGTGAGCCCCTTCTTCCGGCACGACGGCCCGCAACCGTCCGCCCGTCACCGAACAACACAAGCCACCGACGCCAGTGGGCGCGGGACGGCGGAAGCCACCGACGACAGTGGGCGCAGCCAATGACGGCGGGCGGGGGTGGGGCGGTGGGGCCAAGGCCCGCCGCGTACTGCGGTCCCTCCTCGTCCCACCGGGAAACTCCGGGCCGTATGTCCGTGTGCGGCGGGCCGGCCCCACCACCCCACCCCCACCCCCGCCTCCGACATACGACCTCAGCCCACCACCACCCCGGAAGCCGAGCCCATCACACCCCAGGAGCCGACCCCCGTCACGCCCCGTAGAACAACGTCTCCACGACCCCCCGCGCCCGCCGAGCGGTCCGCCGATACGCGTCCAGCATGTCCCCCGCATGCCCCGGCCCGTACCCCAGATACCGCCCCACCGCGGCCAGCTCCCGGGGCTCGGTGGGAAACGTGTCGCCCGCCCGGCCCCGCACCAGCATCACCGCGTTCCGCACCCGAGTGGCCAGCACCCACGCCTCGTCCAGTATCGAAGCGTCCTCCTCCGACATCAGCCCGGCCGCCCGCGCCGCCCCCAACGCCTCCCGCGTCCGCGTGGTCCGCAGCGCGCCCGCCTCCGCCCCGTGCCGCAGCTGCAGCAACTGCACCGTCCACTCCACATCGGACAACCCGCCAGGCCCCAGCTTCGTGTGCAGCTTCGGATCGGCTCCCCGGGGCAACCGCTCCGCCTCCATCCGGGCCTTCAGCCGCCGGATCTCCCGGACCGCCTCCTCCCCGAGCCCGCCCACCGGATACCGCAGCGGATCCACCAGCTCCAGGAACCGCCGCCCCAGCTCCGCGTCCCCCGCCACCGGCTCCGCCCGCAGCAACGCCTGCGACTCCCACACCAGCGACCACCGCCGGTAGTAGGCCTCATAGGACTTCAGCGTCCGCACCAACGGCCCGGACTTCCCCTCGGGCCGCAGATCGGCGTCGACGAGCAGCGGCGGGTCCGCGCTGGGGACGGCCAGCAACCGCCGCATCTCGGCGACGACCCGGCCGGCGGCCTGCGCGGCCTCCCGCTCCTCGACACCGTCCCGCGGCTCGTGCACGAAGAGCACGTCCGCGTCCGACCCGTAACCCAGCTCGTGCCCCCCGAACCGCCCCATCCCGATGACGGCGAACCGGGTGGGCAGGGTGTCCCCCCACCCGTCCCGCACCACGGCCCGCAGGGTCCCCGCCAGCGTCGCGGCCGTGAGGTCGGAGACCGCACCGCCCACGAGGTCCACGAGCGCCCCCTGATCGGCCTCGGCGGGCTGCGCCTCGGTGCCGTAGGACCCGAGGATGTCGGCGGCGGCCGTACGGAACAGCTCCCGTCGCCGCACCCCGCGCGCCGCGGTCACGCCCTGCTCGGCGCTCTCGGCGCGCCCCACCGCGGCAAGGATCTCCTGCTCGAGCTGAGCGCGCCCCCGCGGTCCGACGCGCCCCCCGCCGTCTCCGTCCCCGAGCAGCGCGACCGCCTCGGGCGCCCGCATCAGCAGATCGGGGGCGAGCCGCCCGGCGGACAGCACCCGCGCGAGGTTCTCGGCGGCCGCCCCCTCGTCCCGCAGCAGTCGCAGGTACCAGGGCGTCTTGCCGAGCGCGTCGGAGACCTTGCGGAAGTTGAGCAGCCCGGCGTCGGGATCGGCGGAGTCGGCGAACCAGCCGAGCAGCACCGGCAACAGCGTCCGCTGGATGGCGGCCTTCCGGGTGACGCCGGAGGCGAGCGCCTCCAGGTGCCGCAGCGCGGCGGCCGGGTCGGCGTAGCCGAGGGCGACCAGCCGCTCCCGCGCCGCCTCCGGGCTCAGCCGCGCCTCGCCGGGCGCGAGCTGGGCGACCGCGTCGAGCAGCGGCCGGTAGAACAGCTTCTCGTGCAGCCGCCGTACGACACCGGTGTGCCGTTTCCACTCACGGACCAGCTCGGCGGCGGGATCGCCGCGCCGCCCGAGCGAGCGCCCGAGCCGTCGCAGCCCGGCCTCGTCGTCGGGCAGGAGATGCGTACGCCGCAGCTGATGGAGCTGGATCCGATGCTCCACGAACCGCAGGAAGCGATACGCCTCGTCGAGCTGGACGGCGTCGGCACGCCCGACGTACCCGCCGGCGGCGAGCGCCTGCAAGGCGTCCAGCGTCGTACCGCTGCGCAGCGAGGCGTCGGCGCGCCCGTGCACGAGCTGGAGGAGCTGCACGGCGAACTCGACGTCGCGCAGCCCGCCCGGCCCGAGCTTCAGTTCGCGCTCGACCTCGGCGACGGGGATGTTCTCCACGACGCGGCGGCGCATCTTCTGCACGTCGGCGACGAAGTTGTCGCGTTCGGCGGCCTGCCAGACGAGCGGGGCGAGGGCGTCGACGTAGCGCGCGCCGAGCTCGGCGTCGCCGGCGACGGGCCGGGCCTTGAGCAGCGCCTGGAACTCCCAGGTCTTGGCCCACCGCTGGTAGTAGGCGAGGTGGCTGCTCAGGGTCCGCACCAGCGGCCCGTTGCGCCCTTCGGGCCGCAGGTTGGCGTCGACGGGCCAGATCGAGCCCTCGACGGTGGTCTCGGAGCAGATCCGCATCATGTGGGAGGCGAGCCGGGTGGCGGCGCGCAGCGCGGCGTTCTCGTCGCCGCCCTCGACGGCCTCGCCGACGAAGATGACGTCGACGTCGGAGACGTAGTTGAGCTCGTGGCCGCCGCACTTGCCCATGGCGATGACGGCGAGCCGGCACTGCGCCGCGTCCTCGGGCGCGGCGGCGGCGGCGATGCGCAGCGCGGCGCGCAGGGTGGCGGTGGCGAGGTCGGCGAGTTCGGCGGCGGTCTCGGCGACGCCGGTGGTGCCGCAGACGTCACGGGCGGCGATGGCGAGCAGGCAGCGCCGGTAGGCGACGCGCAGCGAGAGGGGGTCGTCGGCGTCGGCGAGCCCGCGTTCGAACTCCTCGACGCCCGGGTGCAGGTCGCGCGGCTCGTAGGTGACGAGGACGTGCCAGTCCCCGGCATGCCGGGCGAGGTGGTCGCCGAGCGCGGCGGACGCGCCGAGCACGCCGAGCAGCCGGTCGCGCAGGGGTTTGGCCGCTATCAGCGTGTCGAGGAGTTCCCGCCGTGCGGTGGGGGACGGCTGCGCCTCCAGCAGCCGGACCAGCCCGCCGAGCGCGAGATCGGGGTCGGCGGTGGCGCCGAGGGCCTCCAGCAGGACCGGGTCGCTGCGGACGGGAGCCAGCTCCGGGCTCTCCAGCAGCCGCTCGGCTGCCGAGGCATCGGTGAAGCCGTGCCGCAGCAGCCGTGTGAAGGTACTGCTTCTGCGCCCCGGCGCCGTCATCCCGGCCTCCCGTCGGATCAAGGTGGTCCTGGCCAGAGCGTAGCGGGGCCGGGGCCGGACGGCTGCTCCCGCGCTCCCCGCAACGCACGGGAACCGGACGCCGGGCACCCGGGAGAACCACAGCGCGCCCACCCCCGTGCCATCAGTTCACCCGCTCTTCACCCACCGGGCCCACCACGACGCCCCGGCATCACCTTGGCGTGTGCATGCTCTCCCCGACTCACCGCACCCCCCACCACGCCCCCTTCCCCTTCCCTCCCCGGAGGTTGATGTGTCCGGCAGTTCCGGCAAGTCGGTGTTCCGCCGCGGCCGTACCGCCCTGGCGTCCACCGTCGCTCTCGCGGCAGCCGCAGTGGGCCTGTGGACCGGCCTGGGCGGCGGCGCCTCGTCCGCGCAGGCCGCGACCGGGGTGCCCACCCCGGACCACGTGGTCGTCGTGGTCTTCGAGAACCACGCCTACAGCCAGGTGATCGGCTCCTCCAGCGCCCCGTACCTCAACTCGCTGAAGTCGGGCGGCGCGAGCCTGACCCAGTCCTACGCCGAGACCCACCCCAGCCAGCCGAACTACTTCGCCCTCTTCTCCGGCTCCACCCAGGGCGTCACCGACGACAGCTGCTACACCCCCGGCTTCTCGTCGGCGGCGAACCTGGCCTCCGAGCAGCTCGCCGCGGGCCGCACCTGGGCCAGCTACAACGAGACGCTGCCGAGCCAGGGCTCGACCACGTGCAGCAGCGGGATGTACGCCCGCAAGCACAACCCGTGGTTCGGGTTCAGCAACGTCCCGACCTCCTCGGCGAAGACGTTCGCGCAGTTCCCGACGGACTACTCCACGCTGCCCCAGCTGTCCTTCGTGACCCCGAACCTGTGCAGCGACATGCACGACTGCTCGGTGTCGACGGGCGACACCTGGCTGAAGAACAACCTGGGCGCGTACGCGACGTGGGCGAGGACCCACAACAGCCTGCTCGTCGTCACCTTCGACGAGGACGACAAGCTGAGCGGCAACCGCATCCCGACCGTCCTGTACGGCCAGCCGGTGACCGCCGGCGCGACCAGCTCCACCACCTACAACCACTACGACCTGCTGCGCACCCTGGAGGACACGCAGCGCCTGACCACGCACGCGGGCAACGCGGCGAGCGCCCACGACATCACCGGCATCTGGGCGTCCTGACATGTACGTAGCGGACAGCCGCGCGAGCACCCCGGCGGGTGCGGTCGACGCGCCGGCGTCCGCGGCAGGCGCCGTCCGGTCGCATCCCGGGCGGCGCCGCGCCGCGGTCGCCCCCACGGTCCTCGCGCTCGGCACGGTCAGCCTGATCACGGACGTGTCCTCGGAGATGGTGACGGCGGTGCTGCCGCTGTACCTGGTGGCCGGCCTCGGCCTCTCCCCGCTGGGCTTCGGCCTGCTGGACGGCGTCTACAACGGCTTCTCCGCCCTGGTCCGCCTGGCCGGCGGCCACCTCGCCGACCGGGGCAGGGGCGGCCACAAGTGGGTGGCGGGCCTCGGCTACGGCGTCTCGGCCCTGTGCAAACCGCTGCTCCTGCTGGCGCACGGCCTGACCCCGATCGGCCTGGTCCTGGCGGCCGACCGCACCGGCAAGGGCCTGCGCACGGCCCCGCGCGACGCGCTGATCTCCCTGTCCAGCACCCCGGAGAACCGGGGCCGCGCCTTCGGCGTGCACCGGGCGATGGACACGGCGGGAGCGCTGCTGGGCCCCCTGGCGGCCTTCTGGATCCTCCGGGCGACGGTGGACGGCTACGACGCGGTCTTCACGGTGAGCTTCTGCGTGGCGGCGGTGGGCGTACTGGTCCTGGTGCTGTTCGTGCCGAACGGCAGGACCGCGGCGGACACGCGCCCCGAAGCGGACGCGCACCCGGAGACGGCCCCCCGCCCCACCCTCCGCGCCGCCCTCGCCCTCCTCCGCCACCGGTCCCTGCGCCGCATCACGGTCTGCGCCCTCCTCCTGGGCCTGGCGACGGTCAGCGACTCCTTCGTCTACCTCCTGCTGCAACGCCGACTGGGCGTCCCCGACCGCTGGTTCGCGCTGCTGCCGCTCGGCACGGCGACGGCGTTCCTGCTGCTGGCGGTGCCGCTGGGCCGGCTGGCGGACCGGTGGGGGCGTTGGCGGATCTTCCTGGCCGGCCACGGCGCCCTGCTCGCGGCGTACGCCCTGCTCCTCACGTCCTGGCACGGCACGGCGCTGCCGTACGCGGTCCTGCTCCTGCACGGCACGTTCTACGCGGCGACGGACGGCGTCCTGATGGCGGCGGCCTCGAACGACGTACCGCCCGAGCTGCGCTCCTCGGGCCTGGCCCTCGTCCAGACCGGCCAGGCCACGGCCCGCTTCGTGTGCTCGCTGGCCTTCGGCGCGGCGTGGACGCTGTGGGGCGACCGTACGGCGCTGACGGCGTCGACGGTGGCGCTGGCGGCGTGCGCGGCGTTCTCCTTCACCCTCCGCCCCCGCGCGAAAGGCACGGCGCCGGCATGACGGCACGCGACCGCATCCTGATCCTCGCCGCGGCGGTCCTGACCCTGGCGACGGTGGCGGTGTTCTCGATCCTGCACGCCTCGGCCCGAGCGGAACGCCGCGACCAGCCGCAAGCGGGCGGCCCACGGGTGACGCCGGGCGAGGTGTCCCTGACGACTCCCGGCCGCATGATCTTCCGCAACATGGCCTGGGGCCCCCACCGCGACGAACTGACGACGGTCCCGTCCTCCACCCCGTCCGCCCCCCGCACCGCGTCGGGCGTGAAATGCCTGCGCTTCTACGCCGCCGCGGGCACCGGGGTGTGCCTCCAGGCGGTCCACGGCCCGGTCTCGGACACGTACCGCGCCCTGATCCTGGACGCCCACCTGAAGGAACGGGCCCGCTACGACGTCCCCGGCATCCCGTCCCGCGCCCGGGTCTCCCCCACGGGCCACTTCGCTGCCTGGACGGCCTTCGTGGGCGGCGACTCGTACGCGGGCACGAACTTCTCGACCCGAGCGGCGATCGCGGACGTCCGCACGGGGCGGCTGACCGCCACCCTGGAGACGTTCCGCATCATCAAGGACGGCCACCCGTACACGTCCCCCGACGTGAACTTCTGGGGCGTGACCTTCGCGTCGGACGACCGCACGTTCTACGCCACGCTGGCGACGAAGGGCAGGACGTACCTGGTGAGAGGCGACCTGCGCGCGAACACGGTCACCACCGTCCACACGAACGTCGAATGCCCGTCCCTCTCCCCCGACGGCACCCGGATCGCCTACAAGAAACGAGTACCGGGCCTCCCGAAGGACGCCCCGTGGCGCCTGTACGTCCTGGACCTGCGCACCATGCGGGAAACCGCGCTCGCGGAGACGCGGAGCGTCGACGACCAGGCGGTCTGGAAAAACTCCCACGCCCTGGTCTACGCCCTCCCCGGCGACTACGGCGCCGACCTGTACACGGTCCCGGCCGACGGCACAGGTCACGCCCACCGCATCAGCACGGCGGCGGTGTCCCCGGCGTACGTCGACTGACCGCCGACGTCACGTGCGGCCGGCCTCACGGAGCCGTCCCACAGTGCGGTGACCTCCTTGGTCCGGAGAAGGCCGCCCCCTCCCCATGACCCAGACACCCCGCCGCGTAGTAACATGTAGTACATGGAGACTACGGCCCGTGAATTCAATCAGAGGTCTTCTCAGATCCTCGCCGCAGCGGCGCGGGGAGAGACGGTCACGGTCACCAAGAACGGCGTCGCCGTCGCACGTGTTGTGCCGATCACTGAGGAGGACATCCCTCCGTACCCCACAGACCCCATGGGTGAGATAGACCTTCCCGACCTCGGGCTGCCCGACCTCGACAACGACGAGATCGAGGACACGCTCAAGGGGATGGGGTCTTGAACTTGATCGCCATCGCCGACACCAATGCGCTGTACCGGCTACTGGACCCCAGACTGAGTGGCCACGAGGCGCACAAGAAGGCCCTCGGCTCCATCAGCCACCTCGTCGTCTCCCCCATGGTCCTGGCCGAGCTGGACTACCTCATTGCCGCGAGAGCCGGCGCCGAGAAAGCTGTCGCGGCCGCTCGGTTCGTAGAACGCAACGTGGCCACGAGGCGGTTCGAAGTACCGTCCGTGAGCAACCACTTGAGCGCCGCGATCGCCGTGGCGGAGGGATACCGGGACGCGGACGGTGGCAAGGGCGTCGGGCTGACGGACGCGATGAACGTCGCGCTCGCCGCGGCGTACCGCACCGAGGTGATGTTCACCTCGGATTCCCACTTCCGCATGATCCGCCCGCTGACCGGGCACAAGGCGTTCCGACTGCTACCCGAAGACCTGTGACGGATGCCGAGTGCCGTGGCTCCACACCCCGACGATGTACGGGACCACGGCACACAGTGGATCGACCGGCGTGATCGCCTGGCAGATCAACGCCGTGCGATCCACCCGTCTCGCACCGACCCGGTGAAGCCGAATCGCCGTGTGGCCGACCGCTGCGAGCGGTCGGCCACACGGATGTCGAAGGCTCACAACGCCCCGACCTGCCCCTACAGCACCGGCAGGTGCTTGCGCAGCTCGTACGCCGTGACCTCGCTGCGGTACTCCTCCCACTCCTGCTTCTTGTTGCGCAGGAAGTGGCGTCGGCTCGGAGCGACCTCATGCGACCGCCGGCGGTGCGGCCCTGACCAGCAGCCGAGCGGCTGTCAGTGGTCGTTGTTGGTTGCTGTGGGCCGCCCTTCGACGGCCCACAGACGGCCCAGACGTAGGCGCGAGCCGCCTGGCTTCGCCGCAGCTGTGCCGGGCACCGCGGCATGCGTGGTCGACCCGCTGGGCAATGACACAGCTATGACAGTGACCGTTCCGTGACTGAACGTACCGTTCGCAAGCGTCGCTTCCGTCACTAATCTATGGTCAAGGGGGAGGTGAGGCGCGTGTCTGTCCGTGTCCGAGTTGAACCTGCTCTCTTGCGGTGGGCAGTTGAGCGGGCTGGCTGGTCTGACGAGACGACCGCTCAGCGTGCGCCGCGTTTCAACGAATGGGTTGCCGGCAGCACGCGGCCGACACTCAAACAACTTGAGCATTTCGCCCACGCGACGCATACACCGCTCGGACTTCTATTTCTGCCTCAACCCCCAGAGGAACCCGTGCCCATCCCGGATATGCGAACACTCGGCAACCGAGAGATCGTTCGCCCATCCGTGGATCTACTGGATACCATTTACACCTGTCAATCACGCCAGGACTGGTATCGCGAGTACGCAAGCACAAACGGCTATCCTGATCTAGATTTCGTTGGATCTGCACACCTCTCCAACTCCCCCAGGGAAGTAGCAAACGAGATCAGGACAAAGCTTGGCTTTGGCATCGCCGAGAGGGCCTCCTTTAGGTCGTGGCAAGAAGCTTTGCGTCGGCTCATCGACCGTATCGAAGGCCTTGGCGTCCTCGTCATGGTGAATGGTGTGGTGGGAGCAGACACGCATCGAAAGCTCAAGCCCGAGGAGTTTCGCGGTTTTGCCCTATCCGACACACTAGCTCCATTGATCTTCATCAATGGAGCCGACACGAAAGCCGCACAGATCTTCACCATGGTGCATGAGCTAGGTCATATCTGGCTCGGCGAGAGCGCGCTTTCCGATGCAGCCATGGCAGACAGTACGGATAATGCAGCCGAACTTTGGTGCAATCGCGTCGCTGCGGAGGTTCTCGTCCCGCTGACCACTATCCGCGATGAGTACATTGGCGAACCCACGGTCGCCGAACTGGAACGCCTCGCACGCCGGTATCGCGTTAGCACCTTGGTGATCTTGAAAAGGCTCTATGATACCCAATTCCTCACATGGGATGATTATCAGAGTCGATACGACACTGAACTTCAACGGGTGATCGCAGCAATGAGGAGTCGGGGAAGCGAGTCTGGCGGTAATTTTTACAACACTCATCCTCTCCGCCTCAGTCGACAGTTCGCACGCGCAGTAATCACTGACACCCTAGAAGGAGGAACACCGTACCGAGACGCCTACCAACTCCTTGGAACAAAGAAGCACCAGACATTCGAAAATCTCGTGGCCGAAATCGGAGCCGCCTAATGTATCTGGTTGACTCCAACGTGCTTATCGAAGCAAAAAATCGTTACTATGCTTTCGATATAGCACCCGGATTCTGGGCATGGCTCGATTACGCCCACAGCAACTTCATTGCGTGCAGCATCGAACACGTGCGGGATGAGCTAGTTCAGGGGGGTGACGAACTGGCCGACTGGGCGCAAAGCCATCACGACTTCTTCCGGCCAATCGATGCGGCCGCGGCCACTCACTTCACCCCACTTACAACATGGGCGTCATCTCGCAGCTACACAGCGGCCGCCGTTACAGAATTCCTAACCAACACGGCAGACTTTTTCCTTGTAGCCTACGCCGCTGCGCACGGCCACACTCTCGTAACGCACGAGCAGTCCCGCCCCGATTCGAAAAAGCGCATCCTCATACCCGACGCATGTCAGGCAATGGGGGTAGACTGCGCAAATACTTTTACAATGCTGCGCAGCGCGAGAGCCCGATTGGACTTCCAGTTCCCTACAGCGGCCTAAGCGGAATAGTCGCTGATACTGCCGTAGAGGTGCGCCGTCAACGCTTCGCCCCCCACGTGGGCTGCTCGCACGGCAAATCACAGACCCGGACACTGTATCCGGGTCTCTTCACGTTAGCGCCCTCATGCTCGTCTCGGCCCACAGGTACAGGCCACCTTCCCGCCCGATCACCGGCTCTGTACGGTGACACAGGCTCCCGACAATCAGCAGGAGGCAGCTCGCAATGCGTGGTCTTGGAGATCACCTCAGCATCGGTGAGCGGATCGCGTTCTATCGCAAGCGTCGCGGCTACACGCAAGAGGTTCTGGCCGGCCTGGTAGGTCGTAGCACTGACTGGCTAGCGAAGATCGAGACTGGCCGTAGGAAGCCGCCCCGTATCGACATGCTTGCGGAGCTGTCCCGCATCCTGCGTGTACCCCTCGGAGACCTGCTTGGTCAGACCGTACTCGTTGAGGACGAGAGGCAGCAGGACGACGTGCCAGCCGTCCGTGATGCCCTCATGAGCCCACGTCGCCTCTCGCGCCTGCTCTTCGGCCCTGATGCAGAGGTTCAGCTTCCCACTCCCGCCCCCGTGGCCGTCCGTGTGGAGCAGGCCTGGAACGACTACCAGGGCGGCCGACTCGGCAGCGTCATCGCCGCCCTCCCGGCCTTGCTCCAGACAGCGCAGGAACTGGAGGAGCGAGCGGCCCGCCGCAGTGAGGACGGTGGGGACTGCTGGGCGGTGTCGGCTCGCACGCACCACCTTGCCGCTACCACCCTCGCCAAGATCGGTGAGTCGGACATCTCCTGGCTGGCTGCCGAGCGCGCAATGCGGGCAGCAGACGAGTCGGACGACCCGCTCGTCCTCGCGTCGGCAGCGCGTTCAGGCACCCACGCCCTGCTGGCCAACGGCCGGTATGACGACGCGCTGGAACTCGGGAACACGGCGGCTGCGTGGCTGTCGTCGCAGGTGACCGACCACAACCCTGCTGCGCTCAGCCTGCTCGGGATGATCCACCTGCGTGCCGCCGTGGCAGCAGCACGGCACCAGGACCGCCCCACCGCCACAGCGCTGCTGAACCGAGCCGAAGAACTGGCAGAAGATCTCGGAGCGGATGAGAACTACTGGCAGACCGGCTTTGGGCCGACGAACGTGCTGCTGCACCGCCTGTCGATCGAGCTGGACCTGGACAACGTGTCGTACGTGGTGGAACACGGCCGGATCAACGTGGACCACATGCCGCAGGAGCGAAGCGTGTCCCATCGGATCGACTTTGCGCGCGCTCTGTCGCTCGCCGGCCGCGGAGACGAGGCGTTCCAGGAGCTGCGGACCGCTGAGCGCACGTCGCCGCAGCTCGTACGCAACAATCCCAGGGTGCGGGAGACACTGCGAGACCTGATCAAGCAATCTCCAGTGGCGGGCGGCTCGCGCTCGTCTGAAGTGTTCGTGATGGCGCAACGGTGCAGGGCGGTGCAGTGAGTTCGGAAAGGCGCGGGATTCTGGGAGTCGTCGGGTCGGCCGCCGGGGGCGTAGAGGCGCTGCGCACTGGCCTTGTCGAGCCGGCGTTGGCCCGGGGGTGGCAGGTGGCCGTCACTCTGACTCCGACCGCTGGTCAGTGGTTGCGGAAGATCGGTGAAGTCGAACGGCTGGAGAAGCTGACTGGCCTGCCAGTGCGGGATGAGCCACGGCTTCCCGGCGAGGAGCGACCGCACCCACCCGTTGACTGCTACGTGGTCGCTCCCGCATCGGCCAACATGGTCGCCAAGCTCGCAACCGGTGTGATGGACAACCAGGCCCTGACGCAGGTGGGAGAGGCTATCGGCACTCTCGACCTCCCGGTCGTCGTCTTCCCCCGGGTGAACGCGGCGCACGCGCGGCATCCCGCGTGGCAGCACCACATCGACACGCTTCGGACTGGAGGCGTGCACCTGGTCTACGGGCCGGACGTGTGGCCGCTGTACGAGCCCCGGGAGGCGCCAGCGGGGCGTGATCTCCCGTGGGCGGCAGTGCTGGCTAGCGTGGACGCGGCCACTCGGTGATGCCCCGTCAACCTGCCTGACGTGCAAGGAAAGAGGACCCGGACAGTCTGTCCGGGTCCTCTCTTGACTCTGGCTACATGCTGAATGCCATGCCAGGGATTAACGAGCTGGGAGGCCTGACACCTGTCGAACTCGCGACCGTCCAAGCGAGTTTGAGCGAGGCGCGCGCCACGGTCGAACGTCTGCTGAGGCGCGCGGACGAACTCACGAAGAAGGTGGAGTCTCGCCTCCCACACGCTGCTCAAGGCGATCGAGCCGCTCCCCAAGCACGCGGAGAGCGTCATGGATCGTGTTCAGCTCCGCCGCCAACGCGGTGAACGCTGGGCTGCTGCCAGGCTCAGTGCCAAGGGGTACGGCTGGGTCCCGGACGAATGTCCCACGGCCCTGTTGGGTGAGAACCAACCCCTCGTCTCGGAGCTGGCCGTACGCGCTCTGAACAGTCATGAGCTGCACGCCACGCTCTTTGGCGAGCGCTCGGGCGGCCGGCAGGCGGTCTCCCGGCTCGTACTCGCGGTTGGGCCCCGTGATCTTTTCGCGGAACTCCGCCGCGATCTCCTTGGCTGTGGGCGTCGCCTTGGGCGCTTCGGCGCTCTGGTCCATGGCTTCGAGAGTAGCTGGACCTAGGTCAATCCCTGATCCTTCGGCAGACCTGCTTGACAGACAGATTGACCTAGGTCAATCTGAACTCACGCCGGACGGGACAACCCGACAGGAAGGCAGCCATACGGCTGCGCGCCTCGGGCCCCGCGACTGGTCGTCGCTTGAGAACTGAACAGTGGACGAGGAACTACCGCCTGTCCTCAGCCCAAGAAGGCGGTCCGTGCGGCGCAAGATCCGCGCACTCATCAACCTCTTCGCAGCGCTGCTGACCTGCGCTGCGGCCGGTTGCCTCCGCTGCTCGTCTCGCACGAGCAGCGCTGAGGGGAGCCGGAGCCCTCCGACCCCAACGGCAAGCGCCCCGGAGCGGCAACTCCGGGGCGCGGTTCGGGCCGTTCCACCTGTTAGGAGTACACGACCCATGGAACCCATCGTCACTGTTCAGGACGCTGTTACGGCGTTCGCCGACTGGATCGAGCCGACGGCCGCCGAGCTGAACGCGGTCGAGGTCGAGATGCCCGTGATCCTCGCGGACGTCGAACTGCTCGACGCGCACATCGCCACCCTGGACCGCGTCCCGACCGAGCTGGACGTCCGCCGCATCCGCCGTGCCCGCCGCCGGGCGCTGGCCGCCCGCGTCGCCCTGGTCAACCACACCGCCGGCGCGAGCCTGCCCGGAGGTGCCGCATGACCACCACCGCCGGACGGGACCTGGTCGCCGCGCACGCCGAGGTGAAGGCGGAGATCGCGCGGACGGACAGCAAGACCGCACTGTTACTGGCGTTCGTCGGCGCGGTGCTCGCCGGTACCTGGTCGCTCGCCCGCGATCTGCCCCTGACCGTCCCGGCCGCCGTCATCGGCGCGGCGGGTATGGCGGTGCTGGTCGGCGCGGCAGGTCTGTTGCTGCGCTCGGTCCGCCCGAACCTGCGCGGTCGGCACGGCTTCCCGCTGTGGGCCACCCTCACCCCCGACCAGATCCACGACGCCGTCACCCGCGACCTCGCCGCCGACGTGGCCGGGCTGTCGCGACTCGCGGTCACCAAGTTCACCTGCCTGCGCCGCGCGGTCGACCTCACCATGACCGGCGGCGCCCTGCTCATCCTCGCCGCCCTGCTCACCGCCGGGGGTGCCGCGTGAACCGCAGGGAGCTGAGCACGCCGCAACGGGTGGTGCTGGGGGCCGCGTTCGTCATCATGGCGGCCGTCGGCGGGATCGGCGGATACGGCACCTTCAGCAACATCGGCCACGCCTACGGCACCGGGACCGCGCTGGGTGCGGTCGCCGCTGGCGAGGGCGCGACCGCCGTCCTCGGTCTGGTCCTGCTGGGCCTGACTATGCTGGGCCAGTCCTCGCCCCGGATCGTCCGTCTCGGGCTGTGGGCGCTGCCCGCCGCCGCCTCCGTGATGGCCGCGATGGCCGGCCCCGACGCGGGACGGACCGTCATCTACGCGGTGACCCCGATGGGCATGTGCGTCTCGGCCGAGGGCATGGCCTTCCTGGCCCGTCGGATCGTCGTCCACACCGACGGCCGTGACGCCGAGGCCGAGGCCCGCGCGGCATCCGTCGTGCGGCAGTTGGCCTATCACCGGGCCGTCGCCGCCAACCACCCCAGCGGCCTGGTCAGGAAGTGGTCCGAGCGCACGTCGTGGCGGCTCGCCCGGAAGGTCGGGATCGGGGACACGCAGCTTGGATCGAGGCTGCTGGACGTGCAGCGCGAGCGCGTCACCAGCGGCGCAGACGCGGCCCTGTCCGCCATGTTCCCCGCCGCCCCTCTGCCCGCGAATGCGGAGGAATCCACCAAGACCGTGAGTTATCGGTCTACGGCTGAGCTGCCGGTATCGACCCCGGCGGCGTCGGTGGTGTTGACCCGGCTGACGGTGCCCGATCCGGCACCGGTCACGCTGGGAAAGTCGACCCTCCCCAGCAAGCCGATCCCCGCCCTCACACCCCCGACCGAGCCGACTCCGATCGCGCCCGGCAAGCCCCGATCGGTGGCCGCGGAATCGACCCGACCCCACCGGGCGACCTATCGCGTCCCCGACGCCGCGAAGTCGCCCCGGCCCAAGCGAACCCCGGAGCAGTTGCTCGCTGAGGCGCGCACTGCCACGGCCGATTGGCCGGACGCGAAGGTGACCGCCGAGGGCATCCGCCGGACGCTGCGGACCTCGCCAGCGAACGCGCGGATGCTGCGGGACACGATCCTCGCCGAACGCGCCGCCGGGGCGGGGGTGAGCGCATGAGCCCCCTGCCGCTCGTGGTCGTGTCCGTGGTACTGGCCGTGGCGTGGACGGCCCACACCGTGTGGATGGTGCAGCGTCTGCGCACCGCCCGCCGTGACCCGTTGACGGGGTTATGGACTCGGGACGCCTTCACTCGCCGCGCCCGTCGCCTGCTGCGCGACCGGCGGGCGGTCGTCGTGTTGGCCGATGTGGACCGCTTCAAGCAGGTCAACGACACCCACGGCCACGCCGCCGGTGACGCCGTCCTCGCCGCGACGGCCGCGCGTCTGGCCCATGCGGTCGGCCGTGGCGGGGTGGCGGGCCGGTTGGGCGGGGACGAGTTCGCCGCCGTGTTCATCGACCGCGACCACACCGCCGGCCAGCGACTCGAAACCCTCGCCCGCGTCCTGGCCCGCCCCGCCGACACCACACCCGAGGTGCACACCTCGGTGTCGCTGGGCTGGGTCCGCCGCGCCGACCACCTCAGCGAGGACCTGTCCGAGCTGCTGCGACGCGCGGACGAAGCCATGTACGCGGCGAAGCGCTCGTCCTCCCGCATCCGCCGCGCCCGCCTGGGCCGGGTGCTCGCCTCCGTCGCCGGACGGCGGCCCGGCCGCCGGGGCGCCGCATGAGCACCCTGCCCGTCTACCGCTGGCGGCTCGCCCCGGACGGCTACGCCACCCGCCGCCAGCTGCGCGCCCGCGGCCTGCGCCCGGGTGGTCAGGAGGTGGCGGCGCAGCTCGAACGGCCGCGCCGCCGCCGGCCGCCGCTGGTCGCCCACCCGTACCGCGTCGACCTGGCCAAGCCCGTGCGGCCGATGACCGCGGCGAAGTGGGCGGCTCTGGCCCGCGCCAACGCCGCCCGCCGCACCTGCCCCGAATGCCGGCGCGATGCCGGATACGTGATCCCTGCCTCGCTCTGCATGTGTGTGCCGTGCGCCTTTCCCGAAGGGTCCTGCAATGGAATCGCTGCCTGATGTGCCCCGGGTCGTGCAGCTCCCGGACGGCACCTACGCCTACACCGACCGCCTCCCCACCGCGCCGCAGCACTACAGCGGCCCGCAGATCGTCCACCAGCACGTTCACCAGGCCCCGCCGGACCGCACCGTGCAGCGGATCGCGCTCGGCTCCGGCGTCGGCGCCGGGGCAGTCGCGGCCGGTGTGTACTTCGGCCCGCTGCTGGTCGGCGTGCTGACCGCCATGGCCGCCGACCTCGCCCTGCTCGCCTTCCTCGCCGCCGTGTGCGCGTGGGGTGTCGTGACCGTGGTCCGGTCGGTGGGCGGTCAGGACGGCAAGCGCGCCGCCGCCACCGTCCGCCGCGCCCGCCGCCGGCGCTGACGGCTGCCCGCGATCCCCCGGCCCTGCGCCGGGGGGTCGTGGGGAGCCGGACAGTCCGGCCCGGAACGGAGACCAGTCGTGAGCAGGAACGAGATCCGTCTGACCGCCGGTGAGAAGGCCCGGATCGCCTTGTTGGTCGCCCGGATGGCCAAGCGCGGTTTGGCCGACACCCGCCAGGGCGGCGGCCGGATCGACCAGCGGGACCTTCAGCGCAAGGTCGAGCGGATCGAGGAGCAGGCCCGCAAGCGCGCCGAGCGCGAGCAGAGCGGCAAGTAGCAACGCCCCGGGGGCGGTCGTCCCGGCCAAGGAACCAGACCGCCCCCGGGTCCCCCACCACCCATGTGAAGTGACAGGGAGCTATGAGCATGACGGAAACCCCGACCGGTCCGCACCTGCGGCCCGTCCCCGACCCGGCGTCCGGCCCCGGCCCGAGTCCGGACGAGGATGCGCCGGCGGCCCCGATGCCGGTGGACAATCCGGCGCTGCCGGACCCGAAGGTGAGCATCACCAAGCGCAAGCCGCTCCTGGCCGGATGGCTGACCAACCGGCGTGACTTCCTCGCCACCGCCCGCCACACCGGCGCGAACGTCGGATACGCCGCCCTCTACCACGGCGTCCGCATCCCCCTGTACGCCGGACGCCTCGCCCTGATGTCGCCGCGCGGGGCGTGCCGGTTCGTCGCCTCTACGAACCGGTGGGTGTGGGACCGCGAGGCCGCACCCTTGCGGGAGTTCGCGGTGCGCACGGAGGACGTGGAGGAGTACATGCGCCTGGCCCGGCTGCGCTCCGGCCGCATCCGCCTGCGCGGACTGGTCACGCTGGTCGCGGCCGTGTTCGGGCTCGGGTTCGCGCTGTGGCTGTACGTCCTGGCCCCCGTCTACCTGTGCGCGTTCGCCGCCGGCGGGGTGCTGCTGCTCGGCCTGGCCGGACAGCAACCCGACGCCCCCGTCGTCGGCCCGGCGGTGCTGAAGACCGAGATCCAGAAGCTCACCGGCTCCATCGTGCTGCGCGGACTCGACAGCATCGGGAACGCGAAGATCACCGCCGCGATCAAGAAGGGCGGGGACATGAACGGGCTGCGGTTCGTCTCGGAGATCGTCCGCGACGGCCCCGGCTACCGCGCCGACCTGGACCTTCCCTACGGCGTCACGCCGGAAGACATCATGGAGGCCCGCAAGCCGCTGGCGTCCGGGCTGCGGCGCAAGACCGGTTGTGTGTGGCCCTCCCCCGACCCTGAGCAGCATGAGGGCCGGTTGGTGCTGTGGGTGGGCGACAAGCCGATGAACGAGACCACCAAGCCCGCTTGGCCGCTGGCCAAGTCCGGGACGGTGGATCTGTTCCGGCCGGTGGTGTTCGGCAACGATCAGCGCATGCGGGACGTGGCCGTGACGCTGATGTTCGCCTCCGTCGTCGTCGGCTCCATCCCCCGCATGGGCAAGACCTTCCTGATGCGGCTGTTCCTGCTCATCGCCGCACTCGACCCTCGCGCCGAGGTCCACGCGTTCGACTTCAAGGGCACCGGCGACTTCGGCGCGCTGGAACCGGTCTGCCACCGCTACCGCGCCGGCGAGGAAGACGAGGACATCGACTACGTCGTCCAGTCGCTGCGGGAGTTGAAGGAAGAACTGCGCCGCCGTGCCAAGGTCATCAAGTCGCTGCCCCGCTCGCGCTGCCCGGAGTCCAAGGTCACCCCCGAACTCGCCGCGGACAAGAGCTTGGGGCTGCATCCGATCGTGGTCGGGTTCGATGAGTGCCAGGTGCCCTTCGAGCACGAGGAGCACGGCAAGGAGATCGAAGCCATCTGCACCGACCTGGTCAAACGCGGCCCCGCCCTGGGGATCGTGGCCATGTTCGGCACCCAACGCCCGGACGCGAAGTCCCTCCCGACAGGCATCAGCGCCAACGCCGTCCTGCGGTTCTGCCTCAAGGTCATGGGGCAGCCCGCCAACGACATGGTGCTCGGCACGTCCATGTACAAGTCCGGCTACCGGGCCACCATGTTCTCCCGCTCCGACCGGGGCATCTGCTGGATGGCCGGCGAGGGCGACGACCCCCGCATCGTCGCCTCCGCGTTCGTGGACGCCGTCGCCGCCGAACGCATCGTCGCCCGCGCCCGCAAGGCCCGCGAGGACTACGGCAACGTCACCGGCCACGCCATCGGCAAGGGACCCGACAAGACCGGCACCGGCTCCGACATCCTCGCCGACGTCCTGGACGTGATCGCCGAGGACGAGAAGGCCGTGTGGTGCGAGCGGATCGCCGCCCGCCTCACGGCTGCTCACCCCGACACCTACGCCGGATGGCAGGGCGAAAACGTCACCGCCGCCCTCAAACCCTGGGGCATCAAGTCCGGGCAGGTGTGGGGCACCACGGATGAGGGCGAGGGAGCCAACCGGCGCGGCATCAAGCGCGCCGACATCACCGCAGCGATTACTCGCCGTAACGCGGATCGGGCCGCCGCCTGACCCGAGCGGCACTGCTAGACCTAGCAGCCTCGCCCGCTAGGTCTAGCAACCCCACTAGCACCCCACAGGGCCGCTGACCAGTGATCTAACGTCTAGCGGCCCACCTGCGCAAACCCCCGATTCCGGCCCTGAGAAGGGAAGTGAGCCCCCGTGGCTCTCGCTAGCCTCGCCGTCCTACTCACCCTCGCTGGTTACGCAGCGTTGTGCGCCATCCGGCCGTTCGCCCCCTGTCGCAAGTGCTCCGGTACGGGCGTCCGGCAGGCCCGCCGCACGGTCAAGCTCTGCCGCCGCTGCCGCGGGCAGCGCTACCGGCTCCGCATCGGCCGCCGCCTGCTCAACACCGGCCGCGACATCCACCACGCCGGCACCCGCCGCCCCCGCCGCTACGACACCGATGAGGACTACACCCCATGGCCGTGACCGTCTCGCTCGTCTTCCTCTTCGGCCTCGTCCTGTTCTTCCTGCTGCGCCACGGCAGCCTCACCCCCGGCGCAGCGTTCGCCGCCGTCATGTTCGGGTTCTTCCTCGCCTCCACCGGCGCGGCCGGACCCATCAACGACATGACCACCGCCGTCATCCACGCCCTCCCCAACCCGTAGGCAACACCAAGGGCGGCCCCCATCCCACCAAGAACCGGGGCCGCCCTCGTCATCCAGAACCGCCAAAGAGAACTGGAGACCTCCAGCATGACCCAACCCACCCCCATCCGGCGAGTGCCCGGCCACAGGCCGCGCCTGCTGGACCTGTTCTCCTGCGCCGGCGGCGCGGCCACGGGCTACGCCCGCGCCGGGTTCGTCGTGGACGGCTGCGACATCGCCCACCGGCCGAACTACCCCTTCCCCTACCACCACGGCGATGCCTTGGCCTACCTTGCCGAGCTGATCGCGTCCGGTGAGATCCGCCGGTACGCGTTCGTGCACGCCTCCCCGCCCTGCCAGCACGGATGCGCGCTGACCGTGGGCACGAACGCCTCGCAGGGCTGGGGCCGCACCCATGTCGACCTGGTCGGTGCGACCCGCGCCCTGCTCGACCGCACGGGTCTGCCCTACGTCATCGAGCAGCCCAACGGCCGCGCACAGATCCGCAAGGACCTCACCCTGTGCGGGGAAATGTTCGGTCTCGGGGTGATCCGACACCGCAACTTCGAGCTGGGCGGCTGGACCACCGTGCAACCGGCGCACGTCCCGCACCGGGGCCGCGTACGCGGCTACCGGCACGGCCGCTTCTACGACGGCCCGTACGTCGCTGCGTACGGCAACGGCGGCGGCAAACCGTCCATCCCCGAGCTACAGGCCGCGATGGGCATCGACTGGACCGACGTGCGCGAGGAACTGACCGAGGCCATCCCGCCCGCTTACACCGAGCACATCGGCCGCGCCGCCCTCGCCCACATCGCCCCGACGGTGCTGGGGGTGGCCGCGTGAGCGCGCGTGTGCTGCCGCTGCGGCGGCCGAACGGACTGCGGCTGCTGGACCTGTGCTGCGGCGCCGGCGGCCTGTCCATGGGCTACTACCTCGCCGGGTTCGACATCGTCGGCGTCGACAACCGCCCCCAGCCCAACTACCCCTTCACCTTCATCCAGGCCGACGGCCTCGACTACTGCGCGCAGTACGGGCACGCCTTCGACCTCATCCACGGTTCGTGGCCGTGCGAGCGCTACGCCACCGTCACCAGGTGGCGCGGCAACCCCGAAGACCACCCCGACCTGATCGGCCCCGGGCGGGAGGTGATGCAGGCGACGGGGCGGCCGTGGGTGATAGAGAACGTGCCCGAGACCGCCGCGGCTGGTCTGCTGCGGCCGGACTACCTGCTGTGCGGAACCCAGTTCGGCCTATCGGTCCGCCGCCACCGCGCCTTCGAGACCTCGTGGGGCGGGGGCGGGGACCTGGTCCCGCCGTGCTGGCACCGCCCCGGTCTGCTGGCCTTCGAGCACAAGAGCGAGCGCGCCTACGCCGACGCCATGGGCTGCACCTGGATGACCAACCGGGAAGCCCGCAAAGCCGTACCCCCCGCCTACACCCACTGGATCGCCACCCAGTTCCTCACCCTCGAAGGGAGGGCCGCCGCATGAGCGAGTCCCTGATGCGTACCGCGCTTGACCTGGCTGCGTTTCGGGTGCCGGTCCTGCCGTTGCGGGTGGGCAAGGTTCCGTTCGGCAACTGCCGCCGCTGCACCGGCAACGCGTGCGGCGGCCGGCCGAACATGAAAATGTCTGGGCCGTGCTCGTGCCCCGGTCCCTGCCACGGCTGGGCCGCCGCAACCGCCGACCCGGATGTCATCGCCTCGGTCGTGTGGCGGCGCGCGTGGATGCGCGCGAGCGCGGTCGCCTACCACCCGGGCGGGGCGGGGCTGACGGTCGTGGACCTGGACGACGCCGACGCCGTCAACTGGGCCCGCGAGAACCTGCCGGCCACGCAGACCGTGCCCACGACCCGCGGTGAGCACTGGCTCTACCTCGGTCACATGCAGTCCGCGAACGGCGTGCGGCCCGGCGTGGACATCAAGTCCACCATGGCCTACGCCCGCTGGCTTGGCCCCGGCACCGGCACTATGGCCGCCCTGCCGGACACCGTCCGCGCCCTGGCCGTGAAGGCATCCGTCCCGGTCCGTCCGGCGCCGCATGCCGTCGCTGTGCCCGCACGGTTCGGGGGCGGGGAGTGCCCGCACCGCACGCCCGTCTTCCTGGAACGCGGTATCGCCATGGCGGAGCAGCGCATCACCGAGGCTTCCAGCGCGGTCCACGCCACCGTCTACCGCACCTTCCTGGCGGTGCTGTCCACGCACGGCCGGTGCGGCTGCCTCACCGACACCCACATCGGGCGGCTGTTCGCCGCTGCGCAGGCCAAGGGCGAGACGGCACGGCACTGCACAGACGCCTGGACCAACGCCCGTACACGGTTGGGACTGTGACCGTGGCCGACGACGAGAAGAGCCCAGCACGCGAAGTCATCACCGGCTACGCGCAATCCCACTTCCGCTACTTCCGCACCGCCGACGGCACCGTGTATGCGCAGCGCAATGGCCACCCCGTGGCTCGCCCGATCCGCTCCCAGGGCACCACAGGAAGCCACCGACAGGAACTCATGGTCGGACTCTTCCGGGACGGGCTCGGCGTGTTCAACGGCACCGCACTGAAGGAGGCATTGGACTTGATCGAAGCGCTCGCATTGACGGAAGACGTACAGCCCGTGCACATCCGCGTCGCCCCCGGGTTCGACGGAGCAACGTGGCTGGACCTCGGACGGGCCGACGGTCAGTCGGTCCGTATCCACCCCACCGGCTGGGACATCGCCGTTCCCGACCCGCGTGAGGTGTGCTGGCGGCGTACCCAGCTCACCGGGGAACTGCCCCTGCCCGCCCGGGACACCGACGGCAAGGGCATCGACCTGCTGTTGCGGCTGTGCAACTTCGCCACGGCGGAGACCGAGTGCCTGGCCATCGCCTGGCTCATCGGGTGTCTGGGCCCGTCCGTGCCCGTCCCCGCCCCGTTCCTCACCGGTCCCCAGGGTGCGGGCAAGTCCACCGGTGGGCGGATGCTCGTGCGGGTCATTGAGGGCATGAGCGGCGACCTGCGCCGCGCCCCGAAGGATGAAGAGAACCTGATCGCGGCCGTGGCCGCCGGCTGGGTCACCGCCCTGGACAACCTCTCCCACATGACCCCGGACCTGTCCGACGCCATGTGCTGCATTGTCACCGGAGCCGAGAACGTAAAGCGCGCCCTGTTCACCGACGGCGACGTGTTCCGCGCCCGCTACCGCCGCCCTCTGCTCCTGACCGGCATCGACGTGGGAGTCATCCGCCCCGACCTCGCCGAACGGCTGCTGCCGTTGCGGCTGGAACGGCCCAGCGTGCGGCGCACCGAGGCGGAACTCTGGCAGGAATACGCCGAGGCCCTGCCCGTCGTCCTCGGGTCGCTGCTGGACCTGACGGTCAAGGTCCGCGCGGCCGAGGCGGAAACCCCGACCGATCTGCGGATGGCGGACTTCGCGCACCTGTGCGCGCAGCTCGACACCGCGACCGGCCTGGGCGCGCTGGCCGCCTACCGGGCCAGCCTGGACGACCTCAACGACGACGTGATCGAGGGCGATCTGCTGGCGCAGACCGTCCTCAAGCATGCCGCGGACCTGGAACCGGGCGCGGGGCAGCGGATGACGTCCACGGAGTGGCTGCACTGCCTCAGCCGCCTCTACGCCGGCGAGGACTTCCGCCCGCTACCCAAGGGCTGGCCCACCACCGGCAAAGTCCTCTCCGACCGCCTCAAGCGCCTTCAGCCAACCCTGGCGGCCCGCGGCGTCCTCATCGACTCCGGCCGCACCAAAGAGGGCCGCTACATCGAGATGACCCGCTCCCCGGCACCGCCGACACCCGAGCAGGCAGCCGCGTTCTGACCGGCGCTCCGCCGCCGTACAAGCAAGAAGAGCACCCGGGGCGACGCGTGCTCTTCTTGCTGTTCGGCGGCAGCGCCGCCCTGCAAGGAACGCGCGCGAAGCGCTCCTTCTTCACGCCCTGAGTGGCCACCACACCACTACAGACGCCCCTCTTTTTTCCTAAGTGGGAAACGCTGCGTCACCTGCGTCACCCGAGCCCGAAAAACAGCGGGTGACCTGCGCAAACGAGGGTGACGCAGACGGCCTCTGTCTGCGTCACCCTGCGTCACCTGCGTCACCTGCGTCACCGATGACGGAGAGCCTGCGTCACCGGTGACGCACACCCCGCTCTCTGCGTCACCCAAAACCCGCAGGTCAGAGACCTGAATGACGCAGATGACGCGGGTGACGCAGAAATCCGCACCTCGGACAGACGCAAGCTCCTCGGCCAAGACGACCCCTACGTGAGGACCCCGTGGCCCACCCCCCAGTCCCCCAAGAGACCGGACCCCAGGCCGTCCTGCGAGGCGGTCTTCCAGACCGGTACCTCACTCCCGACGACATCGCCGAGATGTTCGAAGTGCCGAAAGAAACCGTCTACCAGTGGCGCAAGAAGCGCATCGGTCCACCCGGTTTCCGCATCGGCAAGCATCTGCGCTACGACCCCGCCGACGTACACGCCTACGTCGCTCAGCGGAAGGGCGCGGAGATCGCTGCCTAAGCACATTTGAACACTCACCGCAGGGCCAGGGCCGCCGACAGGTTCTGGCCCTGCGGCATGTCAGAGAGGACTACTGCCGGATGGCAGGGCATATCCAAGACCGCTGGTACAAGACGGAGCCCGACGACAAAGGCAAGCCTCGTCGGGTGCGAACGGACCGCTATGGCGCAGGCATGCGATACCGCGCCCGGTACATCGGCCCGGACGGTACCGAAAAGAGCAAGTCCTTCCCCGACGGACAGAAGCGGCTGGCAGACCAGTGGTTGGCTCACATCGAGGCCGACATGTCGCGCGGTCAGTACCTCGACCCCACCGCCGGCCGGGTGACGTTCCGGCAGTACGCCGAGAAGTGGCTCACCACTCAGACCACCGACCTGACGACGCGCGAGTCCGTCGAGTCGGCGATCCGCGGCCACGCGATTCCCTACCTTGGACCGCGCCCCCTCGGTTCCTTCAAACCGGAACACATTCGGGACTGGCTCAGCGCGCTGGAGCGGGCCGTACCGGCGTCCTCGTACAGGCGCGTGATCTACAACAACGTGTCGACGGTCCTCAACGCGGCCGTCGATGACGGTCACCTTTCCAAGAATCCTTGCCACGCGCAATCCGTGCGCCCGCCTGCCGCAGGAAGGGGGCGCGTCGTGCCGTGGAGTGCTGAGCGCGTATTCGCGGTGCGGGCCGCACTGCCGGAGCGCTACCGCGCGACGGTGGATCTCGGGGGCGGGTGCGGACTACGGCAAGGCGAGATCTTCGGACTTCCTGAGGACGCGATCAACTTCGACTCGGGGTGGCTGCACATCGCCAACCAAGTGAAGGTGACGAAGGAAGGTCTGGTCTTCGCTCCGCCGAAGCGCAACAAGGTCAGGGATGTCCCGCTACCCGAACGCGTGGCTCACGTCCTCAAAGCGCACCTGGAGGCGTTTCCCCCGGTGGCCGTCTCCCTTCCCTGGCTTCGGCCGGATGGCCCGACTGTGACGAAACGGCTGCTGTTCACCCGTCTCGATGGTGCGGGCGCGGTACGGCGGACCGACTTCAATGACCGCACGTGGAAGCCCGCGCTCGTGGCTGCCGGGGTGATCCCTCAGCCGGAACCGGGCAAGCGGCACCAGGCCGCCCGCGAACACGGCATGCACGCGTTGAGGCACTTCTACGCCTCGGTGCTGCTGGACGCCGGCGAGAACATCAAGGCACTGAGTCACTACCTCGGGCACAACGATCCGGGCTTCACGCTCCGGGTCTACACGCATCTGATGCCGAGCAGCGACGCACGGGCGAGGAAGGCCGTGAACAGCCTGTACGAGGGCACCGACCCGGTGCCGGACGGCCCAGGGACGGCCCAGGGCCAGTGAGACGCGGTGGGGCGGACGGTCCGTGACCGTCCGCCCCGCTTGCCGAGTCAGCGACAGACCCGCCCTGACCTGCGCTTACAGCACCGGCAGATGCTTCCGCAGCTCGTACGCCGTGACCTCCGAGCGGTACTCCTCCCACTCCTGCTTCTTGTTGCGCAGGAAGAAGTCGAAGACGTGTTCGCCGAGGGTTTCGGCGACCAGGTCGCTGTTCTCCATGAGGGTCAGGGCCTCACCGAGGTTCTGCGGGAGGGGTTCGATGCCCATGGCCCGGCGTTCGGCGTTGGAGAGGGCCCAGACGTCGTCCTCGGCGCCCGGCGGGAGCTCGTAGCCCTCCTCGATGCCCTTCAGGCCGGCGGCCAGGAGGACGGCGTAGGTCAGGTACGGGTTCGCGCCGGAGTCGATCGAGCGGACCTCGACGCGGGCCGAGCCCGTCTTGCCGGGCTTGTACATGGGGACGCGGACCAGCGCGCTGCGGTTGTTGTGGCCCCAGCAGATGTAGGAAGGGGCCTCGCCGCCGGCGCCCGCCGTGCGCTCGGAGCCGCCCCAGATGCGCTTGTAGGAGTTCACCCACTGGTTGGTGACCGCGGAGATCTCCGCCGCGTGGCGCAGCAGGCCCGCGATGAAGGAGCGGCCCACCTTGGAGAGCTGGTACTCGGCGCCGGACTCGTAGAACGCGTTCCGGTCACCTTCGAAGAGTGAGAGGTGCGAGTGCATGCCGGAGCCGGGGAACTCCGAGAACGGCTTCGGCATGAAGGTCGCGTGGAGGCCCTGCTCCAGCGCCACCTGCTTCATGACCAGGCGGAACGTCATGATGTTGTCCGCCGTGGAGAGCGCGTCGGCGTAGCGCAGGTCGATCTCCTGCTGCCCGGGTGCGCCCTCGTGGTGGGAGAACTCCACCGAGATGCCCATCGACTCCAGCATGGTGATCGCCTGGCGGCGGAAGTCCATGCCGACGGCCTGCGGGGTGTGGTCGAAGTAGCCGGAGTTGTCGGCGGGGGTGGGACGGGTGCCGTCCAGCGGGCGGTTCTTCAGCAGGAAGAACTCGATCTCCGGGTGGGTGTAGAAGGTGAAGCCCAGGTCGGAGGTGCGGGCCAGGGCCCGCTTGAGCACGTAGCGCGGGTCGGCGAAGGACGGTGAGCCGTCCGGCATGAGGATGTCGCAGAACATCCGGGCCGTGCCGGGGGCCTCCGCCCGCCAGGGCAGGATCTGGAACGTCGACGGGTCCGGCTTGGCGATCATGTCGGACTCGTAGACCCGGGCGAAGCCCTCGATGGCGGAGCCGTCGAAGCCGATGCCCTCGTCGAAGGCCTGCTCCAGCTCGGCGGGGGCCACGGCCACGGACTTGAGGAAGCCCAGCACGTCCGTGAACCACAGGCGTACGAACCGGATGTCGCGCTCCTCCAACGTCCGGAGCACGAACTCCTGCTGCTTGTCCATCTTCCGCTTCCCCATCCTTGCTGGTCAGGCCGCCTGTGTCCGTATGTCGTCACGGGAGGCGGTCGGGCACGCGAGCATCACACCACACCAGGGTTTCACGCGCGTTGCGGACCGTGCCCCGGGCGGGGGGCCGTGCTGCTCTGCCGCCCATCTTGCCCCCTGCGCGCCGCCGCCGAAATGGCCGGAGCCGATCGCACGTGAGGTAGCCCACGCCCGCTTAATTTGCATCTCGGATGCAAGTTTTCATACCGTCGCGATCAGTCGAGCGATCGAGCAACCGATCGAGTCATCGAGGAGTCACGATGCTGTCCGAGCAGTCAGCGACCACCGTCCGCGCCACCCTTCCCGCCGTCGGCGCGGCCATCGGCCAGATCACCGAGCGCTTCTACGCCAGGCTGTTCGAGGCCCACCCCGAGCTGCTGCGCGACCTGTTCAACCGCGGCAACCAGGCCTCCGGCGCCCAGAAGCAGGCCCTCGCCGGCTCCATCGCCGCCTTCGCGACGCACCTGGTCGGCAACCCCGACCAGCGCCCCGACGTGATGCTGAACCGCATCGCACACAAGCACGCCTCGCTGGGCATCGTCCCGGAGCAGTACCCAATCGTGCACGAGCACCTGTTCGCCGCCATCGCCGAGATCCTCGGCGACGCGGTCACCGAAGAGGTCGCCGCCGCCTGGACCGAGGTCTACTGGCTGATGGCCAACGCCCTCATAGCCATCGAGAAGCGGCTCTACGAGCAGAGCGCGCAGACCGGCTGGCGCGAGTGGAAGGTCGTCGGGCGCACCGAGGAGACCGGCGACGTGGCCACGTTCAGGCTGCGCCCCGTCGACGACGCCCCGGTGCCCGGCTACCGCGCAGGACAGTACGTCTCGGTCGGCGTCACCCTCGCGGACGGCGCCCGCCAGATCCGCCAGTACAGCCTGACCGCGGCCCCCGGCTCGCCGGAGCGGCAGTTCGCCGTCAAGCGGGTGAGCGGCGACGCCGCCACCCCCGACGGCGAGGTCTCCAATCACCTGCACGCCCACGTGCGCGAGGGCGACGTCATCCAGCTGTCCGCCCCCTACGGCGACCTGGTCCTGGAGGACACCGACGCGCCGCTGCTGCTCGCCTCCGCGGGCATCGGCGTCACCCCGATGATCGCCATGCTGGAGCAGCTCGCCGACGCCGGCCACGGCGCCCCGGTGACCGTCGTGCACGCCGACCGCTCCCCCGCCACCCACGCGCTGCGCCCGGACCACGAGGCGTACGCCGCCAAGCTGGCCGACGCGCGGACCGTCTTCTTCTACGAGCAGGACGCCGAGGGCGCGGGCCGGCCCGGCCGCGTCGACCTGGCCGAGGTCGCCGTCCCCGCCGGGACGCGGGCCTACCTGTGCGGTCCGCTGCCCTTCATGCGCGCGGTGCGCGAGCAGCTCATCGCCAAGGGCGTGGCCCCGGCCGACATCCACTACGAGGTCTTCGGCCCGGACCTGTGGCTGGCCCAGCCCGCCGCCGCGGCGGCCTGACGGCCCTGCCCGGCCGACCGGCCCGTACCCCCCTGTACCGCCGGTTCGAGGTGGATCCCCCGCCACCTCGGGCCGGCCTTCGGCGTGTCCGCGCGTCGACGCGCAGGAGAGTCGACGCGTCTCCGGTCCGCGCGCACGAAGTCCACACGCACGAAGTCCACACGCACGGAGTCCGCGCGGATGAGGTCCGCGCGCATGGGTCGACGAGCCGCCGGTGACCGGCCCGGCGGTCACCGGCGGGCGGCCCGGCGGTCACCGGCGGGCGGTCCCCGGTGCGGGCGGACCGCCGCCGCTCAGGAAGCCGGGCGCATGCTCGGCAGGCCCAGCAGCAGGGGGCCCGTCGGCGCGGCGACCATGTCGGCGACCGTCAGGGGATCGAGGGCGGCGTAGAAAGCCTCCTGGGCCCGACGCAGGGCGCCGCGCAGCCGGCAGTCGGAGTTCAGCGGGCAGGGGACGGCGCCGCCGGTGCAGTCGGCGACGTCTCCCTCGCCCTCCAGGGCGCGCACGAGCGCGCCGACCGACGCGCCGCGCCCCGCCTCCGTGAGGGACAGTCCGCCGCCCCGGCCGCGGCGGGCCGCGAGCAGCCCGCGGTGCTGGAGTTCGGCGACGACCTTCGCGGCATGCGTGTACGGCACGCCCATGTCCGCCGCGACCTCCCGGGTCGTGGGGCTGGAGGACTCATCGGCGACGGCGAGCCTCATCAGGACGCGCAACGCCATGTCGGTGGAGCGCAGCAGCCGCATACGGCCAGCGTAGATAATGCGCATCGCCGGTTCAACTTTACGGCGCCGCACCGGCCGCCCCGCCACGACTCCCCCGCGTCTCCTCCCCAGGACGTCCACCGGCCCCCACGCCCGCGCGCCCCTCCCCAGGACGTCCACCGTTCCTCGCCGGCGCCTCCCTCCAGCGCCCCCACCACTCGGCCTGCCACTCGGCCTGGCCTCTCCCTCCCCCCTCCTCGTGCTCCGCGCACCCGCGCGCCCCCCCCACTTCGCCACGCCCCGCCCGCCCGCGCTCTCCCCCACGCCCCCTCCGCCCCACTACGATCAGCGGCACCCGATCTCCCGGGGCCGACGGCCCCCGCCCAGCCCCGTCCGTGTCCGTTCCCCCGCCTCGAAGGACTCCGCCCATGGCCTCCGCCCCTCAGCCCGGCACCCCCGGTACGACCGGCAGCGACCAGCGCGGGGAGCGCATGGAGGAGCCGCGGCGCGCCGAGCGGGCACGGCAGCGGCGCAACCGGGTCCTCGGCACCGTCGCGAGCGTGGCCGTCGTCGCGGGTCTGGTCGTGGGCGGTGTGCTGTTCGTCCACGCGCAGACCGCCCAGTCCGAGGACGGCGGGCCGGCGGGGACGGCGATCGGCGCCCGGAGCGGCATGGACGGCAAGAGCGGACAGGCCGGCAGGGGCGGCCGGGACGGGAAGGGCGGCCAGGACGGCAGGAGCGGCGGGACCGCGAAGGCCGGCGGCGCGGGTCACTTCACCACCGGCGCCGACGGTGTGCGCACCTGGCAGGGCGCCCTGAGCCGCAACCACACCACCGCTCCCGTGACGTACCCGATGGAGCCCCCGGTCGGCGGCGACCACGACCCGGTCTGGCAGAACTGCGACGGCGACGTCTACACCGAGCCGGTCCGCGACGAGCACGCCGTGCACGCCCTGGAGCACGGCGCGGTCTGGGTGACGTACAACGGCAGGGCGTCCGAGGCGGACGTGGCCGCGCTGGCGGCGAAGGTGCGCCGGACGCCGTACACGCTGATGAGTCCCGTCGCGGACCAGAAGGACCCGATCATGCTGTCCGCGTGGGCGCACCAGCGCTCCGTGCGGAGCGCGAAGGACCCGGACGTCGACAAGTTCCTCGCCGAGTTCGTGCAGGGCTCCCAGACGCCGGAGCCGGGGGCCGCCTGCACGGGCGGCGTGGACCGGTGAGGCCGGCCGGGCTGGTCGCGGGGGCCGCCGTGACCGCGCTGGTGGCGGCCGGGGCCATCACCTACGCGGTCGCCGAGGACGGCGGCGCGCACACCACCGGGAAGGCCGCGGCGGTTCCCTCCGCGACCGCCACCGCCGTCCCCGTACCCGCCGCCGACTCCGCGGACGCGGGCTTCGCCCGGGACATGGCGGTCCACCACCAGCAGGCGGTGGAGATGTCGTACATCGTGCGCGACCGCACCCGCGACACCGAGGTGCGCCGCCTCGCCTACGACATCGCGCAGACGCAGGCCAACCAGCGCGGCATGCTGCTGGGCTGGCTGGACCTGTGGGGGCTGCCGAAGGTGTCGGCGGATCCGCCGATGACCTGGATGGGCATGGGCGACGCGGCCGTCGGCGAGGACGGCGCGCTGATGCCCGGCATGGCGACCGACGCGCAGCTCGAGGAGCTCGGCCGGCTCAACGGCAGGCAGGCGGAGATCTCCTACCTCCGGCTGATGACCGCCCATCACCGGGGCGGTCTGCACATGGCGCAGGGCTGTGCCGCCAAGTGCGCGGTGGGCGTGGAGAAGAGGCTCGCGCGGAGCATGGTCGACGGGCAGCGGTCGGAGCTCCGGCTCATGGCCGACATGCTCAAGGAGCGCGGCGCGGCGCCCGATTCGTGAGACGGCCCCACCGGAATCCGGGGAACGAAGCCCCCAATTCCCCCCGTATTCGCCGCGCCTGACGGTTCCTTGGCTTTCTCTTGGCTTACGCATGGCCCTGGCATGAACGGTTCATCGGGAAGAGTGACTCTCGATCGTGTGATCCATTCATGAGCCGTATCGCTCATGGGCCATACCGCCGCGGCCGCTTCGCGGATCACGCGTGGTCCAACCACTCATTGCGTTACATGCGATCCGCATCGCAGGGGGTTCTATGAGATCCAACCGCGCCACCGTGCGCGCCGGTGTGAGCCTGGCAGCGACACTGCCGATGGTCGCCGGCGCGCTGGTGCTCGGCATACCCGCGGCGCACGCCGCGGACCACTCGGGCCGAGGCGCGCTCGCGGGCACCAAGCCCGCGTGGGCCACGGCCAAGGCGGACAAGGGCGCCACCGCGAACAGCGCCCAGGTCAACGCCCGGGTGTACCTCGCCGGCCGTGACGCCGCCGGCCTCGCGGCGTACGCCAAGGCGGTCGCCGACCCGTCCTCGCCGTCGTACGGCCAGTACCTGACCGCCGAGCAGGCGCAGGCCCGCTACGGAGCGACCAAGGCCCAGGTGGCCGCCGTCAAGTCGTGGCTGAAGTCGACGGGCCTGAAGGTCACCTCCGTCACCCCGCACTACATCGCCGTGTCGGGTGACGTCGCCGCCGCCGAGAAGGCGTTCGGCACCCAGCTGCACAACTTCGCCAAGGGCGCCAAGACGTACCGCGCCCCGGCCGAGTCGGCCTCCGTGCCGACCGAGCTGAAGGGCGCCGTCCTGACCGTCACCGGTCTGGACAACGCCCCGCACAAGGCGAACCACAAGGAGCAGCTGCCGCCGCCGGACGCGGTGTTCAAGAACGCCGGGCCGTTCTCCTCGTACTACGGCTCCAAGACCGCGAGCACGCTGCCGTCGGCCTACGGCACGAAGGTCCCGTACGCCGTCAAGGGCTACACGGGCGAGCAGCTGCGCTCGGCCTACGGCGCCGGCAAGTACACCGGCAAGGGCGTCCGGGTCGCGATCACGGACGCGTACGCCTCGCCGACCATCGCCTACGACGCGGCCAACTACGCGAAGCAGAACGGCGACAAGGCCTGGAAGACCAGCCAGCTGCGCCAGGTCCTCCCGGCCGACTACACCAGGACCGAGGAGTGCGGCGCCGCCGGCTGGTACGGCGAGGAGACCCTCGACGTCGAGGCCGTGCACGCCGTGGCGCCCGACGCGAACGTCACCTACGTGGGCGCCGCGTCCTGCTACGACGACGATCTGCTCGACTCGCTGAGCAAGGTCGTCGACAACCACCTGGCCGACATCGTCTCCAACTCCTGGGGCGACATCGAGGCCAACCAGACGCCGGACCTGGCCGCCGCCTACGACCAGGTCTTCCAGTTCGGCGCGGTGGAGGGCATCGGCTTCTACTTCTCCTCCGGCGACAACGGCGACGAGGTCGCCAACACCGGTACCAAGCAGGTCGACACCCCGGCCAACTCGGCGTGGGTGACCGCGGTCGGCGGCACCTCGCTCGCCGTCGGCAAGGGCGACAAGTACCTGTGGGAGACCGGCTGGGGCACCGAGAAGGCCGCCCTGTCGGCCGACGGCAAGAGCTGGACGGACTTCCCGGGCGCGTACACCTCCGGCGCGGGCGGCGGCACCAGCAAGACCGTGCCGCAGCCGTACTACCAGCAGGGCGTCGTCCCGAAGGCGCTGGCCACGGCCAACAACGCCGCGGGCAACCGCGTCGTCCCGGACATCGCGGCGATCGCCGACCCGAACACCGGCTTCCTCGTCGGCCAGACGCAGTCCTTCCCGGACGGCACCCAGCGCTACAGCGAGTACCGCATCGGCGGCACCTCGCTGGCCGCGCCGGTCATCGCGGCCGTCCAGGCCCTGGCCCAGGAGGCCCGGGGCGGCAAGGCGATCGGTTTCGCCAACCCGTCGATCTACTCGAAGTACGGCTCGAAGCTGTACCACGACGTGGTGGACAAGCCGACCGGCAAGGACCTCGCGGTCGCCCGTGTCGACTTCGTCAACGGCATCGACGCCTCCGGCGGTCTGACCTACTCCCTGCGCAGCCTCGGCAAGGACAGCTCGCTCAAGGCCGTCAAGGGCTACGACGACGTCACCGGCGTGGGCTCGCCCGCGAAGGGCTACGTCGACTCCTACCGCCGCCACTGACGCACGGCCGGCCTCGCGTCGCCTGACGCACGGCCGACCGCGCTGAGCGGTCCGCGCGCCCGCCCCTCCTCCCGAGGGGCGGGCGTACGCGCGTTCGAGGGCGCGCACGAGGGCCCGGACGCGCCCACCGCCCGCCCCGCTCACCCTGCTCACCCCCCATCGCGTCGCTCTGACGATTACACTGGGGCGCGTGCCTCGACTACGTCTCGCCCTGAACCAGATCGACTCGCGCGTCGGCGACCTCGCCTCGAACGCCGAGGCGATCGTCCGCTGGACCCGGCACTCGGCCGAGCGGGGAGCGCGGCTGGTGGCGTTCCCCGAGATGGCGCTGACCGGGTATCCCGTGGAGGACCTGGCCCTGCGGTCGTCGTTCGTGACGGCGTCCCGCACCGCGCTGCGGGAGCTGGCCGCCCGCCTCGCCGACGAGGGCCTCGGCGAGCTGCCGGTCGTCGTCGGCTACCTGGACCGCTGCGAACGGGCCCAGCCGAAGTACGGCATGCCGGCCGGCGCCCCGCAGAACGCGGCGGCGGTGCTGCACCGCGGCGAGGTGGTGCTGACCTTCGCCAAGCACCACCTGCCGAACTACGGTGTCTTCGACGAGTTCCGCTACTTCGTGCCCGGCGACACCATGCCGGTGCTGCGGGTGCACGGCGTCGACGTCGCGCTCGCCGTCTGCGAGGACCTGTGGCAGGACGGCGGCCGGGTCCCGGCGGCGCGCACCGCCCGCGCGGGACTGCTGCTGTCGGTCAACGCCTCGCCCTACGAGCGCGAGAAGGACGACACCCGGCTCGAACTGGTCCGCAAGCGGGCCCAGGAGGCCGGCTGCACCACGGCCTATCTGGCCATGACCGGCGGGCAGGACGAACTGGTCTTCGACGGCGACTCGATCGTCGTCGGCGCGGACGGCGAGGTGATCGCCCGGGCCGCGCAGTTCGAGGAGACCTGCCTGGTGCTGGACCTGGAGCTGCCGGCCGCCGACGCCGACGCGCCGGACGGGGTGGTGGACGACGGGCTGCGCGTCGACCGGGTCGTCCTGTCCGAGGAACCGCCGCCGGCCCGCGAGCCGATGCCGGCCGCCGGATGCGGTGAGCGCCTGGACGACGACGAGGAGGTCTACACGGCGCTGGTGGTGGGCCTGCGGGCGTACGTGGCGAAGAACGGCTTCCGGTCGGTGCTGATCGGTCTGTCCGGCGGCATCGACTCCGCGCTGGTCGCGGCGATCGCCTGCGACGCGGTGGGCGCGGAGAACGTGTACGGCGTCTCCATGCCCTCGAAGTACTCCTCCGAGCACTCCAAGGACGACGCGACGGAGCTGGCGCGGCGCACCGGCCTGAACTTCCGCACCGTAGCGATCGCGCCGATGTTCGACGCGTACATGGACGCGCTGGGCCTGACCGGGCTCGCGGAGGAGAACCTCCAGTCCCGGCTGCGCGGCACCCTGCTGATGGCGCTGTCCAACCAGGAGGGCCACATCGTCCTCGCCCCCGGCAACAAGTCCGAGCTGGCGGTGGGGTATTCGACGCTGTACGGAGACTCGGTGGGGGCGTACGGCCCGATCAAGGACGTCTACAAGACGTCGGTGTTCCGGCTGGCGAGGTGGCGCAACCGGGCGGCGGCCGAGCGGGGCGAGACCCCGCCGATCCCGGAGAACTCCCTGTCCAAGCCGCCGAGCGCGGAGCTGCGGCCCGGCCAGGTGGACACCGACTCGCTCCCGGACTACCCGGTCCTGGACGGGATCCTGGAGCTGTACGTCGACCGCGACAAGGGCGCCGACGAGATCGTCGCGGCGGGCTACGACCCGGAACTGGTCGCCAGGACGCTGCGCATGGTCGACAGCGCCGAGTACAAGCGCCGCCAGTACCCGCCGGGCACGAAGATCTCCCCCAAGGGCTTCGGCAAGGACCGCCGCCTGCCGATCACGAACGGCTGGCGCGAGAGCGCGTAGCCGCCGGCGCGCGGAACAGCCCCGCCGACGGGGGAGGATCGGCGGGGCTGTTCCCGGTGGTGCCGTGGTGGTCCGGTGGGCGAGGCGGCGGCCCGGTGGTGCGGCGCCCCGGGGGTCCCGTCCTAGTGGACGGAGTGCTCCTCCAGCGGGAACGTGCCGCCGACGACGTCCTCGGCGAAGGCCTTGGCCGCGTCGCCCATGACCTCGCGCAGGTCGGCGTACTTCTTCACGAACTTGGGCACCCGCCCACCGGTCAGCCCCAGCATGTCGGTCCACACCAGGACCTGGGCGTCGGTCTCCGGGCCGGCGCCGATGCCGACGGTCGGGATCTGCAGCACCCGCGTCACCTCGGCGGCCAGCTCGGCCGGCACCAGTTCGAGGACGACCGCGAACGCGCCCGCGTCCTGTACCGCCTTGGCGTCCCGCAGCAGCTGCTGGGCGGCCTCCTCGCCGCGGCCCTGGACGCGGTAGCCCATGGCGTTGACGGACTGCGGGGTCAGGCCGATGTGCGCCATGACCGGGATGCCGGACTCCACCAGGAGCCGGATCTGCTCGTGCGAGCGCTCACCGCCCTCCAGCTTGACCGCGCCCACGCCCGCCTCCTTCACCAGCCGGGTGGCCGAGCGCAGCGCCTGCACCGGGCCCTCCTGGTAGGAACCGAAGGGGAGGTCGGCGACGATCAGGGAGCGCCGGGTGCCGCGGACGACCGCCGCGGACAGCATGGTCATCTCGTCGAGGGTGACGGGCACGGTCGTGTCGTACCCGAGGTGGCAGTTGCCGGCGGAGTCGCCGACCAGCATCACCGGGATGCCGGCCTCGTCGAAGACGGAGGCGGTCATCGCGTCGTAGGCGGTGAGCATGGGCCACTTCTCGCCGCGTTCCTTGGCGAGGGCGATGTCGCGGACGGTGATGCGGCGCGTGCCCTTGCCCCCGTACAGCGCCTTGCTGCCGTCGGAGGGCTTGGTCTGGGCAGCCGAAAGCTGCGTCATTGCAACGGCTCCTTCAGTCATCTCGAGGCGCCCTGACGGCGTCCCCGGACTCTCCCCCATGGTGGCACCTCCGACCGGGCGGGGCCAGAGGACCCCCGTGTGCGCAAGGTCTCGGGGGTGTGCCGTGCCGGTTCCCCCGGCACCGCGCCCGCCGCGTGTCCCGCGCCGGGCCGGTCCCCCGGGCCCGCCCCCGCCGGAACCGCCCGCCGCGGGACCCCTGTCGGCCACGCCCCTGCTCGTAAGATCTGAGTAAAATCATTCCGATACGAGACGGTCTCGTATCGGAATGGCCCTAGGCTCGCAGCATGACTACTCCTGCCGACCACGCCGGGGCCGGCCCCCGCATACCGGAGGCGGTGCACCGGCGCCGCTGGGCGATCCTCGGCGTCCTGATGCTGAGCCTGCTGATCGTGGTGCTCGACAACTCGATCCTGAACGTCGCCATCAAGACGATCTCCACCCCCGCCCCCACGGGGCTGGGCGCGACCCAGAGCGAGCTGGAGTGGGCGATCAACGCCTACACGCTCGCCTTCGCCGGTCTGCTGTTCACGGCCGGCCTGGTCGGCGACCGGGTGGGCCGCAAGAAGGTCCTGCTCGGCGGTCTGGTCGTGTTCGGCATCGGCTCCGCGCTCGCCGCCGAGTCCGGCTCGCCGGGCCAGCTGATCACCTACCGCGCCCTGATGGCCCTCGGCGCCGCGTTCGTCATGCCGGCCACGCTCGCCGTGCTGATGAACGTCTTCGAGCGCGAGGAGCAGCCCAAGGCCATCGGCATCTGGGCCGGCGGCGTGGGCCTGGCCATCGCCATCGGCCCGATCACCGGCGGCCTGCTGCTGGACCACTTCTGGTGGGGCTCGGTCTTCCTCATCAACGTGCCGATCGTGATCCTCGCGCTCGTGCTGATGGTGTGGCTGGTGCCCGACTCCCGCGACCCGCGCCCGGGCCGGCTCGACCCGGTCGGCGTCGTGCTGTCCGTGGTCGGCCTGGTCCTGCTGGTCTACGGCATCATCAAGGGCGGCGAACTCGCCGACTTCACCGACCCGACCGTGCTCGCGACCATCGGCGCCGGTGTCGTCGTCCTCGCCGGGTTCATCCTGTTCGAGAAGCGCAGCGACCACCCGTCGCTGGACGTGACCTACTTCAAGAACAAGGTCTTCTCGGCCGCCATGGCCGCCATCGCGCTGGTCTTCTTCGCGCTGATGGGCGTGACCTTCTTCTCGGTCTTCTACACCCAGAGCGTGCGCGGCTACTCCCCGCTGGAGTCCGGCTTGCTGATGATCCCGCTGGCCGCCGCACAGATGATCTTCGCGCCGCGCGCCCGGCTGGTCGTCGACCGGTTCGGCTACCGGGCGACCACCACGGCCGGTCTGGTCGTGCTGGCCGGCATGCTGGCCGCCTTCGCCTCCTTCGACGCGGACACGCCCATCTGGGTGCTGGAGGTCGTCTTCTTCCTCATGGGCACCGGCATGGCGCACATCATGACGCCGACCAGCGTCGTCATCATGCAGGCCCTGCCCCGCGAGAAGGCCGGCTCCGCGTCCGCGCTGAGCAACACCTTCCGCCAGGTCGGCGGCGCGCTCGGCATCGCCGTCCTCGGCTCGGTCCTCTCCACGGCCTACCGCGACAGCATCGAGGGCAAGCTCGGGATGCTCCCGGCCGGCCTGCGGGACACGGCCGGCGAGTCCATCGAGGCCACCCTCGGCGTCGCCGCGAGGCTCGGCCCGCGCGGCCAGGCCCTGGTGGACCCGGCCGACAACGCGTTCCTGCACGCCATGCACGTCACCGCGCTGTGCGGAACCGTGGTCGCGCTGATCGGCGCGGTCGTGACGGCGGTGTTCCTGCCCGGCAGGCCGCAGACGCCCGCGAAGGGCGAGGAGGAGCAGGAGCTGGTGACCGCGATGGAGTAGCGGGCGGGGGCGCGCGGGCACGGGGGTTCCCGGCGGCGCCCCGGGGCGCAGGAGGTCATGGGGGCTCGGGGGGAGGACCACGGGGGCGGAGCAGTCGATCGACGGGGGCGCCGGCCGGCGGTGGGGGGACCACCGCCGGCCCCCGGGTAGGAGAATCTCCCGGTACGACGAAAGGACGTCTCAAGTGAGCCTTGCCGAAAGCCCGGCCGCGGCCGCCGCGGAGACCCCCGCGCGGGGACGCCCGCGCAGCGAGGCGGTGGAACGCGCCATCGTCGAGGGCGTGATGAAGCTGCTGGAGGAGGGCGTGCCGTTGGCCGAGCTGTCCATCGAGCGCATCGCCCGCACCGCCGGCGTCGGCAAGGCCACCATCTACCGCCGCTGGAGCGGCAAGGAGGAGCTGTTCGCCGACGTCGTGCGCGCCGCCGAACCGCCGGACCCCGAGCTGCCCGGCACCTGCGTCCGCGACGACCTCGTGGTCCTCCTGGAGCAGTTCCGGCAGCGCGGGCTGGCCAGCCGTTCCTCGGCGATCCTGCACAACGTCTACGCCCAGATGAAGAGCAGCCCGAAGATCTGGTGCGCGTACCACGCCACCGTCGTCGAACCGCGGCGCAGGCTCCAGCTCGAGGTGCTGCGCCGGGGGCAGCTGAACGGCGAGCTGCGCTCGGACCTCGACGTCGAGGTGCTCAACGACATCTTCGTCGGCCCCATGCTGGTGCGCAGCGTCATGCGCCCCGAGGCCGACCTCCCCGAGGACCTGCCCGAGCAGATCGTCGACGCCGTGCTCGAAGGCCTACGGCCCGTCAGTTCCCCGTCCTAATGTGCGCGTTTCGTCACAGACCATGATCGGGACGGCGCAACCGGAACCCTTCGCGCCGACTTGTTCGTCCTCGTGGCCGTACGGCCGTCACCGGACGGCGGAACGGAGCCGATCATCCCCTAGGGTCGTAACCCACGGGGTGAACGGTGTGCACGGCAGGCAGTGAGGCGACGGTATGGCGCAGCAGGCGTACATGACGGAGACGGACGACGGCGGCTCGGGACCCGAGCGCCGGGGGGACCGGCTCCGGCGCCTGGTGAACCGCTTCCTGGACGGCTGGCGCGGTGACCGGCGCATCTGGCGCCGAGGCCTCGTGCTGGCCGCGGTCGCGGTGGCGCTGGCCCTGGTGACGCTGCTGCACTCGCGCATCCCCAACCGCATCGGCAACCTCGGCAGCCTCACCGAGACCTTCCTGCCGTGGCTGGGACTCGCGATCCCGGTCCTGCTGGTCCTGGCGCTGGTGCGCCGGTCGGCGACGGCGCTGGTCGCGGTGGTGCTGCCCACGGCCGTCTGGCTGAACCTGTTCGGCGGGCTGATGTTCGACAAGTCCGTCGGCGGCGGCGACCTGATGGTGGCCACGCACAACGTCAACGCCGACAACCCCGACCCGTCCGGCACCGCCCGCGAGGTGGCCGCGTCGGGCGCGGAGGTGCTCGCGCTGGAGGAGCTGAAGGCCTCGGCGGTGCCGGTGTACGAGAGCGCGCTGGCGCCGGCGTACCGGTACCACGCGGTGCAGGGCACGGTGGGGCTGTGGAGCAAGTACCCGATCAGCGCGGTGCGGCCGGTGAACATCCGGCTGGGCTGGACGCGGGCGATGCGTGCCACGGTGGCGACGCCCGAGGGGCCGGTCGCGGTGTACGTCGCCCACATGCCGTCGGTGCGCGTGAAGATGAACGCCGGGTTCACCGCCTCGCAGCGCGACCAGAGCGCGGACGCGCTGGGCGAGGCGATCGCCGACGAGCCGCTGCCGCGGGTGGTGCTGCTCGGTGATCTCAACGGCACGATGAACGACCGTTCGCTGAACGCGGTGACCTCGCAGATGCGCTCGACGCAGGGCGCGGTGGGCAACGGCTTCGGGTTCAGCTGGCCGGCGTCGTTCCCGATGGCGCGGATCGACCAGATCATGGTCAAGGGGGTCGAGCCGGAGAGTTCCTGGACGCTGCCGCGCACCGACAGCGACCATCTTCCGGTGGCGGCGCGTGTGAAGGTCACCACATCGGCAACCGGCTCGTAACCCGCTGGAATACCAGGCCTGAGAGACTTTGTTCCGCAGCTGAACTTATTAGCCGTACCGCTGCGCGGAACCCACCTCGAAAGGCCCCTTCATGCCCCTGGCCCTGCTCGCCCTCGCCGTGGGCGCCTTCGGCATCGGCACGACCGAGTTCGTGATGATGGGCCTGCTGCCCGACGTCGCGGACGACCTGGGCATCTCGATCCCCACCGCCGGCCATCTGGTCTCGGCGTACGCCCTCGGTGTCGTCATCGGCGCCCCGCTGCTGGCCGCGCTCACCTCGAAACTGTCCCGCCGACGCGTCCTGATCGCCCTGATGGCCCTGTTCGTCGTGGGCAACGCCCTGTCCGCGCTCGCCCCCGGCAACGACTCGCTCCTGGCCGCACGCTTCCTGAGCGGCCTGCCGCACGGCGCGTTCTTCGGCGTCGGCGCGGTGGTCGCCACGGGCCTGGTGCCGCCGGAACGCAAGGCCCGCTCGGTGTCGCTGATGTTCCTCGGCCTCACGGTCGCCAACGTCGCCGGCGTCCCGGCCGCCACGCTCATGGGCCAGCACCTGGGCTGGCGGGCGACCTTCCTCGCGGTCGCCGCGATCGGCGTGGCGGCGATCGCCGCGCTCGCCCTGCTCATCCCGGCCGAGCGCACCGACGCCGCCCCCGCCGCCGGTCTGCGCGGCGAACTGGCCGCCCTGCGCTCGCTGCCGGTCTGGCTGGCACTGCTGACGACCGTGGCGGGCTTCGGCGCGCTGTTCGCGGCCTACAGCTACATCACCCCGATGCTCACCGGCGCCGCCGGGTACGCCGAGGGCAGCGTGACGCTGCTGCTGGCGCTGTTCGGCGTGGGCGCCACCGCCGGCAACCTGCTGGGCGGCCGGCTCGCCGACCACTCCCTGCGGGGCACGCTCTTCGGCGGCCTGGTCTCGCTGGCGGCGGTGCTCGTCCTCTTCCCGCTGCTGATGCGGGCCGAGTGGAGCGCGGCGGTGGCGGTGACCCTGCTCGGCACGGCCGCCTTCGTCACCGGCTCGCCGCTGCAGCTCATGGTCATGGAGAAGGCGGCGGCGGCTCCGTCCCTCGCCTCCTCCGCCAACCAGGCGGCCTTCAACCTGGCCAACGCGGGGGGTGCCTGGATCGGCGGCCTGTCCCTGGCCGCGGGCTTCGGAGCGACGTCTCCGGCGCTGGCGGGGGCCGCGCTGGCGGTGCTGGGGGTGGCGGTGGCGGCGGCCGCGTACGCGGTGGACCGCCGACGGGCCACCGCGCAGCCGGGCCGCGTGGTCGCGACGCATGTGCCCGAGGCGGTGGAGGAGGCACTCCGCTGAGCGCCGAAGGCTCCTGAGCCAGGCCGGTGGGGGTCGCCGTCGGGGACGGGACGCCGGCGGCGCTGACCGGGTGCCGCCGCGCCCGCCCTCCCCCAAGCTCCTGAAGAGCAGGGGGAGGGACCCCCGTCGTCCTGCGGCACGACTGCCCGCGGCTGGGAAGGGGGCGCGTGCGGCACGACGGCCCGCGGCCAGGAGCGGAGGTGTGCGTGGCCCGACGGCCCGCAGCCGGGGCGGGGGAAGGCGCGCGGCGTGACTGCCCGTTGCCGGGGGCGGGGGATCGGCGATCAGTCCCCGGAGCCGCTGTAGGCGCGGTGTCGGTGGCTGGGCGGGGTTGTCGGCGGGGTGTCGGTGGTTTGTCGGCGGAGGGTGGGAGCGTCGTGGCCATGACGCGAACCGACAACAACCCCGCCGGCGGACGGGCCGCCGTGACCGTACGGGGTCTGGTCAAGCACTACGGCGAGACCAAGGCACTGGACGGCGTGGACCTCGACGTGCGCGAGGGCACCGTGATGGGCGTCCTC
The DNA here is from genome assembly GCF_044391765.1 of Streptomyces sp. NPDC018610. Classification (NCBI taxonomy): domain Bacteria; kingdom Bacillati; phylum Actinomycetota; class Actinomycetes; order Kitasatosporales; family Streptomycetaceae; genus Streptomyces; species Streptomyces sp. NPDC018610. The sequence continues at coordinate 490,321 of NZ_JBISAL010000001.1, forward strand.
GGACCCAACGGCGCCGGCAAGACCACCCTCGTGCGCATCCTGTCCACCCTCATCACCCCCGACGCCGGCCACGCCACCGTCGCCGGCTACGACGTGGTACGGCAGCCCCGCCAGCTGCGCCGGGTGATCGGCCTCACCGGCCAGTACGCCTCCGTCGACGAGAAGCTCCCCGGCTGGGAGAACCTCTACATGATCGGACGGCTCCTCGATCTGTCCCGCAAGGAGTCCCGCTCCCGCGCCGACGAACTGCTGGAGCGGTTCTCGCTCACGGAGGCCGCCCGCCGCCCGGCGAGCACGTACTCCGGCGGCATGCGGCGCCGGCTCGACCTGGCCGCCTCCATGATCGGCCGGCCCGCCGTCCTCTACCTGGACGAGCCCACCACCGGCCTCGACCCGCGCACCCGCAACGAGGTGTGGGACGAGGTCAAGGCGATGGTCGGCGACGGAGTCACCGTCCTGCTGACGACCCAGTACATGGAGGAGGCCGAACAGCTCGCCTCCGAGCTGACCGTGGTCGACCGGGGCAAGGTCATCGCCGGCGGCGGCATCGAGGAGCTCAAGGCGAAGGTCGGCGGCCGCACCCTGCGCGTGCGCCCGGCCGATCCGCACGAGCTGCGCCCGCTCGCCGCGATGCTCGACGACCTGGGCATCACCGGCCTCGCCACGACCACCGTGGACACCGTGAGCGGCTCCCTGGTGGTGCCGATCCTCAACGACGAGCAGCTGACCGCGGTGGTCGGCGCGGTCACCGCGCGCGGCATCACGATCGCCTCCATCACCACCGAACTGCCCAGCCTGGACGAGGTCTTCCTGTCCCTCACCGGCCACCGCGCCAGTGCCCCGCAGGACGCCCAGCCCGCCCCCGAGGAGGTCGCCGTATGAGCGCCGTCACCGCCACCGCCACCACCGGCACGCAGGCGGACGCCCGGATCACGCTGCGCGGCCACCTGCGGCACACCGGCGCCCTGGTCCGCCGCAACCTGCTGTGGATCCGCCAGGACCCCGAGTCGATGTTCGACGCGCTGCTGATGCCGATCGTCTTCACCCTGCTGTTCGTGTACGTTTTCGGCGGCTCGATCGGGCAGGCGCTGGGCGGCGGCCAGGAACGCTACGTGCAGTACGTCATCCCCGGCATGCTGGCGATGATGAGCATGACGCTGTCGCAGGGCGTGGGCACCGGCTTCAGCCAGGACTTCAACAGCGGTGTCATGGACCGCTTCCGCTCGCTGCCGATCGGCCGCGGCTCGGTGCTGTTCGCGAAGATCGCGGTCGAGCTGGCGCGGATGCTGTTCGCGACGGTGGTGCTGATGATCGTCGCCGTCCTGGTCGGCTTCCACATCACCCACTGGGCGGGCCTGTTCGCGACCGTGGGCCTGTCCGCCCTGTTCGCGTCGTCGATCATGTGGATCTTCCTGACGCTCGGCGTGGTGCTGAAGAACGCCCAGTCCGTGCAGGCGATGGGCTTCCTGGTGCTGTTCCCGCTCCAGTTCGGCTCGTCGATCTTCGCGCCGCCGAGCTCGATGCCGGGCTGGCTGCGGCACTTCACCGACTACAACCCGCTCTCCACGCTCGCCGACTCGGCCCGCGGGCTGATGACGGGCGGCCCGGTCGCCCACGACCTGTGGCTGACGGTGGGCTGGTCGGTGGCGATCACGGTGGTCATGGCCCCGGTCGCGATCCACAAGTTCCGCACCAAGAGCTGACGCCGCGGGGCCGGCGGCCGGCCCCGCGACCACGGCCGGTACGCGTCGTCACACCAGGGCGGTGGCCTCCTCCGCGGAGAGGCCACCGCCCTCGGCGTACGCCTCCTGGAACTCCGCCTCGTCGAGGACGGCGCGGATCCGTATCCGGACCTGTTCGCGGGCATGGCGCTCCAGGGAGGTGCGTACATGGCGGGCCGGCAGCAGCGCGTCGGCGGCGCCGAGGCAGCGGGCGGCGTCCCGGGCGCGGCCGCCGCCGTCCACGCCGGCGACGGCCATCGCGCCGATGGTGAGGTAGGAGGCGCGCAGGTGGGGCGCGATGGCCTGGGAGACCGGGTCCTCGGCCCGCTCCAGCGCCCGGCGGATCTTGTCCAGGGCCTCCTCGTCGTCACCGTCCACGGCCGCCAGCCAGGCTTCCGCGCCGAGGATGAAGGCGTCGAAGACCACGAAGTGCGACAAGGTGAACTCCTCGCGCAGCATCCGCAGTTGCCCTCGCGCCTCGGGCACCCGGCCGGTCATGCCGAGCCAGCCCACCAGGCAGAGCCGGGCGAAGGGCCGCGCCTCGTTGGCGGCGCCGGCGTCGTCGCCGATGACCGCGCGCAGGATCTCCTCGCCGCGATCGCGCTCGCCGCCCTCCATCAGCGCGCCGCCGAGGCGGGCGCGCAACATCGTGACCTGGGCGTGCGCGCCGAGGCGTTCGGCCTGTTCGACCGCCGCCGCGTAGTCGACGGCGGCCTGCGTGTACCGGCCGCCGCGCTCGTGGGCCTCGCCGCGCGCGGAGAGCGCCTCGGCGGTTCCCCAGCCGTCGCCGAGGCGGCGGAAGATCTCCAGCGACTCCTCGGCGTCACGGGCCGCGTCGCCCGCCCAGTCGGCGCGGTTGGCCAGCAGGTTGGCGCGCAGCTGGAGCGCGTTGGCGAGCTCCCACTCGAAACCGGGGGCGTTGCGGCAGGTGTGCACGGAGGCGTCGACGATGGCGCGGATCCGTTCCGTGTCGCCGGTCATGATCACGGCGAAGAACCAGAGCATGCCGGGGGTGCGGCAGGTCTGCGGCAGGCCGGGCTCGTAGACCTCGGAGATGACGTGGAGTTTGCGCCGGGCGGCCGGCTGCTGCCAGACGTCCATCTCGGTCTCCATGCAGGCGAGGTGGACCAGGTGCACTCCGCGCCGGGCCTCGGCGAGGAGTTCGCCGGTCATCGGCGGCGGGGCGTCCGTGCACCGCTCCCACACCGGGGCGGCGCGGCGCACCGGTTCGGTGAACGGGTCGGGGCCGAGCGCCATGACCTCGCGGCACCAGTTGCGGGCCTCGACGCGCACCTCGCGCATCTGCCAGTAGTAGGCGAGCGAGAGGATCAGGCACAGGCCCTCCTGCTCGTCGCGCGCCGCGACGGCGTGCCGCAGGGCGGTGCGCAGGTTCTCGTACTCCAGCTCGAACCGGGCGATGGCGGCACGCTGGCCGGGGCCGCGCAGCAACGGGTCGGTGACGCGGGCGAGTTCGCGGTAGTACGTCAGGTGGGCGCGTTCGGCCCGGGTGCGGCCGCCGTTCTCGTCGAGGCGTTCGCCGGCGTACTCGGCGACGGTCTCCAGGAGGCGGTAGCGCATGCCGCCGTCGCCGTCGGGGGCGGCGACGACCAGGGACTTGTCGACGAGGGAGCCGAGGGCGTCGAAGGCGGCGGGCCCGCACACGGCCTCGGCGGCGGCGAGGTCGCAGCCGCCGGCGAAGACGGACAGCCGGCTCAGCACGTCCCGTTCGGTCGCGTCCAGCAGGTCCCAGGACCAGTCGACGACGGCGCGCAGGGTCTGCTGGCGGGGCAGGACGGTGCGGCTGCCGGAGGTGAGGAGGCGGAAGCGGTCGTCGAGCCGGCCGGCGATCTGGCGCGGGGTGAGCATCCGCAGCCGGGCGGCGGCGAGTTCGATGGCGAGCGGCAGGCCGTCCAGACGGCGGCAGATCTCGGCCGACGCCGCCGCCGTGTCCTCGTCCGCGTCGATGCGGAAGCCGGGCCGTACGGCCGCTCCGCGGTCGGCGAACAGGCGCAGCGCCACCGGTTCGGGCAGCGGTTCCACGGGGCGCAGCAGTTCCCCCGGCACGCCGAGGGGTTCGCGGCTGGTGGCGAGGACGGTGAGCTGCGGGCAGCGGGCGAGCAGTTCCTCGACGAGGCGGGCGGCGGCGTCGACGACGTGCTCGCAGTTGTCGAGCAGGAGCAGCATGCGGCGCCGGGCGCAGTGCTCGACGAGCCGTTCGACGGGGTCGTCGTGGCGGTCGGCGACCGCGGCCCGGATCTCCTCGGCGCCGGCGCCGTACAGGACGGTCTCGCGGGCGCCGACAGCGGTCAGGACGGCCGCGGGCACGGCCTCCGGGTCGTCGACGGGGGCGAGCTCGGCCAGCCAGACGCCGTCCCGCAGCGCCGGGCGCACGGCCTCGGCGGACTCCTGCGACAGCCGTGTCTTGCCGGCCCCGCCGGGCCCGAGGAGGGTGACCAGCCGGGCGGCCCCGAGGTCCGCGCGGATGGTCTCGATGTCGGCCTCGCGGCCCACGAACGAGGTGAGACGGGCGCGGAGGTTGCTGGGGGGCTGCGGGAGCCCCGGAGAACCCGCCCCACCGGGCCGGAGGCCGGCGGGACCGAGGGGACCGGCAGATGCGGCGGGATCGGGCGGGACGACGGAGGACCCGGCCCCACCGCTCCCGGACGCGGAAGAACCGGCCGCACCGGCCCCGGCCCCTGAAGGACCGGCCGCACCGGTCCGGGAGGCCGGGCCCTGGACGGAGCCGGGGCCCGGGGCAGGGGACGGGGACGGGAGCGGGGTGTGCCGCCCAGGAGGAGCGTGGGGGCCGTCGGCGGGGCCGCCCGGGACGGCGCGGCCACCGGCGTCCTCCTCCCCCGCGCCCAGCAACCGCGCGTGCAGGGCGCGCAGTTCGGGTCCGGGGTCGGAGCCGAGCCGGTCCGCCAGCAGGTGCCGTACGTCGTCGTAGGCGGCCAGGGCCTGGGCCGTGCGGCCCGCGTCGCGCAGGGCGCGCAGACGCAGCGCCTGGAGGGGCTCGTCGAGGGGGTGGGTGTCGCACAGGGCGGTCAGCTCGGGCAGGGTCTGCTCGGCCCGGCCGAGGGCGAGCGCGGCGGTGAGGCGGGCGCGGCGCGCGTCGAGGTGGCGGGTCTCCCAGCGGGCCGCCTCGGCGGTGCGGTCGGGCAGGTCGGACAGGGCCGGGTCGCGCCACAGGGCGAGGGCGTCGTCGAGGACGGCGAACGCCTTCCCGGGGTCGCCGTCGGCCAGGGCGTCCAGCCCCTCCCCGGTCAGCCGCTCGAAGCGGTGCAGGTCGATGTCGTCGGCCGTGACGGTGAGCCGGTAGCCGCCCTCGGCGGAGGCGACCGCGTCCGCCCCGAGCGCCCGGCGCAGCCGTCCGACCAGCGCCTGGAGCGCTCCGGTGGCGTCGGCGGGCGGGTCGGCGCCCCAGACCTCGTCGACCAGGACGCGCACCGGGACCGTACGGCCGGGGCGCAGGGCGAGCACGGTCAGCAGGGCGCGCAGGCGTGCCCCGCCGACCGGGAACGCGGTGCCGTCGGAGCGGATTGCCTGGGTGGTGCCGAGGATGCGGTAGCGCACGGGGTCCATTGTCTCCGGTGATCTCACGGACGGTCACGGGTTTCGGGCGGCGCGGCGACCGGCGGGCCCGAGGGGGCGGGGACGCCGTCCCGGGGGAGCCCGCGCGGTGTGCGCAGGCCATACTCCCCTGGAGCCCCCCGCGGCGCGCGAGACGTTTTTCCACCGCGCCCGGTACGGTCGGGCTCTCCCGAACAGACGTCCCTCACACAGGAGCCCCCTCCATGACCACCGCCACCACCCGCCCGAGCGACCGGAGGATCAGTCCGGTCTTCGTGGGGATCCTGGCCGTCACCGCCGTCACGGGCTGGGCCACCTGGACCGGGTTCGCCGAGCAGCCGGGTGTGGCGGTGTTCCTGTTCGTGACGGCGGCCTGGGTCGTCTCGCTGTGCCTGCACGAGTACGCGCACGCCCGCACGGCGCTGCACGGCGGGGACATCACGGTCGGCGCGAAGGGCTATCTCACGCTGAACCCGCTGAAGTACACCCACGCCCTGCTGAGCATCGTCCTGCCCGTGGTGTTCGTGATCATGGGCGGGATCGGCCTGCCCGGCGGCGCGGTGTTCATCGAGCGGGACCGGATCAGGGGCCGCTGGCGGCACAGTCTGATCTCGGCGGCCGGCCCGCTGACGAACGTGCTGTTCGCGGCGGTGTGCACGGCGCCGTTCTGGCTGGGCGCGCTGGACGGGGTGCCCGCCGACTTCCGGTTCGCGCTGGCGTTCCTCGCGCTGCTCCAGGTCACGGCGGCGATCCTGAACTTCCTGCCGGTGCCGGGCCTGGACGGCTACGGGGTGATCGAGCCGTGGCTGTCGTACGGCGTCAAGCGGCAGGTGGAGCCGTTCGCGCCGTTCGGTCTGCTGTTCGTCTTCGCGCTGCTGTGGGTGCCGTCGGTGAACAGCGCGTTCTTCGACGTGATCGACGCGATCCTGCGGGCGCTGGGGATCACGGACCTGGACACGTACTGCGGTCAGAGCCTCTACCGCTTCTGGACGGGCACGGACGACTTCTGCTCGGTCGTCCGCTGAGTCCGCTCGGTCGTCCGGTGACCGGCCGGGCCGGTCATCCGGTGACCGGCCCGTCCTGCCGCGCCGCCCTGCCGCGGCGGACGTAGTACCAGGTCATGTTGGACGACAGGCCCGCCAGGAGCACCCACACGATGCCCAGCCAGCTGCCCTGTGCGAAGGAGACGACGGCCGCGGCCACGGTGAGGACGCAGACGATCAGGGCGTAGAGGGCGAGGCGGGGCATGGCGGTCGGCTCCTGTCGGGGGCACGGGGACACTGCTCGGTACTGCTTCGCCGACCAGTGTCCCCCATGCGGGGCGCCGCCCCCCATGCGGGCCACGGCCACGCGCCCCGGACGGCTCACACGTCCCCGTCCGGGCGGGCTCGCACTCCCCCGCCCGGGACGGCTCACACGTGCCCGTCCGGGCACCTCGCCCTCCCACACCCCCGGACGGCTCACACGTCGGTGACGCGCAGCCCGGCGTGCGCCTTGTAGCGGCGGTTGACGGAGATCAGGTTGGCGACCAGGGACTCCACCTGGTGGGCGTTGCGCAGCCGGCCGGCGAAGACGCCGCGCATGCCGGTGATGCGGCCGGCCAGCGCCTGGACGGTCTCCACGTCGGCGCGCTCCTCGCCGAGGACCATCACGTCGGTGTCGATGCGCTCGATCTCCGGGTCCTGGAGGAGCACGGCCGACAGGTGGTGGAAGGCGGCGGTGACCCGCGAGTCCGGCAGCAGCGCGGCGGCCTGCTCGGCGGCGCTGCCCTCCTCGGGCTTGAGGGCGTAGGCGCCCTTCTTGTCGAAGCCGAGCGGGTTGACGCAGTCCACGACGAGCTTGCCGGCCAGTTCCGCGCGCAGCGACTCGAGGGTCTCGCCGTGGCCCTCCCAGGGCACGGCGACGATCACGATGTCGCTGCGGCGGGCGGTCTCGGCGTTGTCGGCGCCCTCGACGCCGTGCCCGATCTCGTCCGCCGCCGCCCGGGCGCGCTCGGCGGCCCGGGAGCCGATGATCACCTTCTGCCCGGCCCGGGCGAGGCGGTAGGCGAGGCCCTTGCCCTGCGGCCCGGTCCCGCCGAGCACGCCGACGACCAGTCCGGAGACGTCGGGCAGGTCCCAGGGGTCCTTGGCGGGGGCCTTCTGTGCGCTGTCGGTAGAGGTCATGCGCCGACTCTACGTCCGCGGGCCGTGACCCACCCGCCGTGGTGAGCGGCGTCACGGCGGGTGGCGCGCGGGTCCCCAGGGCGGGCGAATCCGGGCCGAACTGCGCATCCGGCGGGCCTGTTTGGGGCACCATGCGCTCGTATGGACGCCGTACGTGTCGCGTTGCTGCGCGAAGTGCTCGCCGGGACCGAGTGGCTGGACGCCACCCGGCGGTTCGCGGGGGCGCTGCGGGGGTCGGTGGTGTCGCACGGCGGCGGGCTGCTGCTGGTGGGCACCCCGGAGTACGAGCCGTGGCACCTCGCGGCGCATCTGGTGGACGAGGCCGCCTGGTCGGGCACGCCGGAGCTGGCCCCGACGCTGGTGCGGCACGGGGCGCGTCCCTCGGACCCGGCGCACCTGGCGGTCGGGCTCGGCCGGCTGGAGGCGGCCCGGCGGGGCGAGACCCTGCTCGTGGTGGCGCCCGGGGAGCCGGCGCCGCTGCTGGAGCGGGTGTGCGGCGCGCGGCGGGCCGGGGCGACGGTGCTGGCGCTGGGCTCGGACGCGGGCGCTCTGGCGGCGCTGGCGCACGAGACGCTCGCGGTGCCGGACGGCGCGGAACTGGATCTGGACACGGTGCAGCACCTGGTGAGCGCGGCGGCCGGGGAGAACCCGCTGCCGGGGCCCCGGCGGCGCGGGCGGCTGCGGGAGCGCCTGTCCCGGCTGGCGGAGTCGCTGACGGCGCCACCGCCCTCGGGGTGGTAGCGCAAGGCGGAAATGGAGTTGCCCGCGGCGCTGTCCCCCGCAGACCATGACTCGTCGTGACCGATGACGCCCCCCTGCCCGCCGCCGACGTCGCCGACGCCCCGCCCTCGGGGCTGCGGGCCCTGCTCCCCGATCTCGCCCCGTGGCGGGCGTCCCGTGACTTCCGCAGGTTGTGGATATCGGGTCTGGTCTCGAACTTCGGCAGCTTCCTCACCTTCGTCGCGCTGCCGGTGCAGATCAAGGACCTGACCGGCTCGGCCGCCGCGGTGGGCGCCATCGGCGCGGTGGAGCTGGTGCCCCTGATCGTGTTCGGGCTGTACGGCGGGGCGCTGGCCGACGCGACGGACAAGCGGCGGCTGATCGTGTGGACCGAGGCCGGGCTCGCGGTGCTCAGCGCGGGGCTGCTGCTGAACGCGGTGCTGCCGCACCCCGCGGTGTGGCCGCTGTACGCGGTCGCGGCCCTGTCCTCGGCGCTGACCGCCGTGCAGCGGCCCGCGCTGGACGCGCTGTGGCCGCGGATCGTGGCCCACGACCACCTGCCGGCGGCGACCGCGCTGAACTCGCTGCGCTGGACGGTGGGCGGGGTGGCGGGACCGGCGGTGGCGGGTGTGATCGTGGCGTACGCGGGTCTCGGCCCGGCCTACGCGGCGGACCTGGGCACCTTCGTCGTGTCCCTGGTGCTGGTGGTCCGGATCGCCGCCCAGCCCGCCGCGCGCGAGGCCGCGAAGCCGTCCCTGCGGGCGATCGCGGAGGGCGCCCGGTACGCGTGGGGCCGCAAGGAGCTGCTGGGCACCTACGCGGTGGACCTGGCGGCGATGTTCCTGGCGATGCCGCTGGCCGTGCTGCCGTTCCTCGCGGACGAACTGCACGCCCGCTGGGCGCTGGGACTGATGTACGCGGCGCTGCCGTTCGGGTCGCTGCTGGTGAGCGTCACCAGCGGCTGGACCTCCCGGGTGCACCGGCACGGGCGGACGGTGGTGCTGGCCGCGCTGCTGTGGGGACTGGCGGTGGCGGCGGCCGGGGTGGTGGGGAACGTGTGGCTGGTGCTGCTGTTCCTGGCCGTGGCGGGCGGCTGCGACATGGTCAGCGGGATCTTCCGGGGCGCGATGTGGAACCAGACCATCCCGGACGCCCTGCGCGGCCGCCTGGCCGGCATCGAACTGCTGTCGTACTCGGTGGGTCCGCAGCTGGGCCAGGTCCGCTCGGGCGGCGTGGCCGCGTGGTGGGGCGTACGGGCGTCGGTGTGGTCGGGCGGCCTGCTGTGCGCGGGGGCCGTGGGACTGCTGGCCCTGTGCCTGCCGGGCCTGAAGGCCTACGACGCCCGCACGAACCCCCACGCGGTGCGCCTGCGCGAGCAGCGCGCGGTCCCGGTGCGGGAGGCGGCGTGACCCGGCCTGATCCGGACGGAAGACCCCAGCGGGCCCCCCGGGCCTGAGCCGGGCCCGCCCCGCCCCGGCGCGGTCAGTCCTCCTCGGAACCGCTCGCGGGGGCGTCGTGCCAGCGGGCGTCGTTCTCCCACTCGAGGTTGCGCTCGCGGGCGGTCTCCATCGCGTGCCGGGCCTCCTCGCGGGAGGCGTAGGGGCCGAACCGGTCCTTGGCGGGACACTCGGGTCCCTCCTCGACCTTCTTGTGCTCCAGGCAGTAGAACCACTCGCCCGGCTTTCCGACGGTCCGCTTCTTGAACAGGGGCATGACCAGCTCCTCTCGCCACCGACATGTTCCCCCATCGCCCGTGGATAGACTCGCGGGCATGTCTGGCCAGTCGCTGCTCGTCCCCGGGGAACTGTCCCCCACCCGTTCCGTGCCCGGAAACATCCGCCGCCCCGAGTACGTCGGCAAGCCCGCGCCGAAGCCGTACACCGGGCCGGAGGTGCAGACTCCGGAGACCGTCGAGGCGATGCGCCTCGCCGGGCGGATCGCCGCGCAGGCGATGGAGGAGGCGGCCAGGCACATCGCGCCGGGCGTCACCACGGACGAGCTGGACCGGGTGGCGCACGCGTACATGTGCGACCACGGCGCCTACCCCTCGACGCTCGGCTACCGCGGCTTCCCGAAGTCGCTGTGCACGTCGGTCAACGAGGTGATCTGCCACGGCATCCCGGACTCGACGGTCCTCAGGGACGGCGACATCGTCAACCTGGACGTGACGGCGTACATCGGCGGGGTGCACGGCGACAACAACGCGACCTACCTGGTCGGCGACGTGGACGAGGAGAGCCGGCTGCTCGTCGAGCGCACCCGCGAGTCGCTGAACCGCGCCATCAAGGCGGTCAGGCCCGGCCGGCAGATCAACATCATCGGCCGCGTCATCGAGTCGTACGCCAAGCGCTTCGGCTACGGCGTCGTCCGCGACTTCACCGGCCACGGCATCAGCACGTCCTTCCACTCCGGCCTGATCGTCCCGCACTACGACAGCCCCCACGCCACCACGGTGATGCGGCCCGGGATGACCTTCACGATCGAGCCGATGCTCACCCTGGGCACCATCGAGTACGACGTCTGGGACGACAACTGGACGGTCGTCACCAAGGACCGCAAGCGCACCGCCCAGTTCGAGCACACGCTGGTGGTCACGGAGACGGGCGCGGAGATCCTCACGCTGCCGTGACGCCTGGCCCTCACCCATGTCGCCCCGGGGCCCGCGCTCCCTCAGGGGGCGGTGTCCAGGGCGCTGGGCGAGGAGTCGCCGCTCACCGCCCGAGCGGGCGGGCCGTGCTTCGGGGCGTCAGCGTTCCAGCACGACCCGGCCGCCGATCTCCACCCAGCCCTCCGGCTGCGGGGCCGTCAGGATCTGGGAGCCGGCGCCCTGGACGATGTTGAGGGCCCGGCCCAGCCGTTCGGTCAGCAGCAGCGCGGCCGCGCCGGTCGCCTCGTCCTCCTCGATGCCGTCGTCGCGGCCGGGGAAGGCCCGGGCGCGCACCCGTCCGGCCGCCTCGTCCTCCCACGCCCACGCGTAGATCCACTCACCGGGCGGCGGGACGGGAAGGTCGTCGACCTCGGCGGCGGTGCCGTACTGGCGCAGGGTGCGCGGCGGGGCCCACTCCGGGCGGGCCTCGATCCAGGTGAACTCGCCGTCCGAGCGGGTGCCGACCGTTCCGGCGGGGGTGACCAGTTCCGGGACGTCCAGCAGCCAGGCGGCGCCCACGCAGGGGTGACCGGCGAAGGGCAGGCGCAGGGTGGGGGTGTAGATGTCGAGGACGCCGCGCTCCGGGTCGTCCACGAACACCGTCTCGCTGAAGCCGAGTTTGGCGGCGAACGTCTGCCGCTCGTCCCGGTCCGGGATCAGCGAGCCGTCGCGGACGACACCGAGTTCGTTGCCGTAGCCGCCGTTCGCCGCGCAGAACACGCGCAGCACGTCGTAGTCGGTCATCAGGGCATTGAAGCATCGAAGCGCCGCTCAGGACGGCGCCGTCCATAGCGGCCGGCACCGCCCTCCACCGCTCCTCGCACCGCGCGCCGCGCCGCGGCCACGACGCCCGCGCCCGCCGCCACGGCGCGTGCGCGGCCGCGCCGGGCGCCGTCACCGGCGCGCCCGAGCCGGTGGCCCCGCCGGGCTGCCGCTCGAAACGGACTCCCTTGACGTCCCCATGGGGTGCTCTTTGCGATCCCTTGGAAGATCCGCGACCGGGTCGTGCCCAGACGCCGCCCATGAGAGCTGAATCACGGCACGGACGGGTATCAGGCAGGTCCGATTCCGTTAAGTTAGGCAAGCCTCACCAATCATTGTGTGAGACATCACGTCGTCTTTCAGCCACCTGGGAGCCCCTGCATGCGAGCCGTCCGACTCTCCGTCGTCACCGCCGTCGCCACCGCGGCCGCTCTGACCTCCGTGACGGCCTGCACCTCCAAGAGCGACGCCGAGGACGGCGACGCGATCCAGGTGACCGCGGCCGACAGCACGTGCGACACCTCCGCCAAGACCGTCCCGGCCGGCCAGGTCACGCTGAAGATAGAGAACAAGGGATCCAAGGCGACCGAGGTCGAGATCGTCTTCCCGGACGACCGGATCGTCTCCGAGAAGGAGAACATCGGCCCCGGCACCAAGTACACGCTGACCGCGGAGATCAAGGCCGGCTCCTACGAGATCGCCTGCCGCCCGGGCATGAAGGGCCACGGCGTGCGGCAGAAGCTCACGGTCACCGGCGCGAACACCGCCGCCGAGCGCGACCCGCAGCTGGACGAGGCGGTCGCCGAGTACCGCCGGTACGCGCAGGACCAGGCCGACGAGACCGTGCCGCTCGCCCAGAAGTTCGCCGACGCCATCAAGGCCGGCGACCTCGAGGCCGCCCAGAAGGCCTACGCCCCCTCGCGCGTCGGCTGGGAACGCACCGAGCCGGTCGCCGAGTCCTTCGGCGACATCGACCCGAAGACCGACACCCGCGCCGACGGCCTGGAGCAGGGCCAGAAGTGGACCGGCTGGCACCGCCTGGAGAAGGCGCTGTGGCAGGACGAGAAGATCGGCGCGGAGGAGAAGACCCTCGCCGGCCGGCTCGTCGACGACCTCAAGAACTGGCAGCAGCGGGTCGGCAAGGCGGAGATCACCCCCAGCTCCATGGCCAACGGCGCCAAGGAACTGCTGGACGAGGTCGCCACCGGCAAGGTCACCGGCGAGGAGGACCGCTACTCGCACACCGACCTGGTCGACTTCCAGGCCAACGTCGAGGGCGCGCAGAAGGCGTACGAGCTCCTCGAGCCCGTCGCGCGGAAGAACGACGCCGCCCTGGCCAAGGAGCTGGACAAGCAGTTCGCGGCCCTGAACACCACCCTGGCCAAGTACCGCACGGGCAAGGCGTCCGCCGACTTCGTCTCCTACGACAAGGTCACCAAGGCGCAGCGCAAGGAGCTGTCGGACGCGGTGAACGCGCTGGCGGAGCCGCTGTCCAAGCTCGCCGCCACCGTCGCTAAGTGAACGGGGAGCCGACGATGACCGACACCGGAACCCCGGACGGCGCCCCCGCGAAGGCCGCCCCCTCCCGCCGGGCCCTGATCGGCTGGGGCGGGGCCGGGCTGGCGCTCGGCGCCGTCGCGGCCGGCGGCGCGGTCGCCCTGGCCCAGGGCGACGACGGCGCGGACCACACCGACACGGCCGGCGCTGTGGAGTTCCACGGGGCGCACCAGGCGGGCATCGCCACCGCCGTGCAGGACCGGCTGCACTTCGCCGCGTTCGACGTGAAGACCGACGACCGCGCCGAGTTCGTGCAGCTGATGAAGGACTGGACGGCCGCGGCGCGGCGGATGACCGCGGGCAAGGCGGTCGGCGAGGGCGCGTACGGCGGCCTGGCCGAGGCGCCGCCCGACGACACCGGCGAGGCCCTCGGCCTGCCGCCCTCGCGGCTGACCCTCACCGTCGGCTTCGGGCCGTCGCTGTTCGACAAGTTCGGGCTGACGGACCGGCGGCCCGAGGCGCTGGTCGACCTGCCCCGGTTCCCCGGCGAGAACCTCGACCGGTCCCGCACCGGCGGCGACCTGTGCGTCCAGGCCTGCGCGGACGACCCGCAGGTGGCCGTGCACGCGATCCGCAACCTGGCCAGGATCGGCTTCGGCAAGGTCGCCATCCGCTGGTCGCAGCTCGGTTTCGGCAAGACCTCCTCGACCACCCCTGGCGCCCAGACCCCCCGCAACCTCTTCGGCTTCAAGGACGGCACCCGCAACATCGCGGGCACCGAGAAGGGCCGGCTGGACGAGTTCGTGTGGGTCGGCGACAGGGACGGCGGGGCGAAGGACGCCTGGATGCGCGGGGGTTCGTACCTCGTCGCCCGGCGCATCCGGATGCAGATCGAGGTCTGGGACCGGACCTCGCTGTCGGAGCAGGAGGACGTCTTCGGCCGGGACAAGGGCGAGGGCGCGCCGGTGGGCAAGGCCAAGGAGCACGACGCGCCGTTCCTGAAGGCGATGAAGCCCGACGCGCACGTCCGTCTCGCGCACCCCGACTCCAACGGCGGGATCACCATCCTGCGCCGCGGCTACTCCTTCACGGACGGCACGGACGGACTGGGCCGGCTGGACGCGGGCCTGTTCTTCCTCGCCTACCAGCGCGACCCGCGCAAGGGGTTCATCCCGCTCCAGCGCCGGCTTTCGGCGCACGACGCGCTCAACGAGTACATCCAGCACGTGGGTTCGGCGGTCTTCGCGATCCCGCCCGGCGTCCGCGACGCGGACGACTGGTGGGGGCGCACACTGCTGTCCGAGGAGGCGTAGACCTGTGTTCTCCAACTATCTGATCGGTCTGCGCGAGGGGCTGGAGGCCAGCCTCGTCGTGTGCATCCTGATCGCCTACCTGGTCAAGACCGGCCGCAGGGACGCCCTGAGGCCGATCTGGACGGGCATCGCCATCGCGGTCCTGCTGGCGATGGGCTTCGGCTGCGTGCTGGAGTTCGGCTCGCAGGAGATGACGTTCCAGGCGCAGGAGGGGCTGGGCGGTTCGCTGTCCATCGTCGCGGTGTGCCTGGTGACCTGGATGGTCTTCTGGATGCGGCGCACCGCCCGGCATCTGAAGGCGGAGCTGCACGGCAAGCTGGACCAGGCGCTGGCGATGGGCACCGGCGCGCTGGTGGCGACCGCGTTCCTGGCGGTGGGCCGGGAGGGCCTGGAGACCGCGCTGTTCGTGTGGGCGTCGGTGCACGCCGCCTCCGACGGCACCCCGCGCCCGCTGGTCGGCGTCGCCCTGGGCCTGGCCACCGCGGTCCTGCTGGGCTGGCTGTTCTACCGGGGGGCCGTGCGGATCAACCTCGCCAAGTTCTTCACCTGGACCGGCGCCATGCTGGTCGTGGTCGCCGCGGGCGTGCTGGCGTACGGCGTGCACGACCTCCAGGAGGCCGACCTGGTGCCGGGCCTGACGCACCTGGCGTTCGACATCAGCGGCACCATCGAGCCGGACAGCTGGTACGGCACGCTGCTGAAGGGCGTGTTCAACTTCCAGCCCGACCCGACCGTCCTCCAGGTCACGGTGTGGCTGCTGTACCTGGTCCCGGCGCTCACGCTCTTCTTCGCCCCGGTAGGGTTCGCCTCCGGGAAGGGGAAGGTGACGGTAGCTGATGAGCAGGGTCCGCGGCCCTCGGAGGCTTCGCAGGCTTGAGCGGAAGGTGCTGGCGGCGGCCGCGGTGGGCGTGCTGTCGCTGACGGCGAGCGGTTGCGTGGTGGTGCACGGGGAGCGGGAGGTGCTTCCGGCCACCACCCGCGCCGAGGCCGCCGAGGCGCTCCAGCGGTTCACCGACGCGTACAACAGGGCCGACAAGGCGTACGACAGTTCGCTGGACGCGGCGTACGTCACCGGGGCGCTCGGCGCCATCGACGCGGCACGGCTGAAGGCCGGCCACGCCAACAGCCCGGGCGGGAACTCCGCGCACACGCCGCTGAAGCTGACCGACGCCAGGTTCACGATCCCCGAGAAGGCGGGCTGGCCACGCTGGTTCGTCGCCGACGCCGAGGCCAACAAGGGCGGCGACGCGCGCTGGCTGCTGGTGTTCACCCGTGAGGGCCTGAGCGCGAAGTGGCGGGCCGCCTATCTGACGCTGGTGGCTCCCTCCGCCATGCCGAAGTTCCGTACGGACGCGGACGGCTGGGCCGAGGCGGTGCCCGCCGACTCCGCCGGGCTGACCGCGCCGCCGGCGGAGCTGAGCCAGGACTACGCCACGTACCTGAAGGACGGCGGCGGCTCCTTCGCCCCGGGGACCTACACCAGCGGCTGGCGCGAGCTGCGCGCCAAGGACTCCGTGCGGCCCGGTCTGGCCACGCAGTACATCGACGAGCCGCTGACGGACGGGGCGTACGCGCCGCTGGCGCTGCGCACCACGGACGGCGGGGCCCTGGTGTTCTTCACCACGCACCACTACCAGAAGCAGACGGCCGCGGCGGGGGCGTCGGTGCCCGCGCCGAACCAGAGTGTGCGGGCGCTGACCAAGGGCGAGATCAAGCAGTCGCTGACGATGGAGTTCGTCGCGGGCGAGGTCGCCCTCGATCCCGCGCGGGGCGCGGACGGGGGGAAGGTCACGCTGCTGGGGCGCGTGCAGGGGCTGACCGGGGCGCAGGGCGGCTGAGGGCCGCGACCGGTACGGTGCGCCTCGCCTCGGGCGCGGCCGGGCGGGCGTGCGGCGGGTGTCGTGCGGGTCAGTGGCGCATGGGCCAGGCCGAGCCGACGTGGCCGGGCTCCTCGCCGACGTGGCGGGCGCAGGCGTCGGTCAGGACCTCCAGCAGGCTGAGCGGGTCGGGCAGCGGATGCTCCGGGCCGCGCAGCCAGCGCACCGCGCGGCCGTCGTCGCCGGGCAGCCGGGCCGGCGGCACGAGGACGTAGGAGCCTCGGCAGTGCCAGCGCAGTCCCGGGTGCTCGTCCATGGTCTCCGGGTGGCAGTCCAGCTCGCACGGCCACCACTCGTCCTCGTCCTCGGGGGTGCCGCGGGTGGAGGTGAAGAACAGCATCCGCCCGTCGTCGCTCTCGGCGACCGGGCCGACGTCGATCCCGGCGGCGAGGAGCCGCTCCATCGCCTCCCGGCCGGCTTCGAGGGGCACGTCGAGGACGTCGTGGACCATGCCGGTGGCGGTGATGAAGTTGGCCTGCGGCTGGTGCCGGGCCCAGCGCTCGATCTGCGACCGGTCGGTCGTGGACTGGGTCTGCCAGGCGAAGGACACCGGGTGCCGGGCGGGCGTGGGACAGCCGACGCGGTCGCAGGAACAGCCGTAGCCGGTCCCCGGGTACGCGGCGGGCGCCAGCGGCAGCCCCGCGGCGGCGGCGGCGAGCAGCAGGGTCTGACGGCCGCCGTCGCCGGCCGTCTCCTTCGGGCGGCGTCCGCGCAGCCACTGGGAGAGTTTGCCCTGCCGGCCGGTGCGGCCGCCGAACTCCGCGCTCATCTATCCCCTCGCCTCGCTGGTGTGGACAGCATGCTCCATGGTCCCACCATCCTGCGCCTTCGGTGGACGGCGCCCGCGGCCGGGGTGGGGGCGGCGGGAAGCAGGAGGGGAGGCAAAGGGCGCACGGCGGGGCTCAGCGGGGGGCGATCCCGTGCAGCGCGTAGTCGACGAGTGTGTCCGTGTAGTCGTAGGTGATCGGTCCGGTGTACTGGAGCCAGCGCTGGGCGAGCGGGGAGACGAAGAGTTCCAGGGCGATGCGCGGGTCCACGTCGGGCCGTACGGCCCCCTCGTCCTGGGCGGCGCGCAGCCGCTCGACGTAGAGCTGGAGCTGCGGTTCGAGCAGGTGGGCGACGAACCGGCGGCCGACCTCCTCGTTCACCAGGCCCTCGGCGGCCAGCGCGCGGGAGGGCGCCTCGAAGCGCGGGTCGAACAGCTGGTCCACGGTGAGGCGCAGGACGGCCTTGAGGTCGGCGGCGAGGTCGCCGGTGTCGGGGATCTCGTAGGGCTGCTGCCCGGCCTCCCGGGCGGCCTCCTCGCCGAGGTCGAGGAACGCCTCCAGGAGCACGTCCGCCTTCGACGGCCACCAGCGGTAGATCGTCTGCTTGCCGACTCCGGCGCGGGCGGCGATGCCCTCGATGGTGGTCTTCGGGTAACCGGCCTCGGCGACGAGGTCGAGGGCGGCGGCGTAGATCGCTCGGCGGGACCTCTCGCTGCGGCGGGTGGCGTCGGGGGCGGGCTTGTCGACCATGGGCCGACGGTAGCAGGCGGGTGAGACGGGGCGTCTCGCCGTGGGGCGGGGGGTGCGCCGTCGAACGCCACTCACGCGGGCGAAGGGGGCCGTCCGGCCCGCGCGCTCCGGGCGCGGGCGGCGCACCATGGGCACCAAGCAGCCCTGCGGCCATCCGAGGAGCCCGCCTTGGCCCGTCCCCGCCGCGCCACACCCCGGCGCTATCTGATGTGCCCGCCCGCCCACTTCGCCGTGCGGTACTCCATCAACCCGTGGATGGACCCGGCCAAGCCGGTCGACGTGCCGCTGGCCCTGGCCCAGTGGGAGCAGCTGCGCGAGGTGTACCGCTCCCTCGGCCACACCGTCGAGGAGCTGGCCCCGGTCCCGGGGCTGCCGGACATGGTGTTCACCGCGAACGGCGCGGCGGTGGCCGACGGACGGGTGTTCGGCGCGCGGTTCGCCCACGTGGAGCGGGAGCCGGAGGCCGAGGCGCACCTGGAGTGGTTCGCGGAGCACGGCTTCGGGCATCTGCACGTGCCCGTCCACATCAACGAGGGCGAGGGCGACCTCGCCGTCACCGCCCCGTGCCTGCTGGCCGGCCGGGGTTTCCGGACCAATCCGCTGGCGCACGGCGAGGCGCAGGAGTTCTTCGGCCGCCCGGTGGTCGGTCTGGAGCTGACCGACCCCCGCTTCTACCACCTGGACCTGGCGCTGGCCGTGCTGGACGACGAGGCGGGCGAGGTGGCGTACTACCCGCCCGCCTTCTCCCCCGGCAGCCGGGAGGTGCTGCGGCGGCTGTTCCCCGACGCGCTGGTGGCGACCGAGGAGGACGCGCTCGCCTTCGGCCTGAACGCCGTCTCCGACGGTCTGCACGTGGTGCTCCCGCAGGCCGCGGCCGGACTGTACGGACCGCTGCGCGAGCGCGGCTTCGAACCGGTCGGCGTGGACGTGAGCGAGCTGCACCGGGCCGGGGGCAGCGTGAAGTGCTGCTCGCTGGAGCTGCGGGGGTGAGCTGTTCGGGGGGCGTGTCGGGGCCGGGCGGCCGGCGGACCGGTGGGCCCCGGGGCTGGGCCGGGTGCCGGGGCCTGGCCGGCGGGCCCGGGGCCGTGGGCGTCGGGCGAGCCCCGGGGCCGGTGCGTCGGGGTGGGGCCGGGACTACGGGGCTTCCGGGGGCCAGGAATCGCCCCAGGCCGCGTCGCGGGCCGCCTTGTACAGGTCGCCGTGGCGCTTGGTGACGGTGCTGCGGCGCAGCCGCTCCGGCTCACCGGGGCGCCCGGAGTCCTCCGGCCGCTCGGCGGGCTCGCACAGGTCCAGCAGCACCTGCCCCTTGCGGATCTGCGGGCGCCGTACGACGCGGGAGGCCGCGGGGGCGACGGGGAACCGGGCGGCGGCGACGTAGGCGAACTTCTCGTCCTCGTAGGCCAGTGAGCCGCCCTTGACCTGCCGGTGCAGGGAGGAACGGCTGACCCGGGCCGAGAAGTGGCACCAGTCGGTGCCGGGCACGATGGGGCAGGCGGCGCTGTGCGGGCAGGGCGCGGCGATGCGGAAACCGGCCTGGACCAGGCGGTCGCGGGCCTCGATGACCCGGGCGTAGCCGTCGGGTGTGCCCGGCTCGACGACCACGACGGCCTGCGCGGCGGCCGCGGCCGCGTCGACCACGGCGGTGCGGTCGGCGGTGGTCAGCTCGCCGAGGACGTAGGAGACGGTGACGAGGTCGGTGGCGTCGAGGGTGAGCGCCGTGCCGATCCGGGCGCGCTGCCAGCGGGTGTCGCGCAGGTCGGGGTGGGCGGCGGCGATCCTGCGCCCGAGGGCGAGGGCGGGTTCGGCCCAGTCGAGCACGGTGACCGGGCGGGAGGCCGGCCAGGTGGCGGTGACGGCCCAGGTGGCGGCGCCCGTTCCGCCGCCGACGTCGGTGTGGCTGCCGGGGGCCCATTCGGGGACGGCGTCCGCGAGGGCGGTGAGGGCGGAGTGGACCGCCTCGAAAGTGGCGGGCATGCGGTAGGCCGCGTAGGCGGCCGCGTCGGCCTCGTTGCGGAGGATGGGGGCGTCGGTGGGGGTGGTGCCGCGGTAGTTCTCGATGAGTCGCTCCACGGCTGCGGCGGCCTGCTTCGGGGGGAGGCCGTCCAGCAGGGCGTCCAGTGCGGTGCGGAGGGTCTCCGACGGGGGGGCGAGCTCGTTCACCGGGTGATTGTCTCAGCTCGGGGGGTGGTGCGGGGACAGCTCTGTGGGTGGTGGGGGCAGCTCTGGGGGGTGGTGCGGGGACAACTCTGGGGGTGGTGGCGGACAGCTCTGGGGGGTGGTGGGGTATTGGTCTCGCCCCCGCCGCCCCTTCCCCCCGGGGCTGCGCCCCGGACCCCCTGGGGTCGGTCGTCGGTCGGGCGCGGGTCGGGTGGGGGCTGAGCGCGCCCCCGCGGCGGAGCCGCAGATCAAGGCAGCCCCGCGCCCCTCAAAGGGCACCGGAGGTGCCGAGCGCGCCTCCGCGGCGAAGCCGCAGATCAAAACAGCCCCGCGCCCCTACGGGGTGCTTCGGACTGCTCTGTGGAGGCGGGTGGCCGCTGTCGCTCTGGGTTTGTTGGTCGGGGGGTGGCGGTGGGGGTGGACCTTGTTGGTGAGGAGGATCAGGAAGGTGTCCGTGGCGGGGTCCAGGACCAGGGAGGTGCCGGTGAAGCCGGTGTGGCCGGCCGCGCCCCGGCCCGCCAGCTCGCCCATGAACCAGGGCTGGTCCACGGCGAAGCCGAGGCCCGGCGGGGTCAGCAGCAGGTCGACGAAGTCGGGGCCGAGGATGCGGGCGGGGCCGTAGGAGCCGCCGGCCAGCAGGGTGCGGCAGAAGACGGCGAGGTCGGTCGCCGTGGCGAACAGGCCGGCGTGTCCGGCCACCCCGCCCAGCGCCCACGCGTTCTCGTCGTGCACCTCGCCGCGCAGCATGCCCCGGTCCGCCTTGGCCCACGGCCGCCGCTGGTCCTCGGTGGCCGCCGCGTCGGGGCAGGGCCCGAAGCGTGTCGCGGTCATGCCGAGGGGGCGGGTGATCCCCTCGTGGATCAGGACGTCCAGGGGGCGGTCCGTGATGCGTTCGAGGAGGTGCTGGAGGAGGAGGGGGTTCAGGTCGGAGTAGACGTAGGTGCCGGGCGGTGCGGTCGGGGCCTCCGCGCGCAGCATCGCCAGGCGGGCGGCGGCGTCGGGGCAGTCGTACAGCGGGAGTTCGGGGCGCAGCCCGGAGGTGTGGGTGAGCAACTGCCGGACGGTGATGTGGTGTTCGGCGGCGGCGTGGAACTCCGGCAGGTACGCCCCCACCCGCGCGTCGATGCCCAGCGTGCCCCGCTCGATCTGCTGCACCACGGCCACCGCCGTGAACAGCTTGGTGAGGGAGGCCAGGTCGAAGGGGGTGTCGAGAGTCATCGGCACCCATGCCTCGGGCGGGAGTTCGACACCCCGGTCGGTGACGGGGTCGTAGGAGCCGTAGCGTACGGCCCAGCCCGCCGCCTCGGCGACGGCGATCACCGGGCCCCGGCCGGCGACCACCACGGCGCCCGGCGCCCAGGGCGGCTCCCCGACGGTGAGCGCGCGCACCTCGCGCACGAGGCGGCGCAGTCCGGCGGGGTCGAGTCCGGCTCGCTCCGGTGTGTCCCGGCGCAGTCTCGGTGCGCTCAGCTCTCTTCCCCCAAGCTCTCGGCGTCGGCCGGGCGGGGGGTGCCCCCGCCCACCGCGCCCGTGGACGCGTTCCCGGGACGGCACATTCCCACGAAGCAGGCCAGCGCGGCCAGTGCGGCCGCCAGTTGGACGACGGCCATGGGGACGGCGGTGTGCTCGCCTGCGACGCCGACCAGCGGGGAGGCCACCGCTCCGACGAGGAAGGACGTGGTGCCGAGCAGCGCGGAGGCGGCGCCGGCGTTGCGCTCGGTGCGCATCAGGGCGAGGGCCTGGGTGTTGGGCATGGTGACGCCCATCGCCGACATCAGCACGAACAGGGCGGCGGCGACCGGCGCGAGGCCCACCGCGCCGAAGACACCGGTGGCCATCAGCAGCAGCGCGGTCGCCGCGAGGATGACCACGACGAGACCGACGGCCAGCACCCGGTCCAGCCGGACCCGGCCGACCAGCACCTTGCCGTTGATCTGGCCGACGACGACCAGTCCGACCGAGTTGAGCCCGAACAGCAGGCTGAAGGTCTGCGGGGAGGCGCCGTAGATCTCCTGGATCACGAACGGCGAGGCGGATATGTAGGCGAAGAGGGAGGCGAAGGCGAAGCCGCCGGCGATCATGTAGCCGGTGAAGACGCGGTCGGCGAGCAGCCGCCGCATCCCGCCGAGGGCCTGGCCCGCTCCCCCGTCGTGCCGGTCCGCGGGCGGCAGGGTCTCGGGGAGTCTCGTCCACACCACCGCGCCGAGCAGCGCGCCGACCACCGTGAGGACGACGAACACGCCCCGCCAGTCGGTCACCCGCAGGATCTGGCCGCCGATCAGGGGCGCGACGATCGGGGCGACCCCGGAGATCAGCATGAGCGTGGAGAAGAACCGGGCCATGGCGACGCCGTCGTACAGGTCACGGACCACCGCGCGGGCGATGACGATCCCGGCCGCGCCGGCCAGGCCCTGTGCCAGCCGGAGGGCGACCAGGATCTCGACGTTCGGGGCGAGCGCGCACAGGGCGGTGGCCAGGACGTAGACCGCGAGGCCGGCCAGCAGCGGACGGCGGCGTCCCCAGCGGTCGCTCATCGGGCCGACCACCAGCTGTCCGAGCGCCATGCCGGCCAGGCAGGCGGTGAGCGTGAGCTGC
This sequence comes from Streptomyces sp. NPDC018610, assembly GCF_044391765.1. Classification (NCBI taxonomy): domain Bacteria; kingdom Bacillati; phylum Actinomycetota; class Actinomycetes; order Kitasatosporales; family Streptomycetaceae; genus Streptomyces; species Streptomyces sp. NPDC018610. Next base: position 512,862 of record NZ_JBISAL010000001.1, read on the forward strand.
ACGGTCGCGGCGGGGGCGTGCAGGGAGCGGGTGACCTCCGGCAGGGAGGGCAGGTACATGTCCATCGCCAGCGGGGGCGTGGCGGTCAGGCCGCCGAGGATCAGGGTCACCAGGAGGCCGGCGCGGCGGGCGGCGGCCGGGGACGGCGGGGTGTGCCCGTGCGCGGCGGGGCCGGTGGTGTCCGGCTCCGCCGGTCCCGTGACCGCCGGTGCGACAGGTCCCCCGGCCGCCGGAGCGGCCGGTCCGGTCGTCGCGGACGGCGCCGGTCCCGTCGCCGCCCCGGTCGCCGTGCGCGGTACGTGCGGTCCTGCCGCCCCGCCCTCGGACATGTGTCCCTCCCTCTCCGCATGATCCGCCACCTATGCTCTCAGCTCGTACACCGTGCCGAGGAACGCATGAGCGAGGGTGGGGTCCGGGGATGTCCGGTATGACGGAAGACAAGGTGCGCTGGGGGATTCTCGCGACCGGCGGCATCGCCGCCGCGTTCGCGGCGGACCTGGTGGATCTGCCGGACGCGGAGGTCGTGGCGGTCGGCTCGCGCCGGGCCGAGCCCGCGAAGGCGTTCGCGGAGCGGTTCGGCATCCCGCGGGCGTACGGCTCCTGGGACGAGCTGGCGCACGACGAGGACATCGATGTCGTCTACGTCGCCACCCCGCACGTCGCCCACCGGGCCGCCGCCGGACTGTGCCTTGAGGCCGGGCGGAACGTGCTGTGCGAGAAGCCGTTCACCCTGAACCTGCGCGAGGCCGCCGAACTGGTCGCCCTCGCCCGCGAGCACGGCCGCTTCCTGATGGAGGCCATGTGGATGTACTGCAATCCGCTGGTACGGCGGCTGAAGGCGCTGGTCGACGACGGCGCCGTCGGCGAAGTGCGCACCGTACAGGCCGACTTCGGACTGGCCGGGCCCTTCCCGCCCGCCCACCGGCTGCGCGACCCGCACCTGGGCGGCGGCGCGCTGCTCGACCTCGGCGTCTACCCGGTGTCGTTCGCGCAGCTGCTGCTCGGCGAGCCGGCCGACGTGACGGCGCGGGCGGTGCTCTCGCCGGAGGGCGTGGACCTGCAGACCGGCGCGCTGCTGTCCTGGGAGGGCGGCGCGCTGGCCCAGCTGCACTGCTCCATCACCGGCGGCACGGCCACCGGCGCCTCGGTCACCGGCTCCGCGGGCCGGATCGACGTGCCGTCGGGCTTCTTCCACCCCGACCGCTTCGTGCTGCACCGGGACGGCCGCGACCCCGAGGAGTTCACGGCCGACCCGGCGGACGGGCCGCGCACCAGCATGCGGCACGAGGCGCTGGAGGTGATGCGGGCGCTGCGCGCGGGGGAGACCGAGTCGCCGGTGGTGCCGCTGGAGGGCACCCTCGCGGTGATGCGGACGCTGGACTCGATCCGGGAGCGGATCGGCGTGCGCTACCCGGGCGAGGCCGGCCCCGACGGCGTGACCGCGGACGGGACCGGCTCCCGGGAGGGCGCCGCGGCGGTCACGCCGGCTTGAGCCCCGGCTCCCCCGCCTCCGTCACGAAGGAGGCGGCGGTCGTGAGCGGCGCGCCCTGCGTACTCACGCGGGAGACCGTCTTGAAGTCGGCGCGCGCCAGCTCGCGGCCCAGGGAGACCGTGGCGTAGCCGCGCAGCCCGTTGAAGAACCTCAGGTGCGGGTTGGCGGTCATGAGGGTGTTCCAGTTGGACGGCTTCGCCGAGCCGTCGCCGCCGCTGGTGATGGACGAGGTGACGATCTCCGTGCCCACGGTCCGTGAGTCGGGGTCGGAGAAGTCGCGCTTGATGTCGAAGCCGTAGTGCACGTGCACGTCGCCGGTGAGCACCATCAGGTTCTCCACGCCGGCGGCCCGCGCGCCGGCCAGCACCCGGTCGCGGGAGGCCGGGTAGCCGTCCCAGGAGTCCATGGAGAGCTTGGACGGCAGGGTGGTGGAGTTGTACCGCTGGGAGAAGGTGACCTGCTGGGGCACCACGTTCCACAGCGCGTCCGAGCGGCGCCAGCCGTCGATCAGCCAGCGCTCCTGGGCGTCGCCGGTCAGGGTGCGCCTCGGGTCCTCGGACTCGGGGCCGCCGTACTGCCAGCCGTCGCCGTAGGCCTGGTCGGAGCGGTACTGGCGGGTGTCGAGGACGTCGAACTGCGCCAGCCGGCCCCAGTGCAGGCGGCGGTAGAGCCGGAGGTCGGGACCGTGCGGCAGCTGGGGGCTGCGCAGCGGCATGTTCTCCCAGTAGGCGCGGTAGGCGGCGGCCCGGCGCAGCAGGAACTCCTCGCGGGGGCCGTCGGTCTCGGAGACGTCGTCGGCGTAGTTGTTCTCGGTCTCGTGGTCGTCCCAGGTGACGACGAAGGGGTGCGCGGCGTGCGCGGCCCGCAGGTCGGGGTCGGTCTTGTAGAGGGCGTAGCGCAGGCGGTAGTCCTCCAGGGTCACCGTCTCGTGGGCGAACAGGTCGGGGAGCGTGCCCTTCGGCAGGCCGCGGGAGCCGCCGGCGGAGTTCACCGCGTATTCGTAGAGGTAGTCGCCGAGGTGGAAGACGACGTCCACGTCGTCCTGGGCCAGGTGTTTGTAGGCGGTGTAGTGGCCCTCGTCGTAGCGCTGGCAGGAGACGAGACCGAGGGCCAGGCCGGCGGGCCGGCTGCCGGGGGCGGGCGCGGTGCGGGTGCGGCCGGCCGGGCTGGTGTGGCGGCCGGCGCGGAAGCGGTAGTGGTAGACGCGGCCGGGCGCGAGATGGCCGACCTCGACGTGCACGGTGTGCTGGAACTCCGGGTGGGCGGTCGCCGTTCCGCGTCTGACGACGCGCCGGAAGCGTGCGTCGAGGGCGAGTTCCCAGTCGACGGCGACGCGCCGGGCCGGCAGTCCGCCGTCGGCCTGGTACGGGGTGGGCGCGAGGCGGGTCCACAGCAGGACGGAGTCGGGCAGCGGGTCGCCGGAGGCGACACCGAGGGTGAACGGGTCGGCGGTGATCCGGGCCGTGTCCAGTCCGGCGGCGCTCGCCGCGCCGGCCGCCGGGAGGTTCACGGAGAAGGCGAGCGCGGCGGCGGCGCCGGTGCCGGTCAGGAAGCGGCGGCGGCCCAGCGAGCGGGCGGCGGCGCGCAGTTCGGGCGCGTGCGAGGGCTGGCGGTTCGCGGGCGTCATCCGGGTCCTCCCCTTGCGGTGGGTGCGCGGTGCAAGGGCATTGCAGCGGGCCGGGACGACCCACGCTTGGCAAGGACATGGCGATCCCATGGCGGACGGATGAGTTCCGCATGATGCCGCGCCCGGTCACGCCGTACGCTGCACAGCCATGGACACCGTGAACAACGCCGGAGCGGGACGGGCCGGCGGCAAGGACGAGGCCGGGCGGATCGCCGTGGTGACGGGCGCCGGTTCCGGCATCGGGCGGGCGGTCGCCGCCGAACTGCTGCGGGGCGGCTGGTCGGTGGCGCTGGCGGGCCGGCGCGTGGAGCCCCTCCAGGAGACGGCGGCGCTCGTCCCCGGAACGCCCTCGCTCGCCGTACGCGCGGACGTGGCCCGGGAGGAGGACGTGGCGGCGCTCTTCGCCGCCGTCGTGGACCGGTTCGGCCGGGTGGACCTGCTGTTCAACAACGCGGGCACCTTCGGGCCCGGCGGAGTGCCGGTGGAGGAGCTGTCCTACGACGCGTGGAAGCACGTGGTGGACACCAACCTCAACGGGGCGTTCCTGTGCGCCCAGGCCGCGTACCGGCGGATGAAGGAGCAGGACCCGCAGGGCGGCCGGATCATCAACAACGGCTCCATCTCGGCGCACACGCCCCGGCCGCACTCCGCGCCCTACACCGCCACCAAGCACGCGCTGACCGGCCTGACCAAGGCGCTGTCGCTGGACGGACGGCCGTACCGGATCGCGGTCGGGCAGATCGACATCGGCAACGCGGCCACCGACATGACGGCCCGGATGGAGACGGGCGCCCTCCAGGCCAACGGGCAGGTGGTCCCGGAGCCGGTGATGGACGTCGCCGACGTGGCCCGCACGGTACGGCACATGGCGGAGCTGCCGCTGGAGGCGAACGTGCAGTTCGCGACGGTACTGGCGACCGCGATGCCGTACGTGGGACGGGGCTGAGCGGCGACGGCCCCGTGCGGGGGCGCGGGCGGGGTGGGACGGCCGGGGCCCGTTCGGGTCAACGGCGGTGACGGCCCCGGGAGTCGGCGTCGGGGCCGGTGCCGGGGCGGACAGCGTCGCCGGAGCGGACAGGGTCGCCGGAGCGGCCGGGGTCGTCGGGAAGGCCGGCGTCGCCGGGGCGGCGCGGGCCGCTCCCCGCCGCTGCCGCGGCCGGCCGCGTCCGCAGACGGCGGCGCAGTGCCCACGCCCCGCCGGCCAGCAGCGCCGCCGTGAGGCCGCCGCCCTCCAGCAGCCGCCAGGTGGAGGGCCCCTCGGCCGCCGTCGCGCCGGACGCCCCGCCGCCGGTGCCTCCCGCCGCGCCGGCGGCCCGCTGTCCGGACGGCCCGCCCGCCCTGGCGCCGCCCTCGCTCAGCGGCTCGACCAGGGACCCCACCGCCCGTGCCGCGCCGCGGCCCTGCGCGAAGCCCCAGTCGAGCAGGGCCGCGGTCTCCTCGTAGACGGCGTTGTTGCCGGCCGCGGGGTGCATCACGGTGACGAGCAGGGTGCGGCCGCCGCGAACGGCGGCCCCGGCGAAGGTGTTTCCGGCGTGCGTGGTGTAGCCGTTCTTCACGCCGATCATGCCGTCGTACGTCTTCAGGCCCCATGACCCGGTCAGCAGGCGGTCGGTGTTCTGGATCTGGAAGGTCTTGCGGCCGCCGGCCGGGAAGTCGGCGGTGCGGGTGGCGCAGTAGCCGCGGAAGTCGGCGTTCTTCAGCCCGTGCCGGGCGAACAGGGTCAGGTCGTAGGCCGAGGACAGCTGGCCGGGGTGGTCGTAGCCGTCCGGGCTGACCACGTGGGTGTCCAAGGCCTGGAGGTCCGCCGCCCTGGCCTGCATCTCGGCGACCGTCTTCGGGATGCCGCCGTTCATGGCGGCGAGCACGTGCACCGCGTCGTTGCCCGAGCGCAAGAACACGCCCTGCCACAACTGCTCGACGGTGTAGGTGGTTCCGGCCTGGATGCCGACGAGGCTGGAGCCGTCGGGGATGTCGGCCAGGTCCGCTTCCGTGACCGTGTGCCGGTCGGTGCGCGCGAACCTGCCCAGCACCGTGTCCGCGAACAGCATCTTCAGCGTGGAGGCGGGGGCCAGGCGCTGGTGCGCGCGGTAGGCGGCGAGCACCTCCCCGCTCTCCCAGTCGGCGAGCAGCCAGGCACGGGCGGTGAGTCCGCGGGGCAGGGCTGTCGCGGCGCTCACCTGCACGCCGGGGCGGGCCAGCCGCGCGCCGCCGACCGCGGTGGCGCCGACGGCTCGGGCGTCGGCGGCGGCCGGGGCGCCGGCGGCCGCGGTGGCGGCCGTCGCCGCCAGCGGGGCGGCGGTCAGGGCGAGCAGGGAGCGGCGGGACGGGCGGGGGGACATCGCGGACCGGGCAGACCGAGTGGAATCGCGCACTCCGGGACCGTACAGAGCGAGTCCCCGCCGATGCACGACGGGCCTCCAAAGGCTGATCAAAAGATCATCAAAAGGAGGGAACGGGACGGCGCGGAAGGCGCGTTCACGGCTCTTTCGGTACACAGTTCATATAAAGGACACGGAGCCGCCCGGCTCGCCGGTCCGGGCCCGCGAGCCCGGCGTGATCCGAGCGGGAGGCCCTACGCCTGCCCGGTCTCGAAGCGGGCGATGCGGCCGTCCTCGGCGACGGTGAAGAGCCAGCGGGTGCGCATCTCGCCCCAGGTGTCGTTGCGGTGGCGGGCGACGAGGGCGAGGCCGCCCCTTGACTCGTTGTCGACCTCCAGGCGGCCGTGCGTGGCGAAGATCTCCGCCTCGATCCACTCGGCCAGGTCGCGGTCCGAGCCGTCGTCCGCCATGGTGGCGCCGGGAGCGAGGAGCCGCATGAAGCCCTCGCGGTCATGGGCGTTGACGGCGGTGACGAAGGCGCGGACGGCCGGGTCGCTGAGTTTGGCGGTCTGAATCGTCATGTCCGCAGAGTCACACCCGCCCCGGGGCCCCGCCACCCGAACGGCGCTCCGGGCGGGCCGCTCGGGTGTGGGCGGTGCGACGGTGGAAGCGCGAAGGGTGTCCTTGAGGTTTCGACGTTCCGATGTGCTGGGGAGTCCACCGTGACCTGTTACGACCGACGTGACCTGGGCCTGCTGCTGCTCCGGCTGGGGACCGGCGGGGTGCTGGCCGCACACGGCGCGCAGAAGCTGCTGGGCTGGTTCGGCGGGGCCGGCCTGGAGGGCACCGGCCGGTTCATGGAGTCCGTCGGCTACCGGCCGGGGAAGGCGAGCGCGACGGCGGCGGGGCTGGCGGAGGCGGGCGGCGGGCTGCTGCTGGCCCTCGGTCTGGCGACGCCCGCGGCGGGCGCGGCGGCGGCCGGCGCGATGGCGGGAGCGGCGGCGGTGCACGCGCCCAACGGCTTCTTCGCCCAGGGCGGCGGATACGAGTACGCCGCCTCCCTGGGCCTGACCGCCGCGGGTCTCTCGGTCACGGGCCCCGGCCGCCTCTCCCTGGACCACGCCCTCGGCCACACGGTCAACCGCGGCTGGATGGTCCCGGCGGCGTTCGCGACGACGGCCGCGGCCACCGCGGTCGTCCTCGGGGCGCGGGTGCGGCACCTGCGCCGGCAGAAGGAGGGCCGGCAGGAAACCCTGTTCGAGGAGTAGCCCGACCCGGGAATGTCTGTTCGCAGCCGGGCGCGGCCGTGGGAGGCTGCGCCCCATGAGCGATCAGGACTCCCCCGCCGGTCCGGCGACGCCCGCCGCCCCGCCGACGCCGGCCGCCGACCTGTGGGCCCACGTCGACGACCTGTGGGGCTGGCTGGACGGCCACCGTACGGACGCGGACGACCACCAGGTCCTGCTGCTGCGCGTGCTGAAGCTGTCCGAGGAGGTCGGCGAGGCCGCGCAGGCCGTGATCGGCGCCACCGGGCGCAACCCGCGCAAGGGCGTGACCCACACCTGGGCGGACGTCGAGGCCGAGCTGTGCGACGTGGCCATCACGGCCCTGGTCGCCCTGCGCACGCTCACCCCCGACGCCCGCGGGGCCTTCACCCGGCACCTGACGAGGGTCAGGGAACGCTCCCTGGCCGCGGGCCGCCCGCCGGGCCCCGCCCAGGACCTGGACTGAGCCCGGCGGCCCGGATCCGTACCCGGAGGGCCGGGTGCGGGCCCGCCGTTCAGGTCTGTGCCCGGCGGGTCAGATCCGAGCCCGGCGGGTCAGGCGCAGACCTGGCCCGAGGGCGCGGGTCCGGTCCCGGCGCCGCTCCCGCCGCCCGGCCCCTTCGAGTCTCGAGGAGCCCTCAGCGGGCCTTCAGTGGGCCCCCTCCGCCACCGCCTCCCCCTCCCGGCCGGCCGGTGCGGCGGCGGGAGCCGGTCCGCGGGCGGGCCACGGGATCCAGACGGCCGTGAGGGTGACGATCAGGGCCGAGGCCGCGACCATGCCCATGCCGACGGGCAGGCCGCCGAGGCCCGCGACGAAGCCGATCAGGGCCGGGCCGCCCAGCAGGCCCGTCGTGCCCATCGCGGCGACCAGGGCCAGCGCGTCGGAACCGCGTTCGGCGGCGGCGACGTACACGCACGGGGTCACGGCCGCCGCGCCCAGTCCGACGCAGGCGAAGCCGAGCAGGGTGGGCACCAGATGGCCGGCCGCCAGGGCGAGGGCCAGGCCGACGCCGGCCACGGCGCTGCCGACGCGCACCACCGGCCCGTCGCCCCACCGGTCGCGCCAGCGGTCGGCGCGCAGCCGGGCCAGCAGCATCATGACGGAGACGACCGCGATGCCCAGCGGGGCGACGGTCGAGGAGGTCTTGACGATGTCCTTCATGTAGAGCGTCGACCAGTCGTTCATGGCGCCCTCGGTGATGGTGCCGAACGCCATGGCGCAGCCCATCAGCAGGGTGACGCCGGACGGCACGGCCCGGCGCGTCCGCTTCTTCGGGGCGTCCGGGTCGGCGGCGGCACCGGGTTCCTCGTGGGCGAGCAGGCCCGGGCGCGCGCAGCCGAGCAGCAGGAGCAGCAGGACGGCGGCCACCGCGAAGTGGGCCCCGACGGACTGGGTGAGCGCGGTGATGCCGGAGGCCAGGAGCGCGGCGGCGAGGGATCCGGCGCTGAAGGTGGCGTGCAGCTGGGACATGGCGGTGCGCCCGTACGCCGTCTCCAGGGCGGCGCCCTGCGCGTTCATGGCGACGTTCAGACAGCCCACGGCGACGCCGTCGCCGCAGACGGCGAGCAGGGCGAGGGGGTAGTTCGGCGCCGCCGCCATGGCCGCGAGGAGTGCCACCAGGCACAGGGCGGAGACGAGGGAGAGGCGGCGGGAGCCGAGCCGGCGCGTCAGGACGGCGACCAGCGGGAAGGAGGCCGCCGCGCCCGCGCCGCAGGCCATCAGCAGCAGGCCCACCTCGCCGGTGCCGAGGTCCAGTCTGGCCTTGAGCGCGGGCAGCCGGGAGATCCAGGTGGCGTACTGGAAGCCGAGGAAGCAGAACAGGGCGGCGATCGCCCATTTGGCGCGGCGGAACCCGGCCGGGTCCGGGGGGCCGGTCAGCATGCGGGCCGCCTTTCGTGGGAGCGGTGGGCGGCGACCCGTGCCGTCATGTAGACGGCGTCGGCGCCGTATCCGGCGGGCAGGGCGACCTCGTGGCGGGCCCGGTAGCCGTGGGAGCGCCAGAAGGGCTCCTTGTCGCCGACCGCGACGAGCGACATGGTCCAAAAGCCGTGCCGCCGGGCGACGTCGGTGAGATGGCCCGCCAGCCGGCCGCCGAGGCCCTTGCGACGCAGCGGCCGGGTGATGACGAGGTCGTGCAGGTGGAGGTTGGACGAGTGGTGGACCGCCTGTTCGGGGCGGGTCAGGTCGGGGCAGCGGAGTTCGGGGTAGGGCAGGGCGAGGACGTAGCCGGCGATACGGCCGTCGAGGTCGAGGACGAAGCAGGTGCCGGCCGAGGCGTGGGCCCGGGACCGCAGCAGCGCCTCGCCCTCGGCGAGGGAGAGGTCGGCGTACGCCTCGGCCTCCAGGGCGGCCACGGCGGGCCAGTCGGCCTCGCCGATGCCCCGGACGCGCGTGTGGTGTGCCATGTCAGTGCCGTTCTTCGGGTGCCGGGGCGGGGGTCGGGGGCGCGGGCGGGGCGGGGTCGCCGCCGGGGCCGGGTGCGCAGGTCTGCGGCAGGGGGCGGATGCCGTTGAACCCCTGGGTGGTGTAGCCGGCCGCGTAGGCGCCGGCGGACAGGATCCAGACCGGGTCGCCGGAGGCGAGGCCGCGTGGGACGCGCACGGGGTGGGTGCCGCCGCCGTAGGCGTCGTCGCTGTCGCAGGTGGGTCCGGCGACGACGGCGGGGACGTACGCGGGGTCGTCGGGGCCGTCGGGCGCGGGGTGGCCCGGGAAGAGCATGCGGTGGATGACCTGGTCCATCTCGTACAGGCCGTTGAACTTGCCGCAGCTCAGGTACAGCCAGTGCGCCTCCCGGCCGTCCGGCTGCCGTCGCCGGGTGAGCCGGTAGACGTGGGCGCGGACGGCGCCGTGGTCGGCGACGAGGTGGCGGCCGGGTTCCATGACGAGGCCGAGCGGGCCCGCGGTGAGGGTGCGCAGGTGGTCCACGCCCTCGCGGATCACGGTGAGGATCTTGTCCAGGGGCGGGTCGAGGGGGTCGCCGCGGCGGTCGAGGTAGCCGAGCGCGGGCAGGCCGCCGCCGAGGTTGACGTGGTCGGGCGCGATCCCGAGCCGGCCGAGCCGCACCAGCGTCTCGGCGATCAGGTCGAGGGCCTGCTGCCAGCCCTCGCCGGTCATCTGCTGGGAGCCGACGTGCACGGACAGGCCCGCCGGTGTCAGGCCGGCCGTGCGGGCGGCGGTCAGCACCCGCACGGCGTCGTCCACGGAGCAGCCGAACTTGCGGTTCAGGCCCCACAGGGCGCCCTCGCCGGTGGTGGCGAGGCGGCAGAACACCCGGGCGCCGGGGGCGTGTGCGGCGATCGCCGCCACGTCCTGGAGACTGTCGGTGGCGTAGGTGCGGATGCCGAGCCGGTGGGCCTCGGCGATGTCCGCGTCGGACTTGACGGTGTTGCCGTAGTGGATCCGGCCGGCGTCCGCGCCGGCGGCGAGGGCCTGGGCGATCTCGGCGGGGCTCGCCGCGTCGAAGCCGGCGCCCCGGCCGGCGAGGTGGCTCAGCACCTCGTCGACGGGGCAGGCCTTCAGGGCGAAGCGGACGCGGACGCCGGGCAGTTCGGCCACCAAGCGGTCGTACTGCTCCCCGATGCCGGTCAGGTCGTAGACGACGCGGTCGGTCGGGGCGGCGGCGAGTGCGGCGGTCAGCCGGGGGCTGGTCTCCACGGTCATCCGCCCCCGTGTGCGGGCGCGGCCATCGGCGTGTGTCCGGGTGCGGTGTGCCGGGCGGCGTCGACGAGGGCCGGCCAGGCGTCCACGAGGCGGGCGTGGTCCTCGACGTCGCGTTCGGCCTCCGCGAGCAGTCGCTCCCGCCGCGGCTGAAGGCGTTGGGCGAACTCCTCGTAGCGGCCGCCGAGTTTGCGGTAGGCGGTGTCGCACCGGTCCAGTCGCCAGATGTTCTCGGCGCGGTCCAGCCGGGCGCTCTCGCGCAGCAGCTGCGCGACCCGGCCGGTCCGCAGGTGCTGCCGCTCGTCGAGGAGGGCGGGGCCCTCGGCGGCGAGGCGGTCGTAGACGTGGTTGAGGTGGAGCATCGACAGCAGGAACTTCACGAACCGCCTCTGGTAGGCGTGGAAGCCGGCGTCGGTACGGCGTTCGGGGGTGTGGAAGTTCTCGATGTGCCGGTTGTGCAGGATGCCGGGAAGGGTGGCGTCGTGGACCAGGTGGAGGAGGAAGTAGTCGCTGCCGATGGTGTCGGTGGCCGGGGAGAGCGGGAACCGCTCGTAGACGTCGCGGTCGAAGGCGACGTTGCACATGTCCACCCGCATCGGGTCGACGAGGGTCAGCGTGGAGCGGTCGCCGGTGAAGGGGGCGGTGCCCGCTCCGGTGAAGGACTCCTCGACCAGCTCCCGCTTGCGCTCCTTGGGCCAGTCGGCGGGCGCCCACAGGCCGACCACGTCGTGGTAGACGGCCTCGTCCAGTCGTCGTATCTCCGCTATGTCGACGGAGAGCTCGCCGATGAAGGAGGCGCCGACCAGGGAGACGGGCCGCCCGGCGAGGGCCGGGGCGAGATCGGTGCGGGTGACGCCGGCCGACGCCTCGGCGGCCGGGCGGCCCAGCCAGGGCAGTTCGTGGTGGACGGGGAAGACCGGTTCGCCGTCGTGGAGCTGGTAGGCGCTGTCGGAGTCCCGGCGGTGCACCGAGCGGCAGCCGAGCGCGGCGGCCAGCAGGAAGGCCCGGTTGGTGCAGGCGCCGTAGGAGACGCCGGACGGGAGCATCAGGTCGAGCATCCGGTCCGGTTCGGGCACCCGGGCCCGTTCGATCACCCGGCGCAGGAAGGCGCGCTGCGGTTCCTCGCCGAGGTGGTGCACGCTCACCCGGTGCGCGGGCGGCAGCGCGGCCAGGACCCGGGCGTGCTCGGCCCGGACGCTCTCGTCGCAGGAGTCGAGGACCAGCAGGTCGACGGCGACGCCGAAGCGGCCGGCGGCGTAGGCGGCCTCGCGGTGGATCGCGGTGAGGGTGGCGGAGCAGGCCCGGTCGGTGGGCAGGCACAGGCAGATCCGGTTCACCGCGCCTCTTCCCCGGTGGTCCAGGAGTCGAGGCCGAGCAGCTTGCGGCCCAGGCCGTCCAGTTCGGCGGTGCCGTAGCGCAGGGCTTCGGGGCGGCGGGCGTCGCCGAGCAGCGTGCCGTTCCAGTCGGGGGTGGACAGGGTGCGCCAGGACTCGACGCGGGAGGCGCGCAGGGCGGTGTGCTCCTCCAGCGCGGGCATCATCGACAGGTACTGGCAGGCGCGGACGCCGCCCGCGGAGAGGTTGGGCGCGACGCCGTGCGCCAGCATCCCGTTGAAGATCAGCAGGTCGCCGGCCTGGAGGTCGGGCCGGACGACGGGGTACTCGGCGCGGTCGACCGCCGGCCTGATCGGGTCACGGCCGGCCGGCTGGGCCAGGCGCCACTGCTCGAACCGCCGGAACAGCTCCGGGTCGCACTGGAAGCCGCCCAGTTCGGGCTGGGTGTCGTTGAGGGCGATGATGCCCTGGACGCGCTGCGGCAGCACGGTGAGGGTGCTGTCGACGTCCCAGTGCAGCTCGATGTCGAAGCCCTCGTCGGTGGGTTCGATCAGGGAGCGCGAACGGGTGCGCACATTGGGCGGGTTGAGGTTGAGCCGGTCCAGGGTGACCCACAGCTCCTCGCAGTCCCAGACGTCGACGAAGGCGTCGTAGACGCGCCGGGTCTGGCGGCTGTTCCACAGCAGCTGGTGGTGGTACGCCTCGACGAAGCCGTAGATGAACAGGTGCCGGTCGAGTTCGGAGCGGAACTCGGGCTCCTCGTACCAGGTCTCGGGGCGGTCGGGGTCCAGGCCCTGGAAGTCCCAGGCGAAGTCGAGCAGTTCCTTGGCCTCGCCGGGAGTGATGGCCTCGCGGACGACGACGTAGCCGTAGGTCTGCCAGAAGGCGAAGTCCTCCTCGGACAGCACCCGCAGGGACCGGGTCTTGCTCAGGTCGCGCAGGGGGGTCTGGGTGAGGTAGGTCTCGCCGTCCGCGCTGAAGTAGGGGCGCGCGGAGGCCGCTCGGTGGAGATAGGGGGTGGACTCGTGCATGCAATCACTCCGTGGTGATCGAGCTGAGGTGCACCTCCCAAGCTGGACTAGACCAATTTCGGAAGTCAACGCCTACCGGCCGGTACCGCCTCAAGTGCCGCCCAACTGCCGGTTGTCCCGCCCCGGGGGACATGCGAACGGCCGGCGCCGTGCCCGTTCGGGCAGCGGTCGCCGGCCGTTTCGGACCGGGCGGGTCAGCCGGCGACGACGGCCTCCGCCGCCGCCACCCCGCACACCCGGGCGGCGCCGTGCGTGGCGATGTGCAGCGCGCCGCGCGGCGGGGCCTGCGGCACGCCCATCTCGATCACGACGGTGTCCGGGCGGGCGGCGAGCAGCGCGTCCAGCGCCGCCCCCATCCACGTGTGCCGGTGCTCGTCGCGGACCACGGCGACGATCCGGCGGCCGTCCGCCGCGGCCAGGGCGTCGGCTCCCGCGTCGGCGCCGCTGAAGGAGCCCGCGGCGCTGCCGGGCAGCAGCCGCGACAGCTCGGCGGCCACCCCCCACGGGGTCTCGTCGCCGACGGCGATGTTGGCCTGCGGGTTGAACTGGGCCACGAAGAGCGGCCCGGTGACCGGCGCGCCGGCCTGGGCCCGGGTCACCCGCAGGGCGCGGCGGGCCGCGATCAGGCCGATCTCCGGCTCGGGCTCGGTGCTCGCCGCGCCGCCGCGGGCCTGGGCCGTCCACCGGGCCAGTTCGCGCACCCGGGCGGCCGCGTCGTGCAGCCGCTCCTCCGGCAGCTCACCGGAGCGCACGGCGGCCACCAGCGCGTCCCGCAGGTTCAGCACGGTGGCCTCGTCGCACAGGCCGCCGCCGACGCAGATCGCGTCCGCGCCGGCCGCGATGGCGAGGACCACGCCGTGCTCCAGGCCGTAGGTGCCGGAGATGGCGCGCATCTCCATGCCGTCGGTGACGATCAGACCCTGGTAGCCGAGTTCCTCGCGCAGCAGGCCGGTGAGGATCCGGCTGGAGAGGGTACCTGGGCGCTCGGCGTCCAGGGCGGGCACGAGGATGTGCGCGCTCATCACGGCCCGGGTGCCGGCCGCGATGGCCGCCCGGAAGGGGGGCAGCTCGCGCTCGTAGAGGGTGTCCGCGTCCACGTCGATGCGCGGGACGGCGTGGTGGGAGTCGACGTTGGTGTCGCCGTGGCCGGGGAAGTGCTTGGTGCAGGCGGCGACGCCGGTGGACTGCAGGCCCTCGACCCAGGCGGCGGTGTGCCGGGCCACCAGGTCGGTGGCGGCGCCGAAGGAGCGCACGCCGATGACGGGGTTGTCCGGGTCGGCGTTGACGTCGGCTGAGGGCGCCCAGTCGAAGTTGACGCCGCAGGCGGCCAGACGCCGGCCCAGCTCGCGGGCGACGCCCCTGGTCAGGGCGGGGTCGTCGACGGCGCCGAGGGCGTGGTTGCCGGGGAAGGAGGATCCGGTGCGCACGTCCAGCCGGGTGACGTCACCGCTCTCCTCGTCGATGGCGACCAGCAGGTCCTCCCGCTCGGCGCGCAGCTCGGCGGTGAGGGCGGTGACCTGCTCCTCGGTGACGACGTTGCGGCCGAACAGGGCCACGGAGGCGAGTCCCTCGCCGAGGCGACGGCGCACCCAGTCCGGGGCGGTGGTGCCGTCGAAGCCCGGCTGGAGCACCGCGAGCGCGTCCCGGGTGAGGGTGTCGGGGCCGGTGGCGAGTGTGGTCATCGGCGGGGTCATCCCTTCACGGCGCCGTCGGTCAGGCCGCTGACGGCCTTGCGTTGCAGGAAGATGAAGAGGATCAGGATGGGCAGCGCGAACAGGGACGAGGCGGCCATCGTGGCGCCCCAGTCGTCGCCGAAGGCGGTCTGGAACTGCGACAGCCACAGCGGCAGGGTCTGCTTCTCGATGTCCTTGTTGAGGATCAGGACGAGCGGGAACTCGTTCCAGGCGGTGATGAAGCCGAACAGCGAGGTGGCCATCAGGCCCGGCGCGAGCAGCGGGAAGATCACCTTGACGAAGGCCTGGAGGCGGGTGCAGCCGTCGACCATCGCCGACTCCTCCAGCTCCTTGGGCACGGCGGCGACGTAGCCGCGCAGCGTCAGGATCGTCAGGGGCAGCACCATCATCGCGTAGAAGGCGGTGAGCGGGACCAGGCTGTTGAGCATGTCGTTGTCGCGGACCAGCATGTAGATGGCGATGATCATGACCTCCCAGGGGGCCATCTGCGCCAGCATGAAGGTCACGATGAGCCCGCGCCGGCCCTTGAACCGCATCCGGGCCAGGGCGAAGGCCGCGAAGAGCGCGATGACGAGCGAGATCAGCACCGAACTGACCGTCACGATCACCGAGTTGGCGACCAGGGTCCAGAAGTGGTCGGCGTGGACGGCCTTCTTGAAGTGCTCGACGGTGGCGTGGTACGGGAACCACACCGGGTCCTCGGTGATGATGTCGCCGGTCGGCTTGAAGGCCGTGGCGAACATCCAGTAGACGGGGAACGCGAAGCCGACGAAGAGGATGACGGCGGTCGCGTTGGGCCAGAGACGGCCGAAGGCGGAGCGCTTCACAGCTCGTCCTCCTCTTGCTTGAGCACCATGCGCAGGTAGTACGAGGTGATGGCGAGCAGCACCAGGATGGTCAGGAAGGAGATCGCCGCGCCCATGCCGAAGTGCTGGTTGCCGACGCCCTCGACGTAGGCGTAGATCGGCAGGGTCTCGGTGAGGTGGTCGGGGCCGCCCTCGTTGAGCGCGAAGATCTGCGCGAACGACTTGAACACCCAGATGACCTCGAGGAAGGTCGTGGCGTACAGGAACGGCCGCAGGAAGGGCAGGGTCACGGAGGTGAAGCCCTTCCAGGCGCCGGCGCCGTCCAGCGACGCGGCCTCGTAGAGCTCCTTGGGGATCGTGGTGGTGGCGGCGTAGAGGTTGATCGCCACGAACGGGACGGACTGCCACACGATCAGCACGATGACCACGAAGAAGGTGGAGAACTGGCCGCCGAACCAGTTGTAGTCGGCCATGGAGTGCCAGCCGAGCTTGTCCAGGACCCAGTTGACGACGCCGAAGCGCTGGGCGAACAGCCACTGGTACACGGTGGTGGCCGCGATGACGGGCATGGCCCAGGCGAGCACGAGGCCCAGCATGAGCAGCAGCCGCATCTTCTTGCCGAGGCGGGCGAGCAGCAGGCCGATCAGGGTGCCTGCCGTCATGATGAGGACGACGTTGACCGCGGTGAAGACCACCGAGCGTTCGACGACGTGCCAGAAGTCCGAACCGGACAGGATCTCCTTGTAGTTGTCGACGCCGTTCCACTCGGTGATGTGCTGGATGAGCTGCCGCGGGTTGAGGTTCTGGAACGACAGGATGCCGTTCTTCACCAGCGGCCAGCCCAGCAGGACCACGGTGGCCAGCAGCGCGGGCAGCAGGAGGAGGTAGGGGGCGGCGGGGCGGCGGCCGGCCGGGGTCTTCGATGCGCGGGTCTCACCCCGCGGGGGCGCCGGCGGCCCGGCCTTGCGGACAGCGGGCTCCCCGGCCGTGTCCGTGCCTTCGGTCTGCACTGACATGAGTTGCCATCTCTTCCGTGGCCGTACGAACTCCGTGTGCGAACTCCGTGGCCGTACGAATGACACAGGGAACCGGGGGCGCCTTTCGGGGCGCCCCCGGCACGGTCATCAGTCCTTCTGGGCCAGGCGCTTGTTGATGTCGGACTCGACGTCCTTGGCGGCGTCGGCCGGGGCCTTGCCGTTCAGCACGGCGGTCATGTACGCCTTGATCGGGTTCGGGGTGTTCTCGACCGCGGCCCACTCGGGGATGAGCGGGGTGGTGCCGCCGGCGGCGGCGCCGGGCGCGGCGGCCTCGGCGGCGCCGTTGCCCTTGAGGTTGGTCTCCAGCGACTCCTTGTTCGGGATGACGCCGTTGAGCTTGGCCAGCTCGCCCTCGAACTGGTCGGACAGGGCGACCTTCAGGAACTCCTTGGCCAGGGACTGCTTCTTGCTGTTCTGGGCGACGGCGATGTTGGAGCCGCCCAGGAAGACGCCCTCGGGCTTGTCGGCGGTGGCGCCGGGGATGGTGAAGTAGCCGAGGTCCTTCTCGATGGCCTTGTTGGCCTGGATGGCGGTGGCGGCCTCCCAGCCCATGCCGATGAACGCGCCGGTCTTGCCCTTGGCGAAGATCGTGGCCTGCTGCGGGGTGGCCTCGTCCTTGTCCTTGGGGGCCTTGGAGTAGGAGGCGTACTTCTTGTAGAGCTCCATGGCCGCGGTGACCTTGGGGTCGGCCAGGTTGGAGACGTACTTGTCGCCGTCCTTCTTCACCAGGTCGGCGCCCTGGCCGATGATCAGGCCGTCGAAGAAGTACCAGTTCTGGCCGGGCAGGTAGATCGGCTCGGCGTCGGTCTTCTTGCCGATGGTCTCCAGGTCCTTGAAGAACTCGTCCCGGGTCTTCGGGGTGTCCTTGATGCCGGCCTTGGCCCAGATCGCCTTGTTGTAGATGACGACGCGGTTCGCGAAGTACCAGGGGGCGGCGTACTGCTTGCCCTCGAAGACGGAGGACTTGGAGACCGACTCGGTCCAGTCCGAACCGATCTCCTTCTTCAGGTCACTGAGATCGGCCAGGCCGCCGGTGGACGCGTACGCCGGGGTCTGGGTGTTGCCGACCTCCAGGACGTCCGGCGGGTTGGACTCGGAGAGGGCGGTGGTGACCTTCTGCTGGATGCCGTCCCACTTCTGGACCTCGAACTTGACCTTCGCGCCGGTCTTCTTCTCGAACGCGGCCTGCACGTCCTTGGTCCACTGCTCCGGCACGGAGCCGTCCATGGTCCAGACGGTCAGCGTCTGTCCCTTCCAGCTGTCCGGTCCCGCGTCCTTGCTCTTGTCGTCGTCGCCCCCGCCACACGCCGAGACGGAGACCATCATGCCAGCGATCACGATCGCGGCCGCAAGCTTGCGCTTCACGCCACCCTCCTCAGGGATGCCACTAACCCCCCACGCCCCCGGCGGTGATTCGCGCACGACGCTGTTTCACGTAGGGCTCGGGACCTGGTCACTAATGGTGTAGACCAGTACGGTGGAGCTTGGCCTAGACCTTTTGAGGTGTCAAGGGTGGTTCGGGAGCCTGATCCCGGGCGTTATGAGAAAGACACCTGAGCGTGCCCGCGCCCGTTTGCGGACCGGTCAACCGGAGTCGCCGCCTCCCTAGTTGGACTAGACCATAGGGAAGTTGCTCGCTATAACGGGAGCCCACCCACACAGCCGGGAAGGCAGGCATGGCCACCGACGTCAGCAGCGCCCAGCACCACGGGGGAGCGCCCGGCCGCATCGCGCGCGTGCCGAAGTACTACCGGATCAAACAGCAGGTGCTGGAGATGACGCAGGCGCTGGAGCCCGGCTCGGCCATGCCCGCCGAACGACTGCTCGCCGTCCGGTTAGGGGCCTCGCGCACCACCATCCGGCAGGCCCTCCAGGAGCTGGTCGGGGAAGGCCGGCTCGACCGGATCCAGGGCAAGGGCACCTTCGTCGCCCAGCCCAAGCTGTACCGGTCCCTGCGGCTCACCTCCCACACCGAGGACATGCGCGCCCAGGGCCTCCAGCCCGCCTCGCAGATGCTGGACATCGGCGAGGTCCCCGCCGACGAGAAACTCGCGGGGCTGCTCGGCATCGGGATCGGCGAGCGGGTCCTGCGCATCGAGCGCCTGCGGCTCGCCAGCGGCGACCCGATGGCGATCGAGACGACGCACCTGTCCGCCCGGCGCTTCCCCGGACTGCGCCGCTCCCTGACGACGCACCCCTCCCTCTACACGGCGCTCGCCAAGGTCTACGGCGTCCACCTCGCCGAGGCCGACGAGACCATCGAGACATCGCTGTCAACGCCCCGCGAGGCCCATCTGCTGGCCACCGACGTGGGCCTGCCGATGCTGCTGCTGTCCCGCCACTCGCGCGACGCGGAGGGCCGGCCGGTGGAGTGGGTGCGGTCGGTGTACCGGGGCTCCCGCTACAAGTTCGTGGCGGCACTGCGCCGCCCGGTACCGGGGGTGCCCCCCAGGAACACGGCGGCGCCGGGGCACCGGGCCGGGGAGAACGCTTGAGCACGGGGCGGACGCCGGGGGTCCGTACTTCGCGGGGGCCGGGGCAGGCCCCATGGGGGGCGGGGCCTACGGCGGGCGCGGCGGGCTGGGGTGCCGCGGGCGAGCCGGGTGGGTCGTCAGGGGCGTCGGACAGGCCGGCGGGGGCGCCGGGCGATTCCTCGGCTCCGCCGGGTGGCCCGCCGGGCACCCTGTCAGCCGTGCTGGTGCGGGCGCGTGAGGCGGCGTGTCTCACCCAGGGGGAACTGGCGGAGCGTTCCGGTCTGAGCGTGCGGGCCATCCGCAACCTGGAGACCGGCCACACCGCCCGCCCCCGCAAGCAGTCGCTGCTGCTCCTGGCCGAGGCGCTCGGCCTGCCGGCCGGCGAGGCGGGACGGCTGCTGCGCCTGCCCCGCACCGAGCAGCGGCCCGCGCCCGCCCCCGTACCGCCGGGCACACCCGCGCCGCACCGTGCCTCCGCCTCCGCGCCGCCGCTCGCGTCCGCGCCCGCGGAGCTGCCCGCCGCGCCCCGCCACCGGCTGGTGGGCCGCGAAGCGCTCGTCGAGGACCTGATGGGACACCTCGCCCACGGCGAGCCCGGCCCCGGCCGACCCGCCGCCGCCGTCGTCGTCGGCCCGCCGGGCGCGGGCAAGACCTCGCTCGTCCTGCGGACCGCCCACGGCGTGCGGGAGGAGTTCCCGGACGGCCAGGTCTTCGTCGACCTGCACTCCGCCTCCGGCCTCCCCTTCACCTCCGACTCCTTGGTGCGCCGCGTCCTGCGCTCACTGGGCGCCGCCCCGGCCGCGGAGCACCCGGAGGAGGCCCGCGCACAGTTGCGCAACGCCCTGAGCGGACGGCGCGTCCTCGTGGTCCTCGACAACGTCGACGGCGAGGCGCAGGTCAGACCGTTGCTCGTGGACGACGGACGCAGCGCGGTGCTGGTGGCCGCGCGCCGCGAACTGCCCGCCCTCCCGGCCCAGTCACGGCACCGGATCGGCGCCCTGGACGAGTCGGACGCCTACCGTGCGCTGGAGGACCTGGTGGGCGCCGACCGCGTCCGGGCGCAGCGGTCCGCGGCGCTGAGCATCGTGCGGTCCTGCGCGGGACTGCCGCTGGCCCTGCACATCGCCGGCCTCTGGCTCACCGCGCGCCCGCACCGCTCCCTGCACGACCTGGCGGCCCGGCTGGCGGACGAGCGGGACCGACTGCGCTCGCTGCGGATCGGCGACCTGTCCCTGCACGCGAGCGTGCGGGCGTACCACCGCCTGCTGCCACCCCCACTGCGCACCGCCCTGCGTCAACTG
This sequence comes from Streptomyces sp. NPDC018610, assembly GCF_044391765.1. NCBI lineage: Bacteria > Bacillati > Actinomycetota > Actinomycetes > Kitasatosporales > Streptomycetaceae > Streptomyces > Streptomyces sp. NPDC018610. The sequence continues at coordinate 532,899 of NZ_JBISAL010000001.1, forward strand.
GAGCCTTTGGAGGGGGACTTCGGTCTGGAGGAGATGACGGCCCGGGTGACACCGTCCCGCCGCCTGGCCATGGACCTGCTGGAGGAGCTCCTCCACCGCCAGATGATCCACCCCACCGACCACCCGCACCGGCTCGCCGCACCCCGCTACCGCCTGTACGACGCGGTGCGCCTGTACATGACCCACGACACCGCATCACCGGAGGCGCGGTCCGCCGCCCTGGAGGCCCCGGCCGCACTCCACGTGTGAGAGGCGGACGAGCCATGACCGCCGACACGGGCTGCCTCGTCTTACGCGCGCGGAGAACCCGCCGGTTGCCGACCGCCAGGCCCCACAGGATGCGAAGGGCGTCCGGACGCGGGGCCTCAAGCATGTCGCGCTGTGTGTGTAACGCGTGACGGACCCCACGGGTCAGCCCTGATCGGTACGGAGCAGCGCGGTCATCTCTTCGAGCGAGACCGACCCCTGCGCGCCTTCGGCCTCGGCCTCGTCTGCCAGCCGGTTGAGCCAGGCCTCCTCAGCGTCCTCGACGATCCGGCGCGACCGCTGGTACCCCTCGACGTCGAGCACGACGGTTTCCTGCTTGCCGCGCCGGGTGGTGATCGTCGGGGTCTCCTCCCGGCGGGCACGGTCGATGACGTCGGCCAGGTGACTGCGGACGTCGGCCATCGCTTCGACGATCGGCTTACTCATGTCACGAATGTTGCAGATGTACATGTGCGTGCTTCGGTCAGTGCGCATCGCGGGCTCCGCGCGGGGTGCGGGTGGTGTGGGGGCCGGGTTTGTTCGTCGCCGACAACGGTGCCATCGGTCGCGTGGCGTGACCATTGGTAACGCACCGATGCGGGGCCGGTTGTACGCGCGTTGTCGGTGGCGGTACGAGACACGCGGCGTGACGGCGCTCCTGGTCGGGGCATTGGGCCAGGGAGGCGGTAGTGGTGACCGAGGATACGAGCACGGAGGCGGGGACGGTGGCGGCCGGCGAGGAGGTGACGATGAGCTTCGGGGACAGCTGGGAGAACGACGGCGAGGCGGGCGTACCGACCGGGGCGGACAAGTCCGGGCAGGGGGTTGTCACCGCGTTCGGGCAGAGCATGAAGACCTTGCGGGTGCGGGCGGGGCTGGAGCGGGAGGAGTTCGGGCGGCGGATCGGGTATTCGGCGTCCACGGTCGCGTCGTTCGAGCAGGGGCGCAGGATTCCGTCACCGAGGACGATCGAGCAGGCGGACGAGGTGTTGGGGGCGGGTGGGTTGCTGACCCTGTGGAAGGAACAGGTGGAGAAGGCTCAGTATCCGGTCTTCTTCCAGGGGATGGCAAAGCTGGAAAAGGAGGCCATTGAACTACTCGCGTACGACGCCCTCGTGGTCAAAGGGTTACTCCAGACCGAGGAGTACATGCGAGCTCTGCTCGCCATGCGGCGCCCACCCCTGGATCCGGAGACCATCGAGCAGCGAGTGACCTCTCGGTTGGCCCGACAGGACATCTGCGACCGGCGCCCTGCACCGCTGCTGAGCTTTGTGATGGACGAGGCGGTTCTGCGGCACCGGTACGGCGGCAAGGACGTGGTGCGTGGGCAGTTGGAACATCTACTCCTGATCGGTCAGAAACCGAACGTCGAGATCCAACTCATGCCGACCGGCTGTGAGGACAACGCGGGCTTGAACGGACCGTTCACGGTCGTTACACGCAAGGACGGCAAGAAGTTCGTGTACGCCGAGGCACAAGGGGTGGGCACCCTTCAGACCGACCCGGAGCAGACAGTGCTCGCCGCCGCTCGCTATGGGATTATCCGATCGCAGGCTCTCAGTCCGCGAGAGTCCCTGGAGTTCATCGAGAGGTTGCTGGGAGAGCTATGAACATCGCTGAGTCCTCGGCCGCCGTGTCCGATCTCGCCTGGTTCAAGAGCAGCCACAGCGGAACCGAAGGCGGCGACTGCGTCGAGGTCGCGGCCGGTACGGGAGTTGTGCACGTCCGGGACTCCAAGGCCGTGGCCGGGCCGGTCATCCGTGTGTCGCGTGAAGCGTGGTCGGGGTTCGTCGGGGAGGCCTGACGGTCGTACGTACGCGAGAGTGCCCTGCCGGTCCTTGTCGGGCGACAGGGCTCTCGCGCGTCACGCTTCGCGCATGCGGCGCGTGAACTCGGCGCGGGCCGGACCGGGTGCGGAGCCAGATGACGAGGGCTGCAGCACGTCCGTGGCCTGACGTGCACTCCGCACGCGCTCATCTTGCGGGCGAATGTCAGTGCGGCCCATACAGTTGCTCCGCCGACCGCGCCTGTGCGGCCGGATCCGTTCTCGAAGGAGTTCCTGAGATGCGTTTACGAAGACGTGCGGCGGGTGTCGCGCTGGTCCTGGCGGCCGCGTCGTTCAATCTGCTCGGTGCTTCCGGCACGGCAGCGGCACAGGCCCAGGGCGGCATCGTCCTGCCCTTGCGGTCACATTGGCAGACCCGCGCCGACAGCCGTCATGTGTACGTCAGCGCGCCCGGCGACGACGCGGTGCTGGCCACCGATCACGACGGGCAGGTCGTGAAAAAGGTGGAGGGTCTCGACGGGGCGCGGGGCATGGCCGAGTCTGCTGATGAATCCACCCTGTACGTGGCGCTCCCGGACGCTGACGCGATCTCCGTCATCGACACCGCGACTTTGACCGAGACACAGCGCATCTCGACCGGGGCCGGAACCGAACCGGAGAGCCTCGCCCTCGCCGGCGGCCGGCTGTTCTTCGGTTACCAGGCCACCGTCTTCAGCGCCGGCATCGGCTCTGTCGCCATCGGCGAGGCGACCCCGGCCGTCAGTCTGGACGACAATCCAGTCTGGTACGGCAAGCCGCGACTCGCCTCGTCGCCGGGCGCGCCCGACCGGCTCGTCGCCGCGGAGAGCCAGGGCGCGCTGGGCATGCGCGTGTACGACGTGGGCTCCGGCACGCTTCAGGAGACCGCCTACAGCGACGCCGTCGGCGATGTTGAGGACGTGGCGGTGACGCCGGACGGCAGCAGCGTGATCACCGCGAACGGCTCCAACTACTACCACCAGCGCTGGCGCCTGTCGGACCTGACGGAGGAGGCCCAGTACGACACCGGCCCCTACCCGAACTCCGTCGCTGTCGACTCCCACGGCACGGTCGCCGCGGGGATCGTGGCAGGAGGGGAGTGGGACGTCTACATCTTCCGCCCGGGAGAGACCGCCCCGTACCGCACGGTCGCGTTGTCGCCGGGATACGCCGATCTCCTCGACCGGGGCGTGGCCTGGTCGCCCGACGGCAACAGGCTGTTCACCACCCGCTTCCCCTACTCGGGCGAGGTCGTTCTCGACATCGTCACCGACCTCGACAAGGCATCCAGCACGATCACTCTGTCCGCCCCGGCGACGAACCCCGTCGGCACGCCGGTCACCGTGACGGGGAAACTGACGTCGTTGGTCCCCTTCCCCGAGCACATGGCAGTCGTGGTGACGCGCAACGGCGTGGAACTGCCGGATGCGACGGTCGGACCGGACGGCACCTTCAACTTCAGTGATACCCCGCCCGACTGGAGCACGTATCCCCAGTACACGGTCACCTACGCGGGCGACGCCCGACATGTGCCCGGCACTGCGACCGTCATGGTCGAGTTCGTCCGCTGACCAGGCTGGGCGAGTTACCCGAAACCCGTCATTACGGGGTGGGGCCGGTGTCCTGGTGGACACCGGCCCCACCCCGCGCTAGCGAAGAGTCTTCGAAGACCAGCGGGAGCCTCGTTTCGAGATGAACGCGCGCCGTTACTCTCCGGCCGCCATCAGGATGGTGAAGGTGTCTGCGGCCCAGCATGCTGTCGACCGGGAGGGATGTCGCTGTGGCCCCCACCCGTGAACATGTCCAGAACGGTCGACCTCGCCCCCATCCAATGGTCGAGCGTGTCCTCCAGCAGAGCCTTGGCGTCATCTGCACTTAGTTCACCCACGGCACGCAACGCGGCCTCGGCGTCCGCGGTGAACGCCTTGTGGTGCGCCGTCGCGACCCACGCTCGTGTGGCGGGCGAAACGTGCAGCGAGTGCTGGGCAACGGTCCCCGGCAGGGTCAGATAGCAGGCACCGGCGAGTCCGGCCAAGGTGGCCCGGCTGGTGGCGACGACCTGCTTCGACAGCGATTCCCTGCAGGGACGGCAACCGGTCCAGGAAGCACCGACCAGCCGTGTCGCCAGATCAACGTCGCTCTCCCAGCCGTCCACGTACGGCATCATGCCGTCGATCAGATCCGGGTCGGTCACTGAATGGTCGTGCAGGGTGCCGGCGACCGCCGACGCGTGGGACGCCCCGGTGCGCGCTGCCTTCTCCCGTGCGCGTTGCTTCTTGCCGTGATTGCTGACCACGAGTTCTCCTCGATGCGTGCAGCGGTTACCCATGACCCGTGCGCGCGAGAACTTGATCAACGCGGCCGTACGTCGTAAACGCCGAGACACTGATGCGCTGGGACTTGAGGTCCTGGCACCTTCGCCTCAAAGTGCTCCCAGTCATGGGCTGAGGCCAGCTTCGGCCGGTGCGCGGCCGTTCACCAGCACGATAGCGGACAACAGCCGCTGGCGGGACGTCCCTCAAGGGTGTTGCCAGAAGGCGTTGAACAGGCAGCCGGAAGGGGGGTCACGCACCTGGGCGATCATGCGGTGGGGGCGAGGTTGTGCATGCGGGCCACAGGCTGGACGACGTGGTGACGACCGTCGCCGCGCTGCCGACGCGTACTCCCGCCGATCCAAGACCGCCCCGCGTCATGCCATCCCAAGCGCAAGGTTTCGGCGACTGTCGCGAACGCCCAGCCTAGAGGCCTCGCAGGCCCCTCCGCTCCAGGGACTTTTCAGGGACTTTCAGCGCTCCCGAGGGACTTCCGAGGGACCGGCGCCAGTCGTAGGCCCTCTGCCAGGCGAAGCCGCGGGTGGCGGCAGACGAGTCGGGCTGTACGCCGGGTTCTGTTCCGGAGGGTCCTCGCGGGCCCTCCGGCGACGGCCATCCATCTAGGGCCGGCGTTGCCGCCGGCCTCGTGCGGTCTACCCGCGGACTCGGGCGGGCAGCCCTCGAACGTCCGCGCAGAGCGCGTTTCACGGCGCTCCTTTTGACCTTGCTCCGGGTGGGGTTTACCTAGCTGCCCAGGTCGCCCTGGGCACTGGTGGTCTCTTACACCACCGTTTCACCCTTACCGGGGACCGAGGTCCCCGGCGGTCTGCTTTCTGTGGCACTGTCCCGCGGGTCACCCCGGGTGGCCGTTAGCCATCACCCTGCCCTGTGGAGCCCGGACGTTCCTCGGGAAGCCCCCTCGCGGGAACTCCACGCGGCCGTCCGCCCGGCTCGTCTGCCGTAACGGCCATAATACCGGGCGCACACCACCGGTCCGGCCGCGGTGACGGCGCCGGCCCGGCAGGTCAGGAGCCCGGCCGGACGACCTCGGCACCCGCACGGGACGCAGGGTCGCCGCACTTGTGACCGCGATGGTCCGTGGGCGGCGCGGGGCGACCTCGGCGGCGTCATACGGTGGCGTCGGGCGGCGGCGGGAAGGCGCGCTCCAGCGCGTCGAACGCGGCGGTCAGGCGGACCCGGTGGTCCTCGGCGACCTCGTCGACCGGCGCCCCGGCCAGCAGCCGACCCACCGAGGCGGCGCAGACCGCGCGGTACGCGGCGGTGGCCAGGCGCGGGTCGCCGTACTCCTCGGGGGCGGTCTCGGCGAGCGCCCGGGTGAGCGCGTTCTCCAGTTCGTCGAGCCCTTCGCGGGCGCGGGCGCGCAGCGCGGCCGAGTCGAGGACGACCTGCCAGAAGTCGCCGAAGCCCTGGCCGACCCCCGACAGGGGGTGCCGCCGGTCGAGGAGTTCGAGCCCGAGCCGCAGCAGCGCGGCCAGCGCACGCTCCCCCGGCGCCCGGCCCCGCACGGCCCCGGTGAAGATCTCCACCGCCTCGGGGATCCGGTCGAGGAACAGGTCCTCCTTGCGCGGGAAGTAGTTGAAGACGACGGCGACCGCCTCGACGTCCTCACCGCCCGCTGCCCCGCCCGCCCGGGCCTCGCCGCGCTCCTGGTGCGCCCGGACGGCTTCGTGTGCTGGGCCGCGGACACGGAACCGGCCGCACCCGGCGCCGACCCGCTGCCGAAGGCCCTGGAGCGCTGGCTCGGCACACCGGCCCCCCGCGCCTGAGGAGCCGGGGCCTCACCCTCGGCAGGAGGCCGGCTCCTCAGATGAAGTCGGCGGTGTCCAGGTCGAAGGCGAACGGCTCGGGAAGCGGCAGCGGGTCACCGAAGGAGCGTTTGAGCGACCGGAGATAGTCGTGGCCCTCCGGTTCGCTGAAGAGCGTCACCATGGAGGTCTCACGGTCGATGAGCAGATAGAGGGGGATGCCCTCGCGGGCGTAGCAGCGGCGTTTGGTCTCGCGGTCCGCTTGCGGCTTGGTGGAGGTCACTTCCAGCACCATGGCAACGCCGGCGCAGGGCATCCAGGGGTCCGCGGCCCCGAAGAGATCGAGCCCGACGGGACCGAACGTGACGTCCGGGATCGCATGGTTCTTCGGGCACACTCCACCGCTCGCCAGCTTCAGCCCTTTGTTGCCGGAGAAATCCATGTCGATCCGGGAGCGCCTGATCACCTGCCTCACCACTCGGCTGATGTACTTCTCGTGGTCCCCGTCCGGCGGCGGTGTCACGACGATCTCCCCCTCGATCAGCTCCGCGCGGAAGCCTTCCGGGGTGTCCAGGGCGAGGAAGCCCTCCAGCAGGACCTCTTCCTGCGTGAGCGGCTCATGGGCCATGGCGGTCACGTCACGCCCCTCCTTCGGTCGCTCGCCAGACTCGGACATCGCGAGATCACCTGTCCATGAGATCGGGAACCGTTCCCTCGATCGTGGCACACGGTCCCCGGCCGCGGCGGGCGCCGGGCGGCGCGCCCCCTCCCCCGGGCGGGGACCGCGGGGGCGGGTGGTGCGTCCCCGCGGCCGAGGAGGTCGGCGGTCCGGTGAGGGCGGTCAGTACCCTGGCGCGGAGTGCCGATGAAGGAGATACCCCCGTGCTTGTGCTGTTGCCCCCGTCCGAAGGCAAGGCCGCCGCGGGCCGCGGTGAGCCGCTGGCGATGGAGTCGCTGTCGCTGCCGGGGCTGGCCGCCGCCCGGGAGACCGTGCTCGGCGAACTGGTCGAGCTGTGCTCGGGCGACGAGGACAAGGCCCGGGACGTGCTCGGACTGAGCGAGGGGCTGCGCGGCGAGGTCGCCAAGAACGCGGGACTGCGCACCGCGGGGACGCGGCCCGCCGGTGAGGTCTACACGGGTGTGCTCTACGACGCCCTCGACCTGGCCTCCCTCGACGCGGCGGCCAAGCGGCGCGCGGACCGCTCACTGCTCGTCTTCTCCGGGCTGTGGGGCGCCGTGCGGGTGAGTGACCGGATCCCCTCCTACCGGTGCTCGATGGGGGTCAAACTGCCCGGGCTCGGTGCGCTGGGCGCGTACTGGCGCGAGCCGATGGCCTCGGTGCTGCCCGAGGCCGCCGGGGACGGGATGGTGCTGGACCTGCGCTCCGCGGCGTACGCGACGGCGTGGAAGCCGAAGGGCGAGGTGGCCGGGCGGACGGCGTCCGTGCGGGTGCTGCACGCCCCCACCCGGAAGGTGGTCAGCCACTTCAACAAGGCGACCAAGGGCCGGATCGTCCGGAGCCTGCTGTCGGCCGGGGCCGCGCCCGAGCGTCCCGCCGAGCTGGTCGAGGCGCTGCGCGACCTCGGGTACGAGGTGGAGGCGGAGCCGCCGGTCCGGGCGGGGCGGGCCTGGTCGCTGGATGTGCTGGTGACGGAGGTCCACTGACCGCCGGGCACGGCAGGGTGACGAAGGTCCGCTGACCGTCGGACACAGCAGCGTGTTGCAGCATGCGCAATGACCTTTGCGCATGCTGCTCGCCGTGGAGAGGATGTGGGCATGCCCACTCCCCCCGCGTCCTCTGCCCCCGCAGCCTCTGCCTCCCCCTCCGCTCCCCTGGCCTCCTCCGCGCCGCCGGCCTCCGTGCTGGACCTCGCCACCGTCGTGCCCGTGGTCGTCCTCGACGACGTCGACCTCGCCGTGCCGCTGGCGCGGGCGCTGGTGGCCGGCGGACTGCCCGCGATCGAGGTGACCCTGCGCACCCCCGCGGCGCCCGAGGTCGTCCGGGCGATCGCCGCCGAAGTGCCGGAAGCGGTCGTGGGCGCCGGTACGGTCCTCACCCCGGCGCAGGTGACGGAGTGCGTGGCGGCCGGGGCGCGGTTCCTCGTCAGCCCGGGCTGGACGGACACCCTGCTGACGGCCATGACGGAGTCCGGACTGCCGTTCCTGCCCGGGGTGTCGAGCGCGTCGGAGGTCATGGCGCTGCTGGAGCGCGGGGTGCGGGAGATGAAGTTCTTCCCGGCACAGGCGGCCGGTGGCGCCGCCTATCTGAAGTCGCTCGCCGCCCCGCTGCCCCAGGCCCGTTTCTGTCCCACCGGGGGCATCGGTCCGGACACCGCGCCCGAGTACCTCGCGCTGCCCAACGTCGGCTGTGTGGGCGGGAGTTGGATGGTCCCGGCGGACGCGCTCGCGGCCCGCGACTGGGACCGCGTCGAACGGCTGGCCCGCGAGGCGGCGGCCCTGCGCTGAGCGCCGACCGCCCCTGCGGCGCCCGGCTCAGCGCAGGTGCGAGGTGTCGTTGAAGAGCCGCACGCTCGCGTTGCCGTCCGCGTAGTACGCCACCGCCGACAGCGAGGCCGCCGACAGTTCCATGCGGTACAGCGACTCCAGCGGGGCGCCGAGGGCCAGGCGGACGAGCATCTTGATCGGGGTGACGTGCGTGACCAGCAGGACCGTGCGTCCGGCGTGGGCCGCGACCAGTTTGTCGCGGGTGGCGGCGATCCGGGTCGCGGTCGTCGCGAAGCTCTCGCCGCCGCCGGTCGGCCGGGCCTGCGGGGAGGCCAGCCAGGCGTTCAGGTCGTCCGGGTACCGCTCGCTCACCTCGGCGAAGGTGAGCCCCTCCCAGGCGCCGAAGTCGGTCTCGCGCAGCCCGTCGTCCACCGTGACGTCCAGCCCGAGGCGGGCGGCGACGATCGCGGCGGTCTCCCGGGTGCGGGCGAGCGGGGAGGAGACGACGGCCTGGATCGTGCCGCGCCGGGCGAGCGCCGCCGCGACCTTCTCGGCCTGCTCGCGGCCGATGGCGGAGAGCGACGGATCGGTGCCGCCGCTGCCGGAGAACCGCTTCTGCGGGGTCAGCGGCGTCTCGCCGTGCCGCAGCAGTACGAAGGTGGCGGGGGCGCCGAGGTCGGGGGGCGCCCAGCCGGGCGTGGCGACGTCCGGTGCGGCGACGCCCGGCGTGGCGACCGCCTGGGCGGCCCGCACGTCGGCGTCCGCCTTCGCGGCCTCGGCGGGCGCCGGGCCGGCCGGGCCCGAGGCGCCGCCGGCCGCCCCCGCGGATGCGTCGAGCGCCGCCGTGGAGGCCGAGGGCGACCACTGTTCACCGCGGGCGCCCGCGTCCATCGCCTCGTTGGCGAGGCGGTCGGCGTGCTTGTTGCGCTCGCGCGGGATCCACTCGTACGTCACCCGGCCGGGCGGGAACACCCGGGCGGCCACCGCGGCGAGCGGCTTCAGGTCGGGGTGCTTGATCTTCCAGCGGCCCGACATCTGCTCGACCACGAGCTTGGAGTCCATCCGGACGTGCACGCGCGCCGCCGGGTCCAGCTCGTGCGCGGCGCGCAGGCCGGCCAGCAGGCCCCGGTACTCGGCGACGTTGTTGGTGACGGTGCCCAGGTACTCGGCCGCCTCCGCCAGCGCCTCCCCCGAGGCGGCGTCGAGCACGACGGCGCCGTAACCGGCGGGGCCGGGGTTGCCCCGGGACCCGCCGTCGGCCTCGACGACGAACTCCCGCGCCCCGGACCCCGGCGCTCCGGACTCCTGCGTTCCCTGCTCCCCGCCGTCGGCCTCGGACACGCCCGTACGCCCCTTACAGACCGGAATCGCCGGTGCGCACCAGGATGCGGCGGCAGTTCTCGCAGCGCACGACCGTGTCGGGCGCGGCCGAGCGGACCTCGTTCAGCTCGGTGATGGCGAGTTCCTGGCGGCAACCCTGGCAGGTGCGCTGGTACAGCTTGGCCGCGCCGATGCCGCCCTGCTGCTCGCGCAGCTTGTCGTACAGCTTGAGCAGGTCCGCGGGGACGGAGGCGGCGACGACCTCGCGCTCCTTGGCCACCGACGCGGCCTCCCCGTCGATCTCCTGGAAGGCCGCGTCCCGGCGGGCGGCGGCGTCATCGGCCTTGGCCTGCACGGAGCCGACCCGCTCGGTCAGCTCGGCGACCCGCTCCTGCGCGGACTCGCGGCGCTCCATGACCTCCAGGACGACGTCCTCCAGGTCGCCCTGGCGCTTGGCGAGCGAGGCGATCTCGTGCTGGAGGCCGGCGAGGTCCTTCGGCGAGGTGACCGCGCCGGAGTCCAGGCGCTGCTGGTCGCGGGCGGCACGCGTGCGCACCTGGTCCACGTCCTGCTCGGCCTTGGTCTGCTCGCGGGCGCAGTCGCTCTCCTCGGTCTGCGCGGCCACGAGCAGGTCGCGCAACTGGGTGAGGTCCTTGGTCAGCGACTCGATCTCGGCGTGCTCGGGCAGCGACCTGCGCTTGTGCGCGAGCTGCTGGAGACGGACGTCGAGGGCCTGGACGTCGAGGAGTCGGATCTGGTCGGCGGGCGCGGCGTTCAGTTGGGGGCTCCCGTTACTTGTCGGTGGTGGCGGTGGACGCCGCGTGGGCGGTCCAGGGGTCGGTGACCGTCTTGGAGACATGGACCCTGAGGTCCCATCCGTGCCGGTCGGAGATCTCGTCGAGCTGGCTCGCGGCCAGCTCGCACCAGGGCCACTCGGTGGCCCAGTGCGCCGCGTCGAGCAGCGCGAGGGCGCTGTGTGCGCGGGCCTCGGAGGCCGGGTGGTGACGCAGGTCCGCGGTGAGGAAGGCGTCGGCGCCGGCCCCGCGCACGGCGTCGAAGAGGCTGTCGCCGGAGCCGCCGCTGACGACGACCGTGCGGACGACCGCCTCCGGGTCGCCGGCGACCCGGACGCCCTGCGCGGTGGCGGGCAGACGCTCGGCGGCGCGGGCGGCGAGTTCGCGGACGGTCAACGGGTGGTCCAGCTCGCAGACCCGGCCGAGGCCGCGGCGGCCCTCCGGGTCGGTGGGGTCGGGCACGAGGGGGCGTACGACCCTGAGGTCCAGCGCTCCGGCCAGCGCGTCGCTGACGCCCGGGTCGGCGGTGTCCGCGTTGGTGTGGGCCACGTGCAGGGCGATGTCGTGCTTGATGAGGGTGTGCACCACGCGGCCCTTGAAGGTGGAGGCCGCCACCGTGGTCGTACCGCGCAGGTAGAGCGGGTGGTGGGTGACGAGCAGGTCGGCGCCCAGCTTCACCGCCTCGTCGACGATCTCCTGGACCGGGTCGACGGCGAACAGGACCCGGGTGACCTCCTGGTCGGGGTCGCCCACGACGGTGCCGACCGCGTCCCAGGACTCGGCCCGCTCGGCGGGCCACAGGTTCTCCAGCGCGGCGATGACTTCAGACAGACGGGGCACGAGTGCAAGGCTACCTGGGTGTTCGCCCCGGCAGAACCGGTGCCGGGCGCCCTCGGCGCGACCGGCGCCGCCGGGGCCGCCGGGGCCGGGCCCGTGCCGCCGCCGGCGCCGGTGCCGGGGGCCGGGCCCGTGCCGCCGCCCCGGCCGTCCGGCACCGCCGCCACGGCCCGACCGGTGCCGTCGCCGCGACCTGACTCGTCCATCACCTCGTCCATCACCGTGACCGGGCCGGTGTCACCCCCGTGACCGGACCTGTGCCGGACCGGCCGGGTGCGGCCGGTGCCGCCGCCGTGACCGGACCCGTGCCGGACCGCCTCGGCGTGACCGGGGCCACCACCGGCACCGCCGCCGTGACGGGCGCGCCCTCGTCCAGCACAAACGTTCCGCTTTTCTCAGCAGAATCGTTCCTGGACCACCCTTATGTGTGAAGCCTCCGCCCGCCGGAGCCACGCCTGTGCGTACGAAAACTAGCGTCCTCACAGGAGGTGACCGAACGATGACAGTCTGTGCCTCTCCGGGGGTCTCGGCCGCACGCGAACAGGAGGGCGCCCCACCGCCGTCGGCGGCCGACGGGGACGGCGGTCCGCCACCGGCCGGCTGCGCGATCACGGTGGACGGCGCCTACGCGGCCCGGCTGGCGCGCAGCGGCGGTTCCTGGTACCCGGAGCGCTGGACGCTGGACGGCCCGGAGCCCTACGCCGTGCCGCTGCCGGGCAACCAGCCGGAGGAGCCCGGCACCGAGCTCCAGCCGATGGGCGACGGCCGGGTCCTGATCCGGCGACTGGTGGCCGGCCGGAACACGTTCTCCCTGCTGTACCCGACCGGTCCGGGCACCGGCGAGCTGCCGGTCGGCGCGGTGGAGTGCCCGGACGGCACCCGGCTGCGACTGCTGCCCCCGGCGCCCGGCGGCCGGCGGGCGTACGCGCTGGCCGTGGGCTCGCGCTCCTCGGCGGTGTGGCTGGTGGCCGGCGGCGCCTTCGGGCCCGAGCTGCTGGCGGAGGTGGAGGGCCACTGCTCGGGCGGGGTCTGGCTGGACCGCGCCGGGCGGATGCTGGCCCTGGACCGGCGGATCGCGGGGCGTACCAGGACGGTCGTGGTGGACCTGGGCCGCGGGGGCGCGGTGTCGCCGCTGCTGCAGATCGCGCCGCACAGCGAGGACCGGCTGCTGCTCGCCGACCTCGACAGCGGGCTGCTGCTCATCCGCTCGGACGCACCCTCGCCCGGGCAGCACCGGCTGGGCTGGGGGGTGCTCGGCAGCACGCTGCCGGTGCGGTTCCCGCAGTGCCTGCGGCTGCCGGACTGCACGGTGACGCCGTTCGCGATCCAGCCGGGGCAGGTGCTGACGCCGGAGCAGTGCGCGGTGGCGCTGCGCTGCGACGGCGCGTTCGGCAGCTGGGTGGGCGTGTGGCGGCCCGTGGAGCGCCGGGTACGGCATCTGCCGGCGCCCGAGGGGTGGCTGGCCGGCGCCGGACTGTGGACGGCCGAGGGCGTGCTGCGGCTGCCGTACGCCACGCGGGCGATGCCGTGCGGGGTGGCGCGCTGGACGCCCCCGGCGCGCGAGCCGGCGCGGCCGCGGGGTGCGCTCGCGCCGCACCTGGCGCTGCCGGCGGCCCCGTCGCCCGCCGCCGCGGACACGACGCACGGCGCGGGGCGCGGGGCGCTCGTCACGCCGCGCGGCGCACCCGTCGGCGCGTCCGACGGCGCCCTCCTCGGGGCCCGCCGCGCCGCGGCGCTCCCGGACGCGTCACGGGAGGCCGCGGCCGACGCGCCCGCCGGGGCCGAGGGGGACCGCGGGCCCGACGCGCCCCACGGACCCGAGACGCCCGGAACACCCGAGACGCCCGAAACACCCGGGACATCCGGTCCTCCCGAGGCACCTGTGACACCTGAGACACCCGTGATGTTCGAGGGTGGCTCCGGCGCACCCGACGGCGCGCCCGACGGCACAGCCGCGACCGTCGGCCCGGACGCGCCCCCCGTCGGCACGGACGTCGCACCCGGCGGCACGTGCGCGCCCGGCGACTCCGGTGCGCCCGGCAGCTCCGGCACGCCGGGCGCGCCCCCCACCCTCGGCGCGCCCCACACGCTCAGCGCACAGGGCGCACCGAGCGCCCTGGTCACACTCGCCACGCCCTTCGTGCCCCTCCTCCCCCTCACACCGCACACACCCGGCACAGGCGCGCCCCTCACACCCGGATCCGGCACACCCGGACCCGGCACACCCGAGCCCGGCACACCCGACCCGGCCGGCATGCTCCCCGCACCCTCGGAGCACACCCCCGCCCCCGACACCCCGGGCACACCCGAACCCCCGGAAGCGGAGGTTCCCGAACCGCCCGCACCGCGCCCCGTCACTCTCCAACAGGCCGCCCGTACAGGGCGGATGACGGGTCACATGACGGGACGTATGGCCACAAGGTAACGAAGTCGTGCCGGTTGGCCTCGCCGTCTGGATCCGACCCGAGGTGTGCCGGTTAGACTCGCCCGGCTGTACGAAAGATCATGTTGACGGGGTGAGTTCTTCCGATGAGCGACGCCAGTACGACCCAGCCGCTGACCGCCGGGACCCAGGAGGCCCCGGGCCACGGCAAGCACCGCGGACCGGTCTCCTCCCAGGAGGACGGGACGGCCCCCAGCGGCCGGCACCGCAAGCCGGCCGAGGAGCGGACCGAAGTGGCCGCCTGACGGCACCGCGCACGCCGAACGGCCCCGCCCTCCACCCGGGGGGCGGGGCCGTTCGGCGTCCCGGCGCGCCGCCCGGAGACCGCCGCGGAGCACCGGCCGCCCCGGCCGCCCGACAACGCCGGCCGCTCCGGCCGCTCCGGCCGCTGGACGACGCCCGACGCCCCGGCCGCTGGTCATCGCCGGCCGATCCGGGCGCTCGGCGATGTCCGACGCCCCGGCCGCTCAGGAGTGCTCGACGATCGTGTCGGCCAGCACGGGCGCGTCGTCGCGTTCGACGGCGCTCACCGCCACGCGTACGGCGCCGTCCCGCGGCCACATGCGCACGCGCAAGGTCTCGCCGGGGTGGACGACGGAGACGAAGCGCGTGGCGTAGGACCGCACCCGGGTCACGTCGCCGTCGAGCAGGGTGTCGACGACCGCCTTGAGCGTCAAGCCGTAGGTGCACAGGCCGTGCAGGACGGGCCGGTCGAAGCCGGCGGCGCGGGCGAAGGCCGGGTCGGCGTGCAGCGGGTTGCGGTCGCCGGTGAGGCGGTACAGGAGGGCCTGGTCCTCCCGGACCGGCCGCTCGACGGTGCGGACCGGCCGCCCGGCGGTGTCGTCCGGGGCGCCGGCGGGCGGCGCGGTGCGGGCGGAGGGACCTCGGTCGCCGCCCCAGCCGCCCGCACCGCGCACGAAGATCCGCGCCTCCTCGCTCCACAGCGGGCCCTCGGTGTCGGCGGCCTCGGTGCGCAGGACGAGGACGGCCGCCTCGCCCTTGTCGTGGACGGCGGTGATGCGGTCGGTCGCGGTCGCGGCGCCCCGGACGGGCAGGGGCCGGTGCACGGTCAGCGTCTGGCCGCCGTGCAGGACGCGGGCGAGGTCGACGTCGACGCCGGGCATGGACAGGGCGCGGATCACGCCCGGCTCCCCGCCGCCGGCGACGGTGGCGAAGCTCGGCAGGACGTGCAAATCGCTTTCCAGGGTGTAGCGCAGCTCGCCGGGATCGGTGGCGGGGACGCCCGCTCCGATGGCGAGGTGGTAGAGCTGGACGTCCTCGGGTTCCCAGGAGATCTCGCGGGTCCGGGGTGCGGCCGTGCGGGCCGTCGCTTCGTCGATGGGCATGCCTCTCCAGGTCGTCCAGGTCGTCCAGGTGTTCCGGGTACTCCAGGTCTCGGTTCCGTCAGCTCCCGGGGCCCTTCGCTTCCCCGGGGATCTTTCGCCTCCCCGGCTCTCTCCGCTCTTCGGGTTCCGTCGTTCCCCGGGTTCCCTCACTCCCCGGCCCCGCTGCTCCGCATCCGGCCCCCCGGGTCGCCCGTGACATTTGTCCCGCCCGAGTCCGTACAACAGCCTCTGCCCGCGCGCGGCACGGCTCCGTAGCGTCGTAGACATGACAGCAGGCAGCACCGCGGACAGCCGCAGGGCCGGGACGGCGGGCGGCGTCACCGGCGGGAACGTCACGGGCGGGGGCGTCACAGGCATGACGGTAGGC
The DNA here is from genome assembly GCF_044391765.1 of Streptomyces sp. NPDC018610. Classification (NCBI taxonomy): domain Bacteria; kingdom Bacillati; phylum Actinomycetota; class Actinomycetes; order Kitasatosporales; family Streptomycetaceae; genus Streptomyces; species Streptomyces sp. NPDC018610. The sequence goes on from NZ_JBISAL010000001.1 coordinate 548,579, forward strand.
GGGACGGCGGACGGGACGGTAGGGGGGAGGGCCGCCATGGCGCGGACCCGGCGGGCGGTGTCCTTCACGGGGGCGGTCAAGAGGCACGGCGACGTGCGCGCCGTCGACGGGGTGGATCTGGAGATCGGGCGGGGCGAGACGGTCGCGCTGCTGGGCCGCAACGGAGCCGGCAAGTCCACCGCGATCTCGCTGCTGCTCGGGCTGAGCGAGCCCGACGCGGGCACGGTGGAGCTGTTCGGCGGGCCGCCCGAGCGGGCGGTGCGCGCCGGGCTGGTGGGGGCGATGCTCCAGGAGGCGCGGGCGGTGACCCGGGTGACGGTGCGCGAGCTGGTCGGTTTCGTGGCCGGCCGTTACCCGGACCCGCTGCCCGTCGCCGAGGTGCTGGAACTGGCCGGCATCACCGCCCTGGCCGGGCGGCGCGTGGACCGGCTCTCCGGCGGCCAGACGCAGCGCGTGCGGTTCGCGGTGGCGCTCGCCGGGAATCCATCGCTGCTGGTGCTGGACGAACCGACGGCGGCGCTGGACGTGGAGGCGCGGCGCGCGTTCTGGGAGTCGATGCGGGCGTACGCGCGCGGCGGCCGCACGGTGCTGTTCTCCACGCACTACCTGGAGGAGGCCGACGCCCACGCCGACCGGATCGTCGTGCTGGACCGGGGCCGGATCGTCGCCGACGGCACCGGCGAGGAACTCCGGCACTCGGCGGGCGGCAGCCTGGTCGCCTTCGACCTGGCCGGGCGCGGCACGGAGGGGCTGGACCGGCTGCCGGGCGTGCGCTCCCTGGAGGTGCGCGGGAACCGGGCGCGGCTGCGCACCGACGACTCGGACGCCACCGTGGTCGCCCTGGCCGCGATGGGCGCGATACGCGGCCTGGAGGTCGCCCCGGCCTCGCTGGAGGACGCGTTCCTGGCCCTGACCGCCGGCCCGACGGACCACGAGGGTCCGACGGATCACGAGGGTCCGACGGATCTCGGCGGCGGGACGGATCGCGGGGGCCGGACGGACCACGCGAGCGGTACGGACCACGCGGACGGGACGGACCACGACGGCGGGACGGACCACGAGAGGGAGACGGTCTGATGTGGGACTACCTGCGCCTGGAGGTGCGCCGCACCCTGCGCGACACCGGCTTCGTGATCGGCGGGATCGCGATACCGGTGATGATGTACCTGCTGTTCACCAACATCGGCGACGACGACGGGTCCTGGCGGACCGCCTCCATGGTCGGCATGGCCGCCTACGGGGCGGTCGGTTCCGCGCTCAACACCGGCGGCGGGGTCGCCGAGGACCGGTCACTGGGCTGGCTGCGGCAGCTGCGGGTGACCCCGATGACCCCGCGCCAGGTGGTCGTCGGCCGGACGCTCACCGGTACGGTGACCGTGCTGCCGGCGATCTGCGCGGTGCTGCTGGCCGGCGGCCTGGTGAACGGCGTACGGCTGGACGCGTGGCAGTGGGCGGCGACGGCGCTGCTGCTGTGGCTCGCCTCGCTCCCCTTCACGCTGCTCGGCCTGGGCAACGGCTACGGGCTGACCGCCCAGACCACGGGCGTGGCGAACATGATCTGCAACCTGGGCCTGGCGGTCCTGGGCGGACTGTGGTTCCCCGTCGAGCTCTTCCCGCACTGGCTGCGCTCGGTGTCGGCGTACACGCCCACCCACCGTGTCGCCCAGCTCGGGCTGGCGGCCGCCGAGGGGCACGCCCCGGCGGCGGGCGCGGTCGCCGTGCTGACCGCGTGGTTGCTGGCGTTCGGTTCGTACGCTGTGCTGTCGTACCGCCGCAACGCGGGGAACGTCTGACCGCCGGAACACCTCTACGCGGCATCCGATCGGGGGAACATGAGGAACACGGACATGTCATGGTGGCGAGGGCTGCGGTGCCAGATCCAGCGGCTCCTGCTGGCCCGGGCGGCCTGGAAGGAGGACATGCGCCGCTTCAAGGCCGACCAGAAGGCGGCGCGCAAGGAGGGGCGGATGCCGGAGACCCCCGGGCCGCCGCCCACCGGCTTCGCGCTGCTGCCCTGGCTGCTGATGGGGATGGGCTCCCTGTCCAACGTCCTCCAGGGCGAGACGCCGAACCCGTGGATCGGCGCCGTGGGCCTGCTCGTCTTCAACGCGCTGTACGTCAACATCGCCTTCCGCGCCTTCCACAAGGAGCGGCGCGAGGCCCGCTCCACACGGGTGGCGCTGCTGCTGATGGGCCTGCTGACCACGGGCCTGGCCCTCGGCTACGGCGGCAACTGGCTGCTGTTCTTCCCGCTGTTCGGCCTGGCGACGGGCGCGACGCTGCGCGGCCACCGGCTGGGGCGGACGGGACTGTGGCTGGCGGTGTTCGCCGGGATGGTGTCGGCGTACCACGAGGGCTGGGACGGCATCAACATCGCCTACGCCACGTTCCTGTCCACCATGGTGACCGCGGCGATCCTGAGCCTGAGCGAGGCGGTACGGGAACTGCGCGCCGCCCGTGAGGAGCTGGCCCGGCGGGCGGTGGAGGAGGAGCGCATGCGCTTCTCCCGCGACCTGCACGACCTGCTCGGACACACGCTGTCGGTGATCGTGGTGAAGTCGGAGGCCGCGCGGCGGCTGGCCGAGCGCGACATGGGTGCGGCGCTGACGCAGATCACCGACATCGAGTCGGTGGGCCGGCAGGCGCTCACCGAGATCCGTGAGGCGGTCACCGGGTACCGCGAGGGCAGCCTCAGCACGGAGCTGGACCGCGCCCGCTCGGCGCTGACCGCCGCCGGCATCGAGCCCGTGGTGCGCCGCTCGGGTCCGCCGCTGACCCCGCAGACGGAGGCGCTGCTGGGCTGGGTGGTGCGCGAGGCGGTGACCAACGCCGTGCGGCACAGCGGTGCGGCCCACTGCGAGATCACCGTGGCCGGGGCCGCCGAACAGGTCCGGCTGACGGTCTTCGACGACGGGGCCGGCGCCTCGGCCCAGCCCGTAGTGCCGGGCGTCGGCGGCACCGGGCTGAAGGGGCTGACCGAACGTCTCGCGACGGCGGGCGGCTCCCTGCGGGCCGGCCCGTCGCCGCGCGGCGGGTTCACGGTCACAGCCGAACTCCCGGTGGACGCTCAGGAGTTGACGGAGAAGGCCCTGGCCTCGGTCGCCACCGCCCCGGCCGCTCCCGCCACCGGCTGCGCGGAGCGGTGACCGACAGCCCCGGCCGCCCCGACCGCATCGGCCGCCGGGGCCCCGCCGGGGCCCGGGGGAGACCGTCGGCCGGCCGCCGCCCGGCGCCCCGCCGCACCCACCCCGCCGCCCGCCCCTGCCCCCGTCCCCCGCCCCGTCTCTCCCGGCCTGGCGGCGGCCTCGCCCCGAGGCCTCCCCGTCAGTCCGGCCCCGTCCCGCACCCTTTCCGACCGCCTCTCCCCGGGGGCGGCCTTCACCGGGCGCTCTTCCCTACCCTTGCCCCCGTGAACGAGATGACCCGAGAGCACCGGCCCGCCGAGTCCGTCCGCGTCCTGCTCGCCGAGGACCAGGGCATGATGCGGGGCGCGCTCGCCCTGCTGCTCGGCATGGAGGAGGACCTGGAGGTCGTCGCCCAGGTGTCGCGGGGCGACGCGATCGTGGACGCCGTGCTGACGCACCGTCCGGACGTGGCGCTGCTGGACATCGAGCTGCCGGGGATGAGCGGCCTGGACGCCGCCGCCGAGCTGCGCGGGCGGGCGCCCGGGTGCCGGGTGCTCATCCTGACCACCTTCGGCCGGCCCGGCTACCTGCGCCGGGCGATGGAGGCGGGCGCGGCCGGCTTCCTGGTCAAGGACGGCCCGGTGGAGGAGCTGGCCGCGGCGATCCGCCGGGTGCTGGCCGGCGAGACGGTGGTCGACCCGGCGCTCGCGACGGCGGCCCTGAGCGCCGGCCCCAGCCCGCTGACCGCCCGCGAGTGCGACGTGCTGAGCGCGTCAGCCGACGGGGCGACCGTCGCCGACGTCGCCGCCCGGCTGCACCTGTCGGAGTCCACCGTCCGCAACTACCTCTCCTCCGCAATCGGCAAGACCGGCACCCGCAACCGCGCGGAGGCCCTGCGGGAGGCGCGGCAGCAGGGCTGGCTGTGAGCCGCCGGCGGCGGCCGGCCGGACCCCCGCCCCGGCCGAGCCGACGTCCCGCGAGCCGACGCCCCGTCAAGCCGGCACCCGGCCGGGCTGGTACCCCGGCCGGCCGGCACCCGAGCTGAGCCGAGGTCCGGGCCGAGGTGCGCGCCGAGGTCCGGTCAGGGCGCGCCCCGGCCGGGCCGCGAGGGCGCGGGTCGTCTCACACCTGGCGCACCACGGCCACGGCCGCCGGTTCGCCGCGTTCCCGGGCGTCCCGGCGGGCCAGTCCCGCGGAGGCGCCCGTGCCGACGATCCGGCCGCCGTGGGCGACGGCGATCCAGGAGCCTTCGGGCAGGTCGCCGGGCGGGGTCAGGGCGAGCGCGGCGACCAGCGCCGGGCCCGGGTCCCGGTCACTCCCGCGCGGCGCCGGGCGGGCCGCGCCGGCCCGCCACTCGGCGGTGCTCCGCTCTCCGCCCGCCCGCCGCGACCACACCAGGTGCTGCGCCACGATCAGCGGCCCGAGCACCGTGAGCAGCGGGAAGCCCGCCGTCAGGACGTCCAGCGCGAACAGCAGGCTGATCACACCGGTGACGGCGACGCCGACGGCCCCCGCGAGCAGCGCGGCCACCCGGCCGTACGCCTTCGCCGCGACCAGCGGGAACAGCACGAGCAGCAGCAGGTCCCCCAGGCCCACCCCGACGGGCCGCGCGCCGCCGGTGAGGGCGAGCAGCGGGGCGAACGGCCGTCCCCGCACCTGGTCGAAGAAGTCGGCGGTGACGTGGGTGAGCGTGGTGGCGATCAGGTCGTAGCAGGTCAGCACGGCGGCCAGGGCGGCGACCTGGACCGAGCGCATCCCGCTCTGCGCCCAGAGGTTGGCCACGCCCACGACGGCCACGGCCAGCAGGACGCCGGTCCCGGCGCGCACCGCGAGGGCCGCGCCGCCGAGGGAGGCGCCCGCCGTCGCGCCGGTCGCCGCGAGCGCGAGGCACCAGGCCCGGCGCCCGCCGCACAGGGGGGCCAGGGTGAACTGGACGGCCGTGCACAGCACCAGGCCGAACAGCGCGGCCACCCAGGCGCCGGGCAGCCGGGCGTAGAGCAGCGGGGCCAGGACGACGCCCGCGCAGAGCACGGCGACGTCCGCCGGAGTGTAGAGGCCGACGGGCGGCCGGGGCATGTCGATCCGGGCCAGGTAGCCGCCTGCCGCCGCCATGATCAGGGCCACGCAGCAGCTCAGCGCCACCAGGGCGACGCCGTTCACGGCCGGCCCCCTTCCTCGTCGGCCGGAGGCGGCACGGTCCCGGCCACCGCCGGCGTCCGCGCGCCGGGCGGCGTGCCCGCGGTGGCCGCCGGTGCGCCCGCCACCGCACCCGGCGGCCTCGGCGCCGTCTCGAAGCTGCGTTCGCGCAGGTCCGCGCGGAGAGGGGCGGTGGGCGGCAGCGCCGTACGGTCGTCGTGGAGGACGAGTCCGGTCAGCGGCAGGCCCGCGGCCGCGATCCGCTCCTCCAGCCGGGCGCGCAGGGCGCGGGCGGGCAGCGCGCGCACGAGCAGGTGCAGCAGCGCGCCGCCGGGGCGTTCGGTGAGCGCGTACCGGGCCGGCAGCGGCACCTCGGGCTCCGCCTCGACGAGGTCCAGCAGGTCGCGGGTGGTGACGGCGGCGCTGAGCGGGCCGGTCCAGCGGCCGAGGATCTCGCTGGTGGCGGGCAGGTGGGCCAGCTCGCAGTCCGGGGCGGCGGCGGGCAGGCGGACCAGATCGCCGGTGGCGTAGCGCAGCAGCAGGGTGCACTCGCGGTAGGGGACGTAGGGGGTGTGCACGACGACTCCGGCGCCGCCGGGCGGTGTCGGCTCCCAGGTGCGCGGGTCGAGCACCTCCAGGTGGCCGAACTCGGTGGTGTGGTGCAGATGGCCCTGGGCGCACGGGGTGCCGCCGGAGGGGAGGGTCTCGGTCATCAGGTACGAGGTGGTCACGCGCGCCCCGAACACCGCCTCGGCGCGTTCGCGCAGCGGGCGGGAGAGGACTTCGCCGCCCACGCCGATGCTCTCCAGGCCGAAGTCGGCGGGCCGCCAGCCGTCGTGTTCGGCACGCTGCACCAGGGCGGCGAGGTAGGAGGCCGCGGTGCTGAGGTGGGTGATCTGGGGCGCCTTGCCGGGCAGGCCGAGCGGCGCGGCCAGCCGGTCCAGGGCGAGCGCCGGTTCGAGGGTGCCGAACTGGACGAAGGAGGCGCCCACACGGGTGGTCGACTCCTCGGCGTTGAGCAGTGGGAGCGTGGCCCGCGAGCAGCCGGCGTAGGCGAGGGTGTGGTGGGGGCGCATGCCCATGCCGAGGACGGCCGAGATGGTGCTGAGGGCGAGGGTGGTGTCGAGTTCGGCGCGGGAGTACCAGACGGCGGTGGGGGTGCCGCTGGTTCCGGTGGTGAGGGCCATCAGGGCCGGCCGGGCCGCGGCGGAGACGAAGGCGCCGGGCAGACCGCGCAGGGCCTTCTTGGAAGTGACGGGCACCCGCGCCCAGGAGCCGTCGTCGAGGTCCAACGTGTCGGGGTCGAGGCCGAGTTCGCCGAAGAGGCGCCGGTAGTGGGCGGTGTGCCGGGCGGCGGTCCGCGCGGTGGTGCGCAGGCTGCGGCGGGTGACGGTGCGCCGTACCTCGGGGTCGATCCCGGCCGCCTGCCCCGGCAGGAGCGCCGAGTCGGCGCCGGGTGCGCCGAACTCCCCCAGAGTGGTGACCAGGTCCCGGGCGATGCGCTCCAGGTCCTGGGGGCGGATGCGGCGGTTGAGCAGGACGGACATGCCGTAGCGCAGCTGGCTCAGGGCGGTGCCGAACAAAGGGGGGCCCTCCTGGTGCCGGGACGGAAGCCCGCCCGGGCTGTCCGGGGCGGGCCTTCGCGCGTCTGCCCGCACCTCTCGTACGGGCGCCGCGGGTCCGTCGCGGGCGGTGGTCCTGTCCGTCGCCCGCGACGGGGCCGCGGGATGAGGCCATGCGCACCGCCCGCGACAGGAGCCGCGGGATCAGGCCATGTGCGCGAACATCGCGGCGGACAGGGTGCTCAGGGCGTACTTGAGGTAGTGCTTGACCATGGTCGGAACCTCCCTCGTGGGGCGTCGCCGGTCGGGCGGCGCGTCTCGGTGGTGCGCTGCCGGCCGGGTGCGGCCGGTGAGCAGCGGCAGTCTAGGAACCAGCCCGGGCCACCACTAGATGTCATGCACCGATAAATCCGACGAACAGCGGACCGCTTACGGAATGCGATGTTCCGCCTGATCGCGGAACACCGGACTCCGCGACGGCGGGACGCACACTCCGTCAGAGCGGAGCACGGGACACCGCGACGGCGGAACGCGGGACTCCACCGCACCGGCGCACATCCCGCGCCCGCCAGACCCCTCACCCCGGCGCGCATCCCGCGCCCGCCACACCCCTCACCCCGGCGCACATCCCGCGCCCGCCACACCCCTCACCCCGGCGCGCACCCCGCGGTCACCGGCACGCGCTCACCCCCTCCCCGCCCCTCCCCGCACCCGCTCACCCCTTCTGACGCCCTGTCACTTCCTCTCGGAACGGTCAAGAATTCGTTAGTACGCCGAAGCATCGGAATAGTCGCCCAGGCGTACGAGGTTTCACCCGGCACTGGTCCCGGTGATCAGCGACCCACTCACCGACTCTCCGACGACGGCCTGGAGGCCACCCTCAATGACGCTCACGACGACCGAACGGCCCACGCGCAGCGCGAGCGGGGCCGTCGTCCCGGTGCTCGCCTTCGCGGGCATCGTTGTCGCGGTGATGCAGACCCTGCTCGTCCCGGTCATCAAGGACCTGCCGCAGCTGCTGGACACCTCGCCCAGCAACGCCACCTGGGTCCTGACCTCCACCCTTCTCTCGGGCGCCGTGGCCACGCCGATCATGGGCCGCCTCGGCGACCTGTACGGCAAGCGCCGCATGCTGATAGCCAGCCTCACGGTCATGGTCGTCGGCGCCCTGGTCAGCGCGTTCACCAGCGCACTGCTCCCCATGATCGTGGGCCGCACCCTCCAGGGCTTCGCCATGGGCGCGATCCCGCTCGGCATCGGCCTGATGCGCGACATGCTGCCGCGCGAGAAGCTCGGCTCCTCGATGGCGCTGATGAGTTCCTCGATCGGCGTCGGCGGCGGACTGGCGCTGCCCGCCGCCGCCCTGGTCGCCCAGCACACGAACTGGCACGCCCTCTTCTACGGCGCCGCCGGCCTCGGCGTCCTGTCCATCGTCCTCACCCTGCTGACGGTCCCCGAGTCGCCGATGCGCGCCGAGGGCTCCTTCGACCTGCTGGGCGCGCTCGGCCTGTCGGCCGGTCTGGTGCTGTTCCTGCTGCCCATCTCCAAGGGCAGCGACTGGGGCTGGTCCTCGGCCACCACGCTCGGCCTGTTCGGCGCCGCGGCCGCCGTCCTGCTGCTGTGGGGCGTGCTGGAGCTGCGCCTCGCCGCCCCGCTGGTCGACCTGCGCACCACCGCGCGCCGCGAGGTGCTGCTCACCAACCTCGCCTCGATCATGGTCGGCGTCGCCTTCTACGTCGTCTCCCTCGTCCTGCCCCAGCTGCTCCAGCTGCCCACCGCCACCGGTTACGGCCTGGGCCAGTCGATGGTCGTCGCGGGTCTGTGCGTGGCTCCGCTGGGCCTGACGATGATGTTCACCGCGCCCGTCTACGCCCGCCTGTCGGCCCGCTACGGCCCCAAGGTCACCCTGATCATCGGCCTGCTGATCATCGCGATCGGCTACGGCGGCGGCCTGGGCCTGATGGACGCGGCCTGGCAGACCGTGGTCACCTCCCTGATGCTCGGCGCCGGCATCGGCCTCGCCTACTCCTCGCTGCCCGCGCTGATCGTCGGCGCGGTCCCGGCCTCCGAGACCGGTGCGGCCAACGGCCTCAACACCCTGATGCGGTCCATCGGCACCTCGGTGTCGAGCGCGGTCATCGGCATGGTGCTGGCCAACACCGCCCACCACGTCGGCGGCGTGGCGGTGCCGACCATGCACGGCTTCCGCATCTCCTTCCTGATCGCCACCGCTGCCGTCGCCCTCGGCCTGGTGCTGGCCCTGTGCCTGCCGAAGCCGAACCGCTCGACCGTCCCGCAACTGCGCGCGAGCAGCGAGGAGGACGCCAACCTGGCCCGTGCCGAGGAGGCGCTGCGGGGCTTCCGCGGTCGGGTCCTGGACGCCGGCGGCGCCCCGGTGGCCCGCGCCAAGGTCACCCTGATCGACCACCGCGGCCGGCAGGCCGGCGCCACGCTCTCCGCGGCGGACGGCAGCTACGTCCTCGCGGTCCCGGCCCAGGGCCCCTATGTGCTGGCGGCCCGCGCCCACGGTCACGGCCCGCACGCCTCCGCGGCGACCCACGCGGGCGACGACCGCCCGGTCGACCTGGATCTGTCCCTGCCGGGCGAGTCGGTCACCGCCTGACACCGGCCGCCGCCGGGACCGGGGGCGCCTGAGACGCACACCACCGCACCCGCTGTCGCCCCGCCGACAGCGGGTGCGGCAGCATGGTCGCCCGGAACGCACGTACGACCGGAAGGACCCCCGCCACATGACCGCGGCACCGAAACCCGACATCCTGGCCGCGTTCGAGGCCGCGAAGGGCTTCATGCCCGTGGACGAGGGGCTCGCCCTGTACGCGGCGGCGGTGGAGGCCGGCCGGCTCGGCCTGCCGCTGCTGGAGGTCGGCACGTACTGCGGGCGCTCCACGGTCCTGCTCGCCGACGCCGCCCGGCAGGCCGGCGTCACCGCCCTCACCGTCGACCACCACCGCGGCAGCGAGGAGCAGCAGCCGGGCTGGGAGTACCACGACCCGGAGACGGTCGATCCCGAGATCGGGCTGATGGACACGCTGCCCACGTTCCGGCGCACGCTGCACCGGGCGGGGCTGGAGGAGCACGTGGTGGCGCTCGTCGGCCGCTCGCCACAGATCGCCGCGCTGTGGAACACCCCGCTGGGCCTGGTCTTCGTCGACGGCGGCCACACCGACGAGCACGCCGGGGCGGACTACGCGGGCTGGGCGCCGCACGTGACGGTGGGCGGACTGCTCGTCATCCACGACGTGTTCCCGGACCCGCGGGACGAGTTCACCGGGCAGGCCCCGTACCGCGTGTACCTGCGGGCCCTGGAGTCCAGCGAGTTCACCGAGGTCTCGGTGACCGGCTCGCTGCGCGTCCTGCGGCGAACCGAAGCGGCCGTCACGGCCCGCGGTTAGAGTCGCTCCGTGTCGTACACAGGCCCCGACTTCGAACCTCCGCGGCCCGAGCTGTCCGGCCGCCCCGACCGCCCCCGCCGCTGGCCGGCCGTCGCCGGTGTCGCCCTGGTGTCCGGCGCGCTGCTGGGCTGGCTCGTGTACGAGGCGACGGCGTCCTCCGACTCCTCCGGCGGCCCCGGTTCCGACCGGGCGGCCGCGCGGTCGGCGGCGAGCGGGTCGCCGTCCGGACCGGCCGCCGCGACGCCGCCCTCGGCGCCGGGTTCGCCGTCCCGGTCCTCCGCCCCGGCCGGCTCCTCCGCCCCGGCGGACGACGACGGCAAGCGGTCCGGCGGGCCCGCCCTCCGCGGCCCGCTCAGGGGGAAGGTCGTCGTCATCGACCCGGGCCACAACCCGGGCAACTTCCGGCACCCGGCCGAGATCAACCGCAAGGTGGACATCGGCACCAACCGGAAGGAGTGCGACACCACCGGCACCTCCACCAACGCCGGTTACCCGGAGGCCCAGTTCACCCTCGACGTGGCGCACCGGCTGCGCACACTGCTCGAACAGCAGGGCGCCACGGTGAAGTTGACGCACGACGACGGCACCCCGTCCTGGGGCCCGTGCGTCGACGAGCGGGCGCGGATCGGCAACGACGCGCACGCGGACGCCGCGATCTCCCTGCACGCCGACGGCTCGGCGGCGGGCAACCGCGGCTTCCACGTCATCCTCCCGGCGGCCGTGCACTCCGGGGCCGCCGACACCCGCCCGATCGCCGCCGCGTCGAAGAGGCTCGGGACGATGATCGCGGGCGACTTCGTCCGCGTCACGGGCGAGCCGCCGTCCAACTACATCGGCGGAGGCACCGGTCTGGACACCCGTCAGGACCTGGGTGGTCTCAATCTGTCAACGGTTCCCAAGGTCTTCATCGAGTGCGGCAACATGCGCGACAGTGTGGACGCGGCACGGCTCACCAGCGGGAACTGGCGGCAGAAGGCGGCGGAGGGGATCTCTGAGGGAATCGTGAGTTTCCTGGGCGGGTGAGGGCCCGCGCGCCCATCGGAGCGGACAGCCCCGCCATGCGGGCGATAGTGTCACCCGTACGATGAGGGGCCACCCCCACGCTTCACACCAGGCCTGTTGGCGACATGGTGACAGCGACGCCTCTACCGACGACGAGACGACCTACGAAGGACCTGACGTGAATATCCGCTCCCTCACTCGGGGCGACGGCGTGGTGATCGGAGCAGCGGTGTTGCTGTTCATCGCGTCGTTCCTGGACTACTACTCCTACTCCGTCTCCGGCTACTCGGACAGCCGGAGCTCGTGGGAGTCCCTCGGGACCGGCCTCGGCCTGTACATGGGGGCCGTCATCGGCGCCGCCCTGATCGTCCTCAACCGCTGCCTCCCGCAGCCCCGCAAGGTGGCCGGCCTGGACCTCGGCACGGTCGGCGTGGCCTTCACGATCCTCTCCGTGTGGACGTTCTTCTGGTCGCTGGTGGACGTTCCCGACGGCATCGACGCCGGCGCGGGCCTGATCCTCGGCTTCATCGCGGCGCTCGTCCTGGCCGCCGCCGCCATCGCCACGCCGCTGGTCCCCGCCCTGCAGGCCGCGCTGGTCGGGGCTCCCCGTCCCGCCGCGCCGCAGCCCTACGGCGCGCAGCCGCCCGGCGGTTACGGCTACCCGGGCGCCCAGCAGGCCCCCTACGGCGCCCCGCAGGCGGCCCAGCCCTACGCCGGTCAGCAGCCGCAGGCGCCGCAGGCCGGGGGCGGTGCCACCGCGGCGGCGCCCCAGTCCCCGGCGCCGTTCTCGCCGTTCTGGTACGCGGTGCCCGCGCCGCGTCCGCTGTTCGGGGAGGACGGCGCGCCCACCCCGATCGCCGAACTCGCGCCGGGCACCTGGTACCTGGCGGTGGAGCAGCGCGGCCAGGGCCTGCTGACGGAGATGCAGGACGGCCGCCGTGGTGTCCTTCAGGACGCCACCGACATCCAGCGCGGCTGACCGGAGCCGTTCGTCGGGCCCGACGGTCCTGCGGCCCCTCGCTCTCGGGCGGGGGGCCGTCGCCGTGCGTGCGGCGAACCGCGCGTCAGCCGTTGGCGTTGGCGCCGTTCTTCAGGTCCGAGGTGGACGGCACCTTGTTCTGGACCGGCGCCCCAGCGTCCTTCCCCGCGTCCTTCACCTTGTTGATGGTGTCGTTGAAGCTCTTGGCCGCCGAGCCGTCGCCCTTGCGGAGCTTGGCGGGCAGGTCCTTCAGACTGGCGATGGCCGCGTTGAGCGGGGCGAGCGCCTTGGAGAGCGTCGGGTCGCCCTGCGCGTTGCGCGTGGCGGCCTTGAGCCGGTTGTACGTGAACGCGCCGGCGAGGCCGGCCTTGACCAGTGTCCACTTCCGGCCGTGCGCGCCCTTCTTGAACTTGCCCTCCTTGTACGGTTTCCAGATCCACTCGTAGGTGGCGCCGGCCGCGAGGCCCGCGTTGGCCACGAAACGGGTCTTGGCGAACTTCTGCTTCTCCGCGGACGTGGTCGGAGAGGGTGTGGCTGCCGCGACGACGGCCGCGGGTTCGGTCCGCTGCCCTGCGCCCTGGCTCGTGGCCCACGCGGTGGAGCCGGCGAGCAGGGCGCAGCAGAGGGTGAGCGCCACAGCGAGGCGCCGTATCGGTACGGGCACGGTGTCCTCCGAATCGAGTTGCTCCGGGTACTCCGCCGCTCCGTGTGAACCGGGGCAAACATGCTGAAACAGCACACAGGACGTGCCGCCCGTGTCACTCCCCGTGCCCATTACAGGTTTCAACCGCGAGCGCGGGGCAGTCGAAGGACATGTCCCCTCGATATCGCACGGGTTCCAACTCCGCCGGAACGGTCATCGCGGTGGTCGCGGACATCATGGCCGTCATCCTCGGACTGTGGATACTGATGTACCTGCTGGACGCCAACCGGGCCAACGACCTGGTACGGCTCGTCCATGACGCGGCCGACTGGCTCGCCGGCTGGTCCCGGGACCTCTTCACGTTCGACAGGGCGTGGGCCCGGGTCGTCGCGGGCTATGGCCTGGCGGCCGTCGTGTACCTGTTCGTCGGCCACGCCATCGCCAACCGCATGCACCGCAACTGACCGCGCCCGGGCGGGGTTCGCGGTCCGTCACAGCCGTCCGCGGCCGGCGCCCGCCCCCGCCGGGCCGGCTCAGTCGCAGCAGTCCGGGTCCAGGCCCCTGGGCAGGCGGTCGCCCGCGAAGACCGTGCAGGTGGGCTCGTGGCCGCCGAGCGCGGCCACGGCCAGGAGCAGGGAGCCGGCCGTCCACGTGGTCAGTTCCCGCGGCCATACGGCGTCGTCGGCGAAGACGTAGCCCGTCCAGTACAGGCCCGTCCGCGCGTCCCGCAGGTGCTGGATCGACTTCAGCACGTCCAGGGCGCGGTCGGACTCGCCCACCGCCCACAGGGTGAGGGCGAGTTCGGCCGACTCGCCGCCGGTCACCCACGGGTTGGGCACCACGCAGCGCACCCCGAGCCCGGGCACCACGAAGCGGTCCCACCCGGCCTCGATGCGTTCCTTGGCCTCGACGCCCGTGAGCGCCCCGCCGAGGACCGGGTAGTACCAGTCCATCGAGTAGCGGTCCTTGTCGAGGAACCGCTCCGGGTGCCGACGGATCGCGTGCCGCAGCGCGCCGACCGCCAACTCCCAGTCGGGCTGCGGCTCTTCGCGCTGCTCGGCGATGGCGAGCGCGCAGCACAGCGCGTGGTGCATCGAGGAGGAGCCGGTCAGCAGCGCGTCCGCGGTGGCGGTGCCGTCGTCCTCCCGTTTCCAGCCGATCTGTCCGCCGGGCTGCTGGAGCCTCAGCACGAACTCGACCGCCGCGTACACCACCGGCCACATGCGGTCCAGGAAGGTGTCGTCGCCGGTGGAGAGGTAGTGGTGCCAGACGCCCACGGCGACGTAGGCGACGAAGTTCGTCTCCCGGCCGCGGTCGGTGACGTCGTCGTGCGCGCCGTCCGCGTAGGCCGCGTACCAGGAGCCGTCGGGCAGCTGGTGCCGGGCCAGCCAGGCGTACGCCCGTTCGGCGGCCTCGTGCTCGCCCGCGGCGTCCAGCGCCATCGCGGCCTCGACGTGGTCCCACGGGTCGAGGTGGTGGCCGCGGAACCAGGGGATCGCCCCGTCCTCCCGCTGGGCGGCGAGGACGCCGGCCACGGTGGCGGCGGCCTGCTCGGCGGTGAGGACCCCGGGCAGGACGAGGTGTTCTGTCCGGGGCGTGGTCACTTGGCGGCCGCCCGGGGCAGGTGCGGCTTGGTGGCGTAGGCCACGAAGCTCTTGCCGACGACCGGGTTGAGCGCCCGCTCGGCCAGCCGCGTGGCCAGCGGCTTCTTCATGATGTCCCAGACCAGCAGCTTGTGGTACGCGCGCACCGGCAGCGCCTTGTCGTTGTCGACGCCGAAGGCGCACTTCAGCCACCAGTACGGCGAGTGCAGCGCGTGCGCGTGGTGCGTGCCGTACGGCTTCAGGCCGGCCTCGCGGATCCTGGCGAGCAGCTCGTCCGCCTTGTAGATGCGGATGTGGCCGCCCTCGACCTCGTGGTAGGCGTCGGACAGGGCCCAGCAGACCTTCTCGGGGCCGTAGCGCGGGACGGTGATCGCGATGCGGCCGCCGGGCCGGAGCACGCGCACCATCTCGGCGAGGACGCCCTTGTCGTCGGGGATGTGCTCCATCACCTCGGAGATGATGACGACGTCGAAGGACTCGTCGGGGAAGGGCAGGGCGAGGGCGTCGCCCCGCATGGCGGTGGCGGTGGCCCCGGCGGGCGCCTCCCCGGCCTCCTTCATCGCGGCGAACCACTTGGCGACCTCGCGGATCTCCTCGCCGTTCTGGTCCAGCGCCACGACCTGGGCGCCGCGCCGGTAGCACTCGAACGCGTGCCGGCCGGCACCGCAGCCGAGGTCCAGGACGCGGTCGCCCGGGGCGAGCGGGAACCGGGAGAAGTCGACGGTCAGCACGTGGCCCTGCTTTCGGAGTGCTCGGAGTGGTCGCCCGCCTCCTCGGAGGCGGCGAGACGGCTGGAGGTCGGGGTCGCGGAGGGGCCGGCGGCCCGGGACCCGGAGGAGCGGCCCGCGGGCCCCTTCGCCGGACCGGCGGAGCCCGCGATGGCCTCCCGGTAGCGGGCCACGGTGCCCTCGGCGGCCCGCGCCCAGGTGAAGTGGGCGAGGACCCGCTCCCGTCCGGCCGCGCCGAGGCGCGCGCGCAGCCCGGGGTCGCCCAGCAGCCGGCTCAGCGCGGCGGCCAGCGCGCCGGGCTCCCCCGGCGGCACCGCGAGGCAGGTCTCGCCGTCGCGCCCGGCGACCTCCGGGATCGCCCCGCCGGTCGTGGCGACCAGCGGCGTGCCCGTGGCCATCGCCTCGGCAGCCGGCAGCGAGAACCCCTCGTACAGCGAGGGCACGCACGCCACCTCGGCCGAGCGGACCAGGTCGACCAGTTCGGCGTCCGAGATGCCCTTGACGAACTCGACGGCGCCCTCCAGGCCGTACCGCTCGATGGCCTGGGCGACGGGGCCGTCCTCGGCCCGCTTGCCGACGACGACGAGGTGCGCCGCCGGGTGTTCCGCGCGCACCTTCGCCAGCGCCTCGACGAGGAAGACCAGCCCCTTGAGCGGCACGTCCGCGCTGGAGGTGGTCACGATCCGGCCGGGCACCTGCGGCACCGACGGGTCGGGCGAGAAGAGTTCGGTGTCGGCGCCGATGTGGACGACGTGGATGCGGTCGGCGCGCACTCCGAGGTGGTCGACGATCTCCTGGCGGGAGGTGCCGGAGACGGTGAGCACGGACGGCAGCCGGCGCGCGACGCGCTTCTGCATGCGGGTGAAGGCGTACCAGCGGCGTACGGACCACCGCCGCTGCCGGGTCTCGGCGGCGTCCAGCTCCAGCTGCCGGTCCACGGTGATGGGGTGGTGGATCGTGGTCACCAAGGGGGCGCCGACGTCGCCGAGGAGTCCGTAGCCGAGCGTCTGGTTGTCGTGCACGACGTCGAACTCGCCGCGCCGTCCGCGCAGATGGCGACGGGCGCGCAGGGAGAAGGTGAGCGGCTCGGGGAAGCCGCCGGTCCACATGGTGGCGACCTCCAGCGCGTCGATCCAGTCGCGGTACTCGTCGCGCCCCGGCGTGCGGAAGGGGTCCGGCTGGCGGTAGAGGTCGAGGCTGGGCAGCTCGGTCAGGCCCAGGCGGTCGCCGGGGGCGCCGTCGAGGACGTCGAGCACGGGGTAGGGCTGGGCCCCGATGACCTCCACCCGGTGGCCGAGGCGGGCCAGCTCCCGGGAGAGGTGACGGACGTAGACGCCCTGGCCGCCGCAGAACGGGTTTCCCTTGTAGGTGAGGAGCGCGATCCTGAGCGGTCGCTCGCCGTCGGCGGCGACGCCCTCCGGGGACCCCGCCTGACTGGCCTCAGCGGACACTCCGGGCCCCCTTCTGACTGCGCTGTCCCGCGAGACTACGTCGGGTCGTCGATCTAGAACAAGTTTCAGACTTGATCGTCCAGGAGGCTCCGAATCTACCGGCAGGTAGCCTCGCCGCAAGGCGGTGGATCGGGTGATTCACGCCACGGCCGCGGCCCTGGCATGCTGTCTGGTCGCACGCCCTCACCGACTGTCACGGAACGGGACCCATGCCTGCGGAAACCCGCGCCACGCGCGCTCACTCGGCGCCCCTCAGCGAGCGGCAGGAGGCCCGCCGGCGCCGCATCCTGGACGCGAGCGCCGAGCTGGCCTGCCGGGGCGGCTTCGAGGCGGTGCAGATGCGCGAGGTGGCGGAGTCCTCGCAGGTCGCGCTCGGCACGCTCTACCGGTACTTCCCCTCGAAGGTGCACCTGCTGGTGGCCACGATGCACGACCAGCTGGGGCGGATGCACGGCACGCTGCGCGAGAAGCCGCCGGCCGGCGCGAGTGCCGCCGAACGGGTGACGGAGACCCTGATCCGCACCTTCCGCGCCCTCCAGCGCGAACCCCGGCTCGCCGACGCGATGGTCCGCGCCCTGACCTTCGCGGACAGCGGCGTCGCCACCGAGGTGGAGCGGGTCCTGTGCCGGACCACGGCGATCATCCTGGAGGCGATGGGCCGCGAGGAGCCCACCGGCGAACAGCTCTCCGCGGTCCGCGTGATCGAGCACACCTGGCACTCGGCCCTGATCACCTGGCTCGCCGGCCGCGCCTCGGCCGCCCAGGTCGAGACGGACATAGCGACGGCGTGCCGGCTGATCGGCCTGACGGAACCGGGGCCGGAGCCGGACTCCGGGTCGAGGACACCGGCGGGGCAGGCACGGTCCGGGTCCTCGCCGGGCACGGCCACCAGCGCGGCCGCGGACGCGGCCACCCATGCGGGTCCAGTGGCGCCCAGGGCATGAGAAAACCTACGAGACGGGTTCCCTTCGCCGGCATTGTCCGGATCAGGTACTTGGGGGTCGCCGTCCTGCCCAGTCCTTGCGGCTTTCCGGCCTCTCAGCCCGACCGTCGACGTCGGCCCCGGCGGATGCCTCAGCGTCTCGCCAAAGTCGGCTACTCCGGTCGAACTCCCTCACTCGCCTCGTAGGCCACTTCCAGAATAGCCCTCCCGAACCGGTACGCAACCCCACAGAACCAGGAAAATCGGTCGATCGACGGAGCCGTGGCCGCCCCTCGGGGGCCTTACCACGGGCCGGTAGAGTGGCGGCGTCGTCATCACAGCCGTACAGGGGAAGCCGGTGCGAATCCGGCGCTGACCCGCAACCGTGAGCCGCTCCCGACGCGGCGAGCCGGACTGCCTCGTACGCGTGACCGGCTCACGTGCGCCGGCGCCCGCCGCCGCACGGCACCGTCGAGGTATACGGAGCCCGAGCCGCGGGGGTGCCCCGTGCTGCCAGGCTCCCCACAGGGAGAGGCATCCGCCGATCATGAACATCTGCCGCTGCGCCGCGGCCCTGGCCGCCGTCGCCGTGATCGGCATACCGACGCCCGCCTTCGCCGCCGGTTCGCCGTCCTCCTCCCCCTCCAGGCCGGCCGCCCTGCCCTCCGGGCTCTACGGCAGCACCGACCCCGAGTACGACGGCGTCTGGCGCCAGTCCCTCGCCCTGCTCGCCCAGCACACGGCCGGTGTGCGGCCCGCCGCGCGGGCGGTGGACTGGCTGACCGGACAGCAGTGCGCGAACGGCGCGTTCGCCGCCTTCCGCGCCGAGCCGGCCCGCGCCTGCGACGCCAAGGTGATGGTCGACACCAACAGCACGGCCGCCGCCGTCCAGGCCCTCGCCGCGCTCGGCGGCCACGACGCCGCCACCGGCAAGGCCCTCGCCTGGCTGAAGTCCGCGCAGAACAAGGACGGCGGCTGGGGCTACACGCCCGGCGGGCCCAGCGACACCAACTCCACCTCGGTCGTCATCGGCGCGCTCAGCGCCGTCGGCGAGAAGCCCGCCACCGTCCTGAAGGACGGCAAGTCCCCTTACGACGCGCTGCTCGGCCTCGCCCTGCCGTGCTCGGGTGACGGCGCGGGCGCGTTCGCCTACCAGCCGGACAAGAAGGGCGAGCTGGCCGCCAACGCGGACGCGACGGCCGCCGGTGTCGTCGCCGCCCTCGGCCAGGGCTTGGCGGCCACCGCGGGCAAGGGCACGGGCGAGGCCGCCCGGTGCGCCGGCTCCGGCAAGCCGACCGCCGCGCAGGCCGCCGCCAACGGCGCCGCCTACCTCGCGCACGCCGTCGCCGAGCACGGCTACCTCACCTCCGTCCTGCCCGGCGCCACCGCCCAGCCGGACTACGGCAACACCGCCGACGCCGTCGTCGCCCTGTCCGCGCAGGGCGGGGCCGCGCGGGCGAGGAAGCCGCTGGAGTGGCTGGAGAAGCACTCCGAGGCGTGGGCCAGGCAGGGCGGACCCGCCGCCTACGCCCAGCTCGTCCTCGCCGCCCACGCCACCGGCACCGACCCGCGCGACTTCGGCGGCCTGGACCTGGTGAAGGCGCTCGACGCCACGGGCCCCGCGCCGCAGGCCACCGCCGCGCCCGAGGCCGCCGAGGACGGCACGCCGTCGAAGAGCGGCGACAACCACGCCGTGTGGTGGGCCGGGGGCGCCTTCCTCCTCGTCGTCATCGCCGTCGGATTCATGCTGACCCGGCGCGGGAACGCGCAGGGGCGCCGGCCGTGACCGGCCGCCCGCGCGCGCTGTCCGCACTGCCGGTCCTGCTCCTGGCCGCCGCCCTGCTGGTGGCGGCGGGCGCGGGGCCGGCGCAGGCCGTCGGCTACCGCTACTGGTCCTTCTGGGACCGCGACGGCGACCGGTGGACGTACGCCACCCAGGGCCCCTCGACGGCCCGCCCCTCGGACGGCGACGTGCAGGGCATGCGCTTCGCGGTGAGCGAGGACTCCCAGGACGCCGCCAAGCCGCGCGGCGCCGCCGACTTCGCCGCCATCTGCGCCGGCACCGAGGCCCGGCACGGCCTGAAGCGGGTGGCCCTCGTCCTCGACTTCGGCACGCGGGCCGACGCCCCGTCCGGCGAGACGCCGCCCGCCCCGCGCACCGCCTGCGCCCGCGTGCCCTCCGACGCCACCACGGCGGAAGCCCTGGCGGCGGTCGCCAAGCCCCTGCGCTACGACACCGACGCGCTGCTGTGCGCGATCGCCGGCTACCCGGCCAAGGGCTGCGGCGAACAGGTCTCCGGCACGGCGGGCAAGGGCGGCGACGGGGACACGGCCGCCGCGAGCGGCGCGCCCGGCGACAAGGCCGCGCCGGACGGGAACGGCGGCCCCTCGGTCGGTCTCGTCGCGGGCGGCGCGGTCGTCGTCGTCCTGGCCGGAGCGGCCGTCTGGCAGGCCCGGCGGCGCCGGAATGCGTAGCACGCCGGACGGCGCGGACGCACGGACGCCGCCGGCCGCGCCCGGCCCGTCCACGGCGCCCGGCGGCCGGACGCGCGACGCGCTGAGCGCGGGCGCCGGACCGGCGGCCGGCGACGCGGGCGCACGGGGGAAGCCCGTCGGCGGGCGCGCACGCCGGGCGCCCGCCGGGCCGGGCCTGCGCGGCGCCGCCGCCCGTCCGGGCGCGCGCCGGGCGCCCGGGGTGCACGCCGGGGCCTGGTGGGTGTGGGCGCTCGCCCTCGGCACCGGGGCCACCCGGACCACCGACCCCCTCCTGCTGGCCCTGCTGCTCGTGGTGTCCGCGTACGTCGTGGTCACCTGCCGGCCGAACACGCCCTCGGCCCGCTCCTACACCGCCTTCGTCCGCCTCGGCCTCGCCGTCCTCGTCATCCGCCTGCTCTTCGCCGTCGTCCTCGGCTCGCCCATCCCGGGCACGCACGTGCTCGTCACCCTCCCCGAAGTGCCGTTGCCGCACTGGGCGCAGGGCATCCGCCTGGGCGGCCGGGTGACGGCGGAGGCGCTGCTGTTCGCCCTGTACGACGGCCTGAAGCTGGCCACCCTGCTGGTCTGCGTCGGCGCCGCCAACGCCCTCGCCGCGCCCGCCCGGCTGCTGAAGTCGCTGCCCGGCGCCCTGTACGAGATGGGCGTCGCCGTGGTCGTCGCGCTCACCTTCGCCCCGTACCTGGTCGCCGACGGCCGCCGGCTGCGCGCCGCCCGCCGGCTGCGCGGCCGGCCCGACCGCGGCCTGCGCGGCCTGCTGCACGTCGGGCTTCCGGTCCTGGAGGGCGCGCTGGAGCGGTCCGTGGCCCTGGCCGCCGCGATGGACTCCCGCGGCTACGGCCGCACCGCCGAGGTGACGCCCGCGGTGCGCCGCACCACCGGCGTCCTCACCCTCGGCGGTCTGCTCGGCGTCTGCGCGGGCACGTACGGGCTGCTCACCGCGGAGGGCGGCACGTACGGGCTGCCCGTGCTGCTCGCCGGCCTCGCCGCCGCCCTCGCCGGGCTGTGGCTCGGCGGCCGCCGCTCGCCGCGCACCCGCTACCGCCCCGACGCCTGGAACCCCCGGTCCTGCCTCGTCGCCGGCTCCGGAGTGGCGGTCGCCGCCCTGCTGACCCTGGCCGCCGCCCGCGACCCGGAGGCCCTGCACCCCGGGGTCGTCCCGCTGGTCGCGCCCGCTCTCCCGCTGTGGCCCGCCGCGGCCGTACTCCTCGGTCTGGTCCCGGCGTTCGCCGCGCCCGCCCGTGTTCTTCCCAAGGAGCCGTCGTGATCCGCTTCGAGGATGTCTCCGTGACCTACGACGGGGCCGCCGGACCCACCGTCGCCGGAGTGGACTTCGAGGTGCCCGAGGGCGAACTCGTGCTGCTGGTCGGGCCGTCCGGCGTCGGCAAGTCCACGGTCCTCGGCGCGGTGAGCGGACTCGTGCCGCACTTCACCGGCGGCACCCTGCGCGGCCGGGTCACCGTGGCCGGCCGCGACACCCGCACCCACAAGCCGCGCGAACTGGCCGACGTCGTCGGCACGGTCGGCCAGGACCCGCTGTCGCACTTCGTCACCGACACCGTGGAGGACGAACTCGCCTACGGCATGGAGTCGCTGGGCCTGGCCCCGGACGTGATGCGGCGGCGCGTGGAGGAGACGCTGGACCTGCTGGGGCTGGCCGGACTGCGCGACCGCTCCATCGCCACCCTCTCCGGCGGCCAGCAGCAGCGCGTCGCGATCGGCTCGGTCCTCACCCCGCACCCGCGGGTCCTCGTCCTGGACGAGCCGACCTCGGCCCTCGACCCGGCCGCCGCCGAGGAGGTCCTCGCCGTCCTCCAGCGCCTCGTGCACGACCTCGGCACGACCGTCCTCATGGCCGAGCACCGCCTCGAGCGCGTCGTGCAGTACGCCGACCAGGTCGTCCTGCTGCCCGCGCCGGGCGCCGCCCCTCAGCCGGGCGCCCCGGCCGACGTCATGGCCGTGTCGCCGGTGTACCCGCCGGTGGTGGACCTGGGCCGGCTCGCCGGCTGGTCACCGCTGCCGCTGACCGTGCGCGACGCCCGCCGTCGCGCGGCCGACCTGCGGGAACGCCTGGCCGGCCGGACCCCCGCCGCCCCCGCCCTTCCCGCTCCTGCTCCTACTCCTGCCGCTGCCGCTGCCGCTGCCGCTGCCGGCCAAGCTCCCGCCGGGCCGGCCGCCACGTCCCCCACGGACGCACCCGCGCCGGACCCGGCGGCCCCCGCGCCCCGGCCCGCGTCGGACACAGCGCCCCCGGCGGCCGCACCCTCACCGGGCCCGACCGGCCCCGCGGCAGCCTCCGCACCGGGTCCGACCGCCTCCGCGACAGCGCTCCCGTCGGACGGGGCCGCGCCCGGTTCTTCGTCCCTGCCGGACGCGGACGCCCCCGCGTCACGCCTCGCGGTCCGCCCACGTTCCCGCTCCCGCCTGCGCCTGCGTCGCCGGGGCGCCGCTCCCGTCGGCGAGGGCCTCGTCGCCGAGGTCCGCTCCCTCGCCGTGCGCCGCGACGGAGTCCAGGCGCTGCGGCACGTGGACCTGACCGTCGCGCCCGGCGAGACCATCGCCCTGATGGGCCGCAACGGCGCCGGCAAGTCCACCCTGCTCGGCTCGCTGGTGGGTCTGGTGCAGCCCTCGGCCGGGCAGGTCCGCGTCGGCGGGGCGGCGCCGCACCGCACCCCGCCCCGCGAGCTGGTCCGCCGCGTCGGACTGGTCCCGCAGGAGCCCCGCGATCTCCTGTACGCCGACACGGTCGCCGCCGAGTGCGCCGCGGCCGACCAGGACGCTCAGGCCGCTCCCGGCACCTGCCGCGCCCTGGTCTCCGAGCTGCTGCCCGGCGTCACGGACACCACCCACCCCCGCGACCTGTCCGAGGGCCAGCGGCTGGCGCTCGCCCTCGCCGTCGTCCTCGCCGCCCGCCCGCCGCTGCTCCTCCTGGACGAGCCGACCCGCGGCCTCGACTACGGCGCGAAGGCCCGCCTGGTCGCCGAACTGCGCGCGCTGGCCTCCGCCGGCCACGCGATCGTGCTCGCCACGCACGACGTGGAGCTGGCCGCGGAGCTCGCCCACCGGGTGGTGCTGCTCGCCGAGGGCGAGGTGATCGCCGACGGCCCGACCGCCGAGGTCGTCGTCTCCTCCCCCTCCTACGCCCCCCAGGTCACCAAGATCCTCGCCCCGCAGCGGTGGCTCACGGTCGCCCAGGTCCGCGAGGCGCTGGCATGACCGACCGCACCTCACCGCGGATGGGCCTCACCCGCACCGCCACCGAGGCGCGCGCCGCCGTCCAGGCCCGCGCGGTCCGGCTCGGCCCCCGCTCCGTGGCCGCGCTCCTCCTGGTGAGCGCGGTCGGCGCGGCCGGCTTCACCTGGCCCTTCCTGGCCCCGCCGACCTCTCGGCTCAGCGCGCACGCGCAGGACGCCCCGTGGCTCTTCGCGGGCCTGCTCGTGCTGCTCGTCGCCGTGGTCGCGGCGACGATCTCCGAGTCGGGGCTCGGCCCGAAGGCCGTCGCCATGCTCGGCGTACTGGCCGCGACGGGCGCGGCGCTGCGCCCGATCGGCGCCGGGACGGCCGGCCTGGAGCCGATGTTTTTCCTGATGGTGCTGAGCGGGCGCGTCCTCGGGCCGGGCTTCGGCTATGTGCTCGGCTCGGTGACGATGTTCGCCTCCGCGCTGCTCACCGGCGGGGTGGGCCCGTGGCTGCCGTTCCAGATGCTGGCGATGGGGTGGTTCACGATGGGCGCCGGTCTGCTGCCCGGCCCGGACCGCCTGCGCGGCCGCGCGGAACTGCTGATGCTGGGCCTCTACGGCTTCCTCGCCGCCTTCGCCTACGGCACGGTCATGAACCTGGCGGGCTGGCCCTTCATGGGCGCCCTCGCCTCCTCCATCGCCTTCGACCCGCACGCGGCGGTCCCCGCCAACCTGGCCCGGTTCGTGGCCTACTGCCTGGCCACCTCCCTCGGGTGGGACCTCGGCCGGGCCGTCGTCACCGTGGTGCTGACGCTCGTCGTCGGCCCGGCGGTCCTCAGGGCGCTGCGCCGGGCGACCCGGCGGGCCGCCTTCGAGACGGCGGTCACCTTCGACGCGCCGACCCGGTGAACCGTGCGTGCCCCGGGCGCATCCGACCGTGACCGGCCCGGTGAAGCACCCCACATGACCCGCATCACCTACGAAGTCCGGCCGTAGATCCACGAGCCTGGCGCGTCCGCGCCTTTCCCCGCGCCGACCTGCGCTTTGAGACGCCGCTCACACGGACACCCGCCGCCCGGGATGCGACGACAACTAGTAAAAGGGGTGGTTGCGCCCTTTTTTCCCGGCTGCTTCTCTGGAGCCCGTCGCAAGGAGCCGACGGTCCTCACGGGTCGCGGCGCCAGACAGTCCCTCCCCCGCCTCCGCGGGCTCCGGCTGTCCGCGATCCCCCGTCCCCGACGCAAGAGGTTCTCCGTGTCCGTCTCCTTCATCCGCCGCATCGCCACCCCGAAGAAGGCCCTCTCCACCGCCGCCGTGGCCACCGCCGCCCTCGGCATGGCCCTCTCCTCGGCCCCCGCCCACGCGGCCACCGCCACCGGCTCGGCCGCCGACGCGCAGACGATCGCGCACCAGATGATCCCGGACGCCGCGCAGTACAACGCCTTCAGCCACATCGTCGAGCACGAGAGCGGCTGGAACATCCACGCCACCAACTCCTCCTCCGGCGCCTACGGCCTGGTCCAGGCGCTGCCGGCCTCGAAGATGTCCTCGGCCGGCGCCGACTGGAAGACCAACCCCAAGACGCAGATCAAGTGGGGTCTGGACTACATGAACTCGCGGTACGGCAGCCCGGCCCAGGCCTGGAACTTCTGGCAGGCCAACGGCTGGTACTGAGCCATCCCTCAGTCCCCGTGCCACCCTTGCCGCGAGGAGCCGGCGCCGGCGACCCCGGCCCGAGCCACCTCGCGGCACTCGTGAAGGCGGCGGCCCCCGATCCCCGGGCCGCCGCCTTCGCCGTGTCCGGCCGCGGCCCGCCCGCGCTTCTGCTTCCCTGGTCCCATGACAGCGGACGCACAGCCGCACGGCGACCGTCCGGGCGGCGCACGCCCGGACGACCCCGAGGCCCGCGGTCTGCGCCTGGTCGTCGTGCTGCTGGGGCTGACGGTGGTCAGCGGGATGATCGACGCGGTCGGCTACCTGGGCCTCGGCCACGTCTTCACCGCGAACATGACCGGCAACGTGGTCGTCCTCGGCTTCGCCGCCGTCGGCGCCCCCGGCTTCTCGATCCCGCACACCGCCACCTCGCTGGTCTGCTTCCTCGTCGGCGCGCTGGCCGGCGGCCGGGTCGCGGCCCGCTACGGCGGTGTGTCGCGCCGCATCTGGGCACGGGTGACGCTGGCCGCGGAAGCGGTGCTGGTCGGGGCGTCGGCGGCGGTCGCCTTCGCCGCGCCGGGCGCCGCCGCGACGGCGTACGCGCTGATCGCCCTGACCGCCTTCGCGATGGGCCTGCGCAACGCCACGGTCCGCAAACTGGGCGTCGCGGACCTGACGACCACCGTCCTGACGATGACCCTGACCGGCCTCGCCTCCGATTCCCGCGCGGCCGGCGGCACCGGCCACCGCTCCCCGCGCCGCACGGCGGCCGTCCTCGCGATGCTCGCCGGCGCCGCCCTGGGCGCGTGGCTGGTGCTCCACCGCGACCTCGGCACGCCGCTGCTGGTCTCGGCTCTGGCGGCGGGCGTACTGGCGGTGGCGACCTCGGGGCGCGAGTGACCTACCGGCCCCCGGGGCCCTTGCCGCCGCCGAAGTCGACGTCCTCGGCCGCGACGACCCCGGCCGTGCGCCCCGGCGCCCGCTGGAAGCTCCAGTACAGGTTGGTGTGGGCTATGACCTGGTCCACCGGCGGCGCGCCCCAGCGCGTCTTGTCCCCCGCCGTGTGGGCGTCGGAGACGAGGATCGTGTCGTAGCCCCGGACGAACGCGCCGTGCAGGGTGGAGCGGACGCAGGCGTCGGTCTCCGACCCGGTCACGACGAGCCGGCCGACCCCGAGCCCCGACAGCACGGTCTCCAGGGTGGTGTCCTCGAAGGAGTCGCCGTAGTTCTTGTGCACCAGCGGTTCGCCGTCGCCCGGCACCAGCTCGGGCACGATCCGCCAGCCGTCGGTCCCCTTCACCAGCTCCTCGTCGGAGTGCTGGACCCACACCACGGGCACGCCCTCCCGCCGGGCCCGCTCGACCAGAGCGGCGATGTTCGCCACGACCGCGTCACGGGCGTGCGCCTCGCGGACGACGTCCTTCTGCACGTCCACGACGAGGAGAGCCGTGCGGGACCGGTCCTGAAGTGTGCTCATCATTCCCCCAGACACACACTGTCACTGTCTGCGCCCACCCTAGACCGCCCCACTGACAACGCCCTCACCCAGCGGCGAAAGCCCAGGTCACAGAGGCGCCGACCGCCCCGGGCCGGAAGCTGACCGCTCCGGTTCCGCGCCGGGCGTCGCCTCACCGGACCGCGGTCCTCGTCCTCGCTTCCCCGCGCTTCTCCCGGTGGGGCCGTTCGTGGCGCGGGGGCCCCGCAGTGCCTGTGCGAGGGCGAAGCCGCAGATGACGACCGCCGCGCCGCCCGCCGCGTCCAGGACCCAGTGGTTGCCGGTGGCGATGATGGCCGAGAGGGTGAGGAAGGGGTGGAGGAGGGCCAGGGCCTTCATCCACCCCCTGGGGGCGAGGATCGCGATCACCAGCCCGCACCACAGCGCCCACCCGAAGTGCAGGGACGGCATCGCCGCGTACTGGTTGGTGAGGGCGGTCAGGGTGCCGTAGTCGGGCTTGGAGAAGTCCTGGACGCCGTGGACCGTGTCGATGACGCCGAGGGTCGGCATCAGGCGGGGCGGGGCCAGCGGGAACAGCCAGAAGCCGGCCAGGGCGAGGAGGGTGGCGAAGCCGAGGGCCGCGCGCGCCCAGCGGTAGTCGGCCGGGCGGCGCCAGTACAGGACGCCGAGCACGGTCAGCGGGACCACGAAGTGGAACGACTCGTAATAGAAGTCGAAGAAGTCACGGAGCCAGTCGACCTTGACGACGGCGTGGTTGACCGCGTGCTCGACGTCGATGTGCAGGAACCGCTCCGCGGACAGGATCCAGTGGCCGTGGCGCTCGGCGCGGACCCGGCCGCCGGAGTTGGTGCCGCCGGTCGCCGCCAGCCGCACCTGCTGGTAGGCGGCGTAGGTGACGCGGGTGCCGAGGAGTTCCAGGAGCAGGTTGGGCCGGGTGAGGACCCTGCGCGGGAAGGAAACCGGCAGGTTGCGCCGGCGCTCCGGGGCCGGGGTGGCGTACCGGGTGGGGACCGGGGTCAGGTAGTGCTCGGAGGTGCGGGACAGGAAGGGGACGGACGTCGCTGCGGCCAGCGCGGCCAGCAGGACCATGTTGTCGCGCAGCGGGGTCATGACCGCCATGTTCGGCAGCAGCATCCTCGCCGGGAGCGTCATGACCAGGACGACGGCGACCGGCCAGACGTAGCGGTCCGAGGCGCGGCGGCCGGCGCGGCCGACGACCGCGAGCAGCACCCACAGCAGCTGGTGCTGCCAGGCGGTGGGCGAGACGGCGATCGCCGCGCAGCCGGTGACGGCGACCGCGAGCAGCAGCTGCCCGTCGCGGGCGTAGCGCACGGCGCGGTGGGCGCCGAGGACGGCGACGACCACGCCGAGCGCCAGGTAGAGGGCGATCTCCAGCGGGCCGGTCAGGCCGAACCGCAGCAGCGCGCCGTGCAGGGACTGGTTGCCGAGGGCGTCGGCGCGGCCGCCGAGGCCGACGCCCGCCATGTGGTGGACCCAGTAGGTGTGGGAGTCGTGCGGCAACGCGGCCCAGGCGAGCGCGGTGCACACGGCGAACGTGGCGCCGGTCCAGGTGGCGGCCCTCTTGCGGCCGGTGCACCACAGCAGGGGCGCGAACAGCAGCATGGTGGGCTGGAGGGCGGCGGCGAGGCCGATCAGGGCGCCGCCGGCCCGCCGGCCGCGGACGACGAAGCAGCCGAGGAGGACGAGCAGCACCGGGATGATGCTGGTCTGGCCGAGCCAGAGCGCGTCGCGCACCGGCAGCGACAGCATGAGCAGGCTGATCGCGACGGGCGCGGCGAGCAGCGAGGTGCGCCGGCCGGCCGGCTGGGGCAGGGCGCGGGCGGCGATCAGGCCGAGGGCGGCCACCAGCAGCAGGGTGCCGAAGGTCCAGCCCCAGCCGAGGGCGTCCTCGGCGGCCTTGGTCAGCGGTTTGAGGACCAGGCCGCCGAAGGGGGTGCCGGTGAAGCGGGACGAGTCGTACAGCGACCCCTTGACGTGCAGGACGCCTCTCGGGCCGACCCAGGTCTCCAGGTCGGTGAGCCGTTGCGCGCGGGGGGTGGCGAGGACGACGGCCACCTGTCGTATCGCGAGGAGTCCGACGATCAGCCAGAGGCCCAGGCGGGCCGCGTGCAGGCCGGGTCTGGGCGAGGCGGCCGCCGCTCCGAACGCTCCCGCCCCTGCCGTTCCTTGGCTGCGCTCCGCGTCCGCCACGCCCCGTCGGCCTCCCGCCCAGTACGTCCCGCGCGCACGCGCGCCGGAATCCCTGTGAACTTCGTGAAGCTCGCCGATCCCCGGAAAGACGCGGAAACCCCCGTCTTCCTCTGTCGTCTGCCCGGTGTCCGGCCGGACGTGACGGCCCCGCCCCTCTGTTCCGCGGCGGTGGCCTCGCCTTCCGACCGGGCGGCAAGTCATCCTTTGTCCGGATGACGATAGTGCGTCGGCTGTCCGGTTCCCGCTGTGGGGCGCGACAAGGATCACAGCGCGGGGCTGTGGGAGGCGGCCGTATTCGGGCAGATGTCCCTGCGTATCCGGTGTTTAGGTGCCCTACGCACCGATGCGCGTACGGTACGTAACGGGGTCAAGCGGTCGTATGGTCGATTTTCGGCCTGCCCCGTGCGGGCCGTTCCGGTCCGCACGACGGTGTCGCCGCGTGGGCCGTGTCCCTGTCCCCGTCGAAAGGCAGGCGAGCGAAGCCTTGTCGGTTGCCACAGTCACCGCCCCCCGGTCCGTGTCCCTCACCAAGAACCGCCGCGCCCCCACCGTCACCGACCCGGCGCTCGTCAGGCGCGCCGTGAAGGCCGCCGCGCTGGGCAACGCGATGGAATGGTTCGACTTCGGTGTCTACAGCTACATCGCGGTGACCCTGGGCAAGGTCTTCTTCCCCTCCGGCAACCCGACGGCGCAGCTGCTGTCCACGTTCGGCGCCTTCGCGGCGGCGTTCCTGGTCCGCCCGCTGGGCGGCATGGTCTTCGGCCCGCTCGGCGACCGGGTGGGCCGCCAGAAGGTGCTGGCCGTCACGATGATCATGATGGCCGTGGGCACCTTCGCGATCGGCCTGATCCCGTCGTACGGGACGATCGGCGTGGGTGCGCCGATCCTGCTGCTGGCCGCGCGGCTGGTGCAGGGCTTCTCCACCGGCGGCGAGTACGCCGGCGCCTCCACCTTCATCGCCGAGTACGCCCCGGACAAGCGGCGCGGCTTCCTCGGCAGCTGGCTGGAGTTCGGCACGCTGGCCGGCTACATCGGCGGCGCGGGCCTGGTGACGCTGATGACGGCGCTGCTGTCCTCGGACGACCTGACGTCCTGGGGCTGGCGGATCCCGTTCCTGGTCGCGGGCCCGATGGGCATCATCGGCCTCTACCTGCGGATGCGCCTGGAGGAGACCCCGGCGTTCGCCGCCGAGGTGGACAAGGCCGAGTCGGAACGCCCGAAGGTGCCGCTGCGCGAGATGGTCGCGGGCCAGTGGAAGGCGCTGCTGCTCTGCGTCGGCCTGGTCCTGGTCTTCAACGTCACCGACTACATGCTGCTGTCGTACATGCCCAGCTATCTGACCAGCGTGCTGAAGTACGACGAGACCCACGGCCTGCTGGTCGTGCTGGCCGTGATGGCGCTGATGATGATCGTCCAGCCGTTCGCGGGCGCGCTGACCGACCGGGTGGGCCGCCGTCCGGTGATCGCGGCCGGCTGCGTGGGCTTCCTGTTCCTGTCCGTCCCGGCGCTGCTGCTGATCCGCCAGGGCAGCCTGGCGGCGGTGGGCCTCGGCATGGCCGCGCTGGGTCTGCTGCTGGTCTGCTTCACGGCGGCGATGCCGGCGGCGCTGCCGGCCCTGTTCCCGACCCGGGTGCGCTACGGCTCCCTGTCGATCGGCTTCAACGTCTCCGTCTCGCTCTTCGGCGGCACGACCCCGCTGGTGGTCACGGCCCTGATCGGCGCGACCGGCAACATGATGATGCCCGCGTACTACATGATGGCGGCGTCGCTGATCGGCGGCGCGGCGGTGTGGTTCATGGCGGAGTCGGCGGGCCGTCCGCTGCCGGGTTCGGCGCCCTCGGTGGAGTCGTAGGGGCGACAGGCGCGGCAGCGCGTGGCGGAAATCCACCGCGGAGGCTCATGCACCGGGCTAGCATTCGTTAGCGCAGCTAGTTAGCACATCTAACTAGGCATACGAAAGGCTTGGTGCATGAGCGACTCGCAGCTCTGGAACGAGGTCGACGCCTACTTCTCCGCCCTGCTGGCCCCGGAGGACGAGGCGCTCGAGGCCACGCGGCGCGACAGCGACGCGCAGGGCCTGCCGCCCATCAACGTCACGGCGGCCCAGGGCAAGCTGCTGCAACTCCTCGCCCGCCTCCAGGGCGCCCGCAACATCCTCGAGATCGGCACCCTCGGCGGGTACAGCACCATCTGGCTGGCCCGCGCGCTGCCCGCCGACGGCCGCCTGGTCACCCTCGAGTACGACGGCCACCACGCCGACGTGGCCCGCCGCAACCTCGCGCACGCCGGCCTCGACCGGATCACCGAGGTGCGGGTGGGACCGGCGCTGGAGACGCTGCCCAAGCTGGCCGACGAGAATCCGCCACCCTTCGACCTGGTCTTCATCGACGCCGACAAGGTCAACAACCCGCACTACGTCGAGTGGGCCCTGCGTCTGACCCGCACCGGCAGCCTGATCGTCCTGGACAACGTCGTGCGCGACGGCAAGGTGACCGACGCGGCGAGCACCGACCCCAGTGTGCGCGGCACCCGGGCGGCGCTCGAACTGATCGCCGAGCACCCCCGGCTGGAGGGCACCGCGGTCCAGACGGTGGACAGCAAGGGCTACGACGGCTTCGCGCTGGCCCGGGTGCTGGACTGAGCCCCTCCGGCGGCAGCCGAGGCCCCCGGGACCGGCTCCAGGGCGTGGGGGGGGGGGGGGGGGGGGCCCCCCCCCCCCCGGCCCGGGGGGCCCCCCCCCCCCCCCCCCGCCGGGGGGGGGGGGGGGCGGGGGGCGGGCGGGGGCGCGCGGGCCGCGGGGGGGGCGGGGGGGGGCGGCGGGCGGGGGGGGGGGGGGGCGCCCCCCCCGCCCGCCCCCCCCCCCCCCCCGCCCCCACGCCCTAGACCTCGTGGTAGAAGCCGACGTTGACGCTGCGCGGGCTCGTGCGGTCCTGGACGACGACCTCGCCGGACTCGCCTCGGGGCAGCGCGGCGGTGCCGCCGTAGGCGAGGGGCCGCTCGTGCCCGCCGACCGTCAGCCGGACCTCGGAGGACGGGTCCGGCTGCGAGCCGCGCACCCAGGTGACCTGCCAGGCCCCGTCGGCCCGGCACAGGAACTCCAGGTGCACCCGGGAGACGAACAGCCAGTCGTCGGGCGTCACCAGACGGCACACGGACCCGTCCCGTCCCACCCGCAGCGCGGTGCCCGCCTCGCTGGGCGCGTCGGCCATCAGCATCCCGGCCGTGGCGCCCGCTTCCGTCCCGGAGACGGAGGCCATGGTGAGTTCGAGCACATGCGCTCCTCGTGGTTCGAGGCGCCCGGGCGTCGCCTCGTGCTCAGCCGCCCGGCCGCGTCAATGCCGTTGACGGCACGCCTGATTGGCGCACCGCGCGGCATGATAAATCGCCCGGCCAGGGCATGTCCGGCACAATGGAGTCATGACCGAGCGAAAGCCACCCGGTGTTCCGTTCGAGTCCTGGGTCGAGAAGGAGATCCGCGACGCGCAGGGGCGGGGCGACTTCGACCGGTTGCCGGGCGTGGGCAAGCCGTTGCCGGACGACACGACGTACGACGAACTGTGGTGGGTCAAGCGGAAGATGGCCCGCGAGGGGCTGTCCGTGCTGCTGCCGCCGTCGCTCGCGCTGCGCAAGGAGGCCGAGGACGCCCTCGCGGCGGCCTACGCGGCGCCCTCGGAGCCGGTCGTCCGGAGGATCATCGCGGAGATCAACTCCAAGATCCTCGACATGATGCTCAAGCCGCCGCCCGGCCCCCCGCTGGGCCTCAAGCGGTACGACGTCGAAGAGGTCGTCCGCGAGTGGCGGGCACGGCGGGAGGGCCGGGCGGCGGCCGAGTAGCGCTGCCCGCGCCGGATCAGTGGTCCGTGCGGGTGCGGCCGTCGTCCGCGTGGGCCGCGGCGTCGGCGCGCGTGGGGGTGGAGCCGGCCGCGGCGTGGTGGCGGTTCGCGTCGGAGTGCCCCGCGCCCATCAGCTCGTCGAACAGCTCCCGGGCCTCCAGCAGGGCGGCGCGCAGCTCCTCGGTGTTCCCGCTCCCGTCCCGGCCGTCGGCCGGCGCGGCGTACGCGGCCCGGTGGACGCGGCGGTAGCCGTGGACGTGGTGCCCGTGGTGCACGGACAGGGCGGCCAGCTGCTCCTCGTACTGCCCGCCGTCCGGGAAGCCCAGCGCACCGGCCAGGTCGGCGAGCAGCCCGTCCGCCTCGGTCACCGCCTCGTGCGGCGAGTCGACGAAGTGCTCCTGCACGGCCGCCCAGCGCGCCTCGAACCGCTCGCGCTCGGTCGCCTCCAGCGGCCGCCGCCGCAGGTCGCCGTGGCGTTCCACCCGGCCTGCGAGTTCACGCTCGGCGGCCTTGGTGTCGCCGTCGTGGCGGGCCACGGTCCGGTCGTACTCCGGTCCGAAGCGCTGCTTCAGGTTCTTCCCGCCGGTGCGGTTCCGGGCCCGCGGGGCGAGGACGGCCGCCAGCACGATGACGGCCGCGACGATCACGAGCACAGCGATGATCAGGCCTGTGGACATGGATGCCTTCCGGGTGTGGTCGGCCCAACTGGCCGGTTCCTCATTCGGGTTGCCCGCGAACCGGTTGACAAACCGGCGGCCGGCGGGGCGGCGTCCGGGCCGGGTCCGCCGCTGCGCCGCATATTCGGTTGCGGCGCCCGCGGTCCCCCCGCCGACAATGCCGGTATGACCTCGACGACCGCCTCCTGGACCGTGGCCCCGGAACCGTACGACTCCCCCGTCGCCGCCGCCCTGTGGCGGGCGTACTACACCGAGGTCAGCGACCGCTGGTATCTGCTGTACGAGGGGCGCCGCACCGATCCGGGCGACCTGGAGCGGGAGATCGCCGCCGACACCGGCGCCGAACTCACCCCGCCGACCGGCCGGTTGCTGCTCGCCCGGTACGACGGCGCGCCGGCCGGCACCGCGGGCGTACGGCTGCTGGACGCGGCCACCGCCGAGCTGACCCGGGTCTACCTGGGCGAGGACGTGCGCGGCAAGGGCGGCGCGGCGCTGCTGGTCGCCGCCGCCGAGGACGCCGCCCGCGCGCTCGGCGCCCGGCGGATCGTCCTGGACACCCGAAGCGACCTGGTCGAGGCCCGCGCCCTGTACGCCCGGCTCGGCTACGCGGAGACCGCGCCCCACAACGACAGCCGGTACGCCGAGCACTGGTTCGCCAAGCCCCTCCGCTGACCGGCGGGCCGGCCGCGCGTCAGGACGGCGGGCCGGTCAGGTCAGCCGGGTCACCGCCCGTTCGTCGTGCGGGCGTTCCGCGTCGGAGCCGCACAGCTCCCCGGTGAGTTCGTGCACCAGCCGCACCAGGTCGGACGTGCCCGCCCGGCCCCACCAGTCGCCGAGCAGCTCGGCGAGCGACTCCTCGCGGGCGTGCGCCAGCCGCCGGGCGACCTCGCGGCCCTGGTCGGTCAGGACGAGGTCGAGTCCGTGCCGCTCGGCCAGGCGCCGCTCCTCGACCTGGCGGGCGGCCTCCAGGATGACGGTGAGCGGGACGGGCACCCGCTCGGCCAGCAGGGCGGGCTCCACCCAGCCGTACTTGTTGATCCGCAGCACCAGCCAGCTCGCCGCGGGCAGCAGGTCGTAGCCGGCCCGGGCGGTGATCTGCCGGTAGATCTCGCGCCGCCCCTCGCGGGTGCCCAGCAGCGACAGGGCGCGGGCGACCTCGTCGTGCGAGGACCGCTCCACGGGGTTGGTGACGTAGGTCTCGGTGACGTCGGGGGCGGTGACCGAGCCGCGCAGGCGGTCCTCCTTCAGGAACCAGGACAGCACGAAGGCGAGCAGGGCGACCGGGGCGGCGTAGAGGAAGACGTCGGTGATGGCGGAGGCGTAGGCGTGCAGGGCGGCCGGGCGCAGCGTCGGCGGCAGGGCGACGATGCCGCGCGGGTCGGACTTGAGGGCGTCCGCCGAGGCGCCCGGCGGCAGCGTGGCGCCCCTGAAGGCGGCGGCGAGCTTGTCGGCGAGCCGGCTCGCGAAGACCGTGCCGAAGATCGCCACGCCGAAGGAGGCGCCGATGGAGCGGAAGAAGGTGGCGCCGGAGGTGGCCACGCCGAGGTCCTCGTAGCTGACCGCGTTCTGCACGATGAGCACGAGCACCTGCATGACGAGGCCGAGGCCCAGACCGAAGACGAAGAAGTAGCCGCTCATCTCCGCGGTGGAGCTGTGCTCGTCGAGGCGGTGCAGCAGGAGCAGGCCGATGGCGGTGACGGCGGTGCCGGTGACCGGGAACACCTTCCAGCGGCCGGTACGGCTGACGATCTGCCCGGAGCCGGTCGAGGCGAGCAGCATGCCGACCACCATCGGCAGCATGTGGACGCCGGACAGGGTGGGAGAGATGCCGTGGACGACCTGGAGGAAGGTCGGCAGGTAGGTCATCGCGCCGAACATGGCGAAGCCGACGATGAAGCTGATGACCGCGGAGAGGGTGAAGGTGCGGATGCGGAACAGCTTGAGCGGCAGCACCGGCTCGGCCGCCCGGCGCTCCACCGCAACGAACGCCACGGCGAGGACCACGCCCAGCACCGCGAGGCCGATGATCTGCGGCGAGCCCCAGCCCCAGGTGGTGCCGCCGAGCGAGGCGACCAGGACCAGGCAGGTGGCGACCGAGGCGATGAGCAGCGTGCCGAGGTAGTCGATGACATGGCGCTGCGCCTTGCGCGGGATGTGCAGGGCGGCGGCGATCACGGCCAGGGCGACCACGCCGACGGGCAGGTTGACGTAGAACACCCAGCGCCAGCTGAGGTGTTCGGTGAACAGGCCGCCGAGCAGCGGCCCGAGCACGCTGGTCGCGCCGAACACCGCGCCGAACAGGCCCTGGTAGCGGCCGCGTTCGCGGGGCGAGACGACGTCGCCGACGATCGCCATCGACAGCACCATCAGCCCGCCGCCGCCCAGGCCCTGCAGCGCCCGGAACGCGATCAGCTCGGGCATGTTCTGCGCCATCCCGCACAGCGCCGAGCCGATCAGGAAGATCACGATCGCGGTCTGGAAGAGCTTCTTGCGGCCGTACTGGTCGCCGAGCTTGCCCCACAGCGGGGTCGCGGCGGTCGAGGCCAGGAGGTAGGCGGTGACCACCCAGGACAGGTGCTCCAGGCCGCCGAGGTCGCTGACGATGGTGGGCAGCGCGGTCGACACGATCGTCTGGTCGAGCGCGGCGAGCAGCATGCCGAGGAGCAGCGCGCCGATCGAGACGAGGACGTTGCCGGACACGTGCTCGGACTCCGGCGCGCCGGAGCCGCGCGGCGAGGCGAACGCCGGCGACGGGGCGCCGGCGGCCTCCGCCACGGCGTCACCCGCCGGACGGCCCACCGGACCGCCCGGGCCGACCGCGCCGCCCATCGGATCGTCCGTCGGATCGCCTGTCGTTCCCGTCCTCCCCGCCCTCCCCGTCCTGCCGTCCGCATCCCCGGCCATGGAGACCTCCCGACGCTCTCGTGACACCTTCCATCGTCATCGGTGTGTCCCGTTATGGCCTGTCGAGCCCTCCCGGAAGCGGCCATTCCGGGGGCTTCGCGGAGGCGGTGTGGAGAGGATCTGCATAATCCTTGGAGTTCGGACGGGAGGGGACCGACGCGTGGAAGAACCGAACGGACACGTCTGCCCGCAGTGCGGTGCGCCCCGGGGCACGGACAACTCCCCCTCGTGCGCCTGCGGGCAGCGCGCGGCGGACGCCCTGCGCGACACGCGGACGGCCGAGGCCGCCGCCGCGGAGGACTTCGATCCGCTGCGGATACGCCCGTACGTGGACATCGACGGGCCCGGGACGGGTCGCACCCCCGGACAGACCGGCGCCGCCGCCCCGGAGGCGAGCACGGCCGGTTCGGGAAGCACGGCCGGTTCGGGAAGCACGGCCGGTTCGGGAAGCGCGGGCGGCACGGGAGGCGCGGGCGGCGCGGGTGACGTGTCCGGTGCTTCGGGCGGCGCGACGCCCGGAGGGCCGCCGGACGCGCCGGACGCGGGCGCGGGGGCCTGGTCAGGGGACGCCGCCCGGACGCGGCCGATCCCCGCCGTCGAGTCCACGATGCCGCTGCGGACGGTCGCGCCGCCGCCCGGCATCGCCGCTCCCGCGGCGCCGCGCGCGGGTGAACCCAGCGCCTCGGACCTCAGCCTGTTCGACTCCGGCGACGACGGCCCCCCGACGGCGGCCATGCCCATGGGCCGGCCGGACGGGGACGGAGACGGGGACGCGGAAGACGGACCGGAAGGGCCGCCGGCCCGGCGCGGGCGCCGGCCCGCCGTGCTGCTCGCCGTGGCGGGCGCGGTGACCGTGGTCGTCGCGGCGGCCGGATACGCGACCGGGTTCTTCTCCTACGAGTCCCCGGCGCGGGACGACGCGGCGGCCCACGAGGTACGGGAGAGCATCCCGGACGCCGCGACGCACCCGGCTCCGTCGTCCGCGGCGGCGACCTCCGCGGCGCCGCCCGCGCCGTCCGCGTCCGCCTCGTCGAGCCCGTCGCCGTCCGCCGACCCGAGTTCTTCGCCGTCCACGTCGCCCTCGGCCACGACGGCCTCGCCCTCGCCGTCCGCGTCGAAGTCCTCCGGGCCGAGCTCACGGCCCACCGCACCCACCCAGAGCGCGACGACCACGCGGGCCACCGACCCGGCGCCGTCCGGTCCCGCCCTGCGGCTCGGCGACCACGGCCCCGAGGTCTCCGCACTCCAGTCGCGCCTGGCGGAGCTGTACCTCTACACGGGCCCGGTCAACGGCGACTTCGACCAGCAGGTCGAGCAGTCCGTACGCGTCTACCAGTGGTCCCGCGGCACCACCTCCGACGGCCTCGGCGTCTACGGCCCGGCGACCCGGGCGAGCCTGGAATCGGAGACCTGACCCGACCGGACGGCGTGACGTGGGGACCGACGGTCACCGCTCGGACGAGAGGCTTCAGCCGACGTGCAGGCGGACGGTTCCGTCCTCGGCGGGTTCGACGCGTATCCGCGTGAGGTCGGGCACGGTCGCGTCGGGCCGGTGGTACGCGGCGCGCGGGCCGATGCCGATCACCCGCATCCCGGCGGCGCGCCCGGCCGCGATGCCAGCGCCGGAGTCCTCGAAGACCACGCAGTCGGCGGGCGCGACGCCGAGTTCGGCGGCGCCCTTGAGGAACCCCTCGGGGTCGGGCTTGCTGGCGCCGACGGACTCGGCGGTGACGCGCACGTCGGGCAGCGGCAGGCCGGCGGCGGCCATCCGGGCCGTGGACAGGCCCACGTCGGCGGAGGTCACGAGGGCGTGCGGCACCCCGCGCAGCGAGGCGAGGAACTCAGGCGCCCCGGGAACCGGCACCACGCCGTCCATGTCGGCCGTCTCCTCGGCGAGCATGCGCGCGTTCTCCGCGTGGTTCTGTTCCGCGGGCCGGTCCGGCAGCAGCAGCGCCATCGAGGCGTGGCCCTGGCGGCCGTGGACGACCTTCATCACCTCGTCGCCGTCGAGGCCGTGCCTCTCGGCCCAGCGCCGCCAGATCCGTTCGACGACGGCATGGGAATCGACGAGCGTGCCGTCCATGTCCAGCAGAAGGGCGCGGGCGGTGAACACGGCGGTGGCCGTCATGGGCAACTCCAGGACGAGCGGACGGGCGGGGGCGTACGGGGGAGGCGCCCGAGGGGACAAGGCGGCTCCGCCCGCCGGTCAGGGGAAGCGGGCGGAAGCCACTTTGTTTCTCTACGGTACAAAACAACGCGGGCATCCCGCCACCGGCCCCGGCGACACTTCACCGGATGTTCAGCTTCGGCGGGCGGCGACGAGCGCGGGAGCGGGCCGGGCGCGGACGCACGACCGCGGGCCGGAGCGGCGCCGGGCGGCCCGCGGCGACCCGCGACCGCCACCCGCGCCCTCACCTGGAGCCACGGCCGCCCACCGCGCCCGCACCCACGCACCCTCACCCGCACCCGCACCCGCACCCGCACCCGCACCCGCGGCAACGGCCGCTCACCGGGCCCGCGCACCCGCTCAGGCCACCGCCTCCCACAGGCTCCAGACGCCGAGCGCGAGCATCAGGGCGGCGGCGATCTTGGTGATCAGGGACAGCGGCACCTTCCGCATCAGGGCCTTGCCGCCCACGATGCCGAGACCCGCGACCGCCCACAGGGCCAGCACCGCGCCGAGGCCGACCGAGATCGGGTCGTCGTAGCGGGCCGCGAGGTTCGCCGTCATGATCTGGGTGAGGTCGCCGAACTCCGCGACGAGGATGAGCATGAACCCGGTCCCGGCGACCTTCCAGAAGGACTGGTCCTCCGGCCGCCGGATCTCCTCCTCGCCGTCGTCCTTCTTGAACAGCAGCACCGCCGCGCCGCCCAGGAACAGCACACCGGTCAGGGCGTGCACGATCCGCTGCGGCAGCAGGGTGAGCGCGCTGCCCGCCGCGACGGCCAGCACCACGTGCAACAGGAAGGCGGCGGCCACGCCCGCGAAGACGTACGAGGCGCGGTAGCGGGTGCCGAGCACGAGCCCGGCGAGGGCCGTCTTGTCCGGCAGCTCGGCGAGGAAGACGACGCCGAAGACGAGCGCCAGGACGCTGAGACTGATCACTGTTCCTCAATCGGTCGGGCTGCCCCCACCGAGAGTGCTGCGGCTCGCACGGCCAGACGCCTCGGCAGGGCAGCACACGGTCACCCATGCCGTACGCACGGGCGTGCACTGCTTGCCGAAGGTCTCGCCGGCCGGTCCGGTCATTGATCCGGGCCTGCCTCCGGGCGCCGGCTCAGACGAGCTGAGCAGTATGTCGACGGTCCGGCGAAGGACTACTCCCCTTCTGCGCCGTCCATGGTACGGGACCGAAAGTCCGATCGAACCCCTTGTCGTGTCATGCACGCGTCACTAGGTTCTCACCCGACGCACACCTCCGCGCAACACGGTGTCGCGAGCATTCCCCCTGCCCGCGCACAACAACCCCACCCTCCAAGGGAGTTCGCATGTCCCGCAGGCCGAAGTTCTACGCGCGTCGACGACTGGCCACCCTCGCGGCCCTCACCGGATTGACCGCCTCCATAGCCCTGCTCGACTCCCCCACCGCCTCCGCGGCCCTCCCCACCCCGGTCAGCGCCGCCACCGCGCGCAGCTACCTCTCCTCGCTGACCGTGGCCGCCGAGAACCGCACCGGCTACAGCCGCGACCTCTTCCCGCACTGGATCACCATCAGCGGCAGCTGCGACACCCGCGAGACGGTCCTCAAGCGCGACGGCACGAACGTCACCACCAGCTCCACCTGTGCGGCCACCGGCGGCAGCTGGTACTCCCCGTACGACGGCGCGACCTGGACCGCCGCCTCCGACCTGGACATCGACCACCTGGTGCCGCTCGCCGAGGCCTGGGACTCCGGGGCGAGCAAGTGGACCACCGCCCAGCGGCAGGCGTTCGCCAACGACCTGACCCGCCCGCAGCTCATCGCCGTCACCGACAACGTCAACCAGTCCAAGGGCGACCAGGACCCGGCCACCTGGGTGCCGTCCCGGTCGGCGTACGTGTGCACGTATGTCCGCGCCTGGGTGCAGGTGAAGTACTACTACAACCTGTCGGTCGACTCGGCGGAGAAGAGCGCGCTGCAGGGCTACCTCGCGAGCTGCTGACCGCCGGCCGCTCCCTCCCGGCCCGGCCGGTCATCCCTCCCCGGCCCGGCTGACCACGCCTCGCCCGGTCCGCCCGGTCCTCCCTTCCCTGTCCGGCCGACCACGCCTCGACCGGTCCGTCCGGTCGGTCCTTCCCGGTCCGGCCGGGCACGCCTCGCCCGGTCCGCCCGGCCGCCCTCCCCGGTCCTCCCGGACCGCCCCTCCTGGTCCGCCCGCCGGCACCTCGCGTGCCCGCGGGCGGTCTGCGTTGAGCCACCGGGCGCCCGTCCCCGCGGGGGCGGCCTCCGGTCCGGCGACCGGTGCAGGGGACACACACCGCACGGACGGTCAGCCCGGTCACGGCCGGCCCCGACCGGGGCGCAGGCGGCGCGGGGTGGCCGGGCGGGCGGGTCGCGGAGCGGAGGGGCGATCCGCCCGGCCGCCGGGCCGCCGGGCCGTTCCGTGGTGCACCCCGGTTTCCCCCTCTTCGTCCAGGTCGCGGGCCCGGTTCACACTTCCCCCCATACGCGCCGTACCTGCGCAAACAGAGCCGCAAACGGAACCCCGCGCATGGCTGAATGTTGAACTTGCAAGCACTACTTAGGTTCACCTATCCTCGGTCACCCGTTCGGATCCGTCCCCACGCCGGCCCCTTGTCACACTTCCCTCCCCAGGGCCGGCTTGACCGAAGGAGACCCCTTATGACCGGCCTGACCGGACGTCTCAACTCCGCGCAGCCGTACGCCCTCGGCCTGTTCCGCATCGTCGTCGGACTGGTCTTCGCCTGCCATGGCGCCGCCTCGATCTTCGGCGTGCTCGGCGGCGCGATGGGCACGCACGGCGGCACGGTCCCGGCCGGCACCTGGCCGGGCTGGTACGCGGCCGCCATCCAGCTGGTCGGCGGCGTCCTCGTACTGCTGGGCCTGGGCACCCGGGCCGCGGCGTTCGTCGCCTCCGGCTCCATGGCGTACGCCTACTTCGACGTGCACCAGAAGGCGGCGCTGTGGCCGATCCAGAACGGCGGCGATCTGCCGGTCCTGTTCTGCTGGTCGTTCCTGCTGCTGGTCTTCACCGGCTCCGGGGCGTTCGGCCTGGACACGCTGCTCGCCCGGCGCACCGGGCAGCAGAAGCAGCCGGCCGCCGAGCAGACACCGGTCGCCGCCTGA
The DNA here is from genome assembly GCF_044391765.1 of Streptomyces sp. NPDC018610. Lineage (NCBI taxonomy): Bacteria > Bacillati > Actinomycetota > Actinomycetes > Kitasatosporales > Streptomycetaceae > Streptomyces > Streptomyces sp. NPDC018610. The sequence continues at coordinate 589,838 of NZ_JBISAL010000001.1, forward strand.
GCGCGGCCCCCGGCCGCCGGCCAGGCCGGTCGACGGCCGGGGGGCCTGCGTACGCCTGCGCCTACGCCCCCGGTGCACCTCCTGTCACACCGGCGGCGTACGCTGTATGGCTGTTCACAGGCCGCCCCTGCCGCTCCCCCGCGACGTCGCGGCACGATCCGGTCCACGGGGGGAGTTACAGGGAGTTCTCGGTGCTGGAGAGTGTGGCGAGGGTGGGGTCGCTCACCGGCACTCCATGGATCTATGTCGTGGTGGCCCTCTCGGTGCTGCTCGACGTCTTCCTGCCCCTGCTGCCCAGCGGTGTGCTGATCGTCACGGCGGCCACGGCCGCCGCGGCCGGTTCGGGCGCCGCCACGGGGCACGTTCCGCGCGACGTGCCCGACATCCTCGCGCTGACCCTGTGCGCGGCCACCGCGTCGGTGCTGGGCGACCTCGTCGCCTACCGACTGGCCTGGCGCGGCGGTGAACGGCTGGACCGCGCGATCGCCCGCTCCCGCCGGCTGAGCACCGCGCAGGAACGGCTCGGCGTGGCCCTGGCCCGGGGCGGCGGCGCGCTGGTGGTCATCGCCCGGTTCGCCCCGGCCGGCCGCTCGGTCGTCTCCTTCACCGCCGGGGCCGCCCACCGCCGGGTGCGCGAGTTCCTCCCCTGGTCCGCGCTGGCCGGCCTGTCCTGGGCGGCCTACAGCGTCGCCCTCGGCTACTTCGGGACGCGCTGGCTGGGCGCGGCCTGGCTGGCGACGGGCGTGTCGGTGGCCGCGCTGTTCGCGGCGGGCCTGGGCGCGGCCTACCTGATGCGCCGCACACCGGAACGCCCCCAGGCGTCCTGACGGCGGGCAGCCCGTACGGGGCGCGGGCGGAGCGCCGACGCCCGGCACGGGCGGACAGGCCGGGCGGCGTCAGGCGGCCGCGCGGGCGAGCCGGGCATGCGCGGGCAGGGCCTGCGCGGCAGGGGCGTGCCGGACGCGTGTCATCCGGCCTTCTGCGGGGCGCGACCGCGTACCTCCAGGCCGGCCAGGAGCTCCTCCGTCGCCGCGGTGACCGCGTCGACCGCACGGTCGAAGACCTCGCGGTTGTGCGCGGCGGGCGCCCGGAAGCCGGAGACCTTGCGCACGAACTGCAGCGCGGCGGCCCTGATCTCCTCCTCCGTCGCCTCCTCGGGCAGTACGGGCGGACGCAGCGTCTTGATACTCCGGCACATGCCCCCAGTGTCCCCACCGGGCGGCGCCAGGACCAGCCCGACGGACGAACCCGACGGACCACCGCCCACCGGACCACGACCCGCCGGTCCGGCGCCTCGGGCCGGTCGCGGGCCGGCGGCGGCTCAGGCCGTCATCTGCCCCAGGACGAGCATCGCGCAGAACAGCACCCCGAGAAGGCCCAGCCCGATCCCGCCGACCCGGGCGCCGCCGCGCGGGAGGAACAGGCCGACCAGGGTCCCCACGGTGACCAGCGGCACGCCGACGCGGTCCACCGCCATCAGCGCGTCGAAGAAGCGCAGCGGGCCGCGCACCCCGTCCTGGCAGGCGTCGCAGGCGATGGCGAGCAGAGGGCCGACGGCCCCCACGACGAACCCGGCGAGCAGCACGAACACGGCGAGGACGGCGAGCCCGGCGTGGTCGGCGGCGGTCCGGGACCGGGACGGCCGGGGCAGCGGGGACGGGCCGGTGGCGGTGTGCGCGGTGTTCTCCATGACCATGACGCTACGGAGCGTGGCGGCGCCCCGGCATCCGCGCCGGTACTCAGGCCGGCGCCCACACGTACTCAACAGGTCCCGCGCGCACCCGCTCAGGTCCCGCTCGCGCCCGGCGCGTCCCGGCCCGCACTCCCGCCATCTCGAACACACGACCCCATGGAAGCGACTCGCGACCCAAAATCGAACAGGCGTACCATTGCGCCGTGGCTACGCCCTATGACTTCCCGAGTGACCTCCTGGCCGGCCAGGAGGAGCTGCATCAGGTCCGGGCCGAGCTGTCGGCCCTGCTCAAACGGCTGCCCTGGTCGGTCGAGCCGCTGGACGGGTTCGGTGACGACGGAGGGTGGCGCAAGGTGGAGCGGCCCGCCTCCCCGGGCTGGACCGCCGACGAACAGGCCGAGGTCGAGAAGCTCCGCCGCCGTGAGCACGAGCTGGCGGTGTTCGTCACCACCCACCGATACTGGTCGGAGTTCACCGGCCCGGACGGCGTCGACGCCCGCAGCCGGCTCAAGCATGTCCGTGACGAGGTCCCCGGCGGTGAGGACGCATGATCTACCACGTGGTGCCGTCGGCCGAGTGGCAGGCCGGCCCCGACCGCCCCTACGCGCCCGCCTCCCTCGCCGAGGACGGCTTCGTGCACTGCTCCCCGGACGAGGCGACGACCCTGGCCGTCGTGGACGCCTTCTACCGGAACGCGCCCCGGCCGCTGCTGGCGCTGGTGATCGACGAGACCCTCCTCGCCGCCCGGCTGGAGTGGGAGGCGCCCGAGCCCGCCCCGCCGCCCGGAGTGCCCGCGGGCACCGCGTTCCCGCACGTCTTCGGGCCGCTCGACCGCGCCGCCGTCGTCCGGATCCGCGAGGTGTGCTTCGACGAGGAGGGGCGGCCGACGGGTTTGCGGGACAGTCCCCCCGGCAGGGTAGGCTGTCCACTCGTCCCGGGTGCGTAGCTCAGGGGTAGAGCGCCTGCCTTACAAGCAGGATGTCGGCGGTTCGAAACCGTCCGCGCCCACCGATCGCCGCGGGTCCGTCGCGGCGGCGAGCAGGCCCAGGTCACCGGCACCGCCCGGAGACCTGGGCCTTCGTCGTGTCCGGCCGTCTTCGGTCATCACCGGTCGTCACCGTGCCCCGGCGGCCCGGCAAGGAACGCCGCCGCCAACTCCGTGCCGCCGCCGAGCCGGTGGGCGTCCAAGCGGCCCCGGCGGGCCTCCGGGTCCGCGGGCCGAACTGATCGGCCCGTGTGTTCGTCCTGTACGGGTGGGAGAATGAACACCACGCAGGGCGGACCACGGGAGAGTGATGTGAGGGCCACACCGGCGGCACGGGCGACACCGGCGACACCTCGGCGGCCGCACGCGCCGTATCGGCGGTCCCGGTCCGGACGGACCCGGCCCTCCCCGGCGTCGTCCGCCGCCGCGCGTGACGTCCTCACCCTGTTGGGCCTGCCGCTGCTCGTCGCGCTCGCGGCGGCCGCCGCCTTCGCCGGGGGCGGCACCCGGCGCTGGTTCGGCGGCCGGGCGGAGAACCAGCGCGCCGAGGCGCAGGCCGCGAAGGACGCCGCGGCGACCGCGTTCTACGAACTGGACACCGCCCAGCGCGATCTGCGCATCTCGATGGAGACGATCACGGCCGTCGACGACTCGCCCGCCGCCCGCCGCGCGGTCGCCGACTTCGAGGCGCTCGGCCGGCGGATCGACGAGGCGAGCCGCCGCTACATCGCGGCCGTCGACGCGCAGGACCTGGACCGGGACGACCTGGAGGCCTCCGCCGCCGCCCGGGCGCGCACCGACCTGGTCGCCGCCAAGGACGAACTGCTCAACGTCGGACGGGAGCTGGATCGTTTCGCCGGCGGTCTCGGACCGCTGCTCGGCAAGGCCGAGACCCAGCTGGCCCGGCTGGCGCCCGCCGTGGAGCGCGCCCGGCAGGCGCTGCTGGCCGCGAGCAACGCCCTGGACGCCGTGCGCGGCGCCGGTCTCAGGGCCGACGACCTGGCCGCGCGGCTCGCCGCGCTCTCCCCCGAGCTGACGAAGCTGAACGAGGGCGCCGGGCGGCACGGTGTGCGGCAGACGCTGGAGCGGGCCGAGCGGGTGGCGCGGGAGGCGGCGGCGATCGGGGCGGAGGCCGGGCGGCTGCCGGAGCGGGCCGCCGAGATCGACCACCGGCTGGTGTCGCTGCGCACCCGGGCGCAGGCGCTGACCACCCGGGCCGGACAGGTGGAGCCGGTGCTGAGCGAACTGCGCCGGCGGTTCACGGCCGCCTGCTGGCAGGACCTCCAGCACGTACCGGAGCAGGCCGCCGAGAACGTGCGGCAGGCCGAGCTGAAGCTGAGGGACGCGCGGGCGGCGCGCGAGGCGCAGCGCTGGCCGGACGCGACGGCGCTGCTGTCGACCGCGCGGGCGCTGCTCAACACCACCGACGAGGCGGTGTCGGCCGCCGGGGACCGGCTGGCGCGGCTGAACGCGGTGCAGAAGGATCCGCAGGGGGAGATCGAGAAGACCCGGTTCGCGATCCGCGACGCGCAGCGGCTGGCCATGACGGGCCGCACGACGCCGGACCCGCGGCACGCCCGCCCGCTGGACGACGCGGTGGCCCGGCTGGAGCGGGCGGTGGAGGGCCTCACAGGCCGCCACCCGGACTACTGGCACTTCCTGACGGAGACCGAGGCGGTCCGCGCGTCGGTGGCCCGGGTGGTGGCCGCGATCCGCGAGGAGCGGGGGGCCGGCCACTGAGGCCGGTCCCCCGCTCCGGCGGGACACCGGATCAGGTGCGGTAGGCGTAGTAGTTCGCGTTCGGGTACGACGCGATCAGGCTCGCCACCGACCTGTTGTAGGTGTTGGTGGAGTGGTACGACACGTACGGCACGCCCTCGGGGCTGCGGTAGGTGACGATCATCGAGTGGTCCTTGGACCCGTCCCGGTCGAAGTCCATCTGCAGCACGTCACCGACGTCCAGCTGGTAGACGTACGGCAGGCTGGTGACCCGCTTGGAGGACAGGGCGAACCACGAGAACTCGTTGACACCGATGAAGGAGTCGGACTGGATGTCCGCGGTGCCGAACCAGTTGTGGAAGTCGTCCGTGTAGCCCGGGACGTGCTTCCAGCCGCCGGCCTTCAGGGACTGGCTGACGAAGTTGGTGCAGTCGCCGCCGGCCCCCTGCCCGTTGAAGTTCGGGTAGTCCGGGTTGTAGTTGCTCCAGTACTTCTGCGCGTACGCGGCCATGGCCTTGTAGTCGTACGTGCCGGAAGTGAGGTTCTTCGGGTTGGCCGGAGCGTTCTTCGCGGTGGACGACTTGGGCGCGTCCGGCGGGTTGCCGTCGTCGGCCGTGGCCGGCGCGGACGACGTCGGGGCCGTGGTCGGCGACGTCGGAGCCTTGCTCGGCGAGGCCGAGGCCGAGGCGGTGGCGGTCGGCGTCGGAGCCTTGCTCGGCGTCGTCGAGGCCGAGGCGGTCGGCGTCGGGACCGAGTTGGACGGCAGGACGGGCGCCGGCGGCGTGACCTGGTTGACGGCGATGCCGTCGTCGGTGTCCTTGATGCCGGTCAGCTGCCAGTGGCCGTGCTTGTCGGCCAGGAACGACAGCTCGTGGTGGGCCTGGAAGCCGGTGGTCTTCGGCTCGGTGCCCTTGACCTTCGCGTAGGTCAGCGTCGTCTTCTCGGTGACGGCGACCTTGGCGTTGCGGCCCTTGACCTGGGTGGCGTCCAGCGTGACGCTGGTGCTGCCCGCGCTGTACTTCTCGCCGAGCTGCTCCAGGCGGGTCTTGCGACCACGCAGCTGGGACAGCGCGGAGTCCTCGTGGCGGGACTGCGTGCCGGAGACGCTGACCTTGCCGGAGAAGCGCGCGGACAGCTTCTGGTGCTGCCCCTTCTTCCCCTGCTTGCCGCTCTTGTCGTCCACCAGGGCCTGGGTGCGGTCGGTGAAGACCGCGTCGGCCAGCTTCTGGAAGGTGGCCTTCGTGGCCGCGTCCACCGTCGGGTCGTCGGTGACCGCCGCGCCCGCACTCCAGTTGGGCACCAGGGCCACGCCGGCGACCACCGAGGCGGCCGCGGCCGTGACTATGGCGGTGCGCCGCCGCTTACGGCTCAGTTTTCTCGACTTCAATGGTGTTCCCCTCTACGCCGGTACTGCTACCGGGAAGTCGCATCTTCGCATGACTGCGGAGGCGGTTGTGAAGAGGGCGTGCACAAGTGGAACCAAGAGGTTACAGGCGTCACTTGACCACCGAGGACCAGTCCGGGGACTGCGCCGGGTCCAGTCCGCGCAGGGCCTGCAGCGTCTCCGGTTTCTGCACGTCCATCCAGTCGGCGAGCTCCTTGAAGGACACGCACTTGACGCCCTTCTTGGTGCAGACGTTCTTGATGACCTGGTCGATGGCCTTCATGTAGATGCCGCCGTTCCAGTCCTCGAAGTGGTTGCCGACGAACAGCGGGGCGCGGCTGCCGTAGTAGGCGCGGTTGAAGCCGGCCATGTAGGAGGCGACGGTCTGCTGCTGCCACTGCGGGTACTTGGCGGGGTCGCCCTTGGTCTCTCCGCCCGACTGGTTGTAGAGGAAGTTGAAGTCCATGGACAGGCCCTGGTACTTGCCGTTCTCGTACGGCAGCATCTCCAGCGGGAAGTCCCAGACGCCGTCCTTCTTGGTGGGCCAGATCTGGAAGTCGCCGGGCGAGGAGGCGTCGTAGCGCCAGCCGTAGCTCTTGATGGCCTTCAGCAGGTTGGGCTGGCCCTCCAGGCACGGCGCGCGTCCGCCGGTGACCTCCTTCTTGAAGTCGAAGGGGAGCGGCGGGATGTCGGTGAAGCCGGTGTTCGTCTTCCAGTTCTCCACGAACGAGTAGAACTGGTCGATCTCGCTCTTCCACTCCTCCACGCTCCAGTCGCCGCCGCCCTTGGCGCCGCAGAAGTGGCCGTTGAAGTGGGTGCCGATCTCGTTGCCCTGGTCGTAGGCGAGACGCAGCTGTTCGAGGGTCTCGCGGATGTGCTCGTCGGTGGCGTAGTCGATCGCGGCGTCGCCGGGGTTGTGCATCGGCGGGTGGTACTGGGTCTTCTTGTCCTTGGGCAGCAGGTAGATGCCCGTGAGGAAGAAGGTCATGTGGGCGTTGTACTCCTTGGCCAGCTCCCGGTAGTGCGAGAACAGGTGGTCGCTGCCCTCAAGGGCGCCGTCCCAGGAGAACACCACGAACTGCGGCGGCTTCTCGCCCGGCTTGAGCGGCACCGGCTTCGACTCGCCCTTCTGCGGGCCGGTGTAGGAGGTCGAGCCGTCACCGAGCACCTTCGTCCTGCCGTCCCACGGCGGCTCCTTCGTCCCCGTGGCCGACGGGGCCGCGCCCTTGGCGCCGGCGGACGCGGTCGGCGCGGTGGAGTCGGGTCGGGTCAGCGCCAGGAAGCCCGCCACCACGGACGCCACGACCAGCAGGGCCGCCAGGGTCACGAAGTGCGGGCGGGAGGGGCGGCGGCGCGCGGGGGCCTTCCGGCGGCGGCCGGGTGACGACTTCATGGGCGGCTCGATTCGCGAGGTTCTTTCGGGCGGGGGCGGTGCGGCCGGGCCGCCGGGGTCAGCCGAGCGGTGCCATGGCGCCGGCCCATATGGAGTACGGAACACTGGCGCCGGATGTTCCGGCGAGCCCCTTCAGCGGCAGGGGTTCGAGGCTCTTGGCCAGATCCATGCGGTAGACGACGACCGCCGTCGACACCGACTTGGCGGTGCCCACGTACCACGCGGCGGTGTCCCCGTCGGTGGTGCCGGCCTTGCCGGACACCTGGGCGCCGGCGGGCGCGTCGGTGGGGTGGGCGGTGCGGAAGGCGTCGCCGAGCGCGTCCTCGACCTGCTGGGCGACGGTGGGGCCGACCGCGCGCCTGGTGGCCGGCCGGTCCAGTGGCACGGCGGCGCCGTTGCGGGTGATCCGCGAGATCGAGTACGGCTCGGTGCTCATCCCGGCGTCGGCGAAGGTGGCGTAGCCGCCCGCCATGCGGATCGCGCTCGGCGTGGAGCTGCCCAGGGACAGGTCGGGCACCTGCGGGCCCATGCTGGAGGACAGCAGGCCGGCCGCCACGGCGGTCTGCTTCACCTTGTCCAGGCCGGTGTCCATGCCCAGTTGCATGAACGGGGTGTTGACCGACTGGGCGAGCGCCTTGCGCAGGGGGATGCGCCCGTAGGACTTCCCGCCGTCGTTGTGCGCGGCGACCTTGCGTCCGCTGCGGTCCCAGTAGGGCCCTTCGGGGGTGCTGACGGGCACGGCGTCGTCGCCGTCGTAGACGGTGTCCGGGGTGATCGGCTCGCGGGGCGCGTCGCGCCGCTTGACGACGCCGTTCTGCAGGCCGGCCGCGTACACGAACGGCTGGAAGGCGGAACCGGCGGGGACGGTGGAGGCGTTGGACTCGTTGTAGCCCTGCGTGCGGTGGTCGGGGCCGCCGTAGACGGCGACGATCCGGCCGTCGGTGTCCACCGAGGCGGCGCCGTAGTGGGCGGTCTTCGCCGCGCCGGGATCGGTCTCCTTGGCCTTCTTGCGGGCCTTGGTGACGACGTCGGTGAGCGTGTCCTCGCGCTTGCGGTCGAAGGTCGTGTAGATCTGGTAGCCGCCGAGGTCGAACTCCTTGTCGGAGATGTGCGCGGCCTTCTTGGCGTACTGCGTGGCCAGTTCGACCAGGTAGTCGCTCTGCCGGCCGGTGTCGGCGAGCGGGTTGCTCTTGAGCGGCTCGGGGAAGGTCCTGTACTTGGCGCGCTCGTCCGGCGACAGCTTGCCGATCTTGACCATGCGGTCGAGGATCCAGTTCCAGCGCTCCACGGCGCGGGCGTGGTTCTTCGGGTTCAGGGTCGGGTCGTACAGGCCCGCGCCCTTGAGCAGGGAGGCGAGGAAGGCGGCCTCGCTGACGTTGAGCTGGCTGACGTCCTTGCCGTAGTAGGCCTGGGCGGCGCGCTGGATGCCGTAGGTGCCGCGGCCGAACCAGCTGGTGTTCAGATAGCCCTCGAGGATCTTGTCCTTGCTCATCCGGTTGTCGAGCTTGAGGGAGATCATCGCCTCGGTGAACTTGCGGCTGACCGTCTGGTTCTGGGTCAGGTACACGTTCTTGACGTACTGCTGGGTGATGGTCGAGCCGCCCTCGGTGTCGCCCTCGCCGACGGTGCGCCACACGGCGCGGGTGATGCCCTTGAAGGAGATGCCGGGGTCGCTGTAGAAGCTCTCGTTCTCGGCGGCGAGGACCGCCCAGCGGACGTCCTCGGGTATGTCCTTCAGCGGCATCGCCTGGCGCTGCACCCAGCCGGTGCGGGCCATCGGGGTGCCGTCGGACCAGAAGTACACGTTGTCCTGCTGGGTGGCGTAACTGTTGAGGTTGTCCGGTATGTCGGTCGCGGCGTAGGCGACGACGAGGAACAGGGCGGTCAGGCCGAACGCGGAGAAGACGCCGCCCACCCACTGCCGCCAGGAGGGCATCCAGCGGCGCCAGCCGGTGCGGCCGGGGCGCGGGTAGACGGGCTTCAGCTTGCGGGCGTACGGCGCGAGGGCGGCGAGGAGGGGCGCCAGGCGGCGGGTGAGCGGGGCGAGGCGGCGGCGGGCCCCCGAGGCGAGGCGGGCGAGGGCCGGAGGCAGGGCGAGCCCGCGGGGCCGCTGCTTCTTGCGTCGGTCGGCCCGCTTTCCGGGCGGCGCGTCGGTGGACCTGGGCCGGAAGACCCGCAGCTGCATGGTCTCGTGCGGCTGCGGCCGTACCGGCTCCTCCTCCGACCGCTCCCCCTCCGGCCGTTCCTCCTTCGGCCGTTCCTCCTTCGGCCGCGGTGCTCCGCCGCGCTGCCGCTCGCGCAGGGCGTCGACCTTCAGCTGCATGGTCTCGTCCGGCCGGGGCGGGCCGGACTCGGAGTGCGGCGGGCGGCCCGGCGCGTCCCGCTTGCGCAGGGCGTCCACGTTCAGCTGCATCGTCTCGTCCGCGCGCGGCCCCGGGACGTTCGGTGAACGCCCCTGCGCGGCGCGGCGCTCACGGGACGGGCCGTCCTCCTCCGGAAGACCCTCCCCCTGCCCTGCCTCGGTCACGACTGCGTCTCCCTCCGCACTCCGTGTTGCTCGCGCGGGTCGACACAGCCGCCGCTGACGCGGCCGCCTGCTCCCTCACTCCCAGCCGTCTCACGGCTCTCGCGGCCATACAAAATTATCAGCCGTCTTTTCAATTTCTCCGCATGAGAACGGGACAGAAACGAACACACAAGAAACGCAGAGCTCCGTCGGTCTGGTCAGGCCCGTTAATGTGGGCGTATGCCTCGCTACGAGTACCGCTGCCGGAGCTGCGGCGACACCTTCGAACTGAGCCGTCCGATGGCGGAGTCCGGCGCCCCGGCCACCTGCCCCGCCGGCCACGGCGACACGGTCAAACTGCTCTCCACGGTCGCCGTGGGCGGCGCGGCCTCCGCCCCCGTCACCCGCCCCGCCTCCGGCGGCGGAGGCGGCGGGTGCTGCGGCGGCGGCTGCTGCGGCTGACCCCCCGCGGGCGGCGGGCTTCCCCGCCGAGGACGTCCGCTTCCTCCGCCGGTGACGTCAGGTTTCCCGCCGGGGCCGGCCGTCCCTCCCGTGGGCCGGCCGGCCCGCTATCGGGGCGCCCGGGCCGTCCTGAGGAACTCCCGGACGATCCGCTCGCCGGCCAGCACCCCGCGTTCGGGCAGCGCGCTGATGCCGGGCGCCGTCCAGTCCGTCTCGGCCAGTTCGCCGTGGCCCGGCCGCCAGCCGCGGTCCACGGCGAGCAGCAGGTCCGCGTCCAGCAGCGAGTCCCCCGCGCCCAGCACGAGAGCGGCGCCGGTGCGGCGGGCGACCTCGCGGACGGCGGCGCTCTTGGTGAGCGGCTTCGGGACGGCGTAGACCTTGCGGCCCTGGAGCGAGACCGTCCAGCCCCGGCCCTCCGCCCACGCGGCCAGCTCCTTCACCCACTCCTCGGGCAGCAGTTCGCGCTCCACGACGAGATAGGCGAACAGGTCCTCGGCGATCCGCTGCTTGCGCAACCACACCGGATCGGCACGGCGCGTCAGGTGCTCGCGCACCTCGGCCAGCGGCGCGCACTCCCCGGCCAGCCGCTCGGTCACGGCCCGGTGCCAGTCGGCGTCCGAGACCCCGTCCACCAGCAGGTGACCGCCGTTGGCGCAGACCGCGTACTTGGGCGGCGGGCCCGGCAGATTGATGCGCAGGTACTGCTTGCGGGTGCGGGTCGTGGCCGGCACGAACACCGCCTCGTCGCCGAGGTCGCACAGCAACCGGGCCGCGGTCTCCGTCATGTAGGACAGCGGCCGGCTCTCGTGCACCTCCACGCACAGCAGCCGCGGCGCGCGGGCGTCGGGCATGGTCAGCGCCAGGGCCGCCGACGAGTAGATGAGCGTACGGTCGAGGTCGCTCGCCACCAGCACCGGCATCACGAGGTCACCGCCCGGCCGTCGGCGCCGGTCGCCCCGCGCGTGAAGCGGGGGTGGATGAGCCCCACGCAGGTGTACGGCAGGCCGTCCACCTCCTCCACGGGCACCCCTCTCTGCTCGGCGAGCAGGCGTACGTGGTCGAGGTCGGCGCCGGCCCCGGTGCGCGCCAGGATCTTCCACGGCACCCGGCGCAGCAGCACCCGGGTGGTCTCGCCGACGCCGGGCTTGACGAGGTTCACGTCGTGGATGCCGTACTCCTCGCTGATGCGCTCGACGGCCGCCCAGCCCGCCCAGGTGGGGGTGCGGTCGCCGGACAGCAGTTCCTTGGCGGCGGTGTCGACGTCGTCCACGACCTCGGGGAAGCGGGCCGAGACGGCGTCCAGGAAGGCGACCGAGACGTCGGCGCCGGCGAGTTCGCGGTAGAACTTCGCGCCGTGGAAGTCGTCGGGCCCGACGAGGTCGGCGCGCAGCACGGTGCGCGAGACGAGTCCGGAGACGGTGGAGTTGAGGCAGGCGGAGGGTATGAGGAAGTCCTCCCGGGTGCCGTACGTCCGCACGCACGCGCCCGGGTCGGCCAGCACCGCGATCTCCGGGTCGAACCCGGGGGCGCCGCCCTTGGCCTCGAACTCCTCGATGGCCTGGGCGAGTTCGCGGGTGATGGCCCCCTTGCCGGTCCAGCCGTCGACGAAGACGACGTCGGCGGGGTCGTGGTGGGCGGCCAGCCAGCGCAGCGCGTTGGCGTCGATGCCCCGGCCGCGCACGATGGAGACGGCGTAGTGCGGCAGTTCGAGCCCGTGCCGGAACGCGGCCCAGCGGCGCATCAGCACGCCGACCGGGGTGCCGGCGCGGGCCAGCGAGACCAGCACGGGGCGCCGGGCCTGCTCGCGCGCGACGCCGGTACGGCCGCCCCGGCCCCCGCGCAGGGGGAGTTCGGCCAGGACGAGTTCGGTGACCGCGCCGACGGCCCGGGCGAGGCGTGCGGCGGAGGTCTCCAGGGCCGTCTGGAAGAGCTCCTGGTACTGGGCGCTGGGCTGGTACTCCACGGGCAGCGACTCGGCGTAGTGCGCGCCGCCGCTCTGGATCGCCTCCTCGCGCTCCTCCGTGGGCGCCTCCAGCGTCACCTCCGAGAGGTCCTGCAGCAGCCAGCCGACCTCCTCGGGCGCGTACGAGGAGAAGGCGGGGCCGCGCAGGGGCTCGGGCAGCATGGGGGGGCTCTCCAGGGTGCGGGCGGGGACGTAGGACGGCACCACCGCGAGCAGGACGTGCGGGGTGTGCGCGGCGAGCCGGTCGAGCAGTCCCCCGGGCGCGTGCAGCCGGGAGGTGTCGGCGGCCGAGTCGACGACGGCGACGACGGCGTCGAAGCCGCCGCCGGCCACGTTGTAGGCGTAGCGCTCGCCGGGGCCGTCGGCCGGGTCGTCGTGCGCGGGGAAGACCAGCCGGGTGCGGATCGCGTAGCCGGGGTCGTCCACGGCGAGCACGGGCGAGCGGGTGGTGGTGGAGTAGCGCACCTCGGCGTCGGTCGTCCGCTCCAGTTCGCTCGCCAGGCGCAGCGGGGCGTACATCAGCTCCTCGCAGCCGAGCACCAGCACCCGACGGGCGTCCGCGGGCAGCGCCTCGGCGAGGCGGGCGGCCATGGCGGGCAGCGCCCGTTCCAGCCGCTCCCGGTGGGCGGGCGTGAACCCGTGCCGTCCTCCGTCGGGCAGGCCCCTGGGCCAGTGCAGCGGGACGCGGGTGAGCCGGCCGGCGTCGCGCGGGCCGGGGGCGGGGTCCCGGTCGGCGGGGGTGCGGGCGGAGGTCCGCTCGTGCCGGGCGACCAGTTCCCGGCCCTTGCCGAGGACGTCGTCCGGGAGCCGGACGGTGCCCGAGGCGGTGGCGACCAGGTCGATGCGGGCGCCGATCCGCTCGGCGAAGTCGTCCAGGCGGGCGGTGTCGGCCGCGGAGCGCATGTCGACCAGGGCCACCACGACGTACCGCTCGCGCGGGTGACGCGCGTGCAGGTCGCCGATGGTGTTGAGGACCGTGTTGCCGGTGGAGAACTCGTCGTCGACGAGGACCAGCGGGCCGCCGCCGGCCAGCAGCGCCGGGTCCTCGGGGAGCAGCAGATGGGAGGTGGCGTGCGAGTGGGACTCCTCGAAGCCGCCGGCCGGGGCGACGCCGGCGACGGGGCGGCGCGTGGAGTGCAGGTAGGGGGCCCCGCCCAGGCCGTCGGCGACCGAGTGGCCGAGGCCCGTGGCGGTCTCCGCGTAGCCGAGGACGACCGCCGAGCCGGCCTCCCCTTCGCCCAGCAGGTCGCGCACCCGGCGGCCCAGGGCGAGCCCGTGGCCGTACACCACCGCCGGCGACTGCGGCACGTGCTTGCCGAGCACGTTGGACACCAGCAGGTGCGCCCGCTTGGGGTTGCGGCGCAGCGCGAGCCCCAGCAGGCCCGTCAGCTCCTCGCCGCCCACGAGTTCGACGCCGAGCCGTTCGGCGACCCAGGTTCCGGACCAGACGCCGTCGTTCACTGCGTTGTTCATGCGTTCCTTGTGGTGGGTGGGCACGGTGCGTGCGGGGTGGGGCACGGTGCGGGGTCAGCCGGGTATGCCGGCGGCGAGCAGTTCCACGAAGCCCACGTCCTCCCGGGCGACGCCGAAGACCTCGGCGCGCAGCAGGGTCCGCTCGGCCCAGGCGCGGTGCGGCTTCACCTCGTTCATCTTGTTGGTGTACGCCGACCTCATGACGCCCCCACCGCCGCGCTCGGGCCGCAGGATGTCCGCCGCGTCGCTGTACTCCTCGTGGCTGACCACCGACAGGGCGTGCACGGGCAGGACGTGGGAGGGGTGGATGCAGGTCTTGCCCAGCAGCCCGTTCGCCTGGTCCAGGGAGATCTCCCGCAGCAGCCCGTCCATCGCGTGTTCGATCAGTTTCTCGCGCAGCTCGACCGCCTGCACCTCAAGGAAGGGACTCTGCCGCAACTGGGGCTTGAACATGCGCTTCTGTGCCCGGAAGTACTCCCACACCGGTCCGGTGACCGTGAAGCCGGTGCCGTCGGCGCGGCCCAGCATGTTCACCACGTCGGCGATGACGGAGGCGACGACCTGGACGTCGTAGGCCGTCATGTCGGGGGCCCGGCGCAGTCCGTAGGAGGAGCAGAAGTCGGTCACGCCGAGGCGGAGCGCGAGCACCCGGTCCCGGTACTTGTCGACCACGCGGAAGATCCCCTCCAGGGTCTCCACGCGCGACTCCCGGTACAGCAACTCGGGCGACTCCAGGACCGGCATGGCGAACAGGCGCCGGCCGCTCGCGCTCTCGGCGCTCTCCAGCGCCTCCAGGAACGGCAGCCCGCGCTCGCCGGTGAACTTGGGCAGCACGAACCCGGACAGCAGCCGCACGGACGGCCCCAGGCGCCGCACCAGGTCGGGGATCTGTCCGGGGGCGCGGACCCGGATGAACAGCAGGGGGAGGCGGGCGTCGGGGCGGGCGGCCAGGTCGGCGAAGTGCCGGACGAGGTTCTCCTCGCCCTGCTCCACCTCCGCGTCGTCGATGGAGTCCTCCAGGCAGAGCACCATCGAGATCACGCCAGAGGCGGCCTGTTTGAGGATGTCGTCGGCCAGGCGCGGGCGGGTGGCGGGGCTGTAGAGCGTGGCGCCCAGGGCCGCGGCGAGCAGTCTCGCCGGGGAGTCGGCCGTGAACTCGCAGGGCTCCCGGTGGAAGAGGTGCTGCCGCACCTCAGGAGCAAGGTGCCCGAAATGACGCATATAGCTCCCCCGTAGTGACGGCAAGTGCGAAAAGGTGGCCGGTAATAGTACGTACGAATCAATGGCATCAGTTCCCAGGGGGCATGAATTTCTGGTAACGCAGCCGGACGTCCAGGTGTCGGCGGCCCGCACCCGCGTTGTCGTGGCCAGGACCGAGAAGGCAGGATGACCGCATGACGCACGCGATGTCGAAGGGGTCGAACGTCCCGCTGGAGACCACCACGGTACGGGCGGTGGTGCGCTGGACGCCGGGACAGGGGGTGCCGGACGTCGACGCCTCGGCGCTGCTCCTCGGCCCCGGCGGTCGTGTGCGCTCCGACGAGGACTTCGTCTTCTACAACCAGCCCCGGCACCCCTCCGGGACGGTCTGGCGGCTGGGCAAGCGACGGGACGCGGACGGCCTGACCGACACGGTGCAGACGGACCTGGCCGGGGTCGAGCCCGCGGTGGGGCGGATCCTGGTCGTCGCCTCGGCGGACGGCGTCGCCTTCGACCGGGTGCGGACGCTGAGCATCCTGCTGTACGACGCGACGGTCGCCGACGGGGAGCCGCTGGCGTACTTCGACATCAAGCCGGAGACCGGGCAGGAGACCGCGCTGATCTGCGGGGAGCTGTACCGGCGGGGCGAGGGGTGGAAGTTCCGGGCGCTCGGTGAGGGCTATTCGAACGGGCTGAAGGGGCTCGCGACCGACTTCGGGATATCGGTGGACGAGGCCGAGGAGGCCGGTGGGGACGACGGCGGCGAGGGAGCTGCCGCGTCCGCCGCTCAGCCGTTGCCGCCGGAGCAGCCCACGTACGGGTACCCGCAGGCGGTGGGTGGCTCGACCGCGGTCACCGCGGCGGTGCCGGCCACGGCCGCGGCGGCCACGGGGGTGGCGGGGGCCGCTTCGGGAGGGCCCGCCTACGGGTATCCGCCGTCGGGGTACGGGTATCCGCCCGCGCCCGCGGTGGCGCCCGACCCGGAGTTCCGGCTGCCGCCGCAGGGGCCTCAGTTCATCGGGCGGTGAAGCGGGCCGCGGGGGTCAGTGGGCGTTGTTCTTGTAGCCCCGGCCCCATTGGAGGCCCCAGCCGTAGAGGCGGTCCAGCTCCGCCTGGAAGCCGTAGACGAACTTGACCTCGCGGCGCACGACGAGCTCGCCCTTGACGTTCTCGATCAGGACGACCGCGCACGAGCGGGCCTGCGGCTGGCGCTCGTCGAGGCCGATCTCGATGCGGGGGCCGTTGCTCGGGTAGAGCGTGACGATGGCGTGGGTACGGTCGAAGGCCGGCGTCTGGTCGTAGATGTAGACGAAGACCAGCAGCCGTCTGATGTCGTCCCGGTGGTCGAGGTTGACGTAGATCGTCTCACCGGTTCCCGAGCCGAACCGGTCGTCGCCGCTCAGCTTGACGTACGGCGGTGAGTTCACGTCGCCGAGGAAGCCGCCCAGCGGCTGCACCACGCCCTTGGTGCCGTCGGCCAGCTCGTACATGCAGCCGAGGTCGAGGTCGACGTTGACCATGGACTGGCTGTGTCCCATGACCTCCGGCGGCTTGAGCGCCCGCAGCGGGTGGCGCAGCAGGCTCTCGCGGGTGGAGCCGCCGATGTCGGAGGTGCGCATCCGCCAGGTCAGGTTGATGCGCAGGTGCCCGGTGGCCGCGCCCTGCTTGGTCAGCGACACCTGGTGGTGCCGTTTGGTCAGTTCGATCGCGTTGGACGCGGCGCTGCCCGAGTCGAACTCGGCCGCGCGCCCGCCCAGCAGACCGTCCAGGAAACCCATGTCCCCCCACCTTCACCGCGCTCACCACCCCGCACACATGCCGGCGGGGCGGCCCGAGGACGCGGCTCGCACCGCTCGCCGTCGTCCTCGCCGGCCGCCCCGCTCGAAGCGTCCCCAGGGGGGTGGGCCGTCACACCCCTGACTGGACCTCGGTGTGCTCGCCCGGGCCCGCCGTGCCCTCCTCGGCCGCCAGCGCGCGGTTGCGGCGCACGGAGGACCAGAAGGACCAGGCGATCAGGATCACGCCGACCAGACCGGTGATCACCTCGTTGATCTCGTACTGGATGGTGACCATGAGGATCACGGCCAGCGCGCCGATCGCGTAGTGGGCGCCGTGCTCCAGGTAGACGTAGTCGTCGAGGGTGCCCTGGCGGACCAGGTAGACGGTCAGCGACCGGACGTACATGGCGCCGATGCCGAGGCCGAGGGCCATCATGACGATGTCGTTGGTGATGGCGAAGGCGCCGATCACACCGTCGAAGGAGAAGGACGCGTCCAGCACCTCGAGGTAGAGGAACATGAAGAACGCGGCCTGGCCGGCCAGCACCACCGCGGGCTTCTTCTTGCCGGTGCGGGCGGCCTCTTCCTCCTCCTCGTGCTCGCGCTCCTCCTCTTCCTCCAGCTTGTCCTCGAAGAATCCGGACAGACCGCCGACGATCATGTAGGTGATCAGACCGGCGATGCCGGCGATCAGGACCGTCTGCGCCTTGTCGACGTGCGCGCCGCCGTGCTGGTGGGCGTGGGTGGCGAAGGTGAAGGAGGTGATCAGCAGGACGATCAGGGCGATGCAGACCGACAGCATGTCGACCTTGCCGAGCTTGGCCAGCGGCCGCTCGATCCAGCGCAGCCACTGGATGTCCCGGTCCTCGAAGATGAAGTCGAGGAAGATCATCAGCAGGAACATGCCGCCGAAGGCGGCGATCGCCGGATGGGCGTCCGTCACCAGTTGCTGGTAGCGGTCCTTGTCGCTGAACGCGAGGTGGACGGCCTCGATCGGTCCCATCTTGGCGGTGATGGCGACGATGACGACGGGGAAGACCAGACGCATGCCGAAGACGGCGATGAGCACGCCGACCGTGAGGAAGATCTTCTGCCAGAAGGCGTTCATCTTCTTCAGGATCCCGGCGTTGACCACCGCGTTGTCGAACGACAGCGAGATCTCCAGGACGGCGAGGATCGCCACCACGCCGAAGGCGGTCCATCCCCCGTAGAAGACCGCGGCGATCAAGCCGAGTACGGTGATCGCGAACGACCAGCCGAAGGTTTTCAGAAGCACTGGCTACCCAATCCGTATGTGTACGGGTTCCCCCGTCGCCTGCGTACGGGTCTCCCCCGTCGCCGTACCCGGCTTTTTACGAAACGTTGACTCCGAAGTCTAGAGCGATGCCGCGCAGTCCGGACGCGTACCCCTGTCCCACCGCCCGGAACTTCCACTCGCCCTGGTAGCGGTAGAGCTCGCCGAAGATCATGGCCGTTTCGGTGGAGGCGTCCTCGCTCAGGTCGTAGCGGGCGAGCTCCTGGCCGTCGGCCTGGTTGACCACGCGGATGAAGGCGTTGGAGACCTGTCCGAAGGTCTGGCCGCGCTCGTCGGCCATGTGGATCGAGACCGGGAAGACGATCTTCTCGCACTGCGCCGGCACCTTGCCGAGGTCCACCAGGATCGACTCGTCGTCGCCCTCGCCCTCACCGGTGAGGTTGTCGCCGGTGTGCTCGACGGAGCCGTCGGGGCTCGTGAGCTGGTTGTAGAAGACGAACCACTCGTCGCCCATGACCCGGTTGCCGGCCGAGCACAGCAGCGCGCTGGCGTCGAGGTCGAAGGGGGCTCCGGTGGTGGAGCGCGCGTCCCAGCCGAGACCGATCATGACGTTGGTCAGGTTGGGTGCGGCCTTGGACAGGGAGACGTTGCCCCCCTTGGCGAGTGTGACGCCCATGATGCTGGTCCTCCCCGGGGATGGTGCGCTTCTGGTTGTCCTGCGCGTCCGGCGCCGCGCGGAAACGCGCGGCGCCGGACGGTCAGGCGTTCTGGTCGCCCATGGGTTGCTGAGCGTGGGGCCCCGCGGCCCCGGTCGTTCGGCTCAGACGTTGACGCCGAAGTCCTGGGCGATGCCGCGCAGACCCGAGGCGTAGCCCTGGCCGATGGCGCGGAACTTCCACTCCGCGCCGTTGCGGTACAGCTCGCCGAAGACCATGGCGGTCTCGGTGGAGGCGTCCTCCGAGAGGTCGTAGCGGGCGATCTCCGCGCCGCCGGCCTGGTTGACCACGCGGATGTAGGCGTTGCGCACCTGGCCGAAGGACTGCTGGCGGTTCTCGGCGTCGTAGATCGAGACCGGGAAGACGATCTTGTCGACGTCGGCCGGGACGCCGGCCAGGTCGACCTTGATGACCTCGTCGTCGCCCTCGCCCTCACCGGTGAGGTTGTCGCCGGTGTGCTCGACCGAGCCGTCGGGGCTCTTGAGGTTGTTGAAGAACACGAAGTTCTGGTCGCTGCCGACCTTGCCGGCCGCGTTCAGCAGCAGTGCGCTGGCGTCCAGGTCGAAGTCGGTGCCGGTGGTGGTGCGGGCGTCCCAGCCCAGGCCGACGAGGACCGCGGTCAGGCCCGGCGCCTCCTTCGTCAGCGATACGTTGCCGCCCTTGCTGAGGCTGACTCCCACGAGTCCTCCATTGGTGTCCGGGGGCGGGGAGCCCCGTCGTGCATCGGATATGGGATCAACGTCTCGATCCTAGTGACGGGTTCCCGTAACCGGCAGGTCGTGCGGCCGAACGCGTCGGGGACGCCGGATCAGAGGGTGTCGAGGGCCTTCACGTAGTCGTTCAGGTCGCGGGCGTCCGGCAGGGCGTTGACCACCGTCCAGCGCACGACGCTCTCCTTGTCGATGACGAAGGTGCCGCGCACGGCGCAGCCCTTGTCCTCGTCGAGGACGCCGTAGTCGCGCGAGGCGGCGCCGTGCGGCCAGAAGTCGCTGAGCAGCGGGTACTCGAGCCCCTCCTGCTCGGCGAAGACGCGCAGGGTGTGGATGGAGTCGTTGGAGACGGCGAGCAGCTGGGTGTCGTCGTTGACGAACTTCGGCAGGTTGTCGCGCAGCGCGCACAGCTCGCCGGTGCACACGCCGGTGAAGGCGAACGGGTAGAACAGCAGTACGACGTTCTTCTCGCCGCGGAAGTCGGACAACCGCACGGTGCGGCCGTGGTTGTCCTTGAGCTCGAAGTCGGGCGCCTTGTCTCCGACCTGGATCGCCATCGTCCTGCTTCCCTTCGGTGGGGCTGTTCGGGTGGGACCACCCTACGCAGCGATCACCACGGACCGGCGGACGGGCCGACGTATCGGCCCGTCCGCCGGGACGGTGGGCGTGCCGGACGCCCGGGAAACTACTTCTTGGACTTGGCCGCCTTCGGCGTGAGCAGCCTGGTGCCGTTCCAGTCCTTGCCCACGTTGACGCTCTTGGTCTGCGACAGACCGGCGGTCGTCGCGGCGTCGCCGATGTCACTGGGCTCGACGTATCCGTCCCGGCCGGTCTTCGGCGTCAGGAGCAGGATCACTCCGCCCTCGTCGA
Source organism: Streptomyces sp. NPDC018610 (assembly GCF_044391765.1). Classification (NCBI taxonomy): domain Bacteria; kingdom Bacillati; phylum Actinomycetota; class Actinomycetes; order Kitasatosporales; family Streptomycetaceae; genus Streptomyces; species Streptomyces sp. NPDC018610. The sequence goes on from NZ_JBISAL010000001.1 coordinate 609,945, forward strand.
GGAAGCTCAGCGTGTCGACCAGCGCGTCCGTCAGGTCGCCGTCCTCGTCGCGGAACCACAGCACCACGGCGTCGGCAACGTCGTCGTAGTCCTCGTCGACGAGCTCACTGCCGATGACTTCCTCGATGGACTCGCGGAGCTCCTGGTCGACGTCGTCGTCGTAGCCGATCTCCTGGACCACCTGTCCGGGCTGGAAACCCAGCCTGCCGGCCGGGTTGGTCCGCTCCTCCGCGTGGTCCGCGGTCGCGCTCACGGGTTGCCTCCTGATCATGTTGCGATTGGGTCTTCGGCCTCGCGCGTGCGCGAAGCGTTGGCCGTAGTCCACACGGGCGGGCCGGATCGCGCAAGTACCCGGCGGTTCGGACCGCCGAAACGGTGACGTTCCCGGCTGTGTCGCCGCAACTCCTGACACCGTATCCCGACCCGCGGTGACGTACACCACACCATTGTGTCCGTTTCGCCCGGTCGGCAACCCCGGGGGTCGCGGCCGACGGCCCCGAGTACGTCCTTCTACCCCTCGGTAGAGATGACTTTGCCAGTTGCGAGGTACACGATGGGGAATGGTTCAGGCACAGGATGACAACCCGCACGACCCGAGCACAAACCAGAAAAGTCGCCCTCTGACAGGTAAGGAACAGCGTGGCTTCCGGATCCGATCGAAACCCGATCATCATTGGCGGCCTTCCGAGTCAGGTTCCTGACTTCGATCCCGAGGAGACCCAGGAGTGGCTCGACTCGCTCGACGCCGCCGTCGACGAGCGGGGCCGGGAGCGGGCCCGCTACCTCATGCTCCGGCTGATCGAACGCGCCCGGGAGAAGCGCGTGGCCGTCCCGGAGATGCGCTCCACGGACTACGTCAACACCATCCCCACCAAGAGCGAGCCGTTCTTCCCGGGCAACGAGGAGATCGAGCGCAAGATCCTCAACGCGACCCGCTGGAACGCCGCGGTGATGGTCTCCCGCGCCCAGCGCCCCGGGATCGGCGTCGGCGGCCACATCGCCACCTTCGCCTCCTCCGCCTCGCTCTACGACGTCGGCTTCAACCACTTCTTCCGCGGCAAGGACGACGGCCGCGGCGGCGACCAGGTCTTCTTCCAGGGCCACGCCTCGCCCGGCATCTACGCGCGCGCCTATCTGCTGGACCGGCTCACCGAACGCCACCTGGACGGCTTCCGCCAGGAGAAGTCCAAGGCGCCCTACGGCCTGTCGAGTTACCCGCACCCGCGCTCGATGCCGGACTTCTGGGAGTTCCCCACCGTCTCCATGGGCCTCGGCCCGATCGGGGCGATCTACCAGGCCCGGATGAACCGCTACATGCAGGCGCGCGGGATCGCCGACACCTCCGACTCGCACGTGTGGGCCTTCCTCGGCGACGGCGAGATGGACGAGCCGGAGTCGCTCGGCCAGCTGTCCATCGCCGCCCGCGAGAACCTGGACAACCTGACCTTCGTGGTCAACTGCAACCTCCAGCGCCTGGACGGCCCGGTGCGCGGCAACGGCAAGATCATCCAGGAGCTGGAGTCGGTCTTCCGCGGCGCCGGCTGGAACGTGATCAAGCTGATCTGGGACCGCTCCTGGGACCCGCTGCTCGCGCAGGACCGCGACGGCGTGCTGGTCAACCGGATGAACACCACCCCGGACGGCCAGTTCCAGACCTACGCCACCGAGTCCGGCGCCTACATCCGCGACCACTTCTTCGGCGACGACCACCGGCTGCGCGCGATGGTCGAGAACATGACCGACCACCAGATCCTGATGCTGGGCCGCGGCGGTCACGACCACCGCAAGATCTACGCGGCCTTCAAGGCGGCCGTGGAGCACAAGGGCCAGCCCACGGTCATCCTCGCCAAGACGGTCAAGGGCTGGACGCTCGGCCCGAACTTCGAGGGCCGCAACGCCACCCACCAGATGAAGAAGCTGACGGTGGAGGACCTCAAGCGGTTCCGGGACCGGCTGCACCTGCCGATCTCCGACAAGGAGCTGGAGTCCGGCCCGCCGCCGTACTACCACCCGGGCCGGGACTCGGACGAGATCCAGTACATGCACGACCGCCGCAAGCAGTGCGGCGGCTACGTCCCGACCCGCGTCGTGCGCGCGAAGCCGCTCGCGCTGCCGGACGACAAGGCGTACGCGTCCGTGAAGAGGGGCTCGGGCCAGCAGTCCATCGCCACCACCATGGCGTTCGTGCGGCTGCTGAAGGACCTCATGCGGGACAGGGAGCTCGGCAGGCGGTTCGTGCTGATCGCGCCGGACGAGTACCGCACCTTCGGCATGGACTCGTTCTTCCCGAGCGCGAAGATCTACAACCCGCTCGGCCAGCAGTACGAGTCCGTGGACCGCGACCTGCTGCTCGCGTACAAGGAGTCGCCGACCGGGCAGATGCTGCACGACGGCATCTCGGAGTCGGGCTGCACGGCCTCCGCGATCGCGGCGGGCTCGGCCTACGCCACCCACGGCGAGCCGCTGATCCCGGTCTACGTCTTCTACTCGATGTTCGGTTTCCAGCGCACCGGCGACCAGTTCTGGCAGATGGCCGACCAGCTGGCGCGCGGCTTCGTCCTGGGCGCGACCGCCGGACGCACGACCCTGACCGGTGAGGGACTTCAGCACGCCGACGGCCACTCGCAGCTGCTCGCCTCGACCAACCCGGCGTGCGTGGCCTACGACCCGGCGTACGCCTACGAGATCGCGCACATCGTGCAGGACGGCCTGCGCCGGATGTACGGCGGCGACGAGCGGCACCCGCACGGCGAGGACGTCTTCTACTACCTCACCGTCTACAACGAGCCGATCCAGCAGCCGGCCGAACCGGCGGACGTGGACGTGGAGGGCATCCTCAAGGGCGTCCACCGGATCTCCGTGGGCACCGCGGGCGAGGTCGCGGCCCAGATCATGGCGTCCGGCGTGGCGGTGCCGTGGGCCCTGGAGGCGCAGCGGCTCCTCGCCGCGGACTGGAACGTCAGGGCCGACGTCTGGTCGGCGACCTCCTGGAACGAGCTGCGGCGCGAGGCCGTGGCGTGCGAGGAGCACAACCTGCTGCACCCCGAGGAGGAGCAGCGGGTGCCGTGGGTGACGCGGAAGCTGAGCGGGGCCGAGGGGCCGTTCGTGGCCGTCTCGGACTGGATGCGCTCGGTGCCGGACCAGATCGCGCGGTGGGTGCCGGGAACGTACCAGTCGCTGGGCGCCGACGGCTTCGGCTTCGCCGACACCCGCGGGGCGGCCCGGCGGTTCTTCCACATCGACGCCCCCTCGATCGTGGTGGGCGTGCTGACCGAGCTGGCGCGCGAGGGGAAGGTGGACCGGTCGGTGCTCAAGCAGGCGATCGACCGCTACCAGCTGCTCGACGTGGCGGCGGCCGACCCGGGCGCGGCGGGCGGCGACGCGTAGCGCGCCGGCCTTCCGGGAACGGCGCCGGGCCCCCGCCTCACGATGAGGACGGGGGCCCGGTCGCGTTCCGGAGCGCCTCGGGGTCAGAGCATGCCGTTGCCCCAGCTCGCCGCCCCGGCCAGCCAGATGACGGCCAGGAGCGTGTCGATGGCGCCGAGGACGACGGCGACCAGGGCGGGCACCGAGCGGTCGGCTCCCGTCCAGCTGCGGCCCATCGCCAGCCAGCCGCAGACGACCGCCGCCGGCCCCAGGACGATGCCCAGCGCGAAGAATCCGGCGATCGCGCAGACGGTTCCGACGATCCCGAGCGTCGCGCTGTCCAACCCTCCCCCGAGCACTCGGCTCCGCTCGTGCAGGGGGGACCCCCCTCGGGACCACGTCCGGCCACGTGAACGGGGGTGTGCGCGCGTTCCGTTTCCGAAGCCCGCCATCATCAACTCCTCGAACCCCGGGTCGAGTTGGTGTTCTGGGGGTTCTCAGGTGCGGGTACCCCGGACAGGTCTGTCAATCCCGTCTCGCACCGTGTGGCGCGCTGCCCCCCTCCGGCAGCGCGCCCCGGCGGCCCTTCCTCCGTCCCCTGCGGAGTACTTGACCCACTGTCACCTGTGGCGCGAGCCGGGGGCGAGCGGTCCTGGACGGCGTCACCCTGATAGGCGAACCGGAGGAAGAAGGCGGCCGGCGGACCCGGACGGTCCACCGGCCCGGGACGTCAGATGTGGCCGACGCCCGCGCCCGCCTCCGCGTTCGCCCCGCGCTTGGTGAGCAGCGCGACCAGGACGGCCACGACCGCGACACCGGCGGCGACGAGCGAGGCGAGGCTCATGCCGGAGATGAACGTGTCGTGCGCGACGGCGGTGATCTTCGCGGCGACCGCCTCCGGCGTGCCCTTGGGCACGGGCGCGATGCCGACCTGGACGGCCTCGGAGGCCTGGGCCGTCTGTTCCGGGGTGAGCGGCGGAAGCCCGGCGTCCTTCCAGTTGCCCGCCAGGTCGCTGTCGACCTTGGAGACCATCACGGCGCCCAGGACGGCCGTGCCCAGGCTGCCGCCGATCTGCATGGCGGCCTGCTGGAGGCCGCCGGCCACACCGGAGAGCTCCATCGGCGCGTTGCCGACGATGACCTCGGTGGCGCCGACCATGACCGGGGCGAGGCCGAGGCCGAGCAGGGCGAACCAGAGCGACATGGTGACGCTGCCCGTGTCCGTGTCCAGGGTGGACATGCCGTACATGGCGATCGCGGTGGCCGCCATGCCGCCGGCCAGCGGGATGCGCGGACCGACCTTGGTGATCATCGCGCCCGCGAGCGGCGAGCCGACGATCATCATGCCGGTCAGCGGCAGCAGGTGCAGACCGGCGTCGACCGGGCTCATCCCGTGCACGTTCTGCAGGTAGAAGGTGACGAAGAACAGGCCGCCCATGAACGCGATGGCCATCAGGACCATCAGGACGACACCGGCGGACAACGGGACGGAGCGGAACATCCCCAGCGGGATCAGCGGCTCCTTCACCCTCGACTCCCAGAAGGCGAAGGCGGCGAAGGCGAGCACGGACCCGGCGATGAACGCCCACGTCTTCACGTCGCCCCAGCCCCAGGTCGGCGCCTTGATGAGCGCCCACACCAGGCAGAACATCGCGCCGGACAGCAGGACGATGCCGGGGATGTCGAAGGAGCGCGGGGCGTTCCGCGCGCGGTGGTCGAGCAGGATCAGCGCGCCCAGGACCAGGGCGACGGCGCCGACGGGCACGTTGATGAAGAACACCGACTGCCAGTTGACGTGCTCGACGAGGACACCGCCGAGGATCGGGCCGCCGGCGGTGGAGGCGCCGATGACCATGCCCCAGATGCCGATGGCCATGTTGAGCTTCTCGGCCGGGAAGGTGGCCCGCAGCAGACCGAGCGCGGCCGGCATCAGCAGCGCGCCGAACAGGCCCTGGAAGACGCGGAAGGTGACGACCATGGCGATGCTGTTCGACAGGCCGATGGCGCCGGAGGCGGCGGCGAAGCCGGTGACGCCGATCAGGAAGGTCTGGCGGTGCCCGAAGCGGTCGCCGAGCTTGCCCGCCGTGATCAGGGACACGGCGAGGGCGAGGAAGTAGCCGTTGGTGATCCACTGGACGTCGGCGAAGCTGGCGCCCAGGTGCTCCTTGATGACCGGGTTGGCGATGGCCACGATGGTGCCGTCCAGGGCCACCATCATGACCCCTACGGCGACGGTGATCAGGGTGAACCAGGGATGGCCGCGCATTCCCTCGGCCGGCGCGAGGTGCGACGGATCCCCGGACGCACCGCCGCCCTGCCCGGTTGCGTCGATGGTGGTCTGACTAGTCATACATTCGAGGCTAGTGTCAGTCGCTGACAAACGACAAACCGATTCACAAGTCGGTCGCTGACACGTCACCCTCCTATACGCTGAACTGGGGAAACAGTTCGCACAAGAGGCCGCGGAAGCACGGAGAGACACATGGAGACGGCGGGGACCGCCGAGGCGGTGCCACAGCCGGCACCGCGCCCGGGGCTGCGCGAGCGCAAGAAGCGGCGCACCCGCGACGCGCTGCTGCGGGCCGCGCTCGAACTGTTCACCACCGAGGGGTACGAGCAGACGACGGTCGACGACGTCGCGGAGGCCGTCGGCGTCTCGCAGCGCACCTTCTTCCGCTACTTCCCCGGCAAGGAGGAGGCCGCCTTCGCGGTGCAGGACACGGTGGAGGCCCACTTCGTCCAGGCGCTGCGCGCCCGCCCGCCCCGGGAGGCGCCGCTGGAGGCGCTGCGCCGGGCGGTGCTGGACAGCTGGGACACGATCAACGACGCCGTCGAGAGCGTCGTGCCCGTCGAGCTGTACCTGCGCATGTTCTGGGTGATCGAGTCCACTCCCGTGCTGCTCGCCGCGTATCTGCGCCGCTCGGTGGAGACGGAGGAGGAGATCGCCCGGCTGCTCGCCGCGCGCGAGGGCCTCGACGTGGACGCCGACCCCCGGCCGCGCCTCGCGGTGGCCGTCTTCGGCGGCGTGATGCGGGTGACGGGCCGTCAGTGGAGCACGGGCGAGGACTTCAGCCTGGAGGCGATACGGACCCTCACGGCCTCCTATCTGGACCAGGTGGGCCCGGCGCTGACCGGCAACTGGCGCGGCGGCGGCGCGCACGCCTGAGCGCCGGCCCCCCGGCGGGAGACACCGGCCCCCGCCGCGCGGGCACTTGGGCGACGGGTGGTGAACTGCCGTACAGACGGGCGATCTTGAACAGGCGTGCGGACTGAGATTCCCGTCACGCGACGTGAAACGTGATCCCCGTCACTCGGTTACCGCGAGACCGTCCCGTTCTCCTAGTGTGTCCTCCCAGTGACTTCCTTCGACGCCTCCCCGCCCCTCAACGTCTGGCGCGCCCTGCTCGCGCTGGCCGTGGTCTTCGTGATGCTGGCGACCACCGGCTGGACCGCCACGCGCGGCCATCGCGGGACCACCGCCCTCCAGGCCTCCCTGTCCGCGTGGGGGCACGGCCGCCTGCACGGGCGCCCGCTGCCCGACCCGGACACGGGCCCCGCCCGGCTCGCCCGGTTCTTCGCCTCGCTCGGCGCCCAGGACCGCGACCGGCTCGCCCACCGCTACCCGCTCGCCGTCGGCAACATGAACGGCGCCCCCGTCCGGCTGCGCTACGAGGCCAACCGCGTCGCGCTCGGCCAGGCCCGCGAGGTGGAGCTGAAGCGCACCCGCGACAGCCGGCTCACCCCGGCCGGCCAGCAGGACGCCGGCCGCCGCGCGCACCAGTTCTCCGCGCTCATGGGCTCGGGCCGCCAGATCCTCGCGTTCGACCCCGAGGGCTCCGGCCGCGTCGCCGAGGTCTTCGGCGACCTGCCCCGGGCCGGACGGGTCTCCGTCGTCGTCCCCGGCGTCGACACGGACCTGTCCACCTTCCGCCGCACCTACCGCCCGTACACGGCGCCCTACGGCATGGCGAAGTCGCTCTACGCCGCCGAGCGCACGGCGAGCCCCGGCACCCGCACGGCCGTCATCGCCTGGGCCGACTACACCGCGCCCAGCGGGCTCGGCGTGGACGCGGCCACCGCGATGCGCGCCGAGGACGGCGCCGTACGCCTGAACAAGCTGCTGCGCGCGCTGCCCGGCGCCGCGCCCGTCTCCCTGTTCTGCCACAGCTACGGCTCGGTGCTGTGCGGCCTCGCGGCGCACTCGCTGCCGGGCCGGGTGTCCGACATCGCGGTCGCGGCGAGCCCCGGTATGCGCGCCCGGACCGCCGCCGCTCTGCGCACCACCGCCCAGGTGTGGGCGATGCGCAACGCCACCGACTGGATCCGCGACGTGCCCTACCTGGAGCTCGGCGGCCTCGGCCACGGCGCCGACCCGGTCTCCGGGGCCTTCGGCGCGCGGGTGCTGTCGGCGCGGGACGCCAAGGGGCATGCCGGCTACTTCGAGCCGGGCACCGACAGCCTCACCAACCTCGCCGAGATCGGCGTCGGCGCGTACGGGTCGGTGCGGTGCGCCCATGACGACGACGGGTGCCGGGCGGGTTTGCCCGGCACGACGACGGCCGGACGCGCGTAGAGACAGCAGGAAGTGCGGTCCGCGCGGGGAGGGACGAAGAAGCCCGTGCCGCCTACGATGAGCCGCATGGGTGACGTACTGACCGGATTTCACGCTGCCTGGGAGTTCGCGTCCGATTCCGTGCTCATCCGGTACGAACGGGGGATACGGACACCGAAGCTCTTCCAGGCCCTCGGCGAGCGCCGGGTTCCGCTGGCCGCGCTCGCGCGCGTGACGCTGACCGCGGGCCGGCGCGGGACCGTGGTGCTGCGGGCCGAGCCGAGGCCCGGCGCGGACCCGCTGATGGACGCGGCCGACGGACAGCTCAAGGAGGGCAGCGACCCCTACCGGCTGGTGCTGCCCGCCGAACAGGCCCCGCTCGCCGAGCACCACGCCGACGAGCTGCGCGAACGCCTCACCGAGACCGGTCCGGCCGACCGCCATCTGGTGGCCGCGCCCGCCGTGCCGCTGCGGTTCAAGGCGTACGACGGCAAGGCGTCCTTCGACGGCGCGGCGGTGCGCTTCCGCTGGTCGTGGACGGGGGCGTCGTCGGCGAAGTGGAAGGCGGGCGACCAGAGCTTCCCGGTCGGCGACCTGGGCGGGGTGCGGTGGCGCTCGCCGGAGGTGTACGAGGGACACCTGAGACTGCTGCGGCGGGAGGCGGGCGCCGCGTCGGGCGCCGGCACGGCGCCGCCGCGGCCGGACCAGGACCCGGCCGCGGTGGTGTTCGGGCTCGGCTACGGGCCGGTCCACGAGTCGCTGCCGTTCGCGGCGGCGGTGCTGGCCGCGGTGCGGGCCGCCGCGCCCGCCCCCGTCACCACGGTCGCCGCGGGACGCCGCGACCCGGCCGACATCGCGGACCGGATCCGCCACCTCGGGGAGCTGCACCGGGCGGGGCTGGTGACGGACGACGAGTTCTCCGTGAAGAAGGCCGAACTGCTGGCGGAGCTGTAGGGCCTCTCGTTCGGATCACGCCGGTCACTGCCGGGACGCGTCCCGCTCCGCGTCGTGGCGGCGGCGCCCGGCGTCCGCGTAGAAGCCGATCTTGAGGTCCAGCACGGCGAGCGTGTCCTGGAGCTGGGCCATCCGCTCCAGCACGTCGCGGCGGGTCGCCTCCAGCAGTTCGTACCGCTCGCCGTAGGTCTCCTCCCCGCCGCGCACCAGCTCCGCGTACCTGACCATGTCGGCGACCGGCATGCCGGTCAGCCGGAGCTTGCCGACCAGGTCGAGCCACTCCAGGTCCCGGTTGGTGTAGCGGCGCTGCCCGGTGTGCGACCGGTCGACGTGCGCCATCAGACCGATCCGCTCGTACCAGCGCAGGGTGTGCGCCGTCAGCCCGGTGAAGGCGGCCACCTCGCTGATCGTGTACCGGTCCTGCCCGTCGGGGCGCGGGGGCCGCCGGGGCTCGGCGGAACAGACGCGGGTGCGGGCGAGGGCCTGTTCGGACTGGAGGGCCACGGCCGTGTTCGGCATCACCGTCATGGCCTCAACGCTATGACCTTCGAGTGCACTCCAAGCAAGCGGAAACCGGCCGTCGGACCGGAAAACCGGGGGACGTGGCCGGGGTCCGCAGCACTAGGGTGCGGGCATGAGTGTCGTACGACGTGCTGGGGCCGCCGACGCGGGGGAAGTGCTTCGGCTGCGCCAGGTGATGATCGACTCGATGGCCGGGGCGGACCGTTCCACGGACTGGCACGCCCGATCGCTGCCGGCGCTGCGGACACGGCTCGCCGAACCGGACGGGGACTTCGCCGCGTTCGTCGTGGACCACCCGCGGCGGCCGAAAGCGCTGGCGGCGATGGTCGCCGGGACGCTCGACTACCGCATCGGCCGGGCCGGCAACCCGCTCGGCACGGTCGGCTACGTCTTCAGCGTCGCCACCGACCCCGACGCCCGCAGACAGGGCTACGCGCGAGCCTGCATGGACGCGCTGCTGGACTGGTTCCGCGGCCGGGGCGCCGACCGGGTGCAGCTCACCACGTCCGCCGAGGGCGCGCCGCTGTACGCCTCCCTGGGCTTTCGCCCCAAGCCCGACCCGTTGCTGGAACTGTGGCTGTGAGCACTTAGGCTCGGTGCCATGTCGTTGAAGAGTCTGGCGTCGATCGAGAACTGGCCGGTGGCCACCGCCGCCGCGGGCGTGGTCCGCGCCGACGGCGCCGTCGCGGGCGTCCACGGCCCGACCGGGCACCGCTTCCCGCTGGCGTCGGTCACCAAGCCGCTGGCGGCCTACGCGGTGCTGGTGGCGTACGAGGAGGGCGCCGTCGAGCTGGACGAGCCGGCCGGCCCGCCCGGTGCGACCGTCCGCCACCTGCTCGCCCACACCTCGGGCCTGGCCTTCGACGAGCACCGGGTGACGGCCCCGCCCGGGGAGCGGCGGCTGTACTCCAACGCCGGTTTCGAGCAGCTCGGCGACCACGTCGCCAAGGCGACGGACATCCCCTTCGGGGAGTACCTGCGCCAGGCGGTCCTGGAGCCGCTGGGCATGACGGCGACGACCCTGGACGGCTCCCCCGCCAAGGACGGCGTCTCCACCGTGGACGACCTGCTCCGCTTCGCCGCCGAACTCCAGGTCCCGCGCCTGCTGGACCCGCGCACGGTCGCCGAGGCGATGACGGTCCAGTACCCGGGGACCAAGGGCGTCCTGCCGGGCTACGGCCACCAGAACCCCAACGACTGGGGCCTCGGCTTCGAGATCCGCGACTCCAAGTCCCCGCACTGGACGGGCTCTTCGTCCTCCCCCCGCACCTTCGGCCACTTCGGCCAGTCCGGCACGTTCCTGTGGACGGACCCGGACGCGGGCGCGGCCTGCGTGGCCCTGACGGACCGCGCCTTCGGCCCGTGGGCGATCGAGGCGTGGCCGCTGCTCACGGACGCGGTGCTGGCCGAGCTGCGCGGCTGAGCCCCGTACGCCGGCCCGGGGACGGCGACGGCGCGGCGGCCGGTGGCCCCACGGCCACCGGCCGGCCCCGGCTTCCCGTGCCGGTCAGCCTCCCGTCGGCGGCTGGTCCTTCGCGGGGAGGGCCCACAGGACCCAGAACGGGTCGTCCCAGTCGCAGTAGTAGTTCACCCATCCCTGGGCGAGGAGCTCCTGCCCGTCCCGCACACACTCGAGCTTGTCCCTCGTCCCACCGACCTCCCGGTAGCCCCAGGGGTTGGTTCCGGCGGCGGACGCCGTGCTCGCCATCAGCGGAACGGCCAGTGCCGCGGTGCCCACCGCGACGGCGATACGAGAACGCCACGACTTCATACATCTCTCCTCACGGACGGAGCCGGACCGAGCCTTGCCGGGCCGGCCCTCGACTCCTGTGCGGTCTGCGCGAGGTAAGACGTCGATCCGCGACGGGGCGTTCGAAACGCGGGGAGAAGATCCGGTGAACGGGCGCCGGCCGGCGCCCGTTCACCCGGCAGGGCTCCTGGAATCACGACGTCCGAGTGCGGGACCAGCCGGGTGCCGACGCATCCTTCTCTCGGATTCCGGCCAGGCACTCGACCACACCGACTCGCCCCGCCCGTCGGGCAGGACGGCTAGGGTGCGTACGGTTCGCGATCACTGCGCGATTTCCGTCACACACTGATCAAAAGCCGTCCCGAAAGCGCCACTTCATGTCGATCGACCGTAAGTTACGCCCGCAGTCCCCGCGTTCGGGGAGCGAGGCGGCGTCCGTCGCGCCTGTGTCCGCCCCCGGGCGTCGTACCGTGCCCGTCTGGTTGGTCCCGGTGCTGTGGACGTTCGCGCTCGGCCTGTGGGGGCTGTCCCGGCAGGACAGCGTGTGGCGGGACGAGGCCGCCACCTGGCAGGTGGCCCGGCGCTCCACGGCCGACATCTGCCACATGCTGGGCAACGTCGACGTCGTGCACGGCTGCTACTACCTGCTGATGCACCTGCTGTTCGAGTGGTTCGGGCCCGGCACCACGACCCTGCGGCTGCCGTCCGTGCTGGCCACGGGGGTCGCGGCGGCCTGCGTGGCCGTCCTCGGCGACCGGCTGGCCGGCCGGTGGGCGGGCCTGGCCGGCGGGATGGCGTTCGGGCTGCTCCCGGCCGTGCAGTTCCACCTTCAGGAAGGCCGGCCGTACGCGCTGGTCGCCGCCGGGGCCGCGCTCTCCACCCTGCTGCTCGTCATCGCGCTGCGCCGGCCCGTCCACGCCTTCCACTGGGCCGCCTACGGCTGCGCCGTCCTGTCGTCGGGGCTGTTGAACTGGCTCTCGCTGATGGTCCTTCCGGCGCACCTGGTGACGGTGCTGTGGGTCCGTGCCGGGCGGGAGACCCTGCTGCGGTGGACGGCCGCCGCCGTCGCCGCCACGGTCTGTGTGCTGCCGCTGGTCCTCTACAGCCGGCGCCAGTCGGCGCAGGTGTCGTGGATACCGCCGCTGACCTGGCACATGCTGATCGGCCCCGCCGTCCTGCTGGCGATCGGCGGCGTCGGCGCCCTGCTGGAGAGGCCCCGGGCCGGCCGGCTGTCGGCGGCGGCCGTCGGATTCCCCCTGCTCGCGGTGCCGCAACTCGGCCTCGTCGCCCTCTCCCTGGTCCAGCCGCTGTTCCTGGACCGGTACGTCCTCTACAGCATGCTCGGCCTCGCCCTGCTGATCGGCACGGCCGTCGGCGCGGCGGTACGGGCCGTCGCCCCCCGCTCCCGGACGGCCTCGAAGTGGGTCCTGCCCGTGGTGGTCGCCACGGCGACGGCGGCGCTGCTGCCGCAGTCGCTGGCCGAGCGCTCCCCGGCGAGCCGGGTGGACGACGTCCTGGCGACAGCGTCGGACGTACGGCGGATGAAGCAGCCCGGGAACGCGGTGCTCTTCGTCCCCTCGGCCCGCCGCGACACCCGGTCCGTGTCGCCGGACGCCTTCGCCGGCCTGCGCGACATAGCCCTCGCGCGGAGCCCGGAGCGCTCCGGGACGCTGAAGGGCGTGGAGGCGAGCCCGGACCGCATACGGGCCGCGATGCTGGCGCAGCGCCGGATACTGCTGGTGACCGACGCGGCCCGGGTGGCGAAACCGGTGACGGCCGAGCGGGACAGGACGAAGACCGCCGTGCTGAGGGCGTGCTTCAGGGCGGTGGCCGACGCGCAGGTCCGCGGCCGGCGGGTGACGGTGTACGAACGGCTCGCGCCGGCCCGTGCGCGGGCCGGCTCCTGCGGCTCCTGACCCATGCGGCCGCCCGAACCCGGTGGCCCGCTCCCGCACCCCGCGGCGCCGTCACCCGGCGCCGGCCCGCGTCCCCTCGTCCTCCCCCGCCATCTCCCACACGATCAGCTCCGAGGCCGCGGCCGCCTCCGCCCGCTCCCCCGCGGCGTCCGTGATCCGCGCCGCGTCCCCCGGCCCCAGTTCCTCCCCGCCGAGCCGCACCCGGCCGCGCACGACGTGGACGTACACATGGGCGGCGGCCGGGAGGACCGCCTCCTCGCCCGCGCCGAGCCGGCGGACGCGCAGGACCGCGCCGGCCCGCGGGACGGCGTACGGCGCCAGGTCGGCGAGGGCGCGCACGACCTCGTGGCGGGGCTCGCCGCCGTGTTCCCGGGGCGCCAGCCACATCTGCACGAAGACCAGGGGCGCCGAGCCGTCGTTGCGCTCGACGTGGCGGACGCCCGCCGCGGCGGACAGGTACTGGACGTCGCCGGGGCGCACCACGCTCTCGCGTCCCGTGGAGTCGCGGTGGGTCAGCTCGCCCTCGACGACCCACGTGACGATCTCGGTGTGGCTGTGCGGGTGCTCGTCGAAGCCGGCGCCGGGCGCCAGGCGCTCCTCGTTGCACGCGATCAGCGCGCCGAAGCGCAGGTTGCCCGGGTCGTAGTGGGGGCCGAAGGAGAAGGCGTGCCGGGTGGTGATGCCCGCCGCCTCGTCGCCGCCCTCGTAGCGCTCCGCCGCGCGCCGCACGTCCATGGTCACGGGGACACCGTAGCCCCGGCCTCCGCGCCGCCCGCCGCCCATCCCGGACCCGGCGGCACGTACGTGCGTCCGGATAAGGCAGTCTTGTCCCCGTGCCCGAACCCGAATCCCGTAACGCCGAAGCCGCAGCGCGCCCCGTCCATCCGCATTCCGCGACCCTGAGACGGCTGGAGAAGTCCTCCGGGTCGCTGGCCGCCCAGGCCATCGCGCGGATGGACGAGACGCTGCCGTGGTACCGGGCCATGCCCCCGGAGAACCGTTCCTGGATCGGGCTGGTGGCGCAGGCCGGCATCGCGGCCTTCACCGAGTGGTTCCGGCGCCCCGACACGCCTCAGGCCATCTCCACCGACGTGTTCGGCACCGCTCCGCGCGAGCTGACCCGGGCGATCACCCTGCGCCAGACCGTGGAGATGGTGCGCACCACGATCGAGGTCATGGAGTCCGCCATCGACGAGGTGGCGGCGCCCGGCGACGAGTCGGTGCTGCGCGAGGCGCTGCTCGTCTACGCGCGGGAGATCGCGTTCGCCACCGCCCAGGTCTACGCCCAGGCCGCCGAGGCACGCGGTGCCTGGGACGCCCGGCTGGAGTCGCTGGTCGTGAACGCCGTGCTCAGCGGGGAGGCCGACGAGGGGGCCGTGTCCCGGGCCGCCGCCCTCGGGTGGAACTCGCCCGACCACGTGTGCGTGGTGCTCGGGACGGCGCCCGACGGGGACTCCGAGCTGACCGTGGAGGCCATCCGGCGGGCCGCCCGGCACGCCAAGCTGCAGGTGCTGACCGGGGTGCTCGGCGACCGGCTGGTGGTGATCGCGGGCGGCAACGACAACCCGCTCGCCGTGGCGAAGTCGCTGATCGGCCCGTACGCGGCGGGGCCGGTGGTGGCCGGGCCGATCGTGCCCGACCTGCTCGCCGCGACCCGGTCCGCGCAGGCCGCGGCGGCCGGGCTGAAGGCGTGTTTCGCCTGGCAGGACGCCCCGCGCCCGGTGCTGGCGGACGACCTGCTGCCGGAACGCGCCATCGCGGGCGATCCGGGCGCGCGGGAACAGTTGGTAGAGGAGATCTACAGACCGCTGGAGGAGGCCGGGTCCGCGCTCCTGGAGACGTTGAGCGTCTATCTGGAGCAGGCGAGCAGCCTGGAGGGCGCGGCCCGGATGCTCTTCGTTCACCCGAACACCGTGCGCTACCGGCTCCGACGTGTGACTGACGTCACCGGCTGGTCCCCGTCCGATGTACGATCCGCGTTCACGCTGAGGATCGCCCTCATCCTGGGGCGGCTGGCCGATGGAGATCCCCAGGCCTGACGTTTTGTCGGGGGTCCACAAAACCCCTTCGTGTTCTTCGTCCCTGTCCCCACGGGCGGCCACGCCCGTCCCCAAGAGAGAGTGTGAGAGTGCTCGTACTCGTCGCTCCCGGCCAGGGTGCCCAGACGCCCGGCTTCCTGACCCCCTGGCTCGAACTGCCCGGCGCCGCCGACCGTGTGGCCGCCTGGTCGGACGCCATCGGACTCGACCTCGTCCACTACGGGACGCAGGCCGACGCGGACGCGATCCGTGACACCGCGGTGGCCCAGCCGCTGCTGGTGGCCGCCGGAATCCTGTCGGCCGCGGCACTCGGTGACGTGGCACCGGACGCCGTCGCCGGCCACAGCGTCGGCGAGATCACCGCGGCCGCCTTCGCGGGCGTGCTGAACGACACCGCCGCGCTGACCCTGGTGCGCCGGCGCGGCCTGGCGATGGCCGAGGCCGCCGCGGTCACCGAGACGGGCATGTCGGCGCTGCTCGGCGGCGACCCCGAGGTGTCCGTCGCGCACCTGGAGAAGCTCGGCCTGACCCCGGCGAACGTCAACGGCGCGGGCCAGATCGTGGCCGCCGGGACCATGGAGCAGCTCGCCGCGCTGGCCGAGAACCCGCCCGAGGGCGTGCGCAAGGTCGTGGCGCTGAAGGTGGCGGGCGCCTTCCACACCCACCACATGGCGCCCGCCGTCGAGAAGCTGGCCGAGGCGGCGAAGGCGCTCGCGCCCGCCGACCCGAAGGTCACCTACGTCTCCAACAAGGACGGCCGGGCCGTCACCGGTGGCTCCGAGGTCGTCGAGCGGCTGGTCGGCCAGGTCGCCAACCCGGTCCGCTGGGACCTGTGCATGGAGACGTTCAAGGCGCTCGGCGTCACCGCCCTGATCGAGGTGTGCCCCGGCGGCACGCTGACCGGTCTCGCCAAGCGGGCGCTGCCCGGCGTCAGGACGCTGGCGCTGAAGACCCCCGACGACCTCGACGCGGCCCGCGAGGTCATCGCCGAGCACGCGAACGCCTGACGCCCGAAGGAGCCGACCGAAGATGCCGATGTCGAAGATCAAGCCCAGCAAGGGCGCCCCGTACGCCCGCATCCTCGGCGTGGGCGGTTACCGGCCCACCCGGGTGGTGCCCAACGAGGTGATCCTCGAGAAGATCGACTCGTCCGACGAGTGGATCCGCTCGCGCTCCGGCATCGAGACCCGGCACTGGGCGTCGCCGGAGGAGACCGTCGCGGCCATGTCGATCGAGGCGTCCGGCAAGGCGATCGCGGACGCCGGGATCGAGGCGGCGCAGATCGGCGCGGTGGTCGTCTCGACCGTCTCGCACTTCAGCCAGACCCCCGCCATCGCCACCGAGATCGCCGACCGGCTCGGCACCGACAAGGCCGCCGCCTTCGACATCTCGGCGGGCTGCGCCGGCTTCGGCTACGGCCTCACCCTCGCCAAGGGCATGGTGGTCGAGGGCTCGGCCGAGTACGTGCTGGTCATCGGCGTGGAGCGGCTGAGCGACCTGACCGACCTGGAGGACCGGGCCACCGCCTTCCTGTTCGGTGACGGCGCCGGCGCGGTCGTGGTCGGCCCCTCCCAGGAGCCGGCGATCGGCCCGACCGTGTGGGGGTCGGAGGGCGACAAGGCCCAGACGATCAAGCAGACCGTCTCCTGGGACCGCTTCAGGATCGGCGACGTGTCCGAGCTGCCCGTGGACAGCGACGGCAACATCAAGTTCCCTGCGATCACGCAGGAGGGCCAGGCGGTGTTCCGCTGGGCCGTGTTCGAGATGGCGAAGGTCGCCCAGCAGGCGCTGGACGCGGCCGGGATCACCTCGGACGACCTGGACGTCTTCATCCCGCACCAGGCCAACGTGCGGATCATCGACTCGATGGTGAAGACGCTGAAACTGCCGGAGCACGTCACGGTCGCCCGCGACATCCGCACCACCGGCAACACCTCGGCCGCCTCGATCCCGCTCGCGATGGAGCGGCTCCTGGCGACCGGCGAGGCGAAGAGCGGCGACACCGCGCTCGTCATCGGCTTCGGGGCGGGTCTCGTCTACGCCGCGACGGTCGTTACCCTCCCTTAGGCACTCCGTGCCGGATCACGCGTCCGGTACGGGAAGCACTGCCCCACCCTCTGGAACATCAACGAAGGAGCGCCGACATGGCCGCCACTCAGGAAGAGATCGTCGCCGGTCTCGCCGAGATCGTGAACGAGATCGCCGGGATCCCCGCCGAGGACGTCCAGCTGGACAAGTCCTTCACCGACGACCTGGACGTCGACTCGCTGTCCATGGTCGAGGTCGTCGTCGCCGCCGAGGAGCGCTTCGACGTGAAGATCCCCGACGAGGACGTCAAGAACCTCAAGACGGTCGGCGACGCGACCGACTACATCCTCAAGCACCAGGCCTGATCCGCCGATCACTGCCTTGGGCTGACTGCCCCGCCACCCGGCGGTGGCGCCGTTTGAATCCTCGCATCCGTTGGAGAAAGAATTCCCGTGAGCTCGACCAATCGCACCGTGGTCGTCACCGGTATCGGCGCAACCACACCGCTGGGTGGCGACGTGGCCTCCACCTGGGAAGGCCTGGTCGCCGGCAGGTCCGGCGTCAAGCCGCTCACCCAGGAGTGGGCCGCCGAACAGGCCGTGCGCATCGCGGCCCCGATCGCCGTTGAGCCGACCGAGGTCATCCCCCGGCCGCAGGCCCGCCGTCTGGACCGCTCGGCGCAGTTCGCGCTGATCGCCGCCCAGGAGGCGTGGAAGGACGCCGGTTTCACCGGCAAGGCCGGTGAGGACGGCAGCGACGGCGCCGTCGACCCCGACCGGCTCGGCGCGGTCATCGCCTCCGGCATCGGCGGCGTGACCACCTTGCTCGACCAGTACGACGTGCTGAAGGAGAAGGGCGTACGCCGCGTCTCCCCGCACACCGTGCCCATGCTGATGCCGAACGGCCCCTCGGCCAACGTGGGCCTGCTCGTGGGCGCCCGCGCGGGCGTGCACACCCCGGTCTCCGCCTGCGCGTCGGGCGCCGAGGCCATCGGCTACGCCATCGAGATGATCCGCACCGGCCGCGCCGACGTGGTCGTCGCCGGCGGCACGGAGGCGGCCATCCACCCGCTGCCGATCGCCGCGTTCGGCAACATGATGGCGATGTCCAAGAACAACGCGGACCCCGAGGGCGCCTCGCGCCCCTACGACGTCGGCCGGGACGGCTTCGTCCTCGGCGAGGGCGCCGGTGTGCTCGTGCTGGAGTCCGCCGAACACGCCGCCGCGCGCGGCGCCCGCGTCTACGCGGAGGCGGTCGGCCAGGGCATCTCCGCCGACAGCCACGACATCGTGCAGCCCGAGCCGGAGGGCCGCGGCATCTCGCACGCCCTGCACAACCTGCTGGACCGCACCGACCTGGACCCGGCCGAGATCGTGCACGTCAACGCGCACGCGACCTCGACGCCGGCCGGTGACGTCGCCGAGCTGAAGGCGCTGCGCAAGGTCTTCGGCGACGACGCCGACCACATGGCGGTCTCCGCGACCAAGTCGATGACCGGTCACCTCCTCGGTGGCGCGGGCGGCGTGGAGTCGGTGGCGACCGTGCTGGCCCTGTACCACCGGGTGGCCCCGCCGACCATCAACGTCGAGAACATCGACCCCGAGGCCGAGGCGAACGCGGACGTGGTCCGCGGCGAGGCCCGCAAGCTGCCCGCCGAGGGCAGGATCGCGGCGCTGAACGACTCCTTCGGGTTCGGCGGCCACAACGTGGTGCTGGCGTTCCGTACGGTCTGAGCGCACTGAACGGCGTCGGCCCGGACCCCCGGTGGGGTTCGGGCCGACGCCGTTCGTGGTGTGCGGGGCCGGTCAGACCACCTGGTGGAGCCAGCGGACCGGGGCGCCCTCACCCGCGTAGCGGAACGGCTCCAGCTCGTCGTCCCAGGGCTTGCCGAGGAGCTTGGCGATCTCCGCCTCCAGGTCCGTCTCCCCGCCCTGGGAGCGGGCGAGGGCGGCGCGCAGACGGTCCTCGGGGATGAGGATGTCGCCGTGGATGCCGGTGACGGCGTGGAAGATGCCGAGGTCGGGGGTGCAGCTGTAGCGCTCGCCCTCGGCGGTGGCGCAGGGCTCGGCGGTGACCTCGAAGCGCAGCAGCTGCCAGCCGCGCAGCGCGGAGGCGAGCTTGGAGGCGGTGCCGGCCTGGCCCTGCCAGGAGAACTCCGAGCGCCAGGTGCCGGGCGCGGCGGGCTGCCGGATCCAGTCGAGGCTGACGCGCGTGCCGAGCACCCCGGCGACCGCCCACTCGACATGCGGGCACAGCGCGCGCGGCGCGGAGTGCACGTACAGAACTCCACGTGTCGTCACCGGGACCTCCGGGCAGAGCGGGACAGGGGGCGGGCGGGCAGCGGTGGCGCGACGGCCACGTTGATGGCGAGGCTACCGTGCGACGGGGCAAGGAGTGTGACGTACCGTCGGTCCTGGTGCCAGGAAACCCCCGTCATTCACCCATGGGGACGCTTGTACGGGTGTGCGCCGTCACATCGGACGGGCGCGGGAACTCCCACGCGTTCTCATGGAGGGGACCGGACCACCGCTGGACGACCGAGGGGAACACCAGGGATGCGGAAGCGAAGCCACCGTTCGTGGGCCGCGCACGCCGTCGTGGCGGCGGCCGTGCTGACCGCCGCGGGCTGCGACGCCGTCGGTGGGGGCGCCTCCGGCCGGGGCGACACCGGGGCGCGGGCGGGTCGCGCCTCCGCCTCGCCGACCCCCCGGTGGGACACCTCGCCGGACTCGGTCGCGGCGGTGGGCGACTCCATCACGCGCGGCTTCGACGCGTGCGCGGTGCTGACGGACTGTCCGGAGGTGTCCTGGGCGACGGGCAGCGACGCCGCGGTCGACAGTCTGGCCGTACGGCTGCTCGGGGCGGCCGGGGCGGCGCAGCACAGCTGGAACCACGCGGTGACCGGGTCCCGGATGCGGGACCTGAAGGCGCAGATGGACAAGGCGGTGGTGCACCGGCCGGAGCTGGTGGCGGTGATGGTCGGCGCCAATGACGCGTGCCGCTCCTCCACGGCCGAGATGACGTCCGTGGCCGACTTCCGCAGCCAGTTCCAGGACGCGATGAACACCCTGCGCCAGACGCTGCCGAAGACGGAGGTGTACGTCTCCAGCGTGCCGAACCTGAAGCGGCTGTGGTCCGAGGGGCGTACGAACCCGCTCGGCAAGCAGATCTGGAAGCTGGGCATCTGCCCGTCGATGCTGGGCGACGCGGACGCGCTGGACGGGGCGGCGACCGCGCGGCGCGAGACCGTGCAGGCGCGGGTGGTGGCGTACAACAAGGTGCTGGCGGACGTGTGTGCGAAGGATCGCCGCTGCCGCTTCGACCACGACGCGGTCTTCGACTACCGCTTCGGCACGGACCAGCTCAGCCACTGGGACTGGTTCCACCCGAGCCGCAACGGCCAGGCGCGGCTGGCCGAGATCGCCTACCGCACCGTCACGGCCACGTCCCCGTGACCTTAAGGTTCTCCGCATGAGCATGAGCGAAATTTTCGGCAGACTTTACGACGGAACCCCGGTGCACCGCTGGACGCTGGAGCGGGCCGGAGTGCGGGTGCGGGTGCTCTCGTACGGCGGGATCGTGCAGTCGGTCGAGGTGCCGGACCGGGCCGGGCGCACCGCGGACGTGGTGCTGGGCTTCCCCGCTCTGGAGGGCTACGTCGCGCACCCCGAGCCGTTCCTCGGCGCGCTGGTCGGCCGGTACGCCAACCGGATCGGCGGGGCCGCCTTCCCGCTGGACGGCCGGACGTACGCGCTCGCGCCCAACGACGGGCCCAACTCGCTGCACGGCGGAGCGAACGGCTTCGACAAGCGGGTGTGGGAGGCGACGGCGGTGGAGCACGGGGTGCGCCTGGCCCGTGTCTCCCCGGACGGCGAGGAGGGCTTCCCGGGCCGGCTGGAGGTCTCGGCGACGTACACGCTGGACGCGTCGGGCGCGCTGCGCATCGCGTACGAGGCGGTCACGGACGCGCCGACGGTGGTCAACCTGACCAACCACACGTACTGGAACCTCGGCGGCGCGGGCTCCGGCCCGGCCGGCGGCCACGAACTGCGGCTCGCCGCCGCCCGGTACACGCCGGTCGACGGCGCCCTGATCCCGACGGGTGAACGGGCCGAGGTCGCCGGCACGCGCTTCGACCTCCGTGCTCCGCGCGAGGTGGGCACCGGGTTCGACCACAACTACGTCCTCGACAAGGGTGTGACGGCCGCTCCCGAGCTGATCGCCGAGTTGCGCGACCCGGCCTCCGGGCGGGTGCTGACGGTGGCGACGACCGAGCCTGGCGTCCAGCTCTACACCGCCGACCACCTCACCGACCCGTTCGCGCCGAACGCCGGGATCGCCTTGGAGACCCAGCACTTCCCGGACTCGCCCAACCGGCCGGAGTTCCCGAGCACCGAGCTGAGGCCGGGCGAGGTGTACCGCTCGGAGACGGTGTACGGGTTCTCGGTGCGCTAGGGCCTCTCGCCCAGGGGCGGGCGGTTCCGGTTCCACGAGCCCCGGTCCATGGGGTCAGGTCCTCGGACCGGGGCTGTTCGCGGGGGGAACTCGTCCCTGTCCCGACGGTAATCGGCGGGCTGCCGCGGTGAGCGGTGATCGGCCTTCCGGCCGCAAGCTCGTACGAACCCTTCACAATCCGGCGGGCACCGCGGCGACCACTTCCACCTCGATCCGCGCCTCGGGGCGGAACAGGCGGGGCACCTCCATCGTCATGCTGGTGGGCGGGGTGCCGGTGAGGTACTGGCGCCGGACCGCGCCGTAGGCGGCGAGTTCGCCGATGTCGGTGAGGTAGGTGCGGATGCTGATGACGTGTTCCAGTGTGGCGCCGTGCGCCTTCAGGAGCGCCGCGATGATCTCGAACACGCCGTGGCTCTGCTCGGTGATCGTGTCCCCCTCGGCGATCTGACCGGAGAGGAACAGCAAGGCGCCGCCGTCGGCCTGTTCGACGCGGGCGACCTGGGAGTAGTACGGCGTGAGGGGCTGGGGGGCGTCGGCAGGGTCGCCGAGGGTGATCCGCACGGTGCGCTCTCCTATCGACGTGTGCCGCTGAGGCGGGTGGCGGTGCGGGAGATGTCGGCCCCGGCGAGCCCGGGCTCTTCGGCCGCGGCCTTCCGGTACTGGTCCGACACGGCCCGCACGACGGGGAGTTCGGCCGTGCCGGTGGCGAGGTCGAGGTCCTTCACCGCCAGCGCGGTCGCGAAGTGGGCGCCCTCGGCACGGGCCCGGGCCACCGCGCCGCCGAGCGGGCCGGCCGCGAGGGCGGTGCGCGCGGTGTCCTCGTCGAGGCCGAGCGCGTCGGCGAGCCGCAGCGCCTCGGCGACGAGCCCGACGCCGCCGATCGCCGCGGTGTTGAGGACCAGTTTGAGGGCGGCACCGGAACCGGACGGGCCGGTGCGGGTGACGGTGCCGAGGGTGGCCAGTACGTGGTCCACGCCGGCCGTGTCGCCGCCCGCGAGGATGTCGAGCCGGCCGGTGGCGGCCCGGTCGGTGCTGCCCACGACCGGGGCGTCGACCAGTGTCGCCCGGTCGCCGGCCCGGGAGGCGAGCGCGCGGACCGCTTCCGGTCCGACGGTGGACATGTCGATCCAGTGCGCTCCGGCCGGCAGTGCCGGCAGGGCGGCGTCGGCGACGGCGGCGAGGGCGGCCGGATCGGCGAGCATCGTGATCACCACGTCGGCGTCGCGTACGGCGTCGGCCGGGGAGGCGGCGGGCCGGGCGCCCTCGGCGACGAGCTCCTCGGCCTTCGCCGCCGTGCGGTTCCAGACGGTCAGCGGGTGACCGGCGGCCAGCAGCCTGCGGGCCATGGGGACGCCCATGCGCCCCAGCCCCAGGAAGGCGATCTTCACGGTCTTGTCGGTCTTCTGCATGCCGTCGACGCTAGATCGGTCCGCGGGATGCGACCAGCGAATGTCTAGCATGACTGCCATGTCGAATACGCATGGCGGTGCGGAGGACGGCCTCGGCGCTCTCCCCGATCTGTCCACCGTCTGGGTCCGGGTCTTCCTCGAGGTCGCCCGGCACGGGTCGTTCACGGTGGCCGCGCGGAACCTGGGCTGGACGCAGTCGGCGGTGTCCCGGCAGATCTCCGCGCTGGAGTCGGCGCTGGGCGGCGGCCCGCTGTTCGACCGGCTGCCGCGCGGGGTGCGGCTCACGGAGGCCGGCCGGACGTTCGTCGCGCACGCGGAAGCCGTCGCCGGGTCGTTGCACGCGGCCGTGCGCGACCTGGCGGCGCTGCGCGAGGTGGCGGGCGGGCGGGTGCGGTTCGGGGCGTTCAGCACGGCCGACGCGGCGCTGGTGCCGTGGGCCCTGGCCGCCTTCCGCGCCCGCTATCCGGAGGTGCGCACCTCCCGCGAGGAGGGTCTCACCCCGCGGCTGCTGGAGCGGCTGTCCGCCGGGCGCCTGGACCTGGCGGTCGTCTCCACGACGCAGGGCGCCCCGATGGAGGCGTATACGCTGCACCACCTCCTCGACGAGCCGCTGTACGTCGCCGTGCCCGCCGGGCACCCGCTGACCGGCGAGCCCGGCCCCGTGCGCCTGTCCCGGCTCGCCGACGCCGACTGGGTCTCGGGCAGCGCGCGGCCCGAGGGCACGCTGCTCGACGCGGCCCTGCGCCAGGGATTCCGGCCGCGCGTCGCGCACGTCGTCGCCGACTGGACCGCCAAACAGGGTTACGTCGCCGCAGGGCTGGGCGTGGCGCTGGTGCCGGCGCTGGCCGTCGCGTCCGTACGGCCCGACGTGGCCCTGCTGCCCGTGCACCCGGAGGACGTCCCGTGCCGGGCGGTGTACGCGGCGACCGTACGGGGGTGGTCGCTGTCGCCGGCCGTGCGGGCGTTCCTCGGCGTGCTGCGGGAGGCGGCGGTCAGCGTGACGGGTGCGGGGTCCCGCTGACCGCGCCGTCCGCGTCGTCCGTACGGTCCGCTGCCGCGCGGGCCGCGTCCTCGGGGTCCGTGTCCGTGCGGGCCGCGTCCCCGGGGCCGGGCGTCGTGTCCGGCTCGCCCGTCTCCTCGGAGAGCAGGTCGCGGGCGAGCAGGGTGGCCCCGGCGACCGCGCCCGGCATGAGGAACACGGCGACGAACGGCACCAGGAAGGCCAGTCCCAGCGGGGTGCCGAAGCCCCAGACCAGTGTCCTGCGGGAGCGCAGGAGGGCGAGGCGGGCACGGAGGTCGACGTCGCGGCGCTGGAGGGCGACGGCGGTCAGTTCCTCGGTGAGGAAGAAGCCGGTGACGAAGAAGCCGATCACCGGGATCACCGTCTGGCCGACGACCGGCAGGAAGCCCAGCGCGAAGAGCAGCACGCCCCACAGCGCGGCCCGCACGACGACGCGGAGGCTGTCGCGGGCGGAGATCCACAGCTCGCGCCAGAGCGGCAGACCGGACTCGGGCGCGGCGCCGTCCGGGGAGACGTCCCGGTCGACCTGCTCGGAGATGCTCTCGTAGAAGGGCTGGCCGATCAGCAGGGTGACCGCGGTGAAGGTGACCACGGCGAGCAGCAGTCCGAGGGCGAACAGGACGGCGGTGAGGAAGCCGCGGAAGAGGCCGAGCCAGGGTCCCGGCCAGCCGTCGGCGAAGGGGGTGGCCCAGGCGACGGCGTCCTCGCCCCACAGGGCGAGCGCGATCAGCGCGGCGGCGTACAGGACGAGGGTGATCAGCCCCGGGAGCAGGCCGAGGCCGTACGCCCTCCTGTTCCGGGCCACCCATCGCTGGCCCTTCAGCAGATATCCGAAACCCACCCCGAGATCACGCATGGGGCCACTGTAGCGAGGCCCCGCCGGCGCCCCGACGGCCCGCTTCGGCCGCGCACGACGGAGGCCAGCGCCGCGCATGACGGAGGCCAGCGCCGCGCATGACGGAGGCCGCGTCCCACGTCCAGGGATGCGGCCTCCGTCCGGGAAACGATCGGTTCAGGCCAGCGTCACGGTGATGTTGCCCCGCGTCGCCTTCGAGTACGGGCACACCTGGTGGGCCTTCTCGACCAGGCTCCTCGCGGTGGCGGCGTCCACGTTCGGGATCTCGGCCGAGATCTCGACGATGATGCCGAAGCCGTCCTCGTTCCTGCCGATGCCGACCTTCGCGGTGACGGTCGAGCCGGTGATGTCGGCGCCCTCCTCGCGGGCGACGACGCCCAGGGCGCCCTGGAAGCAGGCGCTGTAGCCGGCGGCGAACAGCTGCTCGGGGTTGGTGCCGGCGCCGCTGCCGCCCATCTCCTTGGGCGGGTTCACGACCACGTCGAGCTTGCCGTCGTCGGTGGCGACCCGGCCGTCACGGCCGCCCTCGGCGGTGGCGACCGCGGTGTACTTCACGTCGGACTGCTGGATGGGCATACGGTGCGTTCCTCCTCGTTCCGTCGTGACTCGCGCCCACGATCACGATGGTTTCGGAATGAAGTTACCGCATGCCGGAATCACAGTGAAGGTGGGCGGTTGAGTGGGGGTGACAGGGGGGTGGTGGGGGGTGGTCGTGGGGGGTGGTGGGGGGTGGGGAAGTGGTGGCTCAGAGTTTGACGATCATTTTTCCGGTGTTGTCGCCTCGCAGCACACCGAGGAACGCCTCCAGGGTGTTCTCGACGCCCTCGACGACCGTCTCGCGGTACTTCAGCTCACCCGAGCGCACCCACGGGCCGACCTCCCTCACGAACTGCGGCTGGAGGTCGTAGTGGTCCCCCACGAGGAAGCCCTCGATGCGGCCGCGGGTCTGGATCAGCCGGGCGAGGTTCTTCGGGCCGGGGGCGGGCTCGGTGTTGTTGTACACCGAGATCGCGCCGCAGATCGCGATGCGGCCGTGAAGGTTGAGGGCGCCGACGGCGGCCTCCAGGTGGTCGCCGCCGACGTTGTCGAAGTAGACGTCGACGCCGTCGGGGGCGGCGGCGCGGAGCTGCTCGGACACCGGGCCGTTCTTGTAGTTGAACGCGGCGTCGAAGCCGTACTCGTCCGTCAGCAGCTTCACCTTCTCGTCGGAGCCCGCCGAGCCGATGACGCGGGAGGCGCCCTTGAGCTTGGCGATCTGCCCGACCTGGCTGCCGACCGCGCCGGCCGCGCCGGACACGAAGACGATGTCGCCCTCCTTGAAGGAGGCCGTGCGCAGCAGGCCCGCGTAGGCGGTCAGGCCCGTCATGCCGAGCACGCCGAGGTACGTCGACAGCGGTGCGGCCTCCGGGTCGACCTTGACCGCCTGCGAGGCGTCCACGGCCGCGTACTCGCGCCAGCCGCCGAAGTGCAGGACGTGGTCGCCCACGGCGATGTTCTCCGCGTTCGACACGACGACCTCGCCGACGGCCCCGCCCAGCATGGGCTGGTTCAGCTCGTACGGTGCCGCGTAGGACTTGGCCGCGGACATCCTGCCACGCATGTACGGGTCGACGGAGAGGTACTCGTTGCGGACGAGGACCTGGCCTTCGCCCGGCTGCGGAAGCTCGGCCTCCACCAGGGCGAAGTCCTCGGGCTTCGGCCAGCCGACCGGGCGGCTGAGCAGGTGCCATGCACGGCTGACGGCAGGGAGGGTGGGGGTGTCGGACACGGTGGCGCCTCTCGTCGGTACGGGCGGGGTGGGGACCCGCCAGGGAGCTGCTGGGGGGCCGGTGGGGCCGGCCCCCGGTGCCGAGATTACTTCAGCACCTGAAACAACCATGCGCCTGAATATTTCAGGATGTCAAGCAACCGGGTACCCTGGGCCGTATGGCCCATTCCCCGAACGCCCGCCGCCCTGATGCCGTGACCATGGAGGTCGTCGAGCTCATCGGGGACGTCGTGGCCCGGTTCTACGAGGACTACGAGGAGGCGGCCGGCGAGCACGCGCTGACCGGGGCGCAGGCGCGGTTGCTGAGCCTGTTGTCGCTGGAACCGCTGCCGATGCGGAAGCTGGCGCAGAAGCTGAAGTGCGAGCCGTCGAACGTGACCGGCATCGTCGACCGGCTGGAGGTGCGGGGGCTGGTCGAGCGGCGGCCCGATCCGGCGGACCGGCGGGTCAAGCTGGCGGCTGCCACTGAGGAGGGGCGTCGGGTGGCGCGGGAGCTGCGGGAGGGGTTGCGGTTCGCGCGGGAGCCGCTGGCGGGGCTCACGGATGAGGAGCGGGTGGCGCTGCGGGGGTTGTTGCGGAGGATGTTGGGCTGAGGCGGGGGCCGCGGCTGCGGTGCGGTTTGGGGTGCGGGGTGGTCGCCCTGCGGTGCGGTGTCGCGCCTGCGATGTGGTGCGGTCGCCTTGCGGTGCGGTGTCGCGCCTGCGGTGTGTGTGGGGGCGCCTGCGGTGCGGTGTCGCGCCTGCGGTGCGTGTGGGGCGCCTGCGGTGTGTGGGGGGTCGGGGCCGTGGTGGTGCGTCCAGCCCGCCGCACACGGACGTACGGCCCTGAGTCGTGGTCGGTGGGGTAGGTGGGGACCGCAGTACGCGGCGGGCTTTGGACGCACCACCACGGCCCGCTCCCGTCGTCTCGCGGCTGCGGGGCTGGGGGGCTGCGCCGTGGGGGTGGCCCGCTCCCGTTGGCTAGCGGGTGCGGGCCGTGGGGGCGACGCGCGCTGGGGCCCGCTCCCGTTGTCTCGCGGGTGTGGGGCGTGGGGGGCGCGTGAAGGGGGTGGCTGCTGGCCTTGGCCGGCGGGTGCGGATTGGGGGTGCGGGCCCAAGAGTTCGCTCGCGTTGGCCGGGGGGTGCGGGTTGGGGGTGCCTGCGGTGTGAGGCTTGTCAGGTGCACCACCACAGGAAGCGTTCGCAGGTGTGGGTCGGGGTGGGCTCGGGGGGCTGCGGGGACTGGGGTGGGTCGGATTGCGGAGGGGGCGTCGGCTGGAGGGTCTGCGGGGTTGTCGGGGTCGCTTCGCCGCCCGGGCCCGTCACCGCTCCCGCGCCCTCGCCCGTCGTCCTGCCCGGCGCCGAGGACGGCGACTGCCCGGGGGTGCCCGTGCCGCTCTGTCCCGGTGTCGGCGTTCCGTCCGACGCCGAGGCGGACGGTGAGGCGGAGGTGGAGGACGAGGCCGACGCGGGGTGTGCGGTCGTGGTGCCGGCGGAGGTGTCGCCGACCGGTCGGGCCGTCGGGGTCGTGCCGGGAGCCGCCGTGGAGCCGTCGGCCGTCTCGCCGCCCGCCACCGCCGGGCCCGGGTCGGAGAAGCCGGGCAGGCCCGGCGCGTCCACGCCCAGTTCGGCGAGGCTCAGGCCGCCTGCCGCCAGGACGAAGCCGGTGGCTATCAGGAGGGTCCGGCGGCGGCGTCTGCGATGACTCGCCGCCTTGCGGTCCCGCCGGCTCGCCGTCGCTCCCGAGTCCGCCGCCGTGGCGCCTCGCCCGCGCCCCTGTGCCCGGCGGCGGTCGGCCCGCCGCGGAGGGCGCCCGGGGGTGTCGTCGGGCTCCGCATCGACCTCGAACTCATTTGCTATGTCAGGAGGTTGGGGCTCGGTCGGATCCACCGGGAGTGCTTCGGCCGGGGTGCCGCATCCTGGACACAGGAGGGCGCCGTTGAGGTGCCGTCGGCACGGGTGGCAGTAGTTCATGACGCGGGAAGACTAGGTTCCGGGCGGGCGGCGTTCCTAGGGGCGACTGTGAAGGTTCCGTGGGGGATCGAAAGAGCTCTCGAAAGGTTTGCCGAAACCGTTATGTGTCGCCCCCATTGACACCCCCCTCGCGCCGTCCTTACTGTCTCGCCAACATTTCGAACGTGTGACGAAATCTCGAACAGCTGAGGGGCAACTG
This sequence comes from Streptomyces sp. NPDC018610, assembly GCF_044391765.1. NCBI lineage: Bacteria > Bacillati > Actinomycetota > Actinomycetes > Kitasatosporales > Streptomycetaceae > Streptomyces > Streptomyces sp. NPDC018610. Next base: position 638,732 of record NZ_JBISAL010000001.1, read on the forward strand.
CCGTGCGCATCACCGGAATCAGCACGCACGTGGTCGGGACGCCGTGGCGCAACCTGACCTACGTCCAGGTGCACACCGACGAAGGGATCACGGGAGTCGGCGAGACCCGGATGCTCGGTCACACCGACGCGCTGACCGGCTATCTGCGGGAGGCCGAGGCCAATCACATCCTCGGCTCCGACCCGTTCGCCGTGGAGGACCTGGTCCGCCGGATGAAGTACGGCGACTACGGCCGCGCGGGCGAGATCGTGATGTCCGGCATCGCGGTCGTGGAGATGGCCTGCTGGGACATCAAGGGCAAGGCGCTCGGCGTCCCCGTCTGGCAGCTGCTGGGCGGCAAGGTGACCGACAGGGTGAAGGCGTACGCCAACGGCTGGTACACCACCGAGCGGACCCCCGAGGCGTACCACAAGGCCGCGCAAGGCGTCATGGAGCGCGGTTACCGGGCCCTGAAGATCGACCCGTTCGGCACCGGTCACTTCGAGCTGGACCACGAGCAGACCCTGTACGCCGTCTCGCTGATCGAGGCGGTGCGCGACGCGATCGGCCCGGACGCCGAGCTGATGCTGGAGATGCACGGCCGCTTCTCCCCCGCCACCGCCGTGCGGCTGGCCCGGGAGATGGCGCCGTTCGCGCCGGCCTGGCTGGAGGAGCCGTGCCCGCCGGAGAACCTGAAGGCGCTGGAGAAGGTCGCCGCCAAGGTGGACCTGCCGGTGGCCACCGGTGAGCGCATCCACGACCGGATCGAGTTCCGCGAGCTGTTCGAGAGCCAGGCCGTCGACATCATCCAGCCGGACGTCGGCCACATCGGCGGCATCTGGGAGACCCGCAAGCTCGCCGCCACCGCCGAGACCCACTACATGCTGGTCGCCCCGCACAACGTCGGCGGCTCCGTGCTCACCGCTGCCTCCCTCCAAGTCGGCTTCAGCACCCCCAACTTCAAGATCCTGGAGCACTTCAACGACTTCGCGGACGCGGAGATCAAGAAGGTGGTCAAGGGCGCCCCGCAGGTCGATCCGGCGGACGGCTGCTTCCACCTGAGCGACGCGCCGGGGCTCGGCGTGGAGCTGGACACGGACGCGGCGGCCGAATTCCCGCAGCAGCAGGCCCGGTTCGATCTGTGGGCCGAGGGCTGGGAGACCCGCCGGCCGAAGGGGACCAAGTGAGCGCGCCGGCCGGGGGGTACGCCGGGAGCACCGGTGTCGAGGTCGTCGTGGAGGCGGCCGGTGCGCACCGTCTCGCCGGGCACACCCCCCGGGAGCCCGGGCCGGGTGAGGCCCTGGTCGCCGTGCACGCCGTGGGCGTCTGCGGCAGCGATCGCGAGGTGTACCAGGGCAACCGGCCCGAGGGGTACGTCCGTTACCCGCTCGTGCCGGGCCACGAGTGGTCCGGCACGGTGCGGGCGGTCGGCGCCGGGGTGCACGCGGACCTGGTGGGCCGCAAGGTGGTCGGCGAGGGATTCCGCAACTGCCAGGTGTGCGACCACTGCCACGCGGGCGCGACGACGCTGTGCGAGGCGGGTTACGAGGAGACCGGCTTCACCCGGCCCGGCGCGATGGCGGCCACGCTCACCCTCCCGGCCCGGCTGCTGCACGTCCTGCCGGACGACGCCGACCTGACCGCAGCGGCGCTGCTGGAGCCGGCCGCCTGTGTGGCCGCCGCCGCGCTGAAGGCGAACGCCCGGCCGGGCGAGCGGGTCGCGGTGGTCGGCACGGGGACGCTCGGCATGTTCGCCGTGCAGTTCCTCAGGGCCGTCTCCCCGGCGCGGCTGCTGGTGGTCGGCGCGCGCGACGACCGGGCGGCACTGGCCCGGCGGTTCGGCGCGGCCGACTTCCGCACCGCGGACGAGGAGCTGCCGGGCGGTTTCGACGTCGTCGTGGAGGCCGCCGGGGCCGCCGACTCGGCCCGCGCCGCCGCCGCGCTGTGCCGGCGGGGCGGGCGGCTGGTGCTGACCGGTCTGCCGGCGGCGGGCGCGGCCGGGCTCGACCCGACCGACCTGGTGGTACGGCAACTGGAGGTGCACACCGTCTTCGGGGCGCCGCCGCACGCGTGGGCGCACACGGTGCGGATGTTCGCCGCCGGGCTGCTCGACCCGCTGCCGCTCGTCACCCACGAACTCCCGCTCACCGAGTTCCCGTACGCCATCGAGCTGGTCGGGTCCGGCGACCCGAAGGTCGGGAAGGTGCTGCTCCGGCCCTGACCCGCCCCGGTCGCGGTGCGCGCCGACGGCACCGCGACCGGCCGGGCCCTTTTCACACCCTGAGCCACGAACGATGTCCGAGATTTCGGACGGAGTGGCTCGTCGAACCGAAGGACAGCTTGTGACCGACGCTTTCGCCCCGGCGGTCCGCCGGCCCGGTGAGCAGGTGCTCACCGCGCTCGGACTGGCGGCCCCCGCCCTCGACCCCGCCGACGCCTCTCCGCACGCCTTCCCCGGAGGCGGCCGCTGGCGCACCGAGATCCCCTCGTGCGAGGGGCCGGAGGCGCTGGCGGTGGTCCTCAAGGAGTCCTCGCGGCTCGATGTGCCGATCCACCGGATCAGCCAGGGCAGCGGGGTGTGGATGCTGACCGACGCCGAGATCACCGAGATGGTCGAGGCGACCGGCGAACGCGACATCGAGCTGTGCCTGTTCACCGGGCCGCGCGGCACCTGGGACACCGGCGGCTCGGTGCGCTCCGACTCACGCGGGGCGGGGCTGCGCGCCCGGGGCCACGACGCGGTCGCCGGATGCGTCGAGGACGCCGTACGGGCGACCGAGCTGGGCGTGAAGTGCCTGCTCGTCGCGGACGAGGGCGTGCTGTGGACGCTGCACCGGGCGCGCACGGCCGGCATCCTCCCCGCCGACACCACGCTCAAGGTCTCCGCGCTGATCGGCCCGGTCAACCCGGCCTCGTACGCCGTCTACGAGCAGCTGGGCGCCGACTCCGTCAACGTGCCCAGCGACCTGACGCTCGATCACCTCACCGAGATACGGCGGGTGTCGGCGGCGCCCATGGACATGTACATCGAGGCGCCCGACGACCTGGGCGGCTACGTGCGGATGTACGAGGTGGCCGAGCTGATCCGGCGGGGGGCGCCCCTGTACCTGAAGTTCGGCCTGTCCAAGGCGCCCGGCATCTACCCGTACGGCCACCAGATGCGCGAGGTGACCCTGGCGACGGCCCGGGAGCGGGTGCGGCGCGGACGGCTGGCGCTGGATCTGCTGGAGCGGCACGGGGCGGGCGGCGACATGGCCCCGCTGGGGTCCCGACTGCCGGGCGCGCTCCGCCGGTTCGGAACACCGGCATAACGTTCCGGAAACTGCGCTTCACAGAAGCCGACACAGCCGCGCACAATCCCACACAACCGTTCTCGGTCCCCCACCGCTCCACCCGCTGAGCACCCCCCGGCACCGCACCGGACCGCCTCACGGCCCCACCGCACCGCCGGTACCGCGCCGCACCGCCCCCGCACTTCACGCGCACCACCGGACCCACCCCGCACCCACCTCAAGGATGACGACCATGCGCAACCGCAGAGCCGCACTCGCCATGACGGCCACCGCCGCGTCCCTCGCCCTGACGCTGTCCGCCTGCGGGCAGAACAGCGAGGGCGGCAGCAAGGAGGACAAGGACAGCTCGAAGGCGGGCGGCACGATCGGCATCGCGATGCCGACCAAGTCCTCCGAGCGCTGGATCTCCGACGGCAAGAACGTCGTCAAGGATCTGCAGGCCAAGGGCTACAAGACCAAGCTCGTCTACGGCGAGGACAACCCGGACACCCAGGTCTCGCAGATCGAGAACCTGATCACCCAGGGCGTCAAGGGCCTGATCATCGCGGCCATCGACAACAAGTCGCTGAACAACGTGCTCCAGGAGGCCGCGGACGCCAACATCCCGGTCATCTCCTACGACCGCCTGATCCTCGGCACCAAGAACGTCGACTACTACGCCTCCTTCGACAACGAGAAGGTCGGCGAGCTCCAGGCCGGTTACATCGTGGACAAACTGGGCCTGAAGAACGGCAAGGGCCCCTTCAACATCGAGCTGTTCGCCGGCTCCAACGACGACAACAACACGAAGTACTTCTTCAACGGCGCGATGAGCGTGCTCAAGCCGTACCTCGACAGCAAGAAGCTGGTCGTCCGCTCCGGTCAGACCGCGCTCAACCAGGTCACCACGCTGCGCTGGGACGGGGCCACCGCCCAGAAGCGCATGGACGACGTCCTGACCTCCTCCTACAAGAGCCAGCGCGTCGACGCGGTCCTCTCGCCCTACGACGGCATCTCCATCGGCGTGCTGTCCTCGCTGAAGTCCGACGGCTACGGCTCCGGCAGCAAGCCGCTGCCCGTCATCACCGGCCAGGACGCCGAGCTGGCCTCCGTGAAGTCGATCATCGCCGGGCAGCAGACGCAGACCGTCTACAAGGACCTGCGCAAGCTCGCCGACGTCGCCTCGAGCATGGTCGACGACGCGCTGAAGGGGAAGAAGCCGCAGGTCAACGACACCAAGTCGTACGACAACGGCACCAAGGTCGTCCCCGCCTACCTGCTCCAGCCGGTCAGCGTCGACAAGTCGAACTACGAAGAGGTCCTGGTCAAGGGCGGCTACTACACCGACGCCCAGCTCAAGTAGCCCACCGCTCCCACCGACCGCACACGACTGGAAGGCACGACCATGGCGGGACCCGTCCTGGAAATGCGCTCGATCGTCAAGACCTTTCCCGGCGTCAAGGCGCTGTCGGACGTCAACCTGAGTGTCCGTCAGGGCGAGGTCCACGCCGTCTGCGGGGAGAACGGCGCCGGCAAGTCCACCCTGATGAAGGTGCTCTCCGGCGTCCATCCGCACGGCAGTTACGACGGCGAGATCCTCTTCGACGGGGAGCTCTGCCGCTTCAGGGACATCCGGGCCAGCGAGCAGCACGGCATCGTCATCATCCACCAGGAACTGGCGCTGGTGCCGTTCCTGTCCATCGCCGAGAACATCTTCCTCGGCAACGAACACGCCCGGCGCGGTTTCATCGACTGGCACGACACCCTCAAGCACGCCACCGAACTGCTGCGCCGGGTAGGCCTGGACGAGCACCCGGAGACGCGGGTCGCCGACATCGGCGTGGGCAAGCAGCAGCTGGTGGAGATCGCCAAGGCGCTGTCGAAGTCCGTGAAGCTGCTCATCCTCGACGAACCGACCGCAGCGCTCAACGACGAGGACAGCGGCAAACTCCTCGATCTCATCCTGGAGTTGAAGAACCAGGGCATCACCTCGATCATCATCTCGCACAAGCTCAACGAGATCCGCAGGGTCGCCGACTCGGTGACGATCCTGCGCGACGGCCGCACCATCGAGACCCTGGACGTGAAGGCCGCCGGGACCACCGAGGAGCGGATCATCGCGGGCATGGTCGGCCGCGACCTCGACCACCGCTTCCCCGAGCGCACCCCGCACCAGGCGGAGGAGGGCGCGGCCCCGGCTCTGGAGATCCGCGGCTGGACCGTGTTCCACCCCATCGACCAGCAGCGCAAGGTCGTCGACGACGTGTCGATCCAGGTGCGGCGCGGGGAGATCGTCGGCATCGCCGGGCTGATGGGCGCGGGCCGCACCGAACTCGCGATGAACGTCTTCGGCCGCACCTACGGCCGGTACGCGGCCGGCACGGTCCTCAAGGACGGCGCCGAGATCCGTACGAAGACCGTCGCCGAGGCGGTCGGGCACGGCATCGCGTACGTCACCGAGGACCGCAAGCACTACGGCCTGAACCTCATCGACACCATCAACCGCAACATCACGCTGACCGCGCTGCGCAAGGTCGCGAAGCGGGGCGTGGTGGACGAGCACGCGGAGCGCCAGGTCTCCGAGGGCTTCCGCACGTCCATGAACATCAAGGCGCCGACCGTCTTCGAGCCGGTGGGCAAGCTGTCCGGCGGCAATCAGCAGAAGGTCGTCCTCAGCAAGTGGATCTTCTCGGGTCCCGACGTGCTGATCCTGGACGAGCCCACGCGGGGCATCGACATCGGCGCCAAGTACGAGATCTACACGGTCATCGACCAGCTGGCCGCGCAGGGCAAGGCGGTCGTCTTCATCTCCTCCGAGCTGCCCGAGCTGCTCGGCATGTGCGACCGCATCTACACCATGTCCGCCGGGCGGCTGACCGGTGAGGTGCCGCGGGCCGAGGCCACGCAGGAGGAGCTGATGCGCCGGATGACGAAGGACACCCAGGATGAAGAGGTAACCCGATGAGCACGGATGTGACCGCCAAGACCCCGGCCCCCGCGCCGCCGGGCGGCAGCGGAGCGGCCGGCGGCGACGGCCTGCTGAGGCTGGTGCTGGGCGGACTGCGCCGCAACATGCGCCAGTACGGCATGCTGATCGCGCTCGGTCTGATCGTCGTCCTCTTCGAGGTCTGGACCGGCGGCGACCTGCTGCTGCCGCGCAACGTCTCCAACCTGGTCCTGCAGAACAGCTACATCCTGATCCTCGCGATCGGCATGATGCTGGTCATCATCGCCGGTCACATCGACCTGTCGGTGGGCTCGCTCACCGCCTTCGTCGGCGCGTTCGCGGCCGTGCTCACCGTGCAGCACGGGATGTCCTGGCCGATCGCGCTGGTGCTGTGCCTGCTGGTGGGCGCGGCGGCCGGATCCGTACAGGGCTTCCTGATCGCGTATCTCGGCATACCGTCGTTCATCGTCACCCTCGCCGGGATGCTGCTCTTCCGGGGCCTGACAGAGATCCTGCTCAAGGGGCAGACCCTCGGCCCGTTCCCGGACGGTCTGCAGAAGATGGGCAACGGCTTCCTGCCCGAGGCCGGCCCGAACACCAACTACCACAACCTCACCCTGCTCCTCGGCATCGTCCTGATCGCCGCCGTGGTGTGGCAGGAGGTGCGGGCCCGCCGCCGGCAGCGGGAGTTCACCCTCGACGTGGTGCCGGTGAAGCTGTTCGCGCTCAAGCTGGTCGCCCTGGTCGCCGCGATCCTCGCCCTGACCCTGCTGCTCGCCAGCTACAAGGGCGCGCCGATCATCCTGATCATCCTGGCCGCGCTGGTGGTCGGCTACGGCTACGTCATGCGCAACGCGGTCTTCGGCCGGCACATCTACGCGATCGGCGGCAACCTGCCGGCCGCGAAGCTGTCCGGTGTGAAGGACAAGCGGGTCACCTTCCAGGTGTTCCTGAACATGGGCGTGCTCGCGGCCCTGGCGGGCCTGGTGGTCGCCGCCCGGCTGAACGCGGCCTCGCCGAAGGCGGGCGTCAACTTCGAACTGGAGGCGATCGCCTCCTCGTTCATCGGCGGCGCCTCCATGAGCGGCGGTGTGGGCACCGTCCTCGGCGCGATCATCGGCGGTCTCGTCCTCGGCGTGCTGAACAACGGCATGAACCTCCTCAGCGTCGGCACCGACTGGCAGCAGGTCATCAAGGGCCTCGCCCTGCTGGTGGCGGTCGGCTTCGACGTGTGGAACAAGCGCAAGTCCGGTTCGTAGGTCAGCTCGGGCCCCGCCGCGCGGCGGGGCCCCTCCTCTTCAGGGAGCCGCACGTGGAACTGAACAGACGCACGGTCCTCACCGGCGCGGCGGCGGGCGTCGCCGCCACCGCCTTCGGCGGAACGGCTCAGGCCGCCGCGCCCTCACCGGGCCGCGGGCCGGTACGGGAACCCTTCGGCACCCTCGCCGACGGCACCAAGGTCCACCGCTGGAGCCTGGAGAACGGCGGCACCCGCCTGAAGGTCCTCTCCTACGGCGGCATCGTCCAGTCACTGGAGATCCCCGACCGCCACGGCCGCCACGCCAACGTGTCCCTCGGCTACGACGACCTGGCCGCCTACGTCGCCGGCACCACCTTCTTCGGCGCCACCATCGGCCGCTACGGCAACCGCATCGCGAACGGCCGCTTCACCCTGGACGGCCGCACCTACCAGCTCTCCGTCAACGACGGCGTCAACAGCCTGCACGGTGGCGCGAAGGGCTTCAACACCAAGGTGTGGGACGTCGAGCCGTTCACCTCGGGCTCCGACGTCGGCCTCCACCTGCACTACGTCAGCGTCGACGGCGAGATGGGCTACCCCGGCACGCTGCGCACCAAGGTGACGTACACCCTCACCCGGCACGGCGACTGGCGCGTCGACTACACGGCCACCACCGACCGGCCGACCGTCGTCAACCTCACCAACCACACCTACTTCAACCTCGCCGGCGAGGGCAGCGGCAGCGTCCTCGACCACGAACTGTGGCTCGCCGCCGCCCGGTACACCCCCACCGACCAGGGCCTGATCCCCACCGGCGAACTGGCGCCCGTCAAGGGCACCCCCTTCGACTTCTCCCGCGCCAAGCCGATCGGCCGCGACATCCGCGCGGCCCACCCGCAGATCGTCACCGCCAAGGGCTTCGACCACAACTTCGTCCTCGACAAGGGCGTCACCGCCCGTCCGGTACACGTGGCGACCCTGCGCGACCCGTCCTCCGGACGCACCCTGGAGATCGCCACGGACCAGCCCGGGGTGCAGTTCTACTCGGGCAACTTCCTCGACGGCACGCTCGTCGGCCCCTCCGGCCGCACCTACCGCCAGGGCGACGGACTGGCGCTGGAGACCCAGCACTTCCCGGACTCCCCGAACCACCCGTCCTTCCCGTCGACGGTGCTGCGCCCCGGGCAGACCTACCGGTCGACGACGGTCCATTCGTTCGGCGCCTGAGGACACCGCGTACGGACGGCCGTTGAACACCGCGACCGCCGCCGCCGTATCTGTGGGCGGTCCGTGCTCCCCCGCACGGGCCACCCACAGACGGAGGTTCCCTTGGCCGGCGACGTCACCTCGCTCTTCCGCGGCACGGGGGCGCACAGCCCCTCGATGGCGGCGCTGACGCGGGAGAGCGGCGACGGGGCGAGCGGCCCGGTGGACTTCTGCATCCCGTGCAACCCGTACTTCCCCACCCCCGCCATGTTCGACGAGCTGGCGGCAGGGCTGCGCGAGATCATCACCTACTACCCGAGCGACGCCGGCACCGTCACCGCCGAACTGTGCGACCTGCTCCAGCTGCCGCCGCAGTGCGTGGCCATGGGCAACGGCTCCACCGAACTGATCACCTGGCTCGACCACCTCCTGGTGCGCGAGTCCCTCGCCGTCCCCGTCCCCACCTTCGGCCGCTGGACCGACCAGCCCATGGAGACCGGCAAACGGGTCGACATGTTCCCGCTCCAGGAGGCCGGCGGCTTCGCCCTGGACCTCGACCGCTACGCCGAGTTCATCCGCGGCCGCGGCACCCGGACCGCGGTGGTCTGCAACCCGAACAATCCCGACGGCGGCTTCCAGCACAGGCAGGCGCTGGTGCGGTTCATGGACGCCATGGCCGACCTGGACCTGGTCGTGGTCGACGAGTCGTTCCTGGAGTTCGCCGACGCCGAGGACGATCCCAGCGTCGTCCAGGAGGCGATGCTGCGGCCCAACGTGGTCGTCCTGCGCAGCCTCGGCAAGAACTTCGGCCTGCACGGCATCCGCTTCGGCTACCTCGTCGCCAACCCGGCCCTGGCGGCCCGCGTCCGCGCCGCGCTCCCCAAGTGGAACCTCAACTCCCTCGCCGAACACGTGGTGTTCATGCTGAGGGAGCACAGCGCCGAGTACCGGCAGAGCATCGAGCTGGTGCGCCGCGACCGGACGGCGATGGCCGGCCACCTCGCCGCGCTGCCCGGCCTGACGGTCTACCCGTCCCAGGGCAACTTCCTCTTCGTACGCCTGCCCGTGGGCGCCGAGGGCACCGTGGTCCGCGACCGGCTGCTGGCCGAGCACCGGATCCTGGTCCGCGAGTGCGGCAACAAGATCGGTTCCTCCAGCCGCTTCCTGCGGCTCGTGGTGCGCCCCGAGGTGGACGTGCGCCGTCTGGTGTCCGCCCTGGAACAGGTGCTCTACGGGACCAGGAGGGGAGCCGCCGTACCCGAGCCGACGGGCGGGACCGGCTACAGCTCGGGTACGGCGGCGGTGGACCGCCTGGTGAGCCAGACCAACGGGGCGGGACTGCGGGGGGTCGCGGCCGAGGCGGCGGCGCTGCCCCTGGCGCCGGGCTCCGCCCCGGCGAGCGTCCCCGCCGCGCTCCCGGCCGCGGCCTCGGCCGCAGCGCCCGCGGCGCCGGCCGCCATCCCCTACCCGCCCGCGGGTCCGGTCGCCGCCCCCTACCCGCCCCCGGGTCCGGCCGCCGCCCCGGCCCAGCTCCAGCCCCCGTTCCCGGCCCGACTCCAGCCCCCGGCCCCGGCCGTGCCGACGCCCGCGCCCATGCCGGTCGCTCCGGCCGCCGCCGCGGCACCGGGCGGTTACCCGCCCCCCTCACCCGAGCCTCAGTTCCAGCCGCGACTCCAGCCCCCGTTCCCCAGCCCCGCCGCCGCTCCCCTGCTCGCCCCCGGGCTCCAGCCCGTCCCGCAGACCGGGCTGCCGGGCGTCCCGCCGCCCGCGCCCGGCCGCCGCGGCATGCCCGCCGCCGGCGGCCTGACGGCCGCCCAGGTCCGCGGCCGCACCCAGCCGGAACCGGCCCCCCAGCCGACCGGCTGGCCGGCGGCGGGCGGAATGTACGGCCAGGCCGGCTGAACCGTCCGCCCGGCAGCGCGCCGGAACACCCGCCGGCCGCCGCACCGCTCAGGGGTTCTCCCAGGCCTCCGGCTCCGCTGTCAGGGCGCGTACTTCCTCCGGCAGGGCGCCTGCCGCCATGTCCGCGATCGTGACGCCCTCCAGGATGCGGCGGACGTTGGCGCGCAGGGCGATCCACAGGGGGAGCAGGGGCTCCGCCGAGCCGGTGTAGGTCAGGCCGGTGGGGCGTTCGCCGCGCACCGAGACGATCGGGCCGTCGACCGCGCGGATCACGTCCGCCACGGTGATCGCCGAGGACTCCCGCGCCAGGGCGTACCCGCCGCCCCCGCCCCGCCGGCTGGTCACCAGACCCGCGCGCCGCAGGTCGCCGAGGATCCCCTCCAGGAACTTGTGCGGGATGCCCTGTTCGGCGGCGATCGCCTCCGCCTTCACCGGGCCCGCCGGGCCGGTCCGGCCGCCCTCCTGCCGGACGGCCAGTTCCAGAACCGCCCGTACCGCGTAATCCGCCCGTGCCGAGATCCTCATGCGCACATTGTGGCGTCCCGGGCAGTGGAGAATGGCGGCACCCGCGCCCCGTAAGATCCGCCCGGGAGGCACAGCTTTGGCGCTCAGCAGACGTTCATTCAGCGCCCTCGCGGGCACCGCCGCGCTCGGGCTCGCGCTGGGCGGCAGCGGCGGTCCGGGGGCGTCGTCGGCGTACGCGGCGCGCGAGGTGCCCACGGGGCCGCCGCCGCCCGCGCCGAGCGCCGACGGGCGCCCGCACACCGTCACGTTCGACCACTACTCGCTGCTGGTCGACGGCAGGCGCATGGTGCTGTGGTCCGGCGAGATGCACCCCTTCCGGCTGCCCAGCCCCTCGCTGTGGCGGGACGTCCTGCAGAAGATGCGCGCCCACGGCTACAACGCCGTCAGCGCCTACGTGGCCTGGAACTACCACTCCCCCGCGCCGGGAAGCTACGACTTCACCGGGGTGCGGGACCTGGACCTGTTCCTGCGCACGGCCGCCGAGTGCGGGCTCTACGTCGTCCTGCGCCCCGGCCCCTACATCAACGCCGAGGTCGACGGCGGCGGCTTCCCCGGCTGGCTCACCGCCGCCGAGGGCGCCGCCCGCACCGACGACCCGGCGTACCTGAGGCACGTCGACGAGTGGCTGGGCCACGTCGACGCGATCGCCGCCCGGCACCTGTTCACCCGGGGCGACGGCACGGTCCTGCTGTACCAGATCGAGAACGAGTACGACGCGCACGTCGACGAGCCGGCCGGGCGCGCCTACATGTCCCACCTGTACAAGAAGGTCCGCGCCGACGGCATCGACGTCCCCCTCTTCCACAACGACAAGGGCCGCAACGGCTACTGGACCCCGGGCAGCTTCGACACCGGCGGCGAGCAGGGGCGTTGGCTGTACGGCTTCGACGGGTACCCCTCCCCCTCCCGGACCCCGCCGGACTGGGGGACCTTCGGCGCCGGCGGCAGGACCGGCGGGGCCACCGCGAGCCCCCGTACGCCCGGGTTCATGCCCGAGTTCGGGGGCGGCTGGTTCGACCCGTGGGGCGGCGTGTTCTTCAAGGGCAAGGGCTACGCCGAGGCACGGCGCACCCGCGACGCGGCGTACGAGCGCCGCTTCCACCTGACGAACCTCGCCAACGGCATCACCGCGCACAACGTCTACATGACGTTCGGCGGAACCTCCTGGGGCTGGCTGCCCGCACCGGTCGTCTACACGTCGTACGACTACGGGGCCGCCCTCGACGAGGGCCGGCAGCTCACCGCGAAGCTGGCGCCGATGCACCAGAGCGGGCACATGCTGCGGACCTTCCCCGACTTCGCCAAGCTGGACCGGGCGGCGGAGGTGAAGGCGGCCGGGCTGACCACCTACCACCTGGAGAACCCGGACACGGGCGCCCAGGTCCACGTCCTGCGCAACGACGGCGACCGGGCGGTCGCCTCGACCCTGCGCGCCGGCGGCGAGGAGCTGCCGGTCACCGTCCCGGGGCGGGACGCGCTGCTGCTGGCCGCGGGCCTGCGGCTGGGGCAGCGCCGGCTGCGCTGCGCCACCGCGCAGCCGATGCTGTTCATGTCCGCGGGCCGCCAGGACGTCGTCGTCTTCTGCGGGCGGCGCGGCGACATGGCGCGGGTGGTGCTGGAGTGCGACCAGGAGCCGCTGGTCACCCGGCTGAGCCAGCAGGCCGCGTACGTCTGGGACAAGGGGCTTCTGCGGCTGACCGCGCCGCTCGGCGCGGGCGGGCTGATCGGGGCGCGGGTGGAGGGCGACGGCGTCGACCGGCCGCTGCTGGTGCTGTTCGCCGACGACGCGACGTCGCTGCGGCTGTGGCCGCGGGACACCCCGTCGGGCGCCGTGCTGGTGTACGGGCCCGAACTGCTGCGCACCGCCGCGCTGAGCGGCTCCACCGTCCACCTCACCGGCGACACGGTGGCGCCGGCCGGCCTGGAGGTGTGGGGGCCGCGCGGCATCGACGGCGTGACGTGGAACGGCGGCGCGGTGCGCACCGCCGCGACCGGGTCGGAGAGCCTGCGCGCCGCCGCCCCGCTGCCGGGAGTGCCGAAGGTCGAACTGCCGGCGCTCGGCGGCTGGCGGGCGCGGACCGGGAACCCGGAGGCGGGGCCGGGCTTCGACGACTCCTCGTGGCCGGTGGCGGACAGGAGGACCTCGCACAGCACCACCGCCGTCCCCGAGGGCCGGCCGGTGCTCTTCGCCGACGACTACGGCTTCCACTACGGCGACGTCTGGTACCGGGGGACGTTCACCGACGCCTCGGGCGTCGAGTCGGTGTCCCTGTCCTACAGCACCGGCACGCAGGGCCTGCTGATGGCGTGGCTGGACGGCGAGCCGCTGGGCACGCACCGTATGCCGGTGCCGGACGACGCCACCCTCCGCAGGGGGACGTGGACGGACACGGCGGTCCTGCCGGTGCGCGGGGCGCTGCGGACCGGTGGGCGGCATGTGCTGTCCGTGCTGGTGCGGCGCATGGCGCACGACCAGGACGGCGCCTCGCGCGACACCCACAAGGCGGCGCGCGGTCTGACGGAGGTCACCTTCGCCGGGGCCGCGCCGAAGGTGACGTGGCGGATCCAGGGCGAGGCCGCGCCCGACCCGGTGCGCGGGCCGCTCAACAGCGGCGGCCTGCACGGGGAGCGGGAGGGCTGGCACCTGCCCGGCTTCCCGGACCGCGACTGGGAGCCCGTCGCCTTCCCGCGGGCCGAGCGGCGCCAGGGCGTGACCTGGTACCGCACGACGTTCCGGCTCGCCGTGCCGGCGGGTGTGGACGCCTCGGTCGGGCTGACGCTCCAGGACGATCCGCGCCGGGCCTACCGCGCGCAGATCTTCCTGAACGGCTGGAACCTCGGCCAGTACGTCAACGACGTCGGTCCGCAGCACACGTTCGTCCTGCCGAACGGCATCCTGCGCACCCGGGGCGCCAACACCCTGGCGCTGGCCGTGCTGTCGGAGCTGACGACGGAGGCCGGGCCGGGCCAGGTGCGGCTGACGCTGCTGGGCGCCGCGGCCGGAGGGGTGCCGGTGACGCCGGTGCCCTCCCCCGGCCACTGACACCGGGGCCCGGTCGTCGGGCCCCGGTCACCAGGGCCCGCCACCGGGGCGCGCGGCAGGACGGAGCCGGGGGGACGCGAGCCGTCGGGCGGCCTACGGGCGGCCGTCGGACGGATTTCGGGCAGCTGTCCGGGCGGCTTTCGGACGACTCCCGGCGAGCCCTGAGCAGCGGCGGGGCGAGAACGCCCCGGACAGCGGTCGTTCGCCCTCGAACGACGGTGGTCCATCGCATGACGCGGACACTCGGGGCCGCGTAGGCTCGGGCGGACCGCCTTCGGCACGGGCGGCCGGAAGGGGTGATGAGGCGATGCACTTCGCGGGCGCGCGCGGCACGGCGGCCCGTCCCCCCAGGTCCTGTCGTCGAACTCCCGTCGCCCGCCCGAGGGCGGGCTCCGCGGCGTCGGGTGCGTGCTCTGGGGGTCCCCCCTGCTCGAACGGCTCGGGGGCGCGTGCATGGCGTCGCGGAGCAGGCGGGCATTCGACGCCGGGGCCCGGGCACGCCCGCCACGGCCGCCGGAGAGCGGCCCGGTGACCTCGCCGGGCCCGCGCCCCTGCGTCCTCGTCGAATCGGCCGCCGCTCCGTGCGGATCCGCCGGGGCGGGCCGGGTCCGGCTCGCCGTCGACCCGGCCGCGCTCGCCGGACACTGCTCCATCTCCTTCTGGATCCCGGCCGCGGTGCTCACCGCCGCCCTGCTGATCAAGCTGCCCACGATCATCCGGCTGTGGAAGGACCCGATGCTGCGCGCGGTCGGCGGGCTGCTGCTGCTCGCCTGCGCGGTGTTCGTGTTCGTGGCGCCGCCGACGATCCACTGGACCAACCACGTCACGGGCGTGCCGAACATCTCGGCGCCCTGGGTCTACTCGCTGCTCACCGCGTTCTGCGGGTCCTGCCTGCTGCTGATCATCGCCTGGCGCAACGGCCTGGCCGACCGCTCCGCCGCGACCCGGCGCGCCACCCGATGGGTCGTCACGGTCTACTCGGGCGTCATCGTCGCGCTGTGGGTGCTGTTCGCGCTCGCCCACGCGCCCGAGGAGCGGCTGCGGGACCTGGACACCTACTACGCCAACACGCCTTACATGCGCGAGGAGATCCTGCTGTACCTGCTCGCGCACTCGGTGGCGGTGCTCATCACCTTCCGGGTGATCTGGAACTGGGTGCGCACCGACGGGCTGGACGCCTGGCTGCGCTGGGGGCTGAAGTCGCTGGGCGCCGGCTACGGGTGCAACGTGCTCTTCGACGCCACCAAGCTGACCGCGGTCGGGGCCCGGTGGAGCGGGCACGACCTGGACTGGCTGAGCACCGAGCTGGCGCCGGCCGTCGCCTGTGTGTCGGCCATCCTGATCGCGGTCGGCTTCATCGTGCCGCACGCCGGCCAGTACCTGCACGACCGCTGGCGCGTGCGGCTCGCCCACCACCAACTGCGGCCCCTGTACCTGCTGATGCGCGGCGTCGCCGGCGGCGCCGTGGCCCCGCTGCTGCGCGGCGGGCCGGAACTGCGGCTGACCCGGCGCGAGACGTTCATCCGCGACGCGCTGCTGCCGTTGGCCCGCCGTATCGACGAGGGGCTGCGCGAGCGGGCGTACGCCGCCGCGCTGGACCTCGGGCACACGCCCGACAAGGCCCGGGCGCTGGCCGCCGCGGTGGCGGTCCAGGACGCCGTCGCCGCTCGGGGCCGGGCGGCCGACGACGACGGGGCCGCCGACCGGGACACCACCGAGCTGCTCAAGGAGATCGGCGCGCTCTCCCGCGCGCTGCGCCGGCCCGACCGTCTCCAGGCCGTGCGCGCGCTGGCCGCCGCTCCCGGCAGGAGCGTGCCCGTCCATGAGTGACCGTGACGGGCGGGGCTTCCCGCGCCGCCGGCCGGGCGGCGATGATGGGGCTCACGGCTGGGACATGACGCGCGTCCGCGCCGCGAGGATGATGGGGGCGGTTCTGGGCGATACGCGGGGGCGAGTGGTGCGGGTACGCAGGAAACGGGAGATGCGGCGGCTCGCCGACGCGCTCATCGAGTCCATCGGGGTGCCGGTCCCCGCCGACCCCGAGACGCTGTTCGCCGCACTCGTCGACTCCGTCAGCGCCTGGCGCGGACGCCGGGTGGTGGTGCGCCGGGAGGTCTTCCCGCCGCACACCGCGAGCGGGCTGTGGCTGGAGGCGGAGACCCAGGACGTGGTGGTCGTCGACCGGCGGGCCGCCGTCTGGCACCAGATCGTGATCTTCTGCCACGAGGTGTGGCACATGAGCCGGCGGGACGCGGACGCGGGTGCGGGCGGGTCCGCCGGGCCGGACGGCGGAGCGGACGCCGGTACGGCCGCCGCGGGCGCGCCCCGGCCGGTCGCGGCCCGCACCGACTTCAGCCTGGCCGACGAACAGGAGGCCGACCGGTTCGGCATGCTGATGGGCGGCCGGCTGCGGACCTGGCTGGAGGAGGCCCCGGCGCAAGCGGCGCCCGCCGTGGAGACGCCCGGCGACGAGGGTCTGGCCGGGCGCATCGGGGCCGCGCTCAACTACCGCGGGACACGGAGACGATGACCGGCCTGATCAACTACGTCAGCTGCGGCGCGCTGTGGCTGGGCCTGGCGGTGAAGACGCCGGACCTCGTCCGGCACCGGCACGACCCCTACCTGCGGGCGATCTGCGCGGTGCTGGGCCTGGCCGGCGTCTGCTTCCTGCTCGGGGCCGCGCCCACGGTCGGCGCCGTCAACCGGATCAGCGGCGTCCCGAACCTCGCCGCCCCGGTGACCTACGCGTCCATCACCGCCTACAGCGCGGCCTCCCAGGTGCTGATCGTGCACTGGCGGGGCGGTGAGCGGGTGCGCCGCGTGGTCCGCTGCTGGGTGCTGGCGTACGCGGCCGTACTCGTGGGCATCGCGGTCATGTTCGCGCTGGGGCGGGCGCCGGTGGAGCGGCGCACCGACCTGGACACCTACTACGCGACGACGCCGTTCATCTCCGAGATGATCGTGCTGTACCTGGTCGGGCACCTCACCGCCGTGAGCGTCACCACCGTGTCCTCGCTGCGCTGGGCCCGCGAGGTGTCCGGGCGGCTGCGGGCGGGGCTGGTGCTGCTGGGCGTGGGGTCGCTGTGCAACGCCGGCTACAGCGTGAGCAAGCTCGTCGCGGTCGTCGCCCGCTGGTGCGGGCGGGACTGGTCGGCGCTCGGCACGGGCGTCTCACCGGCCGCGGCGGGGCTGGGCGCCCTGCTCACCTCGGTGGGCATCCTGGTCCCGCTGGCCGGACCCCGGCTGACGGAGTGGCGGCGCTCCCTGCGCACGTACGCCCGGCTGGAGCCGCTGGAGCGCGAACTCGACGGCGTGCTCACCCGCCACGCCCTGCGGCTGCCCCGCCCGCGCTGGGCCTCGCCCAGCACGCTGCTGATGTGGCGCCAGACCAGCATCCACAACGCGCTCGGCTACCTCGACGCTTCCTTCGACCAC
Organism: Streptomyces sp. NPDC018610; assembly: GCF_044391765.1. Lineage (NCBI taxonomy): Bacteria > Bacillati > Actinomycetota > Actinomycetes > Kitasatosporales > Streptomycetaceae > Streptomyces > Streptomyces sp. NPDC018610. The sequence continues at coordinate 656,281 of NZ_JBISAL010000001.1, forward strand.
GCCCTGTTCGAGCGCGCCCACGACGCCGCCCTGGACGCCTTCGGGGACAAGGAGCAGGCGGAGGCCGCCGCCTGGGCGGCCGTCATCAGGGCGGCGGCCGGCAGCCAGAACGGCCGCCCCCGCCCCGCCCCGGCCCCGGGCGGCCTCGCGCCGCTGCCCGCGCCGCCCCGGAGCGCGGGCACGCGGACGGCGTCCGCCGCGACCGGACGGCTGACGGCGTCGGCGCCCGGCGTCGCGGTGCTGATCCGCGTCGCCGACGCGCTGGGGGCGCCGCCCGCCGGCGGCGACCGGGGCGGCGCGGCCGGGCCGGGGGACGACCGGGGCGGCACGGTGCCGTCCGCGGGCGTCCGTGACGCCACCGCGGCGCCCTCCGGGGACGTCCTGGGCGGTACGCCGTCGGGGGCGCTGTGAGCGGGACACCGGCGGGGGCTCCGCTGTCCGTGCCGTCCTCGCGCGTGCCGCGGGCCCGCGGCGGCCGGGGTGCCGTACGGGAGCCGGCGCGGGCGTCCGCCGGGGCCGGGCGGGGGTGGTGGGGGTGAGTCTTGTCGTCTATCTGGCGGCGGGGCTGTTCGGGCTGTCGGCCGTGGTGCTGCTGCGGCGTCCCCGCACGGCCGTGCGGGATCCGCTGACCCTGTCCACGTGCGTGGCGATCGTCCTCGGCTCGCTGGTGTTCGTCTGCTCGGCGCCGCTGACCCTGGCCGCCGTCAACCGGCTCACCGGCGTTCCCAACTTCGGCGCCCCGCTGACGTACGGCATGCTCTGCGCGTACAGCTGCTCGCTGCTGATCCTGCTGATCCACTGGCGCGGCGGCCCCCGCGCGCGGGTCCGGCGGATGGTGCTGCGCAGCATCGCGGCGTACGTGCCGCTGGTCGCCGCGATCGTCGTGCTGTTCGCGCTCGGCGACGCCCGCACCGAGCGGTTGAACGACCTCGACACCTACTACGCCAACACGCCGTACCTGTGCGAGATGATCCTGCTCTACCTCATCGGGCACAGCGCGGCGACCGTGACGATGTGCACGCTGTGCGTGAAGTGGAGCCGTGAGGTCACCGGGCTGCTGCGGGCCGGGCTGCGGCTGATCCTCGCCGGGTCGCTGCTGGACGTGGTGGGCTTCCAGCTGACCAAGTACACGGCCGTGGCGGCGCGTTGGACGGGCCACGACCTGGACGCGCTGTCGACGAAGGTGGCCCCGCCGATGGCCTCGCTCGGCGCCCTGCTGTGCTCGGCGGGCTTCGTGCTGCCCAGGCTGCTGCCGACGCTCGTCGCACAGGTGCGCAGCCTGCGCGACTACCGCACGCTGGGGCCGCTGTGGACGCGGGTGGGGTTCGTGTCGACGGCGCCCAAGCCGCCCGGCGTCTGGTGGCAGACGCCCCGGACGCGGCTGCACTGGCGCGAGGTGTCCATCCACGACGCGCTGCTGGGGCTCGCCCCGTACTTCGACGACCGGGTCCGCGAACGGGCCCTGGCCGCCGCCCGGAGCGCGGGCCGCAGCGCGCACGAGGCGCGGATCGCGGCGGAGGCCGCGATGCTCGCCGACGCCGCGCGCCGGGCCGCCGCCCGCGAGGAGCCCCTGCGCGCGCCGAGCGGGTACCGCCTGCACGCCACGGAGGTCTCCGGGACCGGCGGACTGGTGGAACTGGCCCGGGAGCTGGTCCGTCCGCCCGACGGGACCGCCGCGGCCGACGAGACGTTGAGGACCACCCATGGCTGAGCCCATGGCCGACTTCGAGGAGCCACATGCCCGGTAGAGCCCCCAGCGACCGCAGCGTCCCCCGCACCGGTGGCGCCCGCAGGGCCGTCGTCGTCGGCGCCGGCCTGGCCGGCATGCTGGCCGCGGCCGCGCTGTCCACCGCCGTGGACGAGGTGGTCGTGCTCGACCGCGACGAGCTGCCCGACGGGCCGGAGCACCGCAAGGGGCTGCCGCAGGGCCGGCACGCGCACCTCCTCATGGCCGGCGGGCTGGCCGCCATGGCCGAGGTCCTGCCGGGCGCGGGCCTGCGGGAGAGGCTGCTGGCCGCCGGCGCCCGGGAGATACCCCTCGGCTCGGGCATGGTGGCCCTCACGCCCGAGGGCTGGTTCCGCCGCTGGCGGCACGACGGGCCGAGCATGCTCAGCTGCACCCGCGCGCTGCTGGACTGGACGGTGCGGGAGGCCGTCCTCGCGCACACCGGCGTCGAGATCCGCCGGGCGCACGCGGTGGGGCCGGCCGGCGACGCGGAACGCGTGCGGGGGGTGCGGGTGGCGGCGCCGGACGGCGCGGAGACGGAGCTGGCCGCCGACTTCGTGGTCGACGCGAGCGGGCGCGGCTCGCGGATCGAGGGGTGGCTCGGGGAGCTGGGGATCACCGGGCTGCGGACGAGGACCGTCGACTCGGGCCTGGTCAACGCCACCCGCGTCTACCGCACACCGGCCGGCGCCGAGCAGTTCCCGCTCACCGTCGTGCAGGCCGACCCGTACGCGTCCGCGCCGGGCCGCAGCGGCATGATCATGCCGATCGAGGGCGACCGGTGGATGGTCAGCCTCGCCGGCACCCGGGGCGGGGAGCCGCCGGCGGACCCGGACGGCTTCCTGGAGTACGCGCTCGCCCTGCCGCACCCCGTGGTGGGCCGGCTGGTCTCCGGCGCCGAACCCCTCTCCGCGGTGCACATCAGCCGCAGCACCAGCAACGTGCGGCGCTACCTGGAGAAGGCGGCGCGCTGGCCGGAGGGCTTCGTCGCGCTGGGCGACGCGGTCGCCACCTTCAACCCGGCCTACGGGCAGGGCATGTCGGTGGCGGCGCTGGGCGCGCGGCTGCTCGGCGAGGAGCTGCGGCACACCGGGCCGGACGCGCCCGGTCTGGCGCGGCGGGTGCAGCGCGGGGTGGCCCGGTCGGTCGACGCCGCCTGGGCGGCGGCGGTCGGCCAGGACGTCTGGTACCCGGGCACGCGGGGAGCGCGGCCCACCGCGGCGGACCGGCTGGTCACCGCCTACAGCCGCCGTCTGACGAAGGCGGCCACCGGTTCCTACCGGGCGGCGGCGGCCCTGTGGGACGTGACGAGCATGAACACGGGCCCCGAACGCCTCTTCCGCCCCGCCACCCTCCTGGACGTGGCCTGCGGCGCCCTGCTGCCCCCGCTGTCCGGTCCCCCGCTGACGGCGGCCGAGCGGAAGGTCCTCGACGAGCTGGGGCGGACGCGGGGCGCCGGGCCGCGCTGACTCTCAGCCCGCGAACGGCGGCTGGGGCAGCCCCTCGCCCGCGTCCGGGACCACCAGGAGCGAGCCGGCCAGGGGGTGGGGTGCGGTCAGGCCGACGCGGGCGGTGGTGATGTACAGGTCGGTGAGGGCGGGGCCGCCGAAGGCGCACGCCGTGGGGCGCGACGCGGGGAGGCGGACGATCCGGTCCAGCTCGCCCGTGGGGGTGTAGCGGCGGACCGCGCCGCCGTCCCACAGGGCGACCCAGACGCAGCCCTCGGCGTCCACGGTGAGGCCGTCGGGGAACCCGGCCCCCTCCTCCACCCGTGCCAGCTCCCGCCTGCCCGAGACCCGTCCGCCGTCGTGGTCGAAGACGTCGATACGGCGGGTCGGGGTGTCGACGTAGTACATGAGGCGGCCGTCCGGGCTCCAGCCGGTGCCGTTGCTCACCGTCACGTCGGCGAGCACCGCCTCGGCCGGGCCGTCGCCGGTGAGGCGGGTCAGCGTGCCGCCGCCCGGGGCCTCGTCGTAGCGCATGGTGCCGGCCCACAGTGAGCCGTCGGGCGCCACGGCCGCGTCGTTGCCCCGGCGGCCGGCCACCGGTTCGCGGTGCAGCCAGCGGAACGCGCCGTCGGGGTCGACCAGGCCCACGCCGTCGCGCAGGTTCAGCACCAGGCCGCCGCCGGCGCGCGGCTTGGCCGCGCCCACGTGCTGGTCGGTGACGCGCACCGTGCGCCGGCCCGTCGCCGGGTCGTAGGTGTGCACCCGGGAGGAGAGGATGTCGATCCAGATCAGCCGGCCGGCCGCCGGGTCCCAGGTGGGTCCCTCGCCCAGTTCGGCCCGCGCGTGCACCGCGACCTCGTACTCGGGCGCGGCCGTCCGTGATGTCGATGTCATGCGGCACTCCGGTGGCCGAGGCGTTCGGACAGGTCGGCGGCGCCCTTCGCGGCGAGCTGCTCCAGCTCGGCCCGGCGCTCCTCGCTCCAGCGGATCATGGGCACGGAGATGGACAGGGCGGCGACCACCTGTCCGGTGCGGTCGCGCACCGGGGCGGCCACGCAGCTGACGTCCGGGTTGGACTCGCGGTTCTCCACGGCCAGGCCCCGCTGCCGGATCTCGGTGAGCGCGGTGCGCAGGGCGGCCGGGTCGGTGATGCTGTCGGGGGTCATCGCGGGCAGTTCGGCGTCGTCCGGGAGGCGGACGGCGAGCTCGTGCTCGGGGAGGGAGGCGAGCAGCATCTTGCCCACCGAGGTGCAGTGCGCGGGCAGCCGGCGGCCGGCCGCGGAGACCATGCGCACCGCGTGCGTGGAGTCGACCTTGGCGATGTAGATGACGTCGGTGTCCTCCAGGATCGCCACGTGCACGGTCTCGTCGCAGGTCTCGGCGACGGTGCGGGCGACCTGGCGGCCCTCGGCGGCGAGGTCGAGGTGCTCGGCGTAGCGGCTGCCGAGCTGGTAGGGGCGTACGCCGAGCCGGTAGCGTCCGGGCTGGCCGGCCACCTGGACGATGTATTTGCGGGCGGCGAGCGTGGTGACCAGCTCGTGCACCGTGGTGCGCGGCAGCCGCAGCCGGCGCACGATGTCGGGGGCGGACAGCGTCCCGTCCCCGTCGAGGAAGAGCTCCAGTATGTCGAGAGCCCGGGTCACGGCGGGTACGAGGCGTCCCACGACCGGCCCCCTCCCTTGATCCAGGCCTGTGTTCGAGATTTCAACAGGCGACCGGCATGACGAACACAGGCTAGTCACCGCCGGGTCGCGCGGGCAATGGGTCGTCCGGGTCACGCGGTACGGGACGATGGCCCCATGCCCGCGTCCTCCACCCCCGCCGCTCCTTTCACCCCCCTCGACCTCCAGCTGGTGCTGCTGCGCCGGATGGCCGACCACAATCCGGAGCTGGTGGCGGACGCCCGCCGCGAACTGGGCGCGTCGCTCACGGACATGCGGGAGGCCAACAAGCGGTGGCAGGCGATGGTCCGCTCACCTCGCGGCCGGTCGGCCGCCGCACGCTATCGCTCGGTCCTCGGCCCGCCGGAGTCGACGGCCGCCCGCCGCGTCGGCGACCTGGACTGCGAGGCCCGGCGGTGGCCGCTTCCCCTGTGGCCCGAGCTGCGGTTCGAGGTGCTGGCCGGACCGGGCGGCCAGGTCTGGAACGAGTGGCTGGTCCGCGCCCCGGGCGCCCCCGCTCCCGCCCTGCGCACCGTCGACGACCTCGCCCCCTGGTCGTGCACGGTGGACGAGGCGGCCCGCGCCTTCGCCCCGGCCCGCCCCCTGGAGGGCACCGCGCCCACCCGCTGGGGGCTCGCCTTCACGGCCCCCGACGCCGAGGACGTACGGCACGAGGTCGTCGCGGAGTTCACCTGGGGTCTGCTCCAGCGGACGCGGATCGACGGGGCGTAGCGGCCGGCACCGCGCGACGCCGGCGCGGACACCGCCCGCACGCGCCACGCGCGGGTCCGCGGCGGCGGAAGTGACCGGTTCGACGCCCCGGGCGGCGGCGGACGGCGCCGGGAGTGCGATAGGAACGGGGGTGTCGTCCCTGAGCCGGCCCGCACGTCGTCCGCACGTCGCCCGGCCGGCTCCCGAGTCACCAAGAGTCGCCGCGTGTCCTCCCTCTTCCCGGCCCTGACGGACGCGCCGGGTGCGCGCGCCGCGCTGCGCTTCGGCCCCCGCTCGTTGACGTACGCACAGCTCGCCGCCGCGGCCGGGGCCGTGGGCGCCCGGGTACGCGGGGAAGGCAGGGTCGCCGTGTGGGCGACGCCGGAGCTGGAGACGGCGGTCGGGGTGGTGGGCGTGCTGCTGGCCGGGGCCGCCGCCGTGCCGCTCAACCCGAGGTCCGGGGACAAGGAGCTGGCGCACATCCTCACCGACAGCGCGCCGTCGCTGGTGCTGGCCGCCCCCGGCGACGAACTGCCGCCCGCGCTCGACGGGTTGAAGCGGATCGACGTGGACGTCGAGGCGCGGGGGGACGCTCCCGTCGCCGCCTCCCCCGCCGACGGCGACCCGGCCCTGGTCGTCTACACCTCCGGCACCACCGGCCCGCCCAAGGGCGCCGTCCTCCCGCGCCGCGCCCTCGCCACCACCCTGGACGCGCTGGCCGACGCCTGGCGGTGGACCGGCGAGGACGTGCTGACGCACGGGCTGCCGCTGTTCCACGTGCACGGGCTGGTGCTCGGCGTCCTCGGGCCGCTGCGGCGCGGCGGGTCCGTACGGCACCTGGGCCGGTTCACCACCCAGGGCGTGACGGACGAGCTGAACGGCGGCGCGACCATGCTGTTCGGCGTGCCCACCATGTACCACCGCATCGCGGAGGCGCTGCCCGGCGACCCGGAGCTGGCCAAGGCGCTCGCCGGGGCCCGGCTGCTGGTGTCCGGGTCGGCGGCGCTGCCCCTGCACGACCACGAGCGGATCACGGCCGCCACGGGCCGCCGCGTGATCGAGCGCTACGGCATGACCGAGACGCTGATGAACACGAGCGTGCGCGCCGACGGCGAGGCGCGCGCGGGAACGGTCGGGGTGCCGCTGCCGGGCGTGGAGCTGCGGCTGGTGGAGGAGGACGGCACGCCGATCACGGCGCTGGACGGGGAGACGGTCGGCGAGATCCAGGTGCGCGGGCCGAACCTGTTCACCGAGTACCTCAACCGCCCCGACGCGACGGCCTCCGCCTTCACCGCCGACGGCTTCTTCCGCACCGGCGACATGGCGGTGCGCGACGCCGACGGCTCCGTGCGCATCGTCGGCCGCAAGGCCACCGACCTGATCAAGAGCGGCGGTTACAAGATCGGGGCCGGCGAGATCGAGAACGCGCTCCTCGAACACCCGGGGGTGCGGGAGGCCGCCGTCACCGGGGAGCCGGACGCCGACCTCGGGGAGCGGATCATCGCCTGGATCGTCCCGGCCGACCCGCAGTCGCCGCCCGGAGCGGAGGAGTTGGCCGACCACGTGGCCCGGCGGCTCGCACCGCACAAGCGCCCCCGCGCGGTCCGCCTCCTCGGCGCGCTGCCCCGGAACGACATGGGGAAGATCATGAAGCGGGCGCTGCCCCGGAGGTGAGCGGTCCCCCCGGCGTCGGCGGGATCCGAACAAGGGATCAGGTGTTCGCCGGAACAGGTGATCGTCGCTCACGCGACCACCCGAACAGATGGCAGTGACACATACTTACGGTGCGCGAGAGACCGGCTGCGGACGGTAGTCAGCGCGTGTCCCACATGTTCACCGCAAGGAGAAGCACGATCATGAACCTCATCACCGACGTCCTCGCCGCCCTCGCCCACTTCATCGGCCGGCTGGTCTGACGTCCCCCGCACGCACGACGGCGCCGCCTCCCCGTCCCAGGGAGGCGGCGCCGTCCGCGTGCCCGGCGTTCGCCCCGCGGCGCGCGTGCCGGAGCCCGCGCTACTTCACGCGCACCGCCCGCACGATCTCCTGGCGCACCGAGCCGCCCCGGTCGTCGCTCGCGGCCGCCCGCAGCGAGACGGTGCGGGCGCCGTGCGGCACGGTGAGGGTGCCGCGCCAGGAGGCGTCGCCGCCGTGCCCGCCGGTGAGCCGCACCCGCGTCCAGGTGGCGCCGTCGTCGTACGACACCTCCAGGCGTCCGCCGCCGATGCTCCCGGTGCCCGGCGCGCCCGCCACGTACTGGGCGTGCAGGCCCACCGGCACCCTGCCGCCGCCCCTGAGGGCGCCCGCGAGGTCCGTGTCGACGTCGAAGGCGAGGTTGATCAGGGGCAGCGCGGTCCAGTGGTCGTCGGGAGTGGCCGCCGACCGGAACGTCCACTCGGCGTGACCCCGGGTGGCGAGCCCCCAGCGGGCGGCATCGAGCGCGGTGTCCGTGACGAGCTCGTAGGTGTGCTCGTCGGCGGGCGCGTCCCACACGTACGCGGTCGACCCGGAGCGCTTGTCGGCGGACTTCCCGTCCACGAGGACCTCCGTGGTCTGGGTCATGCCGCTGTCCGCGCTCCACACGTCGCCGAACCCGGTGTGGTCGGGCCCGGAGTCGCCCCAGCCGGGCGCGTTGAACTGGAGGCTGTCGCCCGCCCGTTGCTGTCCCCAGCCGAGGCCGGTGCCCAGCCACGGGTGCCACAGGGGCTTGAACCAGTCCAGCGCGGGGTGCGATCCAGCGGTGTAGCGGACCAGACCGCTGCGCTCCTCCAGGGTGCCGTCGCCGACCGTCACCGACTCGTGCCAGAGCTGGCCGGGGCCGGTGGAGACGTAGTCGGTCCGCTCGGCCGGGTAGTCGATCCGCTCCTGGAAGCCGATGCCGACCGGGAAGGCGTCGGTGATCGAGTACCGGAACTCGCCGCCGGAGGCCGGCTGCGCCGCGTGGAACTTCGCTCCGACCCGTGCGAGTTGGCGGCCGGTCGGCCGGAACGTCAGGTCCCGGTCGGGGATCCGCCCCTGATGTCCCTCCGAGAGGTCGTACACGTACGGGGTGTCACGGGTGCCCGTCATGTCGGCCCGGCCGGCCGCGCGCAGCCGGGCGGCGTCGGCGCTGTTCACCGTGGCGATCGGGAAGGGGCGGTCGGAGTCGTCGTCGGAGCCCCACCAGGCGCTCAGCCGGCCGGGCGCGTCGTCGGTCACGAACAGCGCCCCGACGCCCGCGTCCTGGGCGGCCTGGGCGAGGGCCGACGGATCGGCGCCCTCGGTCAGGCGGGCCAGGACGGCCTTGCCGCGCACGTCCTTCCCGGTGAGGCCGCCCGTGCCCACGTCGACCAGCGGCAGCCTGCTGCGGCCCTCGGGGAGCGTGCCGCCGGGCTGCGTCACCGCCTCCCCGATCCCCTTGACCTCCAGCAGGGGCTTGCCCAGCCGCCACACGGTCCGGTACTCGAAGCCGCCCCGCGTGACCCGTCCGGTCGGCGCGGCGAAGACGCTGTCGTACGTCACCGGCACCTGCACCGCGCCGAACAGGTCGGAGCCGCCGCCGTCGCGGTCGTACTCCATCAGCAGCTGGCGGGTCTCGGTGCGGCGACCCACGTCGGCCCGGATCTCACGCAGTCGCCGTCCGTCCAGGGTGATCTCGCGGTCCCGGTCGAGGGCGACCTCGGGGGCGGCGAGGAAGCCGAGCCCGAGGGAGTCCGCGCCGTGGCTGCCGCGCACGTCGAGGAAGGAGGTCAGGCTGTACGTGCCGGGCTGGAGCCGCAGTCGGAGGGTGCCCGAGTCGCCGACGTGCGCGGGGACCGGGTCGACGCCCTCGGCGAGCCGCTGCACCGCGAGGTCGGCGGCGACGGCGGCCCCGGAGCGGTCCTTGACGTGCACGGTGAGCGTGTATCGCTCCTCCTCCTTGACCAGCCCGAACGCGGTGTGCGCGATCGGGACGCCGGCCGCCGAGGCCACGATCTGCCCGCTGGTCCCGCCCACCGGGGCCCCGGTCGCGTCACCGGTGACCGTGGTGGCGGCGGTGCCGTGGGCGGGCACGGTGAGCGCGGTGTCGGCGAGCGTGACCACGCCCTCGGGGGCGCCTCGGACGGCGAGGGACAACTCGACGGCGTGGTCGGAGGAGTTGGCGTAGGTGAGGGTCCGGGTGACGGGCCGGTCCGTGGAGTAGGGCCAGCGGTGGTAGCCGAGGTCGGCGCTGCCGGTGGCGGTGACCGTCGCGTCCACGGCGTCCGGGACGCTCACCCGGCCCGCGCCGAGGGTGTACACCGAGGCGTCGAGCCGCTCGGACGTCGACATCAGCGCGTCCTTGAGCCGGGCGCCGCTCCAGTCCGGGTGCTCCTGGGCGAGCAGGGCGGCGACGCCGGCGACGTGCGGCGTCGCCATGGACGTGCCGCTCATGGAGGTGTAATAGCCGCTGCCCTCGGTCAGCTGGGAGCGGGCGGCGAGGATGTCGACGCCGGGGGCCGCGAGGTCGGGCTTGAGGGCGTTGTCGCCCAGCCGGGGGCCGGCGCTGGTGAAGTAGGCCGCCTGGTCGGCGGAGTCGACCGCGCCGACGGTGAGGGCGGCGTCGGCCGCGCCGGGCGAGCCGATGGAGGACGGGGCGCCGGTGTTGCCCGCGGCGACCACGAAGAGCGCGCCGGTCTCGGCGGAGAGCGTGTCGACGGCCTGCGCCATCGGGTCGGTGCCGTCGCTGGGCTCGTCGGAGCCGAGGCTCATGGACACGATCCGGGCGTGCACGTCGCGCGCGGCCCACTCCATGCCCGCGATGATCTGCGACTCGCTGCCGGTGCCCTGGTCGTCGAGCACCTTGCCGACGGCGAGTTCGGCGTCCGGGGCGACGCCCTTCTCGGCGCCGTCGGAGGCGGCTCCGCTGCCGCCCACGGTGGAGGCGGTGTGGGTGCCGTGGCCGTTGCGGTCGGCGACCTCCTCGCCCTCGATGAAGCTCCTGGTCTGCTTGATCCGGCCGGCGAGGTCGGGGTGGGAGGCGTCGACGCCGGTGTCGAGGACGGCGACGGTGACGCCCTTGCCGGTGAGCCCGGCCTGCCACGCCTTCGCCGTGCCGATCTGCGCGTTGGACTCGGCCATGTCGGCGGTGACGCGCGCGTCCAGCCAGACCTTGTCGACACCGTCCGGCGCGATGCCCCGTGTGGCGCCCCGCCGGGTGAAGTCCCGCCAGAACACCCGCCCCTTGTCCGCCGACACGGCGGCCCCGTGCACGCTGGCGAGGTCGCGGGTCCGCTCGGTGCCGGACGGGGTCGCGGTCCGGGCCCCCTTGCCGTAGGTGACGATCAGCGGCAGCTCGCCGGTGCTGGTGTCGGCGAGGCCCTGCCGCAGCAGCGCGCTGACGTCGAACAGCCGCCGGTCCAGCCGGCCCGCCCGCAGATACGGCAGCGCCTCGTCCGGTACGACGGTGATCACACCGTCGGACACCTGGGTGCGCACCGCGCCCGTGGCGCCGTCCGGCCGCCGCACCGTGACGTTCTTCTTGCCGCCGCCGAGCTCCGTGACGGTGACCTTGTCGCCGGTGACGAGGGTGACGGTGCGGGCGGTGGCCGGAGCGCCGGCGGCGGGGGCGCCCGCCGCGGGTCCGGGGTCGGCGGTCTGCCGGGCGGCGGCCTGCCCCGCCGGCAGCAGGGCGATCACGAGTCCGGCGGACAGGAGACTTGCTCTCCGACCGCCTGGTCCTCTGCTCATCCGTGCCTCTCTTCGTCGAGTCTGCGCGTGCCGAACGCTGGATCGAGCGCTGCGAAGAGTGTCAGGAGGCTTGTGTCGCGGAGGAGTTGAGCGGTGGTGGCGGATGCGTGCCGTGGCGGGTTCCCGCCAGGGACAAGGCGTCCGGTTATCGCTTATCTGGCGCTTATTGAGCGCATAACCGTAAAATGCACCCATCTCGCGGCCCCCCGCCCGGCCCCCTTGAACGGGCGCCCGCTCCCCGACCCCCGCACGATTTCAAGGAGGCCGCCGACCGGCGGCCGTCACGGTCCGCGCTCTCGGGAGGATCTGCCATGACCGCCAGCCTTGAGCAGTTGCGCCGCTGTCACTTCGCCGTCGACCTGGGCGCGGCCCGCACCCGGGTGTACGTCAAGGGCGCGGGGCTGGTCGTCGACCAGCCCTCGGTCGCCGCCGTGAACACCCGCACCGGCGCGCTGATCGCGGTCGGGGAGTTCGCGGAACGGATGACCGGCCGCACCCCCGACTACATCCGCGTGGTCCGCCCGGTCTCCGGTGGCACGGTCGTCGACATCGAGATGGCGCAGCGCATGCTGCGACACCTGCTCGGCGACCGGATGCGCCGCTCGCTGCGCCGCAAGGCCCGGCTGCGGGCCGCCGCCTGCACCCCGCACGACGCCGATCCGCTGGCGCAGCGGGCCACCATAGAGACGCTGGTCGGGCTGGGCGCGCGCCGGGTGGAGCTGGTCGACACGCTCATCGCCGCCGCCGTCGGCTGCGGGCTGCCCGTGGAGCGCGCCGAGGCCACCATGATCATGGTGTGCGGGGCCGCCGCGACCCAGGTCGCCGTCCTGTCCCTGGGCTCGATCGTCACCGCCGAGCGGGTCCCGGTGGGCGGCGAGGCCGTCGACCACGCGATCGTGCAACACCTGCGCCACGAGCACGCGTTGATGCTGCCGAGCCAGTCCGTACGGCCGCTGCAGCTGGCCCTGCACGGCAACGGGCTCACCGCGCACGGCCCGGCGGCCACCGAGATCCACGGCCGGGACGTGGCCACCGGACTGGCCCGGTCGGTGCTGGTCGACACGGCGGCCGTGCGCGAGGCCATCCAGACGCCGCTGACCGCGGTGCTCGACGGGATCGGCAAGGTGCTGCGGGAGTGCCCGCCCGAACTGGTGGCCGACCTCGCCGAGCGAGGGCTCACGATGGTCGGCGGCTCCGCCCTGCTGCCGGGCCTGGACCAGATGGTCCGCGAGGCCACCGGCATGCCGGTGCACATCGCCGAACGCCCCGACGTGTGCGCGGTCCAGGGCCTGGGCGAGATGCTGGAGGGCCGCATCGAACCCCTGGTGCTGGATCCGCTGGGGGCGTATTAGGAGCCCGCGCCGGGTCGGGCCGTGCGGGGGGAGCCGGTCAGGGCCCCTTGTTCGGATCAGACCGGGTGGAAGGGGCCGGTCAGGGCCTCTCGTTCGGATCAGACCGGGTGGAAGGGGCCGGTCAGGGCCTCTCGTTCGGATCAGACCGCGTGGAAGGGGCCGGTCAGGGCCTCTCGTTCGGATCAGACCGGGTCAGGGGGCCAGCCAGGCCCGGACCGTGGTGCCGTGCTCGTCCGCGTGCAGGCGGACCAGGTCGGCGAGGAGGTTCACCATCAGCAGGCCGCGGCCGCCGCGCTGGTCGCGGGCGGCCGGCCGGCGCCCGGCCAGCGGATCGTCCATGCGTCCGCCGTCCCGCACCTCGCACAGCACCCGGCCGCCTGCCGCCCACACCCGCAGTTCGCCCGAACCACCGCCGTGCACCACGCTGTTGGTGGTCAGCTCCGCCGTGACCAGGGCCAGGTCCTCCAGCCGGCGGCCGGTCAGGCCGAGCCGGGCGCCCTCGGCCGTGGCGACGTGCCGGGCCCGGGACAGGGTGGGCGCTGTGAAGGCGAAGGACAGCGCGCCGGGCACGGGGGGCAGCGGCTCGTTGTAGCGGGCGTGGACGCGCTCGGGGGCGTAGGCCGCGCTCGCCCGCGTCGCGCTCGCGCCGGCGGGGATGACGACGGGGTGGGTGGCATGGGCGTCGGCGAGGCTCCGCTCGTCCAGGCGCGCGGCGTCGTACGGACACAGGATGCTCACCTCGCGACCCTGGAACGCCGCGTTGATCAGCGCCTCGTGCTGGACGCAGGCCGGGTACTCGGCCGGTGTGCGGCCGGGCCAGACGGGCTCGCCGACGATCCGCACCCGGCGCCCGGCCGGCTGGGCGTCGGCGAAGGCGCGCAGCACTCCCGGGATGATCCGGCCGGGGTTGCGGCCGGCCTCGCGCATGTCGAGCAGCCGCACCGCCCCGGCGTCCGGGCCGAGTTCGGCCTCGATCAGCCGGAGGTTCTCGCCGGGCACGGCCACCGCCACCGGCTCGCCGGCGGCGAGGGCGGCCCGTACGAAGGGCACGGTCCCGGCGAGGTACTCCTCCTCGTCCCGGTAGAACAGGGCGGGGTGGACGAAGGGTTCCGCGGCGGCGGTCACGAGGGCGACACCTCGATCCCCGTCAGTCCGGGCCAGAACAGCTCCAGCATCCGGGCCACCGCGGACGGCGGCCGGTTCAGCACGATGCGGCGGCCCGGCCCGAGCCGCCGCGCGGCGTCCGCCAGCACGTCGACACCGGCGACGTCGATGAACGTCACGGCCGAAAGCTCCAGGTAGTACACGTCCTCACCCTCGCGCACCGCCTGGTCCAGCACGCGCTGCCAGATCGCGCGCGTGGCCAGGCTCACCTCCCCCGCGGCCCGCAGGCCGGCCTGCCGGGACAGCGGCCCCACCCTCAGCCCGGGCGCCGTGCCGGCCGGCACGGACACGCACGCCGGGGACCCCTCCGGGACGTCCACACCGCCTCCCTGTCGCTCCTGGACACACAGCACAGTACGCCCCCGCCGCCGGGCGCCCGCCCGGTTCGGCACGTGGCGGAACCGGGAACCGCGAACCGTCGCCGCGGGGACGCCGCCGACGCGGCAGCCCGGGATCCCGGCGGCGCGGCAGCACGGCAGCGCGGGAGCACGGCAGCCCCGCGGCGCGGAGGCCCGGCGATCCCGGCGACACAGCCGCACGGCGGCGCGAAGCCCCGGCGGCCCGGCGACCCGGTGGCCGTCAGGTGTACCCGGCCGGGAAGCGGGCAGGCGCACGTCAGCACCGCCGGGATCCCGCGGACCTCACATGGCGCGCGGTCCGCGTCGGCCGCGTCCCGGCGGCGACGGGAAACGCGACGTCGTCGGGGCCTGTCCGACACCTCCCCGTCGTCCGCCCGCGCGGCAGGCGGGGATCGGCCGGCGGCCCTGGACGCGCCGAGGACTGCCGGGGACGGACAAGGCGGGAACATGACCTCAGCGGCACCACCACCTCTCGCTCGACGGCTGACCGCCCTCGTCGACGCGCTGACCGTCGACGTGCGCACCCACCCGGACGGCCGGGCCGTGCTGCGCCCGCGCGGCGAGCTGGTCAACGGCTGCGCGCACACGCTGACGAAGGCGCTGGCCGAACTCCCGCCGGGCACGGACCGCGTCGACCTCGACATGGCCCGGGTGACCTTCATGGACACCGCCGGGCTGGAGCTGCTGGCCGCCCTCGACGAGCACGGCCGCAGTCATCCGGTCCGGGTGACCACCACCGGCTGGACGGGTCAGCCGCTGCGGATCCTGGAGCTGGCCGGCCTGGACACCGCGGACCCCCTCAACCCGGCGGCCGGCCGGGCCGCGCCGCAGCGGCCCACGCCCCCGGCGGCGGCCTCCGCGGTGGCCGCGGAGCGGGCGGAGCGGCTGGGGCAGCTGCAGCAGGAGGTCGAACAGCTGCGCCGGGCCATCGCCTCCCGTCCGGTGATCGACCAGGCGCGCGGCATCCTGATGGCCGCCCACGCCTGCACTCCGCAGCAGGCCTGGGACATCCTCCGGGAGACCTCGCAGCGGTCCAACACCAAGCTCCGTACGGTGGCCGCGTGGCTCACCGCGGGCGCGCAGCCGGGCGGCCCGCCGCTCCCGCGCGAGATACGCACGGCCCTGCCCACGGCACTGCGGGCGGCACTGGCCCGTACGACGGCCCCCGGCCCCGGCGGCACGCCCGCGGACGTCCCCGAGGCCCGCCCGGGCGCCCCGCTCCCGGACGGGCACGCGGACGGTCCTGACACGCCCTCGCCGCCCGGCGACGTGGACCGTTCGCCGATCCCCTCCCCCAAGGCCTCCCAAAGCCGGCCCGGCGCCCCCGCGCCCATGTGAGACCGAGCGGACCGAGCCTCCGCCCCCGGCGAGACACGGCACGGGCACCGGCGCGGGCGGAGGCGCGGGCATGGGCGCGGCACGCGCCGTCGGTCGTGGGGAGGGTTCCGGGTGTTCCGGTGAACGAGGGGTACTCGGGCGGCGAGTCACAACACACGCCCGTGTCCGCAGGAGCCGCACGATGAGAGAGCACACCCCGTCCCAGGCCGAGGGCGAGCGGGACGACAACGAGACCCGGCGCACCGCCGAACCGCCGGACACCCCCTACCCGACCCCCTCCCAGGCGGAGGGCGATCGCGACGACCTGCCGGAGACCTCCGACGCCGCCGACGACGGACGCCGGTCCTGAGCCGTACGGCTCACGGGGGGGGTGGGGGGCGGTCGGTCCAACCGGGTGAGCGGTGGCCGCCGTCTCGGCGTGGCGACCACCGCCGCCGCGTACTCACAGGTCAGATCGATTCTGCGCCTGCACTGCGGGGTGGGGCGGGTGGGACTCGAACCCACGGCCGACGGATTATGAGTCCGCTGCTCTAACCGGCTGAGCTACCGCCCCGTTCGGCGCGTCGCGTACATGTGTGCGCGCCGTCTGCCGCAGCATAGCCGCTCATACGATCTCCTGCTTCGTCATGGTCGGCTTGCCGCGGCCCTTCACGACCTTGAGGACTCCGCCGTGGGCCGCGCGGTTCCCCAGGTCACGAAACCGGACATGAAAAAGGACCCCGGAGGGTCCTCGTTCACCTGCTCCCCCGACTGGACTCGAACCAGTAACCTGCCGGTTAACAGCCGGCTGCTCTGCCAATTGAGCTACGGAGGACCGAGCTCCCCCGACTGGACTCGAACCAGTAACCTGCCGGTTAACAGCCGGCTGCTCTGCCAATTGAGCTACGGAGGAATGCCTCGTCGCATCGAACGCGTCTGCCTGGGTATTCGCCAGGGGGCGCGCGCTCGCTGCGACACATACATTAGCGCAAGCAGGGGGGTGCTTTGCCAATCGGTTCCTCCCGGCTCCGACTCGAGGCAGACGAAGGGTGGCCAACCATGCGGTACCGGCTCGTGTTCATCGCAGGGCTCGCCGTGGGTTACGTGCTGGGCACGAAGGCGGGACGTGAGCGCTACGAGCAGCTCAGGAACTCCGCGCGACAGGTCGCGCAGAACCCGGCGGTGCGCAACACCGCCGAGACGGCGGCGCACCAGGGCCGCCAGTTCGCGGACAAGGCGTACCACGTGGTCAGCGACAAGGTCGGTGACCGCGTACCCGAGTCCGTGGCCCAGCGGGTGCGCTCGCTGCGCGGCCACGGCAACGGCAGCGGCCCGGACGACTGGGGCACCAGCAACACCTGACAGCCCCTGGGCCGCGCGCCCGGAGCGGCACGGAGCGATCCGGATCACGGCCCGGAGCGCACCGGGTCCGCGCCGGGCGCGCGGCCTGTTTCGGGCGCGTCGGCCCGGGCGGCTGGGGCGAGGAAGGGTTCCTGTGGCGATCCGTGACCCGAGCAGGGGCGGCGGTGCGGCAGAATTTTCGCCATGGGGATAGTCGCCGGGTTGGACAGTTCACCTGATTTCACTCGCATCGTGGTCTGCGACACGGACACGGGAGCCGTGCTCAGGCAGGGCTACGCGCCGCATCCGGTGGAGAGCCCCGAGGGGGGCGGCCGCCCTGCCGACGTGGATCCGCAGGCCTGGCTGCTCTCGCTCGGGGAGGCCGCGGGCGGCGGACTGCTGGAGGGCGTGCAGGCCATCGGGGTCTCCGCCCAGCAGAACGCGCTGGTCCCGCTGGACGGCCAGGGCGCGACGGTGCGGCCCGCGCTGGTGGGCGGCGACCGGCGGGCCCAGGTCGCCGCGGCCGACCTCGTCGACGCGCTCGGCGGCCGGGAGGCGTGGGCGCAGGCGGTCGGGTGCGTGCCACAGGCCGCGCAGCCGGTGACGAAGCTGCGCTGGCTCGCGAAGAACGAGCCCGACGCGGCCCGGCGTGTCGCCGTGCTGCTCCAGGCCCACGACTGGCTGGTGTGGCAGCTGCTGGGCCGCCCGGCCCGGCGGACCACCGACCGGGGCGGCGCCTCCGGCACCGGCTACTGGTCGGCGGCCACCGGCGCGTACCGGCCCGATCTGGTGGAGCTGGCGCTGGGCCACCAGGCGATGCTCCCCGAGGTGATCGGGCCCGCCGAGGCGGCCGGCACGACCCCGGAGGGGCTGCTGATCTCGGCGGGCACCGGCGAGACCATGGCCGCCGCCTTCGGGCTGGGCCTCGGTCTCGGCGACGTGGTGGTCTCGCTCGGCGCCTCCGGTTCGGTGATGGCCGTCCACCCCGAGGCGCTGGTCGACCGGGCCGGGATGATCACCTCGCTCGCCGACGCCACCGGAATGCACCTGCCGGTCGTCACCACCCTGAACGCCGTGCGGGCGCTGCGGGGCACCGCCGAACTGCTGGGCCTGCCGGACCTGGAGTCGCTGTCCGAGCTGGCGATGAAGTCGACGCCGGGCGCGCACGGGCTGGTGCTCCTGCCCTACCTGGAGGGCGAGCGGACCCCCGCGCTGCCGCACACCGCCGGCACGCTCGCGGGTCTGCGGCGGGAGTCGATGAAGCCGGAGCACCTGGCGCGGGCCGCGTTCGAGGGGATGCTGTGCGGGCTCGCGGACGCGCTCGACGTGCTGCGCGGCCGGGGCGTGGAGGTGCGGCGGGTCTTCCTGCTCGGTCCGGCCGCCGAGCTGCCCGCCGTGCAGGCCGCGGCGCCCGCGCTGTTCGGCGCGCAGGTGGTGGTGCCGCAGCCGGCGGACTACGCCGCGATCGGCGCCGCCCGGCAGGCCGCGTGGGCGCTCGGCGTGTCGCAGGGCGCCCTGGACCCGCGCACCCCGCCGGCCTGGCAGGGGGCGGTCGCCCAGGTCCTGGAGCCCGGCGAGGAACTGGCGGTGGGCCAGGCGGTGCGCCAGCAGTACGTGGCGGTGCGCGAACAGACCCATCCCGGGGCGTTCCGCCCCTGAGGGCCGGGCGGGGGGCGCGCCGAGGACCGTACGGGAGGCGCGCCGCGCCGCCGGGCGCGGTACCAGCGGCCGAAAGCATGCCGTCCGGTGGTCCGCTATTGGGTTAATCAGTTGAGGTAACGCGGGTGGAGTGTCCGACGATAGGGGCCAAGGGAACGGACACCCCGACGCCCCCACCGCCGACTCCGAGAGACCAGCGTGCTCCTAAGACTCCTGCGGACCTACCTCAGGCCCTACAAAAAACCCATATCCCTGCTGGTGCTGCTGCAGTTCCTGCAGACCTGCGCCACCCTCTACCTGCCGACGCTGAACGCCCACATCATCGACAAGGGCGTGGTGAAGGGCGACACCGGCTACATCCTGACGTTCGGCGCCGTGATGATCGCCATCTCGCTGGCGCAGGTGGTGTGCAACATCGGCGCCGTGTACTACGGCGCCAGGACCGCCTCGGCCCTCGGCCGGGACCTCCGGGGCGCCGTCTTCGACCGGGTGCAGTCGTTCTCGGCGCGCGAGGTCGGCCACTTCGGCGCGCCCTCGCTCATCACCCGTACGACCAACGACGTCCAGCAGGTGCAGATGCTGGCGCTGATGACGTTCACGCTGATGGTGTCGGCGCCCATTATGTGCGTGGGCGGTGTCGTGCTGGCCCTCGGCCTGGACGTGCCGCTGTCCGGGGTGCTGGTCGCCGTGGTGCCGGTGCTCGCGATCTGCGTGACGCTGATCGTGCGCCGGCTGCGTCCGCTGTTCCGGTCGATGCAGACGCGCCTGGACACGGTGAACCGGGTGCTGCGCGAGCAGATCAGCGGCAACCGCGTCATCCGCGCCTTCGTCCGTGACGAGTACGAGAACGACCGCTTCCGCAAGGCCAACGGCGACCTGACCGAGATGCAGCTGGCCACCGGCCGACTGCTGGCGCTGATGTTCCCGATCGTGATGACGGTGGTGAACCTGTCGTCCATCGCGGTCGTGTGGTTCGGCGCCCACCGCATCGACAGCGGCGGCATGCAGATCGGCGACCTGACCGCGTTCCTGGCCTATCTGATGCAGATCGTGATGTCCGTGATGATGGCCACGTTCATGTTCATGATGGTGCCGCGCGCCGAGGTGTGCGCCGAGCGCATCCAGGAGGTCCTGGAGACGGAGTCGAGCGTCGTGGCGCCGCTCGCGCCCGTGGTCGAGCTGCGCAGCCACGGCCATCTGGAGCTGCGTCAGGCCGGTTTCCGCTATCCGGGGGCCGAGGAAGCGGTGCTGAAGGGCGTCGACCTGGTGGCCCGCCCCGGCGAGGTGACCGCCGTGATCGGCTCCACCGGCAGCGGGAAGTCGACGCTGCTCGGCCTGGTGCCGCGCCTGTTCGACGCGACCGACGGCGAGGTCCTCGTCGACGGCGTGGACGTGTGCACCGTGGAGCCGAAGCTGCTGGCCCGGACGGTCGGCATGGTGCCGCAGAAGCCGTACCTGTTCGCCGGGACGGTCGCCACCAACCTTCGCTACGGCAATCCGGACGCCACCGACGAGGAGCTGTGGCACGCGCTGGAGGTGGCGCAGGCCAAGGACTTCGTCAGCAAGCTGGAGGGCGGCCTGAACGCGCCGATCGCGCAGGGCGGCACCAATGTCTCCGGTGGCCAGCGCCAGCGCCTGGCCATCGCCCGCACGCTGGTGCAGCGCCCGGAGATCTACCTCTTCGACGACTCCTTCTCCGCGCTCGACTACGCCACCGACGCGGCCCTGCGCGCGGCGCTGGCCGAGGAGACCTCGGAGGCGACCGTCGTCATCGTCGCCCAGCGCGTGGCGACCATCCGGGACGCGGACCGCATCGTCGTCCTGGACGGCGGACGGGTCGTCGGCTCCGGCCGCCACCACGAGCTGATGGCGGACAACGAGACGTACCGGGAGATCGTGCTCTCCCAGCTGACGGAAGCGGAGGCCGCCTGATGGCCGGGCCCATGGGTCGGATGATGGCCGGGGGCGGCCCGAACAGCCGCTCGATGAACTTCAAGGAGTCGGGCAAGCGGCTCATCGCCCGGTTCCAGCCGGAACGGGTCACGATCTACGCCCTGGTGCTGTGCGTGGTCGTCAGCGTCACCCTGAGCGTGATCGGCCCGAAGATCCTCGGCAAGGCCACCGACCTGGTGTTCGCCGGGATCATCGGCCGGCAGATGCCGGCCGGGGCCACCAAGGACCAGGTGCTCGAGAACATGCGGGCGCACGGCCAGGGGTCGATCGCCGACATGCTGAAGAGCACCGACTTCACGCCGGGCCAGGGCATCGACTTCGGCGCGGTCGGCGAGGTGCTGCTGTTCGCGCTGTGCACGTTCATGGCCGCCGGTCTGCTGATGGCGGTGGCGACCCGGCTGGTGAACCGGTCGGTGAACCGGACGATGTTCCGGATGCGCGAGGACGTGCAGACCAAGCTGTCCCGACTGCCGCTGTCCTACTTCGACAAGCGCCAGCGCGGCGAGGTGCTCTCCCGCGCCACCAACGACATCGACAACATCGGCCAGACGCTCCAGCAGTCGATGGGCCAGCTCATCAACTCGGTGCTGACCATCGTCGGCGTGCTGGTGATGATGTTCTACGTCTCCTGGATCCTCGCGCTGGTCGCGCTGGTGACGGTGCCGCTGTCGTTCGTCGTCGCCACCCGGGTGGGCAAGCGCAGCCAGCCGCACTTCGTGCAGCAGTGGGGCACCACCGGCAAGCTCAACGCGCACATCGAGGAGATGTACACCGGGCACACGCTGGTGAAGGTGTTCGGACGGCAGCAGGAGTCGGCGCAGCAGTTCGCCGAGCAGAACGACGCCCTGTACGAGGCCGGGTTCAAGGCGCAGTTCAACAGCGGCATCATGCAGCCGCTGATGATGTTCGTCTCCAACCTGAACTACGTGCTGGTGGCGGTCGTCGGCGGTCTCAGGGTCGCGTCGGGCTCGCTGTCCATCGGCGACGTGCAGGCCTTCATCCAGTACTCGCGGCAGTTCTCCATGCCGCTGACGCAGGTCGCCTCGATGGCGAACCTGGTGCAGTCGGGCGTCGCCTCGGCCGAGCGGATCTTCGAACTCCTGGACGCGGAGGAGCAGGAGGCCGACCCGGTGCCGGGCGTGCGGCCGGAGGAGCTGCGCGGGCAGGTCGCCCTGGAGCACGTGTCGTTCCGCTACGAGGAGGACAAGCCGCTCATCGAGGATCTGTCGCTCGTCGTCGAGCCGGGGCACACGGTCGCGATCGTCGGCCCGACCGGCGCGGGCAAGACCACGCTGGTCAACCTGCTGATGCGGTTCTACGACGTCACCGGCGGGCGGATCACGCTGGACGGCGTGGACATCGCGCGGATGTCGCGGGACGAACTGCGCTCCGGCATCGGCATGGTGCTCCAGGACACCTGGCTGTTCGGCGGCACCATCGCGGAGAACATCGCCTACGGCGCCGCGCGCGAGGTCACGCGCGGCGAGATCGAGGAGGCGGCGCGGGCCGCGCACGTGGACCGGTTCGTCCGGACGCTGCCCGACGGTTACGACACCGTGATCGACGACGAGGGCACCGGGGTCAGCGCCGGCGAGAAGCAGCTGATCACGATAGCGCGGGCGTTCCTGTCCGACCCGGTGATCCTGGTCCTGGACGAGGCGACGAGCTCGGTCGACACCCGGACCGAGGTGCTGATCCAGAAGGCGATGGCCAAGCTCCAGCACGGCCGCACCTCGTTCGTCATCGCGCACCGGCTCTCCACGATCCGGGACGCGGACACGATCCTGGTGATGGAGAACGGCTCGATCGTCGAACAGGGCGGCCACGCCGAGCTGCTGGCGGCCGGCGGGGCCTACGCGCGCCTGTACCAGGCGCAATTCGCGCAGGCGGTCGCCGAGGTCGACTGAGCGCGGACGGTCGGGGAGACCGGTCGAAGGGGAGGGGGGCCGCCCGGCCGGGCGGCCCCCCTCCCGTGTCGACGTGCGGTGCTCTCAGTCCAGGTAGCCGCGCAGCTGGTCGGCGAAGGCGTGGTCGCGCAGTTTGCCGAGGGTCTTGGACTCGATCTGCCGGATCCGCTCGCGGGTGACGCCGAAGATGCGGCCTATCTCCTCCAGGGTGCGCGGCCGTCCGTCCATGAGCCCGTACCGCAGCTGGACGACCTTGCGTTCCCGCTCCCCCAGCGTCGACAGCACGGCCTCCAGGTGCTCGCGCAGCAGCAGGAACGCGGCCGACTCCACGGGCGAGGCGGCGTCGCCGTCCTCGATGAGGTCGCCGAGGGCGACGTCGTCCTCCTCGCCGACCGGTGCGTGCAGGGAGACGGGTTCCTGGGCCAGCCGCAGCACTTCGCCGACCCGGTCGGGCGTCAGCTCCAGGTGCGCGGCGACCTCGGCGGCGGTGGGCTCGTAGCCGCGTTCCTGGAGCATCCGCCGCTGTACCCGCACCACCCGGTTGATGAGTTCCACCACGTGGACGGGGACGCGGATGGTGCGGGCCTGGTCGGCCAGCGCCCGGGACATGGCCTGGCGGATCCACCAGGTGGCGTAGGTGGAGAACTTGTAGCCGCGGGCGTAGTCGAACTTCTCCACGGCCCGGATCAGCCCGAGGTTGCCCTCCTGGACGAGGTCGAGCATGGTCAGGCCGCGGCCGACGTACCGCTTGGCCACGGACACCACGAGCCGCAGGTTGGCCTCGATGAGCCGGCGCTTGGCCACCCGGCCCAGGACGACGAGCCGGTCCAGGTCGCCGGCGAGCCGGCTGTCGAGGTCCGGGGTGGTGCTCAGCTTCTCCTCGGCGAAGAGTCCGGCCTCCACCCGCCGGGCGAGTTCGACCTCCTCGGCGGCGGTGAGCAGCGGGATCCGGCCGATCTCGCGCAGGTACTGGCGGAACAGGTCGGCGGACGGACCACCGGTCTCGGCGCGGGCGGGCGCGACGGGCGCCTCGACGGGCTCGGAGATGTCGGACTCGGAGATGTCGGACTCGGAGGCCTCGGGCTCTGGTGCCTCGGTCTCGGGTGCCTCGGTCGCGGAAGCGTCGGGCCCGGGGGCGTCGGGCCCGTCCGGTCCGAAGCCGGCGGACGGCGGCTCCTCCGGGTCGGCGGACGGCTGCGTCCGCGGGTGGTCGGCGGCCCGGTCCTGCGGGGGCACGGCCGCGGCGATCCCGAGGCCGGTGGTGCTGTCGGCGGGGGTGAGGGTCTGGGTCTGCACGGGGGGCGACCTCCAGGATGATCGCTGCTCGGCTGTGCGGCAGCGGTACTCGGGGGGCGGAGCCGGCCGTCTCGCCGCTGTCCGTCCCGTACGCGATGAGCACAGCCGGGGGGAAGGGGCCCGTGGGTGTCGGATCGGCCGCGCTCCGAGGACTCAGGCACCGGACCCAGTGTGGGGTACGACACAACGCCGCCACGAGGGGCGTGCGGTGACTTTTTGCGTCCGGTCCGTGACGCGCTGGTCACCGCCGCCGGACGCGCGCCCTCACAGGGCCGCCGCGCCCCGCTCCCGCAGGGCCTGGTCGTACTGCTGGAGGATCCACAACTCGTTCTGCGCGGCGGCGAGTCGGGCGCTGTCGCCGCCGGCGCCGAGGCGGGCCACGGTGCTGTTGAGGTCGCGGACGGTGCGTTCGACGGCACGGCGGCGGACGCGCACCAGGACCTCGCCCGCGTACATCTCGTCGACCGCGCGGCGCATGATCTGCTCCACCGCCAGCTCGGTGACCATCGCGCGCACCGTGTCGTCGGGGGCGGCCTCGCGGACCCGCACCAGGTACTCCTGCGGGTCGCCCGTGCCGTACTCGGCGCCGCCCGCCTCCAGGATGGCCTGGCGCACGGCGGCGTACGGCGGCGCGGTGAACTCGTCGACGCCGTACGCGTCGAAGGCCGGGGAGACCAGCTCGGGGCGTTGCAGGGCGAGCTTCAGCAGCTCGCGCTCGGTGGCGTAGACGGGGTTGCGGAGGTTGAGCGCGGGGCCGCTCGCCGCGGGCCGGGCGGAGGCGGCGTACTCCTGCTGGGGTCCGCGCTGCCGCTGGTCCGGCGCGGGGCCCCGGCCGCCGCGCTCACGCGCCCAGCGGGCCAGCTGCGCCACGCGCTTGACCACGAACTGGGTGTCGAGGATGCCGAGCAGCCCGGCGAGCTGGACCGCGACCTCGTGCTGGGCGCCGCTGTTCTTGATCCGGGCGACGACGGGGGCCGCCTCGTCCAGGGCGGCGGCCCGGCCGGCCGGGGTGTTCAGGTCATAGCGGGCGACGATCTGGCGCAGCGCGAACTCGAACAGCGGGGTGCGGGGCTCGACGAGGTCGGCGACCGCGTCGTCGCCCTTGGCCAGCCGCAGGTCGCAGGGGTCCATGCCGTCCGGGGCGACGGCGATGTACGTCTCGGCGGCGAACTTCTGGTCGTCCTCGAAGGCCCGCAGGGCCGCCTTCTGGCCGGCCGCGTCGCCGTCGAAGGTGAAGATCACGCGGGCCGAGCCGTTGTCCATCAGCAGCCGGCGCAGGATCTTGATGTGCTCGCCGCCGAAGGCCGTGCCGCAGGTGGCGATCGCGGTGGTGACCCCGGCCAGGTGGCAGGCCATGACGTCGGTGTAGCCCTCGACCACGACCGCGCGGGAGGCCTTGGCGATCTCCTTCTTGGCCAGGTCGATGCCGTACAACACCTGGGACTTCTTGTAGATCGGGGTCTCGGGGGTGTTCAGGTACTTCGGGCCGTTGTCCGCCTCGTAGAGCTTGCGGGCGCCGAAGCCGACCACCTCGCCGCCGATGTCGCGGATCGGCCACATCAGCCGGCCGCGGAAGCGGTCGATGGGGCCGCGGCGGCCGTCCTGGGCGAGGCCGGAGAGGATCAGCTCCTTGTCGGTGAAGCCCTTGCCGCGCAGGAAGCGGGTGAGGTGGTCCCAGCCCTGGGGGCTGTAGCCGACGCCGAAGTGGAGGGCGGCGCCCTGGTCGAAGCCTCGCTCGGCGAGGAAGACGCGGCCGGCCTCGGCCTCGGCGGAGGAGGCGAGCTGCTCGGCGTACCACTCTGCGGCCAGCTTGTGGGCCTCCACCAGGCGGATCCGCTCGCCGCGCTGGTGGGCGGGGTTGTACCCGCCCTCCTCGTAGCGCAGGGTGATGCCGGCCTGGGCGGCCAGGCGTTCGACCGCCTCCGAGAAGGAGAGGTGGTCGATCTTCATCACGAACGTGATGGTGTCGCCACCCTCCTGGCAGCCGAAGCAGTGGAAGAGTCCCTTGCTCGGGCTGACCTGGAAGGACGGCGACTTCTCGTCGTGGAACGGGCACAGCCCCTTGAGGTTGCCGCCGCCCGCGTTGCGCAGCTGGAGGTACTCGGAGACGACGGCGTCGATCGGGACCGCGTCCCGTACCGCCTTCACGTCCTCGTCGTTGATCCGTCCTGCCACGAGTGAATTCTACGGTGACGGCCGGGCACTCCTGAGCCGTCCGGTTCCCGACGGGTTCCCGTCGGGTTCCCGTCGGGGGCTCCCGGAGCGCTCTCCCGGGGGTTCGGGAGCGCCGCCGCCGGCCGGCTACGGGGCCAGGCTCTCCAGCGGTACGTGCGGGTCGGCCAGGGCGTCGGTGTCGACCCGCGCCCTAGTGCGGATCAGGTGCTGGATCGGGTCCGTGACGTCCCACACGTTGACGTTCATCCCGGCCAGCACGCGGCCCTCCTTCAGCCAGAACGCGATGAACTCGCGCTTTCCGGCGTCGCCCCGGATCACCACCTCGTCGTACGACCCCGGCGGCGCCCATCCGCTGTACTCCATGCCCAGGTCGTACTGATCGGAGAAGAAGTACGGCACGCGGTCGTACACGACGTCCCGGCCGAGCATGGCGCGGGCCGCGGCCGGGCCGCCGTTGAGGGCGTTGGCCCAGTGCTCCACCCGCAGCCGGGTGCCGAACAGTCCGTGCGGGAAGGCGGCCACGTCGCCGGCGGCATGGATGTCGGGGTCGGAGGTGCGCAGCCGCTCGTCCACCGCGATGCCGCCGCCGTGCGCCCGGTCGGCCAGCTCCAGGCCCGCCGCCTCGGCCAACGCCACCCGCGGGGCGGCCCCGATCGCGGCGAGCACGTCGTGGCAGGGGTGCTCCTCGCCGTCGTCGGTACGGGCGGCCAGCACCACGCCGTCCTGGCCGACGATCTCGGTCAGCCGGGCGCCGAAGTGGAAGCGGACGCCGTGCGCGCTGTGCAGCTCGGCGAAGAGCTGGCCCAGCTCGGGGCCGAGGACGTGGTGCAGCGGGGTGGCGGACGGCTCGACGACGGTGACCTCCGCGCCGTACTCCCGGGCGGCCGCGGCGACCTCCAGGCCGATCCAGCCGCCGCCGGCGATCACCAGGTGCCCGTTGTCCCGGCCGAGGTGGGCGAGGACGCCCTTGAGTCGCTCGGCGTGGGCGAGGCGGCGCAGGTGGTGGACGCCGGCGAGACCGGTGCCGGGGATGTCCAGGCGGCGCGGCTCGGCGCCGGTGGCCAGCAGCAGCTTGTCGTAGCGCACATGGGTGCCGTCGTCGCCGTAGTGGACGGTCTTCGCCTCGCGGTCGATGGCGTCGACGGTCTGGCCGAGGTGCAGCTCGATGTCGTTGCGCGCGTACCACGCGGGTTCGTGCACGAAGACGGTGTCGCGCTCCTCCTTGCCGAGCAGGTAGCCCTTGGACAGCGGCGGCCGTTCGTAGGGGTGGTCGCGCTCGTCGCAGATGAGGATGACGCGGCCGGTGAAACCCTCCGCGCGGAGGGTCTCGGCCGCCTTGGCGCCGGCCAGGCCTCCTCCGACGATGACGAATGTCTGATCCGCGTCGACCACTTGTCGCCTCCTGCCAGGGGTCTGGGGATGTCCCCAGAGAACACTGTGGGTGCCGCCACCTGCGAGCGTCCCGCACGCGGCGTGGTGCGGGAAGAGGGAGTGGCCCGAACAGGCCACGGAGGGTCACGCCGGGGCCCCGGCGTGACCACGGGGGTCACTCCGGTCCCACCGGTATCACGGGTGTCGGCGAGCGCGCTGTCACGTCACATCTGCCCCGTCAGCCGGGCGTGAAGCGAGCGGGCGGAGGCGTCGGTGAGGGAGGCGATCTGGTCGACGACGACGCGCTTGCGGTCGCGGTCGTCGGCGGCCTGGTCGAACAGGGCCCTGAACTGGGGTTCGAGGCTCTCGGGGGCGCGCGCGGTGAGCGCCTCCGCCAGCTCGGCGACCACGATCCGCTGGTCGGCGCGCAGCCGCTCCTGCTCGGCGCGCTGCATGACGTACCGGTCGGCGACGGCCTTGAGGACGGCGCACTCGGTCCGCGTGCTGCGGGGGACGACCAGCCGCGCGCCGTACCGGGTGAGGCGGCCGCCGCCGTACGCCTGCCGGGTGGCGCCCTCGGCGGCCAGGCAGAAGCGGCCGATGAGCTGGCTGGTGGCGTCCTTCAGGCGGGCCTGGGCGACGGCCGTGCCGTCGTACCCGTGCGGCCACCACTCCTGGGCCAGGAGGCGGTCCAGGGCCTCGGCCAGCTCGGCGGGGTCGGTGTCCGCCGGGACGTAGCGGCCGACGGCGACCTCGAAGACGGCCTGCCGCTCGGGTTCGGCGTGCAGGCAGTTCGGGTCGATGTGGCCGGCGTGCAGGCCGTCCTCCACGTCGTGCACCGAGTACGCCACGTCGTCGGCCCAGTCCATGACCTGGGCCTCGAAGCAGGTACGCGTGCCGGGCGCGTCCTTGCGCAGCCAGTCGAAGACCGGCCGGTCGTCCTCGTACACGCCGAACTTCGGCGAGGCCGGGTCGGTGGGGTGGGCGCCGCGCGGCCAGGGGTACTTGGTGGCGGCGTCCAGGGCGGCGCGGGTGAGGTTGAGGCCGACGCTGACCAGGGCGCCGGGGTCGCCCGACACGGGGTCGGGCACGAACCGCTTGGGCTCGATGCGGGTGAGCAGGCGCAGCGACTGGGCGTTGCCCTCGAAGCCGCCGCAGTCCGCCGCGAACTCGTTCAGCGCCTGTTCGCCGTTGTGCCCGAAGGGCGGGTGGCCGAGGTCGTGGGAGAGGCAGGCCGCCTCCACCAGATCGGGGTCGCAGCCCAGGGCGGCGCCCAGCTCGCGGCCGACCTGGGCGCATTCGAGGGAGTGGGTGAGCCGGGTGCGCGGGCTCGGGTCCCAGGCCTGGCTGCGGGTGCCCGGCGTGACCACCTGCGTCTTGCCGGCCAGGCGTCTGAGGGCGGCGGAGTGCAGCACGCGCGCGCGGTCGCGCTGGAACGCCGTACGCCCCGGCCGCTTGTCCGGCTCGGCGGCCCACCGCTCGACGGCCGACGTCTCGTAACCGGCGGGCGGCGCCTGGTTCTCGTACGTCCCTGCTGCCTCGGCTGCCCCGGGGGCGGTCCCTTCCATGCCTCGACACTAAGGGCAGGCACCGACAATCGGTGCGCCGACGATGATTTCCGCCGGGGGCGGGCGGCTTCGCGGGGGCGGGGCCGACGGGACGGAGACGGGCGGTGTGGAGCTGGGCGGGACGGGGCTGGGCGGGGGAAGGCCGGAAGAGGAAGGACAGGGGCGCGGGGCCTCGGCGGGTCAGGCCGCCGGGGCCAGGGCCCGGCGGGCGGCGTGCGGGCGCCGGGATCCGGCCCGGCGCGGGGCCGTCAGCGCCTGCTCGTAGCGGTGCAGGACCAGGCGGGCCAGCGCCGGGTGGTCCCCGAGCGGGGCGGCGGCGATCCCGGGCGCGGCCTCGGCGCACTGGGCGGCGAAACGGCCGGGAGCGGTGAAGCACGAGGCGACGGCGACCCGGTGGCGGCCGCGGGCGGCGAGGGCGCGCACGGCGTCCGCGACGGTGGGCGCGGCGGCGGAGGCGTAGGCGGGGACGACCGGCACGCCGAGGCGTTCGGCCAGGAGCCGGGCGGTGCGCCGGGTGCCGGCGGCCGAGTCGGGGTCGCGGGAGCCGGCCGCGGCGAGCACCACGGCGCTCGCGCGGCGCGCCGCCTCGTCCGGCGGTGTGCGCCAGCCCGCCTCGGTCAGCCGGGCGCACAGGGTCTCGGCGAGCAGCGGGTGCGGGCCGAGCGGGGCGGCCACGCGCGCGCGTGCCGGTGCGGCGGCGGCCGCCTCGGGGAGGTCCCGCTTGACGTGGTGCCCGGGGGCGAGCAGCAGCGGCACGAGCACGGCGTCGGCGGTCCCGAGCCGGGCCAGGGTGTCGGGGAGCAGGGGCTCGTTCAGTTCGATGTGCCCGAGGTGGACGGGCAGCGCGGGACGCAGCCGCCGTACGCGCGCCATGAGGGCCTCGACGGTGACCCGCGCGCGGGGGTCCCGGCTGCCGTGCGCCACGAGGACGAGGGCGGGCGGGTCGTGGGGGGTGCGGGTGAGCGGCGTCATGCGGCCATGCTCGCCGCCCCGGGTTGCCCCGCCGTTGCGCGGCGGTGACGGGTCTTTGCGGGGGCTTCACGGCGTGGGGAAGGGCGGTGTGAGGGTGCCGGGACACGGGGGGCGGGCGACCGCGGGGTGGGGGCGCTGCGCACGGGCCGCGAGCCGGGGGCGTGCGGGGCGTGGGCGGCGAGGGGGCGCGCGGTGAGGAGCGAGAATGGCGTGTGGGGCGCGAACCGGGCGGCCGCGCGCCGCGTCCTCCCTGGTCGAGGCCCCGTCCGGGCCGTTCGAGGAGGGGACCGACCCATGCGCCGACCGACAGGCCGCCTGACACGCCTACGACCGCGGCTGCCGCGCACCCGTGCCGGGCAGCGGCGGCTGGTGCAGGCCGTGATGGCGGTGTGCGTGCTGGCGCTGTTGCCGGCGACCTGGCTGTACGCCGTCACCGGGGACCGTCTGCGCACCACCGCCGACGCGCCGCGCACCGACGTCGCCGTCGTCTTCGGCGCGGGTCTGTGGAAGGGCGGCACGCCGACGCCGTACCTGGCGCACCGCCTGGACGCGGCGGTGAAGCTGTACCGCGCGGGCCGGATCGAGGTGGTCCTGGTGACCGGCGACAACAGCCGCGAGGACTACGACGAGCCGGACGCCATGCGCGCGTACCTGACGGAGCACGGCGTCCCCGGCGACCGCGTCGTCACCGACTACGCCGGTTTCGACACCTGGGACTCCTGCGTGCGCGCGAAGAAGGTCTTCGGCGTGGACCGGGCGGTCCTGATCAGCCAGGGCTTCCACATCCGGCGGGCGGTGGCCCTGTGCGAGGCGGCCGGCATCGACTCCTACGGCGTCGGCGTGGACGCCGTGCACGACGCCACCTGGTACTACGGCGGCACCCGCGAGGTGTTCGCGGCCGGCAAGGCGGTGCTGGACGTGGTGTTCCACCCGGACCCCACCTTCCTCGGCCCGAAGGAGCACGGGGTGGAGCGGGCGCTGGCGGGGCCGCGGTGAAGGCTGCGGGCGGAGCCGGCGGTCGGCTCGCTCCGTTCCTCGGACCGGCGTAGACGGTGATGTCGTCGAAAGGCCGGCTACGGCGACCCCGAACGCGAGTGCGTCGAAGTAGCCACCGACATCACCGCCGGCGTGGCCGTACGCGACTCCCAGCGGTCCACCGGCCCCTCCCTGTAGGTCTCCCCCACGACATGGGAGACCTTCAGGACACTCCTCATCAGGGACGGGCTCCCTCTCCAGAGGCGGTCCCCTTCGGCCTCGGTCCGCCGGACGGGCCCTAACCGCCGTACGGACGCCGCCTCCTGGCCTCACGCAGGGCCTCGCCCCACCATGTCAGCTGGTCCAGCATCGGCTTGGCCGCCGCGTCCGGGCCGGACGGGTCCTTCAGGCGGCCCTCGTCGTCGAAGGACGCGCCCGCGTTGTGGAAGGAGACCGTGTCGCGGACCGTGACCGCGTGGAGTTCGGCGAAGACCTGACGCAGGTGCTCGGCGGCGCGCAGACCGCCGGCCAGGCCGCCGTAGGAGACGAGGGCGACGGGCTTGGCCTGCCACTCGGCGAAGTGCCAGTCGATGAGGTTCTTCAGGCCGGCCGGGTAGGAGTGGTTGTACTCGGGGGTGAGGACGACGAAGGCGTCCGCCGACGCGAGCTTCGGCGTGATGTCCGCGAGCGCCTCCGCCGCCTCGGGGCCGCGCTCCAGCGTGGTCGGCAGGGTGGCGGTGTCCGCCACGTCCACGACCTGTGCGACGAGGCCGTCGCGGTCAAGGATGCGGGCGAGGAGCCAGTCGGCGACCACGGGGCCGAAGCGGCCGTGGCGGTTGCTGCCGACGACGAGGGCGACCCTCAAGGGGTCGGTCGGGGATGCGGTGCGGGTTACGGGACGTGTGTCGCTCGTGGTGTCGTTCATGGGGCACAGCCTGGTACCTCAAGTTTTGTCGAGGTCAAGCGCCGAGGGGCCGCCCGGACCCCGCGCGCTCCGGTCACCCGTTCACACCCGCGCCCTGCGCCCTTCGGGCAATTTCCGACGCTTCGTCAGTCGCGCGCCGCTGACCTGCTGAAACGCTGGCCCACTCGCGCTTCGCGCCCGGCGTTCCGGCACCCGTTCACCGTATTTCTGACGCTCCCTCAGGAAGCGGGCGGGCCCGTGTGCCACTTACCTCGAAAGGGCAGGGCGCGGCGACGGCGGCACATGCAGGTGCCGCGGGTCGTGTCCCGACCGCTGAGCTCTAGGGAGCACCGATGCGACGTACCGTCCGCCCCGCGGCAGGGGCCGTGGCCGGGGCCGCGCTCGCCGTCGCCGCCGTGAGCGGGCTCGCCGCGCCCGCCTACGGCGCGGACGCCGCTCTCGTCACCGTGCGCTCCTCCGGTGCGGCCGCGAACGGCCTGGAGGTGCTGCCGTCCTCGGTGGAACCGGGCGGGCGGGTCACCGTGAACACCACGGCGTGCGGCGGGACCGCCGCCGCGGCGGGCGACGCGAGCGCCGTCGGCGCGGGCTCCTTCCCGCTGGCGCCCGGCGCGCGCGGCGGCGACGCGACCGGCGGGTTCCGGGTGCCGGAGAGCGCGCAGCCGGGGACCTACGAGATCGTCGCGGAGTGCGCCGAGGGCGGCCGGGAGGTCCGCGGCGACCTGGTCGTCGCGCTGACCGTCCAGCAGGGGCCGGAGCAGGTGCAGCCCCGGGGAAGTGTGAAGACGGGGGTCGGCGGCGCGCTCGGCCACGACCCCGTGCAGACCGCGGCCGGTGTGGCGGCGCTCGCCGTCGCCGGCGCGGGCGGTACCTGGCTCCTGCATCGCCGGGCGAGAGGCGACGGGATCTGACGGACACCCTCCGCTGTCCGTCCGCCGGTACCGCACGTCCCACCCCCTCCGGGCGCGACGCCCCTCGTCGCCCGGAGGGGGCAGGGCACCGTAAGGTCCTGTCCGGAAGAGGGGTTCGCATGCGCAGGATCGGCAACACCGCCATAGCCTCCGTCACCGTGCTCGCCCTCTGCTCGGGCGCCTGGCTCCTGCACGGCGCCGCCACCACGAACGCCCCTCCGCAGCCCGCCGCGGCCGAGGGCTCCCCCGACCCCGGCGAGGAGCGGCTCACCGCCCCCGCGCTGCCGCCGTCCCCGCCCACCCGCATCCGCATCCCCTCCATCCGGGTGGACGCCCCCCTGACCGGCCTCGGCCTGACCGCCTCGGGCAGCCTGGACGCCCCGCCCGCCGACGACAAGAACCTCGCCGGCTGGTACGAGTCCGGCACCGCCCCCGGCGAGCGGGGCACCGCGATCGTCGCCGGCCACGTCGACAACACGCGCGGCCCGGCCGTCTTCTACGACCTGGGCGCCCTGAAGAAGGGCAGCGTCATCGAGGTGGACCGCCGCGACGGCTCGGTCGCGGTGTTCACCGTGGACTCGGTCGAGGTGTACGAGGCGAAGGACTTCCCCGACCAGAAGGTCTACGGCGCCGCGAAGCGCCCCGAGCTGCGGGTGATCACCTGCGGCGGCGGCTACTCCAGGGCGACCGGCTACCAGGGCAACGTGGTGGTCTTCGCCCATCTGACCGGGAGCCGCTGAGGACCGCTCTCCGGGGCGCGCGCCCCGCGGCGCGCTCGCGCGGCCTGCCCCTACGCCACCCACTGCTGGTAGGCCAGGTTCGCCACCAGCGCGAACACCACCGTCAGCAGGACGACGCGGACGAAGCCGCTGCCCTTCTTCAGCGCGGTGTGCGCGCCCAGCATCCCGCCGGCCAGGTTGAACACGGCCATGACGGCGGCCAGTTGCCACAGGATCACGCCCTGCCAGGCGAAGGTGGCCAGCGCGCCCGCGTTGGTGCAGCAGTTGACGATCTTCGCGGTGGCGGAGGCGGACACCAGGTCCAGGTGGAGGACGGCGGTCAGCGCCAGGACGAGGAAGGTCCCGGTGCCGGGACCGATGAAGCCGTCGTAGAAGCCGATGCCGAGGCCCGCCAGGCCGATCGCCGCGAGGATCCGGCGGCGGGAGGCCGGGCCGGGTGCGGGGGCGGTGCCGAACGCGGGCCGGAGGATCACGAACGCCCCGACCGCCAGCAGCACCACCATGATCACCGGCTTGAGCACGTCGGTGCTCATCCCGGCCGCGAAGAAGGCCCCGGCGCAGGACCCGGCGAGCGCGGCGAGGCCGATGCGCACGGCGGTGCGGACGTCCACCGGGGCCCGTCGAGCGTACGTCACCGCCGCGCCGGTGGTGCCGACGATGGCCACCGCCTTGTTGGTGCCGAGCGCGGACGCGGCCGGGGTGGAGCCGGGCAGCCCGAGCAGCAGCACCGGCAGCAGCAGGAGCCCGCCCCCGCCGACCACGGCGTCGATCCAGCCGGCCGCGAGCGCGGCGAGGCACAGCAGGGCGACGACGGTCAGCGATATGTCGGGCATGATCGCGAGCTTATGGATCACCTGCGTGTGCGGTCCATGGAGCTGAGGGACTTCTGAGGTACGCGCCCCGCCGGCGGCCAGGCGCCGCCTGTGCTCGCGGTCGCCCCGCACGGCCCCGCCGCCGTCCGCCTCACACCCCTCCCCCGCCGCCCCGCCGTGCCCCTCACATCCCTCCCCCACCGCCGCAGGCCCCTCACAGCCGCCCGGGTGCGGCACTGAGGGCAGCGTTCCGCCGGGGAAACAGACGGGATGCCGCCGGGTAACGTCCGCGCCGCACGCTCGTGGACATGACCCCGGACCCGACCGGACGCCGCTCGCCGCCGCGTCCGGGCCCGCGTCCGGGAGGGAACCGGCGCGCTCCCGTCGGCGGCACTCCCTGCTCCACCCGCTCACCGATGACGGAGGCTCCTGATGTCCACGACGGCTCTGCGTGCCCGGCCCCGCCCCACGATCGTGCTCGTCGGCCACGGCATGGTCGGCCAGCGCTTCCTCGAGGTGCTGGCCGAGCGCGGCCTGACCGCCACGCACCGCGTCGTCGTGCTGTGCGAGGAGCCGCGCCCCGCCTACGACCGTGTACGGCTCACCTCGTACTTCTCGGGCAGCACACCCGAGGAACTGTCGCTGACGGACCAGGAGTTCATCGACGGGCACGGCATCGAGCTGCGCGTCGGCGACCCGGCGGTGGGCGTCGACCGGGAGGCCCGTACGGTCACCGCCCGCTCGGGCCTCACCGTCGACTACGACGTCCTGGTCCTGGCCACCGGCTCGTACCCGTTCGTGCCGCCGGTGCCCGGCAAGGACGCCGAGGGATGCTTCGTCTACCGCACGATCGAGGACCTGCTCGCCATCGAGGAGTACGCCGGGGCCCGGGCGCGCACCGGCGCGGTGGTCGGCGGCGGGCTGCTCGGGCTGGAGGCGGCCGGCGCCCTCAAGGGGCTCGGACTGGCCACGCACGTCGTGGAGTTCGCGCCGCGCCTGATGCCGGTACAGGTCGACGACGGCGGCGGCGCGGCGCTGCTGCGCACCATCGAGGAGATGGGGCTGACCGTGCACACCGGCACGGGCACCCAGGAGATCACGGTCGGCGCGGACGGCGCGGTGACCGGCATGAGACTGTCCGACGGCTCCGAACTCGCCACCGACATGGTGGTGTTCTCCGCCGGGGTGCGCCCGCGCGACCAGCTCGCCCGGGAGTGCGGACTCGCGGTCGGCGAGCGCGGCGGGATCACCGTGGACGAGCGGTGCCGTACGGTGACCGACCCGCGCGTCTTCGCGATCGGCGAGTGCGCGCAGGCGGTGGACGGCCGGGTGTACGGCCTGGTGGCGCCGGGCTACGAGCAGGCGGAGACGGCGGCGGCCGCCATCGCCGACGACGAGGCCTCCCCGCTGACGTTCACCGGCGCCGACCTGTCCACCAAGCTGAAGCTGCTCGGCGTGGACGTGGCCTCCTTCGGCGACGCGCACGGCGCCGCCGGGGACTGCCTGGACGTGGTCTACTCCGACTCCCGCGCGGGCCTGTACAAGAAGCTGGTCATCGGCCGGGACGGCACCCTGCGCGGTGGCGTCCTGGTCGGCGACGCGGAGGCGTACGGCACGCTGCGCGCGCTCACCGGGTCGGTGCCGCCGGTCGCCCCCGAGGCGCTGGTGCTGCCCGCCGGCGCCGGCGCCCCGGCCGTGCTGGGCCCCGCCGCCCTGCCCGACGAGGCGGTGATCTGCTCCTGCCACAACGTCACCAAGGGCGCGGTCCGCGGCGCGGTCGCCGAACTCGGGTGCACCACCGTCCCCGAGGTGAGGAAGTGCACCAGGGCCGGTACCGGCTGCGGCAGTTGCGTGAAGGTCCTCACCCAGCTCGTGGACGCCGAACTGACGGCGAGCGGCGTCGAGGTGGACAAGGGGCTGTGCGGCTGCTTCGAGCAGACCCGCGAGGAGCTGTACGAGATCGTCCTCGCCCTGCGCATCGCCTCGTACCGGGAACTGCTGGACCGCTTCGGCCGCGAGGACGCCCGGGGCGGCGACGGCTGCGAGACCTGCAAGCCGGCCGTCGCCTCGGTCATCGCCTCGCTCGCCCCGGCGATCGGCGCCGACGGCTACGTCCTGGCCGGCGAGCAGGCCGCGCTGCAGGACACCAACGACCACTTCCTGGCCAACCTCCAGAGGAACGGCTCCTATTCGGTGGTGCCGCGCATCCCCGGCGGCGAGATCGCACCCGAGAAGCTGATCGTGATCGGTGAGATCGCCCGGGACTTCGGCCTCTACACGAAGAT
The DNA here is from genome assembly GCF_044391765.1 of Streptomyces sp. NPDC018610. NCBI lineage: Bacteria > Bacillati > Actinomycetota > Actinomycetes > Kitasatosporales > Streptomycetaceae > Streptomyces > Streptomyces sp. NPDC018610. The sequence goes on from NZ_JBISAL010000001.1 coordinate 692,594, forward strand.
CACCGGCGGTCAGCGGATCGACATGTTCGGCGCCCGCGTAGAACAGCTGCCGTCCATCTGGGCGCGGCTGGTGGACGCCGGGTTCGAGTCGGGGCACGCGTACGGCAAGTCGCTGCGCACCGTGAAGTCCTGCGTGGGGCGCACCTGGTGCCGCTACGGCGTCCAGGACTCGGTGCGGATGGCGATCGACCTGGAGCTGCGCTACCGGGGGCTGCGCTCGCCGCACAAGCTGAAGTCGGCGGTCTCCGGGTGCGCCCGCGAGTGCGCGGAGGCCCAGTCCAAGGACTTCGGCGTGATCGCCACCGCGAACGGCTGGAACCTCTACGTCGGCGGCAACGGCGGCGCCACCCCGCGCCACGCGGACCTGCTGGCCCAGGACCTGTCGGATGCCGAACTGGTGCGGCTGATCGACCGGTTCCTGATGTTCTACATCCGCACCGCCGACCGGCTGGAGCGCACCAGCGTGTGGCTGGAGCGGATCCCCGGCGGCCTCGGCCACGTACGGGACGTGGTGGTCCACGACGCGCTCGGCATCTGCGACGAGCTGGAGTCCCTGATGGCCGCGCATGTGTCCCACTACCGCGACGAGTGGGCGCAGACGGTGAACGACCCGGAGAAGCTGGCCCGGTTCGTCTCCTTCGTCAACGCCCCCGACACCCCCGACCCGGACGTCGCCTTCGTCCCCGAGCGCGACCAGATCAAGCCCGACCTGCCGCTGCTGTCCATCGGCATGCCGCCCCGCGCCCTCGCCTCCACCGGCGCGGCGGGGAGCGGCGCCGCCGCCGACGTACTGGAAGGAAGCACCCCGCGATGACCCTGGCCCCCGAGACCACCTCCCTCCCGTCCCGCACGACCGGCCCCGAGGTCCAACTACGGATCGCCGGCGACTGGTTCACGCTCTGCGGCCTGAGCGCGCTGCTGCCCGGCCGCGGGGTCGCCGCCCTGCTGCCGGACGGCCGGCAGGCGGCCCTCTTCCGCGACCGCTCCGGCCGTCTGTACGCCATCGACAACCGCGATCCGTTCACCGGCGCGGCAGTCCTCTCCCGCGGCCTGACCGGCACCGCCGCGGGCCGCCCCTTCGTCGCCTCCCCCCTGTTCAAGCAGCGCTTCGACCTCGCCTCGGGACAGTGCCTGGACGACGAGACGGTACGGGTGACGGCGTACGAGGTGCGGGCGCGGTGACAGGGGGCCGCCGCGGACCACACCGCCATGGCGGCCCCGGCCCGCGGCGGCCATTGTGGTGATTTGTCCGGCGAGTCCGTGTCACGTCGCGCGCCTGCGGTTACCCACAGTGCTATGACCACTGCGCGACGTGTTCCGCCCCTGTGTTCGATCGCCGCGATCTGCGCCCTGGGCGGTTCCGCTCTCCTGATGACTGGCTGTTCGAGCACCTCGACCGGGTCGAGCGTGGCCGAGGCGGCAGCGGCCAGCCCCACCTCGACCGCCTCACCCTCCCCCACCAAGTCGCTGACCCAGGACCAGACGCAGCGCCGGGACCTGCTCTCGAAGACGAAGGTCACCTGGGACCAGGCCGCCGGCACCGCCGTCAAGGAGGTCTCCGGCGGCAAGCTCGTCGCCATCGAGTTGAAGGGCGCCTCCGGCAAAGCCAAGTCGTCACCGACGGGCACCGCCACCGCCGCCACCCCGAACCCGGCCCCCTCCCCGGGCGCCCCGGAGTGGCGGGCGCAGGTCGCCGCCGCCGACGGCACGGTCCACTGGGTCGAGGTCGACGCGGCCACCGGCAAGGTCTTCCGCAGCCAGGCCCAACCGGACCAGGACGCCGACGACCGCCGCAAGATCGCCGACCGGCTGAGCAAGGCCACCCAGACCCCGGCGCAGGCCGTGAAGACGGCCACCGAGAAGACCAAGGGCAAGGTGACCGCCGTCAGCCTCGACGAGAACGACAACACGCTGGTCTGGTCCGTCGACGTCGTCCCCACCGACAACTGGACCAAGACGACGTACGACATCGACGCGGCCAAGGGAACGGTCGTACGCGAACACACCGACACCGACTGACGCCGGCGCGCACGGGCACGACCGGCCTCCGCACGCCCGGAAGGGGCGCTCGTGCCGACGGCGCGGGCGCCCACACGAAAGGGGCGGCATCCCCGCACAGGATGCCGCCCCTTCTCGTGGACCGGAGTCCTCATCGCAATCGGTAGTGAGGGTCGGGGACCACGACGAGGACTCCGGGGCTCCGCGGAGGATCAGCGGTGGTCGCTGCCCTCCGACCGCGAGGCCGCGCGGCCGGCCTCCAGGCGGGCCACGGGGATGCGGAACGGGGAGCACGAGACGTAGTCCAGGCCCACCTCGTGGAAGAAGTGGACGGACTCCGGGTCGCCGCCGTGCTCGCCGCAGACGCCGAGCTTGAGGTCGGGACGGGTGGCCCGGCCGGCCTTGGCGGCGGACTTCACCAGGGAGCCGACGCCGTCCCTGTCGATCGTCTCGAACGGGCTGACGCCGAAGATGCCCTTCTCCAGGTACGCCGTGAAGAAGCTGGCCTCCACGTCGTCGCGGCTGAAGCCCCACACCGTCTGCGTCAGGTCGTTGGTGCCGAAGGAGAAGAACTCCGCGGCCTCCGCGATCTGCCCGGCCGTCAGCGCGGCGCGCGGCAGCTCGATCATCGTGCCGATCGCCAGCTTGAGCCTGGTGCCGGTGGCCGCCTCGACCTCCGCGATGACCTTGTCGGCCTCCTCGCGGACGATCTCCAGCTCCTGCACCGTGCCGACCAGCGGGATCATGATCTCCGCGCGCGGGTCGCCCTTGGCGTTCCTGCGCTCGGCCGCGGCCTCGGCGATGGCGCGGACCTGCATGGTGAACAGGCCGGGGATGACCAGACCGAGGCGGACGCCGCGCAGGCCCAGCATCGGGTTCTGCTCGTGCAGCCGGTGCACGGCCTGGAGCAGGCGCAGCTCGTTCTCGTGCGGCTCCTGGCGGGACTCGGCCAGGGCCACGCGGACCGACAGCTCGGTGATGTCGGGCAGGAACTCGTGCAGCGGCGGGTCCAGCAGGCGGACGGTGACCGGCAGGCCGTCCATCGCCTCGAACAGCTCCACGAAGTCCTTCTTCTGGAGCGGCAGCAGCTGCTTGAGCGACTCCTCGCGCTCGGCCTGCGTGTCCGCCAGGATCAGGCGCTCGACCAGCTCGCGGCGGTCGCCGAGGAACATGTGCTCGGTGCGGCACAGGCCGATGCCCTGGGCGCCGAACCGGCGCGCGCGCAGCGCGTCCTCGGCGTTGTCGGCGTTGGCGCGCACCCGCAGCCGGCGCTTGCGGTCGGCGAAGGCCATGATCCGGTGCACGGCCTCGACCAGCTCGTCGGCGTCGTCGGCGCCGGCGTGCATCCGGCCCTCGAAGTACTCCACGACCGGCGACGGGACGACGGGGACCTCGCCCAGGTAGACCTTGCCCGAGGAGCCGTCGATGGAGATGACGTCGCCCTCCTCGACGACGTGCCCGCCCGGCACGACCATCCGGCGGCGCTTGGTGTCGACCTCCAGGTCCTCCGCGCCGCAGACACAGGTCTTGCCCATGCCGCGGGCGACCACGGCCGCGTGGGAGGTCTTGCCGCCGCGGGAGGTCAGGATGCCCTCGGCGGCGATCATCCCGTCCAGGTCGTCGGGGTTGGTCTCCCGGCGCACCAGGATGACCTTCTCGCCCGAGCGGGACCACTTCACCGCGGTGTACGAGTCGAAGACCGCCTTGCCGACCGCCGCGCCCGGCGAGGCGGCGATGCCCCGGCCGACCTGCTCGACCTTCGCGCCGTCGTCGAAGCGGGGGAACATCAGCTGGGCGAGCTGGGCGCCGGTGACCCGCTGGAGGGCCTCGGCCTCGTCGATCAGGCCCTGGTCGACGAGCTGGGTGGCGATGCGGAAGGCGGCGCCGGCGGTGCGCTTGCCCACCCGCGTCTGGAGCATCCACAGCTGGCCGCGCTCGATGGTGAACTCGATGTCGCAGAGATCCCTGTAGTGGTTCTCCAGGGTCTCCATGATCTGCATCAGCTGGTCGTACGACTTCTTGTCGATCTGCTCCAGCTCCGCCAGCGCGACGGTGTTGCGGATGCCCGCGACCACGTCCTCGCCCTGCGCGTTCTGCAGGTAGTCGCCGTAGACGCCCTGGTGGCCGGAGGCGGGGTCGCGGGTGAAGGCGACGCCGGTGCCGGAGTCGGGGCCGAGGTTGCCGAAGACCATCGAGCAGACGTTGACGGCGGTGCCGAGGTCGTGCGGGATGCGCTCCTGGCGGCGGTAGAGCTTGGCGCGGTCGCCGTTCCACGAGTCGAAGACCGCCTTGATGGCGAGGTCCATCTGCTCGCGCGGGTCCTGCGGGAAGTCCCGGCCGGCCTCCTTCTTGACGATCTTCTTGAAGGTGGTGACCAGCTTCTTGAGGTCGGCGGCCTCCAGCTCGGTGTCGACCGTGACCTTCTTGGCCTCCTTGGCCTTGTCGAGGGCGTCCTCGAACAGCTCGCCGTCGACGCCGAGAACGGTCTTGCCGAACATCTGGATGAGGCGGCGGTAGGAGTCCCAGGCGAAGCGGTCGTCGCCGGCCTGCTTGGCCAGACCCTGGACCGACTTGTCGGACAGGCCGATGTTCAGAACGGTGTCCATCATGCCGGGCATGGAGAACTTCGCGCCCGAGCGGACCGAGACGAGCAGCGGGTCGTCGGCCTGGCCGAGCTTCTTGCCCATCTTCTGCTCCAGCGCGTCGAGGTGCGCACTCACCTCGTCACGCAGGGCCACCGGCTCCTCGCCGCTGTCGAGGTAGACCTTGCAGGCCTCGGTGGTGATGGTGAAGCCCGGCGGGACGGGGAGGCCCAGGTTGGTCATCTCGGCGAGGTTCGCGCCCTTGCCGCCGAGGAGGTCCTTGAGGTCCTTGTTGCCCTCGGTGAAGTCGTAGACGAACTTCACGCCCTCAACGCTGTTGCCGCGTTCGGCTACCTGGGGATCTTTGTTTTCCGACACGGGTCTCGACTCCTCGAGGACGCGGTGGCTGCCCTGACGGCGAGGAACATACCCAGATCAAAGGCTTGTGGGTACGTCCACTCGTGCGTCGTGCGCCCGTAACCAGCGGTCCGCCACCGGATCGAAAGTCAAAGGTTGGCAAGCCGCCAGGGCCGGATGTTTTCACTTCTTGAACGGATCCGGGCCTTCGGACCTACTCTATCGCTCATCTGAGCGCGTCTCACCACGAGTGAGTTCGATCGATGAACGATCAAGGTGTGGCACTGAGTGCCATCTCTTGATGAGGTGCAGTCGCGCATGATCCGCTCATCTGAGCGGATCCCTTATCAAGGGTGGCGAGAATCACGCTGCCACAGGGCCTCGGATTTCACCATGCGGACGTGCTTTCGATGGTCCCGCCGACGCGGCCGGGGCGGCCGCCCGTGCGGGGTTTGCCCGGTGTTTGCCGAGCGCCGTGAACGGCGCGCGCCGGGGGGCCGTACGGGACTGCGGCGGGCCCCTCCCTCCCCAGGTGACCCGCCGTCTCGCGACGCCGCGCACGGAAGGACCTCCTGGGTGCCTCAGCAGACCAGCCCACGCCAGCCCTCGGCCACCGCTCAGGCCACGGCGACCGCCGGGACCGGCCCGGCCGGCGGCGGAGCACCGGAACCGACCGAGGAGGCGGCACGACCGGCCCCTGAGGCGAAGCCCGCCGACGAGTCCACGCCGAACGGCGAGGCTCCCCCCGAGAGCGAGACCCCCGCCGACACCGGGGCTCCCCCCGACACCGAGGCGACCACCGACACCGAGACCCCCGCCGAAGGCGAACCGGCCGCCGAGGCCGAGAACCCCGCCGACGCCACCTCCACCCCCGGCGCCCCCCGCTCTCCCCGCACCTCCCGCACCCCCCTGGGACTCCTCCGCGCCCTCCGCCCCCGGGCCCTTCGCAAGGCCAAGCGGCGGTTGTGGGCGGCGTACCCCCTCGCCGGTCGGGTCGTCTCGCTCGGGCTCACCGCCCTGGCCCTGATCCTCGTCCTCGTCGCGCTGCTGCTGCCGAACAAGCGGGACCAGTTCCACACGGCGGCGTTCCTGCGGATCCCGGTGGAAGCGCTGCTCGGGGCCGCCGTGCTCATCGCGCTGCCGCGCCGGCCGAGGACGGCCGTGGCGGCGCTCGGGGGGCTGGCGCTCGGCGTGCTGACCGTGCTGAACCTGACGGACATCGAGTTCAACCAGTACCTCGGCCGCAGTTTCGACGTGGTCCTGGACTGGCAGCTGCTCGACGACGCGCAGTCGTACCTCGCCGACACCCTGGGCGGCGCCGTGGCCGCGCTGGCCGCCGTCGGCGTCGTCCTGCTCGTGCTGGCGCTGCTCGCCGTGGTCGCCCTAGCGACGGTCCGGGTGGGGAACTTCCTCGGCCGCGACCGCTCCCGCGCCACCCGCGGCCTGCTGCTCGTCTGCGCGCTGTGGATGACCTGCTCGACCCTGAACCTCCAGCTCGACGGCGTGCCCGTGGCCTCCGAGCACACCGTCACCATGCTCAGGTACCACGAGCAGGCGCTGCGGTCGACGATCCGGGACGAGCGGGCGTTCGCGAGGACGGCGAAGGCGGACGCGTTCGGCGCCACGCCGGGCAGTCAGCTCGTGCCCGACCTGCGCGGCAAGGACATGATCTTCACCTTCATCGAGAGCTACGGCCGCAGCGCGATCGAGGACCCGATCATGGCGCCCGGCGTCGACCGGACCCTGGACGCGAGCACCGGGGCGCTGGCGAAGGCGGGTTTCCACGCCAAGAGCGGCTGGCTGACCTCGGCGACGTACGGCGGCGGCAGCTGGCTCGGGCACTCCACCTTCATGTCGGGCCTGTGGGTCGACAACCAGAACCGCTACCGCACGGTGACCGCGGGCGACCACCTCACCCTGACCGAGGCGTTCCGGAAGACCGGCGCCTGGGACACGGTGGGGGTCATGCCGGGCGTGCAGAAGGGCTGGCCCGAGGCGAAGTGGTACGGCCTGGACAAGGTCTACAACGCGTTCCAGATGGGCTACCGGGGTCCGAAGTTCAGCTGGTCCACCATGCCCGACCAGTACGCCCTGGAGGCCTTCCAGCGCCTGGCGCACGGCAAGAAGCACGACAAGCCGCTGACGTCGTTCGTCATCCTGACCTCCAGCCACCAGCCCTGGGCGCCGATCCCGAAGACGGTCGGCTGGGACCGGCTCGGCGACGGCTCGGTCTTCGCGGGCATCGAGGCGGCGGGCACCCGCCCGCAGGAGATCATCACCGACCCCACCCGCTCCCGCGAGGAGTACGGCAAGTCGGTCCAGTACTCGGTGACCGCGCTGACCCAGTGGCTCCAGCGCTACGGCACCGACGACACCGTGCTCGTCTTCCTCGGCGACCACCAGCCCATCGCCCGGGTCAGCGGCGACCACGCCAGCCGGGACGTGCCGGTGTCGATCGTCGCCAGGGACCCGAAGGTCCTCGACAAGATCGCGAGCTGGGGGTGGACGGACGGACTGCGGCCCGCCCACGACGCCCCGGTGTGGAGGATGAGCTCCTTCCGCGACCGCTTCCTGACCGCGTACGGCTCCACGCCCCACCCCTCGAAGGGGTGAGACCGAAGCCCCGACGGCCCGCTCAGCCGCCCGAGGTGTCCAGCTCCGCGTCCTCGGTGACGCCCGCGCAGTCGTAGGGGTCCTTCAGCCAGCCGTCCGGCAGCACCACCCGGTTGTTGCCGGACGTACGGCCGCGCGGGCCGTCCGCGCCGACGGGCCAGGGCTGGTCGAGGTCCAGCTCGTCCAGGCCCGCGCGCAGCTCGGCCAGCGAGGCGGTGATCGCGAGCCGCTTGCGCATCTCGGAGCCGACCGCGAAGCCCTTCAGGTACCAGGCGACGTGCTTGCGGAAGTCGATGACGCCGCGCGACTCGTCGCCGATCCACTCGCCGAGCAGGGTGGCGTGGCGCACCATGACGTCGGCGACCTCGCGCAGCGTCGGCCGCACGAAGTCGTCCCCGCGGCCCTCGAAGGCGGCCACCAGATCGGCGAAGAGCCACGGGCGGCCGAGGCAGCCGCGGCCCACGACGACGCCGTCGCAGCCGGTCTCGCGCACCATCCTCAGGGCGTCCTCCGCCGACCAGATGTCGCCGTTGCCGAGCACGGGGATCTCCGGGACGTGCTCCTTGAGGCGGGCGATGGCGTCCCAGTCGGCGATGCCGCCGTAGTGCTGGGCGGTGGTGCGGCCGTGCAGCGCGATGGCGCTCACGCCCTCCTCGACGGCGATGCGGCCGGCGTCGAGGTAGGTGAGGTGGTCGTCGTCGATGCCCTTGCGCATCTTCATGGTGACCGGCAGGTCACCGGCCCCGCTGACCGCCTCGCGCACGATGGCGCGCAGCAGGTTGCGCTTGTAGGGCAGGGCGGAGCCGCCGCCCTTGCGGGTCACCTTGGGCACCGGGCAGCCGAAGTTCAGGTCGATGTGGTCGGCGAGGTCCTCCTCCGCGATCATGCGGACGGCCTTGCCGACGGTCGCCGGGTCGACGCCGTACAGCTGGATCGAGCGCGGCTGCTCGCTCGCGTCGAACCTGATCAGCTGCATCGTCTTCTCGTTGCGCTCGACCAGGGCCCGGGTGGTGATCATCTCGCTGACGAACAGGCCCTTGCCGCCGCTGAACTCCCGGCACAGGGTGCGGAAGGGGGCGTTGGTGATCCCGGCCATGGGGGCCAGGACGACGGGCGGCAGAACGGTGTGCGGGCCGATGCGCAGCGGGGACTCGGGCGTGGTGGGCATTCCCCCATTGTCGCGCACCGCCGGGGAGCCTCGTCGCGTACCGCCCTGGACCCTTGCCGCGCATCGCCGAGGAGCCCGGCCGGCCCCCCGCCGCGCGCACCGCCGAGAAGCCTGTATCGGTAATTAGTTAACCGCACTATCGAAGTCGCGTAGCATGGAACACATGCCCGAGCTCAGCCACCGCCGACGGATGCTGGTGCTCGCGATCTGCTGCATGAGCCTGCTGATCGTGAGCATCGACAACACCGTCCTGAACGTCGCCCTCCCCTCGATGCAGCGCGAACTGCACGCGAGCACGTCCGGACTCCAGTGGACCATCGACGCCTACACGCTGGTGCTCGCCTCACTGCTGATGCTCGCCGGCTCTACCGCCGACCGGATCGGCCGCAAGAGGGTCTTCATGACGGGGCTGATCGTCTTCAGCGTCGGCTCGCTGCTGTGCTCCCTCGCGCCCAACCTCGAACTGCTGATCGTCTTCCGCATGGTGCAGGCGGTCGGCGGCTCGATGCTCAACCCGGTCGCCATGTCGATCATCACCAACACCTTCACCGACCCGCGCGAGCGGGCCCGCGCGATCGGCGTGTGGGGCGCGGTGGTCGGGATATCCATGGCCGCCGGCCCGCTGGTCGGCGGCCTGCTGGTGGAGTCGGTCGGCTGGCGCTCCATCTTCTGGGTCAACCTGCCGGTGGGCCTGGCCGCGCTGCTGCTCACCCTGCGCTTCGTCCCCGAGTCCCGCGCGCCGAAGGCCCGCCGCCCCGACCCGGTCGGCCAGGTGCTGGTCATCGTCCTGTTCGGGGCGCTGACGTACGCGATCATCGAGGCCCCGGAGGCGAGCCTCGGCACCGTCGTCCCGTTCGCCGTCGTCGCCCTCGCGGCCCTGCTCGGGCTGCTGGCCTACGAGCCGCGCCGCGCCGAACCCCTGATCGACCTGCGCTTCTTCCGCTCCGCGCCGTTCAGCGGGGCGACGGTCATCGCGGTGAGCGCGTTCGCGGCGCTCGGCGGCTTCCTGTTCCTGTCCACGCTGTACCTGCAGAACGTGCGCGGCCTCGACGCCCTGCACGCCGGCCTGTGGATGCTGCCGATGGCGCTGCCCACGTTCCTGTGCGCGCCGCTGTCCGGGCGACTGGTGGGCACCCGGGGGCCGCGGCTGCCGCTGCTGGTGGCCGGGGTGGCGATGACGGCCAGCGCGGTGCTTTTCGCCGCTTTCGAGGCCGAGACCTCGAACCTGACGCTCGTCGTCGGGTACGTCCTGTTCGGCATCGGCTTCGGCTTCGTCAACGCCCCCATCACCAACACGGCCGTCTCCGGGATGCCGCGCGCCCAGGCGGGCGTCGCCGCGGCCGTCGCCTCGACCAGCCGGCAGCTCGGCCAGACCCTCGGCGTCGCCGTCGTCGGCGCCCTGCTCGCCTCCGGCGTCGGCTCGTCCTCGTACAAGGACACGTTCGTCTCGGCCGCCCGCCCCGGCTGGTGGGTCCTGGTGGTCTGCGGCGCGGCGGTCCTGGTCCTCGGCGCGATCACCTCGGGCCGCTGGGCCCGCCGCACGGCCGAACACACCGCCGACCGCCTCCAGGAGAACGAGGTCCGCGAGGCGGCCGGGATCACCGCGAGCGCCTGAACCGCCCGCGTGGTCGCACGGCAGCGGGGACGCCTTTCCTTCGCCGCGGGTCGTGGCCGGGGAGTGCGGCGGCGTCCGGTCCTCGCGGACGCGCGGTTCGTTCCGGACCCCGGCCGGCCTTGTCACCGTGTAACAGGGCTGTATTAGGCATCGCCCGGAGGGAACGGCAGGTCCGGCCGCGCGGCTCCTAGATCTCGAAACGCCCGCTCGCACCGGCCGGTGCCGAGCGGACGAGCCCCCGCAATCCGATGCTGAGGAAGAAGCGATGCGCGTTCACAAGGTCACCCTCGCCGCCCTGGCCGTCGCCGCGAGTCTCGCGCTCACGGCGTGCCAGAGCGACGACGACAGCGCGGGACAGAACAGCCCGTCCTCCGCGGCCGCCGCGTCCTCCTCCGGCGGCGCTTCGGACTCGGCCGGCTCCGGCCAGGGGAGCGGCGCGCCGGACTCCGCCGGGACGGCCTCCGGCGGCACCGGCGGGAGCGGGCGCGGCGGAAGCGCCTCCTCCGGCAAGGGCTCCTCGGGGCAGGGCGCCACCGGCTCCGGGTCGGGCTCCGGTCAGAGCGGCAAGTCCGGCAGGTGCGGCACCGACGATCTGACGATCACGGCGAAGGACACCAGCATCAGCGGTGAGCCCGAGGGCACCGTCACCGTGCAGCTCACCAACCGCGGCAGCCGGTCCTGCACGATCTCCGGGTGGGCGGGCGTCGACCTGAAGACCAACGCGGGGTCGGTGTCCGCGAAGCGCGTCGGCACGAACACCGGGCCGGACGTCCTCAAGACCGGGCAGACGACCTACTTCGGCATCTCCTACCCGATCAACAAGTCGGGCGGCTCCGGCGTCCGTATCACCGGGCTGCTGGTGACTCCGCCCAACGAGACGAAGACGGTCTCGCTCGCCTGGCCGGGCGGCGCCTCGCTGCCCGTCACGGAGGGCGGCGGTTCCCAGGTGAAGGTCGGCCCGGTGGGCAGCGCCGGCCAGGGCGGCTGATCCGTACGCCTCACGCCGCCCCCGCCGGTCGGGGTGGCGCCGGCTACCGGCGCCGCTCCAGCGCGATGGCGTGCAGCTTCTCCAGCCGCTCGCGCGACTCCTCGTCCACCGGTGCGTACGTCACCATGCGCGGGCCCACCTCCGGGCTGAGCCACAGGTCGGTGTGGTCGACGGTGACGCGGCCGACGAGGGAGTTGCGGAACTCCTTGCGCTTGCTCACCGGGCCGACCACCTCGTGCCGGTCCCAGGCCTCGCGGAAGTCCGGGGAGGTGTCGCGCAGCCGCTTCAGCAGCGTCTTCCAGGCCGGTTCGCCGAGGTGGCCGGCCATCGCCGCGCGGAAGCGGGCGGCCATGTGCCGGGTGGCGTCCTCCAGGTGCACGATCGAGGAGCGCCACTCCTCATGGGTGTACGACAGGATCATGCAGTTGCGGTCCTCGGGCGGCACCGTCTCCAGGTCGCAGAAGAGCAGGCCGTAGGTGCGGTTGTGGGCGAGGATGTCGTACCGGCTGTTCTGCAGGCAGGCCGGGAAGGGCTCCATCTGCTCCAGGATCGCGCGCAGCGCGGGGGTGACCGACGGGCAGACCGTGGTCGGCGCCGGGTCCGCCGCGCCGGCCAGCTGGAAGAGGAAGGCGCGCTCGCCGGGGTCGAGCAGCAGGGTGCGGGCCAGGGCGTCCAGGACCTGCACGGAGACCTGGATGTCCCGGCCCTGTTCGAGCCAGGTGTACCAGGTGACGCCGACCGCGGAGAGGTGGGCGACCTCCTCGCGGCGCAGCCCGGGCGTGCGGCGGCGCGGGCCGCGGGGCAGGCCGACCCGTTCGGGGGCGATGTGCTCGCGGCGGTGGCGGAGGAAGGCGGCGAGTTCGTGCCGCCGGATCGCCGACGCCGCGGCCTGCCCGTCCCGCGCGGGCCGGGCGTCGTGCGCGGGCCGGGCGTCGTGCGCGGGCCGAGCTCCGGAGGGCGGCGTGTTCCGGGCGGGCGTCTCCTGGGCCATGATGGTCATGACTCCAGCTTGCCGCCGGGCGGTTCCTGTTTCCAGGTACTTCCGCTACCAGGATAAGGACACTCTGGTACCCGTCTCGGTGCGGGCGCAGGCTCGGACCCGTGACCACGCAAACGCTCTCCTCCCGCGCCGTGCGGCGCCCGGCCGCACCCGCCGCGCTCGGCGGCCCCGGACTGTTCACGGTGCTGCTGGGCGCGGCGCTGCCCCTCATCGACTTCTTCATCGTCAACGTCGCCCTGCCCACCATCGGCAGGGACCTGCACACGGGCGAGGCGGTCCTCGAACTCGTCGTCGCCGGCTACGGCGTGGCGTACGCCGTCCTGCTCGTCCTCGGCGGCCGGCTCGGCGACCTGTTCGGCCGGCGCCGGATGTTCCTGGGCGGCATGGCGGCCTTCGGCCTGACCTCGCTGGCCTGCGGGCTCGCGCCCGGCGCGTGGACGCTGGTCGCGGCCCGGGTGGCGCAGGGCGCGTCGGCCGCCGCGATGCTGCCGCAGGTGCTCGCCACCATCCAGGCCACCACGTCCGGCCCCCGCCGGGCGAAGGCGATGGGCCTGTACGGCGCGACGGCGGGCCTTTCCATGGTGGCCGGCCAGATCCTCGGCGGCGTGCTGGTCGCCGCGGACCTGTGGGGCACGGGCTGGCGCTCGGTGTTCCTGGTGAACGTGCCCGTCGTCGTCGCCGGCCTGGTGCTGGCGGTCCGCGCCGTCCCGGAGACCCGCTCGGAGCGCCCGGAGCCGGTCGACGGCCCCGGCACGGTGCTGCTGGCGCTCTCCCTGCTCACGCTGCTCGCCCCGCTCACCGAGGGCCGCGCGGCCGGCTGGCCGCTGTGGACGTGGCTGTCGCTGGCCGCGTTCCCGCTGGTGGCGGCCGCCTTCTACGCCGTGGAGCGGCGCGCGGACCGGCGCGGCCGGACGCCCCTGGTGCCGCCGAGCCTGTTCCGTCTGGTGTCGCTGCGCCGCGGCCTGACCCTGATCGTGCCGTTCTCGATCGGCTTCAGCGGCTTCATGTTCGTCATCGCGGTGGCGCTCCAGCAGGGCGCGGGCCTCGGCCCGGTCCCGGCGGGGCTGGCGCTCGCGCCGATGGCCGTCGTCTTCTTCCTCGTCTCGCTGGCCGGGCCCCGGCTGGTCGCCCGGTTCGGCACCCGGGTGGTGGCGGCGGGCGCGGTGGCGCAGTTCGTCGGAGTGGGTCTGATGGCGCTGGTCGTGAAGGAGTCCTGGCCGCACGTCGGCTTCCTGGCACTGCTGCCCGGCACGGCCGTGGCCGGTGCGGGACAGGCGCTCCAGCTGCCCATCATCTTCCGGATCGTCCTGTCCGAGGTGCCGGCCGCGCGGGCCGGGGTGGGCAGCGGGGTCATGGTGACCACCCAGCAGTCGGCGCTGGCCCTCGGCGTGGCCACCTTGGGCACCCTGTTCCTGTCCCTGGTCCCCGTCACCGGCATGGGCGACGCCCTGGCGATCACGCTCCTGGCCCAGCTGGCGGGCGTGGTGCTGACCGGCCTGCTGGCTCTCCGGCTGCCCCGCACGATCGGCTGACGTCCGAAGAGCCCGCCCCGCGCGCGGACGGGCACGATCGGCCTCCGTGTGAAGAGCCCGCCCGCTGCGGTGACTTTCCGCGGTGGCGGGAGTCGTACGGGCGACGGACAGCGACCGAAGAGAAGGCGGGGCCGGGGCGATGAGCGCACTGCACGACATGCTGCGGCGGCAGGTGGACGAGGGGACGGCGCCGGGAGCGGTGGGCCTGGTGGCCCGCGGCGACGACGTGGAAGTGGTGGCGGTGGGCTCGGTGGACACCGCCGGGACCGCCCCCATGAGCCGGGAGACGATCTTCCGGATCGCCTCGCTCACCAAGCCGATCACGGCGGCGGCCGTGCTGCTGCTGGTGGAGGACGGGGTGGTCGCGCTCGCCGACCCGGTGGCGAAGTGGCTGCCGGAGCTGGCGGAGCCGGTGGTCGTACGGGACCCGGCGGGCCCGGTGGACGACGTGGTGTCCCTCGCCCGTCCGATCACCGTCGAGGACCTGCTCAGCTCGCGCGCCGGCTGGGGCCTCGCCGACGACTTCTCCCTCCCGGCCGTCCGGGCCCTGTCCGAGGTGCAGGACCACGGCCTGGCCCTGCAGGACTGGCCGGAGCCGGACGTCTGGCTGGACCGGCTGTCCCGGATCCCGCTGCTGCACCAGCCGGGCGAGGCCTGGCTGTACGGCACCTCCTCCGCCCTCCAGGGCATCCTGGTCGCCCGCGCCTCGGGGCGTCCGCTCCCCGAGTTCCTCGCCGAGCGGATCTTCGCGCCGCTGGGCATGCGGGACACGGCGTTCGAGGTCCCGGCGGGCGAGCGGGACCGTTTCACCAGCCTCTACCGCCCGGCCGGGGCGAACGGCCTGGAGCTGGTGGACGGGCCGGACGGCGACTGGACCCGCACGCCGGTGTTCCCCTCGGGCGGCGGGGGTCTGGTCTCCACGGCGGACGACCTGCTGGCCTTCGCCAGGATGCTGCTCGGCGGCGGCACGGCGGGCGGCCGCCGTCTGCTCGGCCCCGGCTCGGTGCGCCGGATGACCACCGACCATCTGACCGCCGCCCAGCGCGAGCGCGTCCCGCTCTTCCTGGAGGGCCAGGGCTGGGGCTACGGCGGCAGCGTCGACGTCGCCCCCGTCGACCCGTGGAACGTCCCCGGCCGCTACGGCTGGGTCGGCGGCACCGGCACCACCGCGCACATCGTCCCCGCCACCGGCAAGGTGACGATCCTGCTCACCCAGGTGTCCATGACGAGCCCGGCCCCGCTCCCGCTGATGCGCGCCTTCTGGCGGGCGACGGCGTAAGGGGGCGTAACCGCGAGGGGGCCAGGGCGTGTTCGGGAAGTCCCGTCCGGCTCTCCGCGCGGACGACGCCACGTCCGAAACACGCCCTACGCCCGCAGGCCCCGCAGCAGCAGGTCCAGGACGGCGGTGAACTCGTCCTCGACGCCCGGCCGCGTCCACTCCCGTGCGTAGCAGGGGTCGTGGAAGCGGCCGGTGGCGTGGAAGAGGGCCCGCGCCGCGGCCGCCGGGTCGGCGGCCGTGAAGGCGCCCGCGGCGACACCGGCCTCGACGATCCCGGTCAGCTGGCCGGTCAGGTCGTCGATGTGCTCGCCGACCACCTCGCCGCTCTCGCCGGCGAGGACCGAGTACGTGGCGAACATCTCGGGGTCGTCGCCCGCCTTGTGCCGCTTGGCCTCGAACAGGGCCCGGAACCAGTCGCGCAGCCGCTCCCCGGCGTCGCGGTCGGCGGCGGCGATGCCGGCCAGGGCGTCCGACGTCCGGTCCAGCCACCGTTTCGTCACGGCCTCCCGCAGCGCCGCCTTGGTGCGGAAGTGCCGGTAGACGCTGCCGTGGCTGACCCCGAGCGCGCGAGCCACGTCCACCACGGTGGCCTTCGCCGGTCCGTGGCGGCGCAGCACTTCCTCGGTCGCCTCGAGGATGCGCTCGGCGGTCAGGGTCTCGGTGCTGGGTGACATGGCATAGACCGTACCCGCAGCGGTGTCCGCCGTTGCCGGACGGTGGTCAGCGCTCGCTGTCGAGCATGGCCATCTGGGCCGGCGCGTAGCGCTCGCCCGCCGCGGCGCCGGCCGGGACGGCTGCCTCGATCGCGGCGAGGTCGGCCTCGGTGAGGGTCACCTCCAGCGCGCCGAGCGCCTCGTCCAGCCGTTCGCGGGTGCGGGCGCCGATCAGCGGGACGATGTCCTCGCCGCGCGAGAGCACCCAGGCGATGGCGATCTGCGCGACGGTGGCGCCCTTCTGGTCGGCGATCTTCCTCAGGGAGTCGACGAGGGAGAGGTTGTGCCGCAGGTTGTCGCCCTGGAAACGGGGCGAGAAGGCGCGGAAGTCGCTCGCGGCGAACTGCTGTTCCCGGGAGAGGTGGCCCGAGATCAGGCCACGCGAGAGCACGCCGTACGCGGTGACGGCGATGCCCAGTTCGCGCAGGGTGGGCAGGATCTCCTTCTCGGGGCCGCGGGAGATCAGCGCGTACTCGATCTGGAGGTCGGTGATCGGGGCGGTGGCGGCGGCCCGGCGGATGGTCCCGGCGCCGACCTCGCTGAGCCCGATGTGCCGGACCCAGCCCTTCTCGACCAGTTCGGCGATGGCGCCGACGGTCTCCTCGATCGGCACGTCCGGGTCGAGGCGGGAGAGGCGGTAGACGTCGATGTGGTCGACGCCCAGGCGCTGGAGGGAGTAGGCGGCGAAGTTCTTCACGGCGGCGGGGCGGCCGTCGAAGCCGGACCAGCCGCCGTCCGGGTCGCGCAGCGCGCCGAACTTCACGCTGAGCAGCGCGTTCTCGCGGGACGCGGCCGGGGCGGCGCGCAGGGCCTCGCCGATCAGCAGTTCGTTGTGGCCCATGCCGTAGAAGTCGCCGGTGTCCAGCAGTGTGACGCCGGCCTCCAGGGCGGCGTGGATGGTGGCGATCGACTCGGCGCGGTCGGCGTCGCCGTACATCCCGGACATGCCCATGCAGCCGAGGCCGAGGGCGGAGACCTGGGGGCCGGTGGTGCCGAGGTGACGGGTGTCCATGAGAGCTCCTTCGGGGTGTCTCGGGAGGACGTGTACCCATCCTGGCATGACAGCTGACAGTTTTCAATATCTGTCATCTGTCATGTGTTATCGACGGTGCCCGCGCCAGCTGGTCCAGACCTCTTGACGAAAGGTCTGGACCATAGGAATGTCATGTCTGCGACATCACTGCCCCGATCCCTCACCGCACCCCCACCGGGAGGCTCCGCATGATCCGCCGCAGACTCCGTCTGCTCGCCGCCACCCTGGCGAGCGCCTGTCTCGCCCCGCTCGCGCTGGCCCTCGCGCCCGCCGCCTCGGCCGTCCCCGCCGGCGCCGCGCCCGCCGCGGCCGCGGCCGACACCTGCGCCGTGAAGTCGCGGCCCGCCGGCAAGGTCCTCCAGGGCTACTGGGAGAACTGGGACGGCTCCGCCAACGGCGTCCACCCGCCCTTCGGCTGGACCCCGATCACCGACTCCCGCATCGCCGCGCACGGCTACAACGTGCTGAACGCGGCCTTCCCGGTCATCCGCTCCGACGGGACGGCGCTGTGGGAGGACGGCATGGACACCGGCGTGAAGGTGCCCACGCCCGCCGAGATGTGCGCGGCCAAGGCGTCCGGGCAGACGATCCTGCTCTCCATCGGCGGCGCGACGGCCGGCATCGACCTGAGTTCGCAGACGGTGGCGGACCGGTTCGTGGCGACCGTCGTGCCGATCCTGAAGAAGTACAACTTCGACGGCATCGACATCGACATCGAGACCGGCCTGACCGGCAGCGGCAGCATCGGCCGGCTCTCCACCTCCCAGGCGAACCTGATCCGCGTCATCGACGGGATCCTCGCCCAGATGCCGTCGAACTTCGGCCTCACGATGGCCCCGGAGACCGCCTACGTCACCGGCGGCAGCATCGTCTACGGCTCGATCTGGGGCGCCTACCTGCCGATCATCAAGAAGTACGCCGACAACGGTCGCCTGTGGTGGCTCAACATGCAGTACTACAACGGCAGCATGTACGGCTGCTCCGGCGACTCGTACTCGGCCGGCACCGTGCAGGGCTTCACCGCCCAGACCGACTGCCTGAACAAGGGCCTGGTGGTCCAGGGCACCACGATCAAGGTGCCCTACGACAAGCAGGTCCCCGGCCTGCCGGCCCAGCCCGGCGCGGGCGGCGGCTACATGTCCCCGTCCCTGGTCTCCCAGGCCTGGAGCCACTTCGGCGGCTCCCTCAAGGGCCTGATGACCTGGTCGCTCAACTGGGACGGCTCGAAGAACTGGACCTTCGGCGACAACGTGAAGGCCCTCCAGGGCCGCTGACCGCCACCGGCCGGCAGCCCGCCCCCCGGGCCGCGCCGCACCGCCGGCCCGGCCGCCCCACGCAGACGCCCGCCCTCCGGCCGACCGAGTCGGCTGGAGGGCGGGCGAAGGACGCGGGTCCGGGGGCGCAGCCCCCGGTACGGCGTAGGCGACGGACCGTCAGCAGCCCACGAGCCGCTGCGCCAGGTACCCCTCGATCTGGTCGAGCGACACCCGCTCCTGCTTCATCGAGTCACGCTCGCGGACGGTGACCGCGTTGTCGTCCAGGGTGTCGAAGTCGACGGTCACGCAGTAAGGCGTGCCGATCTCGTCCTGACGGCGGTAGCGGCGGCCGATGGCGCCGGCGTCGTCGAACTCGATGTTCCAGTTCTGACGCAGCGTCTGGGCCAGGCCCTTGGCCTTCGGGGACAGCTCGGGGTTGCGGGACAGCGGCAGCACCGCGACCTTCACCGGGGCCAGCCGGTGGTCCAGGCGCAGCACCGTGCGCTTCTCCATCTTGCCCTTGGCGTTGGGCGCCTCGTCCTCGACGTAGGCGTCGAGCAGGAAGGCGAGCATCGCCCGGCCGACGCCGGCCGCGGGCTCGATGACGTACGGCGTCCAGCGCTCCTGGGCCTCCTGGTCGAAGTAGGAGAGGTCCTGGCCGGAGGCCTTGGCGTGGGCGCCGAGGTCGTAGTCGGTGCGGTTGGCGACACCCTCCAGCTCGCCCCACTCGCTGCCGCCGAACTGGAAGCGGTACTCGATGTCGGCGGTGCGCTTGGAGTAGTGGGAGAGCTTCTCCTTGGGGTGCTCGTACCAGCGCATGTTCTCTTCACGCAGGCCGAGACCGGTGTACCAGTTCCAGCGCTGCTCCATCCAGTACTCCTGCCACTGCTCGTCCTCGCCCGGCTTGACGAAGAACTCCATCTCCATCTGCTCGAACTCGCGGGTGCGGAAGATGAAGTTGCCCGGCGTGATCTCGTTGCGGAACGACTTGCCCATCTGGGCGATGCCGAACGGCGGCTTGCGGCGCGAGGTGGTCTGCACCTGGGCGAAGTTGGTGAAGATGCCCTGGGCGGTCTCCGGGCGCAGGTAGGCGACGGAGCCGGAGTCCTGGGTGGGGCCGAGGTGGGTGGAGAGCAGGCCCGAGAACTGCTTGGGCTCGGTGAACTGGCCCTTGTTGCCGCAGTTGGGGCAGTTGAGGTCGGCGAGGCCGTTCTCCGGGGCGTGCCCCTTCTTCTCCTCGTACGCCTCCTCCAGGTGGTCCGCGCGGAACCGCTTGTGACAGGCGGTGCACTCGGTCAGCGGGTCCGTGAAGGTGGCGACGTGACCGGAGGCCACCCAGACCTCGGGGGCCAGGATCACGGACGAGTCGATGCCGACCACGTCCTCGCGGGACGTCACCATGTAGCGCCACCACTGGCGCTTGAGGTTCTCCTTGAGCTCGACACCCAGCGGCCCGTAGTCCCAGGCGGCGCGCTGACCGCCGTAGATCTCACTGCAGGGGAATACGAAGCCACGGCGCTTGCTCAGGCTGACGATGGTGTCGATCTTGTCGGCGGCCACGGTGCTCTCTTCATTACGACGACGGTGACTGACTGGTGTGGCGCGAAGCGCCTCGATGGGGGGTGGTGGTCGGGAGACGGGCGGGCGAAGCGAGACGCTTCAGAGCGAATGCTTCAGAGTACCGGCGCAGGTCGCCCCTCAATCAAATCGGTGCCTGTTACGGGGCCTTCCGGAGTCCGTCCGGGACCTCTCGCCGAGCTTGTTGACAACGGTTTCCATTTTTGTTGAAAATGACTGTCATGAACGCACGACGACGCCTCATATCGGGGACCGCGGTCGCGGCCGTCGCCGCCCTCGGGCTCGGAACCCTGACCGCCTGCTCCTCCGCCGACGCCGCCGCCGGCAACACGGACAAGTACGACGTCGTCGCGTCGTTCTATCCGATGGCCTTCCTCGCCGAGCGGATCGGCGGCGACCACGTCCACGTCACCAGCCTCACCGAGCCCGGCCAGGAACCCCACGACCTGGAGATCAGCGCCCGGCAGACCGGGCAGCTCCAGGAGTCCGACGCCGTCCTCTACCTCAAGGGCCTCCAGCCCGCCGTCGACAAGGCCGTGGACCAGTCCGGCCCGAAGACGCGGATCGACGCCGCCGCCCTCACCACGCTGGAGGAGCACGGCAACGAGGTCGGCGGCCACGCCGCCGCCCGCGACACCCACGAGGGCGAGGAGAGCGGCGGCAAGGACCCGCACGTCTGGCTCGACCCGGTGCGCTACGCCCAGATCGCCGAGGGCGTCGGCAAGGCCTTCGAGAAGGGCGACCCGAAGCACGCCGCCGACTACCGCGCCAACACCGCCGCCCTCGTCGAGCGGCTCGACGACCTGGACAAGCGGTTCAGGGACGGCCTCGCCCACACCGGCACCAAGGTCTTCATCACCACGCACGCCGCCTTCGGCTACCTCGCCGAGCGCTACGGCCTGACCGAGGAGGCCATCAACGGCCTCGACCCCGAGTCGGAGCCGAGCATCGCCCGGATCAAGGACCTGGAGCGGATGGCGAAGGCCGACGGCGTCACCACCGTCTTCTACGAGACCCTCGTCAGCGACAGGACCGCCAGGACCGTCGCCCACGACGCCGGCCTGCGCACCGACGTCCTCGACCCGATCGAGGGCATCACGAAGAAGTCCCGCGGCACCGACTACCTCACGGTCCAGGAAGCCAACCTCAAGGCCCTGCGCCAGGCCCTGGGCGCCCGGTGAGGACGACGAAGGAGGACGACAGCATGGACGAGCCCGTCATATCCCTGCGCGGTGTCCGCGCCGACCTCGGCGGCCGGCCCGTACTGCGCGGCATCGACCTCACCGTCCGCCGCGGCGAGGTGGTCGCCCTGCTCGGCGCCAACGGCTCGGGCAAGTCCACGGCCGTGCGCACCGTCATCGGCCAGGTGCCGGCCGCCGCCGGCCAGATCGAGCTGTTCGGCACCCCCCGCGAACGCTTCCGGGACTGGGCACGGGTGGGCTACGTCCCGCAGCGCACCACCGCCGCCTCCGGCGTCACGGCCACCGTCAGCGAGATCGTCTCCTCCGGCCGGCTCGCCCGCACCCGCTTCGGCCTGTTCCGCAGGGCCGACCGGGAAGCCGTGCACCGGGCCCTGGAATCGGTCGGCATGGCCGACCGCGCCAAGGACTCCGCGTTCGCCCTCTCCGGCGGCCAGCAGCAGCGCGTCCTCATCGCCCGCGCCCTGGCCTGCGAACCCGAGCTGCTGATCATGGACGAGCCGATGGCCGGCGTCGACCTGGCCAGCCAGGGGGTCCTGGCCGACACCCTGCGCGACCAGCTCGCGGCCGGGGCGACGGTGCTGCTGGTCCTGCACGAACTCGGCCCGCTGGAACCGCTGATCGACCGGGCGGTCGTCCTGCGCGACGGCCGCGTCGTCCACGACGGACCGCCCCCGAAGGCCGCGGCCGGCACTCCCCCGGGCTCTCAGCCGCGTGCGAGCGGGGGAGACCCCCAGCCCGGCCACCACCACCCGTCGCCCACCACCGCCCTTGGCGGAGGTGCTTCGCACCACTGCCTCGATTCCCACGCCGCCGCCTCCGGCGCCGATCCGATCCGCACAGGACTGCTGAGCTGATGGAACTCCTGGACTACGCCTTCATGCAGCGGGCCCTGCTCGCCGCCGTCCTGGTCGGCGTCACCGGCCCCGCCATCGGCATCTACCTCGTGCAGCGCCGCCAGCCCCTGATGGGCGACGGCATCGGCCACGTCGCCATGACCGGCGTCGGCCTCGGCTTCCTGCTGAACACCTCGCCGGTATGGATGGCCACCGCGGTCTCCGCGCTCGGCGCGGTGCTGATGGAGCTCATCCGCTGGTACGGCCGCACCCGCGGCGACATCGCCCTCGCCATGCTCTTCTACGGCGGCATGGCCGGCGGCGTGATGTTCGTGAACCTGGCGCCGGGCGGCTCCAACGCCAACCTCAACTCCTACCTCTTCGGCTCACTGTCCACCGTCTCCCCCGAGGACGTGACGGCGATCTCCGTCCTGGCCGCGTTCGTCGTCGCGGTCACCCTCGGGCTGCGCCGCCAACTGTTCGCGGTCAGCCAGGACGAGGAGTTCGCACGGGTCACGGGGCTGCCCGTGCGCGCCCTGAACCTCCTCGTCGCCGTCACCGCCGCGGTCACCGTCACCGTCGCCATGCGGGTCGTCGGCCTGATCCTGGTCTCCGCTCTCATGGTCGTGCCCGTCGCCGCCGCCCAGCAGCTCACCCGCTCCTTCGCCGCCACCTTCGCGATCGCCGTCGCCCTCGGCATCGGGGCCACCGTCGGCGGCACCGTCACCTCGTACTACCAGTACGTGCCGCCCGGTCCGACGATCGTGCTGCTGACCATCGCCGCGTTCATCGCCCTCACCGCCCTCGCCGCCCCGCTCGCCCGCCGCCGCGCCCGGGCGCTCGCCGCCGCGCGGCCCGCCGGGGAGGCGGCCGAGTACGCGATTCCGGCCACCCGGGAGCCCTCCGACGGAGTCGGCGTCTGACCGCGCGCGGCCCGGGCTGGCACAATGGCCCCGGCAGGCGCAGCGGAATGAGGAGGCAACCGGTGACCACCGCAGGACCGCCCGTGAAGGGCCGCGCCACCCGGCAGCGCGCCGCTGTCGCCGCGGCCCTCGACGAGGTCGACGAGTTCCGCAGCGCCCAGGAGCTGCACGACATGCTCAAGCACAAGGGCGACTCCGTGGGCCTGACCACGGTCTACCGCACCCTGCAGTCCCTCGCCGACGCCGGCGAGGTCGACGTGCTGCGCACCTCCGACGGCGAGTCCGTCTACCGCCGCTGCTCCAGCGGCGAGCACCACCACCACCTCGTCTGCCGCGTCTGCGGCAAGGCCGTCGAGGTCGAGGGCCCGGCGGTGGAGAAGTGGGCCGAGGCGATCGCCGCGGAACACGGCTACGTCAACGTCGCCCACACGGTGGAGATCTTCGGCACCTGCGCGGACTGCTCCGCGGGCTGAGCCCGGACCGGTGAGCGCCGTCGGGGTGCTCGCCGGACGCGGGGTGCGGGTCCCCGGCGGGGGGCGCGCGATTCCCCGCGCCCCTTCCGGAGCGCGGGTCCCGGCATCGGCGTCAGCCCTCCTCGGAGCGGCCCTCCATCGCCAGCAGCTCCTCGTTCGGGATCGCGCCGCCGAAGCGGCGGTCACGGGAGGCGAACTCCAAGCACGCCCGCCACAGGTCGCGGCGGTCGAAGTCCGGCCACAGCACGTCCTGGAACACCATCTCGGCGTACGCGCTCTGCCACAACAGGTAGTTGGAGGTGCGCTGCTCGCCGCTCGGGCGCAGGAACAGATCCACGTCCGGCATGTCCGGGTAGTACAGGTACTTCTGGATGGTCTTCTCGCTGACCTTCGACGGGTCCAGGCGGCCCGCCGCCACGTCCTCGGCCATCGCCTTCGCCGCGTCCGCGAGCTCGGCCCGGCCGCCGTAGTTCATGCAGAAGTACAGCGTGAGCAGGTCGTTGCCCTTGGTCTGTTCCTGGGCGACCTGGAGCTCCTTGGCGACCGACTTCCACAGCCGGGGCATCCGGCCCACCCAGCGCACCCGGATGCCCAGCGCGTCGAGCTGGTCGCGGGTCTTGCGGATGAAGTCGCGGTTGAAGTTCATCAGGAAGCGCACCTCGTCGGGCGAGCGCTTCCAGTTCTCGGTGGAGAAGGCGTACAGGGAGATGTTGCGCACGCCGATCTCGATCGAGCCCTGGAGCACGTCCAGCACGCGTTCCGCGCCGACCTTGTGCCCCTCGGTGCGCGGCAGGCCCCGTTCCTTGGCCCAGCGCCCGTTGCCGTCCATGACGATCGCCACGTGCTCGGGAACCAGCTCGCCGGGGAGCTTCGGCGGCCTGGCGCCGGACGGATGCGGTTCCGGCGCCCTGTAATCGCGCCGCCGGCCCCCAAGGATCCCGCGTACGGCCATGTGCTCCTCGTCTCCCTCGTCTTGCTTACTTTTCCACGTACCGAAGGGAGCGCAGGCCGCGCTCCAGGTGCCAGTGGAGATAGGCGGACACCAGCCCGCTGCCCTCCCGCACGTACCGCGGCTCGCAGGCGTCCGCGGTCGCCCAGTCCCCGGTGAGCAGCGCGCCGAGCAGGGCGAGCGTCTGCGGCGAGGGTACGACACTGCCGGGCACCCGGCAGTCGACGCAGACCGAGCCGCCGGAGGCCACCGAGAAGAACCGGTTGGGCCCGGGCATCCCGCACCGGGCGCAGTCGCCGAAGCTCGGCGCGTAGCCGTTGACGGCGAGCGAGCGCAGCAGGAACGCGTCCAGGACGAGGTGCGGGGCGTGCTCGCCCCGGGCCAGCGTGCGCAGGGCGCCCACCAGCAGCAGGTACTGCTGCACCGCCGGCTCGCCCTCATGGTCGGTGAAGCGCTCGGCGGTCTCCAGCATGGCGGTGCCGGCGGTGTAGCGGGCGTAGTCCGTGACGATCCCGCCGCCGTACGGCGCGATGGTCTCGCTCTGCGTGCACAGCGGCAGCCCGCGCCCGATCAGCTCGCCGCCCCGCGCGAAGAACTGCACGTCCACGTGCGAGAACGGTTCGAGCCTGGCCCCGAACTTCGACTTCGTCCGCCGCACCCCCCGGGCCACCGCCCGCACCCGCCCGTGCCCGCGCGTGAGCAGGGTGATGATGCGGTCGGCCTCGCCGAGCTTCTGGGTGCGCAGCACGATGCCGTCGTCCCGGAACAGGCTCATCGCACACCCCCGCGGCCGGCCGCCCGGGGGTGCGGGGACCGTCCCCCGGGCGAGCACGGCATGCCGCGGTCCGCCGCACCCGGCTTCTGGGTGCGCGGCGCGATGCCGTCGTCGCGGAACAGGCTCATACGCCCATTGTCGCGTACGCCGCCATGCCCCCGGACCACTCCCGAGCACGGAGCGTGCCACCGTCCCTAGGGGATCCCGGGGGTAAACCCCCTGAAAAACCAGGCAGTTGCCCGGATGCCATGGGCGGTCCCGATCGGTGAAGCTCGTCACATGACGCACTCCACACGCACTCGCACCCGCCGCACCGCCGCCCTCGCCGGCGTCTGCGCCGTCGTCCTCGGCCTCACCGCGCCCGCCACCGCATCCGCATCCGCATCCGCATCCACTGATCACGGCGCCCTCGCCTGGACGAAGTGCGCGGGCGCGACCGCCGACCCGCGTCAGCAGTGCGCCACCCTCCAGGTCCCCATGGACTACGCGGACCCGCACAGCCCGCTCATCGACATCGCCGTCTCGCGCATCCCGAGCGAGAACCCGGCCGCTCGGCGCGGGGCGCTCCTGCTGATCCCGGGCGGACCCGGCAACACCAGCCTCGACGACCCCTCCGGCAAGGGACAGAAGCTGCCTCAGGAGGTGCGCGACGCCTACGACCTGATCGGCTTCGCCCCGCGCGGCCTCGCCCCCTCCACCGCCGTGGACTGCGGGCTTGACCACGCCGACCTCGCCACCTCCCGGCTGCGCCCCTGGCCGGCCCCGGACGGCTCGATCGACGACAACATGACCACCGCGCGCCGCACGGCCGACGCCTGCGCACGCAACGGCGGCCCGCTGATCCAGCACCTGACCACCGCGAACGAGGCCCGCGACATCGACCGCATCCGGGCCGCCCTCGGCGAGCGGAGGATCTCCGCGTGGGGGGTGTCGTACGGGACGTACGTCGGAGCCGTCTACAGCCAGCTGTTCCCGCGGCACACCGACCGGATCGTCCTGGACAGCAACGACAACCCCGACCCCGACCGCGTCAACCGCGCCTGGCTCGCCGCGTACGAGCAGGGCGTGGAGGACGTCTTCCCCGACTTCGCCGCCTGGGCCGCCGAGCCCGGCAACCCCTACCGCCTGGCCGAGCGGGCCGCCGACGTGCGGCCGCTGTTCCTGGGGCTCGCCGCCCGCCTCGACCGGGAACCGATCCCCTGGCCCGGCGCCAACCCGGAGGAGCTGAACGGTGACGTGCTGCGCCAGACCATGCTGGACAGCCTCTACGCGCCGAGCAAGTACCCGGCCCTCGCGAAGCTGATACTGGCCGCGCGGCAGGGCACGGTGCCGCCCGCCCCCGCGAACCCGCCGGAGGCCGTGCTGCAGAACGTCACCGCCGTCGCCGCCGCCACCCTGTGCGACGACGTCGCCTGGCCGCGCGGCGCCGCCGCGTACGAGAAGGACGTCGCCGAGAGCCGCGCGAAGTTCCCGCTGACCGCGGGCATGCCGCGCAACGCGATGCTCTGCGCCGCCTGGCCCTACGCGCCGAAGGAGGCGCCGGTGCGCATCACGGGCGAGGGGCCGGCCAACGTCCTGCTGGTGCAGAACAAGCACGATGTCGCCACCCCGCTCAGCGGCGCGCTGAAGCTGCGCGAGGCGCTCGGCGGCCGCGCGGTCATGGTGACCGTGAACTCCACCGGCCACGACGCCTACCTCGCCAACGGCAACGCCTGCGGCGACCGGGTCGTCTCCCGCTTCCTGGCGAGCGGGCAGCGGCCGAAGACGGATCTGTACTGCCGCTGAGCCGTCCGGTGACCCGCACCGCCGCCGCGACGCACGGTGCGCGTCCGGCGCGGCCGGTTCAGCCCCGGTCCACCATCCAGGTGCCGTCCTCCTCGTCGTCGACGCGCACCTCCAGCTCGCGCACGCCCATGCCGGCGTCCCACAGCTCCCGGAAGCGCTTCATCCGGTCCTGGACGTGGTCCTGGCGGGCGATGAGCCGGGTGCGGACGTTGACGTCGCGCAGGTCCTGGTCGATCTCGAACGACGCCTCCTCGTCGTAGACGATGAAGTCGTTGGTGGTGCCGCGCTGCAGGTGCGGCGGCAGCTCGGGCAGGACCGCGACGCGCACCTCGATGCGCAGCAGTTCCTGCTCCTCGCACAGCCGCAGCAGCCGGTCGTCGAGCTCGCGGGCGCTCTCCAGCAGGAACACCCGGCGCACCGACACCCCGCGCTCCTCGATGGCCTCGTGCTGCGCCTGGAGATAGCGGCTGGCCGGCTCGCTGTTCCAGAACTCCCGGTCGACGGAGGTGCTGGTGGCGCAGACGGACTGCTCGGCGGCGCGGGTCAGGGAGAGCATCCAGTCGTGGTTCTCGCCGGGGCACTCCGCGCTCAGGTTGGTGAGGTCGGTCATGTGTCCGACCACCCGCTTCATCTCCAGGCGGACGAACGTGTAGAGGATCGGCGGCTGGGGCGCCAGCACCTCGGCGAAGCTCTTGGCCAGTTCGGGCACGCTGTCGATGCGGACCCGCTCCGGTCCCGGGTAGGGCTCGGCGGAGCGCTCCACCTCGGCGAACCGGGTCTCCACCAGCTGCCGGATGTTCTCCGCGTGCCGGGTGAGCCCGGCCCGCAGCTCCTCCGACTGCCGGTCCAGGCCGCCGCGCAGCTCCTCGGACTGGCGGGCCAGCCCGGTCCGCAGTTCCTCGTCGTGCCGGTCCAGGCCGCCGCGCAGCTCCTCGGACTGGCGGGCCAGCCCGGTCCGCAGTTCCTCGTCGTGCCGGTCCAGGCCGCCGCGCAGCGCGTTGGCGGTCTCGGTCAGCAGGCTCCGCGTGTGCCGGGCGTGCTCCTCCACCCGCCGGTCGAGGCCGAGGACGTGCTGGACGATCACCGCGGCGGCGGCGCAGAGCACCGCGGTCGCCGACTGCCGGACCAGCGCGGTGTCCGGGCTCAGTAACGCGGTGACACCCCAGGCGAGGCCGCCGAGTACGGCGCCGGCCGTCACCCGGCGGGCCCACAGGGAGGGCGCCGGGCGGTCCGGGCGTCCGTCGGCGGTCCTGGCCGTCAGGGCCGCCCGGAGGCCGCCGCGGGCGCCGGACGGCGGCGGCGCGCCCGGCGTGGCGGGGGCGGGCGCGCCGGCCGCGCGGGCCGTGGCCGGTGTGCCCGCCGTCTCCTCGGGCTGGGGTGTCTGTGCCGTGCTCATCTCGCTGTCTCCCCCCGTTGGGATACGCGTCGGATCGGGATGCGGGGACGTGCGTGGGGGTTCTGGTCGGGCGTCCGGTCAGGGAACCGGCTCCACCTCCCGGTGCGGCGCGGGAACGGCGTGCAGGGCGAGCTGGTCGCGGATGCGCTGGACCAGCGTCTGCCACTGCCGGGTGAAGCCGGGCCGCTCCTCCAGCGCCTCCCACAGCGGGGCCAGTTCCCCGGCCACCCGGGCCCGCGGCATCCACAGGTGCAGCAAGTGGTCGACGGCGGGGCGGAGCGTGGCCAGGACGGCGGGACGGTCCCGCGCCCCGGGTCTGCTTCGGGCCGGCGGCGCACCGGAGCCCAGGGCGATGCCGTCGAGCATGCGGACCAGGGTGGTCAGCAGCCAGTCGTGCAGGGCGAGGTCGTCGCAGAGCCCGGCGATCTCGGCGCTGTCGGTGCCCTCGGGGACCCTCAGCCGTACGGTGCGCAGCTCGTCCTCGGCGAGGGTGAACCGCTCGATGGCGGGGCCGGAGCCCGGGTGCGCGGGCAGCGCGGCCCAGCGCAGCCGGGTGGGGCGGGAGCGCAGCGGCGGGCAGTGGTCGAGCAGGGGATGGCGCAGCAGCCGGGTGAGCAGCCCGCCGGCGATGAGCCCGACGTCGAGGTCGCCGTGCCGGCCGCCGTCGAGGACGCCCTGGGCGACCGCCTCGTGGGGCAGCTTCCCGAACGGCTCGACCAGCGCGGGCCGCACCAGGTAGTGGCCCCACGGCTGCCGCTGGTCGGGGCCGGTGGCGGGGACGCGGAAGTGGGCGGAGGTCTGCAGGACGCGGCCCTCGGTGAGCACGGCCCGGGCGGCGACCGTGCCGACCGCGCGGACGCGGGCGCCGTTGGCGCTGGGCAGCGGGCAGTCGACGCCGGTGAGGGTGTCGGGCGAGCGGGCGTAGAGGTTGGGGCGCTCGGAGAGCAGGACGCGTTCGTCGGCGCGCACTCCGAGGAGCTGGGCGGCGGCGCGGCTGTCGAGCGCCTGCCGGGTGGGCAGCAGGCAGGTGCGGACCTCGCCGCAGGCGAGCACGGCGGGCGGTGCGCTCCCCTCGCGTCCCGGCCTCCCCTCCCGTGCCATGTCAGGGCCCCGCGTAGAAGACGTAGGAGACGCGGTCGGCGACCGAGTCGGGCACGGCGACGGCCTCGCGGGAGGAGCGTTCGGCGACCTGGCCCAGCGCCCCCGCGTCCACCTCGATCTGGTCGAGGACGACGCGGACGGCGTGCTCGACGGGCAGGAACCGGGTGGGCAGCACCGAGCAGGTGCGGTAGGCCGCGAACGGGTCGGCGCGGGGGTTGAGCCGGACCAGCGAGGGCAGCTCGTCCCAGTCGTCGGGGAAGGTGTCGCCGGTGTGCGGGTGGGGGGTGAGGACGGGCTCGCCCTCGTTGCGCAGCAGGCCGAGGCGGGCGAGCTGCCAGACGGCGGCGAGGAAGGGGCAGGACCAGGTGCGGCGCCCCTCGGCGTCCTCGCTCCACAGTTCGACGTCGAGGAAGACGGAGTGACGGCGGGCGGCGGTCTCCTTGGGCGGCTGCCAGGCGGCGGCCGTCTTCATCGCCTGCGGGGCGCGGGCCACGGGGCTGCGCTCGCCGTTGGCCAGCCATCCGGTCTGCGCGGCGGGCGGACGGTTGCCGTAGCTGCCGGGCGGCGGGGACTCGACGATGCGGCCGGCCACGGCCTGGGCGACGGGCGCCTTGCCGGTGACGGCGCAGCCGGACTCGCGGGCCAGGTAGTCGATGACGAGTCCGGCCCGGTCGGCCTCGGCGAGCAGCAGCGGGACGAGTTCGCGGGGGCTGGAGAAGCGGGTGAAGTAGTCGTCGACCAGGAAGCAGGTGCTGATGCGGGGGCGGCGGCCGCCGGTGCGGGCCGCGGCGGCGGCGCGGGCGGCCACCGCCCAGGGGCGGACCTGGGCGAAGTGCTCGCGCAGCCGGTGCGGTCCGGCCTCGAAGTCCTCCATGTAGAGGTGTCCCAGCTCCAGGGAGAGGTGGGACAGCGGCACCGACTGGGTGCGTGGTTCGGCGGTGGTCTCGCGGAACACTGCCTCCGTCATGGCCGCCCCCAGTACGAGTCGTCCGTCAGCCGCAGGGCGATCTCCTCCAGGGCCTCCAGGGTCTCCTTGTTGGCTATCTGGGTGGAGAGCACGTCCTCCTCGGTGATCAGCTGTTCGCGCCACTGGAGGATCGGTTCCAGGGGCACGATGCCGAGGACGACGCTGTCGCCGATGCGGTGCTCGGCGGCGAGCCGGCGCAGCGCCTCGTCGCAGGCCTGCATCCAGGCGGCCTGGGCGGGCGAGCCCTGCGCCCACAGCGGTGACTCCGGGTCGGGCACGGCGGCCCGTACGAAGCGGATCGCGGCACGCAGCGCGTCCTCGTCGTGCCCGCGTTCCACGCCGCCCTTGATGATGCCGTGTTCCTTGTGGACCAGTCCGGCGGCGGCGATCACGTGCTGGCGGGTCCAGCGGTGGAAGACCAGCCAGCGGAAGGGCACGTTGCGCATCCGGGGGTGGGCGGTGGCCGCCAGGACCATGTCGACGGCGTAGCTGCGGCCGGCGCTGAGGTCCACCACGATCACGTCGAACTCGCCGTTGAGCCGCAGCAGCAGGTCGATGCACCGCTCCAAGGCCTCCTCGCCGGTGGCGAACTCGCCGCCGCCGGCGTCGCCGGGGAGCAGGACCAGGCGGCCGGACTGGTTGGGCCGGGTGCGCAGCAGCGGGTGCTCGGTCTGACGCCAGACGTCGATCCTGGCCGGCTCGGCGACCTCGCCCTCCAGGTAGGAGTGCAGTCCGCGTTCCTCGGTGCCGCGCATCGCGCCGGGCACGTCGAAGACGGCCGCGGCGGTCGGCGAGCCGAAGTCGAAGTCGACGTAGGCGACGTGGTCGCCGGTGAGGGCGCGCTGGTAGGCCAGGTTGGCGCTGGTCACCGAGCGGCCCGTGCCTCCCTTGTCGGAGGCGGCGAAGACGAGCACGGCTCACACCTCCTGCGCCGCGGCGCCCCTGGCCTGGGCCAGGGTGTCGAGTTCCTGGAGCACGGGCAGGGCGAGCGCGAAGGCGGTGGCGGGCCGCTCGTCGACGAGGCCGCGGGCGTGGTCGAGCCGGTTCTCGATGCTGCGCATGGTCCGGCCCCGGCTGCCGTCGGCGCCCGCGGACGCCTCCAGCTGCTCCTTGCCGAACAGGTGGGTCGCCTCGCTGAGCAGGTCCCGGGCCAGCTGGGCGAGCTCGGGGCTGCGGATGGGCTGTTGCTCGTAGAGGTTGCGGGCGGCGACGAGGCACTCGGTGAGACGTTCGGTGATGCTCCAGGACAGGCGTGGGCCGGCGCCGCGCGCCTCGGGGTAGACGGCCCGTACGTCGTCCCAGAGTTCGAGTCCGTCGCCCTCCTCGATGCGCCGGTCCCACAGGTGTTCGAAGGTCTGCTCGGCGAGTCGCAGCAGGCGGTCCTGTGCGTCGATGTTGCGGGAGAGGGCCGCGAGCTGGACCGTCCGCTTGAGGAGCTGGGCGGAGAAGTCGGTCATCCGCCACAGCAGCAGTCCGCCGGAGCGGTCGGAGCCGGCGAGCGGCATGGTGACGCCCGGGCTGTGCAGCCGGACGGTGGGGTCCTCCTTGGTCATCCGGCTGGTGACCCGGCCGCGGTCGGCCAGGCGCTCCATGATGGCGACGGTGCGGGTGAGGTCGTCGTCGGTCGCCTTCCGCCGGACCAGGTCGTGCACGAGGATGGCCGCCACGGTCAGGGAGAAGTACTCGGACTCCAGGCGCAGTCCGGTGGTCTGCCAGGGCAGGTCCTCCAGGGGCCAGCGTTCGGCGCCGAAGCGGGCGACGGCCGACCAGTACTGCTGGCTCAGCTCCCAGCGCAGGCGCAGCGCCTCGGCGAGTTTCTGCTGGTCGGCGTCGAGCAGGCCCAGGGTGAGGGTGCGCTCGGAGAACAGGTCCTGGATGCCGTCGAGGGCGACGACGGTGAAGTACACGTAGGGCAGCCGGTCGGCGATGCCGTCGGGCTGGCCGGGGACCTGGACGTCGAGGTCGGTGACCTTGGGCGCGTCCTGCACCACGCCCCAGGCCCAGCCGCACTCGAAGAGCTGACTCTCGTCGCGGATGCTCTCGTCGACCTGGATGCCGCGGGTGAGGCTTTCGATGATCGTGGCGCGCAGCGGGCGGAAGCGGCGGGAGAACTGCTGGAGGACGGCCCGGTCGGACTGCCGGTTCTGCCCGATGACCTGGATCAGCCGCCTGCCCTGTTCGGACTCGGCGTCGAAGACGTTCACGGTGAAGGAGCGCAGCAGGCTGATCATCGCGGCGGTCAGCCGGATGTTGGTGGCCTCGCGCAGTTCCACGACCGCCCGGCGCACCTCGGGGCGGGTCGTGGTGCCCTCGTAGACCTTGAGGAAGCCGAGGGTGGCGAGGCAGAGCGTGACGGACATGGAGTACGAGTCCACCACACCCAACTGCGCCTGCTCATGCGTGAGTTCGGTCTTGGGATCGGAGGGTTTGAAGTAGTGGCCGCCGGCGAAGGTGGGGCTGTCGTCCGGGCCGGTGTGGGTGCGCATGAACTGGGTCAGCGCGGTGATCAGGTTGGGCGGGATCTCCAGCCGGCTGCCGATCCCCTCCAGGGCGCGCAGGACGTCCCGCTCAGTGGTGTCGGGCTGGTCGAGGCGGAAGGCGGGGACCTCGGTGGCGGGGTACAGCAGACAGAGCAGCCGCTCGGCGTCCGCGACGCTGCTCAGCCCGTCGGTGTCCCCCCAGACGAGCTTTCCGTCGTCGAACGAATGACGGGCCGTGGCCCGCCAGATGTCCAGCAGATGCTGCCGTGGCTTGATCTGCATCCCCGCACCCCTCGTACAGATCTCGTTGCCTGTCCAGACATGGTCCCCGCTCCTAGGGGACGGCAACCTCCGAATTGCGCCGTCCCAGGGCGAGGAGCATTCCCTCGTGTCCCGGCCGCACCACGTGGTCCAGATCGTGGATCTCCAGCTCCGCGCTGTACGGTCCCAGGCTCTCGGCGGCCCGGTCCTTGTTCACCCGGTAGGCCGGGTAACGGTGTTCGCCCACGTCGTATCCGATCGATTCCTTCATGAACGCGACGGCGAACGGCGCCCCCTCGTCGAGGGCGTTCATGAAGCAGGCGACGCCCCGCTGGAACTCCTCGGGGCACTCGGACATGGAATCGGCGACGAAGAACATCGTCCCGATGTCCCAGCGCCGCTGCCCGTCGAGGTCGAAGAGGTTGGCCCGCTCCACGCGGACGATCTCGCCCACCCGGCTCCTGGGCTCGACGTCCCGGTAGGCCGGGCCCTCCTTGAGCACGTCCCAGAACGCGTCCCACGCCGCGTCGAAGCCCTTCGGCGAGGCCTGCCGCTCCAGGTACTCGACGTTCGGCCGGGCGTACTCCAGCAGGAGGACCTTCGCGCACCAGGGAAGCATGGACAGCGCGGGATAGAGGTTCGCGCCGGCCCCCACGTCCACGCCGCGCAGCGAACGCGGCGCGACGCCCTCCAGGCAGCGGCCGAAGAAATCGCGCAGCGACCGCACGATCTGGAGGTCGGCCTCCAGCGGCGTGCGGTAATTGTTGTCGACGTACACCTCTGGATCGAACTTCGACCAAGGTGCGTCAGCGTTGCGATCCATAGTCACCCTGCCGCGTTCCGTTCGTCTTCCGAGCAAGTCCGTGTGCCGTGTTCCGCGAGCCCTGTGGACGTCGGCAGATGAAGCGGCAACGTCGTTCCCCGCACGGTAGGCCCACACAGGGACCACAGACAGCCGGGAATTCGCCAGTCCCCATGTGCAGGGGGCACTCAGGCGCACGTCAGCACACCTGGGCGCACACACTAACTCGCCCTTGCACACGCGGAGTTGGGCGGCCCACTCTAGTCAGAACGGGCCATCGGACGCCACAGGAACCCGGCCTTGTCCGCGGGTGACGCCGCGGCCCGTCTAGTTGACGCCCGCACGTCCGACTGGGGGGTGGCATGACAGCCGAGCCACTGGAACGATCTCTGGACCGCCACGAGCAGCTCACGGCGCAGGCGCCGTTCCCGGACCCCCGGCCGCCCGTCCTGCGCACGGCACGGCAGTCCGACCTGCCCGAACTGCAGCGACTGGACGAGGAGGTCTTCCAGGAGGTCGCCTATCCCGGGTTCCTGCTGCGCCAGCTCTTCGACATGTACGCGGAGCACTTCCTGGTCCTCGACGACGGCACGGGCCGTCTGCGCGGATACGTGCTGGCCGGCACCACGGCGCTCGACCGCGACAGCTGGATCCTCGGCCTGTGCGTGACCCACGACCGGCGCCGCAACGGGCTGGGCCGGGAGCTGATGGTCGAGGTCCTCGACCGGCTGCGGCGCAGCGGGATCGAGCAGGTCAGGCTCACCGTGGAGCCCGCCAACCGCGCCGCGATCCTGCTCTACCGCTCGCTGGGCTTCCGGCCCGAGGAGCCCGACGAGGGTCTGCGCCGGGACTACTTCGGCCCCGGCATGGACCGCCGGGTGATGCGCCTGGAGCTGGCCGGGGGCCGCTGAGAGGGCCGTCCGGCACCGGTTCTCCCGCCGGTTCCCCGCAGGCGGCCGGCGAGGGCTCAGGAGGGCGTCCGCGCCGCCGCCAGCAGCCGGGTCACGTCGTCCCCGCAGATGGTCAGGGCCGCCCCGACGGTGGCGAGCGCGTCGCGTTCGGCGGGGGTGTAGGGGCCGTCGGCCAGGGCGACGCGGGCCGCCTGGAGCAGGATCGACTCGCGGCCGGCGGCGGCCAGGTGCGGGGCCAGCGGGTCCAGGGCCTCGTGCAGCTCTATGGCCAGGCCCGTGGCGCAGGGCTGGTCCTCGTACACCCGTCCGGTGTCCGCGGCCAGCGCCTCCACCAGGGCGGCCAGCTGCTCCTCGGAGCAGTCGGCGAAGCCGGCGGCGCGCACGTTGGCCGCCGCGGTCTCCAGCGCCGTACGGGAACCGGCGCCGCCCGCGCAGAGCACGGCGAGGGCGACGGTGTGCACGGCGTCGCGCAGCATCGCCGAGAAGCGGGTGGTGGTCGGGTGGTCCAGCACGTCGGTGCCGAAGTGCCCCCGGCAGGCGGCGCACTCGACGACCGGTCCGGCCCCGCCGCGCGGCAGCACCGGCACCCCGAGGACGGCGAAGCGCCGCCGTCCGCTGAGGCGCTGGTAGTTGCGGTCGCCGCCGCAGCCGGGGCAGAAGAACTCGCCGTCGCCGACGGGCGTCCACGAGGTACGGGTGCCCAGAATGCGGGCATACCCGGTGGCACGGCCGTTTCGTCCCCGTACTGGCAGCACGTCGCACCTCCGTAACCACGCGGCAACATCGCCGCGCTGGCGTGATGTTAGCCACATAGGTGAGGCTGAGTCAGTACCCCGGACGAGACCTTTCCGTGACCTGGCCGGTAACCGACGCCGGAAAAACGGGCCCCGGCCGCCCATGGAGACGGCCGGGGCCCGGAAAACGCCGGTCAGCGTGGTCAGCGCGCCGCGCGGTTGACGGCCGACACGACCGCCTTCAGCGACGCACGTGTCGTGTTCGCATCGATGCCGATGCCCCACAGGACCTTGTCCTCGATCGCGCATTCGATGTAGGACGCGGCCTGCGCGGAGGCGCCCTCGCTCATCGTGTGCTCCTGGTAGTCCAGCAGGCGTACGTCCACGCCGATGGACTGCAGGGCGTCGAAGAACGCGGAGATCGGTCCGTTGCCGGAGCCGGTCAGGACGGTGTCCTCGCCGTCGACCTGGGCCTCGACGGTGAGGCTGTCCACGCCGTCGGTGTCGGTGGTCGACTGGCCCGTCTTGACCTGGATGCGGCCCCACGGGTTGTCCGGGTTGGGCAGGTACTCGTCCTGGAAGACCGACCAGATCTCCTTGGGCGTGACCTCGCCGCCCTCGGCGTCCGTCTTGGCCTGGATGATCTTCGAGAACTCGATCTGCATCCGGCGCGGCAGGTCCAGCTTGTGGTCGTTCTTCAGGACGTAGGCGATGCCGCCCTTGCCGGACTGCGAGTTGACGCGGATGACGGCCTCGTAGGAGCGGCCGACGTCCTTGGGGTCGATGGGCAGGTACGGCACCGCCCACTCGATGTCGTCGACCGTGACGCCCTTGGCCCTCGCGTCGGCCTCCATGGCGTCGAAGCCCTTCTTGATGGCGTCCTGGTGGGAGCCGGAGAAGGACGTGTAGACCAGGTCGCCCACGTACGGGTGGCGCGGGTGGACCTCCATCTGGTTGCAGTACTCCCAGGTACGACGGATCTCGTCGATGTCGGAGAAGTCGATCTGCGGGTCGACGCCCTGCGAGAACAGGTTCATGCCCAGGGTGACCAGGTCGACGTTGCCGGTGCGCTCGCCCTGCCCGAACAGGCAGCCCTCGACGCGGTCGGCGCCGGCCATGACCGCCAGCTCGGCGGCCGCCACGGCCGTGCCGCGGTCGTTGTGCGGGTGCACGGACAGGCAGACGTGCTCGCGACGCGACAGGTTGCGGTGCATCCACTCGAAGCGGTCCGCGTGCGTGGAGGGCGCCGAACGCTCCACCGTGGCGGGCAGGTTGAGGATGATCTCGCGGCCCGGGCCCGGCTGGTAGACGTCCATGACCGCCTCGCAGACCTCCAGCGCGAAGTCCAGCTCGGTGTCGGTGAAGATCTCGGGGCTGTACTGGTAGCCGAATTCCGTCTCGGGGCCCAGCAGCTTCTCGGCGTACTCCACCACCAGGCGGGTGCCGTCGACGGCGATCTGCTTGATGTCCTCCTTGGAGCCGCGGAAGACGACCCGGCGGAAGACCGGCGCGGTGGCGTTGTACAGGTGGACGGTGGCCCGCCTGGCGCCCTTCAGCGACTCCACGGTCCGCTCGATCAGGTCCTCGCGGGCCTGGGTCAGCACGGAGATCGTGACGTCGTCCGGGATCGCGCCCTCCTCCTCGATGATGGAGCGCACGAAGTCGTAGTCGGTCTGGCCGGAGGCCGGGAAGCCGACCTCGATCTCCTTGTAGCCCATCTTGACCAGCAGGTCGAACATCGCGCGCTTGCGGGCGGGCGACATCGGGTCGATCAGGGCCTGGTTGCCGTCGCGCAGATCGGTGGAGAGCCAGCGGGGGGCGGCGGTGATCCGCTTCTCGGGCCAGGTGCGGTCGGGGATGTCGACCTGCTCGTAGCGGCCGTACTTGTGGACCGGCATGGGGCTGGGCTGCTGGCGGTTGACCATGGTTGCGTGGGCTCCTCGGGAAGTCCGCGGGTGCGGGCCGGAACGGCGGCCGACGGCGCAACGCCAGACTCCGCGGGGAGGGGGTCGGCCTCGACTACAGGCCCTCGCCGCGGCAGCTAAGGAGAAGCAGCCCGAAACGCATGATGCTTCGCACCTTAGCCGAGCCGCTCGGGATGCGCGGGCCTCGTCCAGTATGCGAAACCGAGGGGACGAATCGGACAAAACGTGTGCGAGGTCACCCCGCCGTCCGCTGATGTCACTCCACGCAACCACCCTTTACCCTGCGCGCCCACGCCACAACCGCATTGACCCGGTATTTCACCAATCAAGGTTGCAGGTAGTGACATTGACGTCACACAGTGCAATGGTCGAAGCATGACGACTCACGGGGGCCACGAGCCCGTCTTCTGCACCATCGTCCCGCCGCACGTCCTCGACCGCCTCGCCCGGCACGAGGACCCCGCGCTCCACGGACCCGCGCGCCGCACCCTCCAGCGCGACGCCATGGAGCGCACCCGCCGCCACCTGACCACCGTCGTCGGCGCCGCCGCCGTCACCCCGCCCGCCGGCAAACAGGCCGGGCAGCCGCACCGCACCGTCTACGACGCCGGGCACGGCACCGACCTGCCCGGCCGCGAGGTGCGCTCGGAGGGCCGGCAGCCCGGCAAGGACGCCAGCGTCAACCGCGCCTACTCCGGCCTCGGCGCCACGTTCGAGCTGTACCTGAAGGCCTACGAGCGCGACTCCATCGACGGTCGCGGCCTGCCGCTGGACGCGTCCGTGCACTACGACGAGAAGTACAACAACGCCTTCTGGAACGGCGAGCAGATGGTGTTCGGCGACGGCGACGGCGAGATCTTCCTCGACTTCACCATCCCGGTGGACGTCATCGGCCACGAGTTGACGCACGGCGTCACCCAGCACACCGCCAACCTGGAGTACCAGGGCCAGTCCGGCGCGCTCAACGAGTCGGTCTCCGACGTCTTCGGCTCGCTGATCAAGCAGTACACGCTCGGCCAGACCGCCGCCGAGGCCGACTGGCTCATCGGCGCCGGCCTGCTCGCCCCGCGCGTCACCGGAAAGGCGCTGCGCTCCATGAAGGCGCCCGGCACCGCCTACGACGACGACGTGCTCGGCAAGGACCCGCAGCCGGCCACCATGGACCACTACGTCCACACCGGCGGCGACAACGGCGGCGTGCACATCAACTCCGGCATCCCCAACCACGCCTTCTACCTGGCCGCCACCGCGCTCGGCGGCCACGCCTGGGAGAAGGCGGGCCAGGTCTGGTACGACGTGCTGACCGGCGGCAAGCTCAAGTCGGACGCCCTCTTCGCCGACTTCGCGACGCTCACCGTCAAGGCCGCGCGGGAGCGGTTCGGCGCGGGCGACGAACTCCAGGCCGTGAAGAAGGCCTGGGAGCAGGTAGGGGTGCGGACGCTGTGAATCCGTACTAGACACGGGGCCATGCGTATTCAGGTACGGCGTACGGGCGGGTTCGCGGGCATCGAGCGACGCGCCGAGGTGGACACCACGGGACGGTCCGACGCCCACGAGTGGCAGTCCCTGGCCGACAAGGTGCTGGCCGCGGGGCAGCAGGCGCCGCGGCCCGTGGTCCCGGACGGCTTCAGCTACGAGATCACCGTGGACGACCGGACGATCCGCGCCTCCGACCCCCACCTCACCGACGACCAACGGGAACTGATCTCCCGGGTGCTCAAGGAAGGAGCATGACCACTCACCCCCTGCGGTGCACGGGCGTTGACTTCCCTCGCCGGGGATGCGGATGATCCGCGCATGGCCACTGACGCAGCCGCCTCGTCCGCCCCTCTCCCCCGGTTCCCGGACGGGTTCCTGTGGGGGGTGTCCACCTCGGCGCACCAGATCGAGGGCGCGGCCGACGAGCGCGAGCCGTCCGTGTGGGACGTCTTCTCCGCCGGGCCGGGGCGGATCAAGGACGGTTCCACGGCGGCGGTGGCGTGCGACCACGTCCGCCGCCACCGGGAGGACGTGGCCCTGCTGGCCGGGCTCGGCGTGGACGCCTACCGCTTCTCCGTCTCCTGGCCGAGGGTCGCCTCCCCGGGCGGGCTCGACTTCTACGACCGTCTCGTGGACGACCTGTGCGCGGCCGGGGTGCGTCCCGTCCCCACCCTCTTCCACTGGGACCTGCCGGCCCGGCTGGACTGGCGGGAGCGGGACACGGCGGCGCGGTTCGCGCGGTACGTGTCGCAGGTCGCCGGGCGGCTGGGCGACCGCGTCACCAAGTGGATCACCCTGAACGAGCCGGCCGAGCACACGCTGCTCGGACACGCCCTGGGCGTGCACGCCCCCGGCGAGCGGCTCCTCTTCGACGCGCTGCCGGTCGCCCACCACCAGCTCCTCGCCCACGGCCTCGCGGTGCGGGCGCTGCGCGCGGCCGGGGCCCGGGACATCGGCATCGCCAACTCCCACGGCCCGACCTGGCCGGCCTCGCGGGAGGCCGACGACGTGGCGGCGGCGGACTTCTACGACACGCTGCTGAACCGTCTGTTCGCCGACCCGCTGCTGCTCGGGCACTATCCGGCCGGGCTCGGCGAGCTGATGCCGGGCGACGTCGAGGCGGACCTGGAGATCATCGCGGAGCCGCTGGACTGGTACGGGATCAACTACTACGCCCCCGCCCGCGTGGGCGCCCCGCAGGGCGACGAGTCGGACCACGGCGGGGTGCGGATCCCCGCCGGAATGCCCTTCTCGCTGCGCGGGATCGAGGGGTACCCGGTCACGGACTTCGGCTGGCCGGTCGTGCCGGAGGGGCTGACGGAGCTGCTGACCGGCTTCCGCGACCGCTACGGCGACCGCCTCCCGCCGGTCGTCGTCACCGAGAACGGCTGCTCCTACGAGGGCCTGGACGACCAGGACCGCATCGCCTACCTCGACGGCCACCTGCGCGCCCTGCACCGGGCGCTGGAGGCGGGCGTCGACGTGCGCGGGTACTTCGTGTGGTCGCTGCTGGACAACTGGGAGTGGGCGGAGGGGTACGCCCGCCGCTTCGGCCTGGTCCACGTCGACCGCACGACCCTGGAGCGGACGCCGAAGGCTTCCTACGCGTGGCTGCGAGGGGCGCTGCGGGAGCAGCGGCGGGGATGAGGCGGGCCCGCGCCGGGGCGGCCGCCGCGCGGGGCCGCCGAAAAGCCCTACAGCGTTGTCACCCGCCCGTCGTACCCTGGGAAGCGCGAGGCCGCCCTCAGCTGTGCGGCCGTGACGAGGAGGAATCGCAGGCGTCGAGCGCCGGCCCATGACTCAGACATCCGCAGCCAACACCCCCGCGCAGGGGCAGGCGAGAGCAGAGTTCACCGTCCCCGCCCAGCACCCGATGGTGACCGTCCTGGGCTCCGGCGACTCCCTCCTGCGCGTGATCGAGAAGGCCTTCCCGGCAGCCGACATCCATGTCCGGGGCAATCAGATCAGCGCGGTCGGCGACACGGCGGACGTCGCCCTGATCCAGCGCGTGTTCGACGAGATGATGCTGGTGCTCCGCACCGGGCAGCCGATGACGGAGGACGCAGTGGAACGCTCGATCGCCATGCTCAAGGCGAGCGAGAACGGGGAGAGCGACGGTCAGGAGACCCCGGCCGAGGTCCTGACGCAGAACATCCTGTCCTCGCGCGGACGCACCATCCGCCCCAAGACGCTCAACCAGAAGCGGTACGTCGACGCGATCGACAAGCACACGATCGTCTTCGGCATCGGCCCCGCCGGTACCGGCAAGACCTACCTGGCCATGGCCAAGGCGGTGCAGGCCCTGCAGTCCAAGCAGGTCAACCGCATCATCCTGACCCGTCCGGCGGTCGAGGCCGGCGAGCGCCTCGGCTTCCTGCCGGGCACGCTCTACGAGAAGATCGACCCCTATCTGCGCCCGCTGTACGACGCGCTGCACGACATGATCGACCCGGACTCGATCCCGCGCCTGATGGCGGCCGGGACGATCGAGGTGGCACCGCTGGCATACATGCGTGGCCGTACCCTGAACGACGCCTTCATCATCCTGGACGAGGCCCAGAACACCTCGCCCGAGCAGATGAAGATGTTCCTCACCCGGCTCGGCTTCGACTCGAAGATCGTGATCACGGGCGACGTCACCCAGGTGGACCTGCCCGGCGGCACCAAGTCCGGTCTGCGCCAGGTCCAGGAGATCCTGGACGGCGTCGAGGACGTGCACTTCTCCCGCCTGTCGTCGCAGGACGTCGTACGCCACAAGCTCGTGGGCCGTATCGTCGACGCGTACGAGAAGTACGACAACACGCACGGCACCGAGAACGGCGGCGGGCCCAAGCCGGGTCGTCCCAGGGCCGCCGGGCACGGGCACAAGGGGAAGTAGACCAGCACGACCATGTCGATCGACGTCAACAACGAGTCCGGAACCGAGGTCGACGAGCAGGCGATCCTCGACATCGCCCGCTACGCGCTCGCGCGGATGCGCATCCACCCGCTCTCCGAGCTCTCGGTGATCGTCGTGGACGCCGACGCCATGGAGCAGCTGCACATCCAGTGGATGGACCTGCCGGGTCCCACGGACGTCATGTCCTTCCCGATGGACGAGCTGCGGCCGCCGGGCAAGGACGACGAGGAGCCCCCGCAGGGCCTCCTCGGTGACATCGTGCTGTGCCCGGAGGTCGCCACGAAGCAGGGCGCCGAGGCCCCGACGCGGCACTCCATGGACGAGGAGCTCCAACTGCTCACCGTCCACGGGGTGCTGCACCTGCTCGGCTACGACCA
Source organism: Streptomyces sp. NPDC018610 (assembly GCF_044391765.1). Lineage (NCBI taxonomy): Bacteria > Bacillati > Actinomycetota > Actinomycetes > Kitasatosporales > Streptomycetaceae > Streptomyces > Streptomyces sp. NPDC018610. The sequence goes on from NZ_JBISAL010000001.1 coordinate 734,578, forward strand.
CGAGGAGCCGGACGAGAAGGCCGAGATGTTCGGCCTCCAGACCGCGATCGTGGACGACTGGCGCGCCGAGAAGGGCCTGACCGGCCCGTCCCCGGCGCCCACCGTCTCGTAAGCCCCCGATGAGTTACCAGATCGTCGTCGGGGCGGTCGCCCTGGTCGTCGTCGCGTGGCTCGCCGCCTGTGCGGAGGCGGGCCTCGCCCGCATGTCCAGCTTCCGCGCCGAGGAGGCCGCGAAGGCGGGCCGCCGGGGCGCCGCCAAGCTGGCCCAGGTCGCCGCCGACCCGACCCGTTATCTGAACGTGGCGCTGCTGGTGAGGGTCGCCTGCGAGATGGCGGCGGCCTCGCTGGTCACGTACGCGTGCCTGGAGGCGTTCGACGGCACGGCCGAGGCGCTGGTGGTCGCGATCGCGGTCATGGTCCTCGTCTCCTATGTCGCCGTCGGGGTCTCCCCGCGCACCATCGGCCGCCAGCACCCGCTGAACACGGCGACCGTGGCGGCGTACGTGCTGGTGCCGCTCGCGCGGATCATGGGCCCGATCCCGTCGCTGCTGATCCTCATCGGCAACGCGCTCACCCCGGGCAAGGGCTTCCGGCGCGGCCCGTTCGCCTCGGAGGCGGAGCTGCGGGCGCTGGTGGACCTCGCCGAGCAGGAGTCGCTGATCGAGGACGAGGAGCGCCGGATGGTGCACTCGGTCTTCGAGCTGGGCGACACCCTGGTGCGGGAGGTCATGGTGCCGCGCACCGACCTCGTCGTCATCGAGCGGTACAAGACCATCCGGCAGGCCCTCACGCTCGCGCTGCGCTCCGGTTTCTCGCGCATCCCGGTCACCGGGGAGAGCGAGGACGACATCGTCGGCATCGTGTACCTGAAGGACCTGGCCCGCCGCACCCACATCAGCCGGGACGCGGAGAGCGACTTGGTGTCCACGGCGATGCGCCCGGCCGTGTTCGTGCCGGACACCAAGAACGCCGGCGACCTGCTGCGCGAGATGCAGAAGGAGCGCAACCACGTCGCGGTCGTCATCGACGAGTACGGCGGCACGGCCGGCATCGTCACCATCGAGGACATCCTCGAGGAGATCGTCGGCGAGATCACCGACGAGTACGACCGTGAGCTGCCGCCGGTGGAGGACCTCGGCGAGGGCCGCCACCGCGTCACCGCGCGGCTCGACATCACCGACCTGGGCGAGCTGTACGGCCTGGAGGAGTACGACGACGAGGACGTGGAGACGGTCGGCGGTCTGCTCGCCAAGGCGCTCGGCCGGGTGCCCATCGCCGGGGCGTCGTCCGTGGTGGAGCTGCCCGACGGCCGGGCGCTGCGGCTGACCGCCGAGGCCCCGGCGGGCCGCCGGAACAAGATCGTGACCGTGCTGGTGGAGCCCGTCCCGGCCGATGCGGCCGAGACCGCCGACGAGGAGAAGAAGCCGGAGTGACCCCCCAGGAGCTGCGCGCCCTGTGCCTGTCCTTCAACGCCGCCGTCGAGGACTTCCCCTTCGGCCCGGAGACCTCCGTCTTCAAGGTCCAGGGCAAGCTCTTCGCCCTCACGGCACTGGACGCACGGCCCCTGACCGTCAACCTCAAGTGCGACCCCGAGGACGCCGTGCGCCTGCGCGGTGAGCACCCGGGCCTCGTCGTGCCCGGCTGGCACATGAACAAGCGGCACTGGAACACCGTCACGGCCGACGGCGAGCTCCCGGACCGGCTGGTCCGGGAGCTCGTGGAGGACTCTTACGACCTGGTGGTGGCCGGTCTGCCGCGCGCCGACCGGCTGCGGCTGGACCGGCCGTAGACCCGAGGCGGCGACCGCCTCCGTCGCCGCGTGGAGGTCCCCCGGGTCCGGGAGGCCCCCCGCGCCTCCCGGACCCGAGGAAGGCCCGCGTCCCGTGCTCACGCCGGCCGGCGGACCCGCAGGCCCAGGCCGACCAGGACGGCCGCCGCGAGGACGATCACCGCGTCCAGGCCGAGGACCGTGTGCACGCCCGACATCAGGTCGTCCGAGGTGGTGGCCAGCACGCCCAGCAGCGGGATGCCGACGGTGATGCCGACCTGCTGGGTGGAGGTGACCAGGCCGGTGGCCAGGCCCTGCTCCTCGTCGGGGACGCCCGAGGTGACGGTCAGGCCGTAGGAGACGATCGCTCCCAGGTGGCACATGCTGGCCAGCGAGACGGCCGCGGTGGCCAGCCACACCGACCAGCCCTGCGTGTCCAGGCCGAGCAGCGCGGCGATCAGCAGGCCCTGTCCGGCCAGCGAGCCCACCAGCGTGCGGCGGGCGCCGAAGCGGCCGATGACCTTCGCCGCGTACGAGCCGGCGACCGCGGACAGCACGCCCTGGACGCCGAAGACCAGGCCGGTCCGCAGGGCCGACAGGTGCAGGATCTCCTGGAGGTACAGGGTCAGGGCGAAGACGACCACCGACATCATCGAGAAGGTGACCAGCCCGCCCAGGTTGCCCCAGGCGACCGTGCGGCGGCGCAGCATCGGCAGCGAGACCAGGGGCGCCTTGCTGCGGGACTCGATCACCGCGAAGGCGGCGAGCAGGGCGAGCCCGGCGACCAGGGTGACCAGGACGTCGGCGCGGCCGAAGCCGTGGTCGGCGGCGGTCGACAGGGCGTAGATCAGCGACAGCAGGCCGCCGGTGACGGTGACCGCGCCGGGCACGTCGAGGCGGGGCCGCTCGGGGGTGCGGGACTCGGGCAGCAGGCCGGGCGCCAGCGGCAGCACGATCAGCGCGAACACGGTGAGCAGCGCCATCGTGGAGCGCCAGCCGAAGGTGTCGGTGAGGACGCCGCCGGCGACCATGCCGACGGTGAAGCCCAGCGACAGCAGCGTGCCCGAGATGCCGAGGGCGCGGTCGCGGGCGGGGCCCTCGGGGAAGGTGGTGGTCAGCAGGGACATGCCGGTGGGGACGATCGCCGCCGCGCCCAGGCCCTGCAGTGCCCGGCCGGTCAGGAACGACGCCGGGTCCCAGGCGAGGGTGGCCAGCAGCGAGGCGGCGCCGAACAGGGCCAGGCCGGTCAGGAACAGCTTGCGGCGGCCGTACAGGTCGCCCATGCGGCCGAACAGCAGCAGGAAGCCGCCGGAGGGGAGCGCGAACGCGGTGACCGCCCACTGGAGCGCGGACCGTCCGATGCCGAGGTCCGTGCCCAGTTCCGGCAGCGCCACGTTCAGGACGGAGAAGTCCAGGGCGACCATGAACTGGGCCGCGCACAGGACGAACAGGACCAGTCTGTCGCGCGTCGACAGCCGTGGGGCGCCGAGCGGTTCCGGTTCCCGCAGGGGAGGGGTGGTGGTGGGTGAGGTGGTGGTGTCGATCGCCATGGCAAAGAGCTTCCTGCGACCGGAACAGACGTGGGGAGTCGGAACTTATGGTGGTGGTGCCACCACCAGACAGTGCGAGGGGGAGCCGTACGTGCGTGAGGCGGACGCGTTCAAGAGTCATCGGTTGCGGGAGCTGCGCGAGTTCCTGATGAGCAGACGGGCACGGGTGAGTCCGACCGAGGCGGGGCTGCCGGCGGGCGGCGCCCGGCGGCGCACGCCCGGGCTGCGGCGCGAGGAGGTCGCGGTGCTCGCCGGGGTGGGCGTCTCCTGGTACCAGTGGCTGGAGCAGGGCCGGGACATATCCGTGTCCCCGCAGGTCCTGGACTCGGTGGGCCGGGTGCTCAGGCTGAGCGACGCCGAGCGGCGCCATCTGTACCTGCTGGCCGGGCTGAACCCGCCCACGCCCGAAGTGGCGCCGGAGAAGCGGGACATGTGTGACGGGCTGCGGCGGCTGATCGACACCTGGATGCCGTATCCGGCGCACATCATGGACATCTACTACAACTGCGTGATGTTCAACGACGCGGCCGCGATGGTGCTGGGCATGCGGGCGGACACCACGCAGAACTGCCTGATCGACTTCTTCACCGACCCGCTGTACCGCTCGCGTTCCAGGAGCTGGGAGAGCAACGCCCGTACGGTCGTCGCGCAGTTCCGGGCGGCGTGCGCGGCCCGCCCCGACGACGAGGGTTTCCAGGCGGTGCTGTCCCAGGTGTCGCAGGCCAGCGAGGAGTTCACCGCCCTGTGGGAGGAGCGGGACATCGAGGACCACGGGCAGATCCGCAAGGAGCTGGAACATCCGCTGGTGGGACTGCTGTGCGTGGAGTCGACGGCGATGAAGGTGCCGGCCCGTCCGGATCTGATGGTCGTCCTGCACACCCCGCTGGACGAGGCGAACACGGCGGCGAAGATGGAGTGGCTGGCCTCGCCGGAGGGGCGTCGCGGGTCGATGTACCCGGTGGCGGGATGAGCGGGGCGGCTCCCGCCGTCCGCCGCCCGGTACGGCTCCGTATGCTCGGATCATGACCGACAGCAACGGGCTCGACCCCGAGGACCGCAAGATCGTCACCCTGGCCCGCTCGGTGCGGGCGCGCAACGGCGTGCCGGAGGGCGCTGCCGTGCGCGACGAGACGGGCCGTACGTACGCCGCCGGGTCGGTGCACCTGGCCTCGCTGAAGCTGAGCGCCCTGCGGACGGCGGTGGCGATGGCGGTGGCGTCCGGCGCGACGTCGCTGGAGGCGGCGGCGGTGGTCAGCGAGGCGGAGGGGCTCGCGCCCGAGGACCTGGCCGCGGTGGGGGACCTGGGCGGGGCCGGGACGCCGGTGCTGCTGGCGGGGCCGGACGGGACCGTACGGCTGACCGGATCGGCGGAGTCCGCGCGGTAACGGCCGGCACCACCGGGGAAGGTCCCGGCGCCTCGCGGGGCGCCGGGGCCTCGTCGCGCGGAGCGCCGCGTCCAGGGAGTCCGAGCCGCCGCTCAGAGGGCGTCGGGCCCGCGTTCGCCCGTCCGGACGCGTACGACCGTCTCGACGGGCACGGCCCACACCTTGCCGTCGCCGATCTTCCCGGTCTGCGCGGCCCGCACCACGGCGTCGATGACGGCGTCCGCGTCGGCGTCCTCGACGACCACGTCGATCCGCACCTTGGGCACGAGGTCGACCCGGTACTCGGCGCCCCGGTACACCTCCGTGTGGCCGTGCTGCCGCCCGTAGCCGCTCGCCTCGGTCACGGTCAGGCCGTGCGCGCCCATCTCCTGGAGCGCGGTCTTCACCTCGTCGAGGCGGTACGGCTTGATGATCGCGGTGATGAGCTTCATGCCTGGGCCTTGGCCTTCTGGACGGAGGAGAGGGCGGGGGACGCGCCGACCGGGGCGCCGTGCCCCAGGACCCCGTGATCGTAGGCCGTCTCGGCGTGCACCGTAAGGTCCAGTCCGGTGTGCTCCTGCTCCTCGCTCGCGCGCAGGCCCGTCATCCGCTCCAGCAGCCTGCCGAGCCCGTACGTCACCGTGAAGGCGTACGCGCCCACGGCCGCCACCGCGAGCAGTTGCCGGCCGAGCGGGGCGAGCCCGCCGCCGTAGAGGAGGCCTTCGGGGCCGCCGGTCATCGCGCGCTCGGCGAACAGGCCGATGAGGACGGTGCCGATCACGCCGCCGACCAGGTGGACGCCGACGACGTCGAGGGAGTCGTCGAAGTTCAGCCTGAACTTCCAGCCGACCGCGTAGGAACAGACGACGCCCGCGGCGAGGCCGACGACGAGCGCGCCGAGCAGGGAGACGGCGCCGCAGGACGGGGTGACGGCGACCAGGCCGGCGACCGCGCCGGAGGCGGCGCCCAGCGTCGTCGGGTGGCCGTCGCGCTTGTGTTCCACGAACAGCCAGCCGAGCAGGCCGGTGCAGCCGGCGGCGAGCGTGTTGAGGAAGGCCGCCGCGGCCAGGCCCGTCGCGCCCATCGCGGAGCCCGCGTTGAAGCCGAACCAGCCGAACCAGAGCAGTCCCGCGCCGAGCATCACCATGGGCAGGTTGTGCGGGCGCATGGCGTCCTTCTTGAAGCCCAGGCGCGGGCCGAGGACCAGGCACAGGGCGAGGCCGGAGGCGCCGGAGGTGATCTCCACCGGCAGACCGCCGGCGAAGTCGAGCGCGCCGAGGCCGTGGCCGATCCAGCCGCCGGGCCCCCACACCCAGTGGGTGACCGGGACGTATACGACGAGGGCCCAGACGGGCACGAAGACCAGCCAGGCGCCGAACTTCGCCCGGTCGGCGATCGCGCCGCTGATCAGGGCGGCGGTGATGATCGCGAAGGTGAGCTGGAAGGTGGCGAACAGCAGGGTGGGGACGGTGCCGTGCACGGAGGCGGGGCCGATGCCGGTGAGGCCGGCGTGGTCCAGGCCGCCGATGAGGCCGGCGGCCGTGTCGCCGCCGAAGGCGAGGGAGTAGCCGCAGACCAGCCAGACGACGGTGACCAGGGCGATCGACACGAAGCTCATCATCAGCATGTTGAGGACGCTCTTGGTGCGCACCATGCCGCCGTAGAAGAGGGCGAGGCCCGGGGTCATCAGCAGCACCAGGGCGGTGGCGGCGAGCAGCCAGGCGGTGTCGCCGGTGTCGATGCGGGGGGCCGCGGCGGCTCGCAGGGCGTGCGCGGGGTGCCCGACGGGGGCGGCGCGTACGGCGTATGCGGCTCGGGCGGCGGCCAGGGTGACGGACTCCACGGGCGGCGTCTCCTCGCGGTGGGGGTTCGTCAGAGAGTCACCGCTGCGCGTTTCCGGTCGCGTACGGGTGTGTTTCCGTGACGTTTCGTGTTGCCGGGCGGTTTCCGGAGGCTCACCGGGGCGGCGTCGGCGGGCGGGCGTGCGTGACGGCTTCGTCGATCAGGGACAATGGGCGCCATGAGCGTTCGCACCCAGTCATCCGAGCAGCCCGGCGACACGGTCCACCGGGCGGGCTTCGCCTGCTTCGTGGGACGCCCCAACGCGGGCAAGTCCACCCTCACGAACGCTCTGGTCGGGCAGAAGGTCGCGATCACCTCGAACCGGCCGCAGACCACCCGGCACACCGTGCGGGGCATCGTGCACCGCCCGGACGCGCAGCTGATCCTGGTGGACACGCCGGGACTGCACAAGCCGCGCACGCTGCTGGGCGAGCGGCTGAACGACGTGGTGCGCGCGACGTGGGCGGAGGTCGACGTGATCGGCTTCTGTCTGCCGGCCGACCAGAAGATCGGTCCGGGCGACCGGTTCATCGCCAAGGAGCTCGCCGGGATCAAGCGGACCCCGAAGGTCGCGATCGTCACCAAGACGGACCTGGTGGACTCCAAGGCGCTGGCCGAACAGCTGATCGCGATCGACCAGCTCGGCAAGGAGCTGGGGATCACCTGGGCGGAGATCGTGCCGGTGTCGGCGACGGCCGGCAAGCAGGTGGACCTGCTGGCCGACCTGCTGATCCCGATGCTGCCGGAGGGCCCGGCCCTCTACCCCGAGGGCGACCTGACGGACGAGCCCGAGCAGGTGATGGTGGCCGAGCTGATCCGGGAGGCCGCGCTGGAGGGGGTGCGGGACGAGCTGCCGCACTCCATCGCGGTGGTCGTGGAGGAGATGCTGCCGCGCGAGGACCGGCCGGCGGACAAGCCGCTGCTGGACATCCACGCGAATGTCTTCATCGAGCGGCCGAGCCAGAAGGGGATCATCATCGGCCCCAAGGGCAAGCGGCTGAAGGACGTCGGCATCAAGTCCCGCAAGCAGATCGAGGCGCTGCTGGGCACGCCGGTCTTCCTGGACCTCCATGTGAAGGTCGCGAAGGACTGGCAGCGGGACCCGAAGCAGTTGCGTCGGCTCGGTTTCTGAGGGCCTCTTCCCCCACGACTCGGTAGGGAGACAGTCCCCGCCCCGGGCCCCGGCGGGGACTCCGTCCTCCACGCCCTCGGGGTCCTCGCGCACCGACCCACCCGGCTCGGTGAAGGAGCGGAGCCACCCTCGGGGCTTCCGCTACGGACCCCTGCGGGGACTTCGTCCCCCGCACCCCTGCCCGGGAGTGCCCAGGGGTACCTCGCTCCTCATCGAGACGCCGCGGGGGCTTCGCCCCCGTGCTCTCAGCGCAGTGCTCGCAGGGCCTTGTCCGCTCCCTCCGCTCCGAGCTTCACGAAGATCGGGGTCGTGCCCAGGGGGGTGGCGTAGATGGGCAGGGTTCTGTCGCCCTGGAGGGTCTTCCCGTGGGCCACGTCGTACCACTTGCCCGGGGGGAGGTGGACCGGGCGGGAGGTGGCGTCCGTGAGCTGGGGGGCCGCCAGGACCGCCGGGCCCAGCATCCACTCGTCCTCGATCGTGTACGTCGCCTCGTCGTGCGGGAAGTCGAAGAAGAGGGGGCGCATGATCGGATCGCCGGTCTTCAGGGTGTGCTGGACCTGGTCCCAGAGGTAGGGGGCGAGGCGGGTGTGGCGGGCGATGGCCTCGCGGTAGAGGGCGGTCGTCTCCGCGTCGTAGACCACCTTCTTGCCCGTCGTGGGGTCGATGGTGTCGACCGGGGACGTGGAGGCGTACATCAGCGGCATCAGCGCGGCCGACTGCGCCCAGCGGACCAGAACCTCCTTCGTCGGGGCCGGCCGGCCGCTGGAGCCGCCGATCATGTCGGTGGCCACGAAGGGGTAGCCGATCGTGGAGATGGCCAGGTTCTGGGTGACGGAGGCGCGCAGCGAGTTCCAGCCGGTGCCCTTGTCCACCTGGCGGGTGACGAAGCCCGCCCGGTGGGCGGCGGCGTCCCAGTGGACCCGGACGCCGACGCCCTGGAGGTCGTACTCGTCGGCGAGCTGCGCGCCGAGCCGCTGGTAGTCGGAGGGCTGGTAGCCCTCGTGCGGTGCGCACTTCTCGTCGAAGAAGCGGGTGTCGAACTTCAGGCCGTCGACGCCGTAGGCGCTCATGAGGGACGTGAGCCTGCTCTCGTACCAGGCCTTCGCGTCCGGGTTGCCGAGGTCGACGATGCCCGCCGTGCCGTTCCACCAGGTGACCGTGCAGGGCTTGGTGGTGTCGGCCGCGTCCTTGAGCAGGTAGCCGTGGTCGGCGGCGTAGCGGTACTGGTCGGAGTCCAGGTTGATCCACAGGGTGACCCAGAGGCCGAAGTCGAAGCCGAGGCCGTGGATCCGGTCCGACATGGCCTTGGGGTCGGGGTACGCCCGCGCGTCGAAGGTCATGTTCCCGTAGTTCGACTCCCACTTGTCGTCGAGCTGGAGAGCGTGGCCGGTGATGCCGGCGTCGTGCAGGTCCTGGGCGTAGTCGAGGAGCTTCGCCTGGTCGACGTGGGTGTAGAACTGCGCCCAGGAGTTCCACACCGGTTCGGCGTACTGGCGGTACGTGGCGTCGGACTTGGCGGGCTTGCCGACGATGCCGACGTAGTCCCGGTAGACGTCCAGGGGCGTGGACTCCACGAAGACCGTCGCCCGGTAGGTGTCGGCGGACGCGACGTCGAAGCGGCCCAGGCCGTCCTTGCCCTGGTTGATCGCCACGTCCATGACCTGGCCGGTGTCCACGCGCAGGCCGGTCCCGGCCGACGTGTACCAGAACGGGTCGATCATGTAGTAGGACGCGGGGCCGAAGCCGGGGTGGACGACCTGCCCGCTGTCCAGCGGCCACGGCTGGGCGGTGCCCGGGCCGCCGTCCGGGGTCTGCGCCTCCCCGTGGCCGTACCAGTGGCCGGCGGACTCCAGGTCGTAGGCGAGACCGAGGCGTTCGGGGGCGGTCCCCCTGACCTGCCAGTCGAGTTGGTAGCGGTCGGCGGCCGGGGTGATCCGGGCCTCCACGGTGGCGCCGGGCGTGGTCGTGGCGGCGGTGAGGGTCAGGGTGCCGTTCTTCCAGGTCCAGCCGGTGACGCGGGTGGCGTGCTGCCAGGCGCCGGCGGTGCGGAAGCGCAGGGCGCCGGTGCCGTCCGTGGGGGTGCCCAGGACCGTCGTGCCGGAACGGCGTGTGGTGAGGGCGAGTTGACCGGTCGTCACCCGTAGCCGGTAGCCGGGGCCGGCGCTCCCGGGTGGGACGGTCAGGGTGAGTTCGCCGGCGGACGTGGTGAGCCGGGGGGCCCGGGAGGCGTGGGGGGCGGGGGTCGCCTCGGCCTGGGCCTGCTTCGGCGTCGCGGCGAGGGCCGCGGGCAGGGCGAGGGCGGCGAGGAGCACTCCGGATCTGCGGGATGGTCTGCGCACGACGCATGTCCTTCGACGGAGGAGCCGGTCAGGAGTCGGTCATGGGTCGGGAAGTGCGGGAGCCCGTGCACGGTCACGTCCGCGCGTCGGCACGCCGTGCGCGAACATGCTTGATTTCGCCGATGATCGAGCAGGAACAGTCACCTGTCAATGGCGGCACGGAGCCCGCGTCCCGGGCGACCGGGTATGCGCGGCGGGGAGTTCGCGGTGCGGGTGCGGTGCGTACGGGGTCCGGTCACGCCGACCTGCCGAAGCCGATGGTCGGCACCGCCCTGCGCCGCGGCCAGGGCTCGACGCTCGCCTCCGGCACCAGGGCGTCCAGGAAGGCGTACCGGCGCAGCGCGGCCGGGTCCTGACCGGGCACCGACTGGACCCGGCGCCACCAGGCGGCGATCTCGGACCAGCCGGGCGCGGAGAGGGAACCGCCGAACTCCTGCACGGACAGCGCGGCGGTGAGTCCGGCGAAGGCGAGGCGGTCGGCCAGCGGCCAGCCGGCCAGGGTGCCGGTGACGAAACCGGCCACGAACACGTCGCCGGCGCCCGTGGGGTCCAGCGCCTCGACCGCGATGGCGGGCACCTCGGCGCTCTCCCCCGTGCGCCGGTCGACCGCGTACGCGCCCTCCGCGCCGAGGGTGACGACCGCGACCGGGACGTACGCGGTGAGCGCGTGCGCGGCGGTGCGCGGGCAGTCGGTGCGCGTGTAGCGCATCGCCTCCTCGGCGTTGGGCAGGAACGCCTCGCAGTGCTCCAGGTCGGCGAGGCCGGCCAGGTCCCAGGCGCCGGTCTCGTCCCAGCCGACGTCGCCGAAGACGCAGGTGCCCTTGCGGGCGGCCTCCGCGATCCAGGGGGCGCCGCGGCCCGGCGTCAGCGAGGCGACGGCGGCCCGTGCGCGGGGCAGGAACTGGGGGGCGACCTCCTGGACGAGCACGTCCTCGGGGGGCGGTTCGTGGCCGTGGGAGACCATGGTGCGCTCGCCCTCGTAGGCCATGGAGACGGTGACCGGCGAGTGCCAGCCGGGGACGGTGCGGGAAGGGGAGAGGTCGATGCCCTCGCCCTGTTCCAGCGCGTCCCAGCAGTACTCGCCGTAGTGGTCGTCGCCGAAGGCCGCCGCCAGGGAGGTGCGCAGGCCGAGGCGGGCCAGGGCGGTGGCCATGTTGGCCACGCCGCCCGGGCTCGACCCCATGCCGCGCGCCCAGGACTCGGTGCCGCGCACGGGGGCGGAGTCGAGGCCGGTGAAGACGATGTCGAGGAAGACGGTGCCCGTGAGGTAGACGTCCCAGGGCGGGTCGTCCGTGGTGCGCAGGGCGGCCAGCGGGTCGACCTGCGGGCCGAGATGGGCGTGCGGCGCGCCCACGATGTACTCGCGGTCCTGCGGGTACGCCCCGTCCAGCGGGGGCGGGGCCTCCCCGGGCGGCGGGTCCTCGGCGGGCGGCCGGCCACCGGCGGGCGGCAGGTCCTCGGCGGATCGCCCGGCTCCGGTGAACGGCCGATTCCCGGCGGGCGGGCGGACTCCGGCGGGCGGCGGGGCCTGCGGGGCGTGCTCCCGGCCCTGGCGCGGGGACGGCCCGGCCTGCGGGTGCTCCTGGTCTTCGTTCCGGTACTCCGGTCCCTCTCCGGCGGACGTGTTGGACGCGGTCACGGTGCGCTCCCTGGCATGGTGCGGATCAAGCCAGTGTGCACCAGGTGACTGACAACGCGTCGGCACTCACGCCGCCGGGCCCCGCCGGGCGGCGGTCACCAGCGCGGCGTCGCGGGCGTGACCCACCCCGGCTCGGCGGCCCGCATCGCCGCCGCGTCGTCACGCTCCCGAAGACTTCCGTCGTCCGCGAGCCACCGGCGGTGCAGCCGTTCCAGCTCGTCCCGGTCGAGTGCGACGCCGAGGCCGGGAGCGTCGCTGACGGCGAGCCGGCCGGCGTCGAAGGCCAGTCGCTCGGTGAGGACGTCCTCCGACTGCCAGGGGTAGTGGCTGTCGCAGGCGTGGTGCAGGTTCGGCACGGTGGACGCCACGTGGGTCATCGCGGCCAGGCTGATGCCCAGATGGGTGTTGGAGTGCATGGACACGCCGACGCCGAAGACGCCGCAGAGGGCCGCCAGGTGCTGGGTGTTGCGCAGGCCGCCCCAGTAGTGGTGGTCGGAGAGCACCACCTGGACCGCGCCCTTGGTGAACGCCTCCTCGATCTCGGCGAAGGTCGTCACGCACATGTTGGTGGCCAGCGGGACGTCGGTCCGCGCGGCCACCTCGGCCATCGCGGACGTGCCGAGCGCCGGGTCCTCCAGGTACTCGAGCACGTCCGCGAGTTCCCGCGCGACGCGCACCGAGGTCTCCACCGACCAGGCCCCGTTGGGGTCCAGCCTGAGCGGGTGCCCGGGGAACGCCTCCGCCAGCGCCCGTACGGCGGCCACCTCCCGGTCCGGCGGGAAGACGCCGCCCTTGAGCTTGAAGGAGGTGAAGCCGTGCCGCTCCTTGAACCTGCGCGCCTGCTCCACCATGCCAGCCGGGTCCAGCGCCGCGCCCCAGTCGTCCTTCTCGCCGCCGGCGCCCTCGGGATGGGCGCCCCACTTGTAGAAGAGGTACGCGCTGTACTCGACGGCGTCGCGCACCTTGCCGCCGAGCAGCGCGTGGACGGGCAGGCCGAGCGCCTTGCCGAGGGCGTCGAGGCAGGCCACCTCGAACGCGGAGAGCACGGACAGGCGCAGTTTGTCGGCGGTCTGCACGCCGCGCAGGCCGCCGACGTCGACGGCGTCCTCGACCCGGGCGGCGTCGACGGCCACGTCCAGCGCGAGCAAGCCGTTCAGATCGCTGACCGAGCGGCCGACCATCCGCTCGGCGAGCGGGCGGGCGAGTTCCAGGTACTTGGTGTCCCCGTAGGTCTCGCCGAGCCCGGTGATCCCGTCGGCCGTCACCACCTCCACGATCAGGCGGGGCGTGTACGGCTGGTGGACACCCTGGGTGTTCAGCAGCGGCGGATCGGCGACCAGGATCGGCGTCAGCCGTACCTCGGCCACGGTGAGGTCGCGGGTCACAGGGCGGCTCCTACGGGGTCGGGGCGGTCGGGTCCGCCGTTCGACGGAACTGCTGTTCACGTACGAGAACGAACGTCATGTAGGAGAACAGCGGCGCACCGAGCCTAGATACCCGCACCGCACCCGTCAATGGACCGCCGCACGGACCGCGTACGGACCCCGCGCGGCCCCCGCGCAGGCCACGTCCCCGGTGACGCGTCAGGGCACGCCCGGCCGAAGCCGAACGCGCCCTGGAAGACGGGGAGGAGGCGGGTCTACGAGAACCGGTACGCCGCCACCTCGGCCAGATACCGCTGCCGCCGCTCCTCGTCGTCCTCGAGGAAGGCGGCGAGGAAGGAGTTGCGGGCGAGTTCGCGCAGGCGGTCCTCGCTCAAGCCCAGAGTGCGGTGCACGGCGTCGAAGTTGTCGCCGGCGTAGCCGCCGAAGTAGGCCGGGTCGTCGGAGTTGACCGTGCACAGCAGGCCGGCGTCCAGCATGGCGGGCAGGGGATGGTCGGCGAGGGTGTCGACCGTGCGCAGCCGCACGTTGGACAGCGGGCACAGGGTCAGCGGCACCCGCTCGCGCACCAGGCGGGCGACCAGCGCCGGGTCCTCCATGCAGCGCAGCCCGTGGTCGACCCGCTCGACGCCGAGGACGTCCAGGGCCTCGGTGACGTACTCCGGCGGGCCCTCCTCGCCGGCGTGCGCGACGCGCCGGAGGCCAAGGGCCGCGGCGGCCTCGTACACCTCGCGGAACTTCACCGGCGGATGCCCGACCTCGGCCGAGTCCAGGCCGACGCCGGTGATCCGGTGCAGGTACGGCCTGGCCGCGTCCAGCGTCGCGAGCGCCGACTCGGCGGACTCGTCGCGCAGGAAGCACATGATCAGCCGGGTGGAGACGCCGTGCTTCTCCTCGCCGCGGCCCAGCGCCCGCCACAGGCCCTCGACGACCGTGCCCATCTCCACGCCCCGCGCGAGGTGGGCCTGCGGGTCGAAGAAGATCTCCGCGTGCCGCACCCCCTGCGCTGCGGCCCGCGCCAGATAGGCGTCGGCGAGGTCCTCGAAGTCGCGCTCGGTGCGCAGTACGGCCATCAGCTCGTAGTACAGGTTCAGGAAGGACTGGAGGTCCTCGAACCGGTACGCCTCGCGCAGCGCGTCGGTGTCGGCGTAGGGCAGCTTCACGCTGTTGCGCGCGGCCAGCTCGAAGGCCAGCTCGGGCTCCAGGGTGCCTTCGACGTGAAGGTGGAGTTCGGCTTTGGGCAGAGGCATCAGAGCATCGTACGGCCTGCTCACCGACGTTTCGGAACCGGTACGCGCTGCAGGTCGTGCGCCACGGTCAGCTCTCCCTCGAACCCGGCGGCGCGCGCCTGGCGTTCGAACTCCTCCGGGTCGGTGTAGCGCTGGCTGAAGTGGGTGAGGACGAGGTGCCGTACGCCCGCGTCGCGTGCCACGCGGGCGGCCTGTCCCGCGGTGAGGTGGCCGTGCTCGACGGCCAGGGACTCGTCCTCGTCGAGGAAGGTGGACTCGATGACCAGCAGGTCGCAGCCCTCGGCGAGGGCGTGCACCCCGGGGCACAGGCGGGTGTCCATGACGAAGGCGAAGCGCTGGCCGCGCCGCACCTCGCTCACGGCCTCCAGCGGCACGCCGTTCAGCGAGCCCTCGCGCTGGACGCGGCCCACGTCCGGGCCCTTGATCCCGTGCGCGGCGAGCCGGTCGGGCAGCATGCGGCGGCCGTCGGGCTCGATCAGCCGGTAGCCGTAGGACTCGACCGGGTGCGAGAGGCGGCGGGCCTCCAGCGTGTAGGACGGCGTGGCCGCGAGGACGCCGTCGGCGTCGACCGGGGCCTCGGTGAGGGGGACCGTCTCGCGGTAGGCGGTGGCGTGGCGCAGGCGGTCGTAGAAGCGCCGGCCCGAGCGCGGGTAGTGCGCGGTGATCTCGTGCGGCACCTGGTCGAGGTTGACGCGCTGGATCACCCCGGCGAGGCCGAGGGAGTGGTCGCCGTGGAAGTGGGTGACGCAGATCCGGTTCAGGTCGTGGGCGGCGACCCCGGCGCGCAGCATCTGCCGCTGGGTGCCCTCGCCGGGGTCGAACAGGATGCCCTCGCCGTCCCAGCGCAGCAGGTAGCCGTTGTGGTTGCGGTGCCGGGTCGGGACCTGGCTGGCGGTGCCGAGGACGACGAGTTCACGGACGGACACGGCTGCCTACCCGGGGGGCCACTGCAGGCCGCGGCCGCCGACGACGTGGGCGTGCGCGTGCCACACGGTCTGGCCCGCGCCGGTACCGGTGTTGAAGACGGTGCGGTAGCTGTCCAGCTTCTCGTCGTCGGCGACGGCCTGGGTCTCGCGCAGGACGTCCGCGGCGAGCTGCGGGGCGCCGGCGGCGAGGGCGGCGGCGTCCTTGTAGTGCGCCTTGGGGATCACCAGGACGTGGGTGGGCGCCTGGGGGTTGATGTCGCGGAAGGCGACGGTCGTGTCCGTCTCGCGGACGATCGTCGCGGGGACCTGGCCCGCGACGATCTTGCAGAACAGGCAGTCCTCTTGGGGTTCCCCTGCCACGTGGCCTCCTCCGGAGTGGATCTCGTACGGGCATGGTACCGACCAGCGCTTTCCCGAGGCCCGCACCATGAACGGGGACCGCTGCACCCGACCCGGCGACGCCGGGCCCGGGCGGAAGAGCGCAGGCCGGGGCGGGACAACGGGGGCCGCCGGGGCGGGGCCGTCCCGGCGGCCCCGCCCCCAGCCCCGCCCCGGCCCGGCCCGTGACGCTCCGCTACGCGCCCAGCGGCGGAAGTTCCGGTGGGGTCTTCGCCGGGGTCGTCTCCAGGGCCTCCAGGGCGAGGCGGATCGCCTCGTCCAGCTGGACGTCGCGGCCCGCCGCGTGGTCCTGCGGGCGCTGGACGACCTCCAGGTCCGGGTCCACGCCGTGGTTCTCCACGCCCCAGCCCGGCCCCTCCAGCCAGAACGCGTACTTCGGCTGGGTGATCAGGGTGCCGTCGACCAGGCGGTAGCGGCTGTCGATGCCGATGACGCCGCCCCAGGTGCGGGTGCCGACGACCGGACCGATGCCCAGCGCCCTGATCGCCGCGTTGACGATGTCGCCGTCGGAGCCGGAGAACTCGTTGGCGACGGCGACGACGGGCCCCCGGGGCGCGTCCTGCGGGTAGCTCTCGGGGCGCATGCCGCGCGGCACGTCCCAGCCGACGATCCGCCGGGCCAGCTTCTCCACCACCAGCTGGGAGGTGTGGCCGCCGCGGTTCTCCCGCACGTCGACGACCAGGCCCTCGCGGGCCACCTCCACCCTGAGGTCGCGGTGGATCTGCGCCCAGCCGGGGGCCTGCATGTCCGGCACGTGGAGGTAGCCGAGCCGGCCGCCGGACCTGTCGTGGACGTAGGCGCGGCGGTCGGCGACCCAGGCGTGGTAGCGCAGCGGCTCCTCGTCGGCCAGCGGCACCACGACCGCGTGCCGCGCCTCTCCCCCGCCGGCCGGCGAGATCGTCAGCTCGACCGGTTTGCCGGCCGTGCCGACGAGCAGCGGCGCCGGGCCCGTGACCGGGTCGACGGGCCGGCCGCCGACCGCGAGGATCGCGTCCCCGGCGCGCACCGCGACGCCGGGCGCGGCCAGCGGGCTGCGCGCGTCGGGGTCGGAGGTCTCGGAGGGCAGGATGCGGTCGACGCGCCAGGCGCCGTCCTCGTGCCGGGAGACGTCCGCGCCGAGCAGGCCCTGCCGGGGACCGTTGCCGAAGGCGCCGTACGGCGTGACGTAGGCGTGCGAGGTGCCGAGTTCGCCGTGCACCTCCCACAGCAGGTCGACCAGGTCGTCATGGGTGGCCAGACGGTCCAGGAGGGGCCGGTAGCGGTCGAGGACGCCGTCCCAGTCGACACCGCCCATGTCCGGCCGCCAGAAGTGGTCCCGCATGATGCGGCCGGTCTCCTCGTACATCTGCCGCCACTCGGCGGCCGGGTCGACGCTCTGCCGGACGCGGCCGAGGTCGACGGTGATGTTCGAGTCGCTGTCCTCGTCGTTCGAGGCGCGCCGGTCGCTGGGCACCACCTTCAGCTTGCCGTCCGTCCACAGCAGGATCCGCTTGCCGTCGCCGCTGACCTCGAAGTGGTCGGCGTCGGCGGCGAGGTGCTCCAGGCGCTGCTGGGCGAGGTCGTAGCGCTCCAGCTCGGTCTTCGGGTCGGGGTCGTCGGGGGTGGCGCGGGCGGTGCCGAGCACGCCGGTCACCGGGTGGCGCAGCCACAGCACGCCGTCGCGGGCGGCGCGCAGGTTGGAGTAGCGGGCGGCCTCGACCGGGAAGGGCACGATGCGGTCGGCGAGCCCGTCGAGGTCGATCCGGGTCGCCGGGGCGCCCTCGCTGTCCGGGGTCTCCTCCTTGTCGGAGACCTCGAAGGCGCGGCCGTGCCGCTGCGGGCCGAACGGGGAGGGGGTGGTCGCGGCGAGCGTGATCAGGTACGGGCGGGAGCTCTCCACGAACGCCAGGTCGAAGACGTGTTCGTCGTAGACGGGGTCGAAGGAGCGGTGGGAGAGGAAGGCGAGGTGCTTGCCGTCGAGGGTGAAGGCGGGGGCGTAGTCCTGGAAGCGCAGCGGGGTGGCCTCGGTGACCGACAGGTCGGTGGTGTTGGCCAGCCGGAGCTGGCTGAGCGGGCGCGGGCCGGGGTGGGACCAGGCGAGCCAGGCGGAGTCGGGCGAGAAGACGATCCCGGAGACGTCGCCGTTGTCGCTGCGGTCGACCTCGCGGACCTCGCCGCTCTCGCGTTCGACGAGCAGCAGCCGTCCGTCGTGCGAGGCGACGGCGGCGCGGCTGCCGTCGGGGGCCATGGCCAGTTCCAGGACCCGGCCGAGCTGCCCGGCGGCGAGCCGGCGCGGGGTCGCGCCGGGGGCGACGCCGGTGGCGGGCGCGAACTCGAGGGCGTCGTCGCCCTCGGCGTCGGTCACCCATACCACCCATTCCTCGCCGCCGGCCCGGAAGGTGCGCGGCCGCCGGTTGCGTACGCCCGGCTCGGCGGCCAGGGCGCGGGCGGGGCCGCCCCGGTGGGTGACCCAGTGGACGGCGCCGCGCACGGCGACCGCGCTGCCGCGCGCGGTGTGGTCGGGGGCGGCGGATCCGAACCAGCGGGCGGCGTTGACCGGGTGGGGCTGGAGGTCGACGCGCGGTCCGCCGAGACGGATGTCCAGGCGGCGCGGTTCGGCGCCGTCGAGATCGTCCAGCAGCCACAGTTCGCCCGCGCTGGAGTAGACGACGCGGGCGCCGTCGGTGGCGGCGTGCCGCGCGTAGAAGCCTCCGAGGGGGGTGTGCCGGCGCAGGTCGGAGCCGTCGGCGAGGGAGGAGTACAGGGCGCCGGTGCCCTCGTGGTCGGAGAGGAAGGCGATACGGTCGCCCACCCATTGCGGGTACTCGATGTTGCCGTCCAGCTCCTCGTGCAGCCGGACGAACTCCCCGTCGCCGTCGCGGTCGATCCACAGCTTGCCCGCGGTGCCGCCCCGGTACCGCTTCCACCAGGCCGCCTCGCGGCCCATCGGGGCCGACAGCAGCACGGTGTGCGGGCCGTGGGCGACGTCGCCGACCGGCCCGTACGGCAGGGTGGCGGCCGGTCCGCCGTCCAGCGGGACGGCCCGGGCCCAGCTGCGGCGCAGGCTGGCCTGGCCCTGGGTGCTGATCGCGAGGACCTGTCCCTCGGGGGTCCAGCCGCGCACCTGGGTGCGCCAGCTCCCCCAGTGCGTCAGGCGTCTGGCGGGCCCGCCGTCCACCGGGGCGATGTGCGCCTCGGGCGCGCCGTCGCGGGTGGAGGTCCAGGCGACGGTGGAGCCGTCGGGCGAGATGCGGGGGTGGTTCACCGGCACGTTGTCGGCGCTGACCCGCCAGGCTCTGCCGCCGTCCAGCGGGGCGAGCCACACGTCGTCCTCGGCGGTGAAGGCGACCAACTCGCCGTGCGGATGCGGAAACCGGAGATAGGCAGGCGATGCGGACTGAGTCACCTGATCACCCTACGCAGCGGCGGCGGCCGCGAACAGGGGGCGTTTCGCCTGCTTCACGCGGCGCCCCGCGGCCGCCGGACCGGGCCCGTACTCTGGGCGGATGCGCAGTGAACGCCGGCTCAGGCGGCTCGTCGTGGACGGCGGCGTCCACCGCTGGAGCGTCCGGCACCGGCACGCCGCCGACGGCCCCTGCCAGGAGGTGCTGACGCTGTACCGGGAGGGGGCCCGCACCCTTGTCGTGTTCCGGGCCGGACCGGGCCGGGTGGTCGAGGGTGCCTACTGGCACTCGGGGCTGGTCGGCGACGAGCACGGCAACACGGTGAATCTCCACCGACCCGGTGTCGTACGGGCCTTCGTCGACGAGCTCCGGGAGCGCGCGTGGCCGGGCGCCGAGCTGGACGGCTGGGAGCTGCTGCCCGCCGTGGCCGTCAGGTGCGCAGCAGCAGCCACTCCTGGAGTTCCACCAGATTGCCCTCCGGGTCCTTGAGATGGGCCACGCGCATCCGGTCCGTCATGGGCGCCGGGCCGTGCAGCAGGGTGGCGCCGCGGGCGGTGATCCCGGCGCAGTACGCGTCGAGGTCGTCCACGCGCAGCACCACCAGTGAGCGGTGCCCGTTGACCGCGTCGCCCAGCTCGCCGAGGATCTCGGCCATCATCGCCCGGTCCTGCAGGGCGATGCCCGCCGACCCGGTGGCCGGGCTGAACTTCTCGTACGGCCCCCGCTCCGCGCCCGCCTGCGGCTTCAGGCCGAGGACGTCGGCGTAGAAGCGGTAGCAGGCGGCGAAGTCGGTGACGAGCAAGCGGACTTGAGCGAGTTCCACGATTCCCCCTGTGGTTCTGAACGGCTTACGAGCCTTGCGGTCCACAATTCTTGACGGCCTACCAGATCTCCACAGCCGACGTGTCCTACGGCTGTCGGCCTTACGCCCTACGGATCTTACGGCCCACGGGTCCGGACGGCCCACGGGCCCGGACGGCGGGCCCCGGTCAGGACCAGCGGCCGGACCTGCCCAGCAGGAGGGCGGCGGCGGCCGTTCCCGCGGTCGAGGTGCGCAGCACGGAGCGTCCGAGGACGCATGCCCGGGCCCCCGCCTGGCGGAACTGCTCCAACTCGTCCGAGGAGACGCCCCCTTCGGGGCCCACCACCAGCACGATCTCACCCTCGGCGGGGAGCTCGACGGTGGCGAGGGGTTCGCTGCCGTACTCGAAGTCGGAGTGCAGCACGGCGGCGAAGTCGGCCCGCGCCAGCAGCGCGGCGACCTGCTTGGTCGTCGCAGCCTCCGCGACCTCCGGGAAGCGGACCCGGCGCGACTGCTTGCCGGCCTCGCGCGCGGTGGCCCGCCACTTGCCGAGCGCCTTCAGCCCGCGGTCGCCCTTCCACTGGGTGATGCAGCGGGCTGCCTGCCAGGGCACGATCGCGTCGACGCCGACCTCGGTCATGGTCTCCACGGCGAGTTCGCCACGGTCGCCCTTGGGCAGGGCCTGCACGACGGTGATGCGGGGCTGCTCGGGCGGTTCCTCGGAGATGGACTCCAGGTCCGTGATCACCAGGCGGTCCTTGCCCTCGGCGGCCTTGACGACGCCTTCCGACCAGCGTCCGCGCCCGTCGGTGAGGACCACGTCCTCGCCGGGCCGCAGCCGCTTCACGGAGACCGCGTGCCGCCCCTCGGGGCCGTCGAGGACGTATTCCCCGCCCCAGCGGTCGGCCCGCTCGAACGAGTCGATCACGAACACCGGCGCGGTCATCGCGCACCTCCCGTCCGGTGACCCGGCAGGGCCGCCGTCGCCGCTTCGAGTTCCGCCGCGAGTACGCCCACCAGCTGTCCGGCGGGCAGGTCGCGGGCCATCCGGTGGCCCTGTCCGGCCCACAGCGCCATGCCCTGCGGGTCGCCCGCCGCGGCGGCGGCCTTGCGCAGCGGGGCGGTGAGGTGGTGGACCTCCGGGTAGGCGGCCGGGGCGTACCGGCCGTGTTCGCGCACGAAGCGGTTGACCAGGCCGCGGGCGGGCCGGCCCGAGAAGGCGCGGGTCAGCTCGGTGTACCCGAAGAGCGGATCGGTCAGGGCCTGCTTGTGCAGCGGGTGCGCGCCGGACTCGGGGGTGGCGAGGAACGCCGTGCCCAGCTGGGCGGCGCTCGCGCCGGCGGCGAGGACGGCGGCGATCTGGCTGCCGCGCATGATGCCGCCGGCCGCGACGATCGGGAGGCCCACCGCCTCGCGGATCCGGGCGACGAGGGAGAGCACGCCGATGCCCGCGCCGTCGTTCTCCGGCTGGTCGCGGTGGGTGCCCTGGTGGCCGCCGGCCTCCACGCCCTGGGCGATCACCGCGTCCGCGCCGGACCGCTCCACCGCGAGGGCCTCCTCGGCGGTGGTCGCGGTGACCAGGGCGAAGGTGCCGGCGCGGTGCAGGGAGTCGACCACCTCACGGGTGGGGACGCCGAAGTGGAAGGAGACGACCGGGACCGGGTCGTCGAGGAGCGCGGCGATCTTGATGTCGTAGCCGTCGTCGCGCGCGCGGTCCGGCTCACCCAGCTCGGTCCCGTACCAGGCGGCCTCACCGGCCAGCTGCTGGGCGTACAGGTCGACGGCGCCGGACTCCGCGTGCTCGGGCTGGGGCATGAACACGTTCACCCCGAAGGGACGGCCGGTCAGCCCGCGCACCTGCTTGATCTCCTGGTACATGCCGTCCGCGGTCTTGTACCCGGCGGCGAGGAAGCCGAGCCCGCCGGCCTCGGACACCGCGGCGGCGAGTTGTGGGCCGGAGGGACCGCCCGCCATCGGGGCCTGCACGATCGGATGAGGAAAGAGATCGGTCAGCGCGGACAATGCGGAGGACATGACCGCATGGTGTCACGTCCTCCGCACGGCTCCGAATCCGGGCGTCCACCGGCATATGCCGAGGGCAACCCATGTCGTCCCGCAGGGGCGGACCGGCCCTCAGCGCCCGTTGAACGCGTCCTTCAACCGCGAGAACAGCCCCTGCTGACCCGGCTGGAACTGGCCCTGCGGGCGTTCCTCGCCGCGCAGCTTGGACAGCTCGCGCAGCAGGCGCTCCTGCTCCGGGTCGAGCTTGGTCGGGGTCTGGACCTCGACGTGGACGATCAGGTCGCCCCGGCCGCCGCCGCGCAGGTGCGTGACGCCCCGGCCGTGCAGCGGGATCGACTGGCCGGACTGGGTGCCCGGCCGGATGTCGACCTCCTCCATGCCGTCCAGCGTCTCCAGCGGCACCTTGGTGCCGAGGGCCGCCGCGGTCATCGGGATGGTGACCGTGCAGTGCAGGTCGTCGCCGCGCCGCTGGAAGGTCGGGTGCGGCAGCTCGTGGATCTCGACGTACAGGTCGCCGGCGGGACCGCCGCCGGGGCCGACCTCGCCCTCGCCCGCGAGCTGGATCCGCGTGCCGTTGTCCACACCCGCCGGGATCTTCACCGTGAGGGTGCGGCGGGCGCGGATGCGGCCGTCGCCCGCGCACTCGGGGCACGGGGTCGGCACCACCGTGCCGAAGCCCTGGCACTGGGGGCAGGGCCGGGAGGTCATGACCTGGCCCAGGAAGGACCGGGTGACCTGCGAGACCTCGCCGCGGCCGCGGCACATGTCACAGGTCTGGGCGGTGGTGCCCGGGGCCGCGCCCTCGCCGTTGCACGTGTTGCAGACGACGGCCGTGTCGACCTGGATGTCCTTCGTCGTGCCGAAGGCCGCCTCGTCCAGCTCGACCTCGAGCCGGATCATCGCGTCCTGGCCCCGGCGGGTGCGCGAGCGCGGCCCGCGCTGCGACGCCGTGCCGAAGAACGCGTCCATGATGTCGGAGAAGTTGCCGAACGACCCGGCCCCGAAGCCGCCGGCGCCGCCGCCGGACTGCGACAGCGGGTCGCCGCCGAGGTCGTAGACCTGCTTCTTCTGCGGATCCGACAGCACCTCGTAAGCGGCGTTGATCTCCTTGAACCGCTCCTGGGTCTTCGGATCGGGGTTGACGTCCGGGTGCAGCTCGCGCGCGAGCCGCCGGAACGCCTTCTTGATCTCATCCTGCGACGCGTCGCGGCGCACGCCGAGAACGGCGTAGTAGTCCGTGGCCACTTACGACTCCGCCAGGATCTGTCCGACGTACCGTGCCACTGCGCGTACCGCTCCCATCGTTCCCGGGTAGTCCATGCGGGTCGGTCCGACCACGCCGAGCTTGGCCACTGCCTCGCCGCCCGAACCGTAGCCCACCGACACGACGGACGTGGAGTTGAGTCCTTCGTAGGCGTTCTCGTGACCGATGCGCACGGTCATGCCCGGATCCTGCGTCTCACCGAGCAGCTTCAGCAGGACGACCTGTTCCTCCAGCGCCTCCAGCACGGGCCGGATGGTGAGGGGGAAGTCGTGTCCGAAGCGAGTGAGGTTGGCGGTGCCGCCGATCATCAGCCGCTCCTCGTTCTCCTCGACGAGGGTCTCCAGGAGCGTGGACAGCACCGTCGAGACCGTGCCGCGGTCCTCGGGGTCGAAGCCGTCGGCCAGGTCCTCCACCAGCTGCGGCACGTCCGTGAAGCGGCGGCCGGCGACCCGGCTGTTCAGCCGGGCCCGCAGGTCCGCGAGCGAGGTCTCCCCGAACGGGGCCGGGCAGTCGATCATCCGCTGCTCGACCCGCCCCGTGTCCGTGATCAGCACGAGCATCACCCGCGCGGGCGCGAGCGACAGCAGCTCCACGTGCCGCACGGTCGAACGGGTCAGGGACGGGTACTGCACCACCGCGACCTGCCGGGTGAGCTGCGCGAGCAGCCGCACCGTGCGGGCCACGACGTCGTCGAGGTCGACGGCGCCGTCGAGGAAGTTCTGGATGGCGCGCCGCTCGGGCGCGGTCATCGGCTTGACCCCGGCCAGCTTGTCGACGAAGAGGCGGTACCCCTTGTCGGTGGGGATGCGGCCGGCGCTGGTGTGCGGCTGGGCGATGTAGCCCTCGTCCTCCAGGGCCGCCATGTCGTTGCGGACCGTGGCCGGCGAGACGCCGAGGCTGTGCCGCTCGGTGAGGGCCTTGGAGCCGACCGGCTCCTCGGTGCCGACGTAGTCCTGGACGATGGCGCGCAGCACCTGAAGCCTTCGCTCGCTGAGCATCGCGCACACCTCCAGAGTCGTCCCTCGGCTCCCGCCTGGCACTCGGCGCATACGAGTGCCAGCTCTCCCCCGCCCAGTGTACGGCTGTCGGGTGCGTCCGGAGCAAGGCCGGTCCCCGGCAAGGCTAGCTTCGGGGCATGACGGTGACTTGGGAAGAGCTGGGCTGGGAGCGGTTGGCCGACGGGGTGGGCCGCATCCGGCTGCCGGGCTGGGACTGCACGGTGGGACTGGTCGCCGGGGAGAGCTCCGCGCTGCTCGTGGACGCCGGCTCCGGGCTGGCGGAGGGCGCGCGGCTGCGGGAGCAGACGGCACGGCTGGCGGGCGGGGATGTGACACTTCTCGCGCTGACGCACCCGCACTTCGACCACGTCTTCGGCGCCGCCGCCTTCCCGGACGCCGAGATCTACGCCGCCGGGGGCGCCCACGCCGTCCACGACGACGAGGGCGGGCGGGCGGAGCTGCGCGAGGACGCGGTGCGCCACGGGCTGGACGCCCGGGCGGCCGACGAGGCGGCGGCGGCCCTGGTACGGCCCGGCCACGAGGTACGCGACCGGCTGGCCCTGCCGCTGGGCGGCGGCCGCGAGGCGCTGCTCGCGAACGTCGGCCCGGGCCACACCGCGCACGACCTCGCGGTGCTGGTGCCGGGCGGGCGGCCGGTGGTGTTCTGCGGCGACCTGGTCGAGGAGTCCGGCGAGCCGCAGGCCGGCCCCGACGCCGTGCCGTCCGGGTGGCCCGCCGCGCTGGACCGGCTGCTGGAGCTGGGCGGGGCCGACGCCGTGTACGTCCCCGGGCACGGGGCGGTGGTGGACGCGGACTTCGTCCGGGCCCAGCGCGACGCCCTGGCGCGACGCTTCGGCGTGTCGCCCTGATCGGCCGCGGACTTCTCCTATCGTCACTCGAATGCGCCCACCCGTCTCCCGCCGCCGCCCTTCCGACGAGGGCCCTTCGGGCCCGCGCCCTCGTTCGTACTCGGCCGACCTGACTCCCCCGTGGAAGAAGCCGAAGGCCGTGCCGGAGATCGCGGCCGAGCCGGGTCTGGTCGTGGAGGAGCCGGCCACCGGCTTCTGCGGGGCGGTGATCGGCTGCGAGGCCGGCACGGTGACCCTGGAGGACCGCTTCGGCAAGCACCGCGTCTTCCCGCTCCAGCCCGGCGGTTTCCTGCTGGAGGGCCGTACGGTGACGCTGGTCAAGCCGTCCTCCGGACCGGTACGGCCCACCCGTACGGCGTCCGGTTCGGTCGCCGTGCCCGGCGCACGCGCCCGCGTGGCCCGCGCCGGGCGCATCTACGTGGAGGGCCGGCACGACGCCGAGCTGGTGGAGAAGGTCTGGGGCGACGACCTGCGCATCGAGGGGGTGGTCGTGGAGTACCTGGAGGGCGTGGACGACCTGCCGTCGATCGTCGCGGAGTTCGCGCCGGGGCCGGACGCGCGGCTGGGGGTCCTGGTGGACCATCTGGTGCCGGGGTCCAAGGAGTGGCGGATCGCCGAGTCGGTCACGAGCGAGCACGCGCTGGTCGTCGGGCACCCCTACATCGACGTCTGGGAGGCCGTGAAGCCGTCGTCGGTGGGGATCGCGGCGTGGCCGCGGGTGCCGCGGGGGCAGGACTGGAAGACGGGCGTCTGCCGGGCTCTGGGCTGGCCGCCCCACACGGGGGCCGCCTGGCAGCACATCCTGTCGAGGGTGCGGTCCTACCGGGACCTGGAGCCCGAGCTGCTGGGCAGGGTGGAACAGCTGATCGACTTCGTGACCGTGTGACCCAGTCGCCCCTGCCCGTCCCCTCCCTGGGGGCCGCGCACCGGGGACGGGACGGGTGAAGGCGGCGGGGGCGAGGAGAGGGCCGGTCAGTCCACCAGGTCCCGCACCACCGCGTCCGCCAGCAACCGCCCCCGCAGGGTCAGCACGGCCCGCCCGGCCCCGTACGGCTCCTCCTGGAGCAACCCGTCGGACAGCGCCCGGCGAGCAGCGGCGAGCCCCGCCTCCCGCAGCAGCGACAACGGCGCCCCCTCCCGCAGCCGCAGCTCCAGCAGGATCCGCTCCACCCGCCGGTCCTCGTCCGTCAGGACCTCCCGCCCGGCCCCGGGTGACCGCCCCTCCGCCAGCGCGGCCGCGTACGCCCCGGGATGCTTCACGTTCCACCACCGCACCCCGCCCACGTGCGAGTGCGCCCCCGGTCCGGCCCCCCACCAGTCGGCCCCGCGCCAGTACAGCTCGTTGTGCAGGCAGCGCCCCGCCTCGGAGGTCGCCCAGTTGGACACCTCGTACCACTCGAACCCGGCCCCCGACAACACCTCCTCGGCGATCAGGTACCGGTCGGCGTGCACGTCGTCGTCGGTCATGGGCACCTCCCCGCGCCGGATCCGGCGGGCGAGCTGTGTGCCCTCCTCCACGATCAGCGCGTACGCCGACACATGGTCGGGCCCGGCGCCGAGCGCCGCGTCCAGCGAGGCCCGCCAGTCGTCGTCGGACTCGCCGGGGGTGCCGTAGATCAGATCGAGGTTGACGTGCTCGAAGCCGGCCGCGCGGGCCTCGGCGACGCACGCCTCGGGGCGGCCGGGGGTGTGGGTGCGGTCGAGGACCTTCAGCACGTGCTGCCGGGCGCTCTGCATGCCGAAGGAGATCCGGTCGAAGCCGCCCTCCCGCAGGGCCGCGAGGTACGCGGGGCCGACGGACTCCGGGTTGGCCTCGGTCGTGACCTCGGCGTCGGGCGCGAGCCCGAACTCGTCGCGGATCGCGTGCAGCATCCGTACCAGGTCGCCGGCGGCGAGCAGGGTGGGAGTGCCGCCGCCGACGAAGACCGTGCGGACCTCGCGCGGGTCGTCGCCGAGGACCTTGCGGGCGAGGCGCACCTCGTCGACGAGGGTCGCGGCGTAGTTGTCGCGGGAGGCGAGCACGCCGCCGGTGCCGCGCAGCTCGGTGGCGGTGTACGTGTTGAAGTCGCAGTAGCCGCAGCGGGTGGCGCAGTAGGGGACGTGCAGGTAGAACCCGAGGGGCCGGTCGGCCGCCCCGGCGAGCGCGGACGCGGGCAGCGCGCCGTCGGCGGGGACGGGCTCGCCGTCGGGAAGTGCGGAAGGCATGCCTTCCATTGTCCAGCACCGCGACGGTCACCGAACGTCACCGTCCGGGCACCCGTCCGGCGCCTGCTCCCGGCGGAAACGCCCGTCCCCCACCGGCCCCGGCGGACCTTCCCGGACGTCGCCGCCCCCGAGCGGCCGCCGGCCCTCACTCCGCCTGGAGCACCAGCAGGGCGAGATCGTCCTCCGGGGGCCGTTCGCCGAACTCGTGCACGAGTCGCTGGATGCGTTCGGCGATCAGTTCCGCGTCGAGGCCGGCGCAGCCGGCGAGGGCGGTGGCGAGTCCGTCGGCGTCGTCGAACAGCCGGGAGCCCGAGCGCCGCTCGGTGATCCCGTCGGTGACGCACAGCAGCGAGTCCCCGGGCGCCAGGTCGAAGGCGTCGCAGGTGTACGTCTCGTCCTCGATGACGCCGAGCAGCGTCTGCGGGCGGGCGACGGCGCGCACACCCCCGTCGCGGGCGAGGACCAGGGGCAGGGGGTGCCCGGCGCAGGCGAGGGTGCAGCGCACTCCCCCCTCGAAGGGGGCCAGCTCGCCGTAGAGCAGGGACAGGAAGCGGGTCTGGGGGCCGTCGCCGGGCGCCGGGGTGCGCCCGCCCGCGGCGACCAGGACGCGTGCGGCGGCGTCGGCCGCCTCGGTGGCGTCGTCCAGGAGCAGCTGGTTGAGGCGGTCCAGTACGTCGGCGACGCCGTAGCCCTCGCGGGCCAGCAGCCGCAGCCAGGGCCGGGCGAGACCGATGACCACGGCGGCCTCGGGGCCCTTGCCCTGCACGTCGCCCACCGCGAAGCACCAGCGGCCGTCGCCGGCCGGGAACAGGTCGTAGAAGTCGCCGCTGGGGCCGCCCTGGTCGCACGGTTCGTAGACGAGGGCGCTGCGCACCCCGGGGATCTCGGCGACCGCGCCGGGCAGCAGTCCGCGCTGGAGGACGGCGCTGATGGTGGCCTGCCGGGCGTACTGCCGGGCCGCGCCGATGCCGAGGGCGACGCGCCGGCTGAGGTCCTCGACCAGCCCGGTGATCTCCTCGGGGAAGCCGACCGGCCCGGCCCGGCCGATGACGAGTGTGCCGAGCGGGCGGCCGCCGGCGATCAGGCGGTAGGCGAGCGCCGAGCCGTCCGCGGCGCGCGGACCCAGCGCATGGCCGGGCCAGGGATAGGCCGCGGGTCCGGAGCGCAGGCCGTCCTCCGGGTGCGGAGGGTCCTTCTCCAAGGCCTGGCGCAACTCCTCGATGCGGTTCTCACTGCTGTGCCAGACCCGGGCGAGCCGCGGGCCGGCCGCGCCGGCGCCGTCGGCCCAGCCGCCGCGCGCGGTGGACTCGTCCTCCAGCCACACCGCGCACCAGTCGGCGAGCCGGGGCACGATCAGCTGCCCGGTGAGGGCGGCGACCAGATCCTCGTCGAGCTGCCCGGCGAGCAGGTCGGAGGCCTCGGCGAGGAAGGTCAGGGCGCCGCGGCCCAGCCACTCGCGGTCGCGTTCGGCGCGCTGCGGTTCGGGCGCGAGGATCTCGGCGACGCCGAGCCCGTACTCGGCGTCGTAGGCGCCCTGGCCGTCGCAGGCCGTGCCGTCCTCGGCGGGCAGCCGGGCCCACACCGTCTTGACCCCGGGCCGGTAGGTGATGCCCCAGGCCTCGGCGAGCGCCGCGACCAGCCGCAGTCCGCGGCCGTACTCCGGAGGCTCGTACGGCGTCGGGGCGCGATGGTCGCGGGGGGCGCGCGAGGGGTGCTGGTCGGAGACCTCCACGACGCACGCGCCGGTCTCGGGTTCCAGCCGACAGGCCAGTTCGACGTCGGTGCCCGCGTGGACGACCGCGTTGGTGACCAGTTCGCTGACGACGACGAGGACGTCGTCGGCCAGCCGGTCGGGGACGGTCAGGCCGAGGTCCCGCCACTCGTCGAGCGTCGCACGCGTCAGCGCGCGGGCGGAACCGGGCGCGAGGGGGCCGCCGGGCAGCGTCGCACGCGCCTCGGCGTGCGCCCCCGCGTGCTGGGGCGCGGGGGCGCCGAAGGCACGGGGGACGGTCTCCCGTTGCGTCGGAATGGCTCCCATCCGCAGCTCCCGAGCATTCGCCCGAATCGCGGTCGATTCGGTTCGGTCGATGCGGACAGGGTGACAGACCGACTGCGCTCATAAGCATGGAGTCACCGAAGTGGCCCGTTTTTCGTGAGAACCGTGCTAGCAACCTCTCAGAGACGGACAGGAGCGGTACGCGTCCGGTCCGGCTGCTCTCCCTGGGGCACGGAGCCCACTCGGAGGACGCGGGAACCGCGTGCCCGGCCGACACCACGACCGGCGGCCGGAAGGCGCACCGGTCCCGGGTCCCCTGCCCCGAGCGAGCGCTACGCCTCGCGCGCCCCCGCGTACATCTCGTCGATCAGGTGCTTGTACTCCCGCTCCACCACCGGCCGCTTCAGCTTCAGGCTCGGGGTGATCTCGCCGTGCTCGACGTCGAGGTCGCGCGGGAGCAGCCGGAACTTCCTGATGGTCTGCCAGCGCTGCAGGCCCTCGTTGAGCCGCTTGACGTAGCCCTCGACCATCTCGACGGTCTGCGGGGCGGCCATGATCTCGGCGTACGGCTTGCCCTCCAGGCCCGTCTCCTTGGCCCACTCCTCGATCGCGGCCTCGTCGAGGGCGATGAGGGCGGTGCAGAAGTTCCGGTCGGCGCCGTGCACGAGGATGTTGGAGACGTACGGGCACACCGCCTTGAACTGGCCCTCGACCTCGGCGGGCGCGATGTACTTGCCCCCGGACGTTTTGATGAGGTCCTTCTTGCGGTCGGTGATGCGCAGGTAGCCGTCCGGGGACAGCTCGCCGATGTCGCCGGTGTGGAACCAGCCGTCGGACTCCAGCACCTCGTCGGTCTTGTCGGGCAGCTTGTGGTAGCCCTGCATGATGCCGGGGCCGCGCAGCAGGATCTCGCCGTCGTCGGCGATGCGGACCTCGGTGCCGGGCAGCGGCTTGCCGACGGTGCCGGTGCGGTAGGCCTCGCCGGGGTTGACGAAGGAAGCGGCGGAGGACTCGGTGAGGCCGTAGCCCTCCAGGATGTGGATGCCGGCGCCGGCGAAGAAGTAGCCGATCTCGGGGGCGAGGGCGGCGCTGCCCGACACGCAGGCGCGCAGCCGGCCGCCGAAGGCCTCCTTGATCTTGGCGAAGACGAGGGTGTCGGCGACCTTGTGCTTGGCGGCGAGCCCGAAGGGCGCGGAGTGGACGCCGGTGCGCTGGAAGTTGTCCTGGGTGACCTTGGCGTACTCGCGGGCGACCTCGGCGGCCCACTGGAAGATCTTGTACTTGGCGTTGCCGCCGGCACGGGCCTTGGCGGCGACGCCGTTGTAGACCTTCTCGAAGATGCGCGGCACGGCGGCCATGTAGGTGGGCCGGACGACCGGCAGGTTCTCGATGATCTTGTCGACGCGGCCGTCCACGGCGGTGACGTGGCCCAGCTCGATCTGGCCGGAGGTGAGGACCTTGCCGAAGACGTGGGCGAGCGGCAGCCACAGGTACTGCACGTCGTCGGGGCGGAGCAGGCCGGTGGCGGCGATCGCCTTGGCCATGTACGACCAGTTGTCGTGCGGCAGGCGCACGCCCTTGGGACGGCCCGTGGTGCCGGAGGTGTAGATGAGGGTGGCGAGCTGGTCCTTGGTGATCGCGCCGACCCGCTCCTTGATCAGCTCGGGGTGCTTGTCCAGGTAGGCGGCGCCGCGCTGCTCCAGCTCGGCGAGGGTGAGCACCCAGTCACCGCTCTCCACGCCCGCCGGGTCGAGGACCACGACGTGGTGCAGGTCGGGCAGCTCGGCGCGCTTGTCGACCGCCTTGGCCAGCTGCTCGGCGTTCTCCGCGATGAGCACCTTGCTCTGGGAGTCGGAGAGGATGAAGGCCGACTCGTCGGCGTTGGTCTGCGGGTAGACGGTGGTCGTGGCGGCGCCCGCGCACATGATGCCGAGGTCGGCGAGCACCCACTCCACGCGCGTGGAGGAGGCGAGCGCGACCCGCTCCTCGGGGCGTACGCCCAGCTCGATGAGCCCGGCGGCGATGGCGTGGACGCGCTCGGCGGCCTCGGCCCAGGTCAGCGACTTCCAGTCGTCGGGACCCTCGCCCGCGGACGGCGGCACCGGGTAGCGGTAGGCCTCGGCGTCCGGTGTGGCCGCCACACGCTCCAGGAAGAGGGCCGCCACCGACGGCGGACGATTCTCGATCAGGGTCAGTGCGTCGCTCACGACATCCTCCGGGCCCGCGGCATCGCGGCTGGCTGGCGGCTGGCTCAAGTACGGCTGGGTTGACTCACGGGTGGTGGTTCCGGCTGCTGTTTAACTCGCGAGTAACTACCGAGCAGGCATCAGGTTAAAGCGCGACCGGCCACCGCGTAAGGGGCTGTGGCCTGTCATTTCCCACGAAGCACCGCCCCGCACACGCGCGGGGGCCCGCCGCACTTTCGTGCGACAGGCCCCCTTTTCACCCGTTTCGCGGCGGTGCCGCCGCGCGACGGGCGGTTACTTCTTGCCCTTGGCCGGTCCCGCGCTGTCATCGCTGGAGAGCACCGCGATGAAGGCCTCCTGCGGAACCTCCACGGAACCCACCATCTTCATGCGCTTCTTGCCTTCCTTCTGCTTCTCCAGCAGCTTGCGCTTGCGGGAGATGTCGCCGCCGTAGCACTTGGCGAGGACGTCCTTGCGGATGGCGCGGATGGTCTCGCGGGCGATCACGCGCGAACCGATGGCCGCCTGGACGGGCACCTCGAAGTTCTGCCGCGGGATCAGCTCCCGGAGCTTGGCGACGAGCCGTACGCCGTACGCGTACGCCTGGTCCTTGTGGGTGATCGCCGAG
The DNA here is from genome assembly GCF_044391765.1 of Streptomyces sp. NPDC018610. Lineage (NCBI taxonomy): Bacteria > Bacillati > Actinomycetota > Actinomycetes > Kitasatosporales > Streptomycetaceae > Streptomyces > Streptomyces sp. NPDC018610. Next base: position 766,522 of record NZ_JBISAL010000001.1, read on the forward strand.
AAGGCGTCCACCTTGTCGCCGTGCAGCAGGATGTCGACCTTGACCAGGGAGCTGGACTGCTCGCCGGTGGGCTCGTAGTCCAGGGAGGCGTAGCCCCGGGTCTTGGACTTCAGCTGGTCGAAGAAGTCGAAGACGATCTCCGCGAGGGGGAGGGTGTAGCGGATCTCGACCCGGTCCTCGGAGAGGTAGTCCATGCCGAGCAGGGTGCCGCGCCGGGTCTGGCACAGCTCCATGATCGCGCCGATGAACTCGGTGGGCGCGAGGATCGTGGCGCGCACGACCGGCTCGTACACCTCGTCGATCTTGCCCTCGGGGAACTCGCTCGGGTTGGTGACGGTGACCTCGCTGCCGTCCTCCATGATCACGCGGTAGACCACGTTGGGGGCGGTGGCGATCAGGTCGAGGCCGAACTCGCGCTCCAGCCGCTCCCGGATCACGTCCAGGTGCAGCAGGCCGAGGAAGCCGACGCGGAAGCCGAAGCCGAGGGCGGCGGAGGTCTCCGGCTCGTAGACGAGCGCGGCGTCGTTGAGCTGGAGCTTGTCCAGCGCCTCGCGCAGCTCCGGGTAGTCGGACCCGTCCAGCGGGTACAGGCCCGAGAAGACCATGGGCTTGGGGTCCTTGTAGCCGCCGAGCGCCTCCGTGGCGCCCTTGGCCTGGCTGGTGACGGTGTCACCGACCTTGGACTGGCGGACGTCCTTCACACCGGTGATGAGGTAGCCCACCTCGCCGACGCCGAGGCCGTCGGCCGGCAGCATCTCGGGCGAGTTGGTGCCGATCTCCAGCAGCTCGTGGGTGGCGCCGGTGGACATCATCCGGATCCGCTCGCGCTTGTTGAGCTGACCGTCCACGACTCGGACGTACGTCACGACGCCGCGGTAGGAGTCGTAGACCGAGTCGAAGATCATCGCGCGGGCGGGGGCGTCGGCGACACCTACCGGGGCGGGGATCTTCTCGACCGCGCGGTCCAGCAGCGCCTCGACGCCGAGTCCGGTCTTGGCGGAGACCTTCAGCACCTCGGAGGGGTCGCAGCCGATGAGGTTGGCGAGCTCGTCGGCGAACTTCTCCGGCTGGGCGGCCGGCAGGTCGATCTTGTTCAGGACCGGGATGATCGTGAGGTCGTTCTCCATCGCCAGGTAGAGGTTGGCGAGGGTCTGCGCCTCGATGCCCTGGGCCGCGTCCACCAGGAGGATGGTGCCCTCACAGGCGGCGAGCGACCGGGAGACCTCGTAGGTGAAGTCGACGTGCCCCGGCGTGTCGATCATGTTGAGGATGTGCGTGTTGCCGGGGTCGTGGGTGGGGGCCCACGGCAGACGCACCGCCTGGGACTTGATCGTGATGCCGCGCTCGCGCTCGATGTCCATGCGGTCGAGGTACTGAGCGCGCATCTGCCGCTGCTCGACCACCCCGGTCAGCTGGAGCATCCGGTCGGCGAGCGTGGACTTGCCGTGGTCGATGTGCGCGATGATGCAGAAGTTGCGGATCAGCGCCGGGTCGGTACGGCTCGGCTCGGGCACATGGCTAGGGGTCGCGGGCACGCAGGGTCCTGATTCTTGAGGCGTCCGCATACGTGTGCTTGTCCGTCTGCGGTCTCGGGTCGGATCTATACGTAGTCTCCATGGTCCCATGTCCGGCGGGGAGCGCGGATCGGGTGGGGGCGGGGGTCGCCGGGGGCCGCTGCCGCGGGACGCCGCCGCGGCTCGCCGTGGGCGGTCGCCCGGGGGCGGTCGTCCCGGTGCCGCGGGCGGCCGGACCGACCGGGCGGGCCGCCGCAGCGGGTCGCTCCCGCGGGTCGCCGACAGGCGGTTTTGGGCGGGGAAGAGGCCGCTGGTAGTGTGGGCCGCTGTGTCTCATGCCCTCTCTGCACGAGGCACACCCCAAGAAAATCACCGGCTGCGGGACCCTCACGGCCCCGTGCCAGAACCTGAAAAGGCTCATTCGTGGCGAACATCAAGTCCCAGATCAAGCGGATCAAGACCAACGAGAAGGCTCGGCTGCGCAACAAGGCCGTCAAGTCCTCCCTGAAGACCGCGATCCGCAAGGCCCGCGAGGCCGCTGCCGCGGGTGACGTCGAGAAGGCCACCGAGTACCAGCGCGCCGCCGCGCGTCAGCTCGACAAGGCCGTCTCGAAGGGCGTCATCCACAAGAACCAGGCCGCCAACAAGAAGTCGGCGCTCGCTTCGAAGGTCGCGTCCCTCAAGGGCTGAGTTTTCCCGACTTGACGCCGGACGGACCCGGGCGGGCCCTCTCTCATCCGCCCCCGACCGGCACCCCGGACCTGTGCGCGGCCTGCGTTCGCCACGCGGGCACGGGTCCAAGCAGCGTGAACCGAAGGCCCCGGAGGCCTCCCTTCCCCAGGGAGGCCGTCCGGGGCCTTCGGCCTGTCCGCACCGCCTTTCGCGGCGTCCGGCTCCGGCTGGACGCGGGGGGTGACGGCCTTTTCGGGGCGGTGCCAGGGCCCGCGAACCCGGCACGATCCGAACGAGAGGCCTCAGCCCCGGCCTCGGGAACGGGCCGCGCGGGCGATGGTCACGACCGCCTTCTCCAGGGCGTACTCCGGGTCGTCGCCGCCGCCCTTGACGCCCGCGTCCGCCTCGGCGACCGCGCGCAGCGCCACGGCGACCCCGTCCGGCGTCCAGCCGCGCATCTGCTGCCGGACCCGGTCGATCTTCCACGGCGGCATGCCCAGCTCGCGGGCGAGATCGGCGGGCCGGCCGCCGCGCGCGGAGGAGAGCTTGCCGATCGCCCGCACGCCCTGCGCCAACGCGCTGGTGATCAGCACCGGCGCCACGCCCGTGGCGAGCGACCAGCGCAGCGCCTCCAGCGCCTCCGCGGCCCGGCCCTCGACGGCCCGGTCGGCGACGGTGAAGCTGGAGGCCTCCGCCCGGCCGGTGTAGTAGCGCCCGACGACGGCCTCGTCGATCGTGCCCTCGACGTCGGCGACCAGCTGCGACGCCGCGGAGGCCAGCTCCCGCAGGTCGCTGCCGATCGCGTCGACCAGCGCCTGGCAGGCCTCGGGCGTCGCCGAACGGCCCAGGGCTCGGAACTCCCCGCGGACGAAGGCGAGCCGGTCGGCCGGCTTCGTCATCTTCGGGCAGGCCACCTCCCGCGCCCCCGCCTTGCGCGCGGCGTCCAGCAGCCCCTTGCCCTTGGCTCCGCCCGCGTGGAGCAGCACGAGGGTGATCTCCTCGGCGGGCGTCCCCAGATACGCCTTCACGTCCTTGACCGTGTCGGCCGACAGGTCCTGCGCGTTGCGCACGACCACGACCTTGCGCTCGGCGAAGAGCGACGGACTGGTCAGCTCGGCGAGCGTGCCGGGCTGCAACTGGTCCGGAGCGAGGTCGCGTACGTCCGTGTCGGCGTCGGCGGCGCGGGCGGCGGCCACCACCTCCTGCACGGCGCGGTCGAGCAGCAGGTCCTCCTGGCCCACGGCAAGCGTCACCGGGGCGAGAGGGTCGTCGTTCGCAGTCTTCCTGGCCATCGCGTCAAGCATCCCACGGGCCACTGACAATGCGGCCCGCCCCGATGCCCCCGGCCGCCGGGGGCCCGCCACGGTGACCTCGGCCGCCGGGGTCCGTCACGGACGGGGCCGCGGGACCGTGGTCGCGGGGCCCGTCGAGGGCGGGCCTACGGCTCCTCCCGCCAGCCGTCCCAGCGCGCCGCGAACTCGTCCAGCTCGCCGGGGTCGAGCCGCTCCTCCTCGTCGTGCAGCACGACGAGCCACTGGGCGTCCTCGGCGTCGTCCTCACCGGCCAGCGCGTCCCGTACGAGCCCGGGCTCCTCGTCGATCCCGAACCGCTCCCCCAGCGCCTCGGCCGCCTCCTCGGCGGCGTCGCGGTCGGGCAGCACCAGCACATGTCTCACGTCACTCACGCGAGCCATTGTCGGACACCGGGCGCGGGCGGCCGCACCCGGCGGACGAGCCGGCTCAGCCCCTGGGCACCACCTGTACGTCGAGTTCGACCTCGATGGTGGGGCCGACCGCCGCGATGCCGCGCGCCAGCATGGTCTGCCAGCTCATGGTGTAGTCGTCGCGGTGCAGTTCGGTGGTGGCCCGGCAGGCCGCCCGCGCCTCGCCCTCCATGCCGTTGCCGAGCCCGAGGTACTCGGCGTCCAGCGTGACCGTACGGGTCACGCCGTGCAGCGAGAGCGCCCCGGTGAGGGCCCACCGGTTGCCGCCGCGGTGCGCGAACCGCTCGCTGTAGAACTCGAGGGTCGGGAACCGGCCCACGTCGAGGAAGTCCGCCGACCGCAGGTGGTCGTCGCGCATCCTGACGTTGGTGTCTATGGAGGCCGCGTCGATCACCACGTGCATCGCCGAGTGCTCCGTCTCCGGGGAGATCCGCACGGTCCCGGCGAAGGAGTTGAACCGGCCGTGGATCCGGGCCAGCCCGATGTGCCGGGCGCTGAACCCGATGGAGGAATGCGTCGGGTCGATCTCCCAGTCGCCCGGCGCGGGAAGCTGCGGCGGCCGGGCGACCCGCAGCGTCACGTCGCCGAGCGAGGTGAGCGAGTCCGGTGCGACGGTGGCGGCGGCGCGGTAGGGCGCGTACCCCTCGGCGGACACCGCGAGCCGGTACTCCCCCTCCGGCACCGTCACGACGAAGGAGCCGAAGGGATCGGTACCGCCGCCGATCACCTTGCGCCCGGCGGCGTCGGTGACCGTGAACTCCGCCTGCGGCACCGGCTGGCCGACGGGGTCCAGCACCCGGCAGCTCAGCACTCCCGCGCTCGGCGGGGTTCGCACGGCCGCCAGGGGACTCGTCCGTTGCACTCGCTTCGCTCGGCTTCCCAGCAACCGGCCGATCATCTATGACACCTTCTGCACCACGTGAGAACAACTGTTGTCAATGACGCATTCGATCATCGATGGGGCTTTCGAGGCAACACAGGGGCACATCGAGGGAAAGCAACGCATGTGCTGGAACTGCACCGCCTGACACGACTGAGCACGAGTGACCACAACTGACTACATCTGGGTGCGAGTGAGCATGGCTGAATACGTCTGATGCCGTATGGCCGGAATCAGTCGCTCTCCTCAGGGTTTCGCACAGTCGGTACACAGCCCAGACGGATGCCGAAGCGGTCCCGGTAGACCGCGAGCGCCTCCTCGTCCGACGCCAGTTCCCGCACGTTCCGCGTCCCGTCGGCCCCGGTCGTGGTCAGGGTGCGCCCGCTGAGCGTGATCCGCCCGCCGTCCTCGGTGAGCCGGGAGCACACCAGCGACCGTGTGAAGTGCGAGGCGGGCGAGGTCCGGTGCCACCAGGCCCCGCCCACGAAGTCACCGAGGACCCGGGGCCGCGTCTCCAGCCGGTACTGGGACCTGCCGTCGCGAGAGACGTCCAGGTCGACGACGGGAACCGCCGGGCCGGCGACGAGTCCGGCATCCGTCCCGGCCGCGCCCCGGACGTCCGTGGCCGAGGCGTCCATGACCGGGACGTCCGTGCCCGGGGCGACCAGGACCGGGACGTCCGTGACCGTGAACGTACCGCCGGGATCGGCCTGTTCGCCCCGCTCCCCGAACGCCAGCGGGAAGTGGCTGTGCGCCCCGAACCCCACGTCGGCCAGCCAGTCGCCACCGTCCGCCGTCCGCACCCGCAGCGCCATGTGGTCGTACGGGATCCCGAGCCGCCCCTCCTCCCCGTGCACCCGCGCCGCCAGCACGGTGACGTCGAAACCGAGCGCGGCGAGCAGCGCGCCGAACGCCCCGTTCAGTTCGTAGCAGAACCCGCCGCGCCGCGCCCCCACCACCTTCGCCAGCAGCCGTTCCTCCTCCAGCACGATCTCCTCGCCGAGGTGGATCGACAGGTTCTCGAAGGGCACGCTCCGCAGGTGCCGCACATGCAGCTCCCTGAGCGCGGCACCGGTGGGCGAGGCCGGGCGCTCGGCCCCGATCCGGCGAAGGTAGGCGTCGATCTCAGTGGCATCCATGCCCTCAGTCTCGCGCCACCGCCCCGGCTCAGCCGGTCAGGGTGCCCTGGTGGAAGTACACCCGCCAGCCCGACTCCGTCAGACGCCACAGGGAACTCCGCCGTGCTCGGCGACCGCCGTGGTCGCTGAGGTACGTCAGGTGGACGACGCCCGGGGCGAGGACCACTCCGGACATCTCACTGACCTCGACCGGGCACCCCTCGCTCACCGAGCCGTCCCCCGTCACCTCGAGGATCGACTCCCTGTCCCACCACCGCCCGGAGGCGCCGATCTCGGTGAACTCCGGATCCAGCAGCTCCAGCACACGATCCGCCGACGCGCGCACCTCGGGCGCGAGGAGCCGCAACTCCCCCTCGACGGCCGCCCGGACAGCCGACTCGCTCTCGTCCTTCATGCGGGGACTCTACGGATCCCGCTGTCTCCGCGGCCAACGAGTCACCGCTCCAGTCGCGTGCGCCGCCCCTCAGCCACGCGTCACCGCTCGCAGGCCCGGCCCCTCCCCGGTGACCGCGATCGGGCCGTCCCGGTCCGTGCGGAGCACCACCGCGCCCTGGGCACGCAGGGCGGTGACCGTGCGGGGAGCGGGGTGACCATAGGGATTGTCCGTGCCGCAGGAGATGAGGGCGAGGCGTGGGGCCGCCAGCCGTATCAGGTCCGGGTCCTGGTACGCCGAGCCGTGATGGGCGACTTTGAGGACGTCCACGTGGAGCAGGCTCGCCGCGGCCGGTGAGTGCAGCAGGGCCTGCTGGGACAGGGGTTCCAGGTCGCCGAGCAGGAGCAGGCGCAGGGCGCCCGCCCGCACCAGCAGGGTGACACTGGCGTCGTTCGGGCCGTCCGGGAGCGGGGCCGGAGAAGGCGGAGGCCACAGGACCCGCCAGGTCAGACCGGCGGTGCGGCGCTCCTCGCCGGCGACGGCCCGGAGCAGCGGGATGCCGCGCCCGGCCGCCTGCCCGCGGACGAACTCCGCCTGCTGCGCGGGCTCCTCGTACCCCGTCGTCTCGATCGCTCCCACCGAGCGTCCCCGCAGTACGCCGGGCAGGCCGGCCACGTGGTCGGCGTGGAAGTGGGTCAGCACGAGGAGCGGGATCCTGGTGACGCCCAGGGCGCGCAGGCACCGGTCCACCGGCTCGGGGTCGGGGCCCGCGTCCACCACCACGCCCGCGCCCGGCCCCGCCGCGAGCACCGTCGCGTCGCCCTGTCCCACGTCGCACATCGCGAACCGCCAGCCCGGTGGCGGCCAGCCCGTCACCACCCGTGTCAGCGGCGGCGGTTGCAGCACCACCAGCAGGAGCACCACCCCGCAGACCCCGCACAGCCAGGGGTGCCGCAGCAATCGCCTGCCCAGCGGTACGAGCATCGCCGTGAGCAGGCCCAGCAGCAGCGCCCCGGTCCAGCTGCCCGGCCAGTCCACTCCCCCGCCGGGCAGCGCCGCCCCCGTACGGGCCACCTTCGCCAGCCACCCGGCGGGCCAACCCGCGCACCAGGCGAGCGCCTTGGCCACCGGCATCGCGACCGGCGCCGTCGCCAGGGCGGCGAAGCCCAGCACCGTGGCGGGGGCGACCGCGATCTCCGCCAGCAGGTTGCACGGCACCGCGACCAGGCTCACCCGGGCCGACAGCACCGCGACGACCGGTCCGCACAGCGCCTGCGCGGCGGCCGCCGTGGCCAGCGCCTCGGCCAGACGCCCGGGCACCCGGCGCCGGCGCAGGGCCTCGCTCCACCGCGGTGCGAGGGTGAGCAGCGCGCCGGTGGCCAGCACCGACAGCAGGAAGCCGTAACCGCGGGCCAGCCACGGGTCGTAGAGCACCAGCAGCAGTACCGCCGTAGCCAGGGCGGGGATCAGCGATCTGCGGCGTCCGGTCGCCAGGGCGAGCAGCGCGACGGCTCCGCAGGCCGCGGCCCGCAGCACGCTCGGGTCGGGCCGGCACACCACGACGAACCCGAGGGTGAGCGCGCCGCCCAGCAGCGCGGTGCTCCGCAGCGGCAGGCCGAGCCGCGGGGCGAGGCCACGGCGCTCGACGCGCTGGGCCAGGCCGGGCGGGCCGATGAGCAGGGCGAGCAGGATCGTGAGGTTGCTCCCGGAGACGGCCAGGGTGTGCGCGAGATCCGTCTCCTTGAACGCCTCGTCCAGTTCGGGCGTGATCCGCGAGGTGTCTCCGACGACCAGTCCCGGCAGCAGCGCCCGCGCGTCCCCCGGGAGTCCGTCGGTCGCCGTGCGCAGTCCGGCCCTGAGTCGTCCGGCCAGTCGTTGCGACCGAGTCGGTCCCCGGATCACCTCGGGGGCCGACCGGTCGCGGACCCGCAGGACCGCCGCGATGCGGTCGCCGCCCGTCAGCGGGGGCGACAGCCTCGCCGTCACCCTCAGCCTGGTCGAGGGCAGCAGCCCGAGCCAGGGCGAGGCCCGCTCTCCTCGGCCCCGCGTGCCGGTCCCCCCGCCCGGGTGCGCCGGGGCGTTGACGAGGAGCAGCACCGGTGTGCGGGTCACCGCGTCCTCCGCCCCGCCCGTCCGTTCGACTCGCCGCACCTCCGCCTCGATCAGCACCGAGGCCGGCGCCATGTGGTCGCCGCTGACCCGGGGCCGGGTGAGCCGGGGGTCCGAGGTCAGCTCCACCTCGGCGGTCACCGTGGCGAAGCGCCGGGCCAGCGCCGGCACCGGTCCGCGCCGCACGTCCGCCCCGTGCAGTCCCGCGGAGGCGGCGGCCGCCGACGCGCCGAGCAGCACGGCGGCGACGGTGGTGCGCGCCCAGGCGCCCGTGCGGGGTCCGGGACCCCGCAGGGATCCGGCGCTCCGCCCGGAGCCGGTGCTCTGCCGGGAGCCGGTGCTTCGCCGCCACCGGCCGGCGAGCAGGAGCAGGGCGCCGGCGGTCAGACACACGGCCGCGAAGCCCGCCACCCGTCCCGCGGGCGCGTCCAGCGCCAGGGCCGCCGTCGCCCACGCCGCGAGCGCGGGCGGGACGAGTCGCAGGTCGGTCGGTCCTTCCTGTCGGGGGTGGGCGGTGCCGAGCCGTTTCCCGGAGGCGGCATGGACCGCCGCGCGGGGACGGGGCGGGGCGGCAACGGGGGGCTCTGTGGTCGCCCGGGAGCGGGTCATGGCGTGACCAGGGGGCGCAGGTCGGCGAAGCGGCGGTCGCCGATGCCGTTGACCTCGCGCAGTTGGTCCACCGAGCGAAAGCCGCCGTGCTGGGTGCGGTAGTCGACGATGTGCTGGGCCAGCACGGGGCCGACCCCGGGCAGCGTCTCCAACTGGTCGACGGTGGCGGTGCCGAGGGAGACCGGGGCCGCCGGGCCGCCCGCCCGGCCGGAGCCGGACGCGCCCGCGGCGGCCGAGCCGGGCGGGGCGGGTCCTGCCGCCGGTGCGGGCCCTCCCACGACCACCTGTTCGCCGTCCACCAGGAACCTGGCCCGGTTGAGGGCGCGGAGGTCGGTGCCCGGCCGTGCCCCGCCCGCCGCCCGCAACGCGTCCACGACCCGGGAGCCGGCCGGGAGGCGGTGGATCCCGGGCTGCCGGACCTTGCCGCTGACGTCCACGACGATCTCCGGGCCGGCCGAGGTGGTGGCGCCCGCGCCAGGGGACGGTGGCGAGGCGCCGGGCGCGGCGACCGCGCCCGTCCCCCGGCCAGGGTGGGGGGCCATGGCCCGGACGGCCTCGGGCGCCCGTACCGTCTGGGTGCGGCCGGTCCAGAAGTGCTGGAGGGCGACCGCCGCGGCGAGGGCGAGCACGGCGGTGAGCGCGATCACGTTCCTGCGCTCCAGCGCACAGCGGGTCTGCAGCCACACCGGCATACGGTCCCGGAGCGCGAGCCCGAACCGCTCCCGCCGGCCGCGCCCCGCCCAGGAGACGGTCCGGCCGCCGTCGACCTCGGCGAGCGGATCCACGCCGCCGCCGACGGGCGACCAGGGCGGTAACTCGCCGCTCGCCGCCATCGAGGGCGTGCCGGAGGACGGAGGATGCCGGGTGGTCCGGCCCGGTTCCGCTTCCCTCGGAGGTGCGTCGGCCGGGTGCGCGTCTGCTGCCGCAGCGCGCGGGTCTTCCTCCGCAGCGCGCGGATCCGACGTCGTGCCACGGGGAGCCAGGTCCGCGACCGGCGCCGGATCCGAGCCCGAGTCCGGGAGCAGGATCGGGGCCGCGAGCAGGATCGGGTCCGGGCTCGGTGCCGGGGCCGGCACCGAGCCCGGACTCAGGGCCGGTGTCGGGCCCGGCCCCAAGGCCGGTGTCGGGCCCGGCCCCAAGGCCGGTGTCGGGTCCGGCCCCAGGACCGGAGCCGGGCCCAACGCCGCGGTCGGGTCCGGCCCCGAAGCCACAGTCAGGTCCGGACCCCAGGCCGGTGCCGGGGCCGGACCCAGGGTCGAAGTCGGATCAGGACCTGAGGCCGGAGTCGGACCCGGCCCCGAAGACGAGTCCGAACCCGAAGACGGGTCCGGGCGGGCCCAGGACGGGACGCGGGAGCTGTCCCGGGCCGGTGACCGCGGGTGCGTGGCGGTGGGGTTCGGGTCGGAGGTCCGGGCCGACGGGTGGCCTCTGCCCGACTCCCCCACCGCCTCGGGGCGTTCGGCGAAGAGCGCATGAGCGCGCCGCCGCAGTTCCTCGGCCGACGCGTCCCTGTTCCCGGAGCTCCGGCCGCCGACCCGGCGTCCGTGTCCGGCCCCGCCTCCGGTCCCGGGGCCGGTCCCGGGGCCGGTCCCGGGGCCGATCCCGGGGCCGATCCCGTGCCGGCCGGCCGGGCGGCGGTGGCGGGTGCGGCCGTCCGAGCCGGGACCGCGGCCCGGTCCGCTCGTCGCGGTCGCTGTGCGTGAGTGTGAGCGAAGTGCCATGGGCCGAGCATGGGCCGGACCGGCACCTTCGCGATGATCTTGCTCGGTTCCCGGGGACTACCGACCGGTTGTGGACAACTCCGTCACCCACACGGGTCACCGCGGCGAGACGACGACCCCCAGCAGCCCCGGCCCGGTGTGTGCCCCGATCACCGCGCCGACCTCGCTCACGTGCAGGTCCGCCAGTCCGGACACCCGGGCACGGAGCCGGTCGGCGAGGGCCGCCGCACGCTCCGGCGCGGCGAGATGGTGGACGGCGATGTCGATGCCGGCGCCGTTGGCGCGCTCGGCGGCGATCTCCTCCAGGCGGGCGATCGCCTTGGACGCCGTCCGCACTTTCTCCAGCAGCTCGATACGGCCGTCCTGCAACTGGAGCAGCGGCTTCACGGCGAGCGCGGAGCCGAGCAGGGCCTGCGCGGCCCCGATACGGCCGCCACGGCGCAGATAGTCGAGCGTGTCGACGTAGAAGTGGGCGGAGGTGCCCCCGGCGCGCTTCTCCGCGGCGGTGACCGCCTCGTCCACCGTGCCGCCGTTCTCGGCGGCCTCGGCGGCGGACAGGGCACTGAAGCCGAGCGCCATCGCGATCATCCCGGTGTCCACGACCCGCACCGGCACCGGGGCTTCACGCGCCGCGAGCACCGCGGCGTCGTAGGTGCCGGACAGTTCCGCGGACAGGTGCAGGGAGACGATGCCGCTCACGCCGGACCGCGCCACCTCGCGGTAGGTCTCGGCGAAGAGTTCGGGACTGGGGCGCGAGGTGGTGACGGGGCGTCGCTTCTGGAGCGCCTGGGCGAGCGCGCGCGTGGAGATCTCCGAGCCCTCCTGGAGCGCCTGGTCGCCTAGGACCACGGTCAGCGGGACCGCGGTGATGCCGTGGCGCTCCATCGTCCGCGGCGGCAGGTAGGCCGTTGAATCGGTGACGATCGCGACATGGCGGGACATGAGCTGGAGGTTACCTGCCGTAGCGCCCGGGCGGCAGCCCAGCCCCTCTGACCGGGTGTCCCGTCGGCCGGATCACATGGGTCGGCGGGTCCTGCCGGGCACACGGGCCACGCGCGTCAGGTGGTGCTCTCGGGCCGCGGCTTCTTGGTCCAGGAGTAGGAGGGCCGGCGGCTCGGCGGGGTGATGGCGTGCGGGTCCGCCTCCCGCGCGAAGTCGGACCGCGCGGCCCGGGGTCCGGCCGGCCCGTCCGAACGGCCCGACGCGGGCTCGGAGCCCCGCGGGGGTTCGGAGGTGGGCTCCGCCGTGGTCCCGTGACCGGGCGTCTGGGTCGTGGTCCAGTGGCGCAGGGCGCCGGCCTCCACGTCGATCTGGGCGCTCAGCGCGTCGAGGTCGTCGTCGGCGAAGCGGCGGGCGCGGTCGCGGGCCGCCCAGCGCAGGGAGTCGGCGGACTCCGTGATGCGGCGGGTGCGGGCGCGCAGGTCCGGGATCAGGCCGGCGAGGGTCGCGCGGTCCGGCTCGGACTCCAGGCGCTTGAGTTCGCCGTCCAGTTCGTGTCCGTGCGCGCTCAGGCGCTCGAACAGGGCGACGGATTCCTTGAGCGACTCGTCCTCGGCCGCTCCGGCGTACAGGGCGTCCTGGGTGGCGCGCATCGAGGTGCGCAGGGTGAGCCGCAGCTCGGCCAGCTCGCCCGCCGGTCCCGGCCGGGCGAGGGACCTGGCCCGCAACGTGTGGTCCTCCACCGTGCGGCGGGCCTGGCTGATGGTGCGGTCCACGCCGCGCTTGGCCGCGCCCACCGCTCTGACCGTGACGTAGGCGCCGAGCACCACGCAGAGCAGGAAGAGCAGGGCGAAGACGGTGACGACTGCTTCCACGGCGCTCCTCCTCGGGCAGGGGCGGCACGGTCCGCGCCGCCCCTCAACGGTAAACGCAACGGGCAGGCCCGGGGTTCCGAAAAACCCCGAACCTGCCCGTAGGGGACTACCCGGAGGCGCTCACGCCCCGGCCGTCACGCCGGAGTCCGCGACCTCACGCCGGGACGATGTTCACCAGCTTCGGCGCCCGCACGATCACCTTGCGGATGCCCGCCCCGTCCAGCGCCGCGACGACCTTCTCGTCGGCCAGCGCCGTCTTCTCCAGGTCCTCCTCGGAGATCGACGGCGGCACCTCCAGGCGCGCCTTGACCTTGCCCTTGATCTGGACGACGCAGGTGACCGTCTCGTCCACGACGTAGGCCGGGTCGGCGACCGGGAAGTCCCGGTGGACCACCGACTCGGCGTGGCCCAGGCGGTGCCACAGCTCCTCGGCGACGTGCGGGGCCAGCGGGGCGACCATCAGCACCAGCGGCTCGGCGACCGACCGCGGCAGCGCGCCGCCCGCCTTCGTCAGGTGGTTGTTCAGCTCGGTGACCTTGGCGATGGCCGTGTTGAAGCGCAGCCCCTCCAGGTCCTGGCGGACGCCGTCGATCGCCTTGTGCAGCGCGCGCAGCGTGTCCTCGTCGGGTTCGGCGTCGGTGACGGTGACCTCGCCGGTGTTCTCGTCGACGATGTTGCGCCACAGCCGCTGCAGCAGCCGGAACTGGCCCACCACCGCGCGCGTGTCCCACGGCCGGGACACGTCCAGCGGGCCCATCGCCATCTCGTACAGACGCAGCGTGTCGGCGCCGTACTCGGCGGCGATCTCGTCCGGGGTGACCGCGTTCTTCAGGGACTTGCCCATCTTGCCCAGCAGCCGGGAGACCTTCTCGCCCTGGAAGAAGTAGGCGCCGTCGCGCTCCTCCACCTCGGCGGCCGGCACCGCGATGCCGCGGCTGTCGCGGTAGACGTAGGCCTGGATCATGCCCTGGTTGAACAGCTTGTGGAACGGCTCCGCGGAGGAGACGTGCCCCAGGTCGTACAGGACCTTGGACCAGAAGCGCGCGTACAGCAGGTGCAGCACGGCGTGCTCGGCGCCGCCGACGTACAGGTCGACGCCGCCGTGCGGCATGCCCTCGCGCGGACCCATCCAGTACTGCTCGATGGCGGGGTCGACCAGCTTCTGGTCGTTGTGCGGGTCCAGGTAGCGGAACTCGTACCAGCAGGAGCCGGCCCAGTTGGGCATGGTGTTGGTCTCGCGGCGGTACTTCTTCGGCCCGTCGCCCAGGTCCAGGGTGACGTCGACCCACTCCTCGTTGCGCGACAAGGGGGTCTCGGGCTGGGTGTCGGCGTCGTCCGGGTCGAAGGTGCGCGGCGAGTAGTCCTCGACCTCCGGCAGCTCCAGGGGCAGCATCGACTCGGGCAGCGGGTGGGCGATGCCGTCCTCGTCGTAGACGATCGGGAAGGGCTCGCCCCAGTAGCGCTGACGGCTGAACAGCCAGTCGCGCAGGCGGAAGTTGACGGTGCCCTCGCCGACGCCGGAGCGCTCCAGCCACTCGGTGATCCGCGCCTTGGCCTCGGTGACGCCCAGGCCGTCCAGGGAGATCTCGTCGTTGGCGGAGTTGATGATCCTCGCGTCGTACGACCCGAAGGCGTCCTCCCAGGTGGAGGTGTCGGTGCCGCGGCCGTCGGTGGGCTCGACCACGCAGTGGATCGGCAGTTCGAAGGCGCGCGCGAACTCGAAGTCGCGCTGGTCGCCCGCGGGGACGGCCATGATCGCGCCGGTGCCGTAGCCCATCAGGACGTAGTCGGCGATGAAGACCGGGATGCGCTCGCCGTTGACCGGGTTGGTGGCGTACGCGCCGATGAAGACGCCCGTCTTGTCCTTGGCCTCGGCCTGGCGTTCGACGTCGGACTTGGAGGCGGCCCGCGCGCGGTAGGCGGCGACGGCCTCGGCGGGGCTCGCGTGGCCGCCGGTCCACACCTCGTGGGTGCCCTCGGGCCAGGCCTCGGGGGTGAACTTCTCGACCAGCGGATGCTCGGGCGCCAGCACCATGTAGGTGGCGCCGAACAGGGTGTCCGGGCGGGTGGTGAAGACGGTGATGCGCTCGCCGTCGATCGGGAAGTCGACGCGGGCGCCCTCGGATCGGCCGATCCAGTTGCGCTGCTGCAGCTTGATGGCCTCGGGCCAGTCCAGCTCCTCCAGGTCCCCCAGCAGCCGGTCGGCGTAGGCGGTGATGCGCATGTTCCACTGGCGCAGCTTGGCCTTGAAGACGGGGAAGTTGCCGCGCTCGGAGCGGCCGTCGGCGGTGACCTCCTCGTTGGCCAGCACGGTGCCCAGGCCGGGGCACCAGTTGACGGGCGCGTCGGAGGCGTAGGCCAGGCGGAACTCGCCCAGGACGTCGGCGCGCTCGGCGGCGGTCAGCTCGCCCCACGCGCGCGTGTGGCCGGGTACGGGACGCTCACCGGACTCGAACGCCGCGACCAGTTCGGCGATCGGGCGGGCCTTGTCCGCCTTGTCGTCGTACCAGGAGTCGAAGATCTGCAGGAAGATCCACTGGGTCCACTTGTAGTACTCCGGGTCGATCGTGGCGAACGACCGGCGCTTGTCGTGGCCCAGGCCCAGCCGGCGCAGCTGGGCCTTCATGTTCTCCATGTTGGCCTCGGTGGACACGCGCGGGTGCGTGCCGGTCTGCACGGCGTACTGCTCGGCGGGCAGGCCGAAGGCGTCGAAGCCCAGGGTGTGCAGGACGTTGTGGCCGGTCATCCGCTGGAACCGGGCGTATACATCGGTGGCGATGTAGCCCAGGGGGTGGCCGACGTGCAGGCCCGCACCGGAGGGGTACGGGAACATGTCCATGATGAACTTCTTGGGCCGGGCGGCCAGCTCGGGGTCGCCGGCCAGGTCTCCCTCGGGGTTCGGCGCCGCGTACGTGCCGTCGGCGTCCCAGAAGTCCTGCCAGCGTGCCTCGATCTCGGCCGCCATGGCGGCCGTGTAGCGGTGCGGCGCCGCCTCCGCCGACGTGGCGGCGGTGGCAGCGGGGTTCGTCTCGCTCATGATCCTCAAAGCTCCATCAGATCGACTCTGCCGACGGCTGCGACTTTCGGAAACGAAAAATCCCCTCGCACAGGAGGGGACGCCGCGCCGATTCCGACCACCCGCGTCGTCGGCGGTCGGGACTGATCAGCGCGGCTCGCTAAGCAGAAGGCGTACGGCACGCATGGCGTCAGGGTACCGCAGCCGTCGAGCGCGCCGCGACGGAGCTTCACCGGAGGCCGCCGGACCACTCCGGAGGGTGGTGATCCGGTTGTGGAGGCGCGGAAAAGCTGAACGAAGTTCACAGCTTACCGGGCGTAACGATCCCTATGAGGACAACGGAAAGCCCCTCCGCCACGTAGATAACAAGGCAATAACTCAAACCGCGTACTGGCCGGTTTGGAGCCGCTTAGAGTTCGTCCTCTCGGGACCGCTCACCCGAACCGCTCGGAGTCGCCCCCATGAACCCTCGTCGCAGTAACAGCTCGCTCCCCAAACCGGGCCGCTCGGCCTACGGGGTCGCGTCCGCCGTCGCCCTGCTCCTGATACCCGTGGTCGTCCTGGCGGGAGGCAGCCAGTTCCGCGAGTTCCTGAATTTCGGCGCGGGCGTCCTCTCCCTCGTCTCCCTCAGCTGCTCGGTGATCTGGGGCCTGGTGGCCCAGGACCGCATCTTCCTGAACACCCGCCAGCGGATCGTGGGCCAGGCGGTGCACCGCACGACCGCCGTCGCCTCGATCGCCTTCCTGCTGCTGCACATCACCACCAAGATCGCCCTGGACCACACCCAGGTGATCGCCGCGGTGATCCCGTTCTCGCTCGGCGTCACCGGGAGCGCCGGCCTGATCGGCCTCGGTTCCCTGGCCGGGCTGCTGATGGTCTTCGTGGGCATCACCGGCGCGCTGCGCAGCAACTTCGCCACCCCGGCCCCGGTCGCCGCCCGCTGGCGGGCCATGCACATGCTGGCCTACCCGGCCTGGTGCGCGGCGCTCGTCCACGGCCTGTACGCGGGCCGCCAGGCCAAGCCGGTCTTCGTGATCCTCTACGGCCTGTCCCTGCTCGGCGTCATGGGAGCCCTGGCGCTGCGCGCGGCGCCGCGCCCGGTCAAGCGCAGGATCGCCGACCGGACGGTGACCCTGCTCGGCGGCGGCGACCGGCCCGTACTCGACGACCTCGACGCGAGCCGGGCCAGGACGGACCGCTCCACGCTGCCCGGTTACGAGAACGCGGCAGGGGACCGCCCCTCCCGCGCCCCCGGCACCGGTCCCCTGCCGCGCGTCCCGGCCGCCGCCTCGCCGTTCTACGGCACCCCCGCCGCGGCCCCGGAGCCGCCCTCCGGCTTCGCGGCGGCCTACCGGGCCGTGTCGACGCCGACGCAGCCGTACGCGGCCGACGCGACCGCGCGCATGGACATGCCCTACGACCTGCGGGCCACCGAGGCGATGCCGCGCGTGGACGGTCCCGGCGGAGCGCCGGGCGGCTGGCCCGTCCCCTCGCCCCCGCCCGTCGGCGAGGCGCCCCCGTCGGCCTACGACCCGCTGAACGACACGGGACACACCATCCCGGCCTACAACGATCCGGGCACGAACGCCTACGGCGGACGTGATGTGTACGACACCGGTGAGACGAACCCGCTGTACGGCACGTACAACTCCACTGACACGTACACGAGCGGTCCCGCCACTGAAACACCCCCCGGCGCCTCCTTCGACGCGCCGGGTCCGGGCGAACCTTGGAACATGCCTTCCGGAGGCCACAGGTGAACGAGGCCCTGCCCGACGTCCCGGAAGTCCGCGTCGTCGGCCTTCCTCAGCTCACGTCGGGCTTCGACCTTGTCGAACGACTCGATCTGCCCATGCACCTCAAGGTGCACGGGCCACTCGAACCACTGGGGGGCGAGCAGCTCGCGCAGCTCGCCGAGGCCATCAACCTCAGGGGACGCGGCGGCGCGGGCTTCCCCTTCCACAAGAAGCTGCGCTCGGTCGCCGAATCGGCGATCAAGCGCGGCGTACGGCCGGTCGTCGTCGTCAACGGCAGCGAGGACGAACCGGCCTGCCGCAAGGACACGGTGCTCATCAACCGTGCCCCGCACCTCATCCTGGACGGCGCCCTGCTGTGCGCCGAGGCCATGGGTGCCCGCACGCTCGTGGTGGGGGTCACCCGTGAGTCCACACAGCGCTCCATGGAGGCCGCCCTCGCCGAGCGCGGCCTCAGCAACGGCCGCCGCTCGGCGCTGCGCGCACGCGTGCAGCGCAATCCGGTGCGCATGGTCACCGGCGCCGCCGCCTCGCTGATCCGGTCCATCGACGGCGGCCCGGCCGTCCCGCCGGGCCGCAAGGTCAGCGCCTCGCAGACCGGCGTCGGCGGCGCCCCCACCCTGCTGTCCAACGCCGAGACGTTCGCGCAGCTGGCGATCGCCGCCCGCATCGGCCCCGAGCGCTACGGCAACACCGGCCTGTACGACGAGCCGGGCACCGTGATGCTGACGGTCTCCGGCGCGGTCGCGCGCCCCATGGTGATCGAGGTCCCCACGGGCGTGCCGCTGCGCTACGTCCTGCAGCTGGCCGGCGCGCCGCCGGTGCCGCAGGGCGTGCTGACCGGCGGCTACCACGGCAAGTGGATCGACGCGGCGACCGTCGACGAGGCGATCGTCTCCCGCAACTCCCTGGACGCGGTGGGCGGTTCGCTCGGCGCCGGGGCGATCCTCCCGATCAGCCAGAACACCTGCCCGCTGGGCGAGTCGCTGCAGGTCGCCAAGTGGCTGGCCGAGGAGAGCGCGGGCCAGTGCGGCCCCTGCTACCTCGGGCTGCCGGCCGCGGCGCGCGGCATGGAGGACATCCTGGGCGGCGGCGGTCCGGCCGCCCTGGAGGCCCTCAAGCAGGTCGCCCGGAACGTGAAGCGGCGCGGCGCGTGCTCGCACCCGGACGGCTCGGCGATGTTCCTGGAGTCCACCGTCAAGGCGTTCACCGACGACCTGGCCGCCCATGTGCTGGGCAACGGCTGCGGACGGCCGGTGGAGGGCGTGCTGCCGCTCTTCGAGGGCGGCAGGGCCCCCACGGGCATCCCGGGCGGCGGCGAGGCCGAGGAGGCCGGTCCGAGCCGCCAGAAGATCCACGTCGACTGGACGCTGTGCCGGGGCCACGGCCTGTGCGCGGACATCCTCCCGGAGGTGTTCGAACTGGGCGCCGACGGGTTCCCGACCGTCGCCCAGGCGCAGGTGCCGCGCTACGCGGAGGCCAAGGCGCTGCGCGCCGTGCGCCGCTGCCCCGCCTTGGCGCTGCGCCTGGAGGAGGACACGCGCGCGCAGGCTCCGGCCCGGAACCTGCCGGTGCTCTCCCAGGGCCGGGGACGCCGCGCCCTGGGCCGCTGACGTCGCGAGCGGCGGGTCACCCGGCCACGGTGGCCCGCCGTTTCGCCGTGCGGCGCACGAAGTGCGCGGCGGACGGGCCGCCTACACAGCACGAACGTCGAAGGCGGATCATCCGATCGGATGATCCGCCTTCGACTACTGTGGAGCTAAGGAGAATTGAACTCCTGACCTCCTGCATGCCATGCAGGCGCTCTACCAACTGAGCTATAGCCCCTTGTTCACGCGGCCGGGCCGTGTGTTTTGTCTTCCGCCCGGTTTCCCCGGCGGCGATGCCAACATTACACGGTCGAGGGGGTGCTTCACCAAATCCGTTTCCGGTGTGCCCCGTATGACCGTTATTTACGACGTCGACCGGAGTCCCGCGCGGGGCCCCGGCCGACGTCACGTCTCACGCCGTGACGAACGAATAGAAGCGTTTGAGGGTGCAGTGCTCCTCCAGGAGCCGGCCGTAGATCGGCTCGCCCTCCAGCTCGCGGTACGTCTCGATCGGGTCGCCCTTTATGATCAGCGCCCGCGCGCACTCCTCGCACCAGTACTGGTAGTCGGGGTTGACCGGTTCCATGTCGCGCACGATCGGCGTACCGCTGCCGCACCAGTCGCACTTCCGCCTGTGTGCACCCATCGCTCAGCTCCAGCTGTGGCCGCAGGCCGTGCACACGTACGAGACGCCGCCGTTGTCGCCGAGGACCTGGGCCACGTGGCCGGAGCCGCAGGAGGGGCAGAGGAGGCGGGTGACCGTGTTCGGTGTCAACGCCGCGCCGAGGAGGTGACCGACCTCCTCGAGGATGCTCGCAGGCATCGGTACTCCCTCCCGTCGGGCCGCGCCCCCTGCCGGCCGTTTGATTCTGCCACGGCCGGGCCGATACGGTCAGCGACGCCTCGGTACCAGTCCGGCCACGGCGCCCGCCGCGGCCGTCCCGGCCAGCGCGAACCCGCACGCCGAGGGCGCTCGCGCAGAGGTATACGCCCCCCAGGCCCCGAGTGACTCAAGCCGGCCGGGGAACAGTGCGCCGAACGCCGCCGCCCCGACCGGCCGGCCGAGCCGCGCCGCGGTGGCGAGCCGGTCCCACAGGGCTTGGTCCGCGCTCTCCGCGCCACCGACGACCGCTGTGCCCGGCTGGGGCCTCCGGCACAGGAGGAAGCCGACGAGTTCGCCCGGGGCTGGAACGCCGAGAATCCCGCCCCCCTGGGGGACGGGATTCTCGTCACCGATCTTTGACCACTCGACAGAGTGTCGATCCGTGGAGCTAAGGAGAATTGAACTCCTGACCTCCTGCATGCCATGCAGGCGCTCTACCAACTGAGCTATAGCCCCTCGCTCCAAGCAGCTGAGCCGCTTGGTGTTCTTTCCCGCTCGGCGGGGCGAACAAGAAGAACTTTAGCCTGCGACCTGCCGGAAAGTGAAATCGGGCCCCCGGGGGGCGCCAGGGCGGCTCAGGTGTCGTCGCCGAGGACGGGCTCCGGCAGGGTGCCCGCGTTGTGCTCCAGCAGCCGCCAACCGCGGGCGCCCTCGCCGAGGACGGACCAGCAGCAGTTGGAGAGCCCGCCCAGGCTCTCCCAGTGGTGGGCCTCCAGGCCGAGGAGGCGTCCGATGGTGGTGCGGATGGTGCCGCCGTGGCTGACCACGACGAGGGTGCCGTCCTCGGGCAGCTTCTCGACGTGCCGCAGCACGACGGGGGCGGCGCGGTCGGCGACCTCGGTCTCCAGCTCGCCGCCGCCGCGGCGCACCGGCTCACCGCGCTTCCACGCGGCGTACTCCTCGCCGTGCCGGGCGATGATCTCGTCGTGCGTCAGGCCCTGCCAGACGCCCGCGTAGGTCTCGCGCAGGCCCTCGTCGCGGGTGACCTCCAGGCCGGTGAGGGCGGCCAGCTCGGCGGCCGTCCGCGCGGCCCGTTCCAGGTCCGAGGAGACGATCGCGTCGGGGCCGAGGGAGGCCAGCAGCCGGGCGGCCCGGCGGGCCTGGCCGACGCCGGTCTCGGTCAGCTCGACGTCCGTGGAGCCCTGGAAGCGGCGCTCCACGTTCCAGGAGGTCTGGCCGTGCCGCCACAGGATGACGCGGCGGCCCCGGCCCGGCGTGCGGCCGGCCCCCTCACCGGCACCGGTCACCGCCACTCACCGTCCGGCTGGGCCGACTCCTCGGCGGCCTGGAGCTTGGCGTGCTCCGCGGCCTTGCCCCGGGTGGCCTGGGCGTCGGCGGGCAGGTCGAGCTCGGGGCAGTCCTTCCACAGCCGCTCCAGGGCGTAGAAGACGCGCTCCTCGCTGTGCTGGACGTGGACGACGATGTCGACGTAGTCGAGCAGGACCCAGCGGGCCTCCCGGTCGCCCTCGCGGCGCACCGGCTTGGCGCCGAGTTCCTTGAGGAGCCGCTCCTCGATCTCGTCGACGATGGACTTGACCTGGCGGTCATTGGGTGCGGACGCCAGGAGGAAGGCGTCCGTGATCGACAGGACGTCACTGACGTCGTAGGCGATGATGTCGTGCGCGAGCTTGTCGGCGGCCGCCTGGGCGGCGGTGTGGATGAGCTCGATGGAGCGGTCGGTCGCGGTCACTGCGTGGCTTTCCGTCGGCGGTCACTTGACACCAAGGGTCTCACGACCGCCGACGACGCCCCACGCGATGAGGCCGGTCACTGCCCGGAGGCGGGCTTGTAGTCCTGTCCGAGGACGACCGAGACGTCGGCGTTGGAGGTGACCGTGCCCTTCGTCACGCAGGAGGCGGGCAGTCCGAGGGTCTTGGCGACCTCGGAGGCGTTCTCCTTGTCCTCGGCGTCGGCGTAGACGACCTGGGACGTGGACCGCGCGGAGGCGGTGCCGCCCTCCAGGAAGGTGAAGCCGCCGTTCAGGAGGACGACGCGGGCCTTCTCGGTGTCGTCCTTGACGCCGGAGGCGTTGCGGACCGAGACGCGCACGGCCGATCCCTTCTCGGGGCTCTTGGCGGTGCCGCCGAGGATCTCCTTGACCACGCTGTCGCTGGTCTCGGCGCTCAGCGTGCCGTCGGCCTGGACGGGCAGCAGCGCCGACTTGTAGTCGCCGCCCTTGGCGAGGTCGGCGAGCTCGGCGAGGAAGGCGCCGAGGTCCTTGTCGGTGAGCGAGGGGTCGAGGATCTGCGCCAGCGTCTGCACGGTGACGGTGGCGGCCTGAGGGTCGGAGGAGAGCTTGCGCAGCACGCCCTGCATCACCTGGCCGAACCGCTGCAGCTGGGCGTTCTGGGACTCGCCCGGGGCGCGGTAGGTGGCGTAGGCGACGGCCGCCTTGCCGCTCAGGGACTGCTTGCGGCCCCGGTGCACGAGGAGCTCGGCGCCGGACTTCTTCTTGTCCGGCTTCTTCGCGTCCGGGTCCGGCACGTCGGCGTCGGTGTCGATCTCGATGGCGCCGACCAGGTCGACGAGGTTCTGCAGGTAGGGGGTGTCCAGGCGCCAGGTGCCCTCGATGTCGGTGCCGAGGACGGTGCCGAGCTGGTCGCGGGTCCCGGAGGAGCCGTCGTCCTGGACGGACTTGGCGAGGGTCGTCGTGGTGCCGTCGTCGGCCGTCAGCGCGAGCGAGTTGGGCAGCAGGACGGTGGTGCCCTGCTTGGTGGTGGTGTTGTCGACGAGCAGCGCCGTGGAGGTGCCGCCCCTGGCGGTGTCGTGCAGGTGCACGACGACCACGTCGCGCTTCTGGGCGCCCGTGGCGGTGGCGGCGCCGCTCTTGGAGCCGGAGGAGGACAGCCCGGGCAGCTTCCCCGCGTACCAGAGGTAGCCGACGCCGCCGGCCGCGACCAGGGCCAGCACGACGGCCAGGGCGATGACGCGGCTGCGGGCGCGGCGGCGGGCCTCCTCACGGCGCTCGGTGCGGTTCTCGGTGAACTTCAGCCAGTCGATGACGTCCTCGGAGTCGTCGCTCGGCTCCTCGACGAAGGCGAACTGCTCGGTCCGGTAGTCCTCTTCGCCGGGCTCGGTCCCGTCCGGGCCGTCCTCGGGGCGGTCGGGTCCGGCCGCGCCGTGCGCCTCGTCGGATCCGTCGGCCTCGCCCGGGTCGGCGGCCCGCGCCGGGCCGGTGCGGTGCGCCGGGCCGGTCTGCTGCGGGATGTGGGCGCTCTGCCCGGCGACCCGCGGCTGCTGCCCGCTGGTGGCGCTCTGGCCGTAGGGGTCGTACGGGGCGGTGGGGGCGGCGGTCCCGTAGGGGTCGTAGGCGGTCGCCGGGCCCTGGGAGGCGTGGGAGTGGGCGCCGTAGGGGTCGTAGGCGGGGGCGGGATCGGGCCGGCCGGGGTCGTAGCCGCCGTAGCCGGACGGCGCCGGCTGCTGCTGTCCGCCGCTCGCGTACGGGTCGTACCCGTAGTCCTGCTGTCCGTAGTCCTGTTGCCCGTAGTCCTGCTGCCCGTAGGTCTGCCGGCCGTACGCGTCGTAGGTCTGCTGCGGGGTCTGCTGGGCGGGGACCTGCCGGTAGACCGGCCGGCCGTACTCGTCGTAGCCGACGAGCTCGTAGTCCTCGCCGCCGCCGTACCCAGCGTCGTATCGGTCGTTCACCGGTGCCCCTCTCGGCTCACTCGCCGCGGTACAGCTGGCGCTTGGCGATGTAGCGCACGACTCCGTCCGGCACCATGTACCAGATGGGGTCGCCCTTGGCGACTCTCGCACGGCAGTCCGTGGAGGAGATGGCGAGGGCCGGGACCTCGACGAGCGAGACGCCGCCCGCGGGCAGGCCGGGGTCGCTGAGGTGGTGGCCCGGCCGGGTGACGCCGATGAAGTGCGCGAGGGAGAACAGTTCCTCCGAGTCGCGCCAGGTCAGGATCTGGCCGAGCGCGTCGGCGCCGGTGATGAAGAACAGATCCGTGTCGGGGTTGAGGGCGCGCAGGTCACGCAGGGTGTCCACGGTGTAGGTGGGGCCGCCGCGGTCGATGTCGATGCGGCTGACGGAGAACTGCGGGTTCTCGGCGGTCGCGATGACCGTCATCAGGTAGCGGTCCTCGGCCAGGGACACGTGGCGGTGGCTCTTCTGCCAGGGCTGGCCGGTGGGCACGAACACCACCTCGTCCAGGCCGAACCGCGCGGCGACCTCGCTGGCCGCCACGAGGTGCCCGTGGTGGATCGGGTCAAACGTTCCGCCCATGACGCCCAGGCGGCGCCTGCCCGGCGTCGAGGGGCCGCCGCCGGGCCCGGGTCCGGGGTGTTTCACCGTGTCGCTCGCCGGACCGGTAGGCATGTCCTGCTCTCCCATGCGTGCAGACCCTACCGGCCCGGTCCTTGAGCTTCGTCCGGGAGATCACCGGGGAAGGCCCCGAGCCCGCCCGGGATCCCGGGACGGCTCAGCGGTCGCGGTTGAAGCGGGTGGTGATCCACAGCAGGAGCAGCAGCACCACGAGGGCGGCTCCGCCGGTCACCGCGGGGTTGAGACTGTCGTGGTTGCCGCCCTCGGCGAGGTTGACCAGCGGGGCGGCGGCGCGGTGGAGGCTCATCGTCGGCAGACCTATCCAGGTGTGGGCGGGATAAAGATGTCCGCCCATCGTAAGCGCCCGCCTCCGCACCGCTCACGCCGACTCCGCCGTTGCCGTGCGTCGCCGGTGCCCGCGCCGCCGTCGGCACCGCTGGTGCCGCTGGTGCCGCGACAGGCGAGGCTCACCGCGTCGCGGCGCCGGGGCCGGGCCGGCCCCGGACGGGAACCTTCCCGCCGTCTCAGTCGTCGTTCCGCTTGTAGCCGCGCAGCAGGAACCAGCCGGTGAGGACGCAGCCCAGGACCATCACGACCAGGACGATCCGAAGGAGGTCCCCCGATCCCTGGTGCTGGGTCGCGGCGCTCGCGGCCTCGGTGAGCCGGGCGGCTGCGGTGTGGTGCTCCATGGCTGGACTCCTTCGCTGTACTGCCCGTCCACGGTATCTCCGCCTAGGCTGGCTCCTGCTTCGGGGGGTTCGTCCGCGGCGCACACCCGTGCCGCCGCGCAGACCGTGCACGGGCGCGCACACGGGGCCGCGCGCACGCGGGCGCCGCACACAGACGTACAGGACGCACATGGGGGACGACATGTCCGACGACGGTCGCGAGCACAACGGGCACGAGCGCGTGCCGAGCCGGCGGCGCACCCGCTTCCCGGGGATCTCCTCGCGCGCGTACGAGCATCCGGCCGACCGCTCCGCCCTGGTCGCGCTGCGCAAGCTGAGCGGGTTCGACACGGTGTTCAAGGCGCTCAGCGGCCTGCTGCCCGAGCGCAGCCTCAGGCTGCTGTTCCTGTCGGACTCGGTGCGCGTCTCCGACCAGCAGTTCGCGCACCTCAACGACATGCTGCTGGACGCCTGCTACATCCTGGACCTGGAGAAGGTCCCGCCGATGTACGTCAACCAGGACCCGCAGCCGAACGCGATGTGCGTCGGCCTGGACGAGCCGGTCATCGTCGTGACCACCGGTCTGGTGGAGCTGCTCGACGAGGAGGAGATGCGGGCGGTCATCGGCCACGAGGTGGGCCACGCCCTGTCCGGCCACGCGGTGTACCGCACGATCCTGCTGTTCCTGACCAGCCTCGCGGTCCGCGTGGCGTGGATCCCGCTGGGGAGCCTCGCGATCACGGCGATCGTCACGGCGCTGCGCGAGTGGTTCCGCAAGTCGGAGCTGTCGGCCGACCGGGCGGGTCTGCTGGTGGGGCAGGACCCGCAGGCCTCCATGCGCGGCCTGATGAAGATCGCGGGCGGCAACCACCTGCACGAGATGAACGTGGACGCCTTCCTGCGCCAGGCCGAGGAGTACGAGGCCTCCGGCGACCTGCGCGACTCCGTGCTGAAGATCCTGAACGTGCTGCCCCGCAGCCACCCCTTCGCCACCGTGCGGGCGGCCGAGCTGAAGAAGTGGTCTCAGTCGCGCGACTACCAGCGCATCCTCGACGGCCACTACCCGCGCCGCACCGAGGACCAGGACGCCTCGGTGGGCGACTCCTTCCGTGAGTCGGCCGCGCACTACGCCCACCACGTGAAGACGTCCAAGGACCCGCTGATGAAGCTGGTCAACGATCTCGCGGGCGGGGCCGGCGACCTGGGCGGCCGGGTCCGGCGGGGTTTCGAGGGCTTCACCTCGGCGCCGCCCGGGTCCGGGGCGAAGGGCGAGCCGCCCGCGGACGACACCCGGCCCCCCTCGGACGGCACCCCGTCCGGCGACCGGGGCTGAGGGAACCGACCCCCGCCCGGCGACCGGTACCGAGGGAACCGACCCCCGCCCGGCGACCGGTACCGAGGGAACCGACCCCCGCCCGGCGACCGGTACCGAGGGAACCGACCCGCGGCCGGGCGGGCGGCGTCACACCTTCGGCTGGGCGCCGGGGGCGAGGGCGCCGCACAGGGCCGGCGCGCCGTCCGTCGCGTACGGGTCCGTGCCGGCCGGGCCGCCGGCCGATGCGCTCTGCCCGGCCAGGAGCGGGTGGAAGCGGACCGTGCTGTCCCCGGGGCAGGACAGCGGTCCGGCCTGCACGGTGGTGGCGACCAGCTGGACCTGGTGCAGCCGCAGGTCGTCGCGGTCGAAGCGGAAGCGCAGCTCGCGCCGGACGGTGAACAGGGAGGCCGGGGCCCCGGCGGCGGCGCCGGCCGGCCGCAGCGCGTAGACGACCGTGGGGTCCGCGGTGACCTCCAGGGTGTCGGCGTCGGTCTCGGTGGTCTGCAGGCTGCCCCGTACCCGGATCCGCGGGTCGGCCAGCTCGGTGCGGGCCGGGTCGAAGCGGACGAGCCATCCGGTGGGCGCGTGCCGGCCGTCGGCGGCGGGGTGCTCGAAGCTCTGGTCGAACTGGTCGAGCTGGCCCGGGTCCAGCAGCGAGCGGACGGTGTCGAGCTGACCGCCGGTGAGCACCTCCGGGTCGAGGGAGGAGGCGACGACGTACTCGCGCGCGTACGTCAGCGCGGCGACGACCTGGCTGTCGGAGAAGTGGGCGGTGCCGCGGTGGGCGGGCCACGGGATGCCCTCGGCGCCGGCCTCGAAGTGGGCGGCCGGGCTGTGCGCGTACAGGTACCGGGGGTCGGCCGCGCCGGGCACCGCGCCCTGCGGGGCGAGCGGCACGACGGTCATCCGCAGCGGTTCGGCGGGCCGCTCGGCCAGCGGGCTCCGGTACGGGGTGCGCACGCCCATGAAGATCGCGGTGGCGAAGGCGAGGGCGATCAGCAGGAGAAGGGCCAGCGCCTGCCGGGACAGTCCGCGGTGCGGGCTGCGGCGGCGGCGCACGGCGGGGGTGTGGTCGGTCATCCGCTCCCGGGCGGAGTACTCCTGGAGGCGGGCAGCGCGGACGAACGACTCGTCGAAGACGACGGATCGGTACTCGTCCTCCGCGCCTGAGGGAGTGCCCTCGGGGGTCCCTTCGGGCGGGTCTCCACGCCCTCCCATATATTCAGGGTGGGTCCCGCGGCGCACCGGTAAACGCCCCGCCGTAGGTCGACTTCTGACACATCCTCACCCGGTCTGCGGGCGGGCGGTCAGTGGGTGCGGGGAACCGCCGGGACGGGTGGCCGGGAAGAGCCGACGGAGGTCGAGGGGGCGGCGGCGCTGCCCTGCTCCAGTCCGGTGGAGGCGGGCGGCGGCACCTGGTCCCGGTTGCCGGAGGAGCCGCCCCGGTAGACCGCGGCGAAGGCCAGGGCGACCATGCCGATGCCCATCACCAGGGCGAGAACCCAGGCGACGGGGCGGTGCCAGCGGACCTGTTTGCCGAGGGCTTTCGGGGCGCCGTAGCGGCCGTCGAGGACGTCGGGGTCGTCGTCCAGGTCGTCGAAGTCGTGTTCGGGGCCGTAGCCGCGGCCGTAGCCGTCGTCGTAGCGCTCGCCCCTGGCGTGGGCTCTGCGGGCCTCCGCCTCGGAGGCCTCGGCTCTGGCCTGGGCGGCGGCCAGGAGGCGCTCCACCGCGGTCGGCTCGTGGATCACGGCCGCCCGTACGAAGGCCTCGTCGAAGACCACGGAGGCGAACTCTTCGTCCGACACCCCGCGGTCGTGGTCGTCGTCGGGCTCCCAGCCGTCAGGGAACGGCGTACCCCCCACGTCCTCCGGCACAGACCCAGAGTAGACCTGGGGGGTCAATTTGGGCAGACGGTACGGAAATTCATCCGCCTGCCGAGACGCGGTTTCACGCCATCGCCGCCGGGCCCGTCCGGCGGACCGTTCGGGCCGCGGTCCGCTCAGCGCCGGATGTGCCCGTCGCCCGTGACGATGTACTTCGTGCTGGTCAGCTCGGGCAGGCCCATCGGGCCGCGGGCGTGCAGCTTCTGCGTGGAGATGCCGATCTCCGCGCCGAAGCCGAACTGGCCGCCGTCGGTGAAGCGGGTGGAGGCGTTCACGGCGACCGTGGTGGAGTCGACCAGCTGGGTGAAGCGGCGGGCGGCCTGCTGGGAGGTGGTGACGATCGCCTCGGTGTGGCCGGAGGACCACAGCCGGATGTGCGCGACGGCCCGGTCCAGCGAGTCGACGACGGCGGCGGCGATGTCGTACGACAGGTACTCGGTGTCCCAGTCCTCCGGCGTGGCCTCGACGACCGTGGCGCGGGAGTCCTTGGCGTACGCCATCACCCGCTCGTCGGCGTGCACGGTGACGCCGGCGTCGGCGAGCGCGTCCAGGGCGCGCGGCAGGAACTCGGCGGCGATGTCCTGATGGACGAGGAGGGTCTCGGCGGCGTTGCAGACGCTGGGGCGCTGCGCCTTGGAGTTGACCAGGATGTCGACGGCCATGTCCAGGTCGGCCCGGGCGTCGACGTAGACGTGGCAGTTGCCGGTGCCGGTCTCGATCACGGGGACGGTGGACTCGTTGACGACGGTCCGGATCAGGGAGGCGCCGCCGCGCGGGATGAGCACGTCGACCAGCCCGCGGGCGCGCATCAGCTCGCGCACGCTGTCGCGGCTCTCGCCGGGCACCAGCTGCACGGCGTCGGCGGGCAGCCCGGCGCCGCCGACCGCGTCGCGGATGACCCGGACCAGGGCGGTGTTCGACTCGTAGGCGGAGGCGGAGCCGCGCAGCAGGACCGCGTTGCCGGACTTCAGGCACAGGGCGGCGGCGTCCACGGTGACGTTGGGGCGGGCCTCGTAGATGATGCCGACCACGCCGAGCGGGACGCGGACCTGGCGCAGGTCGAGGCCGTTGGGCAGGGTGGAGCCGCGGACCACCTCGCCGACCGGGTCGGGCAGCGCCACCACGTCGCGCACGTCGGCGGCGATGGCCCGCACCCGCTCCGGGGTGAGGGTGAGCCGGTCCACGATGGCCTCGCTCGTGCCGGCCGCGCGGGCCTTGGCGACGTCCTTGGCGTTGGCCTCGACGATCTCGCCGGTACGGACCTCGAGGGCGTCGGCGACGGCGAGCAGCGCGTCGTCCTTCTCGGCGCGCGGCAGCGGCGCGAGGTCGGCGGCGGCGGCCTTGGCCCGGTAGGCGGCCTGGGCGACCGGGGACATCGAGTCGTACGGCGAGAGCGTGGTCATGGAGGAAGGGTAGTGCGCGGCGCGCGGCCGTTCACCGGATGTTCCACACCACGAGACGGGGCATAAGGGTCGGACCGGTGAAACGGGGCGGACCGGTGGAGGCCGGACCTGTCGGGATCAGACGCGGGGCGGGCTCCGTGCGGGTCCCCGCCACGGAGCCCGGCGCGGGCGGCACCCGTACGGGCGCCGAAGGCCGACCCGGTACCGGGCCGGCTCGAAAGCGGACCCGGTACAGACCGGCCGAAAAGCGGACCCCGCACAGGCCGGCTCCGAAGCGGGCCCCGTACGGGTTCGGCTCAGAAGGGGTGGACGCCCACCGGGGTGGCCGGGGGCGGGCCGTAGCCCTCGGCGAGGCGCTGGTGATAGGTGTCGCGGTCGACGACCTCCAGGCCGACGATCTCCCAGGGCGGCAGCTGGGCGCTGCGCCGGTGCTCGCCCCACAGGCGCAGCGCGACGGCGGCGGCGTCGTGCAGGTCGCGGGCCTCCTCCCAGTAGCGGACCTCCGCGTGGTCGTCGGCGTAGCGGCTGGTCAGCAGGAAGGGGTGGTCGTGGGCGAGCTGCTCCAGGCCGCGCCGGACCTCCTGGACGGGGGTCCGGGCGCCGGAGACCCGCAGGGTGATGTGCCACAGCCGGGGCAGGTCCGCCGGTTGCGCGCGGTCGCGCGCCCGGCCCGGCTCGCGCGCCGTCCTCCCCGGCTCGCGCGCCGCGCGCCCGTCCTCGCCCTCGCGCTCCTCGGCGTAGGCGTCCTGGGCCTCGCGCTCCTTGTCGTAGCGGTCGCCGGCCGCCACGCTGGTCAGGGCGCGTTCCCCGCCGGCCGTACGGGAGGGGGACCCGCCGGCACCACCGCGGGACGCCGCCGCCCCAGGGCGCACTCGTCTCACGACGGCCTCCTTTACCCACGTGCTCGCGCGGAACATGTCCCTCGGACAAAGTGCAGCAGCCCGCACGGCTTCATGGGGCGGTTTTACGGAACGTCCCCGCCTTCCGCGCCCGGCCGCACGGACGTTTCGGGCCATTACGGCTCCAGGACCACCAGACCGTCCCTGTGTACGACCTCGCGTTCGTACGCCGGTCCCAGCTCGCGGGCGAGTTCGCGGGTGGAACGGCCGATCAGCCGGGGGATCTCCTTGGCGTCGAAGTTGACGAGGCCGCGGGCCACCGCGCGCCCGTGCCCGTCGCGCAGCTCGACGGGATCGCCCGCGGTGAACTCGCCCTCGACGGAGGCGATGCCGGCCGGCAGGAGCGACTTGCGGCCCTCGACGACCGCGCGGACCGCCCCGTCGTCGAGGGTGAGCGAGCCCTGCGGGGCGGAGGCGTGCTGCAGCCACAGCAGCCGGTCTGCGGAGCGCTTGCCGGTGGGGTGGAAGTAGGTGCCGGTGTCGCCGCCGGACAGGGCGTCGGCGGCGTGGACGGCGCTGGTGAGCACGACGGGGATGCCGGCGGCGGCGGCGATGCGGGCCGCCTCGACCTTGGTGACCATGCCGCCGGTGCCGACGCCCGCCTTGCCCGCGCTGCCGATCTCGACGCCGGCCAGGTCGGCGGGGCCGTGGACCTGGGCTATCCGGGAGGTTCCGGGCTTGCTGGGGTCGCCGTCGTAGACGCCGTCGACGTCGGAGAGCAGGACGAGCAGGTCGGCGTGGACGAGGTGGGCGACGAGGGCGGCGAGACGGTCGTTGTCGCCGAAGCGGATCTCGTCGGTGGCGACGGTGTCGTTCTCGTTGACGATCGGCAGGGCGCCCATCGCCAGCAGCTTGTCCAGGGTGCGGGAGGCGTTGCGGTGGTGGGCGCGGCGGCTGGTGTCGTCGCTGGTCAGCAGCACCTGGCCGACGCGGACGCCGTAGCGGGCGAAGGAGGCGGTGTAGCGGGCCACGAGCAGTCCCTGGCCGACGCTGGCCGCGGCCTGCTGGCGGGCGAGGTCCTTGGGGCGGCGGCGCAGTCCGAGCGGGGCGAGTCCGGCGGCGATGGCGCCGGAGGAGACGAGGAGGATCTCCTTCTCGCCTCCCGCCCGGCTCTTGGCCAGCACGTCCACCAGCGCGTCCACGCGGTCGGCGTCCAGGCCGCCCGAGGCGGTGGTCAGCGAGGAGGAGCCCACCTTGACGACGATCCTGCGGGCCTCGACCACCGGCTGCCTGACCGCCGACTCACCCTGCCTTGCGCCTGCCACCTTGCCGTCTGTCCCCTCGCGCCGCTCCGGCGCCTCGCCGGAGTCCACGGGCCGAATCTACGCGAAGAGGGCGGCGCGGCGCCCGTCCGTTTCAGCTGCCGGACCGACCGGGGCGTTCCGGTGGACCGGCCGGGGCGTCCCGTCGCCTCCCGGGGGCGGGAGGGGCGCCGCCGCCCCTGTGCCCGGGCCGGGCTCGCCGGGTCGCCCGTCAGGCAGGAGCGGGAGCGCCGGCCGAGGGTCCGAGGGCTCAGCCGTGCCGGTGGCGCCAGCCCAGCCAGGCGGACTCGATCATCTCGTCCAGGCCGTGGCGGGCGCTCCAGCCCAGTTCCGCGCGGATGCGGTCGGCAGAGGCGACGACCCGCGCCGGGTCGCCGGGGCGGCGGGCGGCCACCTCGGGCACGACGTCCTCGTTGCCGGTCGTCTTGAGGATGCGGTCCACCATCTCGCGGACCGAACTTCCCTCGCCCCGCCCGATATTGAGGACGAGCGAGGTGCCCTCGGGGGCGTCGGCGAGACGGCGGGCCGCCGCCAGGTGGGCGGAGGCGATGTCCTGGACGTGGATGTAGTCGCGTACACAGGTGCCGTCCGGCGTGGCGTAGTCGTCGCCGAAGACGCGGGGCGGCTCGCCGGCCTCCAGCCGCTCGAACACCATGGGGACGAGGTTGAAGACGCCCGCGTCGGAGAGTTCGGGGGCGGCGGCACCGGCGACGTTGAAGTAGCGCAGGGCGGCGGCCCGCAGGCCGTGCGCCTGCGCGGCGGCGGCGATCAGCCACTCGCCGATCAGCTTGGTCTCGCCGTACGGGCTCATGGGCGCGCACGGGGTGTCCTCGGTGACGAGCGCCACGTCGGGCATGCCGTAGACGGCGGCGGACGAGGAGAAGACGAGCCGGGCGGCGCCGGTCGCCGCCATCGCCTCCAGCAGGGTCTGCAGACCGGTGACGTTCTCCCGGTAGTAGCGCAGGGGACGCTCGACCGACTCCCCCACCTGCTTCTTGGCGGCGATGTGCACGACGCCGGTCACGGCGTGCTCGCGCAGCGTCCGCTCCAGCAGGGGGCCGTCCAGCACGCTGCCCACGACCAGCGGCACGCCCTCGGGCACCCGCTCGGCACTGCCGGTGGACAGGTCGTCGTAGACGACGACGTCCTCGCCGCCCTCGGTCATGGCGCGCACCACATGCGCGCCGATGTATCCGGCGCCGCCCGTGACCAGCCAGCTCATCCTCGTGCCTCCTCGGTCCGTGTCACCTTCGTGCCACCGAGAAGCACCCTTGTTGATGCCCGGCGGAAAATCGAGTCCGACATATGGGTGCAACCGCCAACAAGACGGGTGGGGATGACTGTGAGGAAGTTCTCCACTCGCCGGGAAAGACGCAATTGCCGTCCCCGTGGGGGCTTTCCGGGCAGCTCTCGGCCTTCCGTCGTCACACAACGCGGCCCACACTAACTTCAGGTGAATCCTTTACGCTGATGCGGCCAGCGCACTTCGGGTCCATCGGCGGGCGGAGCGCACCGGCCCTTCCCTCACTCGCGTGATCGGTCCTCGGAACAGGTTGTAAGGATGCCCAGACTCTCTCTCGTCGTCCCCGTGTACAAGGTCCAGGGCTATCTCGCCGAGTGCCTGGACTCGGTCCTCGGGCAGGACTTCACGGACTTCGAGGTCATCGCGGTCGACGACTGCTCCCCTGATGGTTCGGGCGCCATTCTCGATCAGTACGCGGAACGCGACGCCCGCGTTCATGTGATTCACCTCACGGAAAACGTGGGACTGGGACGCGCGCGCAACGCGGGACTGGAAAAGGCGGAAGGTGATTACCTTCTGTTCCTGGACAGTGACGACACGTTGTCCGACGGCGCGCTGCGGGCGATATCCGAGCGCCTGGAGGCGACCGGCGATCCCGAGATACTCGTCTACGACTACGCCCGCACCTATTGGGACGGCCGTGTCCGCCCCAACCAGCGGGCGGACCTGCTGCGCCAGACCGGCCCGGAGGTGTTCCCCCTCGCCGACCGGCCGCAGCTGCTGGACCTGCTGCAGATCGTGTGGAACAAGGTCTACCGCCGGGACTTCGTCACCCGCCACGCCCTCACCTTCCCGCCGGGGTACTACGAGGACGCCCCCTGGACGTTCTGCTCCCTGATCAGCGCCGAGCGCATCGCCGTGCTGGACCGGATCTGCGTGCTGTACCGACAGCGGCGCGAGGGCGGCAACATCCTCAAGACCCGCAGCCGCAAGCACTTCGACGTCTTCGACCAGTACCGCCGGGTCTTCGACTTCCTCGACGCCCACCCCGAACTGGCCCGCTGGCGCGCGCCGCTGTTCCGCAAGATGGTCGACCACTACCTGACCGTCCTGGAGCGCCCCGACCGCCTCCCGCAGGACGCGCGCGCGGAGTTCTTCCACCGCGCCGCCGCCGACTACCGCGCCCGGCTGCCCGAGGGCTTCCAGCGCCCGTCCGGCGGACGCGGCCACAAGTACGGGATGATGGAGCGCGACGCGTACACCGCGATGGCCGGCGCCACCGCCGCCGTCAAGCTCCGCCAGACCGTGAAGACCCGCACCCGCACCGCGATCAACCGGTCCAAGCGCGGCGCGATGGGCGTCTTCTACCAGTCGCAGCTGCGGCTCCCGCTCGACGAGAACCTGGCGCTGTTCTCCGCCTACTGGAGCCGCAGCGTCTCCTGCAACCCGGCCGCGATCGACGCCGAACTGGCCCGCCTGGCCCCGCACATGCGCCGGGTGTGGGCCCTGCGCCCCGAGGCCGCCGAGCAGGCGCCCAAGGGCGTGGAGGTCGTCCGCGTCGGCTCCAAGGAGTACTGGTCGGCCCTGGCCCGCGCCAAGTACCTCGTCAACAACGTGAACTTCGCCGACAACGTGGTCAAGCGCGAGGGCCAGATCCACCTGCAGACCCACCACGGCACCCCGCTGAAGACCATGGGCCTGGACCAGCGCAAGTACCCCGCCTCCACGGACATGGACTTCGACAAGCTGCTGGAGCGCTGCGACCGCTGGGACTACAGCATCAGCTCCAACCGGTTCTCCACCGCCGTGTGGGAGCGGGTCTACCCCTGCTCCTACGTCTCCCTGGAGACCGGCTACCCGCGCAACGACATCCTGGTCAATGCCGGCTCCGACGACGTGCGCCGGGCCCGCGCCGCGCTCGGGCTGACCGACGGCGCCAAGGCGTTCCTGTACATGCCGACGCACCGCGAGTACCAGCCCGGGTTCACCCCCAGCCTGGACCTCGCCCGCCTGGCCGAGGAGCTGGGCCCGGACGTCACCCTGATGGTGCGCGGCCACTACTTCTACGGCAGCTCCCCGCACGTGGCCGAACTGCGCCGCAGCGGCCGGATCGTCGACGTATCGGGCCACGCCCGGGTGGAGGAGCTGTACCTCGCCGCGGACGCGCTGATCACGGACTACTCCTCCGCGATGTTCGACTACGCCGTACTGGACCGGCCGATCATCGTCTTCGCCCCGGACTGGGACATCTACTCCGCCGTCCGCGGCACCTACTTCAACCTGCTCCAGGAGTCGCCGGGTGCGGTGGCCACCTCGCAGGCCGAGCTGATCAGGCTGCTCTCGTCCGACGAGTACGACGACGCGGACGCCGCCGAGCGCCGCGCGGCCTTCCGGCGCCGGTTCTGCGAGTTCGACGACGGGCGTGCAGCCGAACGCGTGGTGCGGCGCGTCTTCCTCGGCGAGAGCACACCGCTGCCCATCGTGCCGTTCGCCGAGCGCACCCACGCACCGACCCCCGCCCAGGCGCTCGAACTGGTCGAGCGGGCCTGACCCTTCGAAAAGGAGATCCACCAAGCCATGGCCCCTCGGCTCAGTGTCATCGTGCCCATGTACGACGTGGAGCGCTATCTTCCGGCCTGCCTCGACTCGCTGGCGGCCCAGACGTTCCAGGACTACGAGGTCCTGATGGTGGACGACGGTTCACCGGACGGCTCGGCCGCGATCGCCGAGACGTACGCGCAGCGCGACCCCCGCTTCAAGCTGATCCGCAAGGAGAACGGGGGCCTGGGCGCCGCCCGCAACACCGGCATCGCCCACATGTCCCCCGAGGCCGAGTTCGTCACGTTCGTCGACAGCGACGACCTGATCCCGCCGGACGCCTACCGCCTGATGGTGGGCAGCCTGGACGAGACCGGCTCCGACTTCGCCACCGGCAACGTGTGGCACCTCAAGGGCGAGAAGTCCTGGCAGGTGCCGCTGATGCGGATGCTGGCCGGCGAGGCCCGCCAGCGCACCCACATATCCCGCTACGCCAAGCTCGTCGCCGACCGGATCGCCTGCAACAAGGTGTTCCGCCGCACCTTCTGGGAGAAGAACGGCTTCGCCTTCCCCGAGGGCCGCCTCTACGAGGACACGCCCGTCACCATGCGGGCGCACTACCTCGCCGAGGCCGTCGACGTCATCTCCGAGCCCTGCTACTACTGGCGGCTGCGCGAGGGCGAGTCCGCGCCCTCGATCACGCAGCGCCGCACCGACCCGGCCGGCGTCCGCGACCGCGTCACCTCCGTGCTGGAGATCAGCGACTTCCTCGGCAAGCAGTCCGGCGAGACCTTCGCCCGCCTCAAGCACGAGTACGACACCCGCGTCCTCAAGGACGACCTGCGCCTGTTCCTGAACGTGGTGCCCGACGGCGACGAGGAGTACCGCGCCGAGTTCCTCCGCTCGGCCAACCGCTTCCTGGACCACATCGACCCCAAGGTCGTCATGGCGCTGCCCGCCCAGCTGCGCGTGCAGTGGCTGCTGGTGCGCAAGCACCAGATGGACGAGCTGATCACCCTGCTGGCCGGACAGCGCCGCCGCGAGGCCGTCGAGGTCAGCGGCCTGGTCCGCAAGTACGCCTCCTTCCCCTCGCTCGCCGACGCCGACCTGGACTTCCCCCGCAAGGCCCTGCGCATCGACCCGGACCTGAAGATGCGCGCCCCGCTGCGTGAGATCACCTGGTCCGACGGCAAGCTGCTGCTGTCCGGCATCGCCTGGATCGACAAGATCGACCTGCCCTCCAAGCGGTCCTCCGTGAAGATCCTCCAGCTGCGCAAGGACAAGTCCCGGCGCCGCATCGTGCTGCCCGCGAAGAACGTGGAGCGCCCCGAGGCCACCACCGACACCTCCCAGGACCGCTACAACTACGACTGGGCCGGCTGGGAGGTCGCCCTCGACCCGGCGAAGCTGCGCAAGGGCGGCGAGTGGCAGGAGGGCATGTGGCACGTGGGCCTCGGCCTGTACGCCTCCGGCCTGGTGCGCCGCGCCGCCGTGCAGTCCAGCGGCGGCGCCGACTGCAACTTCCCGCCCTACCAATGGCTCAGCCCCGACTTCCGGCTGCTGCCGTCCGTCGAGCGCGGCGCGCTCAAGCTGCGGATCGAGAAGGTCCGCGCGCTGATCACCGGACGCGTCCTGGAGGGCGACCTGCTGAAGGTCACCGGTGAGATCCGGGTGCCGCTCGCCGCCGGCGAGCAGGTCGTGCTGCGGGTCAAGAACCAGAAGGGCGCCGAGGTCCACGAGTACCCGGTGACCCTCACCGAGCAGGGCGGCGCCCGCCGGTTCTCCGTCGAGGTCCCCGTGGCCGACGTGGCGCTGGTCTTCCACGAGGGCGTCGACGCCAAGGCCCAGCCGGAGAGCCGCGTCTGGTCCACCGCCCTGATCGCCCGCGACCCGCAGGGCGAGGAGCGCCAGTTCAGCACGGTGCTGCAGGAGGGTCTGGCCGACGCCCGGTACAACCTGCCCGCCTCCCTGGGCGGCCAGGCCGCGCTGGGCGAGATCGCCGTCGTCGCCGGCCACAACGGCTACCTGAAGTTCGCCGGCCGCACCCGGCGCGCCACCATCGACCGGGTGGAGCTGCGCGACGGCCGCATCACCATCGCCGGGCACACCGACCCCCACCTGACCGGGGCCCGGTTCCTGCTCAAGCCGCGCTCCCGCTTCGAGGAGCGGTTCGTCGAGGCCCGCTGGTTCGAGGACGGCCGCTTCGAGGTCGCCTTCGACCCCTCCCGGCTCGGCGGCAACGGCGACGTCCCGCTGCGCGCGGGCCGCTGGAACCTCTTCCTGCGGCCGTCGGACGGCCAGGCGCCCGACGTCCCCTTCGTCACCGACCGGCTCGCCGCCGCCCAGTTCCCGCTGCGCGCCGAGCTCAACGGGCGCCGCTACTGGCTGGAGAACCGCTGGGCGGACTTCCCGCAGCTCAACTGCCGCTCCGAGCTCGACGACCTGGAGCGCGGCCCGTACCGCCAGAAGCAGCTGCGCCGCGAGCTGTACGAGCCGCTGCGCCGTGAGCCGCTGAAGGACCAGGTCTTCTACCTCAGCTACAACGGCAAGCAGTTCTCCGACAGCCCGCGCGCGATGTACGAGGAGCTGGTCTCCCGGGGCTCGAAGCTCAAGCACCTGTGGGCCGTGCGCGACGGACAGGTCATCCTGCCCGAGGGTGTGGAGCGGGTGCGGATGTGGGGCCGCGAGTGGTACGAGGCGCTGGCCTCCAGCCGCTACATCGTCACCAACGGCCACCTGCCGGACTGGATCGAGCGGCGGCCCGGTCAGGTCATCGTGCAGACCTGGCACGGCACGATGCTGAAGAAGATCGGCCACGACATCGACACCCTGCACTTCGACCGCCGCTACCAGGAGAAGCTGGCGCTGGAGGCCAAGCAGTGGAGCATGGTCGTCTCCTCCAACCGCTTCAGCACCCCGATCCTCAAGCGCGCCTTCTCCTACGACGGTGAGATCCTCGAGGCCGGCTACCCGCGCAACGACTACCTGTACTCGCCCGACAAGGACCGCATCGCCGAGCGGGTGAAGAAGGCCCTGGGCCTGCCCGAGGGCAAGAAGATCGTGCTGTACGCGCCGACCTGGCGCGACGACCAGCGGCACAGCCAGGGCCAGTACCTGTTCGACCTCAGGATCGATCTGGAGGACGCGCAGCGCCGCCTCGGCGACGACCACGTCCTGCTGATCCGCCGCCACTCCAACGTGGTGGACCTGGTGCCGGGCGCCGGCAACGGCTTCGTCTGGGACGCCTCGGAGTACCCGGACATCGCCGACCTCTACGTCGCCGCCGACATCATGATCACGGACTACTCGTCGGTCATGTTCGACTACGCGCACCTGCGGCGGCCGATGCTGTTCTTCACCTACGACCTGGAGCACTACCGGGACACCCTGCGCGGCTTCTACTTCGACTTCGAGCAGGACTCCCCCGGACCGCTGGTCTTCAACTCCAAGGAGCTGGTGGACGCGATCCGCGACATCGACCAGGTGTCCGAGGAGTACAAGGAGCGCTTCGAGCGCTTCCACCACCTGTTCTGCGACCTGGACGACGGCCACGCCTCGGCGCGGGTCGTGGACCGGATGATGGAGCAGGCCAAGGAGCTGTGAGCGGCGCCTGAAAGAGGGCGGGGCCCGGAGGACATTCCTCCGGGCCCCGCCCTCTTTCACGCCGTGGCGCCGCCGCGTGCCGTTCGCCGCGGCGGCGGGCTCACAGCCGTACGGTCTTCACCGCGAACTGGCTCAGCGCCGTGAAGTAGGGCCGCAGTTCGGTCTTGCGGCGCCGGGGCGCCGGCGGGGGCGGCGTGGCGCCCAGGGTGCGGCGGGCCTTGCGCACGGCCCGGCTGACCACGGACGGCGGCGGCGCGATCGTGTCGGTGATCACCGGCCGCGGGAAGGTGAACACGTCGATCGGCTTGAGGACGTCGGTGGCCAGCTTGGCCAGCGCCACCCGGGGCGCCTCGTCCGCCGGACGGATCCAGAAGTCCCAGATGACCTCCTTCTCGTCCTCGTCGGTGTGCTGGTCGACCAGGGTGCGGCAGTCGACCGCCACGGAGATCCGGCCGTCGCCGTCCGCCTGGGGCGAGAAGGTCAGCACCCGCTCCTTGTTCTTGCGGTGCACGGCCTCCACCACCGCACCCGGGCCCGCCACGGCCCCCCACAGGTCCGCTCGGACCCGGATGGCCTCCTTGTCCACCTGGACCGGCCCGACCTCGGCGTGCGTCTCGCGCAGCGCGCTGCGCACCTTCAGCCACCCGTCCTCGTGCCGGTGCGGCAGCAGCAGCGCCAGCGCGTGGGATCCCGTGCGGGGCAGCTCCACCGCGAGCAGGTCGCGGGTGTCGCAGCCGTAGCCGTCGGTGCTCAGCGGCACCTCGGCGCCGGACGGGGTGGCCAGGACCGTGTCCCAGGTGCCGTGCGGGATGCCGGCGTCCCAGGGGACGACCGCGTCGCCGGCCGCGGACAGCGCGAAGCGGTGCTCCTCGATCTCCTTGCCCTTGCGGCGCAGCACCAGGTCGGCGCCGTGCGCCTGCTCGGGCAGCGGGCCCACGCCCACGTGCACGTCGCCGCGCGCGTCGACGCGGGCGGTGGCGTGCCGGGGCAGCGCCTTGCGGGCGAAGGCCTGCTCCAGGATCGCCTCGAACCGCTCGCGGCTGGCGGTCTCGTGGAACCGCTCGGCGTTGCGCACCGCGTTCTCGGACATCTTGGCGCGCAGGTCGTCGTCGCGGACCAGGCTGAGGATGGCCTTCGCCATCTCGTCGGCGTCGCCGCGCGGGACGATCAGGCCGTCCTCGCCGGGTGTGAGGATGTTGCGCGGGCCGTGGTCGGCGTCCGTGCTGACGACCGGCAGACCGGCCGCCATCGCCTCCACGATCACGTTGCCGAACGCCTCCCGCTTGGAGGGCAGCACGAAGATCGAGCCCTTGCCGAACTCGGGGGTGACCGGGGCGGCCTGGCCCATCAGCAGGATGCTGTTGGCCAGCCCCAGTTCGTTGATGCGGGCGCGCAGCTTGGCCTTCTCACCGCCGGTGCCGTAGATGCGCAGCGTCCAGTCGGGCGCCTCGGCGTGGACCTTGGCGAACGCCTCGACGAGCAGCGCGTGGTTCTTGTTGTCGGTGAGGTGGCCGGCGGAGATGACGACCTTGTTGGTGCTCTTGGAGCGGACCGGGGCGGGGGGCACGCAGTTGGGCATGACCGCGAGCCGGTCGCGCACCGCCGGCACCAGGCGGCCGATGCTGGCGACCTCCTCCGGGGTGAGCGCGGTGAGCGCGTCCAGGGCCAGGTAGGCGGGGAAGAGCCGCTGCTTGATGTCCGTCGCGTAGATCGACGGCATCGAGTGCTCCTGGGTGACCTTGAGGTAGCTGCCCGGAGCCTGGGCCAGCATGATCGTGTTGCGCGGGCTGGAGCTGACCACCACGTCGGCGTCGGTGGTGGCGAGGTACTCCAGCAGCCGCAGCTCGGCGAGCCGGCTCACCACCGGGGTCCTCGCCCCGGCGTTGAGCGGGTAGATCAGCGGGAACTTGTCCGACAGCGGGTCGTCCACGTCGGAGACCGGCGAGTGCGGACGCATGTCGCTGAGCACCCGCACCGACACCCGCGGGTCGAGGGGGAAGTACGACTCGTCGCGCACCTTGCGGAGCGCCACGATCTCGACCTGGTGCGCCTCGGCGAGCGCGCCGGCGAGGTTCTGCGTCGCGCTGACCACGCCTCCCATGTGGCAGAGGTCGCGGACCAGGAATGCGATCTTCACTGTGAATTCCCCATCCAGGGCGCCGCGGTCCGACGCCGTTCCCTTGCTCGCACTCCGGACACGGTTCGGGAGTGCTCCTGGACGTGAGACACGAACCCGTGCCGAAAGGTTGTTCACCGCGGGGTCACGATCAAGACACATGGACGAGAGCCGGGGCCCCGCGAGGCGTACGCGGCCGAACGGCCGGCCCGCTCCGGGCCATCGGAGCGGGCCGGCCGTTCGGTGATGTCACTAGAACGGTTCGAAGTCGTCGAACTCCTGCTGGGACTCGTCCCGTTCGGCCTGGCGGTCGCGGCGGCGCTGCGCGGCCGGGCGGGGCGCCTCGAAGCGGTGGTCCTCACCGCGGCGGCCCAGCATCTCCGCGCCGGCCATGACCGTGGGCTCCCAGTCGAAGACGACCGCGTTGTCCTCGGGGCCGATGGCGACGCCGTCGCCGGAGCGGGCGCCCGCCTTCATCAGCTCCTCCTCGACACCGAGGCGGCCCAGCCGGTCGGCGAGGTAGCCGACCGCCTCGTCGTTGTTGAAGTCGGTCTGGCGCACCCAGCGTTCGGGCTTCTCGCCGCGGACGCGGTACAGGCCGTCCTCCTCGCGGGTCACCGAGAAGCCGGCGTCGTCGACGGCCTTGGGCCGGATGACGACGCGCGTCGCCTCCTCCTTCGGCCGGGCGGCACGCGCCTTGGCGACCAGCTCGGCGAGCGCGTACGACAGCTCCTTGAGGCCGGTGTGGGCCACCGCCGACACCTCGAAGACACGGTAGCCGCGCGCCTCCAGGTCCGGCCGGACCATCTCCGCGAGGTCCTTGCCGTCGGGAACGTCGATCTTGTTCAGGACGACCATGCGCGGACGGTTGTCGAGGCCGCCGTACTGCCGCAGCTCCTCCTCGATGATGTCGAGGTCGGAGACGGGGTCGCGGTCGGACTCCAGGGTCGCGGTGTCCAGGACGTGCACGAGGACGCTGCACCGCTCCACATGGCGCAGGAACTCCAGGCCCAGGCCCCGGCCCTGGCTCGCGCCGGGGATCAGGCCGGGCACGTCGGCGACGGTGTAGACGGTCGAGCCGGCCGTCACCACGCCGAGGTTGGGCACGAGGGTGGTGAACGGGTAGTCCGCGATCTTCGGCTTGGCCGCGCTCAGCACCGAGATCAGCGAGGACTTGCCGGCGCTCGGGTAGCCGACGAGGGCCACGTCGGCGACGGTCTTCAGCTCCAGGACGATGTCGCCGAGGTCGCCCGGCTCGCCGAGCAGCGCGAAACCGGGGGCCTTGCGGCGGGCCGAGGCCAGCGCCGCGTTGCCCAGGCCGCCCCTGCCGCCCTGTGCGGCGACATAGGAGGTGCCGTGGCCGACCAGGTCGGCGAGCACGTTGCCCGCCCCGTCCAGCACGACGGTGCCGTCCGGCACCGGCAGCACCAGGTCCGCGCCGTCCTTGCCGGAGCGGTTGCCGCCCTCGCCGGGCTTGCCGTTGGTGGCCTTGCGGTGCGGCGAGTGGTGGTACTCGAGCAGCGTGGTCACGGACTGGTCGACGGTGAGGATCACATCGCCGCCGCGCCCGCCGTTGCCGCCGTCCGGGCCGCCCAGCGGCTTGAACTTCTCGCGGTGTACGGAGGCACAGCCGTGGCCCCCGTTACCCGCGGCGACGTGCAACTCGACGCGGTCCACGAAGGTGGTCATGGTTGATGCCTCCAGAAACTACGGGAATGTCTCTTGCGTAACACGCGAAAGGCGGACCCGCCTTCCCGCCCGGGAAGTGAGGTCCGCCTCGCGGAACGAAACCGTTCGGTCGAGCCTTGGATCAGGCGACCGGAACGATGTTCACGACCTTGCGGCCACGGTGGGAGCCGAACTCCACCGCACCGGCCTGCAGCGCGAACAGCGTGTCGTCGCCGCCACGGCCGACGCCCGCACCCGGGTGGAAGTGCGTGCCGCGCTGACGGACCAGGATCTCACCCGCGTTGACGACCTGACCGCCGAAGCGCTTCACGCCGAGCCGCTGGGCATTGGAGTCGCGACCGTTCCGGGTGGACGATGCGCCCTTCTTGTGTGCCATGTCTCTTCAGTCCCTTACTTCGCAGCCGTGGGGATCGACGTGACCTTGATCGCCGTGTACTGCTGGCGGTGGCCCTGCCGACGGCGGTAGCCGGTCTTGTTCTTGTAGCGCAGAATGTCGATCTTCTGGCCCTTGTGGTGGTCCACGACCTCGGCCTGGACCTTGATGCCGGCCAGCACCCACGGGTCGCTGGTCACAGCGTCGCCGTCGACAACGAGCAGGGTCGAGAGCTCGACCGTGTCGCCAACCTTGGCGGTGGAAATCTTGTCAACCTCAACGATGTCGCCGACAGCAACCTTGTGCTGGCGACCACCGCTGCGCACGATGGCGTACACGCGGATCTCTCTTTCGCTCGAAGAAACGGCACCCCCGCAGGCCAGCCGCCCTGAAACAGGACGACCTCTCCCGGCCAGCCCTGTGCCCGGGAGGAAGAGGTTTACGGGGATGTGGCGTGCTCAATGGACACGCCGACGGTCAAGGTTACGGGCCCGGCCGGGCGGGGGTCAAACCGGGCGGGGCGCGCCGGATGTGCGACCCGTCACGCGGGCCGGCCGCACGCGCGTGTGGGCGGGACGGGACCGCCCATGGCCGGGGCCGAGCCGCCCCTCCCCCGTGGACCGGAAGGCCCTACGGACCGGAGAGCCCCGTGGACCGGAAGGAGCCGTGGGCCGGAAGGCCCCGCGGAGTCGCAGGGGGCTCCCCGTGGGCCGGGAAGCCCCACGGACGGGACGGGCCCGGGACGTCGTGCGTCCCGGGCCCTCACCGTCGTCGGGGGGGGCCCCGCCCCGCCCCCCCCCCGGGGGGGGCCCCCCCCCCGCGGGGCCCGGCGCCCCCCGCCGCGCCCCCCCGGGCCCCCCCCCCGGGGGGGGAGCCGCCCCCGACATACCGGCCGGG
>NZ_JBISAL010000001.1:810483-1040670 GCF_044391765.1 Streptomyces sp. NPDC018610
GGGCGGGGGGGGGGCCCCCGGGGGGGCGGCCCCCCCCCCGGGGGGGGCGGGCCCGGGGCGGGGGGGCCCCCGGCCCCCCCCCGGGGGCCGCCCCCCCCCGGGGGGCCCCCCCGCGGGGTCCGCGCCGCTCACTCGTCGGCCGAGGCCGAGACGGACGGCGACGACTGGCGCGCCGCCGCGGTCTTCTTCGACGCCGGCTTCTTCGCGGCCGTGGCCGTCTTGGCGGTCTTCGCCGCCTTCTTGGCCGTCGTCTTCTTCGCGGCGGTCTTCTTGGCGGCCGCCGTCTTCTTGGTGGCGGCCTTCTTCGCCGTGGCCTTCTTGGCGGCCTTGCGGGCCGTCTTCTTGGCCGGGACGTCGCCCGCCTCGCCTGCCTCGGGCGCCTCCGCCGCCTCAGCGGCCTGCGGCTCGACCGGCTCCGGCTCGGGCTCCGCCGGCGCCGCCGGGACGACCACGACGGCCGTCTCCTCGGGCGCGGTCGGCGCCGTGGCCTTGCGCACCGCGCGGCGACGCGGACGCGCCGGGGCGGCGGGCTCCGCGGGCGCCTCGGCCACGGCCTCGGCCGGAGCCTCGGGCCGCTCCGCCGCCGGGGCCTCGGGGGCCTCCTGCGCACGGGCCGCCTCCGGCACCGTCACGACCGCCGCCTCGGCCCCCGCGGGGGAACCGGCGGGCGCCGACACCTTGCGGGTCGCCCGACGGCGCGTACGGCCCTTCGGCGCCGCCTCCTCGGCGGGAGCCTCGGCCGGGGCGGCCGGGACCACCGGGTCCTCGACGGCCACGGGCTCGGCCTGCGCCTCGGCGGCGGGCTCCGGGCGCACCGGGCGCTCGGTCTCCCGCTCGGCGGTGACGTCCTGCGCCGTGGGCGCCGGAG
Source organism: Streptomyces sp. NPDC018610 (assembly GCF_044391765.1). Taxonomy (NCBI): domain Bacteria; kingdom Bacillati; phylum Actinomycetota; class Actinomycetes; order Kitasatosporales; family Streptomycetaceae; genus Streptomyces; species Streptomyces sp. NPDC018610. The sequence goes on from NZ_JBISAL010000001.1 coordinate 811,352, forward strand.
CGGCGCCGTCGGCCATCGCCCTCGGCGCGCCCGCGGGAGCGGACGCCCGGCGGCTCGCCCGGCGCCGGCCACGGCCCCGGGACGCCGCGGCCTCCGCCTCGGCGATGCTGCTGTACAGCTCCTCGTCCGGCGCCATCTCGGGCGCGGGCAGCGCGGCCGGCACGGCGACCTCGGCGGCGACCTCCGCTTCCGTCTCGGCCTCCTCCTCGGCGCTCACCGCGACGGCCGCCACGGCCTCGTGCTCGTGCTCGTGCGGCTCGGCGCCGGCCCGGGCGCGCTTGCGGCGCTTGCCGCCACCACCGCCGGCGGAGGGCTGCTCCATGTGGACGATGACACCGCGGCCGTTGCAGTGGACGCAGGTCTCGGAGAAGGACTCCAGCAGGCCCTGGCCGACCCGCTTGCGGGTCATCTGCACCAGGCCCAGCGAGGTGACCTCGGCCACCTGGTGCTTGGTGCGGTCCCGGCCCAGGCACTCCAGCAGCCGGCGCAGCACCAGGTCCCGGTTGGACTCCAGCACCATGTCGATGAAGTCGATCACGATGATGCCGCCGAGGTCGCGCAGCCGCAGCTGGCGCACGATCTCCTCGGCCGCCTCCAGGTTGTTCCTGGTGACCGTCTCCTCCAGGTTGCCGCCCTGGCCGGTGAACTTGCCGGTGTTGACGTCGATGACGACCATCGCCTCGGTCCGGTCGATCACCAGCGAACCGCCGCTGGGCAGCCAGACCTTGCGGTCCAGCGCCTTGGCGAGCTGCTCGTCGATCCGGTACGTGGCGAAGACGTCCACCTCGCTCGTCCAGCGCGACAGGCGCGGGGCGAGGTCGGGGGCGACGTGCGAGACGTAGCCGTGGATGGTCTGCCACGCCTCGTCGCCGCTGACGATGACCTTGGAGAAGTCCTCGTTGAAGATGTCGCGCACGACCCGGACGGTCATGTCCGGCTCGCCGTACAGCAGCGTCGGCGCGCTGCCGCCGTTCTTCGACTTCTTCTTGATCTCCTCCCACTGCGCCTGGAGCCGCTCGACGTCCCGGCGCAGCTCCTCCTCGCTCGCGCCCTCGGCGGCGGTGCGCACGATGACGCCCGCGTCCTCGGGGACGATCTTCTTGAGGATGGTCTTCAGCCGGGCCCGCTCGGTGTCGGGCAGCTTGCGGCTGATGCCGGTCATCGAGCCCTCGGGCACGTACACGAGGTAGCGGCCCGGCAGGGAGACCTGGCTGGTGAGGCGGGCGCCCTTGTGGCCGATCGGGTCCTTGGTGACCTGCACCAGGACCGACTGGCCGGACTTCAGGGCGGACTCGATGCGGCGCGGGCCGCCGGACATGCCGAGCGCCTCGAAGTTGACCTCGCCCGCGTACAGCACGGCGTTGCGGCCCTTGCCGATGTCGATGAAGGCGGCCTCCATCGACGGCAGGACGTTCTGCACCTTGCCGAGGTAGACGTTGCCGACGTAGGAGACGGCCTGCTCCTTGTTGACGTAGTGCTCGACGAGCACGTCGTCCTCGAGGACGCCGATCTGGGTGCGGTCGCCGTGCTGGCGGACCACCATCACGCGCTCGACGGCCTCGCGGCGGGCCAGGAACTCGGCCTCGGTGATGATCGGGACGCGGCGGCGGCCCTGCTCGCGGCCCTCGCGGCGGCGCTGCTTCTTGGCCTCCAGACGGGTCGAGCCCTTGATGGACTGCACCTCGTCGGAGGGCCGCTCGTCCTTCTTGCGCGGCTCGCGGACCTTGACGACGGTGCGCTCGGGGTCGTCGGAGGACGGCTCGGCCTCCGGGGCGCTGTCACCGGCGCGGCGACGGCGCCGGCGGCGACGCCGGCTGCTGCTGCCGCCGGCCGCGTGCTCCTCGTCCTCGGCGGACTCCTCGGAGTCCTCGGCGTCCTCCTCGATCTGCTCGGCGGTGTCCTCCGCGTCCTCGGCGGCCTGCGCGGCGGCGAGCTCCCCGCTCTCCTCCGCGTCCTCGTCACCGCCGGCCTCGGCGCTCTCGCCCCGGCGGCGGCGACGGCCACCGCGACGGCGGCGGCGGCGCGAGGCGCCCTCCTCGCCGTCGTCGCCCTCGGCGCCGTCCTCGGGCTCCTCGGTCTCTTCGGCTTCGTCGGCCTCGGTCTCGTCCTCCGCGACGGCCGGGGCCGCCTCGGGCTCCTCGCCCTGCGCGGCGCCACGACGCCGGCGGCGACGCCGGGCCCCGGTCTGCTCGGACTGCTCCGCCTGCTCCTGCGCGACGGCCTCTTCGGTCTCCTCCGGCTCCTCGGCCTCCGCTGCCTCGGCGGCCGCTTCGGCGGCGGCCCGCTGCGGGGTCTGGAACTTCGGCTCGGCGAAGACCGGCGGCTGGAACACGGCCACGGACGGGCGCGCGGGCCGGCGCGTCGACTCGGCCTCGGCGGCCTCGGCCCGCGCGGCGCCGGACTTGGCGGCGGGCTCGGAGAACCCGGTCGCCGCACGCCGTACGACGCGGCGGCGGCCACGGCGCGGCCCCGCCTCCTCGACGGCCTCGGCGGGCGCGGCCTCGGGGGCCTTCGGGGCTTCGGCGGCGGGGGCCTTCGTGGCCTCGGGCGCCTCGGCGGCGGGTTCGCTCACGGCGGTCTCCGGAGCGCCGGACGGCGCGGTGGCGCGGCGCGTGGCGCGGCGGCGGGTCCGCGGCGGGGCCGCCTCCTCGGCGGGCTCCTCGGCGACGGCGGGCTCCGGCTCCTGGGCGGCGGCCTCGACGGCGGGGGCCTGCGGGGCCTCGGCCACCGTCTCGGCGACGTCGCTCTCGGCCTGGCCGGCGGGCGCGGTCGCCTTGCGGGTGGCCCGGCGGCGTGTACGGCCCTTCGGCGCGGCCTCCTCGGCGGGAGCCTCGGCCGGGGCGGCGGGGGCTTCGGCGGCGGCCTCGGCCGGGGCGGCCGGGGCCTCGGCGGGCGCGGCGGCCTCGGTCGGCTGCGGCGCGCCGGCGGGGGAAGAGGCACGACGACGTGTGCGGCGGGCCGGCGCGGGCGCCTCGGCGGCGGCCTCGGCCGGGACCTCGGCGGGTGCCTGCTGTGCCGGGGCGGCGCTCTCCGCGCTCGTGGCGCTGTCCGCGGTCGCGGCGGGGACGGCCGTCTCGGCGGGCGCGGTCACGCTGCGCGTGGCCCGGCGGCGGGTGCGCCGCGGGGCGGCGGCCTCGCCGGACTCCACCGAACCGGCGGAGGTCTCGTCGACGGCCGGCGCGGCGGCCGCGTCGCTGTCGGCGGCGTTCGGCACCACGGTCTCGGCGCTCGCCGCGGCCTCGGCGGCCTTCGGCGCCCCGGTCGGCGCGGAGGCCCGGCGGCGCGTACGGCGCGGCGGCGCGGGCTCCTCGACCGCGGCCTGCTCCACCGGCTCGGTCTCCGCCGCGAGTTCGGCGGAGTCGGCGGGCGCTATGGCGGGCGCGGTCACCTCGGCCGCCGCCTCGGCGGCGGTGCCGGCCGGCGGGCCCGCCGGCCGGGAAGCGGCACGGCGCCGGCGTCGCGGCGGCAGGGTGTCGCTCGGGGTGTTCAGTTCTTCGGAACCCTTGGTGGGCTCGGTCGGTTCGAGCATGCGGGCGAATCTCCCGTCAGGCTCCCGGGCGCCGCGCCTGGTCCGGTGTACGACCGTGTCGGTCGAACACCGTTGACGTCCGCGGCCGCGCGGTGCGCGATGGCCGCCGTCCGGGGCGCGGGCGCCACACGGGAGCTGTCTGTGTCCTGTCTCGCCGGTTCCGTACGCCTTGTCGCGTACGGCCTGGCGAAAGTCTTGTGGTCGGTGCGCTGCCCGACCCAGGTGGCTCCCGAGTACGAGGGCGACGCTTCGACGTCCGTCCCTACGGAACCTTCCCTACGCAGACGCCTTCGCGGCGGCGGCGCCGGCGGCCCCTGGTGAAGCGGCCGGGGCGGCCGGGTCTGCCTCGCGGTCGGGCGCGAGCGGGTCGGTCACCGTGCCGGTCTCTTCATCGAGCAGCCCCTGCGCCAGCCTGGTCACCGCTACGGGGACCGGCGGCGCCAGGTCGGCCACGGCGCGGAGACCGGACAGGACGTCGTCGGGTCGTACGGCAGGCGTCACGTGCCGAACAACCAGCCGCAGTATCGCACAGGGCTGGTCGGTCGGCCTATCAGCCGCCGCACCACGCGTTTCCGCGCTCTGAAGGCTCACGACCGCCGGGCGGGCGTCGAAGGTGCGCATGCCGTTCTTGGTCAGGCGCTGCACCTCGACGCTCGTGGCGCCCGCGAAGGCCGCCACCGCGCGGTCGGCCTCGGCCGGGTCCACGCCCTCCAGCCGCAGCTCCCACACGGAAGCGGTCAGCCGGTCGGCGAGTCCCGACGTGCGGGCCTCGACCGCCTCGACGATGTCGAGCCCGTCGGGCAGCGACTCGTCGAGGAGGTCGCGCAGCCGCTCCGGGTCGCGGGGCGCGGTGAGCGCGATCTCCAGGTACTCCGCCTCACTGCCCGTGCCGGTGGGTGCGGCATTGGCGTAGGAGACCTTCGGGTGCGGTGTGAAACCCGCCGAGTACGCCATCGGCACCTCGGCGCGGCGCAGCGCACGCTCGAAGGCGCGCTGGAAGTCACGGTGGCTGGTGAACCGGAGGCGGCCGCGCTTGGTGTAACGCAGTCGGATGCGCTGCACCGCGGGTGCGGGCGGCGGGCCTTCGGGCTGTCGCTTGCCCAGTGGAACTTCTCCTTGTGTACGGCGGACGGACCGCGGCGCCGCCCCCGCGTGGGCGGGGAGCGCTCAGGTGCGGCGCTCGGTCACCCCCGCGGCCGCGGGGACGCTTCGCGCCCGGTCCTGCCCTCCAGGGTACGCGTCTCGGCCACGACGGGTTCCCGCCGGGCTGCCGGGGCGGCCTCCACGAGCAGCGCCCGGCGGATGTCGGCCCCGGTCCGCCGTACGGTCCCACGAGCCGCGTCCAGGACCTGGCGGGCGGCGCGGCCGGCGGCGCGCGCGGCCCGGCCCGCCGGGCGCAGCACGGCGTCCCGGACGAGGCGCCCGACCGGGGTGAGCACGGTGCGGTACGTCCAGCGCGCGGGCGTCACGACCGTCCACCGCAGCAGGGTCGCCGGCAGCCGCCCGAGGGCGCGCGAGACGCGTCCGCCCACCCGCCAGGCGTACCGGAGCGCGTCGGCGGCCTCCCGCCCGAGGACGGCGAGGGCACGGCCCACGGGGACGAGCACCCAGCGCCACAGGGCGAGCGCGGGAAGCACGAGCAGCAGCCGGCAGACCCGGTACAGGACCACGCCGATCCCGGTGACGAGCAGCCCCAGCAGCCAGCACAGCCCCCGCGCGCACCAGGCGACGGCGCGCCCGACCGGCGCGAGGGCCCACCGGTACAGCCATGGCGCCGGTACGACGACGAGCCACCGCGCGAGCCGGGCCGCCCCCGCGTACAGCGCGGCGCCGACCGCGACGAGCACCGGCCCGAGTCCCCCCAGCACCCACGCGCACGCGCGCCCGACCGGCGTGAGCACACGCGCGTACACCCGGCCCAGCACCGCCCCGGTCCCCCGCGCGACCCACGCGAGCGCACGGCCGACCGGCGTTAGCACCCAGCGGTACACCCGGACGAGCGGCACGACGACGAGAACCCGCCCGAGCCGGGCGAGCGCGCGGCCCACCGGTACGACGACGTACCGCCACAGCCGCACCCACGGCCACACGAACAGTGCCCGCCCCAGCGGCCGCAGCACACGGTCACGCAGGCGCCGTCCGCCGGCGACGAGGACGTCCCACAGGACACGGACGGGCACCACGAGCACCAGCACCACGATCCGCACCGGCACCCGCACCGCCGCCACGAGACACCCCTCGGCCTCCCGCGCGGCCGCTTCCGGTTTCTCCAGTTCCATACCGGCGACGACGCGAGCGCCGGACGCCCGGATCCGTCCCGCGACGACGAAGCGGGCCGCCCCGTCACCTCGGTGACAGTGCGGCCCGCTTCATTCCCGGTCGCTCAGTGCGCGTGTCCGGAGCCGGCCGGCTGCTTCACGGTCAGCGGGAGCAGCTTCTTGCCGGTGGGGCCGATCTGGATGCTGGTGTCCATGGCCGGGCAGACGCCGCAGTCGAAGCACGGGGTCCAGCGGCAGTCCTCGACCTCGGTCTCGTCGAGGGCGTCCTGCCAGTCCTCCCAGAGCCAGTCCTTGTCCAGGCCGGAGTCCAGGTGGTCCCAGGGCAGGACCTCCTCGTAGGAGCGCTCGCGGGTGGTGTACCAGTCGACGTCGACGCCGAAGGGGGCCAGCGCCTTGTCCGCGCAGGCCATCCAGCGGTCGTAGGAGAAGTGCTCGCGCCAGCCGTCGAAGCGGCCGCCGTCCTCGTAGACCTCGCGGATCACCGCGCCGATGCGGCGGTCGCCGCGGGAGAGCAGGCCCTCGACGATGCCGGGCTTGCCGTCGTGGTAGCGGAAGCCGATGGAGCGGCCGTACTTCTTGTCACCGCGGATCTTGTCCCGCAGCTTCTGCAGGCGCGCGTCGGTCTCCTCGGCGGAGAGCTGGGGCGCCCACTGGAAGGGGGTGTGCGGCTTGGGGACGAAACCGCCGATGGAGACCGTGCAGCGGATGTCGTTGGAGCCGGAGACCTCGCGGCCCTTGGCGATGACGTGGGTGGCCATGTCGGCGATCTGCAGCACGTCGTCGTCGGTCTCGGTGGGCAGGCCGCACATGAAGTACAGCTTCACCTGGCGCCAGCCGTTGCCGTAGGCGGTGGCGACGGTGCGGATCAGGTCCTCCTCGGAGACCATCTTGTTGATGACCTTGCGCATGCGCTCGGAGCCGCCCTCGGGGGCGAAGGTCAGGCCCGAGCGGCGGCCGTTGCGGGTGAGCTCGTTGGCCAGGTCCACGTTGAAGGCGTCCACGCGGGTGGAGGGCAGCGAGAGGCCGATCTTGTCCTCTTCGTAGCGGTCGGCGAGGCCCTTGGCGATGTCGCCGATCTCGCTGTGGTCCGCGGAGGACAGGGAGAGCAGGCCGACCTCCTCGAAGCCGGTCGCCTTCAGTCCGGCCTCGACCATCTCGCCGATGCCGGTGATGGAGCGCTCGCGCACCGGGCGGGTGATCATGCCCGCCTGGCAGAAGCGGCAGCCGCGCGTGCAGCCGCGGAAGATCTCCACCGACATCCGCTCGTGGACGGTCTCGGCCAGCGGGACCAGCGGCTGCTTGGGGTAGGGCCACTCGTCCAGGTCCATCACGGTGTGCTTGGAGACGCGCCACGGCACGCCGGAGCGGTTGGGGACCACACGGGCGATACGGCCGTCGGGCAGGTACTCGACGTCGTAGAAGCCGGGGATGTAGACGCCGCCGGTCTTCGCCAGCCGCAGGAGGACCTCCTCGCGGCCGCCGGGACGGCCCTCGGCCTTCCACTCGCGGATGATCCGGGTCATGTCGAGGACGGCCTGCTCGCCGTCGCCGATGACGGCGGCGTCGATGAAGTCGGCGATCGGCTCGGGGTTGAAGGCCGCGTGGCCGCCCGCGAGGACGATCGGGTCGTCGATCGTGCGGTCCTTGGACTCCAGCGGGATGCCGGCCAGCTCCAGGGCGGTGAGCATGTTCGTGTAGCCCAGCTCCGTGGAGAAGGACAGGCCGAACACGTCGAAGGCCTTCACCGGGCGGTGGCTGTCCACCGTGAACTGCGGGACGCCGTGCTCCCGCATCAGCGCCTCCAGGTCGGGCCACACGCTGTAGGTGCGCTCGGCCAGGACGCCGTCCTGCTCGTTGAGTACCTCGTAGAGGATCATGACGCCCTGGTTGGGCAGGCCGACCTCGTACGCGTCCGGGTACATGAGCGCCCAGCGGACGTCACAGCTGTCCCACGGCTTGACGGTGGAGTTGAGCTCACCGCCTACGTACTGGATCGGCTTCTGCACATGCGGGAGCAGGGCCTCGAGCTGTGGGAAGACCGACTCGACAGACATCGCGGGGGTTACCTTCGTGAGCTGACTGGTGGTGCCCCCTGCCGGAGGCCGGGGGAGGGTGACCATCAAGCGTAACCCGACCGGGCGCCCGGTCCGCACGGCCGGACGCCGGGACCGCGCGGCCGGAGCCCCGGGCCGTCAGGCCCGAGGCCGCGCCGGCGTACGTCCCCCGCTCACGCCGACATCGGCCGCTGGACCCGGATGGACTGGAGCAGGCCGACCGCCACCCAGACCACGAACATCGACGAGCCGCCGTAGGAGACGAACGGCAGGGGCAGGCCGGTGACCGGCATGATGCCCAGCGTCATGCCGATGTTCTCGAAGGCCTGGAAGGCGAACCAGGCGACGATCCCGGCGGCCACGACCGTGCCGTACAGCTCGGTGGTCTCCCGGGCGATGCGGCAGGCGCGCCACAGGACGACGCCGAGCAGCACGATGATCAGGCCGGCGCCGGCGAAGCCCAGTTCCTCGCCGGCGACCGTGAAGACGAAGTCGGTCTGCTGTTCGGGGACGAACTGGCCGGTGGTCTGGGAGCCGTGGAAGAGCCCCGCGCCGGTCAGGCCGCCCGAACCGATCGCGATACGGGCCTGGTTGGTGTTGTAGCCGACGCCGGAGGGGTCGAGGCTGGGGTTGGCGAAGGCCGCGAAGCGGTTGATCTGGTACTGGTCCAGGATGTGCAGCTGCCAGATGGCGACGCAGCCGAGTACGCCCGCGGCGAGCAGGCCGAAGACCCAGCGGTTGGAGGCGCCGGAGGCGAGCAGCGCGCCCAGGATGATGGTGACCAGCACCAGGACCGTGCCGAGGTCGGGCATGAGCAGCACGATCAGGATGGGCACCGCGGACAGCCCGAGGGACTGGAGCACCGTGCGGTGGTCGGGGTACGGCTTGTCACCGGCGTCGACCCGCGCGGCGAGCATCATCGCCATTCCCAGGATGATCGTGATCTTCACGAACTCCGAGGGCTGGATGGAGAAGCCGCCGCCGAGCACGATCCAGTTGCGGCTGCCGTTGATGGTGGCGCCGAGAGGGGTGAGCACCAGCAGGATGCCGAGCACCGAGGCGCCGTAGAGGACCGGCACGGCGTTGCGCAGGGCGCGGTGGCCGAGCCAGATGGTGCCGATCATCAGGGCGAGCCCGATGCCGGTGTTCATCAGGTTGCGGATCAGGAAGTAGTACGGGTCGCCCTGGTTGATCTCGGTGCGGTTGCGGGTGGCCGAGAAGATCAGGGCGGAGCCGATGCCCGACAGGGCGAGCGCGGACAGGAGCATCGGCCAGTCGAGGCGGCGGGTGACGGAGTCGCGGGCGAAGAGCCGCGTCCAGCCGGCCCGGTCGGGGCCGTAGCCGGAGACGGAGAAGCTGTTGGCGCCGGTCATGCGGCCGTCCTCCGGCTTCCCCCACGGCGCCTGCGCCTGCGGGTGTCCCGGTTGCCGTCCGGGGGCGTGTTGGTCGTGGCCGCCGTCCCCTGGTCGTCCTGGGGGGCGGTGGTGCCGCCCTGCTGGGCGACCTGCTTGGCGACGGCCTCCTGGTCCTTGGCCGGGTCGCCGGAGATCTTCGGGGCGGTGATGGTGCCGTCGGCCTGGACCTTCGGCAGGCTCGTCTGCGGCGTGGGCAGCAGGGCCTTCTTGTTGTCGATGGAGCCGTCGGCCTGGACGCCGTACATGGCGCTGTAGATGTTGCGCACGGCCTCACCGGAGGCGCCCGAGCCCGTACCGGCCTGGGAGATGGTCATGATGACCGAGTAGTCCTTGCTGTAGGTGGCCAGCCAGGAGGTGGTCTGCTTGCCGTAGACCTCGGCGGTGCCGGTCTTGGCGTGCAGCGGGATCTTGTTCTGCGGCCAGCCGGTGAACTTCCAGGCGGCGGTACCGCGGGTGGTCACGGCCGCCAGGGCCTGGTCCATCATGTCGCGGGCGGCCTTGGTGATGGGGAGCTTGCCGCTCGACTTCGGCTTGATCTCGGTGACCTGCTTGCCGTCGGCGCTGACGACGGCCTTGCCGATGGTCGGGGTGTACATGGTGCCGCCGTTGGAGATGGCGCCGTAGATCACGGCCTCCTGGATCGGTGTGACGAGTGTGTCGCCCTGGCCGATGGAGTAGTTGATCGCGTCGCCCTCACGCATCTTGTTGCCTTCGAGGCAGTTCTCGTAGGCGATCTTCTCGACGTAACTGCCGTTCTTCTTGCCGGACTTGCACCAGGCGTCCTTGTTGATCTCCCAGTAGTCCTGCTTCCACCGGCGGTCGGGGACGCGGCCGCTGACCTCGCCGGGCAGGTCGAGGCCGGTCTCCTTGCCGAGGCCGAACTGGTGGGCGGCCTTGAAGAAGTAGTCCTTGGGCTGGCCCTTCTTGGGGTTGATGCCGCCGTCCTTCTTCCACTCGTTGTCCGCGAGGCCGTAGAAGACGGTGTCGCAGGAGACCTCAAGGGCGCGGCCGAGGGAGATGGGGCCGAAGTTCTCGCCCTCGAAGTTCTTGAAGACCTGGTTGCCGACGGAGTACGAGCTGGTGCAGGGGTAGTTGCCGTTGAAGGCGTAGCCGGCCTCGACGGCGGCGGCCGTGGAGACCACCTTGAAGGTCGAGCCGGGCGCGGACTGACCCTGTATGGCGCGGTTCAGCAGCGGGTAGTCGGAGTCCTTGCCGGTGAGGGCCTTGTAGTCCTTGGCGGAGATGCCGCCGACCCAGACGTTGGGGTCGTAGGTGGGCGCGGACGCCATGGCCACGACCCGGCCGGTCTTGGCCTCCATGACGACGACGGCGCCGGAGTCCGCCTTGTAGTTGGTGCCGGTGATCTTGTCGTACTGCTGACGGGCGGCCTTCATCGCCTTGTCCAGCTCGTACTCGGCGACCCGCTGGACCCGGGCGTCGATGCTGGTGACCAGGTTCGCACCGGGCTGGGCGGCGTCGGACTTGGCCTTGCCGATGACGCGGCCGAGGTTGTCGACCTCGTAGCGGGTGACGCCCGCCTTGCCGCGCAGCTCCTTGTCGTACTGGCGTTCAAGACCGGTGCGGCCGACCATGTCGGAGCGCAGATAGGGCGAGGAGGTGTCCTTGGCCGCCTGGATCTCCTCGTCGGTGACCGGCGAGAGATAGCCGAGGACCTGCGCGGTGTTGGACTTGCCCGGGGCCGCGTAGCGCCGCACGGCCTCCGGTTCGGCGGTGATGCCGGGGAAGTCCTCGGTGCGCTCGCGGATCTGCAGGGCCTGCTTGGCGGTGGCCTCGTCGGTGATGGGGATGGGCTGGTACGGCGAGCCGTTCCAGCAGGGCTGGGGGGTCTTGGCGTCGCACAGCCGGACCTTCTGCATGACCTCCTGCGGGTCCATGCCGAGGACGCCGGCCAGCTTGGTGAGGACCGCCTTGCCGTCGTCCTTCTGCTTGAGCAGGTCGGTGCGGGAGGCGGAGACCACCAGGCGGGTCTCGTTGTCGGCGAGCGGCACGCCGCGCGCGTCCAGGATCGAGCCGCGCACGGCGGGCTGGACGACCTGCTGGACGTGGTTGCCGGACGCCTCCTTCTGGTACTGGGCGCCCTCGCGGATCTGGAGGTACCACAGCCGGCCGCCGAGGGTGCCGAGCAGTGAGAGGACGAGGATCTGGATGACGACGAGCCGGGTCTGGACCCTTGGGGTCCGTCCGGTCTCGGGGATGTTGGTCACTGGAGCTGCCTCCCCCTCTCAGCGTGCGGACGTGTGCGCGCGTACGGATGATGAACGACGGACCTGTGAGCCGGCGTTCCGCCGGGACATCCCCGTTCGGGTGAACTCTCCGTGGCTCACAGCCGCTTGACCCCCTTGATGCGGCCGACCCGGGTGGTGCGGGCGCGGGCCTTGGTCTTCAGGCCGCCCAGCGCCCCGCGCTGGCCGCCGATGCGCAGCCCGGTGCCGGAGGACAGCCAGCCGGAGGAGATGTCGCCCTGCTTGGCGGCGGAGCCGGTCTCGGCGAGCGGGTCGTTGTCGGCGCGGCGGGCCAGCGCCATGATGCCGGGCACCACGAACGGGGCGAGCAGCAGGTCGTAGACGGCGGCGCTGACGAGCAGGCCGGGCAGGCCGACGTGGCGGGCGGCGGTGTCGCCGACCAGGGCGCCCACCCCGGCGTACAGCAGGGTGGAGCCGAGGGCGGCGGCGACCACGACGGCCATCGGGCCGACGGCCGACTTCACCTGGCCGGTCTCGGGCTTGATGAGCCCGGCGAAGTAGCCGATGACGCACAGCACCAGGGCGTAGCGGCCGGCCGCGTGGTCGGCGGGCGGGGCGATGTCGGCGAGCAGTCCGGCGCCGAATCCGACGAGGGCGCCGCCGACGTGGCCGTAGACCATGGCGAGGCCGAGGACGGTGAGCAGCAGCAGGTCGGGGACCGCGCCGGGCAGATGGAGCCGGGCCAGGACGCTCACCTGGATCACCAGGGCGACGACGACCAGCGCGGTGGAGAGCAGGATCCGGTTGAGGCGCATGAGGACTTCTCGCTCCTACTGCAGCTGGTCGTCGGCGGTGGACTGCTCGTCGCCCCGGCCGCGGACGTCGTCACCGCGTCCGCGGGCGTCGGCGCCGGCCGTCGGGCTGGGCGTGACCGTCACGGTGACGGTGGGCGTGGGGGTCGGCTTGGGCTTGGGCGGCAGGACCGTGTCGCGCGGGTCCTTCTTGGGGCCCTGCACGACGACGCCGACGACGTCGAGCTTGGTGAAGCCGACGTACGGCGTGACGTAGACGGTGCGGGTGAGGTCGCCGCCGGAGGGGTCGACGCGGGAGACGACGCCGACCGGGACTCCGGGCACGAAGGGCTTGTCGGCCTGTGAGCCGAAGGTGACGAGCCGGTCGCCCTTCTTCACCTCCGCCTTGCCGTTGAGGAGCTGGACGCGCATCGGGCGGTCACCCTGGCCGGCGGCGAAGCCGAGTTCGTCGCTGCCCTCCATGCGGGTCCCGACGGTGAAGTCGGGGTCGTTGGCGAGCAACACGGTGGCGGAGTCGGGGCCGACGGTGGTGACCCGGCCGACCAGACCGTCGGCGTTGAGGACGGTCATGTCGCGCTGGATGCCGTCGTTGGCGCCGGCGTCGATGGTGACGGTCCAGGAGAAGCCCTGCGCGGCTCCTATGGCGATGACCTGGGCGCCCTTGATGCCGTACTGGCCCTCGCCGGCCAGCTTCAGCATCCGGTCCAGCTGGCCGAGGCGGCTGCGGTTGCGGTCGTCGCTGCCCAGCTCGGCCTTGAGCGCCGCGTTCTCCTTCTCCAGCGCGGCGAGCCGGTCGTGGCGGCCCCCGGAGTCGCGGACCGCGGAGACCGCGTCGCCGACCGGGTTCACCGCGCCCGCCACGCCGTTCTCGATCGGGCCGAAGACGGTGGCGGCCGCCCGTCGGGCGCCGTCCACCGGGGAGTTCTCCCCGCCGCGGATGTCCACTGTGATCAGCGCGAACGCGACGGCGATCAGCAGCACCAGGAGCAGCCGGCTCTCTTTCGTGTCCCTCACGTGCGGCGGCCGTGCCCTTCCTCGTAGGAATCGGGTGGCCCCCCGAGGCGCGAAACGGCCGAGCGCGCACCCAAGGGGCCCATTTTGTGGAGGCTTATGCCTCTATATCAACGATCCGCCGTACGAGAGAAGATCATCTCGTACGGCGGAATCGAAAAGTTGCGTCATCGCCGCGGCTGGGCGTCCAGGACCTGCTGGAGCGCCTCGAACTCCTCGACGCACTTGCCCGAGCCGAGCGCCACGCTGTCCAGCGGGTCCTCGGCGATGTGGATCGGCATGCCGGTCTCCCGGCGCAGCCGCTCGTCCAGACCGCGCAGCAGCGCGCCGCCGCCGGTCAGCACGATGCCCCGGTCCATGATGTCGCCGGACAGCTCCGGCGGGCACTTGTCGAGGGTGGTCTTGACCGCGTCGACGATCGCGTTGACCGGTTCCTCGATCGCCTTGCGGACCTCGGCGGCCGAGATGACGACGGTCTTCGGCAGTCCGGAGACCAGGTCCCGGCCGCGGATCTCGGTGTGTTCGTCGGCCTCGAGCTCGTACGCCGAACCGATCGTGATCTTGATCTGCTCGGCCGTCCGCTCGCCCAGCAGAAGGCTGTACTCCTTCTTGACGTGCTGGATGATCGCGTTGTCCAGCTCGTCGCCGGCCACGCGGATGGACTGGGCGGTGACGATGCCACCGAGCGAGATGACCGCGACCTCCGTGGTGCCGCCGCCGATGTCCACCACCATGTTGCCCGTGGCCTCGTGGACCGGCAGGCCGGATCCGATGGCCGCGGCCATGGGCTCCTCGATGATGTGCACCTGGCGCGCGCCGGCCTGCGAGGAGGCCTCGATGACAGCGCGGCGCTCGACGCCGGTGATGCCGGAGGGCACGCAGACCACGACCCGCGGCCGGGCCAGGTACCGCCGCTTGTGGATCTTCAGGATGAAGTAGCGGAGCATCCGCTCGGTGATCTCGAAGTCCGCGATGACGCCGTCCTTGAGCGGACGTACGGCCACGATGTTGCCGGGGGTGCGCCCGATCATCTTCTTCGCCTCGGCGCCGACCGCGAGGATGCCACCGGTGTTCGTGTTGATCGCGACGACGGACGGCTCGTTGAGTACGATCCCGCGACCCCTGACGTACACCAGCGTGTTGGCGGTCCCGAGGTCGACAGCCATGTCACGGCCGATGAACGACATTGAGTTCCCCATCAGGATTCGTCTGGCCTTCCCCGGTAGCTTTTGAGGGCGTCTCAGGTACGGCGAGGTGGGTGCTGTGACGTGAAGGCTTCCATCGTAGACGCGCCTGCACGAACACTGCGCGAGGGTCTTCGCCATTGTCAGCAGATGGCGTACCGCCTCGCTTGTGGAGACGGTCCATCGGGGGCACGCGTTCCCCCGATCGGCATCGGCCATGCCGAAGGGCGGCCGGTTGTACGCGACCGCCCAGGTCAGGCAGGCTGATGAGCTGACGAACCGTCAGGCGGACCGGGTCGCACCGGTGTGCGGCGAGGTCAGACCCGCCCGGGGAAGAAGATCTTCACCTCGCGCTCGGCGGACTCCTCGGAGTCGGAGGCGTGGATCAGGTTCTCCCGGACGATCACACCGAAGTCGCCCCGGACGGAGCCGGGCGCGGCGGCGATCGGGTCGGTCGGACCGGCCAGCGCGCGCACGCCCTCGATGACCCGCTCGCCCTCGACGATCATGGCGATCACCGGACCGGAGGACATGAACTCCACCAGCGGCTCGTAGAACGGCTTGCCCTTGTGCTCGCCGTAGTGCTGCTCCAGCGTGTCCTGGTCCAGGGTCCGCAGTTCCAGCGCGGTGATCTGCCAGCCGGCCTTGCGCTCGATACGGCTGATGATCTCGCCGGTCAGGCCACGACGGACGGCGTCGGGCTTGAGGAGGACGAGGGTGCGCTGGGTCACGAGGGACTCCTTAGTGCTGTACAAGTGTGCGGTGGGGAGAGATTACAAGGTCGCCGCTACGGAGTGTCAGGGGAGGCGGGAACCGGCTGGGCCGCCTGCGCCGCGAATCTCGCCTTGGCCACGTCGATCTTCCGCCCGAAGTGCACCGACGCCCACCACAGCGCGGCGAACACGGCGCCCAGGAAGTACATCACCGGCACGACGAAGCCGGAGGCGATCAGCGCGATCTGCAGCGCCCAGCCGAGGACGACGCCGCCGGGCCGGGTGACCATGCCGCACAGCAGCACGCACAGCACCATGGCGACACCGCTGACCGTCCACACGGCCGACATGGTCAGGTCGGGGTCCTTCATGGCGACCAGCGCGGCGAAGCCGATGACGAAGAACTCGCCGAGCAGGGTCGAGGAACAGAGCGTACGCACGAGAAGTCAGCCCCTCCCCAGAAGCAGTCGGGCCTCACCCACGGTGATGACGGAACCGGTGACCAGCACTCCCCCGCCGGCGAACTCGCCCTCCTCCTCGGCGAGCGTGATCGCGGCCTCCAGGGCGTCGGGCAGCCGCGGCTCGACCTGGACCCGCTCGTCGCCGAACACCTCGACGGCGATCGCGGCCAGCTCGTCGGCGTCCATCGCGCGGTGGCTGGAGTTCTGGGTGACCACGATCTCCGCGAAGATCGGCTCGAAGGCCTCCAGCAGGCCGCGCACGTTCTTGTCGGCGCTGGCCCCGACCACACCGATCAGCCGGGTGAAGTCGAACGCCTCCTGGACGGCCTCGGCGGTGACCTGGGCGCCCGCCGGGTTGTGCGCCGCGTCCAGCACGACGGTCGGCGAACGCCGCACGACCTCCATCCGGCCCGGGGAGGTGACCGACGCGAACGCCTTGCGGACGGTCTCGCCGTCCAGCGGTTCGGCGCGCTGGGACCCGACGCCGAAGAACGCCTCCACGGCGGCGAGCGCCACGGCGGCGTTGTGCGCCTGGTGGGCGCCGTGCAGCGGCAGGTACACCTCGGGGTACTCGCCGCCCAGTCCGCGCAGGGTCAGCAGCTGGCCGCCGACGGCCACCTGCCGGGCCACGACGCCGAACTCCAGCCCCTCGCGGGCCACCGTGGCGTCGGCCTCGACGGCTTTCTTCAGCAGCACCTGCGCCGCGTCCACCGGCTGCTGGGCCATGATCACGGTGGCGTCCTGCTTGATGATCCCGGCCTTCTCGCCGGCGATCTCCCCGGTGGTCGAGCCGAGCCGGTCGGTGTGGTCGAGCCCGATGGGGGTGATCACGGCGACGTCGCCGTCGATCACGTTGGTGGCGTCCCAGCTGCCGCCCATGCCCACCTCGACGACGGCGACGTCCACCGGCGCGTCGGCGAAGGCGGCGTACGCCATGCCGGTCAGCACCTCGAAGAACGACAGCCGGTACTCCTGGGCGGCGTCGACCATCTCCACGTACGGCTTGACGTCCTGGTACGTCTCCACGAACCGCTCGGCGGAGATCGGCGCGCCGTCCAGGCTGATCCGCTCGGTGACCGACTGCACGTGCGGCGAGGTGTAGCGGCCGGTGCGCAGCTCGAAGGCGCCGAGCAGGGCCTCGATCATGCGGGCGGTGGAGGTCTTGCCGTTGGTGCCGGTGATGTGGAGGGAGGGGTACGACCGCTGCGGCTCGCCCAGGACGTCCATCAGCGCGGCGATCCTGCTGACCGAGGGCTCCAGCTTGGTCTCGCCCCAGCGGGTCGCCAGGTCCGCCTCGACCTCGCGCAGCGCCTTGTCGACCTCGGGGTCCTCCGGCCGCCCCGGCACGTCCGCCTGCGGCGGGCCGCCCTGCGTCCGCAGGGTGCGGCTGCCGGCCTCGATCACCGCGAGATCGGGGTCGCGGGTGGTCTCGGCCTCGATGATCTCGTCGAAGTCGTCGAGGGGGTCGGGCCGGTCGTTTCGGTCGTCTTCGTGCGGAAGGTCGCTCACGGGGTTCAGTCTACGGAGGCGGTGAGCGGGGCGCGGCGTCGGTGCGGGGACGCGCCCCGCGGGGGTGCGGGGAACCGCGCGGCCGGCCATGACGCGCCTGCGGCCGAACGCGCTCCCCGGCCGCCCCGGAGCAGCCGAGAGGCCCCGGAGTCTCCTCGACTCCGGGGCCCGACGCGGGCGGCCGGCGGCTACGCCTGGGGCAGCCGCTCCAGCTGCGCGGTGATCCGCGCGATGTCCTCCTCGGCCTTCGCCAGCCGCGTACGGATCTTCTCGACCACCTGGTCGGGCGCCTTGGCGAGGAACGCCTCGTTGCCGAGCTTCCCGTTCGCCTGCGCCTTCTCCTTCTCGGCGGCGGCCAGGTCCTTGGCCAGCCGCTTGCGCTCCGCCGCCACGTCGATCGTGCCGGACAGGTCGAGGGCGACCTCGGCGCCGGCGACCGGCAGGGTGGCCGTGGCGGTGAAGGACTCGCCCTCCGGCTGGAGCCGCAGCAGCTGCCGGATGGCCGCCTCGTGGACCGCCAGCGCCGTACCGTCCAGGGACAGGCGGGCCGGGACGCGCTGGCCCGGCTGGAGGCCCTGGTCGGCCCGGAAGCGGCGGACCTCGGTGATGACGGACTGGAGCGTCTCGATCTCCCGCTCGGCGTCCGCGTCGCGGAAGCCGCTGTCCTCGGGCCAGTCGGCGATGACGACCGACTCGCCGCCCGTGAGGGTGGTCCACAGCGTCTCCGTGACGAACGGGACCACCGGGTGCAGCAGCCGCAGCGTGACGTCCAGGATCTCGCCGAGGACCCGCTTGCTGACCTCGGCCGGCTCGCCGCCCGCCATGAAGACGGTCTTCGACAGCTCCACGTACCAGTCGAAGACCTCGTCCCACGCGAAGTGGAAGAGGGTGTCCGACAGCTTGGCGAACTGGAAGTCGTCGTAGTACGCGTCGACTTCGGCGACCACGGAGTTCAGCCGGGACAGGATCCACCGGTCCGTCGCCGACATGCGCGAGGCGTCCGGCAGCGGGCCGTCCACCGTCGCGCCGTTCATCAGGGCGAAGCGGGTGGCGTTCCAGATCTTGTTGGCGAAGTTGCGCGAGCCCTGGACCCAGTCCTCGCCGATCGGGACGTCCACGCCCGGGTTGGCGCCGCGCGCCAGGGTGAAGCGGAGCGCGTCGGAGCCGTACTTGTCCATCCAGTCCAGCGGGTTGACCGCGTTGCCGAAGGACTTCGACATCTTCTTGCCGAACTGGTCGCGGACCATGCCGTGCAGGGCGATGGTGTGGAACGGCGGGGTGCCGTCCATCGCGTACAGGCCGAACATCATCATCCGGGCGACCCAGAAGAAGAGGATGTCGTAGCCGGTGACCAGGACGGAGTTCGGGTAGAACTTCGCGAGCGACTCGGTCTGCTCGGGCCAGCCGAGCGTGGAGAACGGCCACAGGCCGGAGGAGAACCAGGTGTCGAGGACGTCGGTGTCCTGGTGCCAGCCCTCGCCGGTGGGCGCCTCGTCGTCGGGGCCGACGCAGACGACCTCGCCGTTCGGGCCGTACCAGACGGGGATGCGGTGGCCCCACCACAGCTGGCGCGAGATGCACCAGTCGTGGAGGTTGTCGACCCAGTCGAAGTACCGCTTCTCCATCTCCTGCGGGTGGATCTTGACCTTGCCGTCGCGGACCGCGTCGCCGGCGGCCTTGGCGAGCGGGCCGACCTTGACCCACCACTGCATCGACAGGCGCGGCTCGATGGTGGTCTTGCAGCGCGAGCAGTGGCCGACGGAGTGGACGTAGGGTCGCTTCTCGGCGACGATCCGGCCCTCGGCGCGCAGCGCGGCGACGATGGCGGAGCGGGCCTCCAGCCGGTCCAGGCCCTGGAAGGGGCCGTGGGCGGTGATGACGGCGTGCTCGTCCATCACGGCGATGGACGGCAGGTCGTGGCGCTGGCCGATCTCGAAGTCGTTCGGGTCGTGGGCCGGGGTGACCTTGACCGCGCCGGTGCCGAACTCCGGGTCGACGTGCGCGTCGGCGACGACCGGGATGGAGCGGTCGGTCAGCGGCAGCTTGATCAGCTTGCCGACCAGGTGCTTGTAGCGCTCGTCGTCGGGGTGGACGGCGACGGCGGTGTCGCCGAGCATCGTCTCGGCGCGGGTGGTGGCGACGACGATGGTGTCGTCCCCCTCGCCGTACGTCATGGAGACGAGCTCGCCGTCGTCGTCCTGGTACTCGACCTCGATGTCGGAGATCGCGGTCAGGCAGCGCGGGCACCAGTTGATGATGCGCTCGGCGCGGTAGATCAGCTCGTCGTCGTAGAGCCGCTTGAAGATGGTCTGGACGGCCTGGGAGAGGCCCTCGTCCATGGTGAAGCGCTCACGCGACCAGGCGACGCCGTCGCCGAGGCGGCGCATCTGGCCGGAGATCTGCCCGCCGGACTCGCCCTTCCACTTCCAGACGCGCTCGACGAACGCCTCGCGGCCCAGGTCGTGGCGGGACTTGCCCTCCTTGGCGAGCTCGCGCTCGACGACGTTCTGCGTGGCGATGCCGGCGTGGTCCATGCCGGGCTGCCACAGCGTCTCGAAGCCCTGCATGCGCTTGCGGCGGGTGAGGGCGTCGATGAGCGTGTGCTCGAAGGCGTGGCCCAGGTGGAGGGAGCCCGTGACGTTCGGCGGCGGGATGACGATCGTGTAGGGCGGCTTGTCGCTCTTCTCGTCCGCCTCGAAGTAGCCCCGCTCTACCCAGCGCTCGTACAGCGGCCCCTCTACGTCGGCCGGCGCGTACTGGGTCGGCAGTTCGGTGTCGGGCGCTGGTGGCTGCTGCTGAGCGTTCTCGGTCACGCGCTCAGTTTAGAGGCGTCACGGCGCTGTCCCGAACCGCATTTGTTGTGTAACGGTGCGCACCCCGATGCCGTGGGCCCGGCGGGTCTGGGCCAGGATGTCAGGAACACATAAGCATCTGGAGGGGAACCCAGTAATGAGCTACAACCAGCCGGGCCCGTACGGCGGGCAGCCCCAGCAGCCCGGGCCGTACGGTCAGCCGGGCCCCTACGGCCAGCAGCCGCCGCAGGCGCCGCCCGCGCAGCCCGGCTACGGCTACCCCCCGCAGGCCCCTCCCGCGCAGCCGGGCTACGGCTACCCGCAGCAGCCTCAGCAGCCGGGTGTGCCGCCCCAGCCGAACCCGTACGGCCAGCAGCCGTACGGCCAGCAGCCCCAGTACGGCCAGCAGCCGCCCTACGGCGCGGCGCCGCAGCCCCCGGCCCCGGCCGGCGGCAAGAAGAAGACCGGTCTGATCATCGGTGCGGTGGCGGTCGTGGCGGCGATCGCGGTCGGCGCGTACTTCGTGATCGGCGGGGGCGGCGGCGGCAGCTCGGTGGCCGACGACGGCCCGCACAAGCTGGTGACGCCGGCGACGGTGATCGACGGCACGTACAAGAAGTCGCAGGACGATTCCCCGGACGGCATGACCAAGGACGACCTCAAGGACGCCGAGAAGTGGGGTGTGAAGAACCCCAAGGACGTCAGCGCGGGCTACACCGCCGGTGAGGGCCTGACGGCCAAGATGCTGAGCTTCAGCGGCGTCTACGGCACGATCGACGACCCGGACAAGGTCGTCGACGCGATGTTCGCCTACATGAAGACCGAGTCCGAGAAGGACAAGAGCAGCGACGGCACCAAGGGCGAGCTGGAGGGCAGCCCGCAGAAGATGTCGCCGTCCGGCTTCGACAACGGCGTCATGAAGTGCCAGAACGCCAAGATCACGAACGAGGAGGCCACGGCCGGCGCCCCGAAGACGATGAACGTGCCCATGTGCATCTGGGCCGACCACAGCACGGTCGTCTACGTCCTGGCGATGGACGTGGCCCAGATGGCGACCGGCAACGGCCTCACCCTGGAGAACACGGCCGACCTCGCCGCCAAGCTCCGCAAGGACGTCCGCGTCAAGATCTGACGCGCACCCGCACGGCGAAGGGGCCCCGGTCGGTCGACCGGGGCCCCTTCGTTCGTGTGCGGACGGGCGGTTACGCCGTCTTCTGTTCGCCCGGGCCCCGGCCGCGGGCGTCGCGCGGGATCAGGGTGGGGTTGACGTTGGAGTGGACGACGTCGGCGGTGATGACGACGCGGGCGACGTCCTTGCGGGACGGGACCTCGTACATCACCGACATCAGGACCTCCTCCATGATGGCGCGCAGGCCGCGCGCGCCGGTCTGGCGCAGGATGGCCTGGTCGGCGATGGCCTCCAGGGCCTCGCGCTCGAAGTCGAGCTCCACGCCGTCGAGTTCGAACAGGCGCTGGTACTGCTTCATCAGGGCGTTGCGCGGCTCGACCAGGATCTTCAGCAGGGCCTCGCGGTCCAGGTTGTGGACCGAGGTGATGACGGGCAGGCGGCCGATGAACTCGGGGATCATGCCGAACTTGACCAGGTCCTCGGGCATGACGTCCTCGAACTGGTCCTTGGCCTCCAGCTCCCGCTTGGAGCGGATCGTCGCGCCGAAGCCGATGCCCTTGGCGCCCGCGCGGCCCTCGATGATCTTCTCCAGGCCGGAGAAGGCGCCGCCCACGATGAACAGCACGTTCGTCGTGTCGATCTGGATGAACTCCTGGTGCGGGTGCTTGCGGCCGCCCTGCGGCGGCACCGAGGCCGTGGTGCCCTCCAGGATCTTCAGCAGGGCCTGCTGCACGCCCTCGCCGGAGACGTCGCGCGTGATCGACGGGTTCTCGCTCTTGCGGGCGACCTTGTCGATCTCGTCGATGTAGATGATCCCGGTCTCGGCCTTCTTGACGTCGTAGTCGGCCGCCTGGATCAGCTTGAGCAGGATGTTCTCGACGTCCTCGCCCACGTAGCCGGCCTCGGTCAGCGCGGTGGCGTCGGCGATGGCGAACGGGACGTTCAGCATCCGGGCCAGGGTCTGGGCCAGCAGGGTCTTGCCGGAGCCCGTGGGGCCGAGCAGCAGGATGTTGGACTTCGCCAGCTCGATGGCGTCCTCACGGCCCTGGCCGCCGCCGTTCTCGCCGGCCTGGACGCGCTTGTAGTGGTTGTAGACCGCGACGGAGAGGGCCTTCTTGGCCGCCTCCTGGCCCACCACGTAGCCGTCGAGGAACTCGTAGATCTCGCGGGGCTTGGGCAGTTCCTCCCAGCGCACCTCGCTGGTCTCGGCGAGCTCTTCCTCGATGATCTCGTTGCAGAGATCGATGCACTCGTCGCAGATGTACACACCGGGCCCTGCGATGAGCTTCTTGACCTGCTTCTGGCTCTTGCCGCAGAACGAGCACTTGAGCAGATCGCCGCCGTCACCGATGCGTGCCACGGTGTGCTTCCCCTTCGCCTGGGAGACGCCTGGACGCATGCGGTCCAGCGGCTCCTGGTGCTGCCTTATGTCGACGGTACCTTGCCGGGCCCCCCGTTCGGGCCCCCCTTGGCACGGTTCACTTCGACGTGACCGTGCCAAAGGGCCGCCGGGCGGCCCGGCGTCCGCGTCAGCGGACGGCGGCGTTGTTCATCTTGCGGGTCGAGATGATCTGGTCGATCAGCCCGTAGGACAGCGCCTCCTCGGCCGTGAGGATCTTGTCGCGCTCGATGTCCTCGCGGATCTTCTCGACCGGGGTGGTGGAGTGCTTGGCCAGCATCTCCTCCAGCTGCGAACGCATCCGGAGGATCTCGTTGGCGGCGATCTCCAGGTCGGAGACCTGGCCGCGGCCGGTCTCGCTGTAGGGCTGGTGGATCAGCACACGGGCGTTGGGCAGCGCCATGCGCTTGCCCGGCGTGCCGGCGGCCAGCAGGATCGCGGCGGCGGAGGCCGCCTGACCCATGCACACCGTCTGGATGTCGGGCTTCACGAACTGCATCGTGTCGTAGATGGCCGTGAGCGCCGTGAAGGAGCCGCCGGGGCTGTTGATGTAGACCGAGATGTCCCGGTCGGGGTCCATCGACTCCAGGCACAGCAGCTGCGCCATGACGTCGTTGGCGGAGGCGTCGTCGATCTGGACGCCGAGGAAGATCACGCGCTCCTCGAAGAGCTTCGCGTACGGGTCGTACTCGCGGACGCCCTGGGAGGTGCGCTCGACGAAGCGCGGGATCACGTAGCGGGACTCGGCCGTCGGGCCGTTGTACTCGGCGCGCGCACGGTCGTAGAGGCCGCTGCCGGGGAAGTCGTTCACGGTGTCTCCTGGAAAAGGGCTGGGCGGTCGGCTGAGGGGCTGGCTGGGCCGTACGGGGCCGGTGGGCGGCCGTGGCGGTCCTTCGGGGTCCGCGAGGGCCAGGGGCCTCCGTGGGCGCCGCTCAGGGGCGCTGCGGCCCGCTGGGAGCGGCTCAGGCCCCGGTGCCGCCGCCGCCCGGCATGCCGGTGGCCGAGGTGATGACGTCGTCGATGAGGCCGTACTCCTTGGCCTCGACCGCGTCGAACCAGCGGTCGCGGTCCGAGTCGCGGGTGATCTGCTCGAACGACTGGCCGGTGTGCTGGGCGGTCAGCTCGGCCATGCGCCTCTTGGTGTGCAGCAGCCGCTCGGCGTGGATCTTGATGTCCGAGGCCGAACCCGCGAGGCCGGCGGACGGCTGGTGGATCAGGATCTCGGCGTTCGGCAGGGCGAAGCGCTTGCCCGGGGTGCCCGCGCTGAGCAGGAACTGGCCCATCGAGGCGGCGAGGCCCATGGCGATGGTCACCACGTCGTTCTTGATGTACTGCATGGTGTCGTAGATCGCCATGCCGGCCGTGATCGAGCCGCCGGGGCTGTTGATGTACAGGTAGATGTCCTTGTCCGGGTCGGCGGCAAGGAGCAGCAGCTGTGCGGTGATCTTGTTCGCGATGTCGTCGTCCACCGGCTGGCCGAGGAAGATGATCCGCTCGTTGAGCAGCCGGTTGTAGACCTGGTCGCCGAGGCCGCCACCGATGGAAGGCTCGCCGGCGGCGGAGGGCATCAGATTCGTCACGTATCCACCTGCTCGTCTTACGACGGCGCCGGGCCGTCTCACGTGTTCTGCCGGGGCGTGGGGCCGTCCGGCGGTGTTCGGGGACTCCCCTGCCCTCGTATTCATGGACCCTAACGCGCGGGTCGCTTCGGGGAATCCCGCTGAGGGGAGTGTTCGCCGGGGGCGTAGCGCGGGGCCCTCGGCGGACGGGGGCCGGATACGCCGACGGGCCCCGGGGAGCGGTTCCCCAGGGCCCATCGTACGTACGTCTCAGGCGACGCGGAGGGATCAGGCCTCGGCCTTCTCCTCGCCCTCGCCCTCGGCGGCGGCGTCGGTCGCGGCCTCGGCGGCCTCGTCCTCCTCCTCGTCCTCCAGGTCGACGATCTCGCCGTTGGTGTCCTTCACGGTCGCGGCCTCGACCACGACGGCCAGGGCCTTGCCGCGGGCCACCTCGCCGACCAGCAGCGGAACCTGGTTCTGCTGGACGACGGCCTGCGCGAACTGGTCGGGCGACATGCCGGAGGAGGCGGCGCGGCGCATGAGGTGCTCGGTGAGCTCCTCCTGGTTGACGCCCAGCTTCTCCTTGTTGACCAGCTCGTCCAGGACGAACTGGGTCTTGATGCCCTTGACCGCGGCCTCGCGGGTCTCGGTGTCGAACTCCTCGGCGGTCTTGCCCTGGATCTCCAGGTACTTGTCGAGGGTGAGGCCCATCTGGCCGAGCTGGTGGTGCTCGAGGTTGTGCTTGCGGGTGTTGATCTCGTCCTCGAGCAGCTTCTCGGGGACCGGGACCTCGACCAGCTCGAGCAGCTTGTCCAGGACGCGCTCCTGGGCCTGCGTGGCCTGGTCGTACTGCTTCATGTTCTCCAGGCGCTTGCGGCTGTCCGCCCTCAGCTCCTCGAGGGTGTCGAACTCGGAGGCGAGCTGCGCGAAGTCGTCGTCCAGCTCCGGCAGTTCGCGGGCGGCGACCTGGGTGACCTTGACGGTGACCTCGGCCTCCTTGCCGGCCGCCGAGCCGCCCTTCAGCTCGGAGGTGAAGGTGGCCTCGCCACCGGCCTCCAGGCCCTTCACGGCGTCGTCGATCCCGTCCAGCAGCTCACCGGAGCCGATGGTGTAGGAGACGCCGTCGGCGATGCCGTCCTCCAGCACCTCGCCGTCGACCTTGGCCTCCAGGTCGATGGTGACGACGTCGCCGTCCTCGGCGGCGCGCTCGACCGGGGAGGTGGAGGCGAAGCGCTCGCGCAGCTGCTCGACCGCCTTCTCCACGTCCTCGTCGGTCACCTCGATCGCGTCGACCTCGACCTCGATGCCGGAGTAGTCCGGGATCTCGATGGTCGGGCGGACGTCCACCTCGGCGGTGAAGTTCAGCGTCTCGCCGTCCTTCAGCTCGGTGATGTCGACCTCGGGCTGGCCCAGCGGGTTCAGCTCCGCCTCGTTGACCGCGTCGGTGTAGAACTTCGGGAGCGCGTCGTTGACGGCCTCCTCCAGAACCGCACCGCGGCCGAACCGCTGGTCGATGACCCGGGCCGGGATCTTGCCCTTGCGGAAGCCCTTCACCGTGACCTGCTGGTTGATCTTCTTGTACGCCGCGTCGAGGCTGTCCTTGAGCTCCTCGAAGGGCACCTCGACAGTGAGCCGAACCCGAGTCGGGTTCAGGGTCTCCACGGCGCTCTTCACGGTTCGGTCTCCTTGTGGCTGACTTCTTGGTTTCTGCCGGAGCCAGACAGGTCCGGCGGATATTTCGCCGCCCGGAGGAGTTCGTAGGTCCTAGGACCGGACACACGGGCGCGCAGCTTGCATAGTAACCGGAGCCGCTCAGCGCCCCAAAAGGCGATCAACGCGAGATGCGCCGACCGGCGGCCGGCGGGTGGTCGGGGTGGCGGGATTTGAACCCACGGCCTTCCGCTCCCAAAGCGGACGCGCTACCAAGCTGCGCCACACCCCGTCTGGTGCGACACGTAGGGTACATGCCCGCAGCCAGTGCGACCGCCCCATTTCCCCGACCGCGCCCGGCGCGCGCCCCCGTCCACCGGGCGCACGCCACCGACCACGCGCGCCCGCGCCCACGCGGTCGGCCGGGCCCCCTGGGCCCACCGGAGTGGCGCGAACACAACGCCGGACGGCCACGGCGGGCGGCCCGGCGAGCGGCCCGGCGGGGTGACACGGCGCGCCGGGCGGGCTCCGGCGCGGACGGGACGGCACCGGGTCGGGCGGGGCGGCACCGAGGTGCACGGGCGGGGCTCCGGGCCGGCGGCCGTGCGCGTGGGGCCGGGCCTGGGGGACCGGACACGGGAGAGGCCGCCGCGGGAGTGGGGCAGGGCCTGTGGGGCCGGACGCGGGAGGACCGCCGCGGGAGTGGGGCAGAGCCTGTGGGGCCGGGCGCGGGAGGACCGCCGCGGGAGCGGGTCGGGGGCGCCCGGGCGGGGCACAGCGGCCGGCGCGGGAAGGACGCGCGGGGCGGGCCGACGGCGGCACGGCGGAAGGGGTGTGCGGCGACCGCGTACGACCCGCTACGATGCCTTGTGTGCCGCGGTCGTCGGACCAGCGGCGCGTGTTGTGTGCGGGCGTAGCTCAATGGTAGAGCCCCAGTCTTCCAAACTGGCTACGCGGGTTCGATTCCCGTCGCCCGCTCTGCACGGCTCAGGGCCAGGTCAGAGGTTCATTCCTCTGCCTGGCCCTGAGTGTTTCCAGGGGCCGCGATCAGTCCGCCGTGTCCCCCGCGTGCCCCTTGCGGTTCCGCCGGCCCTTGTCGACGAGGCCGCTCACGGCGTCGGCGATCAGCCGGTCACGGTCGGCGCTGGCGTGCTGGTAGATCAGCGCGGCCCGCGCGGTGCTGTGTCCCATGCGCGCCATCAGCTCTCGCGTGCTGGCCCCGGTCGAGGCCGCGAGGGTGTTGCCGGTATGGCGCAGATCATGGAAGTGCAGACCCCTGATGCCTGCTTCAGCGCACGCCTTGTGCCACAGCCGGTTGAAGTGGTTCCGCCGAGGAGTCGCCCCCTTGGCCCCGACGAAGACCCGGCCGTCCGCACCCGGTTCGGCGTACCGCGCGAGGTGATCACGGACGTCCGGGAGGATGGCGGCGGGAATGGACACCGTGCGCTTGCCCGCAGCGCTCTTGGGTGCCTTCACCTCCCGTTGCCCGTTGTTCAGTTCGGCGACGGCCCGGCGGACCCGTACGGTGCCGTGGTCGAGGTCGAGGTCACGGCGGTGCAGCCCGACCAGTTCGCCCCAGCGCAAGCCGAGGAAGCCGGCCATCAGCACGAGCGCCCGGTAACGGGGCTGGATGGCGTCGGCGAGGTCGTACTCCTCCTGGACAGTGGCAGTGGGCCGCTCCGGGGTGTGCACGGTGCTGGCGCCCTTGATCTGGCACGGGTTGCGCCTGATCATCTGGTCGGACACGGCGGTCGCGAGGATCGCCCGCAGCAGCGCGTACGCCTTTGCAACCGTCGTGGCACCGGTGCCGGCAGCCAACTTGTCGGCACGCCAGCGCCGCACGAACGGGGGCGAGATCTCCGCGACGTTGACCCTGCCGAAGGCGGGTTCGAGATGGAGCCGCAGCAGTGACTCGTAGAGCTGGCGCGTCCGGGCCGTCAACTCCCGCTCGTTGACCCACGCAGCCGCGTACGAGCCGAACGCCACCTTCCCGGCATCCGGGTCGTGCCAGTCCCCACGCCTCATCTCGGTCTGCTTGTCGGCAAGCCACTCGTCCGCGTCCCGCTTGGTGCGGAACGTGTCGGGCGCCGGGCGAAGCATCCCGTCCGGACCGACATAACGAGCTTGGTAGCGACCTGACGGGAGCTTCCGGACCCGGCCGAACTGTCGACGCTTGCCGGCCATCAGGCGGCCACCCCCCGAAGGCGAGCAGCCCGCCGGCGCGGCTCCACCGTGTTTGCGGAGATGAAGTCCCGTACGGCGCTCTCCGGGATGCGGACGTGTCGCCCGACCTTGACGTACGTGATCCGCCGTTCCTCGATCAGACGCCGCGGGAAGCGGACGGTGGTGCCGAGGATCTCGGCGACCTGGTCGACGTTGAGGTACCGCTCATTCATGGTCGTCCCCTCCCTGATGGCGCGGGTCTGCAAGTTCCTCGCGGGCGGTTTCGCGGTTGAGTTGGATCTCCCGGCGGCTGGTGGCGGCGAGCCAGGATTCACCGGGGGTGTGGCCGTGGCCGGCGTAGGCCCAGTGGGCGAGGGTGAGCGTGGTTGCTTCCTCGTCGTCGGGGTCGGGCAGGCCGAGGTCTTGGCGTTGCTGTGCGGCGCGGTAGTCGGCGCGGGTCTGGCGCAGGGCGCCGAGGGTGGTGGAGTAGCGGCGGGACTTGGTGGAGAAGTGGCCGCGGAAGCCGAGCATGTGAGCCCAGTCCCGTAACTTCCGGTCCGGGTAGAGCGCGTGCAGGTCGAGGCAGGCCGCGATAAGGCGGGCCGGGTGGTCGGGGACGCCGAGGAGTTCCAGGGCTTCCTTGTTGCCGATGCGGCGATCCACGGTGCCGGTGGTCTCGGCGGCTTTGGTGGCGTACTTGGCGACGTATGAGGCCACGGCCTGTTCGGTGATCTCGGAGCCGTCGCCGAAGGCGCGGATCGGGCGTACGTCGAGCTGCTCGCCCCAGCGCAGGGTGCGGGCACGTTGGTCACCGGCAGCGGGTACGTCGACGGCGACGCGGGCGGCAGCGGCGTGGATCGAGTCGGTGAGCAGATCGAGGGTGGCCCAGGCCGGCGGAGGGCTGTCGGGCCCCTCGGGTCCGTCGAAGCGGATCACTGCGTGGAAGTGGACGGCTCCGCGCTTCTGGTACTCCGCGACCTTGCCGAAGGCGACGCGGGAGGCTTCGCGGGCGGCTTTCTGGGTGAGGCCGGCGCGCTTGGCGATCTCGCGGCGGAGGTAGATCGTGAAGTAGCGCCACAGGTCGGAGGCGTGGTTGTTCCACAGCACCGCCCCCGCATA
Source organism: Streptomyces sp. NPDC018610 (assembly GCF_044391765.1). Lineage (NCBI taxonomy): Bacteria > Bacillati > Actinomycetota > Actinomycetes > Kitasatosporales > Streptomycetaceae > Streptomyces > Streptomyces sp. NPDC018610. The sequence goes on from NZ_JBISAL010000001.1 coordinate 840,334, forward strand.
GTCGTACGTCTCGGGGTCAAGCGGGGTGCCCAGCTCGGGGGCGTCTTCGGGGTGGCGGGTGCCGCAGCGGCAGGGCCGGTTTCCGGGCCGGTTGTGGACCGGGCCGAACGAGGGTGCGGTGAGGGTGGCAAAGACCCGCGGGTGGTCGCGGATCGTGTCGGGGGTGCCTTTGGCAGGGTCTCCGACGAGGCCGGCGCGGATGAGGTGGTAGGTGTCGCCGGCGTAGGTCCAGGCGCAGGCGGGGCAGCGGGAGGCCCGCCGGTTGCCGCACGCGATCCGCAGGACGCCGCCCGGCTCGGTGTCGGTGGAGTAGGAGTGCAGGACGTGCCCGGTCACAGCGTCACGGGTGACGGTGGAGCCCTGGAGACGGATCGGGTCGGTGCAGCCGCCGGTGCGGCGGATCTGGTCCTGGATGCGGTCGAAGCCGGGAGACCCGGCCAGCCTCAGCACGTCGGCGAGGGTGGCCGGGTCCAGGCCCGCCATGGTGGCGGTGTCGCTCACGCGGCCACCTCCAGCGCGGCCGGGACGACGGTGCGCAGGACGGCAGTGGCCAGGGGCGGGGGGACGGCGTTGCCGATCTGCTGGAACTGTTTGGTGCGTGAGCCGGCCCACGGGTAGGCGGCGGGGAAGCCCTGGAGGACTGCGGCTTCGGTCACGTCGAGGGGGCGTTGGTAGGCGCCGTCTCGGCTCCAGTGCCAGCGGTGGGCTTCACCGGTGAGGGAGGGGGCCGGTTGGTCGCCGTGCCGGTTGGGGCGAGCACCGTGGGCGGCGATCCAGTTGGGCGAGTCGCGGCGGGAGTGCAGCACCCAGGAGCGGGCCTTCTCGGTCAACGCCCACGACGGGCGGGAGGCGCGGAACTTGTTGCCGCCACTCGCTTTGCGGTTGCCGCGGGTGGCGACCGTGACGCCGGGTCCGAGGCCGAGGGCTTGGGCCATGGACACCCAGGCGGGCAGACCGTCGCCGAACAGGTCGGCCGGGGTGCCGCCGTCCGCGTGGGTGGGGTCGGACGGCAGGGCGGGGCGGGTGCGGGAGGCGATCAGGAAGGCGCGGCGGCGGGTCTGTGCCAGGCCGAAGTCCGCCGCGTTGAGGACGCCGGTCCAGGTCGAGTAGCCGACGTGGGCCAGGAGGCGGGCGGTGTGCTCGAACACGGGCAGGACCGCGGGGACTTCCTCCAGGGCGATCCAGTCGGGTCGCAGGTCCAGGGCGTAGCGCAGAGGCTCCACGACGAGCAGGGACCGCGTGTCGGTGCAAGCGGCGCGCAGTTCACCGCGGGTGTCGTGTCCGTGGGCGAGGTCGTCCAAGGCTTGGTGGCACAGGGGCAGGTCGGTGTTTCCGGCGCGCAGGCCGGCGGCGCTGAACGTCTGGCAGGGCGGGGAGCCGATCAGCCCGGACACCTTCCCCCGCAGCGGTGCGGTGGGATGAGCGGCGACGTCGGCGTGGATGGTGGTGTGTCCGGCGGCCGTGCGGGTGGCGCAGACGGCGGGGTCGGTCTCAATGCCGGTATCGGTCAGGCCGAGGGCGTGCAGGCCCTGGGACCAGCCGCCGGGGCCGGCGAAGAGGTCGAGAATCAGCGAGTCGGCATGGTTGCTCACTGGTCGCCCTCCCTCACGGGGTGGGTGTCGATCCAGGCTTTGGCGCAGACCTTGTGGACGGGCTTGCCGTTGTCGGAGCGCAGCGGGGTGGGCTTGGTGCAGATCACGCACGGCTTGTCTTCGTTGTGGTCGAAGTGCTCGGGCGAGCGCCAGTCGAGGAGGGCCACGGCCGTCACCTCCCGACGCGGACGAGGCTGGCGGCGGGGAGCGTGCCTCCGGTGCCCTTGCAGGCCGGGCAAGACACGGTGAGGGTGGCGCGGGTGCCGTCCGGCTGGCGGGTGCCGGTCGTGATGACGACGGCGGCGAAGCCGTCGCAGTCGCGGCAGACGCGCGGGGTCTGGGCGTGCTGGGGCATGATGGGGCTTCCCTTTCGGGTCGGTTGGATCTGGAAGTGGTGCAGGCGCCGGGGCGGCGGATCTTTGGCGAGAGAGCCGCCCCGGGGCCGTTCAGCGGCGGCGGTTGCGACCGCGGGGGATGGGCGGGATGGAGTCGTAGGACTTCTGGCCGGCGCGGAAGTCGCTGAGGTCGGTGACGTCCTTGTCGTTGCCGACCTGGCGCATGATCCGGTTCATGGCCTTGGTGTCGCGGTGGCGGCGGGCGATGGCGTACTCACGACCGAGTTCGACCATCTCGTCGTTGCGCGCGGGCTCCGGGTCCTGCTTGCGGCTGAAGATGCCCATGGATCGTTCCTCTCGGGATCAGTGGTGGGTGTTGCGTCGGCCGTGACCCTTGGCCGCGTACATCGCCGCGTCGGCGGCGGACAGGGCGTCGGTCAGGGTCGGGGCGGGCAGGTCGGTGCGGTGGCAGCAGCCGACCGAGGCCGAGACAGGCAGCAGACCGCCGGCGTGGGGCACGGGCCGGGCCAGTGCGGTGCGCAGGGCGTCCGGGCCGGGGGTGCGGACGGGGTTGGTGACTATGGCGGCGAATTCGTCTCCGCCGAGGCGGGCGGCGATGCCGTGGCGTCCGCACCACTCGGTCAGGCGGCGGGCCGTGGTGGTCAGTACGGCGTCCCCGGCGGCGTGGCCGTGGGTGTCGTTGACGGCCTTGAAGTCGTCGAGGTCGACGAGGACGACCAGCGCGGCCGGGTGCCGGTTGAGGAGGTGTTCGGCTCGGGTGGTCCATCCGGCGCGGGTGTGCAGGCCGGTGAGCGGGTCGCGGCGGGCGGTGGCCAGTCGGCGCAGGAGCATCCCGCCGTGCACGGCCCAGCCCAGGGCCGGTAAGCCCGCCGCGATCACGTTCGCGTCCATCCTGCTCACCGCCCCCGGTTCAGGTCTTTGACGAGGAGGCGGAGGACGACGGCGACCACGGCGACCGAGACGCCGGTGATCGCGACCGCGAGGAGTAGGGAGACCAGGACCGCGCCGACGACGAGGACGACGGCACCGCCGCCGGCCGCGAGGGCGAGCGCGCTGCCCGGGGTGAGCTGGACGGTGGGCCGGTTCGAGGCGGGGGCGACCGGTGCCGCGGGCGAGGCGGGGACCGGGGCCGGGGCGTGGTCGGTCGTGGACGCTTGGACCGGGGTGGCCGTGGGCGGGTACTTCGGGGTGAACACGGGATCGTCCTCCTGTCAGGGGTTGCAGCGGTGGGTGCGGGCGGACAGTTCGGCGGCGGAGCGGTCGCGGTGGTCGGTGGAGAAGCCGCAGCCGGGGGCGGTGCAAGCGGCGGTGTGCCGGGTCTGGCCACGGCCGTTGTTGTAGGTGCCGACCTTGACCGGGCCGATGCGGATCACGTTGTAGAAGCGGTTCGGACGCACGACGGGACTCCCTTTCGGTTCAGGCGAGCTGGAGTTGAGCGGCGATGGCTTCGCAGGTCGGGGCGGGCAGGCCGAGCCGGGCGGTCAGCGCATCGGCGGTGATCGGCTCGCCCGTCGAGCTGCGGTGCGCGTCGGCGATCGAGCGGGCATGGTCGAGCAGGGCCGGCGGAACGGCCGGGGTGGCCGCGGGCGGCTTGGGCGGTGCCGGGGCCAGTTCCGCCGCTGGGGCGGGAGCCGGGGCGGCCGGTTCCGGGGTGTCGGTGCGGTGCATCTCGACTTCCGGCGCCGCCGGTTGCTCGTCGGGCTCGGGCTCCGAGGTGATCGGGGCAGGGGCGTGGACGAGGAGGGTCCCGCCGAGGAAGGCGAGGGCGGGCCAGCCGGCGACGAGGATGCGCAGCCAGGCCGGTACGTCGTGCAGGTCGAGGAGACCGGCGGTGGCGACGTTCGCGCCGAGGGAGGCCGTGAGGGCGATGGCGAACCAGGTCCAGGAGGAGCGGTCCCGGCCGGCGCGGAGCCGACGCCAGGCGGCGACAAGAAGTAGGTCGACGGAGACCGGGTAGGCCCACGCCTTCCATCCGGACTGCCCGGCCGCCGCAGCCAAGTCGTGCAGGTGGGCGAAGGACAACGCTCCGGCGATCACGGCTTGGACCAGGACGGCGTCAGGGCGGATCACACGGTTCACGGTGATCACTCCCCGCCCGTGGGTGCTTCGCCGGTGCCCAGGCAGGTCAGGCAGAGGGCGGCTTGCCGGTTGTCGGTGGCGCGACCCTTGCGGGCGCCGACGCGGACGGTTTCGCTGGTCTCGCCCTTGCCGTCGCAGTCCGGGCAGAGCACCGGCACGGGCTTGGCCTTCTTACGCGTAGCCATGGCGTGTCCCCCTTTCAGTCCGTGACCGGCAGCGGCTTGACCAGCGACGGACCCGGCGTCGGCGCGTCCGCGGGCGCGTGCGGCCGGTACGGGGCGAGCGCGGGAAGGTCGGGGACGAGGTGGGCGAACTGTCGGCAGAGTGCCGTCACGTCGTCGCGGGAGGTGTGCGGGGTGCGGATCTTCGCCCAGCCCCCGGAGGAGTCGGCGGCGACCGCCGTTCCGGGACGCTCCGCCGGGATCAGGCCGGCGGCCATCACCGCGTCCGGAGCCACGTCCGCCAGGCCCATTTCGGCGGTCTGCTTGTCGTTGACCCGATGCACCACCCGGCCGGTGAGCTGCGCGCGGAGCATGGTCGCGCCCCTGCCCAGCTCGGAGCCGAAGCGCTGCCCGCAGACCTCCAGGTAGATCCCGACCGCGCGGGCCATCTGCGCGAGCCGGATCAACGCGGTGACGATCCGCTCCCGACGTTCCTCGTCCTTCTTGGAGGAGATCAGGAACAGTTCCGCCACCTCGTCCACCAGGACGACGACCGGCACCGGCCGTAACCGCTCGGGCAGCTCCCACATGTCCGAGACGCCATGCAGACTCAGCAGGTCGAACCGGTCTTCCATCTCCGACACCAGCACATCCAGCAGCGACGCCGAGGCATCCGGTGTGGTGGCCAGAGCCGACAGGCGAGGTGCGTAGGCGGACTGCTCGACGCCGCGCTTGCAGTCGATCCCCACCAGCGCCACCGGCAGCGTGGCCAAGCCCTTGATCAGGTTGCGCTGATACACGGACTTGCCCGAGTTGTTCGCGCCCAGCGTCAGCGCCATGGGCACCGCCCGGTAGTCCCGGACGAACGCGGTCCCGTCCTCGCGCAGCGCCACCGGGACGGCCAGGCCCTCCGGGCGTGCTGTGCGGGGCATCCGGACGCGGCGCAGCACGTCATAGCCGGTCATGCGGAGCTGGACGTAGCCGGGCTTGGTCTCGGCGATGGCCACCGAGTGGACGCCCCAGGCGTGCCGCAGCCTCTCGGAGGCGGCCATCAGGTCGGCCGGTTCCAGGCCGGCGGGAAGCCGCAGCGTCACCCGCAGCCCCGTCGACGTGCCCTGCACCCGGCGGATCTTCGGCGGGACCGGCAGCACCTCACGCCGGGCCACGTTCCGCGTGACGAAGGCCCGGAAGCGGGACGGCTGGACCGTCAGCCCGCACACGTCCATCGTGGAGCGGTAGGAGAGAGTGAACCGGCCCCAGGTGACCGGCAGCCCGACCAGCGACCAGTACACGCGCGGCGCGCGGACCTTCGCGTAGCCGAGACCGCCGGCCCCCGCGAGGGCTCCCGTGGTCTCCAGCACCATGGACAGGTCACTCATGGTCAGGCCGCCGGGGTGATCGCGACCGCGCGGAACGCGATGCCGTGCCGCTTCTGGCCGTTGAACTCGTTCTCCCAGTCCCGCGCCTTCAGGTCCACAACCCGCACGGGCATGCCCGGGGTCAGGCCCTCCGGGAAACCGGTCTCCGGGATGGTGACCTGGTAGAGGTTCCCCTCCCCCTCGTCCGAGATCAGCAGGCCCACCGTCGACAGCGGCGCACCGGTCTCCCGGTCCATCGCACGCTCACCCGTCTTCGCGTTGGCCAGCTTCGGCGTCGGCGCGGTCGCCACGAACACCACAGCGGTCGAAAGGTCGATCTTGAACGACGGCATAGCTGTCCCCTCATCCCCGAGGCGGCTCCCTTGTGAGCAACCTCTCTAGAGATGACTCAATAGAACAGCACCTCTCTAGAGACGTCAATACATCTCTAGAGAGGTTTCGACTCGGCTACGAGGGTGAGCTGCGAGTTGTGTCGGCTGACGGAATCAATAAAGGTGTCTAGAGAAGAGAGGAGGGATCACATGGTCACCCAGGGCAGCGGACGCCAGCCGAAGTACCAGCGGATCGCGGAGGAACTGAGGGAAGCGATCCAGGCCGGCGAGTACGGCCCCGGTGATCGGCTACCAGGAGAGAACGACCTCATGGCCACGTACGAGGTGGCCCGCATGACTGCCCGGCAAGCGCTCGGCGTGCTCCAGAACGAGGGTCTTGCCGAGTCCCGCAAGGGCGCCGGCGTGTTCGTCCGCGCCTTCAAGCCGCTCAGGCGGCGAGGCATCCAGCGACTGTCCCGTGATCAGTGGGGTTCGGGGCGGTCCATCTGGTCGGCTGACATCGAGGACCGCACCTTGGTGGTCGACCAGGTGCAGGTCTACGAGGCGGCATCACCCGAGCGGATCAGTCAGGTACTCGGCACCGAAGCCGAAGCGCCGGTATGTGTGCGCAGCCGCCGCTTCGTCCTGGACGACAAGCCCGTCCTGCTGTCCACGTCCTATCTGCCCGCGGACCTGGTGGCAGGTTCGGCGATCACCCAGGAAGACACCGGCCCCGGCGGTACCTACGCCCGACTTGCCGAGTTGGGTTACAAGCCCGTGCACTTCCGCGAGGAGATCCGGTCCCGGATGCCGTCACAGGAAGAGGCGAGCCGCCTCCATCTCTCCATGGGCACGCCCGTGATCATGATTTGCCGTACGGCGTTCGCGGACGAGGGGCGTCCCGTCGAAGTAAACGAGATGACTCTCGACTCCGCCGCCTACGTGCTGGAGTACGACTTCGACGCCTGATCAACCGACCCAAGTCCGGGCATCCCGCGCCGCGCCGTAGATGTGCGTGACCTGGTCTGTCGAGAGCGTAGGCGACAGTCCCGACAGCACCCGTCCGAGGTGTTCGACCGCCAGGACGAGAACTGGCGGGTTCGCGCCTTTGACCGTGAGCTTTGCCGCGTGCACCACGGAGATCACGGGGCGGACGGGAACGTCGGCTCCACAGCGTGTGGACAAAGCCCGCGAGATGCGCCGGGCCTCGGACTGACTGACGGCGATGTGGCGGGTCGGGGAGCCGTTCACCGTGACGGCAGTGTCGCCGTACCAGACGGTCTTCCCGCGGTGCCGCTTGGAATTGATGGAGAAGACGCCAGCGGGGCCGATGGCGAGGTGGTCGATGTCCGCGCCGCTCGCCCACTGGATCGCATGAAGGGTGAACCATCCACGGCCGCGGAGCTTGTTCAACTGGCGCCCAGTGAGGCGTTCCCCGGTGAGTCCGTCCGCCCAACTCCAAATGTCCGAACCGGGGCGCCGACGGTCGATCAGTCTCAGCACCGGGTTCGGCTGCAACTCCAGGATTTTGCGGCGCACCGCATCGCCCGGCCGGTTCCGTGCCAAGTCATTCGGTAACGGCTGCACCCTGCCCCCTCGCGCGTGACCTCTGATCTCAGACCACCACGCAGGCGTGAGCAGCGCCAAGGCCCGTATCGGCCATGAGCTGTTACAGGTTTCTCTACCTCATCAAGCCCCGGCTGCGCTCCGCTCCGCCGGGCGCGCTTCCCGGCTCCGCTCCGCGCGCCGCTCCTGCCTTCGGCCCGCTCCGCGCGGACTGCGCCGACGCGCGCCCACATGTGGATAGGGCCGGCGGCCATGAGTCGAGCACCGCAGAGCGCGGCCAACGGTCAAGACGATGCCTCCGGCGGGGGATCGGCCGGCACCGGGGGGAGGGGGCACCGTCGCCGACCGCGGGCACGTAGTGGCTTGCGCGAGGGTGCTCCCATCCCGTCCACCGTCGACCCAGGCAGAGCCGAGCAGACGCGGCCCAGGGGCGTCAAGGTCGTTCGTACAGTGGCGCGCTCCACCTTGACGCCCCTGAACCACGCCCGCTCCACGGTGTGTGGGTCGACGGCGGACGGGATGGGAGCTGGGGTGGGTGGTGGTTGAGGCGGTGGCCATACGCCGCCTTCACTGGGCCCCGAACGACAGATCTACACCGCTACGCAATTCCTCAGGGGTCTTCGCGAGACGCTCCCGCTCCCCCACCTGCAACTGGTACTGGCTCGCGCCACCCGGGATACCGGAGACCGTCAGGGGCCAGGTACAACTGTTTCCAACCACTTTGCCCGGGATCCCGTTGCCGAGACGCCCCCGGGAGAGTTCGTGGCCGGATGGGTCGAAGACGCGGACCGGAACGCCGGGCCGTAGATCCGCGAAGTCATCTACGCCAACGCAGCCCTCATCCTCCTGGGCCCCAACCCAAGAGCCGAAGACGGTGACCGTCCCCGTCGCCGTGAAGGCGGGGCCCGAAGGTCGACTGTCTTGGGCGCTTGTGTGCCACATGACCCCTACGACACCCGCTCCTACGGCCGCGCCGACAAGCCCGCTGGCGAGGCAAAGAACCCATGGTCGTGTCGCACGAACGTTTGAAGCTGCCATCTCTCGGTCGCCCTTGCCACTCTCATCAACCGACATAGACGGATCTTGACAGCCACCGAAGACTCCAGCCTCTGCTGTACTGAGATCGTAATCACATAGGCGACCTGGGGAGGGTGTTGGTGGCGTCGCGCAGGAGGTACTACCAGCCTCGGGACCATCGAGGCCGCTGGACAGCAACGCGCCGGTTACGCCCGAAGGGGCCGCCTTGGTGGTTCGTCGTCGGCTTCGTGGTGATCCTGCTAATCGTTATCTACGCGCAGTAGCGACACACGGTGAGCGCACAAACCGCCCCTAGGCCACGCGGCAGGACTCGGGTCAGTGCAACCGCCGTGCCCCACGCGTGCCCGATCGATCGGTATCGAGCGGGGAGCCACGGGGACTGAAGCGAAACAGCCGCTCCCCCGCAGGTCAGCAGCCCCGCAGGTCAGCCGGAGTTCGCATACGCGATCTTCCAAACTGGCTACGCGGGTTCGATTCCCGTCGCCCGCTCTGCACGGCTCAGGGCCGGACCGGAGGAGTGATCCTCCGGTCCGGCCCTGAGGCGTTTCCGGTGCCCGGCCCGTGAGGTCCGTCCGGTCGGTGCGAGGGGCCGGCCGGGCCCATGGCGGCGCCGCCTCCGGCGCCCGGTACGGGAGCGGAGGAGGGCGGCCGGTCGCGGCCCCGCGCGCGGGACGTCAGAACCTGATCGAGTTGATCGTGTCCGCTATCGAGTTCAGAAAGCGGTTGATCGACGGGGCCATGCCGGTGGACGCGAGGAAGAAGCCGAAGAGCACGGCGACGATGGCCGGCCCGGCCTTGATGGATCCCCCTCGGAGCAACACCACCAGGATGATCGCCAACAGCAGCACCACTGACAGTGAAATGGCCACAACTGATCACACCCTCGGTCGGTCCGCACTCCCGCCCGGAGGCCGTCCCCGCACCCCCGTTGGAACCATCGTGCCACCAACCCGGCTCACCTATGCGGTCGCTGACGCATCATCGGCCGCCTCCTCCGCCCCGGACGGCATCGCCTCACGGCCCGACTCCCGCTCCGGGCATGCCCCGAACGGGAATTCGGCGGGCGATCCGGAACGCCCGCGCGGTAATCCGGGGATTGTCGTTTCGAAGTCCGCACAGCACGTTCGCAGGGATTTCGAATGACCCGGGCGGGCACGGCGGGATGAGACAACTCGTCGTGATGAATCCGGACATCGAGGGCGCGGATGATGTGCGTGAACGGCACCGGTGATGTGTCGACCGTCACCCGGCGATCACATTTCCCTCGTTACTTCCCGGGTATCCGCCGCCGATGAGCGGGACCGCCGTCCGGGGTTCCGTCGAGTCCCGACCGCCGACGCTAGGGTGCCTCAGATGTTCCACGCTGCCTCGTCCCCCGGCCAGAACAGAACACCCCTCCCCCCGGCACAGTCACCGGTCCCCGGACTGCCGTCCCCGCGCAGACCCGCCGAAAGCGCCGGCCGGCCCGGCGGACAGCGGGACGCTTTCTTCGACAACGCCAAGTACCTGGCGATCGTGCTGGTGGCCCTGGGCCATTCCTGGTCGGCGGTCAAGAGCGGCAATCGGACGCTGGAAGCGGCGTACGACGTGGTGTACGTCTTTCACATGCCGGCGTTCATCATCATCTCCGGCTTCTTCTCCCGTAATTTCGACGCGCGTCCCGACCGGCTGAAGCGGCTGATCACCGGCGTCGCCGTGCCGTACGTCATCTTCGAGACCGCGTATTCACTCTTCCGTATTCACGTCGGTCACTCCGGTGACCACGACATCAGCCTGCTCTCGCCCTGGTACCTCACCTGGTTCCTGTGCGCCCTGTTCGTGTGGCGTCTGACCGCGCCCGTGTGGAAGCTGGTCCGCCACCCGGTGCCGGTCGCCCTCGGCATCGCCATGCTCGCCTCGCTCACCCCGGGAATGGGCACCGAACTGGAACTCCAGCGCGTCCTGCAGTTCCTGCCCTGCTTCGTGCTGGGCCTGCGCATGCGGCCCGAGCACTTCCGTCTGGTGCGGCGCCGCTCGGTGCGGATCGCGGCGGTGCCGGTGTTCGCGCTGTCCCTCTCGCTCGCCTGGTGGGCCGTGCCGCGCGCGGAGTCGGGGTGGCTCTACCGGCAGAGCGCCGCGCAGGACCTGGGCGCGCCCTGGTGGGCCGGGCCGGTCATGGTGCTGGTGATGTTCGCCGCCGCGCTGCTGCTGACCGCCTGTTTCCTCGCCTGGGTGCCGGGCCGGCGGACGTGGTTCACGGCGCTGGGCACCGGCACGCTGTGCGGCTATCTGCTGCACGGTTTCCTGGTGAAGGGCGCCGTGTACGCGGGCTGGGCCGACGCGGCCTGGCTGCACCGGCCGCTCGGCGCGCTGGCCGTCACCGTCGTCGCGGCGACCGCGGTGACCCTGTTGTGCACGGGGCCGGTGCGGCGGGTGTTCCGGTGCGTGATGGAACCGCGGATGGAGTGGGCCTTCGACCGCGACGCCGTCCCCGCGGCCGGGGAGCGCGGACGGCCCGCCGGCCGGGCCGCCGAACCGCGGGCGGTGGCGGCGGCCTCGGCCCGCTGAGGCGGCGCACGCCACGGCGCCCGGCCCGGCCGGGGCGGCGGGCGCCGCGCGCTGCGGGGTCCCCGTCGCCCGGCCCGGACGGCGGGTGCGCTGCGGCGCGGTGTCCGTCGTGGCGGCGAGTGGCTGCGTCGCGGCGGAGGCCGGTGGCTGGGACCGGGGTCAGTGGGCCGTGGCGGTCGGGCCCTCGCGGCAGATGAGCAGCAGGGCCCGGTCGTCGTTGACGTCCTTGGCCACCGCCTCGATCAGGTGCCAGGCCGCGCCGTGGAAGCCGCCCGCGACATAGCGGTCGGCCTCGCCGGTGAGGCGGTCGATGCCCTCGGCGATGTCCCGGTCGGCCGTCTCCACCAGGCCGTCGGTGAACAGCATCAGGACGTCGCCCGGCCGCAGGGAGCCCTTGACCGGGTCGAACTGGGCGCCGTCGTACACCCCGAGGAGCGGGCCCTCGGCGGCCTTCTCCTCCCAGCGGCCGGTGCCCGCGCTGAGCTGGAGGCCCGGCGGATGCCCCGCGGAGTACAGCTCGTAGTCGCCGGAGTCCAGGTCCAGGACCAGGTGGATGGAGGTGGCGAAGCCCTCCTCCCAGTCCTGGCGCAGCAGGTAGCCGTTGGCTGCGGGCAGGAAGGCGTGCGGGGGCAGGCTGCCCAGCAGGCCGCCGAACGCGCCGGACAGCAGCAGCGCCCGCGAACCGGCGTCCATGCCCTTGCCGGACACGTCGGTGAGGACGACCTCCAGGGTGCGCCCGCCGTTGGTCCGGGCCGCGACCACGAAGTCCCCGGAGAAGGACTGGCCGCCGGCCGGGCGCAGCGCCATCTCGTGGTGCCAGCCGCCGGGCAGGTGCGGCAGCTTGCTCTGCACGCGGATGCGTTCACGCAGGTCGAAGAGCATGGTGCCGCCGCGCCGCCAGGGCACGCCGACCCGGCTGCGGAACTGGGCGATCAGCAGCCCGAAGAAGCCGCACGCGGCGACCACGAGCACCACGCCGGGCGTCACCCGGGAGGGGCCCTCGGTGTACGGGCCGAGCCGCACCGACTCCACGATCAGGGCCGTGGCCGCCGCCGCGTACAGGCCGAGCAGGCTGGCCGGGCGCAGCAGCAGTCCGCCGGCGACGATGGGCAGCACCAGCGCGACCGGTGAGAACCAGACGGAGTCGAGGAGGGTCAGGGCCGCGATCAGCGGGACCGTCAGCAGCAGTCCGCCGAGCGCGATCCAGTCCGAGCCGTCGCCGCGGAAGTAGTCGACGGCGGCTCTGCGCACGCCGACGCGGGCCCGGTGCCACCGCATCTTCAACCGGGCCGTGAACGTCTCGGCTTCCGCGCGCCGCTGTCGTCCTGCTGTCATTAGTTCGGGACCCTATCCATCGGACCCGCCGCTTGGCACGGGAGGTCCGACTTATCCCCCGTCCGAGGCCGGACTTCACAGTCGACTGCAAGGGCGGCCGGTGTGCGGCGACCGGGGCGAAATTCGTTCGCCCGCCCTCGGCGGCCCTGGTAGGCATGACGGTATGGCGAGTGAACCTGGACCGGTGACGAGGGTGCTGCGGCGGGAGGAGTGGGACGCCTGGTACGACCACCTGGTCCGCGCGTTCGGCGGGACGGAGTCGCCCGAGGTGCTGGAACTGGACCGCTCCCTGACCGAGTACGACCGCTCCCTCGGGGTGTGGGACGGGGACGTGTGCGTGGGGTCGGCGGGGGCGTTCACGTTCCGGCTGAGCGTGCCCGGCGGGGCCCTGGTGCCGGCCGCCGGCGTCACCATGGTCGGCGTGGCCGCGACCCACCGGCGGCGCGGGGTGCTGACGTCGATGATGCGGCGGCAGCTGGACGACGTGCGTTCCTGGGGCGAGCCGCTGGCGGTGCTGACCGCCTCCGAGCCCGCGATCTACGGCCGGTTCGGGTACGCCGCGGCGACCTTCCAGCTCGACGCCGACATCGACACCCACCGCGCGGGGCTGTCCGTACCGGCCGGGACGGACGACGTACGCGTGCGGTACGCGGAGCCCGCCGAGGTGCTCGACGCGTGCGAGGCGGTCTACGCGCGGCTGGTGCCCAGGCGGCCCGGGATGCCGGCCCGGCAGCCGGGCTGGGAGCGCCGGGAGGTGATCGACCCGCCGAGCGAGCGGGACGGCGGGTCGGCGCTGCTGTGCGTGGTCGCCGAACGCGGCGGCGAGATCACCGGCTACGCCCGGTACCGGACGAAGCTCGGCTGGGGCGAAGGCGGCCACAACGGCACGGTCACCCTGCGGGACCTGGCCGCGCTCGATCCGGCGACGGACGCGGCGCTGTGGCGGTTCCTGTTCGGCATCGACCTGATGACGACGCTGGCGGTGCGGAACCGGCCGGTCGACGAGGCCTGGCAGTACCTGGTGACCGACATCCGGCGGTGCCGGCCGCGGCTGCGGGACGCGTTGTACGTGCGGCTGGTCGACGTCGGGGCGGCGCTGGCCGCGCGGACGTACCAGGCGCCGGTGGACGTGGTGTTCGAGGTCGAGGACGCGTTCTGCCCCTGGAACGGCGGGCGGTGGCGGCTGAGCGGCGACGTGAAGGGAGCGTCGTGCGAGCGGACGTCGGACGCCGCCGATCTGTCGCTCTCGGTACGGGAGCTGGGGGCGGCGTACCTCGGCGGCGTGCCGCTCGCGGGGCTGGCGGCGGCCGGGCGGGTGCGGGAGCTGCGGCGGGGGGCGCTGGCGGAGGCGTCGGTGGGGTTCGGGTCGGCGGTGGCGCCCTGGCTGCCGCACGGGTTCTAGGGACGTCGCTCTCCAGGGGGCGTCGCGCAGGGCGTGGCGCTTCCGGGCCCGGCGCCGTCCCGGCGGTGGCCGGTGCGGGGTGGGTCCGGGGGCGCCCTCGTCAGGTGCGCTGGCAGGCGGGGCACCAGAAGAGGTTGCGGGCGGCCAGGCCGGCGGTGCGGATCTCGGTGCCGCAGATATGGCAGGGCATGGCGGCGCGGCGGTAGACGTACACCTCGCCGCCGTGGTCGTCGACGCGGGGCGGGCGGCCCATCGCCTCGGGGGTGTGCTCGGGGCGGACGGTGTCGATGCGGTTCGCGCGGACTCCGTCGCGCATCAGGCCGACGAGGTCGGTCCAGACGGCCTGCCACTCGGCGGCGGTGATGTCCCTGCCCGGGCGGTACGGGTCGATGCCGTGCCGGAAGAGGACCTCGGCGCGGTAGACGTTGCCGACGCCGGCGATGACCTTCTGGTCCATCAGGAGGGCGGCGATCGTCGTGCGGCTGCGGCGGACGCGGGCGTAGGCGGCGGCCGGGTCGGCGTCGGGGCGCAGGGGGTCCGGGCCGAGGCGCTCGTGCACGGACCGCTTCTCCGCCTCGGTGATCAGCGCGCAGGTGGTGGGGCCGCGCAGGTCGACGTACGAGGTGGCGTCGGCGAGGCGGAGGCGGACGGTGTCCGTGGGCGCGGGCGCGGGGGCGTCGCCGAAGGCGACCTTGCCGAAGAGGCCGAGGTGGATGTGGACCCAGTCGGTGTCGCGGAAGCCGAGGAAGAGGTGTTTGCCGTGGGCCTCGGTGCGGGTGAGCTCCGCTCCGTCGAGGAGGTCAGCGGCGTCGGAGAACTTGCCCTGGGGGCTGGTGACTCGCGGGGCGGTGCCCTGGAAACGGGCGGCGTAGTCCTGCGCGAGCCGGTGGATGGTGTGCCCTTCCGGCACGGTGCGGTTCCCTTTCCTCGGTCTTCTCCCGCCCGTCCGACGCGACTCGGCGGGAAGCGGGCGCCGTCCGGGGCTCCGCCCGGCCGCGGCGGGGCCCCTTCCCCTCACGCCGGGTGAGCGGCGCGCCCGTGAGGGAGTGATGCGCCCCCGGGGTCGGTGTCCCCGGGGGCCACGGGCTACTGCTGGGGGTGGTGGGGCGGGATCGGGGGGAGGTCGCCCGTCGTCTCGTAGGCGGTGAGCATGTCGATGCGGCGGATGTGACGCTCGTCACCGGAGAAGGGGGTGCCGAGGAAGGTCTCGACGAACTTCGTCGCCTCCTCCTGCGTGTGCATGCGCGCGCCCACGGCGACGACGTTGGCGTTGTTGTGCTGGCGGCCGAGGGAGGCGGTCTCCTCGCTCCAGGCGAGGGCCGCCCGGACCCCCTTGACCTTGTTGGCGGCGATCTGCTCGCCGTTGCCGGAGCCGCCGATCACGATGCCGAGGGAGTCCGGGTCGCCGGCCGTGCGCTCGGCGGCGCGCAGGCAGAAGGGCGGGTAGTCGTCCTGGGCGTCGTAGAGGTGCGGCCCGCAGTCGACGGGCTCGTGTCCCGCCGCCTTGAGCCACTCGACGAGGTGGTTCTTGAGTTCGAAGCCCGCATGGTCGGAGCCGAGATACACGCGCATGCTCCGAGTGTGTCACGGCGGACCGGGGGCAGACGCGTGGGGTGGTGACTTAGCACACCCGGACGACGAATGTGAGCAAAGCTACAGACCTCAAGGAAACCTCAAGTAACAATTACGTTTCACAGGTTCACGAATTCCTATGCCTCGGATTCACTGGACCGACTCGTACACCGCTCGTACGGGAACTCGCTCACCCGGCGTAAGGAATAACCGTCCATGACCTCGCAGTCGACCCTGCCGAAGGCTGGAAACGGCCAGACAAGCCCCGACGGACACGGTTCCGGGCTTCAGGCCGGACTCAAGAATCGCCACCTGACGATGATCGCCATCGGCGGCGTCATCGGCGCGGGCCTGTTCGTCGGCTCCAGTGCCGGCATCGCCACCGCGGGACCCGGCATCCTGCTGTCCTACGCGCTCGTCGGCACGCTCGTCGTCCTCGTGATGCGCATGCTCGGCGAGATGTCCGCCGCCAACCCGACCTCCGGCTCCTTCTCCGCGCACGCCGACCGCGCGCTCGGCGGCTGGGCCGGGTTCTCGATCGGCTGGCTGTACTGGTTCTTCTGGGTCGTCGTCCTGGCCGTGGAGTCCACCGCCGGCGCGAAGATCCTCTCCGAGTGGATACCGGCCGTCCCGCAGTGGGGCTGGGCCCTGATCGTCATGCTGGTGCTGACCGCCACCAACCTGGTCTCCGTCGGCTCCTACGGCGAGTTCGAGTTCTGGTTCGCCGGCATCAAGGTCGTCGCGATCGCCGCGTTCATCGTCGTCGGCCTGCTCGCCATCTTCGGCGTGCTGCCCGGCGTCCACACCGACCAGGCGTCCTTCGGCAACCTGACCGGCCACGGCGGCTTCCTGCCGCACGGCCCCGGCTCCATCCTCACCGGTGTGCTGCTCGTCGTCTTCTCCTTCATGGGCAGCGAGATCGCCACCCTCGCCGCGGGCGAGACCGAGAACCCGCAGCGTGCGGTCACCAAGGCGACCAACAGCATCATCTGGCGCATCGCCGTCTTCTACCTCGGCTCGATCCTCGTCGTCGTCTCCCTGATCCCCTGGGACGACAAGTCGATCGCGGACAAGGGCTCCTACGTCGCCGCCCTGGACTCGCTCGGCGTCGCGCACACCGGTCAGATCATGAACTTCATCGTGCTGACCTCGGTGCTGTCCTGCCTGAACTCCGGCCTCTACACCGCCTCCCGCATGGCCTTCTCGCTGGGCGAGCGCGGTGACGCGCCGAAGGCGTTCGCGCGGACCACCGGCCGGGGCGTGCCGAGGACCGCGATCCTCGTCTCGGTCGCCTTCGGCTTCGTGGCGGTGTTCTTCAACTACAAGTTCCCGGACACCGTCTTCCTCTTCCTCGTCAACTCCTCCGGCGCCGTCGCCCTGTTCGTGTGGCTGGCGATCTGCTTCTCGCAGCTGCGGATGCGGCGGATCATCCAGCGCGAGGCGCCGGAGAAGCTGGTCGTGAAGATGTGGCTGTACCCGTACCTGACCTGGGCGGCGGCCGCGGTGATCGTCTTCGTCCTCGGCTACATGCTGACCGACACCGAGCACGACGGCCGCGAGACCGTGCTGCTGTCGCTGCTGGTGGCGGCGGTCGTCCTGGTGATCGCGTTCGTCAAGCAGAAGCTCGACGGCGGCCGCCGGGCGGTGGCCGGCGAGCCGGCGGCCGGGACCGGGAAGGTCACGGCCGACTGATCGCCGAGAAGGTAACGGCCGGCTGACCCGGCGTCCGGTCCCTCTCGCGGGCCTGAGCCGGAGAACGCGGTGAACAACGCGGTGGAGGGAGCCCCGAAGGGCTCCCTCCACCGCGTTGTCGTTGGTGCGTCACGGGGTCAGCGCTTGCCGACGAGCTTCCAGGCGGCCGGCAGCGCGCCCATCGCCAGGGCGGCCTTCACGGCGTCGCCGATCAGGAAGGGGGTGAGGCCCGCGGCGATCGCGGCGGAGGCGGACATGCCGGTGGACAGGGCCAGGTAGGGCACGCCGACCGCGTAGATGACCGCCTCGCCGAGGATCATGGTGCCGGCGGTGCGCCAGACGCCGCGGTCGGCGCCGCGGCGGGCCAGCGCGCCGACGACGGTGGCGGCCAGCATCATGCCGAGGACGTAGCCGAAGGAGGGGGCGCCCGCGCCCGAGCCGCCCTCCGCGAACCACGGCACGCCCGCGACGCCCGCGAGCGCGTACAGCGTGAGGGCCACCAGGCCGCGGCCGGCGCCGAGCGAGGTGCCGACGAGCAGCGCGGCGAACGTCTGGCCGGTCACCGGCACCGGGGAGCCAGGCACCGGGACGGCGATCTGCGCGGCGATGCCGGTGAGCGCGGCGCCCCCGAGCACGAGAGCGGCGTCCCGGACACGGGAGGAGGGGAGCAGGTCGGCGAGGACCTGGCCGATGGGGGTCCCCCCTGATCGAGCGGAGTCGAGATCTTGGGGGAGGGCGGCGGGGGCGGCGGTGCTCATGGGGACTCCGCGGGGGTGAGGGCAGTTGGGAACATCGTGACGCTATCCCAGCGCGCCGGAGCCGATCACCGTCAGCGCTCGACAAAGGCTTGAGCGGGGGCTTGGTGGGCTCCGCACAAAGGCAACCGGTTACACCCGGCGGCGCGTGACGCCGGTCACTGAGGTGGAGTGGCGCGGGCGACGCGGCCCGGCGCGACCGCCTCTGTAGGGTCCCGCCAAACGGCCGGCCCTCCGCGGCGGGGATCGCCGGGCGTCCGGCCGCTTCGGCGGCTGGGCCGGGCCGGCCACGGGCGCCCGGTGACGCCGCCCTTCTCCTGCGGCCGGTGGCGCCGCCCTTCTCCTGCGGCCGGTGGCGCCGTCTCGCCCGTCGGTCGCCGTCTGGGCACCGGTGGGCCCGTTTGCTAGCTTCGAACGCATGGTTGCCCAGGCCCGGTACTTCTCGTCGCGTCGCTACGTCGACCTGCGACGCCAGGGCACGGCCACCTGTCGCCGCTCCCGGTAGGGGCGGGCTCCGCGCGCCCCTGCTCCCGAGCAGGCGCAGCGTCGGCCCCCTCTTCCCGGGAGACTTCCCATGCCCCGTGCCGCGGCACCCACCCTGGCCTCCCCCGTTCCCCGGCTCGCCGATCCCGACCGGCGCCGGACCAGCGCGAGTGTCGTGCTGCGTTCGGTGCTGGCGCACGGACCGGTGGCGCGCAGCACCATCGCGCGGCTGACCGGGCTCTCCCCGGCCTCCGTGACGGACCACTGCGCCCGGCTCGCCCGGCTCGGACTGATCCACGAGGCCGCCGTGCCCCGGCAGTCGGGCGGGGTGGGCCGGCCGCACGTGCCCGTCGACCTGGACGACGCGCGGTTCGTGGTCGGCGCCGTGCACGTGGCGGTGCCGTACACCACGGTCGCGCTGCTGGATCTGCGTGGCCGGGTGATGGCCGAGCGGCGGCTCAAGCACGCCGGCGCCGAGCCGGGGCAGGTGCTGGCGCGGGCCGCCGACGGGCTCGCGGCGCTGCTGGCCTCGGCGCCGGGCGGCACCCCGCTCGGTGTGGGCTTCGCCGCCGGCGGCTGGGTGGACCGGGACTCCGGGACCGTCGTCGAACATCCGCTGCTGGGCTGGCGGGACGTACCGGTGCGGGAGGCGATCGGCGCGCGCACCGGGCTGCCGGTGCACGTCGACGGGCACGCGCGGTCGCTGGTCAACGCGGAGCGGCTGTTCGGCGGCGCGCGGGGCAGCCGCAGTGTGCTGCACCTGTTCGTCGGCAACGTGGTCGACGCGGCGTTCGCCACCCACGACGAGGTGCACCACGGGCCGCGGTCCCAGGCGGGCACGATCGCGCATCTGCCGGTGCCGGGCGGCACCGAGCCCTGCGACTGCGGCCGAGTGGGCTGCCTGCAGGCCGAGTTGAGCGAGCGGACGCTGTGCCGGCGGGCCCGTGCGGCCGGGGTGATCGACGGGGTGAACCCGATGCGGGTGCTGGACGCGGCGGCGGCCGGCGACCCGGAGGCCGTACGGCTGCTGGTGGCGCGGTCGCGGACGACGGGGCGTGCGGTGGGGATGCTGCTGGGCGTGCTCAACCCGGAGGCGGTGGTGGTCACCGAGGTCGGCGCCATGCACCGGGAGGACTGTCTGGCGGCGCTCAGGCAGGCGGTGGGGGCGGAGCGGGCGGCCGATGTGACGCCGAGCGCGTTCGCGGACTCGGTGCTGGCGGTGGCGGGCGGAGCGGTGGCCCTGGACGTGCTCTACCGGGACCCGCTGGCCGTGTCACCTGAAGTTGATTAATTCGAAAACTCCGAATGTTGACAGGGGTCGCGCCCGGCCGGGAGCATTCATCTCATGAACCCGCTCACGAGCTGTCGCACTCTTTGTTGCTGACCCGTTGAAGCGCCCCGGAGCGCCTTTCCCTCCGGTTCTTCCCGCGTGCTCCGGCACCCGGTACCGCCCCTGCCTGAATTCCCTTTCCTTTCGCCGGGCTTCGCCGTCGTGCCGGAATTCAGCATGCGTCCCCGCCGCCCTGTGAACCATGTGAACCCACGGAGTTCTCCCATGCCTTTGGCACCCGTGTCCGCACCGGACCGGCGTCTGTTCCTCTCCTCCCTGCTGGGCGTCGCCGCGGCGGCGGCCGGACTGAGCGGTTGCGCCGGATCGAGCGCCGCCGCCTCCAGGTCGTCCGCCGACCTGTCCGCCCCGCTGGCCCGCAAGGTGCCGCCGGGCACCAGCCTGAAGATCGCCTCCTACCAGAACACCCAGCAGCTCCAGTCCAAGCTGGCGAAGTTCCCCCCGCTGCCCTTCACCGTGTCGGACTGGCTGAACATCGGCGCCGGCCCGGACGTCATCAACGCCTTCCGCGCCCATTCCCTGGACGTCGCCAACAACGCGGGAATCCCGCCGATCCAGGCGCACTACCAGGGCTACGACGCGCGGATCGTCGCCGTCGGCCTCACCCGCAAGCCCAACTACCTGTTCGCCACCAAGCCCGGCAGCGACATCCGCTCGGTCCACGACTTCGAGGGCAGGCGGCTCGCCTTCTCCCAGGGGCAGGCGCAGGGCGTCGTCCTGCTGCGCGCGCTGAAGGAGGCGGGGCTGAAGTACGACGACGTCAAGCTGGTCCCGCTGACGAGCAACCAGTTCCTCACCGCGCTGCAGTCCGGGCAGGTGGACGTCGCCCCGCTCGGCAACAGCCAGGCCCCGGCGTATCTGAAGCAGTACGGGGGCAAGGGCGCGCACACCATCCCCACCGACGTCGTCGACCTGCTCAACCTGCTGTGGGCGCCGGTCTCCGTGCTCGCCGACGAGGCGAAGGCCGCCGCCGTCGCCGCGTACATCCCGCGGTGGGCCAAGGGCCTGGTGTGGCAGTGGGAGCACCCGGACGTGTGGAACCGGGAGTTCTACGTCAAGACGCAGAACCTGTCGCTCGCGCAGGCCGAGGCCGTCACCGAGCTCGCCAACAAGCCGCTGTTCCCGCCGAGCTGGGACGAGGCGATCAAGTGGGAGCAGGAGACCGCCGATCTGCTCGCCGAGGGCGGCTTCGTGAAGGGGTTCAAGGTCGACTCGCTCTTCGACCGGCGGTTCGAGTCCATCGCGGCCGAGGCCGTAGCGGCCGAGTACCGGAGGTGAGCGCCATGACGACCTCGGCGACCGAGACCACCGCCCCCGCCTCCGGCGCGGCCACCGCCGAGGCGCCCTCCGGCTCCGGGGCGCCGGCCCGCACCCGGCGCGCCCGGCGCGGGCTCTCCCCCGGCAGGCGGCTGCCCGCCGCCCGGCTGGTCGGCCCCCTGGTGCTGCTCGCCCTGTGGGCGGCCGCCTCCGCCGCCGGACAGCTCGACCCGGGCGCGATCCCGGCGCCCTGGACGGTGCTGAGGACGGCCGGGCGCCTGTGGACCGACGGCACGCTGCCCACCGACGTGGCGACCTCGCTGCGCCGGGCCGCCTACGGCTTCACCATCGGCCTGGGCGCGGGGGTGCTGCTCGCGCTGGCCTCCGGGCTCACCCGGACCGGCGAGGCGCTGATCGACGGGACGGTGAACCTCAACCGGGCGATCCCCACCCTCGGTCTGATCCCGCTGTTCATCCTCTGGCTGGGCATCGGTGAGACCTTCAAGGTCGCGATCATCGCGATCGTCGTCTACATCCCGATCTACCTGAACACGCACGCCGCGCTGTCCGGCATCGACACCCGGTTCGTCGAACTGGCCGAGGTGCAGGGCCTGTCGCGCTACCGGTTCGTCCGCCAGGTCGTGGTGCCCGGCGCGCTGCCCGGCTTCTTCGTCGGCCTGCGGCTCGGCGTGACCGGTTCCTGGCTCGGTCTGGTGGTGCTGGAGCAGATCAACGCCACGAGCGGCCTCGGCTACATGATGTTCCAGGCCCAGAACTACGGCCAGACGGACGTCATCCTCGTCGGCCTGCTGGTCTACGGCGTCTTCGGTCTGATCTCCGACAGCGTGGTCCGTCTGATCGAACGGAGGGTGCTGTCATGGCGCCGCACACTGAGCAGCTGACCCGGCCGGCCGTACGGCTCTCCGGTCTGACCAGGTCGTTCGAGGGCCGCAGCGTCCTCGCCGGCATCGATCTCGACCTGCCGGCCGGCTCGTTCACCGCGCTGCTCGGGCACAGCGGCTCCGGCAAGAGCACGCTGCTGCGGGCCATCGCCGGCCTCGACCACCGGGTGCGGGGCGGCGGTGGACTCCAGGCCCCCGAGCGGGTGTCCGTGGTCTTCCAGGACTCCCGGCTGCTGCCCTGGCGGCGGGTGCTGGACAACGTGCTGCTGGGCACCGACGGCAAGGACGCCGCCGAACGGGGCCGGGCCGCGCTGGCCGAGGTGGGCCTGCGGGGACGCGAACGGGCCTGGCCGAGCGAGCTGTCCGGCGGCGAGGCGCAGCGCGCCGCGCTCGCCCGCTCCCTGGTCCGCGAGCCCGAACTGCTGCTGGCCGACGAGCCGTTCGGCGCGCTGGACGCGCTCACCCGGATCCGGATGCACGGCCTGCTGCGCGAACTGTGGCAGCGGCACCGGCCGTCGGTGCTGCTCGTCACCCACGACGTGGACGAGGCGATCGTGCTCGCCGACCGTGTCCTCGTCCTGGACCAGGGCCGTATCGGCCTCGACCTGACCATCGACCGCCCGCACCCGCGCTCCTACCGGGACCCGCTGCTCGGCGAGTACCGGGAGCGGCTGCTCGCCGCGCTGGGCGTCACGGAGGACCTCGCATGACCCGCCAGTTGCACCTGAACGCGTTCCTGATGAACACCGGCCACCACGAGGCGTCGTGGCGGCTGCCGGAGAGCGACCCGTACGCGCACGTCGACCTCGCCCACTACGTGCGCCTCGCCCGGATCGCCGAACGCGGCACGTTCGACTCGCTGTTCCTGGCCGACGGCCCGCAGCTGTGGAGCACCGTCGCCCAGCGTCCGGCGGGCTCCCTGGAGCCGCTGACCCTGCTGACCGCCCTGGCGACCGCCACCGAGCACATCGGTCTGATCGCCACCGCCTCCACCTCCTACAACTCCCCCTACAACCTGGCCCGCAAGTTCGCCTCGCTGGACATCATCAGCGGCGGCCGGGCGGGCTGGAACATCGTGACCACCGCCGGAGCGGAGGCGGCCCGCAACTTCGGCCTGGCCGCCGAGCCCGCGCACGCCGAGCGCTACGCGCGGGCCGCCGAGTTCGTGGACGTGGCGCTCAAGCTGTGGGACAGCTGGGAGGACGACACCGTCGTCGCCGACAAGGCGGCCGGGGTGTGGGGCGACGACGCCAAGATCCACCCGGCCCGGCACGAGGGGACGTACTTCAGCGTGGCGGGCGCGCTCAACGTGCCGCGCACACCACAGGGTTACCCGCTGCTCGTGCAGGCCGGCTCCTCGGAGGACGGCAAGGCGTTCGCGGCGCGGCACGCGGAGGCGGTGTTCACCGCGCAGCAGACCCTCGGTGACGCGCAGGCCTTCTACGCCGACCTCAAGTCCCGTACTCGGGCGGCCGGGAGGGACCCCGAGCACATCAAGGTGCTGCCCGGGATCGTGCCCGTGCTGGGCTCCACGGAGGCGGAGGCGCGGGCCGGCGAGCAGCTCCTGGAGGACCACATCGTGCCCGAGCACGGCCGCGCCCGGCTGGAGAGCCTGCTGCGCCTGCCGCCCGGCGCCCTGGACCTGGACCGCGAGCTGCCCGCCGAACTGCCGCCCGAGTCGGCGATCGAGGGTGCCAAGAGCCGCTACACGCTCGTGGTGGAGCTGGCCCGGCGCGAACGGCTCACGGTGCGCCGGCTGATCGGCCGGCTCGGCGGCGGGCGCGGGCACCTCACCTTCGCGGGAACGCCCGAGCAGGTCGCCGACGCCATCGAGACCTGGTTCACGCGGGGCGCGGCCGACGGCTTCAACATCATGCCCGCCGTGCTGCCGTCCGGCCTGGAGGCCTTCGTCGAGCACGTCGTCCCGATCCTGCGCGCCCGCGGCCTGCTGCGCACCGAGTACGGGCCGCGCCAGACCCTGCGGGAGCGCTACGGCCTGCCCCGCCCCGTCAACCAGCACGTCAGCCCCGCACTCGCCACCGCCTGAAAGGAACCGTCCATGTCCATCGAGATCCGCAAGGTCACCGCGAACATCGGCGCCCAGGTCCTCGGCGTCGACCTGTCCCGGCCGCTCGACGGGGAGACCGTCGCCGCCGTACGGGAGGCGCTCAACGCCCACAAGGCGCTCGTCTTCGACGACGTCAGCCTCGACGACGCCGGGCAGGAGGCCTTCGCCCGCCACTTCGGCGACCTGACCACCGCCCACCCGACCGTGCCGGCCGTCGAGGGCGCGCCGAACGTGCTGCCCGTGGACAGCGAGCGCGGCCGGGCCAACCACTGGCACACCGACGTCACGTTCGTGCTGAACCCGCCCCAGGCCAGCACCCTGCGCAGCATCACGATCCCGCCGTACGGCGGCGAGACGCTGATCGCGAACGCGGCGGCCGCCTACCGCGACCTGCCCGAGCCACTGCGCCGGCTGGCCGACACGCTGTGGGCCGAGCACACCAACGACTACGACTACGCGGTCCCGCAGGAGTCGATCGACGACGAGAAGGCGGCCCAGCGCGCCCAGTTCACCTCGATCAAGTACCGCACCGCGCACCCGGTGGTGCGGGTTCATCCGCTGACCGGCGAGCGCGGGCTGTTCATCGGCGGGTTCGCGCAGCGGATCGTCGGCCTGTCGGTGCCGGAGTCCCGCAAGATCCTCGACCTGTTCCAGGCCTACGTCACCCGCCCGGAGAACGTCCTGCGCTGGCGCTGGTCGGAGAACCAGCTCGTGCTGTTCGACAACCGGATCACCCAGCACTACGCGATCGACAACTACGACGGCCTGCCCCGCCGGCTGAACCGCGTGACCGTCGCCGGTGACGTCCCGGTCGGTGTGGAGGGCAAGGAGAGCTACTCCATCGAGGGCGACGCCTCGCACTACACCACCGTCGCGACCGCGCTCGCCGCGTAGCCGCGGGTTCACCCTGCGCGCAGGGCGCGTCCGGATAATGGGCGGCCCGTCCCTCTGAGCGGACGGGCCGCCCACACTGTGGGCACTCTTGCCCCGCCCCCCACACCCCGGACGAGCGCGCCCATGCCAAGCAGCCCCACCCGCACCAGCACCGGCACCGCCGCCGGGACGCCCTCCGAGACGGGCGGCGTCCCCCTCTCCCACGGACTCAAGCAGCGCCATCTGTCGATGATCGCCCTCGGCGGGGTGATCGGCGCGGGTCTCTTCGTCGGCTCCGGCGCGGGCATCGCCGCCGCCGGCCCCTCGATCGTCGTCGCCTACGCCCTCTCCGGCGTCCTCGTGATGCTGGTGATGCGGATGCTGGGCGAGATGTCGGCCGCCCATCCGTCGTCGGGCTCCTTCTCCGCGCACGCCGAGCGGGCGTTCGGGCCGTGGGCCGGCTTCACGGCGGGCTGGTCGTTCTGGGTGCTGCTGTGCACGGCGGTGGGCCTGGAGGGCATGGGCGCCGCGAAGATCGTCACCGGCTGGCTGCCGGGCACACCCGAGTGGATGTGGGTGGCGCTGTTCATGGTGGTGTTCTGCGGCACCAACCTCGCGGCGGTGAAGAACTTCGGCGAGTTCGAGTTCTGGTTCGCGGCCCTGAAGGTCGGCGCGATCACCCTGTTCCTGGTGCTGGGCGTCCTCGCGGTCGCCGGCGTCCTGCCCGGCACCGACTCCCCCGGCGCCTCGCACCTCACCGACTTCCTCCCGCACGGCGGGCAGGGCCTGATCGTCGGCCTGCTCGCCTCGGTCTTCGCCTACGGCGGCCTGGAGACGGTCACCATCGCGGCGGCCGAGTCCGAGGACCCGGTCAAGGGCGTGGCGAGCGCGGTGCGCACCGCGATGTGGCGCATCGCCCTGTTCTACGTCGGCTCCATGGCGGTCATCGTCACCCTCGTCCCCTGGGACTCCCCCGAGGTCGTCGCCAAGGGCCCCTACGTCGCCGCCCTGGACCACCTGGGCATCCCGGGCGCCGGCCCGCTGATGAACGTGGTGGTGTTCGTCGCGCTGCTGAGCGCGATGAACGCCAACATCTACGGCTCCTCGCGGATCGCGTACTCGCTGGTCGGGCGCGGTCAGGGACCCCGGGCGCTGGCGCGGGTGTCCGGCGGGGTGCCGCGGGTGGCGGTGCTGGTGTCGAGCCTCTTCGGGTTCGGGTGCGTGCTGCTCAGCTACTGGCGGCCCGACGACGTCTTCCCCTGGCTGCTGAACATGATCGGAGCGGTGATCCTGGTCGTCTGGATCTTCATCGCCGCCTCGCAGCTGAGGCTGCGGCGCCGGCTGGAGCGGGAGACGCCGGAGAGGCTGGTGGTGCGGATGTGGGCGTTCCCGTGGCTCACCTGGGTGGCCCTGGCCGGGATGGCGGCGGTCTTCGTGCTGATGGCGCGGGAGGCCGACACGCGGGTGCAGCTGTACTCGACGGGCGCGATGACGCTCGTCCTGGCGGTGGTCGGCTACGCCTGGCAGCGCGGGCGCGCCAGGAGCTGACCCAGGTCGTCAGGGTCTCGCAAACGGTCCGGAAGGCCCCCGCGTACTGCACGCGGGGGCCTTCGCGGCGTCCGGGCCCGTGCGCCTCACGCCGGGGTCTTCGTGGCGTCCGGGTGCGTGCGGGCCGGCCGGTCTGTCCGCGGCGTCCGGACGCGTGCGGGCCGGCCTGCCCGCGGGCGGGCGCGCGGCTGTCCGGGTGCGTGCGGCGGCCTTGCCCGCACCCGCCCTGTTGTTGCTAACCTGTAGTTGCAAGTCATTCGCAATAAAGCGACCGTCCGCGCCCCCACCGGCGCGCCCGGAGCGTCCCGCCTCGTGATCGTCTTCTCACCCTTCACGCGGGCGGGCGGAAAGAAGGAGACCCCCGCGAGGACCTGACTCGCGGGGGTCATCCCGTTCTCGCGCGCCGTCGGCGCGGATGCCGCCGGCGTCGTACGCGCCTACTCTCGGGCCATGGTGTTCAAGCGGTGCCCGAACTGCGGTGGGCCCATG
Source organism: Streptomyces sp. NPDC018610 (assembly GCF_044391765.1). Classification (NCBI taxonomy): domain Bacteria; kingdom Bacillati; phylum Actinomycetota; class Actinomycetes; order Kitasatosporales; family Streptomycetaceae; genus Streptomyces; species Streptomyces sp. NPDC018610. The sequence continues at coordinate 867,087 of NZ_JBISAL010000001.1, forward strand.
CAGCCGTTCCGCTCCCTCACCGACGCCGAGAAGGCGCACGTGCGCGGCGCGAGGACCGGCTTCCCGCCGGAGGCGTACATCCGCTGCGCCCGCCCGGGGTGCCGCCGCTACCAGCGTCGCCTCAAGTGGGACGACGGCGGCGACCTCCCCGAGAACTAGGGCCTCTCGTTCGGATCACGCCGGGCTCGCGGGCCCTGGCCCCGCTCCCTGCCCGGCCTGATCCAGACGAAAGACCCCAGGGCGGCGGCAGGCCGTCTCCTAGAGGTTGCTGAAGTCCGGCCCCGCCGTCCGGGTGCGCTTGATCTCGTAGAAGCCGGGGACCGACGCGACGGCGACCGTGCCGTCCCAGAGGCGGGCCGCCTCCTCGCCCTTGGGGGCCGGGGTGACGACCGGGCCGAAGAAGGCGATCTGCTCGCCGTCGGCGCCCGGGAGCGCGATGACCGGCGTGCCGACCTCCTGGCCGACCTTCTCGATGCCCTCCTTGTGGGAGGCGCGCAGCTCGGCGTCGAACTCGAAGTCCTCCTGGTCGGCGTAGTCGATCAGGTCGGCGGGCAGGCCCGCGTCCGCCAGCGCGCCCGCGATGGCCTCGCGGGTGGGTCCCTCGCCCTGGTTGTGGAAGCGGGTGCCGAGCGCCGTGTAGAGCGGGCCGAGGACGTCCTCGCCGTGCTTCTGCCAGGCCGCGGTCACCACGCGGACCGGCGCCCACGCCTTGGTGGTCAGCAGCTCCCGGTACTCCTCGGGCAGGGTGTCGAGCTTGGGCTCGTTGAGCACCGCCAGGCTCATGATGTGCCAGCGGACCTCGATGTCCCGCACCTTCTCGACCTCCAGCACCCACCGGGAGGTCATCCAGGCCCACGGGCACAGCGGGTCGAACCAGAAGTCGACGGGCGTCTTCCCGGCGGCGGTCGTGGCGGAGGCGTTCTCGGACATGGCTCTCCTCGGTATCGGGTCTTTGAACGGGCAACGCCGATCGTCTCCCGGGGCATTCCCTGATGCCGCCCGTCAGGGCCGCATGGCAGGATCGGTGCTGTCCGCATCCTGAACACGACACGAGGGAGTGCCGTCCGTGCCCGGAGAGAATCTGTCCCGCGACGAGGCCCGGGAGCGGGCCGCTCTGCTGTCCGTCGACGGGTACGAGGTGTCCCTCGACCTGCGGTCGGCGGTCGGCGGGCAGGAGGGCGACGGGCCGCGCACCTTCCGGTCCGTCACCACCATCCGCTTCCGCTGCAACGAGCCGGGCGCGACGAGCTTCGCGGACCTGGTCGCCCCCGCCGTCACCGCCGTCTCGCTCAACGGCCGCGACCTCGACCCCGGTGAGGTCTTCGACGGCTCCCGGATCCTCCTGGAGGACCTGGCCGCCGACAACGAGCTGGTCGTGGACGCCCGGTGCGCCTACTCGCGCACCGGCGAGGGCATGCACCGCTTCGTCGACCCGGAGGACGGCGAGGTCTACCTCTACACGCAGTACGAGCCGGCCGACTCCCGCCGGGTCTTCGCGGGCTTCGAGCAGCCCGACCTCAAGGCCCCCTTCCGGTTCGAGGTGCGGGCGCCCGAGGGCTGGACGGTGTGGAGCAACGGCGCCGGCGAGCAGCACGACGGGGTGTGGCGGTTCGCGGAGACGAAGCCGATCTCGACCTACATCACCTGTGTGGTGGCGGGGCCGTACCACTACGTCACCGACACCTACGAGCGGGAGCTGGCGGACGGGACGCGGCTGGAGATCCCGCTCGGCGCGCTGTGCCGCAAGGGGCTGGCCCGGCACTTCGACGCCGACGACGTCTTCCTGATCACCAAGCAGGGCCTGGACTTCTTCCACGAGCACTTCGACTACCCGTACCCGTTCGGCAAGTACGACCAGGCGTTCGTGCCGGAGTACAACCTCGGCGCGATGGAGAACCCGGGCCTGGTGACCTTCCGCGAGGAGTACATCTTCCGCGGCAAGGTGACGCAGGCGTCCTACGAGGCGCGGGCCAACGTCATCCTGCACGAGATGGCGCACATGTGGTTCGGCGACCTGGTCACCATGGTGTGGTGGGACGACCTGTGGCTGAAGGAGTCCTTCGCGGACTTCATGGGCACCTTCGCCAACGTCGGCGCGACCCGCTTCCAGGACGCCTGGATCACCTTCGCCAACCGCCGCAAAGCGTGGGCCTACCGGGCCGACCAGTTGCCCTCCACGCACCCGATCACCGCGGACATCCGCGACCTCCAGGACGCCAAGCTCAACTTCGACGGCATCACCTACGCCAAGGGCGCCAGCGTGCTCAAGCAACTGGTGGCCTACGTCGGCCAGGACGCGTTCCTGGAGGGCGCGCGCCGCTACTTCAAGCGGCACGCGTACGGCAACACGCGCCTGGGCGACCTGCTGGCGGTGCTGGGCGAGACCAGCGGCCGGGACATGGGCGCGTGGGCGCGGTCCTGGCTCCAGACGGCGGGCGTCAACTCGCTGACCCCGCAGGTGCTGCTGGACGCCGAGGGCCGCATCGACGAGCTGGCGGTGGTGCAGGAGGCCGCCGCGTCCGCTGTGTCCGACCATGCGGCTCCGCCGCGTGGCGAGCTGCGCCCGCACCGGGTCGCGGTGGGCCTGTACCGGCGCTCGCAGGTCGGCGCGCTGGAGCGGTACGCGCGCGCCGAGGTGGACGTGGACGGCGCCCGTACGGTGGTCGGCGAGCTGGCCGGCCAGGACGCGCCGGAACTGGTGCTGGTCAACGACGACGACCTCACCTTCTGCAAGATCCGCTTCGACGAGACCTCGCTGGCCACGCTGCGCGAGCACCTCGGCGCGCTGACCGATCCGCTGGCCCGGGCGCTGTGCTGGTCGGCGCTGTGGAACCTGACCCGGGACGCGCTGCTGCCGGCGCGGGAGTTCGTCGACCTGGTGCTGCGGTTCGCGGGCCGCGAGTCCGACATCGGCGTGCTGCAGATGCTGCACGCCTGGGCCCAGTCGGCGCTGGTGCACTACGTCGCGCCGAAGTGGCGCGCGGCGGCGGGCACGGCGCTCGCGCAGGGCGCGCTGGCCGAGCTGCGGCAGGCCGAACCGGGCAGCGAGCACCAGCTCGCGTGGGCGCGGTTCTTCGCCGCCGCGGCCTCCGCGCCGGCCGATCTGGACCTGCTGCGCGGGCTGCTGGACGGCGCCGAGGAGATCGCCGGGCTGGACGTCGACCAGGAGCTGCGGTGGGCGTTCCTGGAGCCGCTGGCGGCCCACGGCGCGGCGGACGAGAAGGTGCTCGCCGCCGAGCTCGCCCGTGACGACACGGCCTCCGGCAAGCGCCACCAGGTGCGCTGCCTGGCCGCGCGGCCCTCGGCCGCGGTGAAGGCGCAGGCGTGGGCGCAGGTGGTGGAGTCGGACGCGCTGTCGAACGCGCTGGTGGAGGCGACGATCGCGGGCTTCGAGCGGCCCTCGCAGCGGGAGCTGCTCGCGCCGTACGCCCAGAAGTACTTCGCGGCGATCGAGCGGGTGTGGGGCGAGCGGTCGATCCAGATCGGGATGGACGTGGTGCGGGGACTGTTCCCGGCGCTTCAGGACTCGCCCGACACGCTGGCGGCGACCGACGCGTGGCTCGCCGAGCACGAGGACGCCGCCCCGGCCCTGCGCCGGCTGGTGCTGGAGGCCCGCGACGACCTGGCGCGGGCGCTGCGCGGCCAGGAATGCGACGCGGCGGTGGGCGCGGCGTGAGCCCCGGCCTCCGCCCCGACCTGTCCTTTGGCCAAAGGTCGGGCGTGGAGTAACTGTTACAAGATGCCCCGTAACCCCTGGTCCGTGCCGCACGGACCAGGGGTTCTCGGCATCCGAACACCCGTCCTTTAGTGCCGCCTTGTCCGGCTTTGTCGACGGACGTGTAACAGCGGTTAGCGGGCGGTGCGGGTGCGGGAAGCTCCCCGGCATGAACCACAACACCCCGCTCTCCCCCCGCCCCCTGAGCCACCTGGCCGAGACGCACCGCAGGGTCCTGACCACCGCTCAACTGCGCGCCCACGGCGTGTCGGCGGCCGAGACGAACGAGCAGTGCCGTGCCGGCGGGCCCTGGCAGCAGTACCTGCCGGGCGTGTTCCTGCTCCACCCGGGCCCGCCGACCAGTGAGGAACGCCTGCACGCGGTCCTCATGTACGCGGCACGCGGGCCGGCGCCGAAGGCGGCGCCCGGCGTGCCGGCGCAGCCCACCGCCCAGCGGCCGCACCGTCCGGTGCCCACGGACGTGATGATCACCGGTCTGGCCGCGCTGACCCTGCACGGCTTCGCCGCCGCGCCTGCGCTGCCCGCGCTGGAGAAGATCGACGTCCTGGTGCCGCGACTGCGCCGGCTGCGTTCGGCGGGCTCCGCCCGGATCCGGCGGACGGCCGAGCTGCCGGTGCCCGAGGTGGTCACCGGCCTGCCGGTGGCCCCGGTGCCGCGCGCCCTGGCGGACGCGGTGGCCGGCCTGCGGGACGCGGCCACGGTGCAGCGGCTGCTGACGGAGGCGGTGCGCGGCGGGCACTGCGAGCCGGCCGCGGTGGTCCGCGAGCTGAACGAGGCGCGCCTGCTGAACCGGCCGCACGTGGTGGACGCGGTGGACTCGCTGCTGGCGGAGGGCCGGGCGATCGCCGAGGACCGGCTGTACCGGATGGTCGCCGAGCACGGCCTGCCCGACCCGGTGTGGAACGTGGACCTCAGGCTGCCGGGCGGCCCGCACCTGGGCGGCCTGGACGCGTACTGGCCCGGGGAGGCGGTCGCGCTGGAGCTGGACACCCGCGCGCCGCGCCAGAACGACGACGCGCTGTGGACGGAGTACGCCCGCAAGCGCGAGCTCCTGGAGCGACTCGGCATCACGGTCGTCCACGTCACCCCGAGGAAGCTGCGCGACGCGCCGGAGCAGCAGGCGACGGTGGTCCGCACCGCCCTGATGGCGGCGGCCGACCGCGATCCGGCGGTGTACGTGGTGGTGCTGCCCCGGTAGGGGCCGGGGGGGGAGACGGGACACCGCGGGGGGCGGGACCGTCAGGAGGGGAGCGGAGGGGCCGCCGGGATCGCACCCGGCGGCCCCTCCGCACACGTGCGCGCCGCCCCTCGGACCGCACCGCACATCCGCGGCTCCGCGCCGCCCCGGCCGGCGGGACTACGCTCCCTCTCCCGGCAGCCGGCCCACCCCCGGACGTTCGCGCCACAGGCGCAGGCCCACGTCGACCAGTTCGACGCGCTGGAGGTCGGGGACCGTCTCCAGGGGGTGCCAGGCGGCCAGGTCGGTGGAGCCGTCCGTCTCGTTGCGCAGTTCGCCGCCGGTGACCCGGCCCTCGTAGACGATGCGCAGGCCGTGGAAGTCGGCCTGGGCCCCGAGCGGGCGCGGGTAGGTGCGGCGGATCGAGTCCAGGCCCAGCAGGCTCACCGGCTCGACCGCGTAGCCGGTCTCCTCCTCGGCCTCGCGGACCACGGTGTCGTAGGGGTCCTCGCCGTGTTCCATGCCGCCGCCGGGCAGGGTCCAGCGGCGCGCGCCGTCCCGCGCCACCCACCGGGCCAGCAGCATCTGTCCGTCCCGTACACACACGGCGTAGGCCGCCACCCGCAACTCCTCACGCATGAGGAGACGTTACGGCAGTCGCGGGCCCGCCGGCGGGCGTTCGGGCGGAGCCCGGCGCGGCGACCGCCCGGTGATCCGCCCGGGCGCCCCCGACCCGTGCGCGCCGCGCCGCCTCGACGGCGGGTCGAGGAACGGTCGGCGCGCCGGCGGCGCGGGGCGGCGCCCGGCGACAGTGCGCAGGCGGTCCGCCACCGGGCGTTCCCAACCGCCGCAACTGCGTGCGGTATCAGCGGTTTCAGGGTGGTGTGTCCCCGGTGACGCATGGCGGAAGTACGCCATGCGTCCATCCCGCCACGGTCAACTCTCCACAAACATCTTTCCCTTGGGTAAAGCTGAGCGATCGTCCGGCTCCGCAATCCGGACGCCAGTGATCGAATTCGATCGCGACTCGCCTGGTTCCTTTATCTGCAAGGGATGCCGATGACCTCCGACTCCCCGCGCGCCCCCGGCGCGAGACGCCTGGCCCGCATCGCCGTGGCCGCCGGCGTGGTGGCCGCGCTCTCCGCGGCCGGGCCGATACCCCTGGCCGTCGCCGCGCAGGGCGACGGCCCCGCCCCGTCCGACCCGGCCGTCAAGTCGGCGAGCGCCAAGCTCGGTCCGGACGACGCCGACCTGCTCGCCACCGCCAAGGCCGACGGCACGAAGAACGTCACGATGATGATCGCGACCGCTCCGGGCCGGACCGAGCAGGTCGCCCAGCAGCTCGACGCGGTCAAGGGCGGCTCCGTGGGCCGCACCTACGACGCGCTCGGCTACGTCCGCGCCACCGTGCCGACCGTGAAGGCGGACTCGGTGATCGCCGCCGCCGAGAAGCTGTCCTCCGTGCACGCCATCGACCTGCGGCAGGAGATACAGCTCGACGACCCGACACCGGCCGGGGACACCGCGAAGGGCGCGAGCGGCAAGAAGAGCGCCGCCTACCCCGCACCGGGCAGGAACACCCCCGCGGAGAACCCCTACAACCCGTCCTTCGAGACGGGCGCCGTCGACTTCGTGAAGCAGAACCCGAAGGCGGACGGCCGCGGCGTCACCATCGGCATCCTCGACTCGGGCGTCGACCTCAGCCACCCGGCGCTGCAGAGGACCACCACCGGCGAGCGCAAGATCGTCGACTGGGTGACCGCGACGGACCCGATCCTCGACGGCGACGCCACCTGGCGCCCGATGGTCACCGCCGTCTCCGGGCCGGAGTTCGGCTACGGCGGCCAGACCTGGAAGGCCCCGGCGGGCTCGTACCAGATCAGCACCTTCAAGGAGTCCGCTACCGCCGGCGGCGACGCCAAGGGCGACGCCAACCGCGACGGCGACACCACCGACTCCTGGGGCGTCCTCTACGACGCGGCGGCCGGCACGGTCCGCGTCGACCTGAACGACAACCACGACTTCACCGACGACACCCCGATGAAGCCGTACGGTCAGGACCACCAGATCGGCTGGTTCGGCACCGACGACCCGAAGACCGACGTCGCCGAGCGGCAGCCGTTCGTCGTGCAGATCCGCAAGGACGTGCCGATGGACCCCTACGGCGGCTCCTGGATCGGCCAGAAGGCCGACTTCGTCAACATCGGCGTCATCGAGTCCGAGCACGGCACCCACGTCGCCGGCATCACCGCCGCCAACGGCCTGTTCGGCGGCAGGATGAGCGGCGCGGCCCCCGGCGCCAAGATCGTCTCCTCGCGCGCCTGCACCTGGACCGGCGGCTGCACCAACGTCGCGCTCACCGAGGGCATGATCGACCTCGTCGCCAACCGCGGCGTGGACATCGTCAACATGTCCATCGGCGGCCTGCCGGCGCTCAACGACGGCAACAACGCGCGCGCCGAGCTCTACACCCGCCTCATCGACACCTACGGCGTCCAGCTGGTCATCTCCGCGGGCAACTCGGGCCCCGGCGCCAACACCATCGGCGACCCCGGCCTGGCCGACAAGGTCATCTCGGTCGGCGCGTCCGTCTCCAAGGAGACCTGGGCCGCCGACTACGGCTCCGAGGTCAAGACCAAGTACGCGATGATGCCGTTCTCCTCCGCCGGACCGCGCGAGGACGGCGGGTTCACGCCGACGCTGACCGCGCCCGGCGCGGCGATCAACACCACCCAGACCTGGCTGCCGGGCTCCCCGGTCGCCGAGGCGGGCTACTCCCTGCCGGCCGGCTACTCGATGCTCCAGGGCACCTCGATGGCCTCCCCGCAGGCCGCCGGCGCCTCCGCGCTGCTGCTGAGCGCGGCCAAGCAGAAGGGCGTCGACCTCACCCCGGCCGTCCTGCGCACCGCGCTCACCTCGACCGCCGACCACATCAAGGGCGTGCAGGCCTACCAGGAGGGCGCGGGCCTGATCAACGTCGTGGACGCCTGGAAGTCGATCCGCAAGGGCGCCTCGGCGCACGACTACACGGTCAAGGCCCCGGTCGACACCGCGATCGACTACGCGCTGAAGACCCCCGGCTTCGGCACCGGCCTCTACGACCGCGAGGGCGGCCTGAAGGCCGGCCAGAGCAGGACGTACGATCTCACGCTGACCCGTACGTCCGGCCCGGACAAGGCGGTCCGGCACGAGCTGCACTTCGAGAACAACACGGAGGGCACCTTCAAGGTCGTCGGCTCCGACGAGGTCGAGCTGCCGCTGAACCAGCCGGTGACCGTCAAGGTCCGCGCCACCCCGAAGTCGGCCGGCCTCAAGAGCGCGATCCTCGAACTCGACGACCCGAGGACCGAGGGCGTCGACCGGCAGATCCTCACCACGGTCGTGGTCGCCGCTCCGGTGCACTACACCTACACGGACTCCGGCAGCGTGCAGCGCAACAGCACGAAGTCGTACTTCGTGACCGTGCCCGAGGGCGCCAAGTCGCTGGAGGTGGCCATCGGCGGGCTGAAGGGCGAGAGCCAGACCCGGTTCATCGCCATCCACCCGTACGGCGTCCCGGTCGACAACACCTCGACCCCGTACTGCTACCCGCACTACCTGGACGGCAACGGCTGCCGGCCCGACGTGCGCTCCTACGCCGACCCGCAGGCCGGCGTGTGGGAGATCGAGGTCGAGGCGCGTCGCACCTCGCCGCTGCTCGACAACCCCTACAAGCTGGACGTCACCGTGCTCGGCGCGGCGTTCGACCCGGCGACCGTGACCGTCCCCGAGGCGAAGGTCGGCGCGCCGGCCACCGCCTCCTGGAAGGTGACCAACACCTACGCGGCCCTGGACGGCAAGCTCGTCGGCGGACCGCTCGGCTCCGCGAAGTCGGCCCGGCCCACCGTCAAGGCCGGTGAGAAGCAGACCACGACGGTGACCGTGCCCGAGGGCGCCCAGTCGCTGGACGTCGCGATCGGCGGCGTCTCCGACAAGTCGGCCGACCTGGACCTGACGGTCTACGACGCCAAGGGCGCGCGGGTCGCGCAGTCCGCCGACGGCGACTCGGAGGAGGCGGTCTCGATCGCCAAGCCCGCCGCAGGCGTCTACACGATCGAGGTCGCCGCCTACTCGGTGCCGTCCGGCTCGACCGAGTACGACTACCGGGACGTGTTCTTCTCCGCCGCGCTCGGCGCCGTCACGGTCGACGACGCGACGCCGGTGAAGCTGGGCACGGGCGGCACGGCCACGGTGACCGGCAAGGTCACGGCGGCCGCCGCCGCGCCCGAGGGACGCGAGTTCTTCGGCCAGGTGCAGCTGGTGAACGCGCGCGGCACGGTCGCGGGCCTCGGCAGCGTGCGGATCGAGAAGGTCGTGCGGTGACGCACACCGTGTGAGGGGAGGCGGGCGTCCGGTGGGCGCCCGCCTCTTCGCGTCGCGTCACCCGCAGCCGGTGGCGCGGGACTCGGGCAGCGCGCGGGCGACGCGCTCCCGTTCCGGGGCGACGGCCCGCTCGCCGACGAGCCAGGTTCCCGCCTCTCCGGCGCGGCGCGGGACGCCCACGAGCACGTGGTCGCCCGCGCCGAGGCCGAGGGGGCCGGTCAGGGTGACCACGGCCTCCTTCACCGGCGGGTCCGCCTTGTAGACGCGGGTCACGCGCAGGGTGACCCGCGCCTCGCCGGCGCCGGTCACCGGGGCCGCCCTCGTCACATCGCCCTCCACGACGAGACGGGCGCAGGCGAGGTAGCCGGGGTCGGCGAGCACCGCCGTCCCCGCGGCCCCCTCGTCGCCGGCCGGCCCGCTCCCGTCCGCCCCGCTCCCGTCCGCCCCGCCGGGACGCGCCTCGGCGGCGCTCGCCTTGTCGGCGCTGCCGCCCGCACCGTCGCCCGCGCCGCCCTGGACGGCGAGCCACCCGAACCCCAGCGCGACGGAGGCCACACCGGCGGCGACCAGCCCGCGCAGGGCCACGACCCGCGCACGGCGCGATCCGCCGGACCGCCGGGACGGCCGTGCGGGACCGCCCGGGGCGGGGCGTGTCCGAGCCGGCCGCCTGCCCGGCACGGGCACCGCATCGGATGCCGCTCCCGCGCCGGGTCCCGACTCCGGCGCCGGTCCCGAGGCGGCGGCCCGCGCCGAGGCCGCGACCGGTCCCGCCGCCCGGCCGGGCGCCTCTTCCGTCAAGGCGTCCGCCAAGAGGTGCAGCTGCTCGCGCAGGAGCGTGAGGTCGGCGCGGGCAGCGCGGTACTCGGCCAAGTACTCGGCGTCGCGGGGAGCGGCCCGCGGCGGTTCGCCGAGGAGGGCGGCCAGCAGCGGGTCGACGCCGTCGTGGGGCTCGGGTCCGGCCGTCACGTCACACCACCTCGTTCTCGTGCAGCCGGGTCCGCAGCGCGCGGACGGCGGTGTGCAGCCGGCTCTTGACCGTGCCCTCCGGCACGCCGAGCTGCTCGGCGATGTCCCGCACCGGCAGGTCGGCGTAGAAGCGCAGGACCAGGACCTGGCGCTGCGGGCCGGGCAGCTCGTCCAGGCCCTGTGCGACGGCGAGGGAGAGCAGCCGGGCGTCCTCGCCCCCGGCGGCGTGCTCGGGCGGACGCTGGGCGGCCAGGCGCTCCCCCAGCCGGTCCTGGCGGCTGCGGGCACGGTGCCAGTCCATGGCGAGGTTGGAGGCGACGACCGCCGCCCAGGCGGAGACGTCCCGCGGCGCCTCCCGGCCGCTCGCGGCCCGCTCCAGCAGCCGCAGGCGGACCTGCTGCACCCCGTCCGGCAGGTCCGCCCGCGGTACGCCGCCGAGCGCGAGCACCGCCCGCACCCGGCGTTCCTGCGCCGCGTCCAGCGGATCGTCGCCGCCGTGGTCCGCCTCCCGGTCACGGCGTGCCCTTCCGCGCAGCACGAGCCCTCCCCTCCCCCGCGTCACTCCTACGACGCGGCGGCCGTGCGGAACGTTCGGCGCCGGCGGCGGGAATTTCCGGGGGCGCCTCGCCGCTGGGCGGACGGGGGCGGCCGGCGCGGGCGGAGGCGTACGTCACATCGTCGTATGAGGCGGGGGCGAGCGGGCAGGCACGCGGCAGCACAGCTTGCGGCACGGGGGCCTCACCGAGTGGATTTTTGCAGCTCGACCGGGGTGCGCACCGCAGTTCCGCAGGTCGTGGTCCGGCCGGGCGCGTCCCATTCCCCGGGCACCGGGCGCAAAGAATTGGACACGTGGGTCGGGGTCGGCCGCATCATGGAAAGGCCTCGGCCGAGCGCACAGCACCTACAGCACACGTAGAGGGAGTCACCGTGAGGGTCGGAATCGTCGGAGCCACCGGTCAGGTCGGCACGGTCATGCGCAGGATCCTCACGGAGCGCGACTTCCCCGTCACCCAGCTGCGCCTGTTCGCCTCGGCCCGCTCGGCCGGCACGGTGCTGGACGGCGTGACCGTGGAGGACGCCTCTACGGCCGACTACACCGGCCTGGACATCGTGCTGTTCTCGGCGGGCGGCGCGACCTCGAAGGCGCTGGCCGAGAAGGTCGCCTCGCAGGGCGCCGTGGTGATCGACAACTCCTCGGCCTGGCGCCGCGACCCGGACGTGCCGCTGGTGGTGTCCGAGGTGAACCCGCACGCGATCGCCGACCGCCCCAAGGGCATCATCGCCAACCCGAACTGCACCACGATGGCCGCGATGCCGGTGCTGAAGCCGCTGCACGCGGAGGCCGGCCTCGAAGCCCTCGTCGTGGCCACCTACCAGGCCGTGTCCGGTTCCGGTCTCGCGGGCGTCGCCGAGCTGCACGGCCAGACGCAGAAGGTCGTCGCCGACGCCGACAAGCTGACCCACGACGGCGCGGCGGTGGACTTCCCCGAGCCGGCCGTCTACAAGCGCCCCATCGCCTTCAACGTGCTGCCCCTCGCCGGCAACCTCGTCGACGACGGTCTGAACGAGACCGACGAGGAGCAGAAGCTGCGCAACGAGTCCCGCAAGATCCTGGAGATCCCGGAGCTGAAGGTCTCCGGCACCTGTGTGCGGGTGCCGGTCTTCTCCGGCCACTCCCTCCAGGTCAACGCCCGTTTCGCCCGCCCGGTCAGCGTGGAACGCGCCACCGAGCTGCTGGCCGGCGCGCCCGGCGTCGCCCTCTCCGACATCCCGACCCCGCTCCAGGCCGCCGGCCAGGACCCGTCCTACGTGGGCCGCATCCGCCGCGACGAGACGGTCGACAACGGCCTGGCCCTGTTCATCTCCAACGACAACCTGCGCAAGGGCGCGGCCCTGAACGCGGTGCAGATCGCGGAGCTGGTGGCGGCCGAGCTGAGCGCGTAACGCGCGGGGGCGCGCCGCCCTGCCGAGGCGCACACACCCCGTACGGACGCGTGCGGGTGACGGGCGGTCGCCGCGAGTCGGCGACCGCCCGTTCCCATCGGGCGCGACGTGGAAGGATGACCGCACCCACACATCACGAGGAGATGACCGCGTGCCTGGCACAAACCTGACTCGCGAAGAGGCGCAGCAGCGGGCGAAGCTGCTCACCGTTGACTCGTACGAGATCGATCTCGACCTCTCCGGCGCGCAGGAGGGCGGCACCTACCGGTCCGTGACCACGGTGCGCTTCGACGTGGCCGAGGACGACGCCGCGTCCTTCATCGACCTGATCGCCCCGGCCGTCCACGAGGTCACCCTCAACGGCGACGCGCTCGACCCCGCCGAGGTGTTCCAGGACTCCCGGATCGCCCTGCCCGGCCTGCTGCAGGGCCGCAACATCCTGCGGGTCGTCGCCGACTGCGCGTACACCAACACCGGTGAGGGCCTGCACCGCTTCGTCGACCCGGTCGACGACCAGGCCTATCTGTACACGCAGTTCGAGGTGCCGGACGCCCGCCGGGTGTTCGCCTCCTTCGAGCAGCCGGACCTGAAGGCCACCTTCCAGTTCACCGTGAAGGCGCCCGCCGGCTGGACCGTCGTGTCGAACTCGCCGACGCCGGAACCCCAGGACGACGTCTGGGTGTTCGAGCCCACGCCGCGCATCTCGTCGTACATCACGGCGCTGATCGTCGGCCCGTACCACTCGGTGCACAGCGTGTACGAGAAGGACGGCCAGTCCGTGCCGCTCGGCATCTACTGCCGGCCCTCGCTCGCCGAGTTCCTCGACGCGGACGCGATCTTCGACGTCACCCGGCAGGGCTTCGACTGGTTCCAGGAGAAGTTCGACTACGCCTACCCGTTCGCCAAGTACGACCAGCTGTTCGTGCCGGAGTTCAACGCGGGCGCGATGGAGAACGCGGGCGCGGTCACCATCCGCGACCAGTACGTCTTCCGGTCCAAGGTGACCGACGCGGCGTACGAGGTGCGGGCCGAGACGATCCTGCACGAGCTGGCCCACATGTGGTTCGGCGACCTGGTCACCATGGAGTGGTGGAACGACCTGTGGCTGAACGAGTCGTTCGCCACCTACACCTCCATCGCCTGCCAGGCGCACGCCCCCGGCTCGCGCTGGCCGCACTCGTGGACCACGTTCGCCAACTCCATGAAGACGTGGGCCTACCGGCAGGACCAGCTGCCCTCCACCCACCCGATCATGGCGGAGATCAACGACCTGGACGACGTCCTCGTCAACTTCGACGGCATCACCTACGCCAAGGGCGCCAGCGTCCTCAAGCAGCTGGTGGCGTACGTCGGCATGGACGAGTTCTTCCGGGGCGTGCAGGCGTACTTCAAGCGGCACGCGTTCGGCAACACGCGCCTGTCCGACCTGCTGGGCGCGCTGGAGGAGACCTCCGGGCGCGATCTGAAGACCTGGTCGAAGAAGTGGCTGGAGACGGCCGGCATCAACATCCTGCGCCCGCGGATCGAGACGGACGCCGACGGCGTCATCACCTCCTTCGCCGTCCACCAGGAGGCCCCGGCGCTGCCGGCGGGCGCGAAGGGCGAGCCGGTGCTGCGCCCGCACCGCATCGCCATCGGCCTGTACGACCTCGACGAGGCGAGCGGCAAGCTGGTGCGCGCAGCCGACGGCCGGATCGAGCTGGACGTGGACGGCGAACTGACCGCCGTGCCGCAGCTGGCCGGCCGACGCCGCCCGGCGGTCGTCCTGCTCAACGACGACGACCTGTCGTACGCCAAGGTCCGCCTGGACGAGGAGTCGCTGGCCTTCGTCACCGAACACCTGGGCGACTTCGAGTCCTCGCTGCCGCGCGCCCTGTGCTGGGCCTCGGCCTGGGACATGACCCGCGACGGCGAGCTGGCCACCCGCGACTACCTGTCGCTGGTGCTCTCCGGCATCGGCAAGGAGTCCGACATCGGTGTGGTGCAGTCGCTGCACCGCCAGGTGAAGCTGGCCGTCGACCTGTACGCCGACCCGGCCGCCCACGACACGCTGCTGACCCGCTGGACCGACGCCACGCTCGCGCACCTGCGCGCCGCCGAGCCGGGCAGCGACCACCAGCTGGCCTGGGCGCGCGCCTTCGCGGCGACCGCCCGCACGCCGGAGCAGCTGGACCTGCTCAACGCCCTGCTGGAGGGTTCCGAGACGATCGAGGGCCTGGCCGTCGACACGGAGCTGCGCTGGGCGTTCGTGCAGCGGCTGGCGGCGGTGGGCCGCTTCGACGAGGCGGAGATCGCCGGCGAGTACGAGCGGGACAGGACCGCGGCCGGTGAGCGGCACGCGGCCACCGCCCGCGCCGCCCGCCCGACCGAGGAGGCCAAGGCGGAGGCCTGGGCGTCGGTCGTGGACTCGGACAAGCTGCCGAACGCCGTGCAGGAGGCGGTCATCTCGGGCTTCGTCCAGACCGACCAGCGCGAGCTGCTGGCGCCGTACGCCGACCGGTACTTCGAGGTGCTCAAGGGCGTGTGGGACTCCCGCTCGCACGAGATGGCCCAGCAGATCGCGATCGGTCTGTACCCGGCGATCCAGGTCTCGCAGGACACCCTGCGCAGGACCGACGAGTGGCTGGCCTCCGCCGAGCCCAACGCGGCCCTGCGCCGGCTGGTCTCGGAGTCCCGCGCGGGCGTCGAGCGCTCGCTGAAGGCCCAGGCGGCGGACGCCGCGGCCAAGTAGCGGACGGCAGTACGAGGTGGGGCGCCCGGTCTCCGGCCGGGCGCCCCACCTCGTCGGCGCGCCCGGCTTCCGCGGGGCGCGGCTCACGGGCGGCAGGGCCGGCCGTATGCCCCTGGTGGGGTCGGGGCCGTGTGTCCTGGTGGGGTCGGGGCCGTGCGTCCACGTACGGTCGGCGGTCGGGGCCGTACGGCTGTCCTCGGGCTGTCGGGGCCGTACGTCCGTCCTGGTGCGGTCAGGGCCGTACGTCCTCGTGGGCGAGGGCGGTCGCCGCGGCCCGCAGGGAGGTCAGGACCCTGCCCAGGGCCGGTGCTTCCTCCGCGCCCTTGCGTACGGCCGCCACGACGTGGCGGCGGGGCCGGTCCTCGGTCAGGGCGCGCCTGACCACACCCGACCCGCGCACGGCGGCCATCCGCGGGACGAGCGCGACGCCCATCCCCGCTTCCACCATCGCCAGGATCGCCGTCCAGCCGGCCGCCGAGTGCCCCTGGTGCGGGCTGAATCCCGCCGCCTCGCAGGCCGCGCGCGTGATGTCCGTCCAGGGCCCGCTGCCGCCGAAGATCCACTCCTCCTCCGCGAGGTCGGCGAGCCGCACCCGGGCCGCCGACGCCAGCGCGTGCCCCGGCGGCAGGGCGAGGTCGAGCGGATCGGCGAGCAGCGGCACCCGCGTGAAGCCGGGGTCGCCCACGCCGGGCGCGTGCGCGGCCAGCGACAGCGCGAGGTCCACCTCCCCGGCGGCCAGCAGTTCGTACGCCTCCCGCGCCTCGGTCTCCCGGACCCGTACGGTCACGCCCGGATGCCGCTCGCGCAGTGCCCGGACCGCCGGGACGACCAGTGCGGGCACCGCCGTGGAGAAGGCCCCGACCCGCACCTCGCCGGCCTCCCCGCGCAGGTGGGCGGCGAGGTGCGCGTCCGCGCGCTCCAGTTCCTCGAACACCGTCTCGGCGTGCCGGAGCACCAGCCGGGCCGCGTCGGTGAGCCGGACCCGGCGGCCCTGCGGCTCCAGCAGGACGACGCCCAGCTGCCGGGCCAGGTTGGTGAGCTGCTGGGAGACCGCGGAGGGCGTCATGTGCAGGGCCTCGGCGGTCGCGGTGACGGTGCCCCGCTCGCTCAGGACGCGCAGGATCCCCAGCTTCCTCAGATCCCACTCGGCCATGCGGGCACGCTACCGGACGTCGCTCCGGGAGCCCGCGCCGAGGACGACGCCGCCCAGGATCAGCGCCATGGCCAGCGCTCCCGGCCATCCGGTGGTCTCGCCGAGCAGCGCCCAGGAGAGCAGGGCCACCAGCACGGGCTGGAGGTAGTAGACGATGCCGGCGCGGGCCGCGCCGATCAGGGCGATGGCCTTGTTCCAGGCGAAGAAGGCGACCGCGGAGGAGGCCACGCCCACGTACAGCAGCGGCAGGACGGTGCCGGGCGAAGGCCGGAAGCCGCCCTGGAGGGCGAGGCTCGCGGCCTGGACGGGCAGCAGGAGGACGGTGCCGACGAGGAACGTCGTGAACAGGAAGGCGGTGCCGTCCAGTTCGGCGGGGCGGCGGCGGAGCAGGGCGCTGTAGCCGGCGAAGCAGCACGCGGCGGCGATCATCCACAGTCCGCCCACCGGGAAGCCCGCCCCGCCCCCGGCGCCGCCCGCCGTGCCGAGGGTGAGCAGCAGCACGCCCGCGCAGGCCGTCAGCAGTCCGGCGGTGCGGCGCGCGCCGAGCCGTGTCCCGCCCAGCCGTTCGAACAGCGCCATCAGGACCGGCGAGGCGGCCATGATCATGCCCATGGTGGCGGCCGGGGTGCTCGTCCCGGCCTGGTTGACGAGGGTGTTGTAGACGGCCACCCCGAGCAGTGAGGCGAGCAGGACGTAGCGGCCGTGCCGGCGGATCAGGCGTCGCTGCCGCCAGGCCCGCCGGGCGCCGAACGGGGCGACGGCGACGAGCGCGATCACCCAGCGCCAGAAGGCGTGCTGGACCGGCGGGACACTGTCGTGCAGCGCCCGGGAGGTGACGAAGCTGCCCGACCAGACGACGGTGGCGAGCGCGGCGAGGGCGAGACCGAGCACGGAGGCGGCGGCCTTGCGGGGGCGGGCGGGGCCGGATGCCGCGGGCGGCCGAGGGTCCGGGGTCGTGGGCGGTCGGACGGCCGGGGATGTGGGCGGTCGGGGGTCGGGTGTGGTGGTCCTGTTCAGGACGGCGGCCACGTAGGTCCTTTCGCCGTGACGGTGCGGGCGGTCCCCTTCACCGTCGCAGCGGCGACCCGTCAGGTCCATCGCGTCTTTTCGACGCGTTCTTTCAGGAGAACTGAACGGTCCTGCCCGGGCGGTCCTCAGCCCACGTGGGCGGCGAGCGCCTGCTCGATCTCGGCCGAGTCCGCCGTGTCCGCCGCCCAGGCGACATAGCCGTCGGGACGGACCAGCAGGGCCGTGCGGCGGTCGCTCGCCCAGCGCTCGGCGGTCAGCCGGCCGGCGCGCCGCGGCCCCACCTCGTACGCGTACGGGGCGACGAGGACGAACCGGCCGCCGCGCAACGCCTCGTAGAGCCGTCCGCCGCCGGCGAGTGCCAGATCGGGCGCCCGGCTGCCGGTGAGGCGGTGGGAGCCCCGGGGCGCGGCGTACCTGTATCCGATGCCGGTGACCTGCCCGGCGATCCGGCGGCGGACCGGGCCGACGTGGTCGAGGACGGTGACGAGTCCGGCGCGCAGGGCCAGCGTCCAGGGGCGCCTGGCCATGGCGAGGCGGATGATGCCGCCGCTGCTGCGCAGCACGGACCTGCCGACCGGGTGACGTTCGGCCTGGTAGGTGTCGAGCAGGGCGTCGGGGGCGTGGCCGGTCATCACCTGGGCGAGCTTCCAGCCGAGGTTGGCCGCGTCCTGGAGCCCGGTGTTCATGCCCTGCCCGCCCGCCGGGCTGTGGACGTGGGCGGCGTCGCCGGCGAGGAGGACCCGGCCGACGCGGTAGGCGGGCGCCTGGCGTTCGTCGCTGTGGAAGCGGGACAGCCAGCGTGCGTCGTGCATGCCGAAGTCGCGGCCGAGGGCGAGCCGGGTGATCTCCCTGACCTCGTCGAGGGTGACGGGCTCGTGGTCGGGCGCCGCGCTGCCGCGGCGCCAGCCGATGACGCGGTGGTAGCCGTCCCCGAAGGGCGCGAGGAAGGCGAAGGCGTCGCCGACGGCGTTGACGGTGAGCAGGGTCTCGGGCGGCTCGGCGAGCCGTACGTCCGCGAGGACGACCGAACGGATCACCGACCGCCCCGGGAACGGCAGCCCGATCGCCCGGCGCACGGCACTGCGCATCCCGTCCGCGCCCACGACGTACGCCGCCCTGAGCGAGGCGGGCCGCCCCTCGGGCCCGCGCACCTCGACCGTCACACCGGCCTCGTCCTGGGCCAGCCCGGTCACCTCGGTCTCGTGGCGGAATTCCACGCCCGCCTTCACCGCACGCCGCTCCAGCGCCTCCTCCACCTCGTACTGCGCGAGGACGAGGACGTGGGGGAAGCGGGAGGGCAGGGCGCCGAGGTCGATGCCGAGCCGTCCGAAGAGGTTCAGCCGCTGGAGGGGCCGGCCGACCGCCTCCAGGTCGTCGGCGAGGGCGCGGGCGTCGAGCTGTTCGAGTGTGCGGGCGTGCAGGACGAAGGCGCGGGAGAGGTTGCTGATCCGGTGCGGTCGCTTCTCGATGAGTGTGACGGGGACACCGGCGGCGGCGAGGTCACCGGCCAGGAGCAGACCGGTGGGACCGGCGCCGACGACGATCACGGGGTCGGGAGAAGCGGGGGAAGCGGGAGTGGCGCTGGAACCGGTAGATGCGGTGGTGCCGGGCATGTGGGGCCTCCTGGGATCCGACTGCCGACTGTGCCGTCAACGGGCGTTGGCCATCCGCCGTTGACCAACCGGGGCCGGCCGGCGTCTGTGGGTCTACATCCGTAGGCCAACATCTGCAGGTCGACACCCGCGGGTCAACATCTGTAGGTCAACGCTTGTTGGCCAACATAGCGCGACCGGCGAGGAGCGTCAACGCTCGTTGACCCACACTTGTTGACCCACGCGTGTTGGCCTACGGTGGCAGGCATGTCCGAAAGCGCCCTCGAAGCCTCCGCCACCGGCACACCCGTCACTGCCACCGGCACCGGCACCGGCACCGGCACCGGCACCGGCACCGGCACCACGCCTACACCTACCCCCGCGCCCTCCCGTCGTTCCGACGCCACCCGCGCCGCGATCCTCGGCGCCGCCCGCGCGCGCTTCGCGGCGGACGGATACGAGCGGGCCACCATCCGGGCGATCGCCAAGGACGCGAGCATCGACCCCTCGATGGTCATGCGGTACTACGGCAACAAGGAGAGCCTGTTCGCGGCGGCCGTCGCCCTCGATCTGCGGCTGCCGGACCTGGCCGCGCTGCCCCGTGACGAAGTGGGCCGGGCGCTGGTCTCCCACTTCCTGGCACTGTGGGAGGAGAACGGGGAGCTGACCGCGATCCTGCGGGTCGGCGTCACGAACACGGCGGGCGCGGAGCGGATGCAGCGGGTGTTCCGGGATCAGTTGCTGCCGGTCGCCCGTGAGGTGTGCCCGGACCCCGAGCAGGTTCCGGCGCGGGCCGCGCTGTGCGCCTCGCAGTTGCTGGGCCTCGCCCTCACCCGTTACGTGCTGCGGCTCCCGGCGGCCGTCGCGCTGGCGCGCGAGGAGGTCCTGGCGTGGCTGGCGCCCACCGTGCAGCGTTATCTGACCGCGCCGCACCCCTGACAGGCCCGGACGGCCGGCACGCGCGACCGCACAGAACGCGCGCCGCACGGAACAGACACGCGGCGCACGGATCGCGCGCTGTCCGGAACGCGCGCTGTCCGGAACGCACCGAGGGCGCCGGTCCCGTCCCCGCGTACGGCGTGCGTACGCGGGGCGGGACCGGCGCCCTCGGTGTGAGCGTGCGGTGGGCCGCCGTGGATCGCGGCGATCGCGCGGACCCACGGAGAAGAACTTTGTCAGGCGTTGATCAGGCCTCGGCCCCGCCGGACCTGGATCTGGACCTGGACTTGAGCCTCACCGGACCTACGCCCGGTGAGGCTCGCGCCGGTCGGGCTCACGCCCGGCCGGACCTCGGCCTCGTCGGACTCAGACGGGCGGGCGGCCCGGAGAGCCGGGCGGGGCCCGACGGGCTGAACGGGCCGCGCCGGTCGACCGAACGGGCCGGTCGGACCGAACCGCTCAGGCCTTGACCTCCGCCTTGGGCCGGACGTTGATGTTCCGGCTGGTCTCCTGCTTCTTGGACCTGTCCAGCACCATGACCAGACCGGCGATGACCAGGAACAGGACGATCGGGATACCGACGAAGTAGCCCAGCGTCTCGCCGACGCTCAGGCCCGGACCGGGGTCGTCACCGTCGTCGCGGGTCACCGCGAGCGCGGGGGACGACATGAGCAGCATCATCAGCGTCGTACCGGCCGCCAGGGTGCCGGCGCGCAGGGCGTTCTTCTTGTCCACGATGCAAAACTAGCGAACGCCGGAACGGAGCGCGCGTCCGGGGTGCCCGTGGGACGCCGACGCCCCCGCTCTCACTCCCCTCCCTCCACCCCCTCCCGCAGCACGTCCGTCAGCGTGTGCAGCCGGGGGGAGGCGGCCAGGTCCTCCAGGGTCACCGGGCGGCCCTCGGCGTCGGCGACGGGCAGACGCCAGTTCGGATACTGATCCCAGGTGCCGGGAAGGTTCTGCGGGCGGCGGTCGCCGACGGTGTCCGGCAGCCAGAGGCCGACCATGCGGGCCGGGGTGCGCACCAGGAACCGGTGGACGGCCTGGATCTCCTCCTCCTCCCGGGTGACGTCGTGGCCCGCGTCCGCGTCCGGGGCGCCGACGTCACCGCCGTCCGCGCCCCGCAGCAGGCCCCGCTCCCGCAGCACCCGCAGCCACTCGCGGATATCCGAGGCGGCCTCGGCGTGCTCCTCCTCCAGCGGACGGGTGAGCAGGCCGAGGCGGTGGCGCAGGTCGACGTGCTCGCCGGTGAGCCGGGCGGCGGTGGGCGGCAGGTCGTGGGTGGTGGCGGTGGCCAGGCAGTCGGCGCGCCAGCGTCCGGGGGGCAGGGGGAGTCCGTCGCCCTGCCAGTCGCGTTCGAACCACAGGACCGAGGTGCCGAGCACCCCCCGCCGGTCCAGCGTCTCGCGCACGCCGGGTTCCACGGTGCCGAGGTCCTCGCCGATCACCACGGACCGGGCGCGTGACGCCTCCAGGACCAGGGTCGCGAGCATGGCCTCGGCGTCGTAGCGGACGTAGGTGCCCTCCGTGGGCGGGAGGCCCTGCGGCACCCACCAGAGCCGGAACAGGCCCATGACGTGGTCGATGCGCAGGGCGCCGGCGTAGCGGAACAGGGCGCGCAGCAGGTGGCGTAAGGGGGCGTACCCGGAGGCGGCGAGGCGGTCGGGGCGCCACGGGGGCAGGCCCCAGTCCTGGCCGCGCGCGTTGAAGGCGTCCGGCGGGGCGCCGACCGACATGCCGGCGGCGAAGTGGTCCTGCTGGGCCCAGGCGTCGGCGCCGCCGGGGTGCACGCCCACGGCGAGGTCGTGCACGATCCCGACCGGCATGCCGGCCTCGCGGGCGGCGCGCTGGGCGGCGGTGAGCTGTTCGTCGGTGAGCCAGGCGAGGCGGGTGTGGAAGTCGACGCGGTCCCTGAGCGCGGCGCGGGCGCGGGCGGTCTCGGTGGAGCGCGGGTCCCGCAGTCCCTCGGGCCACCGGCTCCAGTCCGGGCCGTGCATCTCGGCCAGGGCGTACCAGGTGGCGTGGTCGGTGAGGGCCTGGCCCTGGCGGGTGAGGAAGTCGGCGTAGGCGGCGTGGCGGCCGGGGCCGAGCGGGACGCGGCAGACCGCTTCCAGAGCCTCGCGCTTGAGTTCCCAGACGGCGTCGCGGTCGATGAGGGCGCCCTCGTCGAGGACGGCGGCGCGCAGCCGGGCGGCGCGTTCCAGCAGCGCCGCCACCCGTTCGCGGTCGGCGCGGTCCTCGATGTAGGGGAACTCGGGCACGTCCTCGACGCGCAGGTGCACGGGGTCGGGGAAGCGGCGTGAGGAGGGCCGGTAGGGGGAGGGGTCGGTGGGCGCTCCGGGCACGGCCGCGTGCAGCGGGTTGACCTGGACGAATCCGGCGCCCAGCACCCGGCCGGCCCAGGCGCTCAGTTCCTCGAGGTCGCCGAGGTCGCCCATGCCCCAGGAGCGGTGCGTGAGGAGCGAGTAGAGCTGGACGAGCAGTCCGTAGGAGCGGTGCGGCGGGGTGGGGAGCCGGGGCGGGGCGACGATCAGATGCGCCTGGCCGGTGCGGCCGTCGGGGGCGGTGGCGGTCAGCCGGTGGACGCCCGGCGGGAGGTCGTGGGCGCCGGTGCGGCTCTCGCCGCGCTCGGTCTCGACGTCGACGCGGGTGCCGGGCGGCAGCGCGGTGAGCGCCTCCGGCGGGCCGGCGTCGCTCCAGTGGACGAGTGTGGGCGGCAGCAGCCGGCCGGCCAGTTCCCGTTCGCGGGCGGTGCGTGCGGCGCGGACGGCGTCCGGGGTGCTCGCGTCGACGTCCAGGGCGGCCAGGGCCGCGACGACCGCGACGCCGGAGGCGGCCACCGTACGGCCCGGGGCGGGGCTGTAGGAGGTGGCGACGCCGTGCAGCTCGGCGAGCCGGTTCAGTTCGTCGCCGGGCGGTTCGGCCGGCCGTGGCTCCGCCATCTACAGCTCCGCGCCGTGCGGGTCCGGGTCGGCGGTGGTCTCGCTGGTGAGCGGGGCGGCCTCGGCGAGGGGCGGTTCGCTGGTGAGCGGTTCGGCGTCCGGCAGCGGCGGCTCGCTGGTCAGCGGGGCCTCGGCGCCGGCGCCCTCCGCGGTGTACACGTCCGGGTGGAAGTCGGCGGACGGCCCCGGGCGGTCGAAGGCCGGCTCCGCCGAGGGTTTGGGCAGGGCGGTGTCGGCGAGGGCCGAGAGCAGAAGGTGTGCGGGGGCGGCCACGGGGTCTCCTTGTCGGGTGCGGCGTCGGACACGGCATCGGGCACGACGCCCGGTACGGCGTCCGGTGGGTCACCGCAGCCCTACCCAGTGCGCGCGGCGGCAGACGCACCAAGGCGAACTACGTGCTCTTGGTCACACTCCCCGCCCGGCGGGCCGGGGCAAACCCGGCAGGAAGGCTACTTTCCCCCGGAGGCACGCCCACCCCCTTCCGACACTCCCGCCTCAGGCTATTCACTCAGTACATATACGCGGTACATACTGACCCTCATGAGCACCCGCCACATCCTGCTGGGCCTGCTCGCCGGAGGCCCGAGTCACGGCTACGACCTCAAGCGACGACACGACGACCACTTCCCGCAGGCCCGCCCGCTGGCCTACGGGCAGGTCTACACGACCCTGCAACGCCTGGTCCGGGACGGCCTGGCCGAGGTCGCCGGCACCGACGCCGACGGCGGCCCGGAGCGCACCTCGTACCGGCTCACCGCCGACGGCTCCCGTGAGGCGGCCGACTGGGCCGGGCAGGTCACGCCGCCCGCGCCGTTCGTGACGAACGAGATCTTCGCCAAGGTCGTCGTCGCGATCCTCACCGGCGGCGACCCCGCCGGCCACCTGCTCGCGCAACGGGCCGCCCACATGGCGCGCATGCGGGAGCTGACGGCGCTGAAGACCGCCCCGGACGCCGATCTGGCGACCGTGCTCGCGGCGGACTACGCCGTCAGCCACCTCGACGCCGACCTGCGCTGGATGACCACCACGCAGGCCCGGCTCACCACCCTGACCGCTCTGACCGCGGAGGTCGAACGAGCATGACCAACCATCCGGCGCCCCTGTTGGCGGCGCGGAACCTCGTCAAGGCGCACGGCAGGACGCCGGCGCTGCGCGGGGCGAGCCTGGAGCTGGGCGCGGGCGAGATCGTCGCCGTGACCGGTCCGAGCGGCAGCGGCAAGTCCACGCTGCTGCACTGCCTGGCGGGCATCGTCCGGCCGGACGAGGGCTCGGTGACGTACGGCGGGGAGCGCGTGGACCGGCTGCCGGAGCGGCGGCTGAGCGAGCTGCGGCGCACCGAGTTCGGTGTGGTGTTCCAGTTCGGCCAGCTGATCCCGGAGCTGACGGCGCTGGACAACGCGGCGCTGCCGCTGATGCTGGCCGGGGCCGCGCGGGGGGCGGCCCAGGAGTCGGCGGAGCGGTGGCTGGAGCGGTTCGGGGTGCGGGAGCAGGGCGGGCTGCGGCCCGGGGAGCTGAGCGGCGGTCAGGCGCAGCGGGTGGCGCTGGCGCGGGCGCTCGTGACCGGGCCGAGGGTCGTCTTCGCGGACGAGCCGACGGGGGCGCTGGACTCGCTGGCGGCCGAGCAGGTGATGACGGCCCTGGTGCGCACCGCCCGCGAGTCGGGCGCCGCGGTGCTGGTGGTCACGCACGACGCCCAGGTGGCGGCGTACGCCGACCGCGAGGTGCGGCTGCGCGACGGCGCCCCGGACCGGTTGGAGGTGGGGGCGTGAGGACCGATCTGCGGCTGGCCTGGCTGCTCGTGCGGGGCTCCGACCGCCAGGAGTGGTGGCGCATCGGCCTCACGGCGGTGGGGGCGCTGTGCGCGACCGGACTCGCCCTGGCGGCCGTCGCCCTGGCGGCGCTGCGCGGCGGGCAGTACGGCGTCCCGCTCGCCCACGGTCTGCTCGACCAGCCGGGCGAGCGGCGCGGGGTGGTCTTCACGCTGCTGCTGCTGGAGGTCCCGGTACTCGGCTTCCTCGGCCAGTGCGCCCGGATCGGGGCGGTCCACCGCGACCGGCGGCTGGCCTCGCTGCGGCTGGCCGGCGCGGAGGCGTCGCGGGTGCGGCGGATCGCCGCCCTGGAGACGGGTCCGGCCTGTCTGCTGGGCTCGGTGCTCGCGGTGGCGGTGGCGGTGCCGGTCCTGCTGTCGCTGTGGCACCGGCCCACGCCGTTCGCCTGGGCCGGGGTGGTCGTGGTCGCGGCGGGGGTGCCGGTGCTGGGCACGGCGGCGGGGGTGCCGGCGCTGCGCCGGGTGGTGACCACGCCGCTCGGCCGGGTGCGGCGGATCGGGCCGCGGCGGTCGGGGTGCGGGCCGGGGCTGTGGTTCCTGGCCGGCATGGCGCTCGCGGTGGCGGCGGCGACGGTCTCGATCAGCACCTCGGTGACCGTCGCGCGCACATGGCGCGGGTCGGGGACGCTGGGGACGCTGTCCATGCTCGGTGCGGTGGTGGCCGTGGGCGCGGGCTCCGTCTGGCTCGCGGGGGCGCTGTCCGGGCTGACCGGGCGCTCGCTGGCGGGGCGTACCGGGTCACCGGCGGTGCTCATCGCGGCGGAGCGGCTGCGCGCGGACCCGTGGGCGACGGCCCGCACCCATGCGGCGCTGATGCTGGTGACGGTGGTGGGGACGGGCTACACGGGGGTGCGGCACGTACTGCTGGCCGATCTGTACGAGATGCGCCGGCGGCACGAGCTCGGCACGGACCTGTCCTTCTACACGTCGGGGCTGGACCTGACCGCCGCCGCGATCGTGCTCGCCTTGGTGATCACCGCGGCCGCGCTGGCCACGGGCACGGCCGAGTCGCTGGCCACCCGCCGCCGGGGCCTGGCCGCGCAGGTCGCCGCCGGGGTGCCGCGCGCGGTCCTGGCCCGGGCCCTGCTGCTGGAGACCGCCCTCCCCCTGGCCCCCGCCCTGCTGGTGGCGGGCGCGGGCGGCCTGGCGATCGGCCTCGGCTACGCCCACGTCGCCGTCCACTACGGCCGCCCGGCCTTCCCCTACTGGTCCCTCCTGGTCCCGGTGGCCGTCCACGCCGCCTGCCTGCTGGCCGCGGCGGCCTCCCTGCCGCTGCTGCGGCGGTCGGTGCGGCCGGGGGAGCTGCGGTACGCGTAGGCACGCGCGGGGGTACGGCGGCGACGGGCGGATCCGGCCGGAGCGGTCGCCGTGGAGGGGCGGCGCCGTGCGGGCCGCCCCTCTCCCCCGGGCGGCGGGCCGCCCCTCCCCGCGCGGCGCGTACCGTGCCGCTGCGCGAAGGCCCGGACCGTCAGGCCGATATGCCGTCGATCCGGGCCAGTGCGTCGTCCGCGCCGTACGGCTGCAGATAGGGCAGCCAGCGCGGGTCCCGGTGGCCGGTGCCGATGATGCGCCAGGCCAGGCCCGTGGGCGGAGCGGGCTTGTGGCGCAGCCGCCAGCCCAGTTCGACCAGGTGGCGGTCGGCCTTGACGTGGTTGCAGCGGCGGCAGGAGGCCACCACGTTGTCCCAGACGTGCTGTCCGCCGCGGGAGCGCGGGATGACGTGGTCGACGCTGGTGGCGATGCCGCCGCAGTACGCGCAGCGGCCTCCGTCGCGCGCGAACAGCGCCCGCCGGGTCAGTGGAACGGGCCCCCGGTAGGGAACCCGCACGAAACGCTTGAGCCGGACCACGCTGGGGGCGGGCACGGTGACGGTCGCGCTGTGCAGATGGGCGCCGGACTCCTCGAGGCAGACTGCCTTGTTCTCGAGCACGAGGACGAGCGCGCGGCGGAGCGGTACGACGCCGAGGGGCTCGTACGACGCGTTGAGGACCAGGACATGCGGCACGGGGGCCTCCTTGTACGCCGGCGGCGCGTGGCTCGCGCCGGGACGATCTGCAGTCAGTCTCCCCTCAGGCCTGGTGAACGCGCCACCATGTCCCGGTAACGGGCTGGGAGTGTTTTCGACCACACCTGATTCATCCCCCGGAACGGGATCAGTTCACACCGCCTGCTCAGAGGCGGGTGCGCGCCCCCCGTGCACCAGGTCCCCCCGCGGGAGCGCGGACCCCCGCATCGTGCCCCGTTAGTGTGGTGGGTCTGCCCGTCCGGTGACTTTTCCGTGACCCCGGCGATATCGACCCCGCGCCGGCCGTCCTGTGACGACCACCGCGTACCGACCGTTGCACCGGACGGCGGACGCACCTGGAGGTACCTGCCGTGTCCCTGCCCGCCGACCTGCTCCTGGCCGCCGGACCCTCGCCGTCGCCGTCCCCCTCGGGGTCGCCGGCCGTGACGGTCCCCACGCTCCAGGACGCCCAGCAGAGCGCGAACCAGGCCGCGAGCTGGGTCGAGCAGAACTGGTCGACCTGGCTGGCGATCGGCCTGCGGGTCGTGCTGATCCTGGCGATAGCGGCCGTGCTGCGGGTGGTGGTCCGGCGGGCGATCACCCAGCTCATCGACCGGATGAACCGCACCGCGCAGGCCGGCAACAGCGGCTCGTCGCTGGGCGGTCTGCTGGTCAACGCCGAGCGTCGCCGGCAGCGCTCGGCGGCGATCGGGTCGGTGCTGCGCTCGGTGGCGAGCTTCCTGATCCTGGGCACGGCCGCGCTGATGGTGCTGGCCACGTTCCAGATCAACCTGGCGCCGCTGCTGGCGTCGGCCGGTGTGGCGGGCGTGGCGGTCGGTTTCGGCGCCCGCAACCTGGTGACGGACTTCCTCTCCGGCGTCTTCATGATCCTGGAGGACCAGTACGGCGTCGGCGACACGATCGACGCGGGCGTCGCCTCCGGCGAGGTGATCGAGGTCGGCCTGCGGGTGACCAAGCTGCGCGGCGACAACGGCGAGATCTGGTACGTCCGCAACGGCGAGGTCAAGCGGATCGGCAACCTCTCCCAGGGCTGGGCGACGGCCGGCGTCGACGTGACGGTCAGGGCGAGCGAGGACCTGGACAAGCTCCGGGCGACCCTGACGGAGGTCGCCGAGAAGATGAGCAAGGAAGAGCCCTGGAACGAGTTCCTGTGGAGCCCGATCGAGGTGCTGGGCCTGGACAGCGTGCTGCTCGACTCGATGGTGACCCGCCTGTCGGCCAGGACCATGCCGGGCAAGTCGACGGCGGTCGAGCGCGAGCTGCGCTGGCGCGTCAAGCGCGCCTTCGACGCGGCCGACATCCGCATCGTGGGCGGCGCGACGGCCCCGGCGGCCGAGGAGGAGGCGACCGACCCCATGGCGTCGGTCGCGGCTCCGTCCGTCTTCTCCAACGCCGCCTCCCCGCAGGCGGAGGCCGCCACGCCGATAGTCCCGCAGCGCCCGGCGCCCAAGTAGGGCCGGGCGCCCGCCGTCTCCCGCGCCCTCTCCGCGCTCCCGCGCCCCCTTGGCCCCTCCGCGCCCCCGGCGACGACCTCGTCGCCGGGGGCGCTTTCTCTTGACGCCCCCTTCACACCGGGCTTAGGTTCCTCCCACTCGGACAGGAAACTTTCCTAACAATGGTTGACGGGGCAGGTGCGCGATGGCAGGAACCGCCGGTACGCCGGGCACCCCTCGGGTCCTGCGGGCCATGAACGACCGCGCCGCCCTCGACCTGCTGCTGGAGCACGGACCCCTGTCGCGGACCCGCATCGGCAAGCTCACCGGGCTGTCCAAGCCGACCGCGTCGCAGCTCCTGGCCCGCCTGGAGGCCGCAGGACTGGTCCTGGCCACCGGCACCAGCGAGGGACGCCCGGGCCCCAACGCCCAGCTGTACGCGGTCAACCCGGCCGCCGCCCATGCCGCCGGGATCGACGTCACCCCCCAGCGCGTCCGCGCCGCCGTCGCCGACGTCACCGGCCGCACCGTCGGCGAGTACGAGCTGCCCACCCCGGGCCGCCGCCCCGCGCTGCCCGTCGTCCGCCAGGTCACCGACGCGCTGGACGGCGCGGTGAAGGCGGCCGGGCTGGCCCGGGGCGATGTGCGCCGCCTGGTCATCGGCACCCCCGGCGCCTTCGACCCGAACACCGGACGGCTGCGCTACGCCGCCCACCTGCCCGGCTGGCACTCCCCCGCGCTCCTGGACGACCTGGCCGCCGCGCTGCCGATGCCGGTGGAGTACGAGAACGACGTCAACCTCGCCGCCGTGGCCGAGCAGCGCCTCGGCGCCGCCCGCGGCCACCGGGACTTCGTGCTGCTGTGGAACCAGGAGGGCCTGGGCGCCGCCCTGGTCCTCGGCGCCCGGCTGCACCGCGGCTGGACCGGAGGCGCCGGCGAGGTCGGCTTCCTGCCGGTGCCCGGCGCCCCGCTGGCGCGCCAGGTCTCCCGGGCGGGCAGCGGCGGCTACCAGGAGCTGGCCGGCTCCCAGGCCATCCCGCGCCTCGCCCGCGAGCTGGGCATCGAGGACGTGCCGACGGGGCCGTACGCGCGGGCCGCCGCTACGCTCGTCGCCCGCGCCGCCGACCAGGCCACCGGCCCGTACCGCACCCTGCTGACGACGTACGCGACCCGGCTCGCCACCGGTCTCGCCTCCCTCGTCTCCGTCCTCGACCCGGAGCTGGTCGTCCTCAGCGGCGCCTCGCTCACCGCCGGCGGCGAGGTGCTGCGCGCCCTCGTCCAGGGCGAACTGGAGGAACTGGCCGCCTCCCGGCCCCGCCTGGTGGTCGGCGACGTCCGCGACCACCCCGTACTGCGCGGCGCGCTGGAGAGCGCGCTCGCCGCCACCCGCGACGAGGTCTTCGACACCTCGCGCTGACCCCCCAACGAGCCCCCCGCACGTCCACTGAGCCCGCCCCAGGGAGATCCAGCCATGCCCGTAGTGTCCCGGAAGTCACGGAGAGCGGCCCTCTCCGTCGCCGCCTGCGCCTCCATGGCGCTGCTCGCCACCGCCTGCACCGGCCAGTCGAACGCCGGCGCGACCGACGACGCCTCCAAGGAGACGACGATCAACTTCTGGCACGCCTGGAGCGCGCCGAACGAGGTCAAGGCCGTAAAGTCGCTGATCGCCGGTTTCGAGAAGGCGCACCCCAACATCCACGTCAACGCCGTCGGCAACATGACCGACGACAAGATGAACCAGGCGCTGCGCACCGGCGGCGACAAGGCCCCGGACGTGATCTCGTCCTTCACCACCAACAACGTGGGCAAGTTCTGCTCCTCGGGCGCGCTGGTCGACCTCGACCCGTTCTTCGAGAAGGCGGGGGTCGACCCGCAGCGGACGTTCCCGAAGGCGATGAACGAGTACACCCGGTTCGACGGCAAGCGCTGCGCCGCGCCGCTGCTGGGCGACGCGTACGGGCTCTACTACAACAAGACGGCGTTCGACGAGGCGGGCATCAAGCACCCGCCGAGGACCTGGTCCGAACTGGAGGCGGACGCCAAGAAGCTGACGATCCCCGACGGGGACGGCTTCAAGCGGCTCGGGTTCATGCCGGACTACCACGGCTGGGAGACCACCACCGAGCACTACCTCGCGCAGTTCTCCCCGGCGTACTTCGGCGCCGACGGCAAGTCGAAGGTCGCCACGGACCCCGCCTTCCAGAAGGCGTTCACCCTCCAGAAGAAGCTGGTCGACGACCTCGGCGGCTTCCAGAAGCTGGAGAGGTTCCGCGCCACGCTCGGCGACGAATGGGGCGCCAAGCACCCCTTCCACACCGGCCAGGTCGCCATGCAGCTCGACGGCGAGTGGCGCCTGGGCATGGCCGAGGACGCCGAGCCGGGCTTCGAGATCGGCGTCGCCCCGCTGCCCGTCCCCGACGACCAGGCCGACCAGTACGGCAAGGGCTACATCACCGGCACCATCACCGGCATCGCCGCCACCAGCCGCAAGCAGAACGCCGCCTGGGAGTTCGTCAAGTACATCACCACGGACACCGACGCGGTGGTCGGCTTCGCCAACGACATCCACAACGTGCCCTCCACCCTCGCCGCGCTGAAGTCGCCGAAGCTGAAGTACGACCCGCGCTTCAAGACGTTCCTGGACATCGCGGCGAACCCGCACTCGACCACCACGCCCGCCTCCGTCAACGGCGGCCAGTACCTCGTGACGATCCAGCAGTTCGGCTACGACTACGAGAGCGGCAAGGCCAAGGATCTCGAGGCCGGTCTGAAGAAGACGGCCGCGCAGATCGACACGGACATCGCGCAGGCGGAGTGACGCACGATGACCACCGTCACCCTGGCGTCCAAACGCCGCCGCTCGGCGCTGAAGGTTCTCGCCTTCATGTCGCCCTGGCTGATCGGCTTCGCGGTCTTCTTCGCGTACCCGCTGATCTCCACCGTCTACTTCTCGTTCATGCACTACGACGGCTTCAACCCGCCGACGTGGAGCGGCGCGAAGAACTGGCGGTACGTCTTCGAGCACTACCCGCTGTTCTGGCCGGCGCTGCGCAACACGCTGTGGCTGGTGCTGGTCACGGTCACCCTGCGGGTCGTCTTCGGGCTGGGCGTGGGCCTGCTGATCACCAAGATCAAGACGGGTACGGGCGTCTTCCGCACCCTGTTCTACCTGCCCTACCTCGCCCCGCCGGTCGCGGCGACCATGGCCTTCGCCTTCCTGCTCAACCCGGGCACCGGACCGGTCAACGCCCTGCTGGACAAGGTCGGCGTGCCCGCGCCGGGCTGGTTCAACGACCCCGCCTGGTCCAAGCCGGCCCTGACCCTGCTCTTCCTGTGGGGCGTCGGCGACCTGATGGTCATCTTCATGGCCGCGCTGCTCGACGTGCCCACCGAGCAGTACGAGGCCGCCGAACTGGACGGCGCCTCGCGCCGGCAGCGGTTCCGCTTCGTCACGCTGCCGAACATCTCGCCGATCGTGATGTTCGCGGTGGTCACCGGGGTGATCCAGGCCATGCAGTGCTACACGCAGCCGCTGGTCGCCGGGAAGGTCGCCTCCGGCGTGATCCAGGGCGCCGGCACCCAGTTCGAGCCCGGCTATCCCGACAAGTCCACCCTCACCCTCCCCCAGCTCGTGTACAACCTCGGCTTCCAGCGCTTCGACTACGGCTCGGCCTGTGTGGTCGCGCTGGTCCTGTTCGCCCTGTCGATGGTGTTCACCGCGTTCCTGATGCGGCGCCGGGGCGGTCTCATCCAGGCAGGTGACTGACGATGACCCAAGTGCTCCGGCCGCCCGCCGCGATCGAGACCCCCGCCTCGCCCGCCGAGCGCACCGCCCGCCGCAGGGCCGCCCTGGAGTGGATCGCGGTGCACTCGCTCGGCGTGGCCGCCGCCCTCTTCTTCGTGCTGCCCTTCGTGTTCGTGCTGCTGACCTCGCTGATGAGCGACAGCCAGGCCCTCAGCCGCGACCTGGTCCCGCACACCTGGGAGTGGGGCAACTACCGGAAGGTGTTCGACACGCCGGGCTTCCTCACCTGGTGGCGCAACACCCTGCTCTACGCCGGCGGCGGCACCGTCCTGACGGTGCTCTCCTCGGTCCCGGTGGCGTACGCGCTGGCCAAGTTCCGCTTCCGGGGCCGCAATCTGTCGCTGATGCTGGTGATCTCGATGATGATGCTGCCCCCGCAGGTGGTCGTCATCCCGATGTACCTGTTCTGGGCCAAACAGCTCGGCCTGTCCGGGACGCTGTGGCCGCTGATCATCCCGATGGCGTTCGGCGACGCGTTCTCGATCTTCCTGCTGCGCCAGTTCCTGACGACGATCCCCAACGAGTACCTGGACGCGGCCCGCGTGGACGGCTGCGGCGAGCTGCGCACCCTCGTCCGGGTCGTCCTGCCGATGGCGAAGCCGGGCATCGCGGCCATCGCCCTGTTCCAGTTCTTCTCCGCCTGGAACGACTACTTCGGCCCGCAGATCTACGCCTCGGAGAACCCCGGCGCCTGGACCCTGTCCTACGGCCTGGAGTCCTTCAAGGGCGCCCACCACACCGACTGGAACCTCACCATGGCCGCCACAGTGCTGGTCATGGCCCCCGTGATCCTCGTGTTCTTCTTCGCCCAGAAGGCGTTCGTCGAGGGCGTCACGCTCACCGGAGTAAAGGGTTAGACAACAGTGAAACTCACCGTGGTCGGCGGCGGTTCGACCTACACCCCCGAACTCATCGACGGCTTCGCCCGCCTGAGGGACACCCTGCCGGTCGAGGAACTGGTCCTGGTCGACCCGGCGGCCGACCGGCTGGAGCTGGTCGGCGGCCTCGCCCGGCGCATCTTCGCCAAGCAGGGCCACCCCGGCCGGATCACCACCACCGCCGACCTGGACGCCGGCGTGGACGGCGCCGACGCGGTGCTGCTCCAGCTGCGCGTGGGCGGCCAGGCCGCCCGGCAGCAGGACGAGACATGGCCGCTGGAGTGCGGCTGCGTCGGCCAGGAGACCACCGGCGCCGGCGGCCTCGCCAAGGCGCTGCGCACCGTGCCCGTCGTCCTGGACATCGCCGAGCGGGTGCGCCGCACCAACCCGGACGCCTGGATCATCGACTTCACCAACCCGGTCGGCATCGTCACGCGCGCCCTACTCCAGGCCGGCCACCGCGCGGTCGGCCTGTGCAACGTGGCGATCGGCTTCCAGCGCAAGTTCGCGGCGATGCT
The DNA here is from genome assembly GCF_044391765.1 of Streptomyces sp. NPDC018610. Classification (NCBI taxonomy): domain Bacteria; kingdom Bacillati; phylum Actinomycetota; class Actinomycetes; order Kitasatosporales; family Streptomycetaceae; genus Streptomyces; species Streptomyces sp. NPDC018610. The sequence goes on from NZ_JBISAL010000001.1 coordinate 900,146, forward strand.
GGGCGTGGAGCCCCACGACGTCCACCTCGACCACGTGGGCCTCAACCACCTCACCTGGGAGACCGGGGTGCGCCTGGGCGGGCCCGAGGGCGAGGACGCGCTGCCGCGGCTGCTCGCCGAGCACGGCGAGCGGATCGCCGAGGACCTGCACCTGCCCCGCCCGCTCCTGGACCGCCTCGGCGTGGTCCCCTCCTACTACCTGCGCTACTACTACGCCCACGACCGGGTCGTCGAGGAGCTGCGCGAGGGCCCGTCGCGGGCCGCGCAGGTCGCCGCCATGGAGCGGGAGCTGCTGACGATGTACGGCGACCCGGAGCTGGCGGAGAAGCCCGCGCTGCTCGCCAAGCGCGGCGGCGCCTTCTACTCGGAGGCCGCCGTGGACCTCGCCGCGGCCCTGCTGGGCGGAGGCGGCAGCCCGTACCAGGTCGTCAACACGCTCAACCGGGGCACGCTGCCCTTCCTGCCCGACGACGCGGTGATCGAGGTGCAGGCGGCCGTGGGCGCGAGCGGCGCGGCCCCCCTGCCGGTGGCCCCGCTGGACCCGCTGTACGCGGGGCTGGTGGCGAACGTGACCGCATACGAGGTACTGGCCCTGGACGCGGCGCTGCGCGGCGGCCGGGAGCGGGTCTTCAAGGCGCTGCTCGCCCACCCCCTGATCGGGCAGTACGCCTACGCCGAGACCCTCACCGACCAGCTGGTCGCGCACAACCGGGAGCACCTCGCGTGGGCCTGACCGACGGTGTCCTCGCCATCGACGCGGGCAACAGCAAGACCGACGTCGCGGTCGTGGCGGCGGACGGGACCGTCCTCGCCACGGCCCGCGGCGGCGGCTTCCGGCCGCCCGTCGTGGGCGTCGAGACGGCGGTGGACACGCTGGCAGAGGCGGTCGGCCGGGCCTACGCGGCGGCCGGGACGACCTCCGTGACGCATGTGTCGGCGTGTCTGGCCAACGCCGACCTCCCCGTGGAGGAGGAGCAGTTGGCGGCGGCCCTGCACGCGCGCGCGTGGGGCGCGACGGTGGAGGTGCGCAACGACACGTTCGCGATCCTGCGGGCCGGGGTGGCCGAGCCGCGCGGGGTGGCGGTGGTCTGCGGGGCCGGCATCAACTGCGTCGGCATGCGCCCGGACGGCCGCACCGCCCGCTTCCCGGCGATCGGCAGGATCTCCGGCGACTGGGGCGGCGGCTGGGGCCTGGCGGAGGAGGCCCTGTACTTCGCCGCCCGCGCCGAGGACGGCCGCGGCGAGCCCACGGCACTGGCCCGCACCCTGCCCGCCCACTTCGGCCTCGGCTCCATGTACGCGCTGATCGAGGCACTGCACCTGGAACACGTCGAGCTCGCCCGCCGCCACGAGCTGACGCCCGTGCTGTTCCGCACGGCCGCCGAGGGCGACCCGATCGCCCGCGCGCTCGTGGACCGGCTGGCCGAGGAGGTGGTGGCCATGGCGACGGTCGCCCTGACCCGCCTGGAGCTGCTGGCCGACAAGACCCCGGTCCTGCTGGGCGGCAGCGTGCTGGCCGCCCGCCATCCCCTGCTCGACGGCGGGATCCGCCGCCTGCTGTCCGAGCGCGCCCCGAACGCGGTGCCGCGCGTGGTGACGGCCCGCCCGGTGCTCGGGGCGGCCCTGCTGGGGCTGGACCACGTGGGGGCCGGCCCGGAGGTCCAGGAGCGGGTGCGGGCGTACTACGAGGGGTGAGCCGCGACCGCCGGGCGGTCAGCGGGGATCCGTTCGAAGGGCCAGGAGGAGGCCGGCCAGGCCGCCACGGCGTCGTGCAGCGGACCGCCCAGCTCGCGGCGGTCCGCGCGCACCCACGAGCGGACGTCCACGACGCCCTCGTCCGTGCGGGAGGGGTGGATGTGGACGCAGCCGACGACCCGGTCGTCGTCGCCGAGCACGGTGGAGGTGAAGCCGAAGCGCGCGGCGAAGTCGTCGGCGTGCTCCGTCAGGTCGCGCAGGTCGTCCGCGAGGCTCATGCCGTCCGCCGGCGGCCACCGCCGTTCGCGGAAGCCGGGGGTGGCGCGGATGTGCTCGATGCTCGACGACCACGCCTCGTGGTCGGACTCGTCGTGCCGCGGTTCCAGGGGTTCCAGACGGAAGCCGTCGGCGGTGAGTTCCCGGGGCACGGCGAAGTCGTCGGGAACACTCGTTCGTCGGGTCATCCGGCAAGGTCAACGACCGTTCCGGTCGGCCGGACCGGTCCCCGGTGGAACCGAACCGACGCACGGGCCGTGTACATGGGCAGGGGGTGGTGCGGCACACGACGTCGCGCACACCGCGCCGGCGCGGGACCGGCGAGCCCGGCGGCCGCGCTGCGATCGGATCAAGATCGAGTGAAGCCGGTGCGGATGTCGGTGCCGACAGGGATACTTGCGGCGACGGATGACCAGGGGGAGGTCGGCAGTGACACACTCGCCGAACGGCAGCGCGGCGCCGCCGAGCCGCGCCCTGCCCCCGACGCCGGCCGTACCGTCGCAGCCGGGTCCGCCCGCCGCCGCGCCGCCCCGAGCCGCCGCCCCCGCCCCGTCGCCCGCCCGCCGCACCGCGTTCGCCGAGGGCGTGGACCGGCTGCGGGCCGCCGCCGTCACCGAACCGGGCCGGCTGCGCGCCATCGGCGCCGTACTGGCCCTGCTCGTCATCGCGTTCGGCGCCGTCACCGCCTGGCAGACGACAGACCGGGCGAGCGCCGCCGACGACGTGCTGCACAGCAGCCAGCCCCTCAGCTCCGGCGCCGCCGACATCTACCGCTCGCTCGCCGACGCCAACACCATGGCCTCCAGCGGCTACCTGGCCGGACTCCAGGAGACCGGCGCCACCCGCGAGCGCTACGAGGCGGACGTGCGCACCGCCGCCGCGGGACTCGTCACCGCCGCCGCCAACTCCGCCCCGGACTCCCCCTCCGCGGCCACCATCACCAAGCTCAACGAGCTGCTGCCCCGCTACAAGGGCCTGGTCGAGTCCGCCCGCGCCAACAACCGCCAGGGCTTCCCGGTCGGCGGCGCCTACCTGCGGGCCGCCAACACCACGATGCAGAACGAGATGCTGCCGGCCGCCGAGGACCTGTACCAGAAGGAGAACCAGCGGCTGCGCTCCGACTACGCGGACGCGACCCCCTACCCATGGGCGGCGATCGCCCTCGGCGTCCTCGCCCTGGCCGCCCTCGCCTGGGCCCAGCACCGCGACTACCGGCGCACCAACCGGGTGCTGAACCACGGCCTGGTCGCCGCCACCGCCGCCTGCGCCGTCGTCCTCGTCTGGCTGGTCGTCGGCCACAGTGTCGCCCGCGCGGGTCTCGACGGCTCCTACGCACACGGCGTGCGCTCGCTGAACGTGCTGCACGACGCCCGGATCGCCTCCCTGAAGGCCCGCAGCGACGAGAACCTCACCCTGGTCAGCCGCGGCGCGGAGACCAAGACGCTGCCCGACGGCACGGTCATGGACGCCTACGACTGGGCCTACGACCAGGAGATCGGCGCCCTCGGCAAGACCCTCGACCAGGCCGGCGCCCTCGCCGACGACGCGGCGGGCCGCGATCCGGTGCGCGTGGCCGACCGGTCGATGAAGGCCTGGGTGTCCCGGCACGCCGAGGCCCGGCAGGCCAACGACTCCGGCGACTACCAGCAGGCCCGCGACCGGGTCATCGGCACCACCGCGAAGGACCGTTCGACGGGCGAGTGCTTCGACAACGTCGACGCCTCGCTGGCCAAGGCGCTCACCCATGAGACCGCCGAGTTCGAGGAGGCCGCCCAGGACGGGCGCAGCGCCATGACCGGCCTGCCGGCCGGCTCCGCCGCGCTGGCGGTCGCCGGCGCGGCCGGCGCCCTGCTCGGCATCGGACGCAGGCTGTCGGAGTACCGGTGAGAGGGGGCATGACCAGGGTGGAAGGAGGCGTGAGCATGCGCGTACGACGACTGCGGGCCGGTCTGCGGGGCTGGGGCGGCGTAGGGGCGATGGCGGCCCTGTGCGCACTGGCGCTGGCGTTCGTCCTGCTGCTGCCGCGCACCCAGTCGCCCGGCGCCGCCCCCGCGACGAGCGGCCCGGGAACGGCGCAGGGCCTGCAGGCCAGGGCCGGCGACTGCACGGACGGCGACGCCCAGAACCGCAGCCTGTCCCCGTCCGCCGCCGACGGCCCCACCGTCGAGGCCATCAGGAAGCGCGGCTACCTCTCGGTCGGCGTCGACCAGAACAGCTACCGCTGGGGCTACCGCAACCCGAACAACTCCTCCGGCGCGCTGGAGGGTTTCGACATCGACCTCGCGCACCGCATCGCGAAGGACATCCTCGGCGACGGCGACAAGGTCCAGTTCCGGGCCATCCCCACCAACGAGCGCATCCCCGCGATCAGGAGCGGCCGGGTCGACATGGTGGTGCGCACCATGACCATCACCTGCGACCGGCTCGGCCAGGTGGCGTTCTCCGCGCCGTACTTCCTGACCGGCCAGCAGGTCCTCGCCCCGAGGACGTCGAAGATCACGGGCTACGGCGCGTCGCTGGCGGGCGAGCGGGTCTGCTCGGCGACCGGCTCCACGGCCTACGACCACCTCGGCGCCGGCAAGCGCGACGGCACGCTGCCGGCCTCCACCGACATCTCCGCCACCGTCCCCAACCAGCTGGACTGCCTGGTGCGGCTGCAACTGGGCGAGGCGGACGCGGTGGTGACCGACGGCGCGCTCGCCGCGAGCCTGGCCGCGCAGGACCCGACGGTGCAGCTCAAGGGCGGCACCTTCACCAAGGAGTACTACGGCGTGGCGATGAAGCTGGGCGCCGACGACCTGGTACGCCAGGTCAACCGAATACTGGACCAGTACCGCAGGGACGGGGGCTGGAAGAAGGCGTACGACGACTGGCTCTCCTCCACGCTGGGCGAGAACAGCCCGTCCGCGACGCCGCCGACGCCGGTCTACCGGTGACGCGTCCCGCGGCCGGCGTACGAGCGACGGAACTCCGAGAGCAGCGAGAGGTGATCGATGGGCGGCACGGACCCCGCCGGGCCGGTGCTCGACCGGGACGAGGTGGACCGTGCGCTGGCGCGGCTCGGCGCGGAGCACGAGGCGATCGAGACCTCGCTCCTCGCCCTGCAGGACCACGCGGGCCGCAGGCTGCTGGAGGGCGCCCAGCTCACCGGCGTCACCCGGGAACGCTGGGCGGCGACGGAGGCGTCGATAACGCTGCTGTGGGCGTACTTCGACGCGTACACGGGCGCGCTGCGCACCGCCCGTGAGATCCGCGCCCGCCGCCGCTGGTCCAGCCACGAGGACCTGGTGGAGCTGACCGGGCTGCTGCGCGGCGAGTCGGTGACCGTCGCCGACGCCGCCACGGGCGCGCCGCACGCCGAGGGCGCCGCCCGGCTCAGCCACAGCTTCACGCTGGCCGCCCTGGTGGACCGGATGAACGAGCTGTACGCGGCCGGTCTGGACATGGTGGTCGCCGCCGACGCGGTGTGGTCGGCGCTGCCCGCCCGGATCGATCTGCTCGCCGCGGAGCTGCAGCGCACCCGGCGGCTCGCGCACTCGGTGGGCGTCCGCCCCGGCGAGCACCCGGCCGGCGACGACCTGGAGCGCATCACGCGCACCCTGACCGGCCTGCGCGAGCAGGTGGTCTCCGACCCGCTCGCCTTCTGGGTCCCGGCACAGGGCAGTTCGGCGCCGGGCGGCGGCCGGCCCGACACCACGGTCTACGACCGTGAGGCGCGGGCCCTGGAGGAGGTGCGCCGGGAGATCGACGCGGTGCTCGGGGTGCGCCAGGACGCCGAGCAGCGCCTGATCAAGCTGCGCGACCTGCTCTCCCGCGCGGACCGCACGCTGGCCGAGGCGCGCACCGCGCGCGGCGAGGTGCTGGCGAAGATCGCCGCCACGGAGGTGCCGGTGGTCAGCGGCCCGCCGACCGCGCTGCAGGAGCAGCTGGCGACGGCCGCCGAGTATCGCAGGCAGGCCCAGTGGCACCGGCTGTCGCCGCTGCTGGAGTCGCTCGAGCAGAAGGCGGAGGACGAACTGCTGCGCGCCCGCGAGTCGTTGACAGCGGTGACCGCTCCGCTGGCGGTCCGCGCCGAGCTGCGCGGCCGGCTGGACGCCTACAAGGCGAAGGTGGCCCGGCACGGCCTGGCGGAGGACCCGCTGCTGGTCGAGCGGTACGACGCGGCGCGCCGCATGCTGTGGAGCGCGCCCTGCGACCTGCGGGTGGCCGAGCAGGCCGTGCTGCGCTACCAGCGGGCGGCGGCCGAACTGCTCGGCGCCGCGCGGGTGCCGCGCCAGGGCGGGCCCCGGGACGAAGACGGTGGGGGGGAGTCATGAGTCGGGCGGGGCAGACCTGTCAGCGGCCGGACTGCGACGGCGCGTACGAGGACGTCGGCGGCGGCGAGCTGTACTGCGACACCTGCGGTCTGGCCCCGGTGGTCTCGGCCTCGGGGTCCTCCCCGCACGGGCACGGCGGGGAGCTCGGGCAGGGCCTGGTCGCCTCGCCGCCCACCGGGGTCACCGGCGGCGGGGAGGCGGGCGGCTCGGGCTCCCGCTCCAGCGCGCGCACCGGCGGCAGCTCGCGTACGTCGTCGCAGTCGTCGCGGTCGCGCCGCTCGGTGTCGGGGCGGCTCACCCGCTCCCTGTCGGGCAGGTCCACCAGCCGTTCGGTGTCGGTGCGCAGCTCCGGCTCCACGGCGGGCTCCTCGGCGCGCGGCCGGCTGGGCGCGGGGCTGGTGCGGGTACCGCAGGTGCCGCGGCCCGACCCGCACTCGGTGGTGCTGGAGGACCCGGAGGTGCCCGAGCGCAAGCGGTTCTGCTCGCGCTCGGACTGCGGGGCGCCGGTCGGCCGGGCCCGCGGCGAGCGGCCGGGGCGCACCGAGGGCTTCTGCACCAAGTGCGGCCACCCGTACTCGTTCGTGCCCAAGCTGCGCGCCGGCGACATCGTGCACGGGCAGTACGAGGTCGTGGGCTGCCTCGCGCACGGCGGGCTGGGCTGGGTCTACCTGGCGGTGGACCGGGCGGTGTCCGACCGGTGGGTGGTGCTCAAGGGCCTGCTGGACACCGGCGACCAGGACGCGATGGCGGCGGCGATCTCCGAGCGGCGCTTCCTCGCGGAGATCGAGCACGCCAACATCGTGCGGATCTACAACTTCGTGGAGCACCTCGACCAGCGCACCGGCTCCCTCGACGGCTACATCGTCATGGAGTACGTCGGCGGCAAGTCGCTGAAGGAGATCGCCAACTCCCGTCGCACACCGGACGGCAGGCGTGATCCGCTGCCGGTGGAGCAGGCGTGCGCGTACGGCATCGAGGCGCTGGAGGCGCTCGGCCACCTGCACAGCCGCAACCTGCTGTACTGCGACTTCAAGGTCGACAACGCGATCCAGACCGAGGACCAGCTCAAGCTGATCGACATGGGCGCGGTGCGCCGGATGGACGACGACGAGTCGGCGATCTACGGCACCGTCGGCTACCAGGCGCCGGAGGTCGCGGAGACCAGCCCGTCGGTGGCCAGCGACCTGTACACGGTGGGCCGTACGCTCGCCGTCCTCACCTTCGACTTCCAGGGCTACACGAACGTCTACGCGGACTGCCTGCCGGACCCGGACACCATCGAGGTCTTCCGCCGCTACGAGTCGTTCTACCGCCTGCTGGTGCGGGCCACCGACCCGGACCCGGCCCGCAGGTTCGCCTCCGCGCAGGAGATGGCCGAGCAGCTGACGGGTGTGCTGCGGGAGGTCGTGTCCCTGCAGACGGGCCAGGCGCGGCCCGCCCTGTCGACACTGTTCGGCCCGGAACTGCGGGTCACCGACAGCGAGTTGTTCCCGCCGCTGGCGGGGGACGTGTCGCGGCTGGGGTCGCGGCCGGCGCGTGCCCGGGGGGCCTCGGCGCCGTCCGGCGCGGTGCCGGCGGGGGGCGCGGATGCTTTGGGCGCGGTGGGTTCGGGGGTCTCGGGCACGGTGGGCGCCTCGGGAGCGCCGGGGATGCCGGGAGCACCGGGTGCTCCGGGCGTGGCCGCGGTGCCGGCGGGTTCCGGTCCTGCGGGCGGGTCGGTGGGTTCCGGTCTTCCCGGTGGACCGGGAGGTCCCGGTTTCCCGGGCGGGCCGGGGAGTTCCGCTGTTCCAGGGGGTCCCGTTCTCGTCAAGGCGGTCGACGCCCCGGCCGCCGCCCTGGCCCTGCCCGTCCCGCACGTCGACCCCGCCGACCCCAACGCGGGTTTCCTCGCGGGCCTGCTGACATCCGCGCCGGCCGAGCTGATCAACGCGCTGGCCGCCGCGCCCGCGCAGTCGACCGAGACGCACCTGCGCCAGGTCCGCGCCCGGCTGGAGACCGGCGAGCCGGGCACCGCGCTCCAGGCGCTGCGCGCGCTGGAGGAGCGGCACCCCGACGACTGGCGGGTCGTCTGGTACCGGGGCGTGGTCTCCCTGGTCACCGGCGACCACGAGGAGGCGGCCCTCGCCTTCGACGCGCTCTACGACGCCTTCCCGGGCGAGATCGCCCCCAAGCTGGCGCTCGGCCTGTGCGCGGAGGTCCTCGGGCAGCTCGACAACGCCGCCGAGTACTACCGCCTGGTGTGGAAGACCGACCCGAGCCATGTCAGCGCCGCCTTCGGCCTGGCCCGGGTCCGGCTGGCCGGCGGTGACCGGCGCGGCGCGGTGCGGACCCTGGAGTCGGTGCCGGAGGCCTCCATCCACTACACGGCGGCACGTGTGGCGGCCGTACGGGCGCGGCTGCGGCACCGCACGGCGCTCGCCTCCGACACGCCGTTCGCGGAGGACCTGATGGCCGCCGCCGGGCAGGTGGAGGCGCTGCGTGCGTACGGTCTGGACCCCGCGCGGCGCGAGCTGTTGTCGGCGGAGGTCCTCGGCTGCGCGCTGGACTGGATACTCTCCGGGGGAGGAGCCGTCGAGGCGGCCTCCCGGCGGGTGCTGCTCGGCAGCGAGCTGGACGAGCGGGGCCTCCGCTTCGGACTGGAGCGTTCGTACCGCACGCTGGCCCGGCTGGCGCCCGGCGGCAAGGAGAGGATCGACCTGGTGGAACGTGCCAATCGTTACCGCCCCCGGACGTGGGTGTAGTTGATGTCGCAGATGCCCCAGCAGGCCGCCCTGTCGAACTGCCCCAGCTGCGCGGAGCCGCTGGAGTCGGACGACCGGTTCTGCGGCGCCTGCGGATACGACCTGTCCACGGTCGCCGCGCCGTCGCACGACACGCCGACGCTGACGATGGGCCACGGCTCGGTGCCGCGCCCGGCCGCGCCCGCCGAGGGCGCCGCGCAGGGCGCGGGACGGCCGCAGCCGCTCCCCCGTACGCCCCCCGCTCAGCAACAGGCCGCACCCGGACCGCAGCCGCACGCGTCGGCACCGCAGCCGCAGCCGCAGCCGGCACCACCGTCACAGCCGCACGCACAGCCGCAGACGCAGGTCCCGGACCCGCAGCCGGCGGCCCCGCAGGGCCCGGGTGTGCGTTTCGACCGTCCGGCGGAGCCCGAGGAGTATCCGTTGCAGGCACCGGACCCGGCCCAGGCGCCGGACCCTCGGCAGACCGCGGCGGCCGCCGCCCCGCAGCCGGGCGCCGCGGTGTGCGTGGCGTGCCGTGCCGGCCGGGTCGACAGCGACGGCTACTGCGAGAACTGCGGGCACGCCCAGCCGCGCGAACGCGACCACATGGAGCAGGAGTCGGGCCCGGTGGCCGCGATCAGCGACCGCGGTCTGCGCCACCACCGCAACGAGGACGCGTTCGCGCTCGGCCGCACCGCGCTGCCCGACGGCACGCCCGTCTCGGTGGCGATCGTCTGCGACGGCGTGTCCTCCGCGACCCGCCCCGACGAGGCCTCGCTCGCCGCGTCCCGGACGGCGACCGACTCCCTGCTGGCCGCGCTGCCCCGGGGAACCCATCCGCAGCAGGCCATGCACGAGGCGATCGTCGCCGCCGCGCGGGCCGTCGACGCGCTGGCCGAGGAGCCCGCCGGGGCCCGCGAGCACTCCCCGCACCAGAACGCGCCGGCCTGCACGCTGGTCGGCGCGGTGGTCACCGGCGAGCTCCTGGTCGTCGGCTGGGTCGGCGACAGCCGCGCCTACTGGGTGCCGGCCGACCGCGCCGTCCCCGCCGCCCGGCTCACCGAGGACGACTCCTGGGCCGCGCAGATGGTCGCGGCGGGCCTGATGAGCGAGGCGGAGGCGTACGCCGACGAGCGCGCCCACGCGATCACCGGCTGGCTCGGCGCGGACGCGTACGAACTGGAGCCGCACACGGCGTCGTTCAAGCCGGACCGGCCCGGTGTCGTCGTGGTGTGCACGGACGGCCTGTGGAACTACGCCGAGTCCGCCGAGGAGATGGCCCAGGTGCTGCCCCCGGACGCGGCGGCACGTCCGCTGCACGGCGCCGGGGTGCTGGTCGGCCACGCCCTGGACGGCGGGGGCCACGACAACGTAACAGTGGCGCTCGTGCCGTTCCCCCTCCCTCCGCAGGGGGCAGGATCGGCCTGAGGGTCGTTCGCGCCCGCCGGCGAGGGGAGTCCGGCGGGCCGCACCACGGGGAGGCTCCGACGGCCGGAGGGGACCGGCCCGCGCACAGATGTCATCCCCGCTCGGCGGGGACCTGGAGGGGGGATCTGGGAAGGCATGGCCAATTTCTCGAAGTCCAGCGCGCCGCGGTTCTCGGTGGACCTGTACCAGAACGAGTACCTGCCGGAGGGCGGCCGGGAGGTCAACGCCATCGTCACGGTGACGGCGACCGGCGGCGGCACGATCGGGAACGCGGTCGGCGCGCCGCACCTGTACGCGTCCGGGCAGACGCCGTCCGCGGCGGTGGCGGTCATGGTCGACTGCTCGGGCTCGATGGACTACCCGCCGGCCAAGATGCGCAACGCCCGCGAGGCGACGGCCGCCGCGATCGACACCCTGCGCGACGGGGTGCACTTCGCGGTGATCGGCGGCACGCACGTGGCGACCGAGGTCTATCCGGGCGGCGGCCGGCTGGCGGTCGCCGACGCCGCCACCCGCGACCAGGCCAAGCAGGCGCTGCGCCGGCTGAGCGCGGGCGGCGGCACGGCCATCGGCACCTGGCTGCGGCTGGCCGACCGGCTGTTGTCCTCGGCGGACGTCGCCATCCGGCACGGCATCCTGCTCACCGACGGCCGCAACGAGCACGAGTCGCCCGAGGACCTGCAGCGGACGCTGAAGGAGTGCGCGAGCCGCTTCACCTGTGACGCACGGGGCGTGGGCACCGACTGGGAAGTGAAAGAAGTCACAGGGATCGCCTCGGCGCTGCTCGGCACCGCCGACATCGTCGCCGATCCGGCGGCGCTGGCCGCCGACTTCACGCACATGATGGAGACGGCGATGGGCAAGGAGGTCGCCGACGTCGCCCTGCGGGTGTGGACGCCGGTCGGCACCGCCATCAGGTTCGTCAAGCAAGTCGCGCCGACGGTCGAGGAGTTGACCGGCCGCCGCACCGAAGCCGGACCGCGTGCCGGGGACTACCCCACCGGCTCCTGGGGCGACGAGTCCCGCGACTACCACCTGTGCGTCGAGGTCCCGGCCGCGAACGTGGGCCGCGAGATGCTGGCCGCCCGGGTGTCGCTGGTGGTTCCGCAACCGGACGGACCGGTACAGAACCTCGGGGCGCAGGGGCTCGTACGGGCCGTGTGGACCGACGACGTGGTCGCCTCCACCTCGATCAATCCGCAGGTCGCGCACTACACCGGCCAGGCCGAACTGGCCCAGGTCATCCAACAGGGCATCGATCTGCGCAAAGCGGGCGATCTCGACGGAGCGACGGCCAAACTGGGTCGTGCGGTACAGCTCGCCGGCGCCTCGGGGAACGCCGATACTGCGAAACTGCTTTCGAAGGTGGTGGACGTGGTCGACGCGGCGACAGGTACTGTGCGACTGAAGGCGAAGGTCGCGGAGGCCGACGAGATGACTCTCGAGACCCGGTCCACAAAGACTGTTCGTGTAAAGAAGTGACCCAGGAGTGACGCGGGCGACCGCGTCGGACAGCGAGCCCGGCCCCTCGGGGTGGGAGAAATCCGGCCCTGGCGGCCGGAGAGGGAGAGGGGGAAGCGCCGACATGCCGACCTGCCCGAACGGACACCAGTCGGGTTCCGACGACTGGTGCGAGGTCTGCGGTCACCGCATGGCCGGTGCCGTACCGCCCCCGCCCCCGCCGCCCCCGGTCGGCGGCTACGGCTTCCCGCCCGCGCCCGGTCCGGGCGGCCCAGGCGGTCCCGGTGGACCCGGTGGCTTCGGCGGTCCCGGGGCGCCCGGCGGCCGTCCGCACCCGGGCGCCGGTCCCGGTTCCCAGCCCGAGCTGTGCCCGCAGTGCCGCACGCCCCGCGAGGGCGGCGCGCCGTTCTGCGAGGAGTGCCGCTGGAACTTCCTGACCAACACGGCCACCTCGTACACCCCGGCCGCGCCGCCGCGCCCGCAGGGGCCCGGCTCGGGTGGTCCTGGTGGCCCCGGTGGCGCTCCCGGCCCGGGTCCGCGCTTCCCGCAGGCGCCCGGCCCGTCCTTCGGCGGCGGCGACTCCTTCGACTACCAGGGCTCCCGGCCGTCCCAGGTGAACCGGCCCGCCGAGCCGATCCCGCCGTTCGGCGCCGACCCGCAGGGACGCCCCGGCGGCCCCGGCCCCGGCCCCTTCGGCGGTCCTCCCGGCCCGCCCCCCGGTCCCTCCGGTTTCGGCCCCGACCCGTCGCGGCCGGCCCCGCCGCCGCCCGGTCCGCCCAACCCGCACGGACAGAACCCGCACGGCGGCCCCGGCGGGTTCGGCGGACCCGGCGGCCAGGGCGGCCCCGGTGCGCCGCAGGCGTTCCACCAGCCGGGCCAGCCGGGTCCCCAGGCCCCGCCCCCGTTCCGGCAGGAGACGAACCGGCCGCAGCCCGGCGGGCCTTCCTTCGGCGGCGGTGACGACGACTGGGTGATCTCCCCGCCGTCGTCCACGGGCCCGGGCGGCCCCGGTCCCGGTGGCCACGGCGGTCCCGGCGCTGGTCAGGGCGGCGGCTACGGCTACCCGCAGCCCGGCGCCACGCAGGCCCCGCCCGGCTCCGCCTTCCCGCAGCAACCCCAGCAGCCGGCGACGTGGACGGCGACGATCGGTCCCGACCGCGAGTACTTCATGGCGATGATGCACCGCTCGGGTCCCGAGGCCGCGGGGCTGAACCTGCCCGCGTACTCGCCCGAGCAGCAGCGCACGCTCAGCGGCAACCAGGTCACCATCGGCCGCCGCCGGCACTCCACCGGCGACACCCCCGACATCGACCTGTCGGTGCCGCCGGAGGACCCGGGCGTCTCGCACCAGCACGCGGTGCTGGTGCAGCAGCCCGACGGCACCTGGGCCGTGGTCGACCAGAACTCGACCAACGGCACGACGGTCAACGGCTCCGAGGAGCCCATCCAGCCCTTCGTGCCGGTGCCGCTCCAGGACGGCGACCGGGTGCACGTCGGCGCGTGGACGACGATCACGGTCCGGCGCGGCTGAGCACGGCGGCCGATCACGATCCGGCACCTGGGCGCACCGGCCGATCCGCCGTCCGGCGTGCCGGACGGCGGTGACGGCGGCGACGACGAGGGTCCGGCGCGGCTGACGGCCGCCGCCGGTCAGGCCCGGTCCGGGAGGGGCCAGGCGTTCGGCCCCTCCGGGTCGTCCAGCCACGCCCACGCGCGTTCGCCGCTCACGGTGATGCCGTAGCGCTCGCGTTCCGGGCGTCCCTCGCGCTCCCACAGGTCGTAGTCCTCGCGCGGGTCCGTCCGGCCGCGGGTCAGGGCCAGCAGGAAGCGGAACAGCTCGTCCTCGCGGGCCCGCGCGGGCAGCCCGTCCAACCGCGGGAGCGGCGCCTCGGTCCCGCCTCCGCCGCGCAGCGGCACGAAGTAGGCCGGGGTGTTCAGGAAGGGACCCTCCGCGTACGAGGCGTCCCGCACGGTCAGAGCGGCCAGGCCGGTGGCGATCGGGACGAGGATCCGCCCGCCCGGGGAACTCTGGGCGAGCCAGGCGCGCGGGACGGTGGACAGTCCGCAGGTGGCGACGATCCGGTCGAAGGGGGCGCGTTCGGGAACGCCCCGCGCGCCGTCGCCGGTGACGACGACGGGACGGTACCCGGCCGCCGCGAGGTGCCGGCGGGCCGCCTCGGTGATCTCCGGTTCCAGGTCGACGCTGGTGACGAGGGCGTCGTCGCCGAGCCGGCGGGCGAGCAGGGCGGCGTTGTAGCCGGTGCCGGCGCCGATCTCCAGGACCCGGTCGCCGTCCCGCACCCCCAGCTCGGCCAGCATCCGGGCCATCAACGAGGGCTGGCTGCTGGAGGAGACCAGTTCCCCGTCACGCAGCCGAGTGGCCAGCGGGGCGTCCTCGTAGGCGCCGCGCAGCCAGCGTTCGCGCGCCACGGGGTCCGGGCTCTCGCCCCAGCGCCGTTCGTAGCCGCCGGCGACGGTGACGTAGTAGTACGGCACGAACAGGTGCCGCGGCACCTGTTCGAACACCTTCCGCCACATGGGGTCGGCCGCCCACGCCCCGCTCGCCTCGATCTCCCGCACCAGCGCGGCCCGCGCCCGCTCGGCGAGGCCGGCCTCGTCCTTGTCGTCCCTGCCGTCGGCATGCGCGCCCATGACTCCACTGTGCGGCGCGACCGGCCGCGAGGCGAGCACCGACGGCCCGGGCCGTGCCGGGGCGGTCGTGGGCCGCGAGTCCCACGTCCGCCGTCTGAGACCATGGACGGGCACTGCAATTCCCGGGGGACGGCCCCGGGGACCCCCGGCCAGGCAGCCTCGGGGCGGACGGCACGACATTGTGAGGCAACCAGACGTGACCGAGATTCGGCGCGGCACGCTTCCGGAGCAGACGTTCTACGAGCAGGTCGGCGGGGAGGAGACCTTCCGCCGGCTCGTCCACCGGTTCTACGAGGGGGTCGCCGGCGATCCGGAGCTGCGGGCCATGTACCCGGAGGAGGACCTGGGTCCCGCCGAGGAGCGGCTCAGGCTGTTCCTGATGCAGTACTGGGGCGGCCCGTCGACGTACGGCGAGCGGCGCGGCCACCCGCGGCTGCGCATGCGCCACGTGCCGTTCAAGGTGGACCGGGCGGCGCACGACGCGTGGCTGCGGCACATGCGGGCGGCCGTCGACGACCTGGCCCTGCCCGAGGAGCAGGAGCGGACGCTGTGGAACTACCTGACGTACGCCGCCGCCTCCATGATCAACACCCCGGACTGAGCCCCGGGGTGGCCGAAAGCTGAGTCCCGCATTCCGGTCACCCGGTGCCGGATTTCGGTCACGATCCGGTCAAGTTCGGTAAAGAAGCGCTTTCTAGCGGCCCGTTCGCTCTGACAACATCACCCGGAGGTCTGGACAACCACGGGGGGAGCCGGGTGGCGGGGTTCACGGGGTTCATCCTGTCGCGAGCGCGTGCGCACCGGCTGCTGCTCGCCGCCGCGCTGCTCACGGTCCTGCTGACCACGGCGGTGCTGGCGACGTTCGCCGCGTACTCCGGCGCGATCGGCGACGCCGCGCTGCGCCACTCCCTGCGCGACTCCCGCAGCGCCGCCGACGCGACCCTCCTCGTGCAGAGCGAGGTGTCCCCCGAGGACCGCCCGGCCGTCGACGCCGCCGTACGCGAGCGGGCCCGCGCCGCCTTCGACGGGATGCCCGTGACCGTGCGCTCCCTGGCGCGTTCCGGCCCCTACGCCCTCCCCCGCTCGCTGCAGCCCGCGGCCGAGCGGTCGGGCGACCCGGACCTGACCTACTTCGCCGCCCTGGACGCCGGGCAGGTGCGCCTCGTCACCGGGCGCGCGCCCCGGGCGACGGCGAGCGGCGACCTGGAGGCCGCGCTGCCCCAGGCCGCGGCCCGGCGCCTCGGCCTGAAGACCGGCGCCCGGCTGACCCTCGCCGACCGCCTCGGCGGCCCGCGGGTCTCCGTACGGATCACCGGCCTGTACCGCCCCGCCCACACGGACGCCCCGTACTGGCGGCTGGACGACCTCGGCGGGCGCGGCATCCGCAAGGTCGGCTTCACCATGTACGGCCCGCTGCTGGCCGCCCCTGGCGTCCTCGCCGGGGACAGGGTGAGCGCGGGACCGACCGGATGGCAGGCGTCGGCGGACTTCTCGACGCTGACCACCGGGCGGATCGGCGCGCTGCGCGACGCGGTCGGGGCGGGCGCCGCCGCCCTGCGCGAGGCCGCCGCGACGGACGGCACGCCCGAGGTGACGACCTCGCTGCCGGACACCCTCGACCGGATCGAACGCTCCCTGCTCGTCGCCCGCTCGACGCTGCTGGTCGCCGCCCTCCAGCTGACGCTGCTCGCCGGGTACGCGCTGCTGCTGGTGGCCCGGCTGCTGAGCAGCGAACGCGCCGGCGAGACCAGGCTGCTCCGGGCGCGCGGCGGATCGCGGGCCCGGATCGCGGGCCTGGCCGCCGCCGAGGCGCTGCTGCTCGCCGTGCCCGCCCTGCTGTGCGCGCCGCTGCTGGCCGGGCCGCTGACCCGGCTGCTGGCCGGGCGGGGCGCCCTGGCCCGGATCGGGCTGCACCCGGACGTGCCGGCGACCGGCGGGCCCGGGGTGTGGCTGGTGGCCGCCGCCGTGGCCCTGGGCTGCGCGCTCGCGGTGACCCTGCCGGCGCTGACGTCGTCGTTCACGGTCGTGCGACGCGCCCGCGCGCTGCCCGCGCCGCTTCGCGCGGGCGCGGACGTGGGCCTGCTGGCGGTGGCCGCCGTCGCGTACTGGCAGCTGGACCGGCAGCCCTCCGGCGCGGTCGGCGGCGACCGCACGGGGACGCTCGGCATCGACCCGCTGCTGGTCACCGCGCCCGCGCTGACCCTGCTGGCCGGGACCGTGCTGACGCTGCGCCTGCTGCCGCCGGCGGCCCGGCTGGCCGAGCGGCGCGCGGCCGGCGGACGCGGGCTCGCGACGGCACTGGCGGGCTGGCAGTTCAGCCGCCGCCCGAACCGCGGCGCGGGCGCGGTGCTGCTGCTGGTGCTCGCCGTCGCGCTGGGCATGCTGGCCATCGGCCAGGGCGCCTCCCAGCACCGTTCGCAGGACGACCAGGCCGACTTCCTGGCCGGCGCGCCGGTGCGGGTGCTCGCCGCCGGGGACGGCGAGCTGGGCCGCACCGACCGGTACGCGGCCCTCGGCCACGTACGCTCCGCCGCGCCCGCCGCCCGCACCACGCTCGCCCTGTCCGGCGACCGCACCGCGACGGTGATCGCGCTGGACACCGCGCACGCCGCCGGCACCGTGCTGATGCGCGACGACCTGGCCGCCGGGCCGGCGCGCCCGCTGCTGGCGAAGCTCACCCCCCGGGGCGCGACGGCGGGGGCGAGGATCCCCGCGGGCACGACCGGGCTGAGGCTGACGGCGGCCCTGCGCTCCACGGGCGGCGCCGGCGGCCCCGTCGGCGTGGCCGCCGGCGTCGAGGACGCGGACGGCGTCCCGTACCGCATGCCGCTCGGCACGCTGGCCGCCGACGGCCGCCCCCACACCCTGGACCTGGGCCTGCCCGCCACCGCGCGGCCGCTCATCCTCACCGGCCTCGAACTGGACGTGCCCCAGCCCGTCGACCGGGCCCGGCAGCACCGCCTGACCGTGTCCCGCGTCGAGGCCACCGCCCCCGGCCGGACGGCGCTGCGGCTGACGCTGCCGGCCTCCTGGACCGCGGCCTCGGCCGGCGGCGGGGCGGCCTCCGTCGCCGACCCCCGCGCCGTGCCGACCCGGCCCGAGGTGACCTCGACCGGCCCGCTGACCCTCGCCTACGGCACCGGCTACGTGCCCCACCAGCAGGCCGGACCGACGGGCTCGGGCGGCTCGGTGAGCGTGCGGCTGCAGGCCGCCCAGCCCGCGCGGCCGGAGGTCACGGCCCTGGCGACCGACGGCTTCCTCACCGCGGCCGGCGCCCGCCCCGGCCAGCGCGTCGACGTGGTGTTCGCCGGCCAGAACGTGCCGGTGCGGATCGCCGCCGCGGTACGGGCGCTGCCCACCACCGCGCACGGCGCCGCCCCGGGCGACTCCGTGGACGCGGCGCACGACGGCGGCGGGCTCCTGCTGGACCTGCGGTCGGTGAACCGGCTGCTGGAGACCCGCTACGGCGTCGGCGTCGCGCCCACCGAATGGTGGCTGAGCACCGACGCGCACCACGCGGCGGACGTGGCGACGGCGCTGCGGGCGCTGCCCGACGTCGATCCCGCGCAGGTCGTCGTCCGCGACGAGATCGCCGCCGGGCTGCGCGACGACCCGTTCGGCGCCGGACCGGCCGCCGCGTTCACCGCCGCGGCCGTGGTCGCGGCGCTCCTGGCCGCCCTCGGATTCGCGGTGAACGCCACCGGGGCGCTGCGCGAGCGGGACGCCGAGTTCGCCGTACTGCGGGCCCTGGGCGCACCGCGCCGCCGGCTGGCGAGGATGCTCGCCGCCGAGCAGGGCGTCCTGGTCGCCGTGGCGCTGGCGGCCGGGGCCGCCCTGGGCACCGTGCTGGCCCGGGCGGTGATCCCGCTGATCGTGCTGACCGGGCAGGCCACCAAACCCGTGCCGACGGTGCTGGTCGACCTGCCCCTCACCCGGGTGGCCGTGCTGCTGGCCGCCGTCGCCGCCGGGCCGCTGCTCGTCACCGCGGCGCTGACCCTGCGCCGCGCCGAACCGGCGGTGTCCCTTCGAGACCGCGGAGGTGAGTGAGGTGAACACCGTCGTCCCCTCCTGGGTCCGCGTCCGGCTGCGCACCGCACCGGGCGCCGCGACCGCCCTGGCCGTGCTGGTCGCCCTGACCGCGTGCCTGGCCGCGGCGCTGCCGCGCGCCCTGGACCGGTACGAGGACGCCGGGCTGGCACGGGCCGTCGCCCAGGCGGGCCAGGCCCGCGGCGTCCTCACCGCGGTGGCGCCCGCGCCCGACGTCCAGCTCCCGCCGCGGGAGCAGGAGCAGGCGTTGCTCCCACCCGCCCTGGGCCGCCAGTACACCGGCGTCCTCGCCGCCGTCCCCCGCCCGCTGGCCGTCGACCCCGCCCAGTCCGCGCACGGCGTGATGACCAGCAACAGCCTGGCCGTCTTCGACCCCTGGATCCCCAGGCCCAGCGGACTGCCCGCGAAGGTGACCCTGTTCGCGCCGAGCGGCCTGACCGAGCACTCCTCCGTACGCGCCGGCCGGCTGCCCAGGGCCCGGGGCGCCGTCACGGCCCGCACCTCCACCGTGGAGGCCGCCGTCTCCGAGGCGACGGCCAGGAGCCTGCACATCGAGGTGGGCTCGGTCATCCATGTGCCCACCGCGTCCTCCGGCCCGGCGCTCACCGTCCGCGTCACGGGCCTGCTCGCCCCGCGCGAGCCCGACGGCGCGTACTGGGCGGCCACCCCGCTGCTGCGCACCCCGGCGCTGGTCCAGATCAACTCGCCCGAGCCCGAACCGCCGAAGTACTGGCTCGGCGCGCTGCTGCTCGCGCCCGAGGCGGCCCCGGCCCTGCTGGGCACCGACGGCCGGCCGGTGCGCTACTGGCAGGTGGCCCCCGACACCCACGGTCTGCACGCCCACGACCTGGGGCGGCTGAAGTCCGCCGTCGCCTCCCTGGAGTCCGGCCCCGCCCTCGGCCGGGTCCGCACCGTCGCCGATCCGGCGACGCAGGTGAGCACCTCCCTCGACGACGTGTTCGGCTCCTACGACCGCCTGCGCTCGGGAGTGGGCCCGCTGGTGTCGGTCGCCGCCGTCGGCGGCGCGACGGTCGCCGTCGTCGTCCTGCTGATGGCCGGCGGACTCGCCGCCGACCGCCGCCGCGCCGAGCTCGCCCTGCTGCGCGCCCGCGGCGCCTCCCTGCGCGGCCTGGCCGGCCAGCTCCTGGCGGAGACGGCGGTCGTCGCCGTGCCCGCCGGGGCGCTCGGTCTCGGCACGGCCCTGCTCGCCGTCCCCGACGGCCGCGTCGCCCGGTCGGTGGCGGCCGCCGCGGCGGTCACCGCCGTCGGCTGCGCCGCGCTCCCCCTGCGCGCCGCGCTCGCGCACCGCACGGTGCGCCTGCACGCCCCGCGCGAGGACGCCGTCGGCCGGCGCCCCTCCCGGCGGCGTACGGTCGCCGAGCTGACGCTGCTGGTGATCGCGGCCGGGGCGGTGGAGGCGCTGCGGCGGCGCGGCGTCTCCGACGACTCGGGCGCCTCCACCGCTTCGGGCGCTTCGGGCGACCAGCTGGTGTCGCTGGCGCCGGTGCTGGTGGGGGTGATCGCCGCGCTGCTGCTGGTGCGGCTGTACCCGCTGCCGCTGCGCTGGCTGATGCGCCCGGCCGGCCGGCTGCGCGGGCCGGTGGGCCACCTGTCGCTGGCCCGGGCGGGTCGCGGCTCCGTCTCGGCGGTGCTGCCCCTGCTGGCGCTGCTGACCGCGCTCACCACCGCCGCCTTCGGCGGCTCCGTCCTGAGCGGGGTGGCCGAGGCCCGCGACCACACCGCCCTGCTCGCCGTGGGCGCCGACGCCCGCGTCCAGGCCGCCGACGAACTGCCCGCCGGGCTGGCCGGGCAGGTCCGCCGGACGCCCGGGGTGCGGGCGGTGACCGAGGCGAGCGTCGACTACCAGGCCAAGGCCGGACCGAACCTCACCCAGCTGACCGTGGCCGGCGTCGCCCCCGCCGACTACGCGGCGCTGGCCGGCCGCACCGGCCTCGGCGCCTTCCCGGCGCAGGGCCTGCGGCGCCCGGCCGGCCGCGGGACGCCGCTGCCCGCGCTGGCCTCCCCGTCGGTCGTCGCCGCCTACGGCACCGGACCCTTCCCGGTCCGTCTGGGCGACGGCGACACGGTCACCGTACGGATCGCCGTCGTCCGTGACCGGACGCCGGCCGTGCCCGGCGCCGACTTCCTGGTCGTGGACCGGGCCGGGCTGGGCGGCCGGGCCGCCCACCCGAGCACACTGCTGGTGACGGGCGACCACCTGGACGCGGCGGCGCTCCGCCGGGCGGCCGGCGCGTCGGCCGCCGTCCAGCTGCGGTCCGAGGAACGCGCCCGGTACGTCGACTCGCCCCTGCAGTCCGGCGCCGAGCACATCTACACCGCGGCGGTCGCGGCGGGCACCGGCTACGCCGTCCTCGCCCTGCTCCTCGCCCTGCTGCGCGCCGCGCCCGAGCGCGCCGCGCTGCTGGCCCGTCTGCGCACCATGGGCCTCACCCGCGCCCAGGGCCGGCGCCTGCTCGTACTGGAGTCCCTCCCGCAGGCGCTGCTCGCCGCGGCGGGCGGCGCGCTGACCGGCTGGGCGACCATCCGGCTGCTGTCCCCCGGCATCGACCTGACCGCCATCGCGCTGCCCACGGCGGCGGCCACCGCCGGCCGCCACGCGCTGCGGACCGACCCGCTGTCCCTGGCCCTGCCCGCGGCCGCGGTCCTGCTGCTGGCGGTGGGCATCGCCGTCGCCCAGGCCTGGTGGACGGGCCGCAAGGGCTCGGTACGGGAACTGAGGGCGGGGGACGCGCGATGAGCGGCCGCGAAACCGCGGGCGGGGGCCCGCGACGAGACGCCCGACGAGGCGACCGATGAGCCCCAACGAGCCGCCCAGCCGCCCCCACGAGCCGTCCGACCGCCGCCGCGGCACCCATGACCGCCCTGGGGCGTCTCGCGAACGTCCCGCCCGCCGCGCCCCCGGGGCGGACGGCGGGACTCCGGCGACACGCCCTGACCGCCCCAGCCGCCGTGCAGAGGGAGCCGCCCGATGACGACGAACACCACCCTCGCCGACCTGGCGCGGCGCGCCACCGAGGACCAGACCCGGCCCGCCTACGGCCACGACGCCCTGATCAGCTGCGACCGCCTGGTCCGCATCTTCACCGCCGACGGCGTGGAGGTGCAGGCCCTGCAGGGCCTCGACCTCCTGGTGCGCCGGGGCGAGCTGCTGGCGCTCGTCGGCGCCTCCGGGAGCGGCAAGTCCACCCTCATGAACATCCTGGCCGGCCTGGACACGCCCACGGCCGGCGCTGCCCGGGTCGCCGACCACGATCTGCTCGCCATGACCGCGAAGGACCGCCTCCGCTACCGCCGTGAGGTCGTCGGCTTCGTCTGGCAGCAGACGTCCCGCAACCTGCTGCCCTACCTGACCGCCGCGCAGAACGTCGCCCTGCCCATGCAGCTGGCCGGCGGCCGCGGCGGCACCCGGCGCGCGAAGGCGGAACGGGCCCTGGAACTGCTGGAGATGCTGGAGGTCGCCGACTGCCGCGACCGGCGTTCGCACCAGATGTCCGGCGGCCAGCAGCAGCGGGTGGCGATCGCGGTGGCCCTCGCCAACGACCCGGCCGTGCTGCTCGCCGACGAACCCACCGGCGAGCTCGACTCCCACACCGGCGAACAGATCTTCGCCGCCTTCCGCACCGCCAACGAACGCCTGGGCACCACCATCGTCATCGTCACCCACGACCAGGCGGTGGCCACCGAGGTCCGCCGCACGGTCGCCATCCGCGACGGCCGCACCTCCACGGAGGTGCTGCGCCGCAGCGAGGTGGACGCGACCACCGGCGACGAGCTGGTGGTCAGCCGTGAGTACGCCATGCTGGACCGGGCCGGCCGCCTCCAGCTGCCCGCCGAGTACACGAAGGCCCTCGGCATGCGCGACCGGGTGGCGCTGGAACTGGAACCGGACCACATCGCGGTACGCCCGGACGACAGCGAACGGGACTGACCGCCCGGCAAGACCGCCGGGCAAGATCGGCGGGCGGTGAGCGAACTCACGGGGCGCGGGGTCCGGGAGAACCCGGAGATGCCGGAGGTCCCGGGAGTCCCCGGAGGTCTCAGCGGACCGAGGCGGCCCCGGAGGTCCGGGAGGCCCCGGAGGTCCGGGAGGGCGCGGAGGTCCGGGAAGGCGCGGAGGTCCGGGAAGGCGCGGAGGTCCGGGGGCCTTGGAGGCCGCGGAGGTCCGAGAAGGCCTC
This sequence comes from Streptomyces sp. NPDC018610, assembly GCF_044391765.1. NCBI lineage: Bacteria > Bacillati > Actinomycetota > Actinomycetes > Kitasatosporales > Streptomycetaceae > Streptomyces > Streptomyces sp. NPDC018610. Next base: position 922,940 of record NZ_JBISAL010000001.1, read on the forward strand.
AAAGATCCGGAGCGCGGGAGATTCCGCCGGCCCCCAAGGCTCAGCGGACGCTGACGTCCAGCGTCCCGAGCCCCGCCTGCCGTACGGCGATGGACCCGTAAGGGGTACGCAGCCGCAGCCAGGCCCCGGACGAGAACAGCACGATCCCGTCCTCGTCGCCCGCCCGCGCAGGGCCCGCCGGGGGCCGGGCGCGCAGGAAGCCCAGCGACTGCGCCGCGTGCACTGCCCGCACCGGCAGCCGGGTCCGGCCGACCGTCCGGGACCAGATCTCGCGCCCGATCCCGTCGAGCTCGGCCCGGGTGTGCCGCTCGGGCGGCAGCTCCTGGGTCCGGGTGCGGAACTCGGCGACGGCGGCGGACAGCAGCGCGCGCAGCGAGACGGCCGGAGGCAGCCCCGGCTCGGCCCGCCAGCCGCCGCGCGGCGGCAGGACGCCCGCCCAGGGCGGCCCGGTCACCGGGGCCGGGACGGCGGCCGTGGCCGCCGGCTCGTCGACCGACTCCAGGAGGTCGCCGGCCGAGACGGTCACGTCGAGGGTGACGTCCAGCCCGTCCTCGTACGGCTTGGCCAGCCGTACCGCGCGCACCGCCAGCACCTCGAAGGAAGCCGGCCGTCCGAACACCGCGAGCGCCGTGCCCGCCGCCTGCAACCGTACGGCGGCGGCCCGGTCGTAGTGCAGCAGCCGGGAGAGGAAGGCGGCGAGGTCCGCCGCCTCCGTGTCGTCGGCGAGGTGGAGGACCGTCATGCGGCGACGGCCTCCTCCTGGTTCTCGTCCGTGTACTCCTCGAGGAACTCGCGTTCCTCCGCCGTGATCCGGCGCGGCCGCTGTGCCTCGAAGTCGAACGGCACGATGACCGTCGAGGCGCGGACGTAGACCGTGTCGCCGTCCTTGACCTCGTAGCCGAGGGTGAAGGAGGCCGCCTTGACCTCCGTCACCCACAGCTCGATGTCCACCGGCTCGTGCCGGTGGACGAGCTGCCGCTTGTAGTCGATCTCGTGGCGCGCCACCACGGACCCCTGCTTGAACTCCTTGTCCGGGCGGAACAGGAAGTCGATACGGGCCTCCTCCAGATAGCGGAGGAACACCACGTTGTTGACGTGGCCGTACGCGTCCATGTCCGCCCAGCGCAGCGGGCAGCGGTATGTGTGGCGCATCTGCTGGATCAGCCCCGGGTCAGCTTCTTGTAGGTGGCGCGGTGCGGACGGGCGGCGTCCGGGCCGAGCCGCTCGATCTTGTTCTTCTCGTACGACTCGAAGTTGCCCTCGAACCAGAACCACTTGGAGTCGCCCTCGTAGGCGAGGATGTGCGTCGCCACCCGGTCGAGGAACCAGCGGTCGTGGGAGACGACCACGGCACAGCCCGGGAACTCCAGCAGCGCGTTCTCCAGCGAGGAGAGCGTCTCGACGTCGAGGTCGTTGGTCGGCTCGTCGAGGAGCAGCAGGTTGCCGCCCTGCTTGAGGGTGAGCGCGAGGTTGAGGCGGTTGCGCTCGCCGCCGGAGAGGATGCCGGCCGGCTTCTGCTGGTCGGGGCCCTTGAAGCCGAAGGCGGAGACGTAGGCACGGCTCGGCATCTCGACCTGGCCGACGTTGATGTAGTCGAGGCCGTCGGAGACGACCTCCCACAGCGTCTTCTTGGGGTCGATGTTGGAGCGGCCCTGGTCGACGTAGGAGATCTTGACGGTCTCGCCGACCTTGATGTCGCCGCTGTCCGGCGTCTCCAGGCCCTGGATCATCTTGAACAGCGTGGTCTTGCCGGCGCCGTTCGGGCCGATGACGCCGACGATGCCGTTGCGCGGCAGGGTGAAGGACAGGCCGTCGACGAGGATCTTCTCGCCGAAGCCCTTGTGCAGGTCGTTCACCTCGACGACCACGTTGCCCAGGCGCGGGCCCGGCGGGATCTGGATCTCCTCGAAGTCCAGCTTCCGCATCTTGTCGGCCTCGGCGGCCATCTCCTCGTAGCGGGCCAGACGGGCCTTGGACTTGGCCTGGCGCCCCTTGGCGTTGGAGCGGACCCACTCCAGCTCTTCCTTGAGCCGCTTCTGCCGCTTGGCGTCCTTCTGGCCCTCGACCTTGAGGCGGGTCGCCTTGGTGTCCAGGTACGTGGAGTAGTTGCCCTCGTACGGGTAGGCGCGGCCGCGGTCGAGCTCGAGGATCCACTCGGCGACGTTGTCCAGGAAGTACCGGTCGTGGGTGATGGCCACGACGGTGCCGTCGTACTTGGCGAGGTGCTGCTCCAGCCAGTTCACCGACTCGGCGTCGAGGTGGTTGGTGGGCTCGTCGAGGAGCAGCAGGTCGGGCTGCTCCAGCAGCAGCTTGCACAGCGCGACGCGGCGGCGCTCACCACCGGAGAGGTTGGTGACGGGCCAGTCGCCGGGCGGGCAGCCCAGGGCGTCCATGGCCTGCTCCAGCTGGGCGTCGAGGTCCCAGGCGTTGGAGTGGTCCAGCTCCTCCTGGAGCTTGCCCATCTCGTCGAGCAGCGCGTCCGAGTAGTCGGTCGCCATGAGCTCGGCGATCTCGTTGAACCGGTCGAGCTTGCCCTTGATCTCGGCGACGCCCTCCTGGACGTTCTCCAGGACCGTCTTCTCCTCGTTGAGCGGGGGCTCCTGGAGCAGGATGCCGACGCTGTAACCGGGCGACAGGAACGCGTCACCGTTGGAGGGCTGTTCCAGCCCCGCCATGATCTTCAGCACGGTCGACTTACCGGCACCGTTCGGGCCGACGACGCCGATCTTGGCACCCGGAAGGAAGTTCAGGGTGACGTCGTCGAGGATCACCTTGTCGCCGTGCGCCTTGCGCGCCTTGCGCATGGTGTAAATGAACTCAGCCAAGAGAAACCGTCCGGCAGCTTGAATCTGGCAGTGGGCAGATACACCCCATCTTGCCTGACCGCCACCCTTGGATGGAAACCAGCGGGCGTGTGGGCCGGTGGGGTGGGCGGATCGGTGGCCGTGGGTACGTGTGGTCGTTACCGTCGGTCACCGGTGGGGCGCTCTGGTGGAGCGGGGCGGAAGAGCTGTGGCGTCGGGCAGGGTTCCAGCGAGTCGTCCGGGCGGTCGGTCCAGTGCCACCAGAGGTGGCGGTCGGCGCAGCTCCACAGGGAGCGGCAGGCTCGGCTGCCGTCCTCCTGACGCCGGAAGAGCGCGAGGCCGCCGGACCGGAGCGGCCGGCCGCACTCGGGGCACACGGGGCTGATCGGTCCTGTCGGTCGTGCCGGTGCCGTCAGTCCTGGGGCGTCTTCCTCTTGCGGACGATGCTCAGCGCCGTGGCGCCGAGCACCAGGAGGCTGAGGCCGGTGGCGGCGATCAGCGGGGTGCTGTCGGTGCCGCCGGTCTCGGCGAGGTCGGTGCCGGGGGCGGCGCCGCCCGCCGTGACCGGGGTGGGGGCGCTGAGGAGCTGGGTCTTCGTGCCGATCTCGCTGCTCTGGGTCCGGCAGTCCAGGACGCCGGTGAAGCGCTGGGCGTAGCCGTCCGGGGCCGTGACGGTGAAGTCGTAGGCCTGGTCCTCCTGGAGCGGGACCGTGACCGTCTTCGAGGTGCGGGCGGGGATGCTGTGCTCGGCGCCCATCAGTTCGAAGGTGAACGGCTCGTCGCCCTTGTTGGCCACCTGGATGTCCAGGCCGCCCTTGGCGCAGTCCTTGGCCGCGGACAGGGCGGGTATCGCGCCCTTGTCTGCCCAGGTGGCGTCGGCCGTCGCGGAGACCGTCGACTCGCTGGAGCCGGCCAGGATCTGCGTCTGGCTGCGGCTGTCGGAGGTGAAGGCGCGGCCGACCGGGACGATCGTGGAGGCCTGGACGGTCAGCTCGACCGAGCCGCCCGCGGCGCCCGAGGCGTGGGACTCGTCGGTTCCGTCACCCTTGGGGACGTCGAAGTACAGGCTGCTGCCGTCCTTGGCGGAGGTGACCGGCTTGCCCTTCTTGTCGACGATCCGGACGCCGACGGCGGTGTCGGCCGGCGGCAGCACCGTCACGCCGCCGGCGTTGGTGTGGACCGTCACCGGGCCGAGTCTCCGGCCCGGCAGGCCGGAGACGGCGGGCGGGTCGAGCGTCAGCGAGGCCTTGGGCTCGGCGAGGCCGCGGGCGCTGTGCTGGAGGTAGTCGGCGAGCTTCTCGGCCTCCGGGTCGACGGCGTCGACGTGCGCGCCGTCGGAATAGCGCCAGATGGCCACCTGGGTGCCGGCCGCCGCGTCCTGTTCGGTGAGGCCCTTGACCCCCGCCTTGGCCGCCAGTTCCGCCAGGTCGTTCACCTGCGGGTAGGAGTTCTGCAGGATCCAGCGGATCTTCCCGGCGTTCTTGTTCACGCCGAGCGACGTGCCGCTCCAGGGGGTCTCGTAGTACTTGGCGTCCTTCTGCGCGGGGGTGCCCAGGTCGACGCAGTACGTCTGCAGCATGCCGCCGCCGTCCACGGACATCTCGAACAGACCGGCGGAGACCTGGCGGTCGCCGCTCACGTCATGGACGACCGCGGCGCCGTACGTCTTCAGGCCCCCCATGGTCGCGGTGGCCCCGCTCTGGCTCTGCGCCTGCCCGTCGGCGGCGGCCGGACCGGCGGCGGTCAGCACACCGGCGGCGACGAGTCCGGACGTCAGGGACACGGCGGCCAGACGGGCCGCCCCTCTCCCGCGCACGGACGGCGCAGAGTACGAAGCACACACAGAATTCCCCTTCGAGCAGGACCCGTTGTCGTGGGGGTGCGGTCCCACCAGCAGAATCTCCGAGCTCAGAAAGCCACGTCGGCATCCTAAGGATCTAGCGCACCACGGTTTACTGTCAGATCGTCAGACAGCTGATCCGAATCGGAATCGTTATCCCGACCGGGGCAGCAGCGGTGGATTTGTCGATAAGGCCTGCTCGCGGCGGCGGGGGCGTTGCCTGGGCGCAGACAGTGCCGATCACCGGGCCGGTCGCCGGACCGGTCGTCAGCCGATCGCCGGACCGGTCGTCAGGCCGGTGGTCAGGGCCGATCGCCGGACCGGTCGTCAGGCCGGTGGTCAGGGCCGATCGCCGGACCGGTCGCCGGTCGGCTGTTGGGCCGGCTGCCGATCAGGTGCCCGACCGACTGCCGGATCAAGTGCCTGGCCGGAGGCCGACGTCACGTCACCGCGGCCGGTTCGCGGTGCTGTCGGGGCGCGGGCTCGGGGGCCGGCCGGGCGGCCGGGGTCTCCCACCGCGGTTCGGGCTGTGCGGGGGCCGGCTCCGCTTCCGGGGCGGACCGGGCCGGCCCGGTGGCCGCACCGGACTCCTGCCTGCTGGTGCGACGGAAGGCGGCCGTGCCGCGGGACAGGTCATGGCCGATGGCCACGGCGTCGATGTCCGCCCAGGCCCTGGTGTTGCCGTCACGGCTCTCCGAGCGGACCTTCAACCGGCCCTGCACCACGACGGGATCGCCCACGTTCAGCGAGGCCATGGCGTTCGCGGCGAGCTGCCGGTTGGCCCACACCGTGAAGAAGTTGGTGTGGCCGTCCGTCCAGGCGTTCTTCTCACGGTCCCAGTAGCGCGCGGTGACCGCCAGCCGGAACCGCGCCGACGCGCCCGACTCCGGGTCCCGGTACATCGGCTGGGTCGCCACGTTGCCCACCGCGCAGATCATCGTCTCGTTCATCGGAGAACCCCTCCCTCGCCCGGCCGTCCGGTCCGGGCGGGCACGCGTACGGGCCCGTCCCGTACGGCTGCGTCTGCCGCGCCGACCGCGTCCGTCGCGATCGCCGCGGAGCCAGACTGCCTCCGTCGGGCCGGGCCCGCCGAGCGCTGTGGACCGCCGCCCGCCTGTGGACAACTCCCTCACCCGGAAGGGTGAGGGCCGCCGTCCGCACCGAGGATCCGGGCTCTCACCGCGGCTCCGTTCCGGGGTCCGGGGTCCAAAGTCCGGGGTCCGGGGTCCGGGCCGGCTCGTCCCCTCACCGCGGCGGCCGCGTTCCGGTGGCCCGCGTCGAGGGTCCGTCCCCTCACCGGGCCCCTGTCACCCGCGCGTACTGCTCCCTCACCTCCCGGTAGCGCAGCAGTTCCGCCGCCACCGGGTCCAGGACCCTGGCCCGGCCGCATCCCGCCGCCGCCTCCCGCAACCGCCGCTCCGCCTCCTGCCCGTACCGCCGCGCCGGTCCGCGCGCCGCGATCCGGCAGCTCCACTCCACGATCGGCCCGCCGACGATGCCGGCGATCATCAGCAGCACCGGCACCCACAGGTTCGGCGCCAGCACCCCGGCGATCTGACCGACCAGCCACAGGCCGCCGACGACCTGGAGGATCGTCATGGAGGCCTGGGCCAGGACCGCGGCCGGCCACCAGCCCGGCCGCGGCGGCCGGCCCGGCGGCAGCCCGGCCCGCGCCGCCAGTTCGTCCAGCGCCTCGGGCAGCCCCTGGGCGCCGCGCACCGCGGCCTCCCGGATCGCCTGCGCCCACGGCGCCGGCAGACCGGCCGAGGCCCGTTCGGCCACCGTGCGCACCGCCTGCTCGACACGCTGCCGCGCGGTCGCCTCCTCGTCCGGCTGGGCCCGCACCGGCAGCCGGCCCGTAGGAGGTTCGCGCCGGTCCTGGTACCACCGCCACAGCCGCAGCCAGGGGGTCCCGCAGGCCCGGCCCGCGTTGCGCAGCCAGGCGCGTTCGGCCGCCTCGCCCGCCGCGACGGCGCCCACCGCGTCCGCGAGCCGGGCCGCGAACTCCTCGCGCGCCTCCTCGCTCAGGCCGACCCGTCGCCGCGTGGCGTAGACGGGCCGCAGCCGGTCCGCCGCCGCGTCCACGTCGGCCGAGACCCGGCGGGCCGCGGCCCCGCGCTCGGCGACGAACTGACCCAGTGCCTCCCGCAGTTCGGGGACGCCGTCGCCGGTGAGCGCGGACAGCGCGAGCACGGTCGCGCCCGGCTCGCCGTGCTCCCCGAGGGCGATCCCGTCCTCGTCGAGCAGTCGGCGCAGGTCGTCGAGGACCTGGTCGGCGGCCTCGCCGGGCAGCCGGTCCACCTGGTTGAGGACGACGAACATGACCTCCGCGTGGCCGGACAGGGGCCGCAGGTAACGCTCGTGCAGGACGGCGTCGGCGTACTTCTCCGGATCGACTACCCAGATCACCGCGTCGACGAGCCCGAGGATGCGGTCCACGTGCTCGCGGTGCTGCACGGCGGCCGAGTCGTGGTCGGGAAGGTCCACCAGGACCAGGCCGCGCAACTGCGGGTCGGCGTCCGGGCTCTGCACCGGCCGCCTGCGCAGTCGGCCCGGGATGCCGAGCCGGTCGATCAGGCCGGCCGCGCCGTCGCTCCAGCTACACGCGATGGGCGCGGCGGTGGTCGGACGGCGCACGCCGGTCTCCGAGATGGCCACTCCGGCCAGGGCGTTGAACAGCTGCGACTTGCCGCTGCCGGTCGCGCCCGCGATGGCGATGACGGTGTGCTGCCCGGACAGCCGCCGCCGGGCCGCCGCCTCGTCGAGGACGCGGCCCGCCTCGGCGAGGGTGCGGTTGTCCAGCCGGGTGCGGGAGAGGCCGACCAGCTCGCGCAGCGCGTCCAGCCGCGAGCGCAGCGGCCCGTCGTACGCGAGGGGCGGCGCGGGCATCGACCGGGTGACGCGGGGCTCGGCGGGTACGGGGTCGGTGATGCCGGGCTCGGTGACGCGGCGCGCGATCAACCCGTCGTCCCAGGCCCCGTCGGACTCCGCACGGCTCTCGGACTCCGCACGGCTCTCGGACTCCGTACGGAATCCGGACTCACCGCGGGCTTCGGATTCCCTGCGGGCCCCGGAGTCCCCACGGGCTTCGGATCGCCCGCGGGCCCCGGACTCCCTGCGGGCTTCGTACTCCCCGCGGGGCGCGGACTCCCTACGGCTCGGGGCGTCACCGCCGTGCGTACGCGCGGGACGCCCGTCGTCCGGCACGCGCGCGTGGCCGTCGTCGTCGCGCACCCGCCCGTGCCCGAGCCCGTACCCGTGCCCAAGCCCATACCCGTGCTCGCTCCCACGCTCGTGCCCGTCGTCCCGCACGCGCGGGGGGCGCCGATCGTCCCGCACGCGCGGGGGGCGCCGATCGTCCGGCAGGCGCGTGTGCCCGTCGCCGTCCCGCGTACGTCCCGAGCCGTCGCCGTCCCGCACGCGTCCTGATCCGTCGCCGCCGTCCCGTACACGTGCGTGCTGCTCACCGCCCTGTACGCGCACGTGGCGGTCCTCGGGTGTCGTCGGCGCACGGCCGTGGCCGGTCCGCGCCGTCGCGTCGCCCGGCGCGGCCGCGTCCCGCGCGATCGCGGCCCTACGGGTGCGATCCGCCCCGCCGCTGCCCGGGCCGCCGGAACCGCGCGTACCTCCGGATCCACGCGAACCGTCGGATCCACGCGAACCTTCGGATCCACGCGAACCTTCGGAACCGCGCGAGCCCCCGGCACTCCGGGCGCCGCCGGATCCCACCGGTCCCACCGGCCTCACCGGCCCCGACTGCCCCACATGACCTCCAGCACTCGCCGGACGCACGGCGCCGTCGGGCGCCCCGGGCTCCCCGGTCCGCGCCGAACCGGACAGACCCCGCTCCGGGCGGGACGGACCGCGAACCGAACCGGGCAGGCCCCGCTCCGGAGCGGACGGCCCGGGTTCCGGCCCCGTAGAGCCGTGCCCCGGACCCGAAGGACCCTGCTCCAGGCCCGGAGAGCCATGCTCCAGACCCGTAGAGGCCTGCCCCGGGTGCCCCTGATGCCCCGGATTCGAAGGACCTTGCTCCGGGCCCGGAGGGCCCTGCTGCGGACCCGACGAGCCTCGCTCGGTGTCGTCGTCCCCGATGCCCTGTCCCTCCACGGCGACCGTGCCCTCCATGCGGGCGGTGTGTTCCGTTTGGTCCTGATCAGTGACGGCGGTCACCGGTCACCTCTCCTTCAGCAGTACGGACAGCGCGGCGATGAGTTCCGCCTGGGGTTCCGGCTGCACCTCCAGGGCGTCGAGCGGGCCCAGCCGGCGTTCCCGCTCCACGTGCATCACGCGGTCCAGGTAGTCGGCGAGCAGCCGTCCCGCGCGGTCGCGCAGCCGCAGCGCGCCGTGGGCGCCGATCCGCTCGGCGAGCCCCTCCCCCGCGGACCGCCCCCGGCGGCCGCCCAGCAGCCCGGTGGCGGCCAGCGCGGCGACGACCTCGGGATCCGGGGCGACGCTCCGGTCCAGCTCGCGGACCTCGTCCTCGGCGTACTCCTCCAGCTCGCGCCGCCAGCGCCGTACGGCCAGCCCGATGCGGTGCTCGGAGCTCTCCACCGAGGGGGCGCGGTCGGCGAGTCCGGGGGCGGCGGCGGCCGGTTCGCGCCGCCAGGCGTCGTCGACGCGTTCGTCGGCGGCGGTGACGGCGCACAGCAGCAGGGCGCCCAGGCTCTCCACGAGCGCGTCGAGCAGTTCCCCGGCGGTGCAGTCCAGCGGGTAGGCCCGCCACCGCTTCAGGGCGTCCCCGGCGAGCACCGCCCCCGCCTGCAGCCGGCCCCGCACACGCGCGTACTCGCCGTCGTAGGCGCTGTCGACGGCCGAGGTGAGCCGCAGCGCGGCCGAGTACTGCGCGGCGGCGGCGCCGGCCAGCTCGGGCATCCTCGACTTGAGCGAGTCCAGCAGGCCGTGGGCCGTGCGGGCCGTGGTGTGCTGCCGGGCGGCGGGGTCCTGCGCCTGGTGGGCGAGCCAGGCCCGCAGCGGGGCCACGGCGGTGGCGGGCAGCAGCCCGCCGCCCCAGGCGGACTCGGGCAGCTCGGGCACGGTGAAGCGCGGTACGTCGCCGAGCCCGGCCTTGGCGAGCAGCGCACCGTACTGCCGGGAGACCTCGGAGACGACCTGGTGCGGCACCCGGTCCAGCACCGTCACCAGGGTCGCGTCGTAGTCCTTGGCGGTGCGCAGCAGGTGCCAGGGGACGGCGTCGGCGTACCGGGCGGCCGTGGTGACCATGACCCAGATGTCGGCGGCGCAGAGCAACTCGGCGGCCAGGACGCGGTTGTCGGCGACCAGCGAGTCGACGTCGGGGGCGTCCAGCAGGGCCAGGCCGGGGGGCAGCGTCTCGACGGTCTCGATGCGCAGCGCGCGCGGCGTGTCGTCGGGGGCGGTGAGGTCGTCGCCGGGGTCGTGCCGGGGCGCCCACACGCGTGCGAGGCCGGGCAGCACCCGCATGCCGCTGAACCAGTGGTGGTCCTCGGGGTGACACACCAGCACCGGGGTGCGGGTGGTCGGGCGCAGCACCCCGGCCTCGCTGACCCGCCGTCCGACGAGGGAGTTGACGAGGGTGGACTTCCCGGCACCGGTGGATCCCCCGATGACGGCGAGCAGGGGCGCCCCGGGGTCGCGCAGCCGGGGCACCAGGTAGTCGTCGAGCTGGGCGAGCAGTTCGTCGCGGTTGGCGCGCGCGCGTGGCGCCCCCGGGACCGGGAGTGGGAAGCGCGCGGCGGCGACACGGTCGCGCAGGGCGGAGAGTGCGTCGAGCAGCTGAGGCCGTACGTCCAAGGTCACCACATGTGAAGAATGCCCAATTTTGAGGGAATTCTGAAGCATATGAGCATGCTCGCGTGCCGACAGAACATCCGGGACGGAAGGGATCACTGGGACGAGGGCACAGGCCAGGCATAACGAGTGCACAACACCCGGTGCGCGAGGCGTCAAAAGCGGTGCACGATTCGTACCTGCCTGCGATTATCAGACCGCTTCACCGAACCTCCACACCGAGCCACGGAGGCGAAGCAGCAGGGACATGGACCTGGGAGCCCTATCCTTGTCCCCGGCGACGTCACGGATCAGCCCGCACCGGGCACCACGACAGAGGCCACCACACCAGGCCCCCGTAGCTCAGTGGATAGAGCAGGCGCCTTCTAAGCGCTTGGCCGCAGGTTCGAGTCCTGCCGGGGGCGCACACAGCCTCTCACCTGCAAAAGCGCGTGAGGGGCTCTTTCATGTCCGGATGCGCGTCGCTCCCTGCGCGGGGAGGGCGCCTTGCCGGGCGAAGGGGGCGCCGGCCGGCACGCGTCGACCCCGGGAGCGTCCGGTCGGCCCCGCGGCGCCCGCGCCGGGGGCCCGTCCGTCAGCGCGGACCCTCGGAACCGGGCAGCCGGCCGCCGCTTCGCGGACGTCATGGATCAAGCCGGCACCCGCACGACGGCCGCCCCGCGGAGATCCGTCTGCGGGGCGGCCGACTCGCCGTTGCCGCCGGGGCGACGGAACTGCGAGCCCGCGTCGCGCCACTTGCCCTGACAGTGCATTTCGAGGGACGGCTTCCACTCGCGCCCCGATGGGGACTTGTCGGAACCCGAACGGGTCTCCACCAACAGGTCGACCGTGCGGTTCCTGTACGTGCGTGGCGGCGCCCGGAGGCCGGAAGGCGGCCGCACGACGACGGCCGGGACCCGTTGGGGTCCCGGCCGATCTTCGCTGCGCGGTCAGGCCTGAGCGGCGGATGCCGACGTGAACAAGGGCGCCTCGGCCGCCCCGGCCGTACGTCAGGAACTCTTGCGCTTGATGATGATGGTGCTGCTGCAGTCGACGTGTCCGCCGCCCGAACAGTGCTGCGACTGCACGCAGCGGATTGCGTTGTTCCCGTCGTCGGCGCACCTGCCGGAGACGCCGTCGTGGGCGAAGGCCTGGGCGGCGCCGAACCCGATCAGGGCGAAGCTGCCCAGGATTCCGGCTGCCGCTGTTGCCGCGAGCTTCTTCGTAGTGAGCATCTACCTTGTTCCCTTATACGGTCGACCCTCCGCCCTCGGCGGCAGAGTCGCTCCGAACGACTGGACCGGCCGACGGGCCGACCCGGCTCGGGGCTCGAACCAGATGTCCGAGCCCCGAGACCTGCCTAGATCACCGGATCGGTGATCGTCAGCCGAAGCTGAGGGTGGAGGGGCAGGTGACCGAGGTCGCCTTGCCGACCGGGTTGCCCACGCCCAGGATGTTGGCGGCAACACCCAGGTCCTGGATGTTGATGAGGCCCTGCTGAGTGTCGACCTGACCCGTGCAGGTCTGGCTCTGCTTGCTGTCGACCTTCAGCCCGTCGTCGCCACCGTGGGCCTGGGCCGCACCGGCACCGATGAAACCGACGCTGCCGAGCATGGCCACGACGACAGCGGCCTTCTGGAACTTGCGCATTACCTCTCCTTTTTCATGTCACTACAACCCGTGATGGGTTGATCACTGACGGTCGTCAGCGTAGACGGCTTTCGTAGGTTTTGACAGGCGAAACGCCCATACGCGCAACTTTCCCGAAAAATACCCTTCATGACGCTGTCTCATACGGGGCGCCCTGTCGCGGCCGCGCGCCGGGACGCGGGCGGGATGCCCGCAATACAGCGGGTCCGGAGGGAGTGCGGGCGGGTCCGGCGGGCCGAAGCCCGCCGGTACAGCAACTGTCGACCGCCCGCCAGCGCAACCCCTCCCCCTTCAAAAGGGGTGATCCCGGGATGATTGCCGTGACCGGTTCGCGGTTGCGGCGTTGAGAGGGCAGTGCGGTCGCGCGTCCTGCTGCCGCACTCCCCGAATCAACAAGGAGAAAGTGATGTCTCGCATCGCGAAGGCCGCCACCATCGCCCTCGGCACGGGCGCCGTGGTTCTCGGCGGGGCCGGTCTCGCCGCGGCGAACTCCGGCGCCGAGGCCGTGGCGGCGAACTCGCCCGGCGTCGCGTCCGGCAACGTGGTCCAGGTCCCGGTGCACGCGCCCATCAACGTGTGCGGCAACACCGTCAACGTGGTCGGCGCCCTGAACCCGGCCATCGGCAACTTCTGCTCGAACAAGTAGTCACGAGCGGTAGGTCCGTGACAGCCGACGCGCGGTGACGGACCGTCGGTCCGGGCGCCCGGCCGGGGGATTCCCCGGCCGGGCGTTCTCGTACGGGAACTCCCTCCGGGGACCGCTCTCGTACGGGAACCCTCTGCGGGGACCGCTCTCGTACGGGAAGCCCCTCCGGGGGACCGTGGACGGCGGACACACGAGCCGACCCGCGGGCCGGGGACGCGAGCCGAGCGTCAGGAGTCGAGCACACGAGCCGGCATGCGAAAGGGCGGCCCCCCGGACCGTGCCGGGAGCCGCCCTCGCGTACGACGCGTCCCTGCCCTACAGCGCCAGGTCGCCGTGCATCGGCTTGGCGTCCTGCAGCGCGGTCGTGGCGTCCTTGGTGGTGTGGTGCAGCGGCCGGGCGTCGTTCAGCGAGTTCGCGGCCTCGCGCGCCGTCTCGACGAGCGACCCGCTGGTCCCGGTGTGGATCACGTCCGTCTGGTGGTCCAGCGGGGCGACCTCGACGGGGAGCTTGGAGTTCAGGTGGCCGCTGAAGCCCGCGGACGCCACGTCGGCGGCGAACGCGGGCCCGCCGACACTGGCGGCGATCAGGGACCCGGCAACGATGGCGGCAGCCTTCAGGGACTTCATCGTGTTCCTTTCTTCGGCGACGCGGGTCGCCGGAGCGAGTTTCTTTCGCCCTGCCTAACGAGCCCGGGCCGGGGCGGAAACCGGAGGCGCCGAAGATTGCCAGTCCTCATATGAGATCTCTGAATGACCGGTTCCGGTGAAGAGCCGGAGGTCGTCACGACGACGGTCGTGGCACCGGCCCCGGAGGGCGGCGCCACGACCGAAGTGCGGCGGACGTGCCGCACGGCGCTCATGAGCTCAGGTATGACGCTCACGGGCGGCTCACGAGGCCGGCGACAGCACCGTCGTCGGCAGCGTGATCGCGGGAAGCGTGACGGCCGAGGTCACGGGCTCCGACGAGGCGGACGACGCGTCGGTGGGGGCCGGGGTCGACGCCGGGTCGGTCGGGGTCGCCGTCGAGGACGCGTCGGCCGGCGCGGACAGGCCGTCCTCGGTCAGCAGGCCCGTGACGAGGCCGGCCACCTGGGTCAGCAGATCGGTGACCAGCGGCCGCACGTCGCCGAGACCGCCGGTGACCGCCTGCACGAGCTCGTCGACGGCCTTGTCGAGCGCGGCCAGCGCGTCGCTCACCGGATCGGCGGCGCGCTGCCCGGACACGACGGTCCCCGCCCCTCGGGCGGGAGCGGCGGCGGGGGCCGCCGTGGTCCGGCCGACCGCCTCGGCCACGGCGCGCTTGGCGTCCTGGCCCGCCTGCCGGGCCTGGGTGGCGGTCAGTCGGCCCTGGTCGGTCTTGGCGAGCGCCTTGAGCAGATCGGTGACCGGCGCGAGCACGTCCGCCGTGCCGCGGACCTTCCCGGCCTGTGTGAGGAGCGCGTCCGCGCGCTGCCGGGCGTCGGGCGCGGTCGCGTGGCCGCTCTCGCGGACCGGGTCGGCGGCCATGGCGGCCGACCCCGCGATCCCGGTCAGGAGGGCGGCGCACAGTGCGCCGGCGGCGATGCGCCGTACGGGCAGGGAACGCATGAGGATTCCTTTCGACGGGCGACTGATCTTGAGCCCACCGTGGGAGCGCCCCCGCGCACCCGCAACCGATCATGCGCTCTCTGGCCCTCCCCCGGTTCCCTCCACTGCCACGCCGTTCCAGGTGGGGCGGCGTGTCGTGGCGGCGGTGACCGGCCCCGTGCGGGGGACGGCGTCCGCGGTGCGCCGGAGCGTGCGGCCAATGGCGTGATCTCCCCGGGCAGGGAGGTTTCACCATTCCGACACACATGCCCGGATTCACCATGTTTGTCCCGCCGACAACTAGAGTTGCGGCTCTCCCGAGCAACTCTCCCGGCGGACGCATCGCACGCATGTCGCTGCTGTCACCGGCCCCCGCTTCCGAAAGGCAACGACGGTCATGCCCCATTCCCTGGGCCCGCTGCTGCGCCGTGCCACGGTGGGCGTCCTCGCCCTCACCGCGATGTGGCTGCCCGGCGGGTCCCCCGCCGCCGCGCCGGCCGCACCCGCGCCGGAGGCGGGCGGCATCGCGTTCGCCGAGCGGTACCACGCGCAGCAGCACGGCGGCATCGTGCGCGCGGCCAACTCCTCGGTCACCTGCCGCCCGGCGCCCCAGGGCGGACCCTCGTGTCCGGCCGCCCAGGCGGGCGAGCGGGGGACGAACGGCGACTTCGACACGTCGTACATCGACGTCGACGACGACCCGAACACCTACGACTCCTCCCGCGCCGAGGTCCGGGTGCCGGCCGGCTCACGGGTGTCGTACGCGCGCCTGTACTGGGGCGGCAACCTGCGCGTGGGCGAGCAGAAGCCGGCGCGGGACAACGGGCGGGTGCTGGTCGCCGAGCCGGGCGGGGCGTACAAGGAGGTCCTCGCGGACACCGTCGTCGGGCACCGGGTCGCGGACGGCGCGGACGCCTTCCAGGCCTCGGCGGACGTGACGGGGATGGTGCGCGAGAGCGGGCCGGGGATGTGGACGGTGGCGCAGGTCAACGTGGCCGGCGGCCGGTCGGAGGCCGGCGCCTGGGGCGGCTGGACGCTGGTGGTGGCGTACGAGAACCCGGCGGAGCCGCTGCGCGACCTCGCGCTGTGGGACGGCTTCGCGCCGCTGCGGTCCGGTGGCGCGCAGGAGATGCGGCTCGGGGGCCTGTCCTTCCCGG
This sequence comes from Streptomyces sp. NPDC018610, assembly GCF_044391765.1. NCBI lineage: Bacteria > Bacillati > Actinomycetota > Actinomycetes > Kitasatosporales > Streptomycetaceae > Streptomyces > Streptomyces sp. NPDC018610. The sequence goes on from NZ_JBISAL010000001.1 coordinate 938,351, forward strand.
CGGGCGCGGGCGGCCGGGTCGGCCTGGTCGCCTACAACGGCGACCGCGGCACCACCGGCGACTCCCTCACGCTGACCGCCGGGCGTTCCGCGTCCGTCGCCCTCACCGGCCCGGGCGATCCCGCCGACGACGTGCTGAACTCCACGATCAGCGAGCCCGGCGACGCTCCCGCCGCGCGTGTGCCGGCGTACGGCAACACCCTCGGCTACGACTCCGACGTGTTCGACCTCGCGGGGCTGCTGCGCGACGCCGGTGACCAGGCGACGTTCCGGCTGAGTTCACAGCGTGACGCGGCGTGGGCCGGTGTGCTGTTCGCCGCCGTCGACGCCCGGCGGTGAGTGCTCCGAGGCCCGCCGCCGCAGCCGCCGTCAGCGGGACGGGCGCACCCCGGCCGCGCGTCCTGCACCTGACCCAGCCGGTGGACGGCGGCGTCGCGCGCGTGGTGACGGACCTGGTCCGGGCGCAGCTCGCCGGCGGCCTGGACGTCGTCGCCGCCTGCCCCGACGGCCCGCTGCCCGCCCGGCTGCGGGCCCTCGGCGCGCGGGTCCACGACTGGCCCGCCACCCGTTCGCCGGGACCGTCGCTCGTCCGGGAGGTGCGGCGCCTCGCCCGCCTGATCGACGAGGTGCGCCCCGATCTGGTGCACGCGCACAGCGCGAAGGCCGGTCTCGCCGGACGGCTCGCCGTGCGCGGCCGGATCCCCACCGTCTTCCAGCCGCACGCCTGGTCGTTCGAGGCGGTCGGCGGGGTCACCGCGGCCCTCGCCCTGCGGTGGGAGCGCTGGGGGACGCGGTGGGCCGCGCGGACGGTGTGCGTCAGCGAGGCCGAACGCGCCACCGGTGAACGCGCCGGCATCGGCGGCCGGTGGACCGTCGTGGCCAACGGCGTCGACACGGGACGCTTCCGCCCGGCGGACGCCGGCGACGTACGGTCCCGGCCGGCGCGGCTCGCCGGCCTCGGCCTCGACCCGGCCGCGCCGCTCGCCGTGTGCGTGGGCCGGCTGTGCCGGCAGAAGGGGCAGGACGTCCTGCTGCGGGCGTGGGACGCCGTCGCACGCGAGGTGCCGGGCGCCCGGCTCGTGCTGGTCGGCGACGGCCCCGACGCCGGCCGACTGCGTGCCGGCGCCCCGCCGTCCGTGCTGTTCACCGGGGCCGTCACGGACGCCCTCCCCTGGTATCAGGCCGCCGATCTCGTGGTCCTGCCCTCTCGTTGGGAGGGCATGGCGCTGGCTCCGCTGGAGGCGATGGCGTGCGGGCGGCCGGTGGTGGTCACCGACGTCGACGGCGCCCGCGAGAGCCTCCCGCCGTCCCTGGCCGCCCGGTGCCTGGTGCCGCCCGAGGACCCGGCGGCGCTGGCCGGGGCGGTCACCGGGCTGCTGCTCGACGCGTGGGCGCGCGCGTCGCTCGGCGACCTGGCCCGGCGGCACGTGCTGGCCGCCCACGACGTACGGCACACCGCCGAGGCGGTCGCGGACCTCTACCGCGACCTGCTCGGCCTCCGGCCCGCCCCCACGAGCACGGCCGGGTCCCGAGCGGGTGAACCCGCCGGGGTCCGCGGCGCCGAGCACGGCCGGCCGCCCGGCCCGGGCCGTGACGCCGGGGCGAGCCGTACAGCACCGCGTGTCCAGCCCACCGAGCACAGGGAGTCGAACCGCCCGTGACCGCCGAACGTACCGATACCGTCCCCTCCCCCGGTGTGCAGCCACGGGACGGCCAGAGCGTCCCTGTCTCGGTGGTGCCGCCGCGCGGCGCCGCCACCGGTTTCCGTCTCCCGGCCGTCCGCCGTCCGGCGCGGCCGGACACGCGGATGCCGCTGCTGGTCGCCGACGGCGTCGCCGCCCTGCTGGGCAGCCTGGCGCTGACCGAGGGCCGCCGCCACCCACTGCTGGTCGCCCTGCTGATCGCCGGATCGCTGCTGGTGCGCCCGCGCGGCGACCGGCGGCCGGCGGCGGGGCTGCTGGAGGAACTGCCCGCCCTGTGGGGCCGGGTGACGGTGGCCTGGCTGGCGCTGGCGGCGCTCGCGGCGGCGTACGGGCCCGGGCACGCGCTGTCGCTGCGGACCGTGGTGACGGGCCTGGTCGTCCAGGCGGTGGCGTGCTGCGCGCTGCGCGGCGCGGTGCACGGGCGGCGGCGCGCCGCGCTGCTGCGCCACCCGCTGCCCGCGCTGCTGGTCGGCCCGGGCGCGGCGGCGCAGCGGGTGGCCGCCGCCGTGCTGCGCCATCCCCGGTGCGGGGTGCGGCCGGTGGGGATCGTCGCCGGGCAGCCGGAGGGCGAGGGCGGTCTGCCGGTGCTGACCACCGGCGAGGAGGTCAAGCGCGCGGTCATCCAGAACGGCGTGCGGGCGGTGCTGGCCCTCGGTCCCGCGGCCCGCGCCGAGCACGAGGGGCTGCTGCGGGAGCTGGCCGGGTCGGGCTGCGAGGTGTGGGAGCTGGACGCCGGCTGCCCCTCGTACGCGGTGGGCGAGCGGCTGGCCGGTTTCCCGTGCCGGCGCCTGGACCTGTCGCCGGCGCGGCGCGAGGGCCTGGGCAAGCGGGCGCTGGACGTCCTGGTGTCGGGGACACTGCTGTTGCTGGTCAGCCCGCTGCTGCTGGTGTGCGCGGTGGTACTGCGGATCAGCGACGGGCCGGGCGTGGTGTTCCGGCAGGAGCGCATCGGCCGCGACGGCAGGCCGTTCACGCTGCTGAAGTTCCGCACCCACCGCCCGGTCGACGAGCACGAGTCGGCGACCCGGTGGAGCGTGGCGAACGAGCACGAGATGCGCCGGTTCTGCCGGATGCTGCGGCGCACCTCGCTCGACGAGCTGCTCCAGCTGTGGAACGTGCTGCGGGGCGACATGAGCCTGGTCGGCCCCCGCCCCGAACGCCCGTACTTCGTCGCACAGTTCAGCCAGGCCTACCCCGGTTACGCGGCTCGCCACCGGATGCGGGCCGGTCTGACCGGTCTCGCCCAGGTCCACGGGCTGCGGGGCGACACCTCGATCGAGGACCGCAGCCGGTTCGACAACGCGTACATCGATGACTGGTCGCTGTGGCAGGACGTGTGCATCCTGCTGCGCACCGCCGTCGCGCTGGTCCGTCCCACGGGGAGCTGAGCGACGTGAGTCTCGCTCTGACGGCGCTCCCGCGCCGGGCCGGCGCGCTGGGGCCGGTCACGGCCGCGGTCGCCGTGGTCGCGCTGCTGGCCCTGCCGGTGTCGCCGGGCGGCGCGGAGCCCGCCGACGTGGTCTCCGCGCTGATGGTGGTGTGCTGCCTGGTCCTGGTGGTGCGCGAGCGGCGGCGCCCGCTGTCGCCGGCCGCGGCCGCGGTGCTCGGCCTTCCGGTGGCGGGTCTGGCGCTGTCCGCCATGGGGGCGTCCTCGGCGCAGGTCGGGCTCGCCGGGCTCGGCCGCTACCTCCAGGTTTTCGTGCTGGTCCCGGCGGCGGTGCTGCTGCTGATCCGCGACCGGTCCGGTTTCCGGCTGCTGGCCTGGTCGTTCGTGGGGCTCGCGCTGGCGCAGGGGGCCGTCGGCGTGCACCAGTACGTCACCCGGACCGGCGCCTCCTACCAGGGCGAGGACGTCCGGGCGGTGGGCACGTTCGGGCCGCAGGACGTGATGGGCATGGCGACGGCGGTCGCGCTCGGCCTGGTGTGCGCCGTCGGGATCGCGCTGGGCCGCTCGTCCGTGCGGCAGCGGGCGGCGGCCGCCGGGTGCGCGCTGGCGCTGCTCGCTCCGCTGGCGTTCTCCTTCAGCCGGGGCGCGTGGATCGCCACCGCCCTGGCGTGCTCGCTGCAGCTGGTGCTGGCCGGGCCGCGGCGGGCGCTGGTGACGGCCGCGGGCGTCGCCGCCGCGGGTGTGGTCCTGGTCGGCGGGTTCGGCCTCGGCACCGCGCAGTTGCAGGAGCGGATCGACAGCATCGCCCAGGTCACCGACGCCCCGGACCAGTCGGTGCTCGACCGGTACACCCTGTGGGGCTCGGCCGTCGGCATGTGGCGCAGGCACCCGGTGACCGGTGTGGGGCTGAAGGGCTTCCCGCGGTACCGGGACGGAAACGCCACGCTGGCGCTGTCCTCGGGCGCGGAGGTCGCGGGCGCGGGCGCCTCGTACCGGCGGCAGCCGCTGCTGTCGCCGCACAACATGTACCTGCTGCTGCTGAGCGAGCAGGGGCTGCTCGGGCTGGTCGGGCTCGCCGGGAGCTGGCTGGCGCTGCTGGTGTGCGCGCTGCGGCGGCTGCCGCGCGTCCGTGACGGCGGCGGCCCCGGACTCGACTGCGGCCTGGTCGCCTGCGGGCTGCTGGTCTGGCTGCTGACGGACTTCGTGTACGGGGACATCGGCGGCCCCTCGACCGTGCTGACCGGGCTGGCCCTCGGCCTCACGGCGTGGTGGTCCCTGGCCGGCCGGCACGCGCCGCGCGCCCTCGCTCCGGCCCGCGCCGAGGAGGCGGTGACCCGATGACCGTGAGACCTCCGTCCGTCCCGGACCCCTCGGGGGGTACGGGCTCGGGGGCGCCCGAGTCCGCCGCCGGCGTGCCCGGGCCCGGCGCCGCACCTCTCGACCTCGGGTTCACCGAAGACCTCGGGGGCCCCAGGGCACCCGGGGTCGCGCCCGGACACGAGCCCGCACCCGGACCCCCCGCATCGCACACCGCCGCTTCCCGCACCGCCGCTCCCCGCGCCGGCGTGCCCGGCGCGGACGCGACCGTGCCGCCCGCTCGCAAGGGCGGCTCGGGCGGGGCCGAACCGGGGCCGGCGTCGCGCGGGTTCCTCGCGCGGGCCACCCTCGTCACGGCGTCGCTGTCCATCGCCGGTTCGCTGCTCGGCCTGGTGCGCGACCAGGCGCTGGCCCGGCTGTTCGGCGCGGGCAGCGACACGGACGCCTTCCTGGTCGCCTGGACCGTCCCGGAGTTCGCCTCCACGCTGCTCATCGAGGACGGGCTCGCCCTGGTGCTGATCCCGGCGTTCAGCATGGCGCTGGCCCGCCGGGCCAAGGGCGCCGGCGGCGATCCGGTGCGGGCGCTGGTGGGCGCCACCCTGCCCCGGCTGTGCCTGGCCCTGGCCGCGGTCGCCGCGCTGGTGGCCGGCGGCGCCCCCTGGCTGGTCCGGGCGCTGGCGCCCGGCCTGCCCGACCCCCGCCTCGCCGCCGACTGCACCCGGCTCACCGCGACCTGCGTACTGGCCTTCGGACTCGCCGGGTACTGCAGCGCGGCCCTGCGCGCCCACCGCCGCTTCTTCGCGCCCGCGGCGATCTACGTCGCCTACAACAGCGGCATCATCGCCGCGATGTACCTGCTCGGCTCCGGCTGGGGCGTGCGCGCGGCGGCGTTCGGGGTCGCGGCGGGCGGCGTCCTGATGGTGACCGTCCAGCTCCCCTCGCTGTGGCGGCAGCTGACGTCCCGCCGGCCGACGCCGCGCGCGGGCGGGACGGACGCCGAGGGACGGCCGATGCAGCTCGCCCTGGTCGCCGCCGTGCTGCTGTTCGCGCTGTGCCGCCAGTCGCAGGTCCTCGTCGAGCGCTTCCTCGCCTCCACCCTGCCCGCCGGGGCCATCTCGCACCTGAACTACGCGCAGAAGGTCGCCCAGATCCCGATGACGCTGTCGCTGATGCTGTGCACCGTCACCTTCCCGGTGGTGGCGCGGGCCCTCGCGGACGGCGACACCGAGCGGGCCCGCAACCGCGTCCAGCGGGACCTGGCGCTGGCCTCCGGCCTGGTGCTGCTGGGCATGTGCGCGGTGATCGCCTGTGCCCCGCAGATGACCGAACTGCTCTTCCAGCGCGGCGCGTTCACCGCCGAGGACACCGCGGCGACGGCGGCCGTCATGCGCGTGTACGCCCTCGGGCTGCTGGGCCAGACCCTGGTGGGCGCCCTGGTCCGCTCCTACTTCTCGGCGGGCCGGGCCCGCTGGTACCCGGTCGCCGCGATGGCCGCGGGCATCGCCGTCACCTCCTGGACCGGCGCCGCGACCGTCGGCCCGTTCGGCGTGTCGGGCATCGCCGCCGCCAACGCCCTCGGCATCACCGTCACCGCCGTCCTGCTGCTGACCGGCCTGCGCGCGGGCCGCGGCGGCGCCGACGGCGTGTCGGTGCACGTCCGGCAGGTGCTGGCCGAGCTGAGCCGGCCGGTGCGCGCGGCGGTCGTCGCGACCGTCGCCGGGGCGTTCGTCGCGAGCCGCCCGGACTCCGCGCCGGCGGGCCTCGCGGCCGGCTGCCTGACCGTGACCGCCGTCTTCGTCCCGCTCACGTTGGCCCTGGGTCCCCGGGGCCGCACATCCGCACTGCGCTCCGTCCGCACCGTCACACGAAGGCTCGCACATGGCCGCACCCGTTGATTCCGCCGTCCCGGGCACCGCGCCCGTCCCCCGTCAGGGGCCGTTCCCGTGGGTGGCGATGTACCACTCGGTGGGCGACTGCTCGCACGACCCGTACCGCGTCACGGTCACGCCCGAGCGGCTGGAGCGGCAGCTGGCGTGGCTGCGCCGGCGCGGGCTGCGGGGCGTGTCCATGGGCGAGCTGCTCGCCGCCCGCGCCCGGGGCGAGGCCCGGGGCCTGGTCGGGCTCACCTTCGACGACGGGTACGCCGACTTCGTCACCGACGCCCTGCCGCTGCTGCGCCGCTGGGGCTGCCGCGCCACCCTGTTCGTCCTGCCCGGACGGCTCGGCGGCGACAACGCCTGGGATCCGCTCGGCCCGCGCAAGCCGCTGCTGGCCGCGGACGGCATCCGGCACGCCGCCGCCGAGGGCGTCGAGATCGGCTCGCACGGGCTGACCCACGTCGATCTGACCCGTGCGGACGACCGCACGCTGCGGGCCGAGGTCGCCGAGAGCCGGACGCTGCTCACGGAGCTGACCGGCGTGCGCACCGACGGCTTCTGCTACCCGTACGGCACGGTCGACGCCCGCGTCGCCGAGGCGGTGCGGGAGGCGGGCTACGCGTACGCCTGCGCCATCGACCCCGGCCCGCTGACCGGCCCGTACGCCCTGCCGCGCGCGCACGTCGGCCAGAACGACACGGTCCTGCGCCTGCACCTCAAGCTCCGGCTGCACCGGCTGCGCCGGCGCCCGGCGGAGGGCCTGTAGATGAGACCGACCACGACGGCCGGCACGACGCCGACGGCGGGCACGGCACCGGGCACACCGGCAGGAACCCCGACGGGCACGACGCCGGCGGCGGCCCCGGCCGCGGCGAGCACGAGGCCGTCGGGCAGGGCGCCCGCGCCGGCGAGGGCGCTGCACATCATCACCGGGCTCGGTGTCGGCGGCGCCGAGCAGCAGTTGCGGCTGCTGCTGCGCCATCTGCCCGTCCCCTGCGACGTCGTGACGCTCACCCATCCCGGCGCGGTCGCCGAGGGTCTGACCGCCGACGGCGTCCGCGTCGTGCACCTCGGCATGGGCGGCAACCGCGACCTGGCCGCGCTGCCGCGCCTGGTCCGGGTGATCCGCGCGGGCCGCTACGACCTGGTGCACACGCACCTGTACCGGGCCTGTGTCTACGGCCGGCTCGCCGCCCGCCTGGCCGGGGTCCGCGCCGTCGTCGCCACCGAGCACTCCCTGGGCGACTCGCAGATGGAGGGCCGCAGGCTGACGGCGGGGGTGCGCGCCCTGTACCTGGCCAGCGAGCGCCTGGGCTCGGCCACGGTCGCCGTCTCCCCGACGGTCGCCGACCGGCTCAAGCGCTGGGGCGTGCCCGCGCCCCGCATCGAGGTCATCCCGAACGGTGTCGACCTGGACCGCTTCCGCTTCGACCCGGAGCGCCGCGAGCGCACCCGCCGGCGCCTCGGCCTGCCCGCGGGCGCGTACGTCGTCGGCGGGGTGGGCCGGCTGGCCCCGGGCAAGCGGTTCGACGTCCTCGTCCGCGCCCTCGCCCTGCTCCCGGAGGACTGCTGGCTGCTCCTGGTGGGCGGCGGGCCCGAGGAGCACGTCCTGCGCCGCACCGCCCGCGAGGCCGGCGTGGCCGGGAGGGTCCTGTTCACCGGCGAGCGCCCCTGCGTCCCCGACGGGTCCCCGGGCCCCGACCTGCCCTCGCTCACCTGCGCGATGGACCTGCTCGCGGCGCCGTCGGAGGAGGAGGCCTTCGGCCTCGCGGTCGTGGAGGCGCTGGCCTGCGGCCTGCCCGTCCGCTACGCCTCCTGTCCGGCCGTCGAGGACCTGCCGCGCCGGGCCGCGGCAGGGGCGCTGCAGGTGCGCGGCGGCGCCGAGGCGTACGCCCGCGCGATCGCCGAGGCCCGCGCGGCGGGCCCGCAGCCGCGCACCGCACCGCAGGCCGCGCACCGCTACAGCATCGCCCGCAGCGCCGACCGGCTGATGGGCGTGTACGCGGCAGCGGTCTCCAGCCCGTCGTCCCCCTCATCTCTGGGAGCAAGCCCGTCATCATGACCACCTCCAGGAGCAAGTCCGTCATGACCGACACCCCGCGCGGCGGGCCCGCCTCGACCGAGGCGCCCGCGACCGAGTCCGTCGCGACCGCCGTCCCCGAAGCCGGGTCCGTCGCGACCGCCGCCGACGCCGGGCCGGCCGCGGCCGAGTCCTCCGGGGCCGAGACCGTCGCCACCGCGCCCTCCGACGCCGAGCCCGCCACGGCGAAGAGCACCGAAGCCGAGCCCGTCACGGCCGAGGCCAAGGCCGGGACCGGGAACGGGAACGGGACCGGGACCGGGACCGGGACCGCTGGAGCGAAGCCCGTCGCGATCGACGGGGCGGCCGAGGCCGGGACCGCCGTGAGCGGCACCGCGCCCCGTCGGTGGCGCCCGTCCCTGGCCCGTGTCAGGAGGCTGCCGTCCTGGTCCGTGCTCGCGGCCGGCGCCCTCGCCGGCGGGCTGCTCGGCGGGGCGTACGGCTGGCTGACCCCGCCGACGTACACGGCCACCAGCTACATCGTCGCCGTGCCGACCAAGAAGGCCGACGGGAACTCCGCGCTGGGCTTCGCCCAGGCGTACGGCCGGGTGGCCACCCAGCCCGCGGTCCTCGCCGAGGCGCAGCAGCAGGCGGGCGTGCCGGTGCGCACCCTGCAGCGCGACGTGCGGGCGGAGACCTCGCCAGACGCCCCGATGGTCGCCGTCTCCGCCACCTCCGCGCGGCCCGCGCTCGCCGCGGAGATGGCCAACGCCGTCTCCCGGGCGCTGACCCGGCAGGCGAACGCCGCCAAGGCCAGCACCCAGGTGGAGCTCGTGCAGTTCTCACGGGCCATCAGGCCGACCGAGCCGACGTCCGCCTCGACGGCGGTGACCGCCCTGGTGGGCACGAGCGCGGGCGGGCTGCTGTGCGGACTGGCCCTGCTGGCCCGGCCCAGGCTGACCGGCCCGGGCGGCTCGCGCGGGACGGACAGGACCGGGAGCGCGGGCGGCTCGGGCGGCTCGGGCGGCTCGGGCGGCTCGGGCGGCGACGGAGCCGTGCCCGCCGTCGCGGTGCCCGGCCCGGCCGTCGCCGCCGACGCGCGGGGCCGACGGTGACCACGGCGCGCCCGGCCGGGCCCGGGGACGCGCTAACCGCCGTGCGACCACCAGTCGAAGCGGACGCAGAGCTTCCCGCCGAGCCAGTACTCCACCCAGCTGCCCAGGTCCAGCGGCGAGCAGTCCGGCGGGGCGGCGGGTGCGGAGGGCGCGGTCGGCTGCGGCGTGGGCGTCGGGGTCGCGGCCGGTTGGGGTTCGTCGACGCGACCGAAGAGAACGGACCGGTAGACCTGGGCCGCCCGGGGGTTGGCCGCGCACTGCCACACACCGTGCGGGCAGTAGTCGGTGAGCGTGTTGTAGAGCGGTTTGTGCTCGTCCATCCAGGCGAGCATGCGCCGCATGTACTCGGCGTTGTCGCCGTTGCGGAAAAGCCCCCATTCGGGGTACGAGATCGGCTTGTTGTGGGCTTTCGCGAAATCCACGTGTGCCTGGAGTCCGTACGGCTCCTTCACCTGTTCGGCGAAGGAGATTCCGGTCGGCTGGTCGTAGGAATCCATGCCGATGATGTCGACGGTGTCGTCACCCGGATAGCACTCGGTCCAGGGAACGGCGTCCCGGCCCCGGTTCGGCGCGAAGTCGAACCGGAATCTCTGGCCCGGCACCGAGCGCATGGCGGTGACGATCCGGTTCCAGTACTTCCTCCAGGACTGCGGGTCCGGGCCGCAGCGGTGGGTGTACGTGGTGCCGTTCATCTCCCAGCCGAGCACGAGGACCGTGTCCGGCACCTTGAGCCGGACCAGCCGCTCGGCGAGGGCACGGAAGTGCTGGTCGAAGTCCCCGGCCGCGCCCTGCCTCAGCAGCCGTCGGACGCCGTCGTCGGAGACGCCCGCCTCGTTGCGCTCCTGCAGGGGCACGTTGAGGACGAGCATCCGGTCGGGCTTCTCGTTGCGCCAGCGCGCCCACGCGTCCAGGAAGCCTGGCGCTCCCTCGATGTCGCTCCAGCGGTCGCCGGGCAGGTAGGTGTGGCCGACCCGCAGCTCGGCGCCGCCCAGCCAGTGGCTGAGCTGCGGCATCCGGGCCACGCCACGGGCGTCGGAGCTGAGGAAGGCGCCGAAGGCGGGCGCCTGCGCGACCGGCGCCGGGACGGTCGCCCATGGCGTGACGCCGATCGGTGGCGTCGGCACGGCGGCCGTGATCAACGGCACCGGCGGGACGGTCACCACGGGAACGCCCGGAACGGTCGCCCCGGGAACGGCCGGGACGGGCGCGGCGGGTGCCATGGGGACGCCTGGGACGGTCGCCGCGGGGGTCGCCGGGAGCGCGGGCGTCGCCGCTGCCTGAGGGACGGCCGGGACGGTGGCCGCGGGTACCTGGGCGGCGGTCGCGGCGGTCGGGACGGGCACCGGCGGGCTCGGTGCGGGGGCCCGCGGATCGGCGGCCCGCACCACCTCCACCCCCACCGCGGGACCGCACGCCAGGGTGGCCAGCGCGACGACCGCCGCCGCGCCCACGGCCAGCCGGCGGACCCGCGTCCGCCTCTGCTCCGGTGCCATTCCTGCCCCTTTCCTCGTTCCTGTCCGGACTTCCCTCTTCATTACCCGTATTGACGACCAGTCATATGAAGTCAGGCACAGGAAAGCCGAAGGCGCCACCGCCGTCCCGGCTTTCGAGTGCCCGGCTCGCCCGTACGGGTGAGCCACTGCGAAGAATCCGAGAGAAGAAACCCGAGAAAAGAGAATTCGTGCCGCTGCTCGACACCCGGTTCCCCGCAGTAGTGCTGCGGATCGACCGGAATCCCTTTCATCACGGAACGCTCGGAGCCGTGCGTTCCCTCGGCCGGGCGGGAGTGGAGGTGCACGTCGTCGCCGACTCGGCGGGGAGTCCCGTCCGCGATTCGCGTTTCGTCCACCGGACGCACGCGCCGCCGCTCCCCGGTGCGTCGCCGGACGACGTCCTCGCCGTGCTGCGCGAGGTGGCCGGCCGGGTCGGGCGGCCCGCCGTGCTGGTCCCGATGGACGACGCGAGCGCCATCGCCGTGGCCCGCAAGCGGGACGACCTCGCCCCCGCCTACCTCCTCCCGGACCAGCCGGGCGCGCTGGCCGAACGCGTCGCGGACAAGGCGGAACTGGCCGCCGTGTGCGCCACCGCCGACATCGCGCACCCGCTGACGCTGATCCCGGACAGCGCCGCGCGGGCCGCCGCCGACGTGCGGCGGCTCGGCCTCCCGGTGGTCGCCAAGTGGAGCCGCCCCTGGCTGCTGCCGGCCGGCGGCGACCTGCGCAGCACGGTGCTGGTGCGCTCCGAGCGGCAGGCCCGGGAGCTGTACCTGCGCAGCGAGGAGGCGGGCAGCCGGCTGCTGCTCCAGGCGTACCTGCCGCCCGGGCCGGACCGGGACTGGTTCTTCCACGGCTACGCCGACCGCTCGGGCGCCCTGCGCTCCGGCGGCACCGGCCTCAAGCGGTTGGCGTGGCCGCGTGGCGCGGGGCTGACCGCGGTGGGCCGCTGGACGCCCGATCCGCAGGTCCGGCGGGCGGCCGAGCGACTCGTCGCCGAGCTGGGCTACCGGGGCGTCCTCGACCTCGACTTCCGCCGCTGCGAGATGACGGGACGTCACCACCTGCTCGACTTCAATCCGCGTCCCGGCGCGCAGTTCCGGTTGTTCGAGGACGGCGCGGGACTGGATGTCGTACGCGCCCTGCACCTGGACCTGACCGGGCGTCCGGTGCCGGACGGCGCTCCCCTGGCCGGGCGGGAGTTCGTGGTGGAGAACTACGCGCCGCAGGTCGCGCTGCGACCGTCGCCGGGCGGGCGCGAACTGGCCTGGTACGCCCCGGACGACCGGGGACCCGGCCGGGCGATGTGGGCCCTGTGGGGCCGGCACGTCTCCCGCCGGCTGTGGCAGCGGCTGCGCGCGACGGTCGCCGAGCAGTTCCCTCCCGCCGAACCGTCGCCGTCCGCCGAACCATCGCCGTTCACCGGTCCGTCCCGGTTCACCGAACCGTCGTCGTCCGCCGAGCCGTCCCCGGCCGTTTCGCAGCCCCCGGCGACTCCGCAGCCCCCGGCGACTCCGGTGGCTTCGCCGTCCCCGGCGTCCCCGCCGTCCTCCTTGACCCCCCTGACCGACAACGAGAAAGCGAGCAGTCGATGAAGTACGACCTTGTGGTGGTGGGCGCGGGCCCCTACGGCCTGTCGATCGCCTCCCACGCGGCGGCCGCCGGGCTGAACCTGCGCGTCTTCGGCCGGCCCATGGCGTCCTGGCGCGATCACATGCCGCGCGGCATGCTGCTGAAGTCCGAGCCGTGGGCGTCGAACCTGTCCGACCCGGCGGGCCGCTGGCGGCTGGACGCCTACTGCGCCGAGCACGGGACGACGGCCCGGCACGCCGAGCCGATTCCGGTGGAGACGTTCGCCGCGTACGGTCTGTGGTTCGCGCGCAACGCCGTGCCGGGGGTGGACGAGCGCACGGTGACCCGGATCTCGTCGGGCCCCGGCGGCTTCACCGTGGTCACCGAGGACGGGCAGGCCGTGCAGGCGCGGACGGTGGCGCTGGCGGTCGGGGTGATGCCGTTCGTCGAGGTGCCGCCGGTGCTGCGCGCGCTGCGCCCCTCGCTGGTGACGCACAGCAGCGACCACAGCGACCTGGTCCGCTTCCGCGGCATGGACGTCACGGTGGTCGGCGGCGGCCAGGCCGCGCTGGAGACCGCGGCGCTGCTGGCCGAGCAGGGCTCGCGGGCGCGGGTGCTGGCGCGCGCCGACCGGCTGCGGTGGAACGATCTGCCGCCGGTCCTGGAGCGCCCCTGGTGGCAGTCGGTCCGTTCCCCGCACAGCGGCCTCGGCCCCGGCTGGCGGAACTGGTTCTACTCCGAGCGCCCGAACCTCTTCCGCCGCCTGCCGGAGCCGACCCGGGCCCGGATCGCGGCCACGGCGCTGGGTCCGGCGGGCGCCTGGTGGGTGCGGGACCGGGTGGAGAGCAGGGTGGAGCTGCTGCCGGGGCACGAGATCGCCTCGGCCCGTGCGATGGCGGGCGGTCTGCGGCTGGAGACGGTGAGCGTCGACGGCGCGCTGCGCACGCTGGAGACCGAGCACGTCATCGCGGCGACCGGGTTCCGGACGAGCTGCGACCGGTTCGGCATGCTCGCCGCGGAGCTGCGCGGGACGCTGGCCGCGCTGCCCGACGGCTCCCCCGAGGTGGGACACGACTTCGAGTCCTCGCACCCCGGTCTGTTCATGGCGGGCCTGGTGACCGCCTCGGGCTTCGGCCCGGCGATGCGGTTCGTGCAGGGCGCGACGTTCACGGCGGCGGCTCTGGTGCGCGGGGTGCGCCGCCGGTTGCGGACGGCTCCCCCGGCCCCGGCGGCCGTGACGGTTCCCGGGCCCGGCGGCAGCCGCGCCGCGTCCCCGTCCCCGGCACGCCACTGACGGACCGCCGCCGAGGGTCGTCCCGCGGCGGCGCCCGTTCCACGCCCGCCCGGTCCGCGCCGTCCCGCACGGCCCGGCCGGTGCGGGACGGGCCCGTGCGGGGCGCCGAACGGCAGCGGGTCACCCGGGTACGCGGTGCGTACCCGGGTGACCCGGTGGCCAGGTGAGACGCCGGACTGCCTGCGGCAGTGCCTGGGGCCTCCCGTGACGGAAGACGCTAGCGCTGGGCGGCGGCGCGGCCGCGGCGGTACAGCATCGCCCCGCCCGCGATCAGCGCGGCGCTGGCGACGCCCGCCGCCAGGGTGGTGGCCTTGCTTCCGGTCTCGGCCAGCTGCGGCGGCCCCTGCGGCTCCGCCGGCGGCGTGTACCGGACGGGCGGGGTCGCGGGGCGCGGCGTCTCGGTGCGCGGGGCCGGCGGGGTGGGCGCGGGCTTGACCGGCGGGGCCGCATCGGGGCCGTTCTCGCAGGTGTTGCCGAAGGAGCCGTTGAGCGCGGCGACGCCGTTGACGGTGTTGCCGCACACGTTCACCTCCGCCTCGACCGGCGCCTGCACGGTGTTGCCGGACAGCACGCCGGGCGAACCCTCGCTGGTGCCGTGGGCGTCGGTGTCGGCGAAGGCGGAGGTGCCGGACAGGGACAGAATGCCCGTGGCGGCGGCCGCCGCCGCGAACACTCCCCTGCTCAGGGTCTGTCGCAATGTGGTGTCTTCCTGTGTGAAGAATGGGGAGAGCCGGCCCTGGAACCGGGAGACCGAGTTCTCGTAGCGCCGCATGCCCTACTGCTTCTTCAACCCGACACCGGGCGATTGGTGGCGCAAGTTCACCCGGTTGGCCCGCGTGACCCGCGCCGAAGCCGCGCAAGGGCCCTAGGACACCACGTCCTTGCGGGCGAAACCCCGGAACGCCAGTGCGAAGAGCACCAGCGCGTAGGTGACGGAGACCGCCGTGCCCTGGATCATCCCGGACCACTCCGGGTGCGGCTGTACGGCGTCCGCCCAGGCGAACTGCCAGTGCGCGGGCAGGAAGTCGCGCCAGTGGCCGAGGGCGGTGACGGCGTCCAGCACGTTGCCCACGATGGTCAGGCCGACCGCGCCGCCCACCGCGCCCAGCGGCGCGTCCGTCCGGGTGGACAGCCAGAACGCCAGTGCGGCGGTGACCAGCTGGGAGACGAACAGGTAGGCCACGACCACCACCAGGCGCTCCGCGGCGGTGCCCGCGTCGAGCGCGCCGCCGGTGGGTATGCGCAGCGGGCCCCAGCCGTAGGCCGCGGTGCCGACGGCCAGCGCCACGAGGGGCAGCAGCACCATCGCGGCCAGGCTCAGCCCCAGCCCGACGGTCAGCTTGGACCACAGCAGCCGGGCCCTGGGCACGGGCGCGGCGAGCAGGTAGCGCAGGGAGGACCAGCTCGCCTCGGAGGCCACCGTGTCCCCGCAGAACAGGGCCACCGGGATCACCAGCAGGAAGCCCGCCGAGACGAACAGGTTCACCGCGGCGAAGTTCGCGCCGGAGGCGGTGGCCGTGTCCATCAGCGTCACCTGGTCGTTGCGGCCGCCGGGGTCGCCGCCGATGGCGAAGGCGGCCGCCAGCACGAAGGGCAGCGCGGCCAGGATGCCGCCCATGATCAGCGTGCGGCGGCGCCCCAGCTGGCGCGCCAGCTCCACGCGCAGGGGCAGGGTGCGGCCCGCGCGGTAGCCGGAGGCGGCCGCCACGGGCTCGGTGAGCGTGCTCACGCGGAATCTCCGATCAGGGTGAGGAAGGCGTCCTCCAGGCGGCGGTGCGGGCCGACGGAGGCGACGGGCACTTCGAGCCGCACCAGCTCGGCGATCAGCGCCTGGGGTGTGCCGCCGGGTTCCAGCCGGACGAGGAGGCCGTCCTCGGTGCGCACCGCCGTGGCCACGCCGGGCAGGGCGGCCACCTTCTCCGCCACGGGCTCGTCCACGGGCGTGGCGGTGCCGACGAGCAGGGTGTCCCCGGAGCCGATGATGTCGCGCACCGGGCCGGCCTGCACCAGCCGGCCCCGGTCCATGACGACCAGGTGGGTGCAGGACTGCTCGACCTCGGCCAGCAGATGGCTGGAGACGATCACCGTGCGCCCGCCGGCCGCGTAGCGGATCATCACCTCGCGCATCTCGCGGATCTGGGGCGGGTCGAGGCCGTTGGTCGGTTCGTCGAGGATCAGCAGGTCGGGCAGGCCGAGCATGGCCTGGGCGATGGCCAGGCGCTGGCGCATGCCCTGCGAGTAGGTGCGCACGGCGCGGGCGAGAGCGTCGCCGAGGCCGGCGATCTCCAGGGCCTCGTCCAGGTGGGCGTCCTCGGGCGGGCGGCCGGTGGCCCGCCAGTACAGGTCCAGGTTCTCGCGGCCGGACAGGTGCGGCAGGAAGCCGGCGCCCTCGACGAAGGCGCCGACCCGGGAGAGCACGGGCGCGCCGGGCCGGATGGCGTGGCCGAAGACGCGGATCTCGCCGTCGTCGGGCCGGATCAGGCCCATCAGCATGCGCAGGGTGGTGGTCTTGCCGGCGCCGTTGGGGCCGAGCAGGCCGAGGACCTGGCCCTGTTCGACGCGGAAGGACAGGTCGCGTACGGCGGTGGGGGTCCCCCCTGCTCGAGCGAAGCCGAGAGTTCGGGGGAGGCCGGTGGACTTGGCGTAGCGCTTGCTCAGGCCGGTGATCTGGAGGGGGACCTCGGCGAGCGCCGGATCGGGCGCGGGGGCCGTGGTGCGGCGGCGGGCGGTGAGCAGCAGGGCGGCCGCGGCGACGGCGCCCGCGGCCGGCAGCCACCACACCCAGGCGGGCAGCGGGGCGGCGGCGGTGGTGACGCCGGGCGCGGTCGGCACCGAGAGGCCGCTCCTGAGGGCGACGGTGTACGTCGCCGGTGCGGACGGGGAGGCGTAGGCGAGATCGGTGGAGGCGAGGACGAGGCGGAGCCGGTGGCCCTTCTGCACCTCGTGGTCGATGGCGGGGAGGGTGAGGGCGACGTCCTTGCCGGCCTTGGCGCCCCCGACGCGCACGGGGTCGACCAGCTGGGCGGGCAGCACCGGCCGCGCCTCCCCGGGCCCCACGTCGTACAGCTTGGCGAAGAGCACCGCGTCGTCGCTCGTGGAGGTGACGTGCACGGTGACCGTCGGGGATCCGGTGACGCGCAGGTCCGCGGTCATGGGGGCCGAGTCGAACTTGGCGTACTGGCCGGGGAAGTCCAGCGACACGCCGACGCCGATCGCGGAGAGCCGGGCGAGCGAGCCGCCGGCGGCGCCGAGGCCGGGCAGGGAGGAGACCGCGGGCGGGCTGGCTCCCGCAGGGTTCTGGACGCGCTGTGCGCGCCCGGTCAGGGCGACGGCGCGCGGTGCGCTCGCCAGGCCCGGGTACGTGTCCGCGCTCGCGCCGCGCAGCAGGGCCGCGCCGTCGGTGGAGTCGACGCCTCCGGTGCGGGTGACCCGGAAGGCGGGGCCGGTGTCCGCGCCCTTGTCGCCCTTGAGGTAGCGGTCGAACCAGGTCTTCACGCGGGACTGGACCCGGCTGCCTTCGAGGTCGCCGCCGTCGTGTCCGCCGGCGATCCAGTCCACGTCGACGGGTGCGCCGCCCGCCTTGATCGCCTTCTGGGCCTCGTCGGCCTGGCCGAGCGGGAAGAGCGAGTCGGTCTGGCCCTGGACGAGCAGGGTCGGCACCTTGATGCGGCCGGCGACGGCGGCCGGGGAGCGGGCCTCCAGGAGGGCGCGCGCCTCGGCGTCCGGGCGTCCGGACTCGGCGACGCGCTGGTACATGCGGCACAGCTCGGGTTCGAAGCGGGCGCAGCCGCCGCCGGAGTTGATGAAGACGCCGGCCCACAGCTTCTTGAAGACGCCGTTCGGGAAGAGGGCGTCGGCGAGGTTCCAGTAGGTGATCGCGGGGGCGATGGCGTCCACGCGCGGGTCGTGGCCGGCGGCGAGCAGGGCGATCGCGCCGCCGTAGGACGCGCCGGCGACGCCCACGCGCGGGTCGCCGGGCCCGTCCAGCCGGACCTGGGGCCGGCGGGCGAGCCAGTCGATCAGCCGGGAGACGTCGGCGACCTCGCCCTTCGGGTCGTTCAGCCCGATCCTGCCGGTGGACCTGCCGAAGCCGCGGGCCGACCAGGTGAGCACCGCGTACCCGTCGCGGGCGAGGTCCTGGGCCTGCTGCCGTACGTCGTCCTTGCTGCCGCCGAAGCCGTGTCCGAGCAGGACGGCGGGGTGGCGGCCGGGGCCGGCCGGGGTGAAGTACGAGGTGTCGACGCGCACGCCGCCGCCCGTGACGATCATCCGGTCGGTGCGGTGCACGGCGGGCGGGTCGTCGGAGGCGACCGCGGTCCAGGTGCCGGCTCCGGCGAGCACGACGACGGCGGCCCCGGCGGCGAGCCACCGCCGGGGCCGCCGCAGCAGCCTTCGAAGATCCATGCCTCCACCGTACGGGCCGCCACCGACAAGCGATGCCGCCGCTGGGCCGACCCGCGTCCCCTCCTGCGGGAGTACGGCCGCCGGGCGGCGTACCGCGGCCGTGGTAGGGCCGGTCCGGCGAACCCCTCCGAAGGCGGGGCCGGGCGGGCACGGCGAGCCCTGGCGGCGGACCGGGCGGGCACGGCGAAGGCCCTCCACGGGGGGGCGGAGGGCCTTCGCCGGCAGGGCGCGCGCCGGGTATCGGGGGAGTTCGCCGGGTTACGCCTGCTCGTCCTCGGGGAGGGACACCAGCCAGCGGGTCTCGCGGCGGGGGCGGAGGTAGAAGGCCCAGTACAGGGTGGCGACGGCCATGATGCCGCCGGTCCACAGCAGGTAGCCGACCTCCTGCTGGGTGAGGACGTACACCAGGACCACGATCAGCAGGATCGGGACGGCCGGCCACAGCGGCATGCGCCAGGCGGCGGTGTGCTTGTGGTCGCCCCGGCGGCACAGCAGGGCGGCGACCGCGACCAGGATGTACATGCCGGTCACGGAGACGCCGGTGACGCCGTAGAGGGTGTCCAGGTTGACGAAGCAGAGGGCGGCGCCGGGGACGCCGACCGCCAGGGTGGCCACCCAGGGGGAGCCGAAGCGGCCCAGCTTGGAGAAGACGTTGTTGACCGGCGCGGGCCAGGCCTTGTCGCGGGCGGAGGCGAACAGCACGCGGGAGTTCTGGATGACCATGACGATGCCGGCGTTGATGATGGCCAGGGCCACGCACAGGCTGACGAAGGTGCCGACCGCGGAGTTGGACCAGGCGGTCACCATCGAGCTGAGGTCGCCGCTGGTCAGCTCCTTGAGGTCGGAGGCGCCCATGGTGATGGCGACGACCGGCACCAGGATGACCACGGAGGAGATGGCCAGGGTGGCCAGCACCGTGCGGGCGACGTTGCGGCGCGGGTTCTCCAGCTCCTCGGAGAGGTAGACGGCGGTCGAGAAGCCCTGCGTGGCGAAGAGCGCGATGGCGAGCCCGGAGATGACGAGCATCGCGGTGACGGGGTCGGTGTGCCCGGCGGAGTCGGCCACCTGCATCGAGACCAGGCTGCCGACGCCGCGCTGGCTGTGCGCGAAGCCCAGCAGGGCGACGACGCCGGCCGCGATGACCTCCAGGACCAGGAAGATGCCGGTGATCCAGGCGTTGGCGCGCAGGTCCAGCAGGCCGGCGAGGGTGGCCAGGAGCATCACCGCGGCGCCGGTCATCGCCGGGTCGAGGTGCACGATCGGCGTCAGGTAGTCGGCCGTGCCCATCGCGATCACCGGTGGGACGATCACGACGACCAGCAGGGACAGCACGAAGACCAGCCAGCCCGCCAGCCGCCCGGCCATCGTGGAGACCATGGCGTACTCGCCGCCCGCGCTGGGGATGAGGGTGCCCAGCTCGGAGTAGCAGAACGCCACGGCGATACAGAGCAGCGAGCCGATGGCGATGGTCAGGGCGGTCGCGGTGCCGAGCGAGCCGAACAGGTCGGGCACGACCACGAAGAGCGTGGAGGCGGGCGTCACGCACGAGAGCGTGAGGAGGGTGCCGCCGACGACCCCGATGGAGCGCTTGAGCTGCTTGGGGCTGTCCGTCGTCCCCGCGGGGGCGCCGGTCGCCTCGGCGACGGCGTTCTCGACAGGGCGGAGCGTGTCGGTCATACGGCGGTTCCGATCGACTCGTGCAACAGGTGAGGGGCTCGGGAGCGCTATCGCCTCCGGCGGCTTCGCTCGTACGTTCGTCGTTTTTTCGTCCGCTCCCAGCGCCAGCATGGAACCCCGACGAAAACCGTCACGTCAATGGCTGTTTACCTTCGGAATCCGCAGTCGCAACCTGTGAAGCGCGGGCTCGTTTTCGCAGGTACCGAGCCACCGCCAGGGCATTCATCAAGCTCCGCCGAAGTGTGACCTTGTTTTCGAAGGCAAAGTCACTTGGTAGCCTCCGGCACCCGTTTCATCCCCTACGCACGGGAATCGCAGGGGGCGGCGCAAAAAAAGTTGCGGACGTCCGGATAACGGACGACCGCGACGAGGGTCGGCGTCACGCTCGGCAACCTTGCGGACACCCGCAGCGGCGACGGATGCCGCGGGGGACGGGCCGCGCGGGGGCGTGGCGGGGGCGGGCGGGTACGGCGAGGAGAGGGCCGAGGGAGCCGTGGGCCCAGGTGGCCTGCACACGGCTGCCCCCCGAGCCTCAGATCCGCGCACACGGCCGCTCCGGGCCACAGGCCCGTGCTCCGCCGCGCCCGGGCCCAGGCCGCGCACACGCCCCCGCAACACGCCCCCGCCCGCGCACACGCCCGGGGCCACAGGCCCGCGCACACGCCCGTGCCCCGTCCCGACGGGTGTCGGGACGGGGCACGGGTCGAAGGCCGGAGGGCCGGGCGGGCGTCAGTGGTTGCGGGGGAAGCCCAGGTCGACGCCGGCGGGGGCCTCGGAGGGGTCGGGCCAGCGGGTGGTGACGACCTTGCCGCGGGTGTAGAAGTGCGTGCCGTCGTTGCCGTAGATGTGGTGGTCGCCGAAGAGCGAGTCCTTCCAGCCGCCGAAGGAGTGGTAGCCGACGGGGACCGGGATCGGCACGTTGACGCCGACCATGCCGGCCTCGACCTCCAGCTGGAAGCGGCGGGCCGCGCCGCCGTCCCGGGTGAAGATCGCGGTGCCGTTGCCGAACGGCGAGGCGTTGATGAGGGCCAGGCCCTCCTCGTAGGTGTCAGCGCGCAGCACGCACAGCACCGGGCCGAAGATCTCGTCCTGGTAGGCCTTCGCGGTCGTCGGCACCCGGTCGAGCAGGGACAGGCCGATCCAGTGGCCGTCCTCGTGGCCCTCCACGGTGTAGCCGGTGCCGTCGAGGACGACCTCGCAGCCCTCGTCGGCGGCGCCCTTCACGTAGGAGGCGACCTTGTCGCGGTGGGCGGCGGTGATCAGCGGGCCCATCTCGGAGGCCGGGTCGTCGCCGGGGCCGATCTTGATCTTCTCGGCGCGCTCGCGGATCTTGTCCACCAGCTCGTCGGCGATGGCGCCGACCGCGACGACGGCGGAGATCGCCATGCAGCGCTCGCCCGCCGAGCCGTAGGCCGCCGAGACCGCCGCGTCGGCCGCCGCGTCCAGGTCGGCGTCCGGCAGGACCAGCATGTGGTTCTTGGCGCCGCCCAGGGCCTGCACGCGCTTGCCGTTGGCGGCGGCGGTGGTGTGGATGTAGCGGGCGATGGGGGTGGAGCCGACGAAGGAGACCGCCTTGACGTCGGGGTGCTCCAGGAGGCGGTCGACGGCCACCTTGTCGCCGTGCACGACGTTGAACACGCCGTCGGGCAGGCCGGCCTCGGACAGCAGCTCGGCGATGCGCATCGACGCCGACGGGTCCTTCTCGCTCGGCTTCAGCACGAACGTGTTGCCGCAGGCGATCGCGATGGGGAACATCCACATCGGGACCATCGCCGGGAAGTTGAACGGCGTGATGCCGGCGACCACGCCCAGCGGCTGCCGGATCGAGGCCACGTCCACCCGCGTCGCCACCTGCGTCGACAGCTCGCCCTTGAGCTGCACGGTGATGCCGCAGGCCAGGTCGACGATCTCCAGGCCGCGCGCGACCTCGCCGAGCGCGTCGGAGTGCACCTTGCCGTGCTCGGCGGTGATCAGCTCGGCGATCTCGTCGCGGTGGGCGTCCAGCAGGGCGCGGAACCGGAACAGGATCGTGGTGCGCTGGGCCAGCGAGGACTGACCCCAGGCGGCGTACGCGTCCTTGGCGGCGGCCACCGCCGCGTCCACCTCGTCGACCGAGGCGAACGCCACCTTGGTGGTGACCGCGCCGGTCGCCGGGTCCGTCACCGGCCCGTACGTCCCCGAGGCGCCTTCGGCGGTCTTCCCGCCGATCCAGTGGTTGACGATCTTCGTCATGCCCGGTTACTCCTTCACAGATGGCGGCGTCGGGTTCGAGACGTGCCGTTCGTGCAGCTCACGTGCCCCGGCCGCGGGCGTTCGCCCCTCGGTCCCGGTCACCTGTCCATCCCACCAGGAGCCGCGCGGCAGGCGCGCCCGACACTGTGTCTGCGGTTTCGGCGTCCCTGTAGACACATGAGGGAGTGTCCGCCGCCGCGCCCGGTACGGACGGGAGCCGTGGGGCGCGCGCGTGTCGGGGGCCCGGCGGGACGGGTGCGCGCGACGGCCGGTCACCGGGGGGCGCGGGTCGCGGGCGCGGTCCGGGCCCGTGGCCCGCCGGGGCGTGCGGGGGCGGGGCGGAGACCTCCGGCGCGGGGCCGTAGCGGGCGGGGAGTCGACGCTCGCACTTCGCTCCTGCCAGGGCGAAGCGGCCTCCCGCGCCGGAGGCGATCGGTGGCCGGGCGGCGCCGAGCGCCTGGGTGTGTCGACTCAACGTGCGCTCACCGCCCGGTGGTTCGGAACTCCGCGTGCTCCGTGACGTCAGGTACCTGCACCGTACAACCGCCCGCACACCGACAGCGCGCTCCACTCGCCGACGCGGGCGGCGAACGTATGTGTGTCTGATCTCCCCGGTTCTAGCGCCGGGCGCGGCGGCCTGTCAACGCATTGTCCGGACATTCGGACGAGCGAGGGACGGAAGACGCCGTTACGCAACCCTCCTGTCACAGATGTCCCGGTTGTGTGGCCCCTGCGTCACACCGGCGCGACAGACCATGCCGCCGCCCGGGCCGGGTCGTTCGCCGGGCACTGGGAGGTACGTACATGACCGACCGAAAGCTCTGGTCGTACAAGGAGATCGCGGCGCACATCCGGGTACGGCCGGACACCGTGCGGTCCTACCGCAAGCACGGGCTGCTGCCGCCGCCGGACCTTGTGGAGGGCGGCAGGCCCTTCTGGCACGCCGACACCGTCCGCGCCTGGGTCGCCGCCCGGCCCGGCAACCGCGGGCGCCGCGGTGGGGACTGAGTCCGTCGCGGCGTGGTGGCGGCCGGGGTCCGCCGCGAGCCGCCTTCCCGCCCGTGCTCAGCTCCAGGGCTCGACGACGGTGACCCCGCCGCCGGGCGCCGTGCCCATCGCGGCGAGCGCGTCCGGGACCGCCGCCAGCGGGACGGTCGAGGTCACCAGCAGGTCGGGGCGCAGGACGCCCGCCGCCACCAGGCGCAGCATCTCGGGGTAGGCGTGCGCGGCCATGCCGTGGCTGCCGAGGAGTTCGAGCTCCAGCGCGACGGCGCGGGCCATGGGGACCGGCGTCGTACCGGTCGCGGAGGGCAGCAGGCCGACCTGGACGTGCCGGCCGCGGCGGCGCAGGCCGTTCACGGAGGCGGCGCAGGTGGCGGGCGAGCCGAGCGCGTCGAGGGAGAGGTGGGCGCCGCCGTCGGTCGCCTCGACGACCGCCGCCGCGGTGTCCGGCGTCCGTGACGCGTCGACGCACCGGGCCGCGCCGAACCGCCGGGCCAGCTCCAGCGCCCGCGGTGAGACGTCCACCGCCACGACGCGCGCGCCGGACGCCGCCGCGATCATCACCGCGGAGAGGCCGACGCCGCCGCAGCCGTGCACGGCGACCCACTCGCCGGGGGCGACCCTGCCCTGCTGGACGACCGCGCGGTAGGCGGTGGCGAACCGGCAGCCGAGGGAGGCGGCGGTCGCGAAGGAGAGGTCGGCGGGCACGGCGACGAGGTTGACGTCGGCGTGGTCGAGCGCGACGTACTGGGCGAAGGAGCCCCAGTGCGTGAAGCCGGGCTGGGTCTGCCGTTCGCACACCTGCTGGTCGCCGGCCGCGCACGCCGGGCAGGCGCCGCAGGCGCAGACGAACGGCGCGGTCACCCGGTCGCCGGGCCGCCAGCGGGTCACGCGTGGGCCGGTCTTCTCGACGACGCCCGCGAGTTCGTGGCCGGGCACATGCGGGAGGGTCACGTCCGGGTCGTGCCCCTGCCAGGCGTGCCAGTCGCTGCGGCACAGGCCGGTCGCCTCGACCCGCACCACCACGCCGTGCTCCGCGGGCTCGGGCCGCGCGACCTCCCGCACCTCGGCCGGCTCCCCGAACCGCTCGAACACCACCGCGCGCATGCGGCGTCACCTCGCCTTCCCGCCGTGCCGTCGCTCCGGGTCGCGGCCCGGAGCGACGGCTGCCCGCCTGTCCGTCCCGGCTTCCGGAGATCGTGTTCCGGAAGGGAACGCTAGCGCGGGGCGGAGGGGCGACGCCGGGAGGCCTGGCGGCGCCGGGTTGCCGGGAACCGCCGGCGGGGCGGCGGAGGCCGACCGCGGTGGCCGACCGCGACCCGGCGGCCGGCCGAGGGTTTCGCCCCCGCCGCCCTCACCCTCCCCCGAGCTCTCGGCTCCGCTCGAACAGGGGGACCCCGGCATCGTCCTGCACGGGCTCAGCCTCACGCACCGGACGACTGGAGGGGCAGGTGGGCGGGCAGGAGCTGCGGCACCGGACCCCGGCATCGCCTGAACCGGCGGGGCCTCGAGCGCCTGAGGGGCCGGTGGGGCGGGGGCGGTCGCCACCGTCACCGCCGGGGGCCGGGCGCGGCCGGGCTTCGTACTCCTGCGCGAGTTCGGCACGCCGGGGTCGATCGGCGCCAGGTGGAGCGGGGTGCGTGCGACGCTGCTCGCGCGGGGCCCGGACACCGCTCCCCCGACCGCCCTCCTCGCCCGGCGCCCTCCACGCCGCCTCTTTGGTTTATACCCCCTAGGGGTATAGTCTGGATCGTGTGAGCCCCCCGTGGGCCACGTCGATCCCAGTTGTCACGAGGAGGAGAGCGCCATGACCGCCCAGACCGAGACCCCGGACGCCGTCACCACCGTCTACAAGGTGAGCGGGATGAGCTGCGGACACTGCGAGGGCTCCGTCTCCGCCGAGATCTCCGAACTGCCCGGCGTCACCTCGGTGAAGGCCGTCGCCTCGGCCGGCGAGGTCACCGTGGTCTCCGCCGCCCCGCTCGAGGAGGAGGCGGTGCGCGCCGCCGTGGACGAGGCGGGCTTCGAGCTCGTCGGCCGCGCCTGAGACGCACCGCGCCCCGACCAAGAGGTACCTCTCGACACCGGGCCGTATCGACCAGCTGATACTGGCTCCGTACGGCCCGGTCCGTCATCTGGAGTACGGACATGACCAGTACCACCACCGGCACGGCGACGCCCCCGGCCACCACCGAGGCGTCCGAGGTCGAACTGCTCATCGGCGGGATGACCTGCGCCTCCTGCGCGGCCCGCGTGGAGAAGAAGCTCAACCGGATGGACGGCGTCACCGCCACGGTGAACTTCGCCACCGAGAAGGCCAAGGTCGCCTACCCCCCGGGCGTACAGGTCGCCGACCTGATCGCCACCGTGGTGAAGACCGGTTACACCGCCGAGGAACCGCCCCCGCCCGCCCCCGAGCCCGAGAGCGCCGGCATACCGGACGAGGCGGCGCCCCCCGCGGACCCGGAACTCGCCTCGCTGCGCCAGCGTCTGATCGTCTCCGCTGCCCTGGCCGTCCCCGTGATCCTGCTCTCCATGGTCCCGGCCCTCCAGTTCGACAACTGGCAGTGGCTGGCGCTGACGCTGGCCGCGCCCGTCGTCGTCTGGGGCGCGCTGCCCTTCCACCGGGCCGCCCTCACGGGCGCCCGGCACGGCGCGGCCACCATGGACACCCTCGTCTCGGTCGGCACCCTGGCCGCCTTCGGCTGGTCGCTGTGGGCGCTGTTCCTGGGCGACGCGGGCATGCCTGGCATGCGCGACGAGTTCCGCCTCACCGTCTCCCCGATGGGCGCGGCCTCCACGATCTACCTGGAGGTCGCCTCCGGCGTGGTGGCCTTCATCCTGCTGGGCCGCTATCTGGAGGCGCGCTCCAAGCGGCGCGCGGGCGCGGCGCTGCGGGCGCTGCTGGAGCTGGGCGCGAAGGACGTGTCGGTGCTCCGGGACGGGCGCGAGGTGCGCGTCCCGGTGTCCGCGCTGGCGGTCGGCGACCGGTTCGTCGTCCGGCCCGGCGAGAAGGTCGCCACCGACGGCACGGTCGTCGAGGGCGCCTCGGCGGTCGACGCCTCGATGCTGACCGGCGAGTCCGTGCCGGTCGACGTGGCCGTGGGCGACGCGGTCACCGGCGCCACGGTCAACGCGGGCGGCCGGCTGGTGGTCGAGGCCACCCGGGTCGGCGCGGACACCCAGCTCGCCCGGATGGCGAAGCTGGTGGAGGACGCGCAGAACGGCAAGGCGCGGGTGCAGCGCCTCGCCGACCGGATCTCGGCCGTCTTCGTGCCGGTGGTCCTGGTGATCGCGCTCGGCACCCTGCTGACCTGGCTGCTGACCACCGGCGACGTCACCGCCGCGTTCACCGCCGCCGTGGCGGTGCTGATCATCGCCTGCCCGTGTGCCCTGGGCCTGGCCACGCCGACCGCGCTGATGGTCGGCACCGGCCGGGGCGCCCAGCTCGGCATCCTCATCAAGGGCCCCGAGGTCCTGGAGTCCACCCGCCGCGTCGACACCGTCGTCCTGGACAAGACCGGCACCGTCACCACCGGCCGCATGACCCTCCAGGAGGTGTACGCCGCCGAGGGCACCGACGAGAAGGAGCTGCTGCGGCTGGCGGGCGCCCTGGAGCACGCATCCGAGCACCCGGTCGCCCGGGCGGTCGCGGCCGGCGCCGAGGACCGGGTCGGCCCGCTGCCGCCGGTCGAGCACTTCGAGAACGTGCCCGGGCGGGGTGTGCGCGGGCGCGTGGAGGGCCGCGAGGTCGTCGTCGGGCGCCTGTTCGAGGAACTGCCCGAGGACGTGGCCCGCGCCCGTCACGAGGCCGAGACGGCGGGCCGTACGGCCGTCGTGGTCGGCTGGGACGGCGCGGCCCGGGGTGTCGTCGCCGTCGCGGACGCGGTCAAGGAGACCAGCGCACAGGCGGTTCGGCAGCTGCGGGCGCTGGGGCTGCGGCCGGTGCTGCTGACCGGGGACAACCGGGCGGTCGCCGAGTCGGTGGCCCGCGCGGTCGGGATCGGCGCGGACGACGTGATCGCCGAGGTGCTGCCGGAGGACAAGGTGGCGGCCGTGGAGCGGCTGCGGGCCGAGGGCCGTACGGTCGCGATGGTCGGCGACGGGGTCAACGACGCCGCGGCCCTCGCCACCGCCGATCTCGGTCTGGCGATGGGCACGGGCACGGACGCCGCCATCGAGGCCGGCGACCTGACGCTGGTGCGCGGCGACCTGCGGGTGGCGGCCGACGCCATCCGGCTGTCGCGGCGGACGCTCGCCACGATCAAGGGCAACCTGGTGTGGGCCTTCGGCTACAACGTGGCCGCGCTGCCGCTGGCCGCCGCCGGACTGCTCAACCCGATGATCGCGGGAGCGGCGATGGCGTTCTCCTCGGTCTTCGTGGTGACGAACAGCCTCCGGCTGCGGACCTTCCGCTGAGTCCGGCGCAACCGCGTCGGCCGAAATGAAGGTGAGAGTCCCCCTAGAGACGTGCGCGAGCCTCACATAAGCTCTTCACAAGGCTCGCGCATCATCCTTACGCTGGGACCTCGATCGCCATATCAGGTCTCTTGCGCACCTAAGGGACATATGCAAGAGACACAGATCACAGTGCGGTGAACGTAACCATCGAAGGGCTTCGAAGGTCTAAGTTTGGCGATGTCAGGAAGCGTCTTGGGGGGCGCGGACTGACGGTCCGAGGTTGTCTTGGGGGACTTTCTCGGATGGGGGTACCCCCTGCTCCAACGGAGTTGAGAGCTTGGGGGAGCGTCGCCGGGGCACGTACACACCGGGAAGCTTTGAGCGGCCCTCCCGGAGGTGCGCTGTCCCGGCAGATCGCACAGCAGTAGGCAGTACAGGAGTACGGCGGGTCGCGCCCGTCCTACTCACAGCGGTTCAGGCGCTGGTCCCTGTAGACGCCCGGCCGGATCCCGTGGGGGGAATCCGCACCGGGACATGGGAAGGCGCCCTGGCCGTCGGCCCGTGGGGGGACCGGCGCACCGGGGCGCCTTCCGCTTTTCCCGCACTCCTTCACGCGCGGGCGCGTGCCCGTGCTCCCGCGCCCCCTCGCGCGGACCGGGTTTCTCGCGCTCTCACACTTCCTTCGCGCACACGTGTTCCCGCGCGCCTCCGCTCACACACAGGGCCCCGTGCCCCGCCGGCAGGCGGGGCACGGGGCCCTGGAAAAAGCCGTCGCGGCTACGGGGCTACGCCCTTCAGCGCTCCTCGACCGGGATGAAGTCGCGCTCGACCACGCCGGTGTAGATCTGGCGCGGGCGGCCGATGCGGGAGCCCGGCTCCTTGATCATCTCGTGCCACTGGGCGATCCAGCCCGGCAGGCGGCCGAGGGCGAACAGGACCGTGAACATCTCGGTCGGGAAGCCCATGGCCCGGTAGATCAGACCGGTGTAGAAGTCGACGTTCGGGTAGAGCTTGCGCTCGACGAAGTAGTCGTCGGAGAGGGCATGCTCCTCCAGCTTGAGGGCGATGTCGAGGAGCTCGTCCTCCTTGCCCAGCGCGGAGAGCACGTCGTGCGCGGCGGCCTTGATGATCTTGGCGCGCGGGTCGAAGTTCTTGTAGACCCGGTGGCCGAAGCCCATCAGGCGGACGCCGTCCTCCTTGTTCTTCACCTTGCGGATGAAGGTGTCGACGTCGTTGCCCGAGTCGCGGATGCCTTCCAGCATCTCCAGCACCGACTGGTTGGCGCCGCCGTGCAGCGGGCCCCACAGGGCGTTGATGCCGGCCGAGATCGACGCGAACATGTTGGCCTGCGAGGAGCCGACCAGGCGGACCGTGGAGGTCGAGCAGTTCTGCTCGTGGTCCGCGTGCAGGATGAGCAGCTTGTCCAGCGCGGAGACGACGACCGGGTCCAGCTCGAACTCCTGGGCGGGGACCGAGAAGGTCATGCGCAGGAAGTTCTCGACGTAGCTCAGGTCGTTGCGCGGGTAGACGAACGGGTGACCGATCGACTTCTTGTACGCGTACGCCGCGATCGTCGGAAGCTTGGCGAGCAGGCGGATGGTCGAGAGGTTGCGCTGCTTCTCGTCGAACGGGTTGTGGCTGTCCTGGTAGAAGGTGGACAGCGCCGAGACGACCGAGGACAGCATCGCCATCGGGTGGGCGTCGCGCGGGAACCCCTTGTAGAAGTTCTTGACGTCCTCGTGCAGCAGCGTGTGCTGCGTGATCTCGTTCTTGAACGTCGTCAGTTCGTCGACGGTCGGCAGCTCACCGTTGATCAGCAGGTAGGCCACCTCCAGGAAGGTGGAGCGCTCGGCCAGCTGCTCGATGGGGTAGCCGCGGTACCGGAGGATGCCCTCCTCGCCGTCGAGGTAGGTGACGGCGGATTTGTAGGCGGCGGTGTTGCCGTAGCCGCTGTCCAGAGTCACCAGACCGGTCTGGGCGCGCAGCTTCCCGATGTCGAAGCCCTTGTCGCCGACGGTGCTGTCGATCACCGGGTAGGTGTACTCGCTGCCGTCGTACCGCAGTACTACAGAGTTGTCGCTCACGTCTTCCCTCACCGACGTAGTGCCTCATCTTCGAGGTGCCCTGACTGTCTCTACCATCCCCCATTTGGCTCAGGAGAGTGCACTCGGGGTCGACCATTGGGCCTATCGGCGGCACTCAGTGCCGCCAACCTGCTCATCCTGCCCCCTCGACCGGGTCACGGGAAGTGCTCTGTGACCTTTGCGACTCGTTTGATCGATCATTTTTCTCGCCGGCCTGCCGGACGGACGGAAACCAGGCCCGGTTGGATCCGTTTTGTCGGCCTTTTCTCTTCCTGCCGACCCCTGTCGACCGTTCCCCTTCCGGCGGCTCCCGCGCCTGTTCCTCGGCCGTCCGGCGCCTTCAGGCGCCCTTGAGGCGGAAATCCAGCGCCGTGCAGCGCCGTCCCGCCGACACCGTGCGCACCGCCTGGCCGATCGCCTTGCGCGAGCCGACGAGGACGACCAGCTTCTTGGCCCGGGTCACCGCCGTGTAGAGCAGGTTGCGCTGGAGCATCATCCAGGCTCCCGTGGTGACCGGGATCACCACGGCGGGATATTCACTGCCCTGGGAGCGGTGAATGGTGACCGCGTAGGCGTGCGCCAGCTCGTCCAGCTCGTCGAAGTCGTACGGCACCTCCTCGTCCTCGTCGGTCAGCACCGTCAGGCGCTGTTCGACCGGGTCGAGCGAGGTGACGACGCCGACGGTGCCGTTGAAGACGCCGTTCTGCCCTTTGTCGTAGTTGTTACGGATCTGAGTGACCTTGTCGCCGACCCGGAAAACGCGTCCGCCGAACCGCTTCTCCGGCACATCGGGGCGGCCGGGGGTGACGGCCTGCTGGAGCAGCCCGTTGAGCGTGCCCGCGCCCGCCGGACCGCGGTGCATGGGCGCGAGCACCTGCACATCGCGGCGCGGGTCGAGGCCGAACCGGGCCGGGATCCGGTGCGCCGCCACGTCCACGGTGAGCCGGCCGGCCTCCTCGGTGTCGTCCTCGACGAAGAGGAAGAAGTCCTTCATGCCGTCGGTGAGGGGGTGCTGCCCGGAGTTGATGCGGTGCGCGTTGGTCACCACGCCCGACTGCTGGGCCTGGCGGAACACCCGGGTGAGGCGGACAGCCGGGATGGGGCCGCCGTCGGCGAGGAGGTCGCGCAGGACCTCGCCCGCGCCGACGCTGGGCAGCTGGTCGACGTCGCCCACGAAGAGCAGGTGCGCGCCGGGCGGCACGGCCTTGACCAGCTTGTTGGCGAGCAGCAGGTCCAGCATGGACGCCTCGTCGACGACCACGAGATCGGCGTCGAGCGGGCGGTCCCGGTCGTAGGCCGCGTCGCCGCCGGGCTTGAGCTCCAGCAGCCGGTGGACGGTGGAGGCCTCGGCGCCGGTCAGCTCGGCGAGCCGCTTGGCCGCGCGTCCGGTGGGCGCGGCGAGCACCACCTTCGCCTTCCTGGCGCGGGCCAGCTCCACGATCGAGCGGACCGTGAAGGACTTGCCGCAGCCCGGGCCGCCGGTCAGCACGGCCACCTTCTCGGTCAGCGCCAGCCTGACGGCCGCCTCCTGCTCGGGCGCGAGATCGACCCCCGTACGGCCCCTCAGCCAGCCGAGCGCCTTGTCCCAGGCCACGTCGCGGAACGCCGGCATCCGGTCCTCGCCGGTGCGCAGCAGTCGCAGGAGCTGGGCGGAGAGGGAGAGTTCGGCGCGGTGGAAGGGGACGAGGTAGACGGCGGTGACGGGGTCGCCGCCCTCCGGGCCCGGGACCTTCTCCCGTACGACGCCGGGGTCCTCCCCGTCCTCGGGCTCGGCGGCCAGTTCGGCGAGGCACTCGATGACCAGACCGGTGTCGACCTGGAGGAGCTTGACGGCGTCCGCGATCAGCCGTTCCTCGGGCAGGTAGCAGTTGCCCTGGTCGGCGGACTGGGACAGCGCGTACTGCAGGCCGGCCTTGACCCGCTCCGGGCTGTCGTGCGGGATGCCGACGGACTGGGCGATCTTGTCGGCGGTGAGGAAGCCGATGCCCCAGACGTCGGCGGCCAGCCGGTAGGGCTGGTTCTTCACCACGGAGATCGAGGCGTCGCCGTACTTCTTGTAGATGCGCACGGCGATGGAGGTGGACACCTCGACGGTCTGGAGGAAGAGCATGACCTCCTTGATCGCCTTCTGCTCCTCCCAGGCGTCGGCGATCTTCCTGGTCCGCTTCGGCCCGAGCCCCGGCACCTCGACGAGCCGCTTGGGCTCCTCCTCGATGATCCGGAGGGTGTCGGTGCCGAAGTGCTGCGTGATCCGGTCGGCGAACACGGGCCCGATGCCCTTGACCAGGCCCGAGCCGAGGTAGCGCCGGATGCCCTGCACGGTCGCGGGCAGCACGGTCGTGTAGTTCTCGACGTGGAACTGCTTGCCGTACTGGGGATGGGAGCCCCAGCGGCCCTCCATCCGCAGCGACTCCCCCACCTGCGCGCCGAGCAGCGCGCCGACGACGGTGAGGAGGTCGCCGGCGCCTCTGCCGGTGTCGACGCGGGCGACGGTGTAGCCGTTCTCCTCGTTGGCGTACGTGATCCGCTCGAGCACGCCTTCGAGGGTGGCGAAGCGCCGCTCCCCGTCCCCCGTCGTCCGCCCCGCCCCCCGGCTCGCCTCAGTGGTCATGAGGCGACGGTACCGGTGGGGTCTGACAGCGGGGCCGGCGCGGGGCCACCGGACCACGCCGGAGCGCGGTCCGCCGGGCGCCCGGCGGACCGCGTTCCGGCCGCGACCGGCTACGACTGGCAGTTGGTGAAGGTGGTGCTGGTCTGCACGCTGTAGATGCTGGCCCCGGCCGTGGGGTCGTCCTTGAGCGGGACGGTGAGGGTGTCGTCGGCCGTCCACGCGAAGCCGCTCTTGTCGAACGTCCACGTACCGGTCACCTTGGTGGCCAGTTCCGACAGGGCGACCCAGCCGTACTGGTTCGGCGGGATCGTCGCGGACACCGAGTTGCCGAGGTCCTCGGTGACGCTCAGGGTCACGTTGCCCGAGACGGTGCTCGCCACGGACGCCGCGACGGGGGACGCCCCGCCGGAGCCCAGTGACGCCGTCAGCTGCCATCCGAGCGTGCTGGACCATCCGGTCTGCGTGTGGATGCTGAAGGTGTACCCGGCCGGGTCCTGCGAGCCGTTGTACCAGACCGGGGAGACGCACTGCTTGGGCAGCGGGGCGGCCGGCGTCTGGCCGCGGGTGCTCCAGGAGCAGGTCGAGGTGTCCTTGGCGCACCGCGCGGCCGCGTAGTCGACCGCGAGGGCGAACGCGTCCTTGGCCGCGGTGCCCGTCCCCGACAGGGTCCACCGCTGCGCGCCCGTGCCGTTGCAGGAGTAGTTGTCGGTCCAGGCGTCGTCGTAGTTGCCCGCGTACCAGACGTCCAGACAGGTGTTGTCGCGCTTCTGCCGGATCATGAAGGTGTCCGTCCGGCCCGTGACGGGCTGGAAGTACCACTGCTCGCTCGCCCGGCCGTCACAGGACTGCTGCCGCAGCGGCGTACCCGCGTCCACGCACTTGCCGGTGTCGGAGTTGACGATGCTGAACGAGCTGTCCGAGGGATCGGGGCTGATGCGCCACTTCTGGTGATAGCCCGGCGAGCTGTTGGTCACGACGAAGACACCGTCGCCGGTGTTGCCGTTCTGCACGTCGAGACCGCGGCCGTTGTTGACGTTGGTGATCGTGACGCCGTTCAGGCCCGTCGGGGGCGTCGCCGTCCCGGCCGCCGCGGGGGCCGGCAGGGCCGACGCGCCGAGCGACAGGCCGACGACGCCGAGGAGCGCGGCGAGCCGTGCGGCGAGACGGTGTCGTGTTCTGGTGGACATGACTCCTCGTTTCCCGGGGTGGTGAGCGCGGCCCCGACCCGGCCGGCCGGGGCACTCCAAGATCTCCGACGCGCTCGCGCCGCGTATTGGCCCCGGGCGCACGGTTGTTGGCGCGGAACGCACTGTCGCCCGCCGCACCGGTGCCTTTGACTCGACTGCGGCAGCTGGCCCATCGGCGGACGAGGACGGCAGTGAGAGCGACAGTGATCGACACCGCCGGACTGGCGGAGCGGGAGCGGGCCGACGTCTGGGTCGAGACGATGGCGATGGCCCAGGTGACCCAGCGGGTGCGCTTCCTCGACGGCGCGGTCCCGCAGGGGCGCATCGAGGTGCTGCCGCTGGGCACCGGGCAGATCTCCGTCCTCTCGCACACCGCCGTGGAGGCGCAGCGGACACCGAGACTGGTCCGGCAGTCGGACCCGGAGATGTACCACGCCGCGCTCGTGACCTCCGGCGAGGTGGGCATCGAGCAGTTCGGGCAGAGCAGCCTGCTGCGGCGCGGGGACGTCGGGTTCTTCGACAGCTCCCACTCGTTCGGAACCTTCACCGGGCCGATCCCGACCGGGACCCTGATCCTCCAGTTCCCCAAACGTCTGCTGCGCGGCGGCGAGCGGACGTTCCGGCAGTTGTGCGGCCGTTCGCTTCCGGCGACGGAGGGGGTCGGGCGCGTCTTCGCGACGTTCCTGGCCGAGGTGGCCGCGCAGCACGACGCCTGCACGCCGCAGGACGCGGTGGCC
Organism: Streptomyces sp. NPDC018610; assembly: GCF_044391765.1. Classification (NCBI taxonomy): domain Bacteria; kingdom Bacillati; phylum Actinomycetota; class Actinomycetes; order Kitasatosporales; family Streptomycetaceae; genus Streptomyces; species Streptomyces sp. NPDC018610. The sequence continues at coordinate 972,463 of NZ_JBISAL010000001.1, forward strand.
CTCCAGGACACGGCGCTCGACCTGCTCACCGCGCTGCTGCGCCACCACCTCGGCCGGGACGCGACCGCGCCGCCGGCCTCGGGCACCGAGGCGATGTACCTGCGCATCGTCGCCCACATCGGCGAGCACCTGCACGAGCCCGGGCTGTCACCGCAGGACATCGCCCGCGCGCACAGCATCTCCGTGCGCTACCTGCACCGCATCTTCCAGCGGAACGGCACCACACCGCGCGCCTTCCTCCGCGAGCAGCGCATGGAACGCTGCCGCCGGGACCTGATCGCCCCCGCGCTGCGGGACGTCCCCGTCCACGCCATCGCGGCCCGCTGGGGCTACCCCCAGGCCGACGCCTTCTCCCGCGCCTTCCGGTCGCACACGGGGATGTCCCCACGCCAGTGGCGGGCCGCCCACGCCGATCCGCGCTGATCCGCGTCCGCGGGGTTCTCGCGGGGGGTGCGGGTCCTACGCGGGGGGTGCGGCCGGACGTCGCGCCGGCGCGGACGGCTCCGCCCGTCCCCGCGCCGGGGCGCCCGTCACCAGACGCCCAGCTTCTCGCAGCCGTGCTCGAACCACTGCGCGAACGAGACGGGCTCGCCTCCCAGCCGCATCGGGAGGATCAGGTCGCAGGAGGCACGGGCGTCGAACCACATCTCGCCCCGGTGCGGTCCGGTGACGACGAGCAGCGTCGCGAAGCCGCAGCCGTTGTCCTGGACGCACACGGCGCCGGCGGTCTTGCGGTCCTGCGACTCCCCGTACTCGTCGTCCCACCGCCGCCAGGCCGCCCGGTGGGCGTCCTCGTCCGCGAAGTCCTCGCGCAGCGGCTCGCGCGCGTCCAGCAGGTCTTCTTGGTCGCGGTAGGAATCGGGGTGCGGGAAGTCGGTGCCGAGCAGGGCGTGGTCGGTGCGGGAGTCCCCCTCCCAGCCCCAGCCGTCGGCGGTCCGGCGCAGCCGGTTCACCCGCCCCTCGCCGTTGCGCCGCAGCAGGTACTCCCGGTACTCCCCGGGGAACAGGATCCCCAACTCCTGCTCGGCGTGGCGGACCTCCGCGTCGGACAGCGCCGCCGCCCGACGCACCTCACGCCTCCAGGGCATCGGTGCGCGTCAGGTGCCCCTGCGGGTCCTTCAGAGCCCCGACGAAGGCGGTGAAGGCGGGGGCGGGGAAGGTGAGGATGGCTCGGGCGGGGGCTTTGGAGTCGCGGACGGCGGCGTGGGTGGGGGAGGTGGCGACCTCCACGCAGTTGTTGCCGTCACCGCCGCCAGAGCAGGAGGACTTCCGCCAGGTGGTGCGGGTGTTCACAGGGCGGCTCACAGTGCCGTGGTCGTAGGCGCGGTCTTCAGGGCCTCCACGAAGGTGGAGAAGACACCGGCCGGGAAGGTCAGGGTCTCTCGGGCTGGGCCCTTGGAGTCGCGCACGGCTATGCGAGCAGGCGATTCGGCGATCTCCACACAGTCGTTGCCCTCACCGCCGCCCGAGTAAGACGACTTCCGCCAGGTGATGGGGGTTGCCATGCTGGTCCTCACAGTTCCTTGGTCAACTGGTGAATGAGGTCTCGCGACCGCGCAGGAGAGAGCGACTCCGCCCTCACCGCACGGAAGAGTTTTCGGAAATGCTCCAACTGGGCCTCGGAGTCAATGAAGGCCGTCCCATGAGGGGCATCACGCACCACAGTGTCCAGCCGAGGGACCGCTCCACCCAGATGCACCATAGTGCTCCCAGCTCCCGCGAAGTCATCCAGCACGAAGGGAATGACCTGCACCGTCACATGGTCCGCCTCGGACATCTCCAAGATGCCCTCCAACTGCGCCCGGGTGGCCGCTCGACCGGCGACCCTGATCCTCAGCGCAGCCTCGTGAATCACTGTCTCGTACGGCATCGGGTCAGAACCTTCGATGACAACCTTGCGCCTCATCCTGTGCCCTACCCGCAGTTCCACCTCATCCTCTGGGAACTCCGGGTTCATGTAAGCGAAGAGCGACCTGGCATATTCCGCCGTTTGAAACAGCCCTGGCACGTGGATCACTGCGACGTCATGGCGAAACCGAGCATGGTGATCGAGCTCGGCAAGATCCTGATAAGCGGCAGGGAGCACCCCTCTGTACTCCTCCCACCAGCCACGAGTACGGACAGCAGTCATCTCGACCAAGGCCGCGATCAACTCGGTGTCGTCACAGGCGTAGTTCGCGGCCATCCTGCGTACTCGCTCTTCGCTCACGCCTGAGGCGCCGGACTCGATCTGGCTCATCTGTGCCGAGTTCACGCCGAGCAAGCTTGCCGCTTCTGTGGCTTTGAGGCCTGCGGCCTCGCGCAACCTCCGCAGCTCCGCGCCCAGCCGGGCTTGACGGGCCGTGGGATGCCGTCGTACCGGCACAACACCCTCCCTCAACAACGCTGGCGCGACTACTCGTTCGGTGTCAGATTACGCGACCAGGTTGCCCCGACTTAAATTTATGACCTACTGTCAGTGACGTAAGGACCACGCAGCGGAAGTGCGCCGCGCCGTCGCGCCCAGACGGCTGCGGCAATGCCACCGCACGCGAACTCCCCCCTACACAACGGAGTCGATGCCCCATGCCCGAAACCGCCCCCGCCCCCTGGGAGTACTCCCTCCACATCCCCAACGACCCCCGCGCCGTCACCGTCACCCGCCGCACCCTGCGGCTGATCCTCACCCTCCACGGTCTGATCGGCCTGGTGGACACCGCCGAACTCCTCGCCACCGAGCTGATCTCGAACACCGTGCTGCACACCAAGGGCCCCGCCGCCCTCCGCCTCCGCTTCTCCGCCGGCGTCCTGCGGATCGGGGCGTGGGACGCCGACCCCGCACCCCCGGAGCCACCCGTCCCCCTGGAGTCGGTCGTCGACCAGGAGGAAGGACGCGGACTCGCCCTGGTCAGAGCCTGCTCCGACCTCTGGGGCTGGCAGCCCCTCTCCCGCAACGGCGACCGCGGAAAGGTCGTCTGGTGCGAACTCTCGGCGGCGTGGCCGCTGGTTCGGGTGAAACGCCGACCTGAAAGAAACGAGGAGGAAAACATGCCTTTCGTCACCTACTTCCCCGGCCGTGGAACGGTCCGCGAGACGGCGTACCTGGAAGGCAAGGCCGAAGGCATCCTCTGCGTACGGGAGCTACGCGGCGTCCCCGTGACGGACAGCGTGCGCGAGCGCATCACCACCTGCACCGAACTTTCCCTCCTCGACGCGTGGCTGGAGCGTTCCCTCACGGTCGCCCAGGCGGAGGACCTCTTCACCGAGGACGCCGACGTATCCGAGTAGCCCCTCGGCCGAGTGAACCGTGCCCGGACTCCCGCGCGGCCGGGATTCCGGGCTCCGGTCTCGCCGACGGCCGCCGACCGCCTCGCCTCCGGCCGGGGATTGATCCGGCCACGGAGCCGGACAGCCCCCGCCGCCTCGCGGGCCGAGCCCACGCCGCTCACCTCGCGGAACGCACCCCCACCCCCGGGTCACGATTAGGTTTCAGCCACCCCCACCCCCTTGTCTCGATCTCGTGTAATCGATTCCAATCCTCCGTGTAATCGATTCCACGAGGAGGTGGAACGCGATGGCGAGCATCAAGGACGTCGCCGCCGAGGCGGGGGTGTCGGTCGCCACGGTCTCGCGGGTGCTGAACGACCATCCGTCGGTCAGCGACGACGCCCGTACGCGCGTGCTGACCGCCGTCGAGGCGCTGGGCTACCGTCCGAACGCCGTCGCCCGGTCGCTGCGCACCGACCAGACCCGCACGCTCGGGCTGGTCATCAGCGACGTGCTGAATCCTTACTTCACCGAGCTGGCCCGGTCCGTGGAGGAAGAGGCCCGCGCGCTCGGGTACAGCGTCATCATCGGGAACGCCGATGAGCGGCCCGACCTGCAGGATCATCATGTGCGGACCCTGCTGGACCGCCGGATCGACGGGCTGCTCGTCTCCCCCACCGACGGCGGCTCGCCGCTGATGCTGGACGCCGCACGGGCGGGGACGCCGATGGTGTTCGTGGACCGGTGGATCCCGGGCGTCGACGTGCCCGTCGTACGGGCCGACGGCCGCGAGGCGATCGGGGACCTCGTCAAGCATCTGCACCGGCTCGGGCACCGGCGGCTCGCGATCATCGCGGGACCGGCGGCCACCACGACCGGCAGCGAGCGCGTGCGGGCGTTCCGGGCGGCCCTGGCCGAGTACGGCCTGCCGCTGCCCGACGCCTACACCGGCCAGGGCGACTTCCAGGCCGAGAGCGGACGGCGGGTCACCGAGGGGTTCCTCGACCTGCCCGAGCCGCCCGACGTCGTCTTCGCCGCCGACAACCTGATGGCGCTCGGCGCGCTGGACGCGGTGCGCGCCCGCGGGCTGCGGGTGCCGGACGACATCGCGCTGGCCGCTTTCGACGACATCCCCTGGTTCGTGCACACCGATCCGCCGGTCACCGCGATCGCCCAGCCCACGGGCGAGCTGGGCCGGGCCGCCGTACGGGCCCTGGTCGACCGCATCGAGGGACGGACCCCGCGGTCCGTCACCCTCCCCGCCCGTCTCGTCGTGCGTCGCTCGTGCGGCGAGACCCCCTCCCCAGTGCAAAGGAGCACGTCGTGAGCGACCCGGACGAGTTGCTGCGCATCGAAGGGATCCGGAAGACCTTCCCGGGCGTGGTCGCGCTGGACAGCGTCGACTTCGACCTGCGCCGCGGCGAGGTGCACGTGCTGCTCGGCGAGAACGGCGCGGGCAAGAGCACCCTGATCAAGATGCTCTCCGGCGCCTACACCCCCGATGCCGGAAAGATCCTCGCGGGCGGTCAGGAAGTCCGTATCCATGGCGCGCAGGACGCCGAGCGCCTCGGCATCGCCACCATCTACCAGGAGTTCAACCTCGTACCGGACCTGACGGTCGCCGAGAACATCTTCCTGGGGCGCCAGCCGCGCCGCTTCGGCATGATCGACCGGGGGCGCATGGAGGCCGACGCCGCCGCGCTGCTGGAGCGGGTCGGCGTCAACGTCTCGCCGCGCGCCCGGGTGCGCGAACTCGGCATCGCCCGGCTCCAGATGGTCGAGATCGCCAAGGCGCTCAGCCTGGACGCCCGGGTGCTGATCATGGACGAGCCGACCGCCGTGCTCACCTCCGAGGAGGTCGAGAAGCTGTTCGCGATCGTGCGCGCGCTGCGCGCCGACGGCGTCGGCATCGTCTTCATCACCCACCACCTGGAGGAGATCGCCGCCCTGGGCGACCGGGTCACGGTCATCCGGGACGGGCGCAGCGTGGGCCAGGTGCCCGCCTCGACGCCCGAGGACGAGCTCGTCCGGCTCATGGTGGGCCGCTCCATCGAGCAGCAGTACCCGCGCGAGCGGCCCGAGCAGGGCGAGGCGCTGCTCACCGTCGACGGGCTCACCCGTGACGGGGTCTTCCACGACATCGGCTTCCAGGTGCACGCCGGCGAGGTCGTCGGCATCGCCGGGCTGGTCGGAGCGGGACGTACCGAGGTCGTGCGGGCCGTGTTCGGCGCGGACCCGTACGACCGCGGGACCGTGAAGGTCGCCGGCGCCGAGCTCAGGCGGCACGACGTGAACGCCGCCATGGCCGCCGGGATCGGGCTGGTGCCCGAGGACCGCAAGGGGCAGGGCCTGGTCCTGGACGCCTCCGTGGAGGAGAACCTCGGACTGGTCACGCTGCGGTCCGCGACCCGCGCCGGACTCGTGGACCTCAAGGGCCAGCACACCGCCGCCGAGCGGATCGCCGAGCAGCTGGGCGTGCGGATGGCGGGTCTCGGCCAGCATGTGCGGACCCTGTCCGGCGGCAACCAGCAGAAGGTCGTCATCGGCAAGTGGCTGCTGGCGAACACCAAGGTCCTCATCCTCGACGAGCCGACCCGGGGCATCGACGTCGGCGCCAAGGTCGAGATCTACCAGCTCATCAACGAACTCACGGCCGCCGGCGCCGCCGTCCTGATGATCTCCAGCGATCTGCCCGAGGTGCTCGGCATGAGCGACCGGGTCCTGGTGATGGCGCAGGGCCGGATCGCCGGCGAGCTGCCGGCCGGTCAGGCCACCCAGGACGCCGTGATGGCGCTCGCCGTCAGCACCCCCTCCCACGACACGACCGAAGAGGAGGCCCCCCGTGGCCACTGACACGCTCAAGAGCAAGGCGGGAGCGGGCAGCGCCTCCGGTCTGCGCCGCCTGCTCCTCGACAACGGCGCGCTCACCGCGCTGATCGTCCTCGTCATCGCGCTGTCGGCGCTGTCCGGCGACTTCCTGACGACGGACAACCTGCTGAACATCGGCGTCCAGGCGGCCGTGACCGCCATCCTCGCCTTCGGCGTCACCTTCGTCATCGTCTCGGCGGGCATCGACCTGTCGGTCGGCTCGGTGGCCGCGCTGTCGGCGACCGTGCTGGCCTGGAGCGCCACCTCGCACGGCGTCCCCGTCGTCCTCGCGGTGCTGCTCGCGATCGCCACGGGCATCGCCGCGGGGCTGGTCAACGGCTTCCTGATCTCCTACGGCAAGCTGCCGCCGTTCATCGCGACGCTGGCCATGCTGTCGGTGGGCCGCGGTCTGTCCCTGGTCATCTCCCAGGGCTCCCCGATCGCCCTGCCGGACTCCGTCTCCCACCTGGGCGACACGCTCGGCGGCTGGCTGCCGGTGCCCGTGCTGGTCATGGTCGTGATGGGCCTGATCACCGCGCTGATCCTGGGCCGTACCTACATCGGCCGCTCCATGTACGCGATCGGCGGCAACGAGGAGGCGGCCCGCCTCTCCGGTCTGCGGGTCAAGCGGCAGAAGCTCGCCATCTACGCCCTGTCGGGGCTGTTCGCCGCCGCCGCGGGCATCGTGCTCGCCGCCCGGCTGTCCTCCGCCCAGCCGCAGGCCGCCAACGGCTACGAGCTGGACGCGATCGCGGCCGTCGTCATCGGCGGCGCCTCCCTGGCGGGCGGCACCGGCAAGGCGTCGGGCACGCTGATCGGCGCGCTGATCCTCGCCGTGCTGCGCAACGGCCTCAACCTGCTGTCCGTGTCCGCGTTCTGGCAGCAGGTCGTCATCGGCGTCGTCATCGCGCTGGCGGTGCTGCTGGACACCGTGCGCCGCAAGGCCGGCGCCACCCCGCAGGCCGCGGGCACCGGCAGCGGCGGCGGCAAGGGCAAGCAGGCGGCGACGTACGGCCTGGCGGCCGTGGTCACCGTGGCCCTGGTGGCCGCGACCTCGCTGCTGCACACCGGCTCCTCCTCCACCACCCCGAAGATGGGCCTGTCCCTGTCCACGCTGAACAACCCGTTCTTCGTGCAGATCCGGTCGGGCGCGCAGGCCGAGGCGAAGAAGCTCGGTATCGACCTGACCGTCACCGACGCCCAGAACGACGCCTCCCAGCAGGCCAACCAGCTCCAGAACTTCACGAGCTCCAGCCTCGGCGCGATCATCGTCAACCCGGTGGACTCGGACGCGGCGAGCAACTCCGTGAAGGCCGCCGACAAGGCCGACATCCCGGTCATCGCCGTGGACCGCGGCGTCAACAACGCCAAGACGGACGCGCTGGTCGCCTCCGACAACGTCGCCGGCGGCGAGCTGGCCGCCAAGACCATCGCCGAGAAGCTGGGCGGACACGGCAGGATCGTGATCCTCCAGGGCCAGGCGGGCACCTCCGCCGCCCGTGAGCGCGCCGCCGGCTTCGCCCAGGGCCTCAAGGCCTACCCGGGCATCCAGGTGCTGGCCCAGCAGCCCGCCGACTTCGACCGCACCAAGGGCCTCGACGTGATGTCGAACCTGCTCCAGGCGCACCCGGACGTGCAGGGCGTGATCGCCGCCAACGACGAGATGGCGCTCGGCGCGGTCAAGGCGCTCGGCTCCAAGGCCGGCACGTCCGTCCAGGTCGTCGGCTTCGACGGCACGCCGGACGGCCTGACCGCTGTCAAGAAGGGCACGCTGTACGCGTCCGTGGCGCAGCAGCCCAGCCAGCTCGGCAGGATCGCCGTGGACAACGCGCTGAAGGCGACCCAGGGCAAGAAGGTCGAGTCGACGGTGAAGGTGCCGGTCAAGGTGGTAACGAAGGAGAACGTGGCCGGGTTCAGCGGCTGACCGGCCCGCGTTCGGGCGAGCTGACCGGCACACGTTCCGGGTGAGGAGACACTGCGCAATGCACGACTACGACCTGCTGGTCGTCGGATCGGCCAACGCCGACCTGGTGATCGGCGTGGAGCGGCGGCCCGCGGCCGGGGAGACGGTGCTCGGCTCCGACCTGGCCGTCCACCCCGGCGGCAAGGGCGCCAACCAGGCGGTGGCCGCCGCCCGCCTCGGGGCCCGTACGGCCCTGCTGGCCCGGGTCGGCGACGACGCGCACGGCCGGCTGCTGCTGGACTCGCAGCGGGCGGCCGGGGTGGACCCGGCGGGCGTGCTGGTCGGCGGCGCGCCGACCGGCGTCGCCCTGATCACGGTGGACCCCTCCGGGGACAACTCCATCGTGGTCTCGCCGGGCGCCAACGGGCGGCTCACCCCGAAGGACGTCCGTGCGGCGGCCGGGCTGGTCCGCTCCGCCCGGGTGGTCTCCGCGCAGCTGGAGATCCCGCTGGAGACGGTCGTGGAGGCCGTGCGCCGGCTGGCGGACGGCAGCCGGTTCGTGCTGAACCCGTCGCCGCCGCGGGAGCTGCCGCCGGAGCTGCTGGAGGCGTGCGACCCGCTGATCGTCAACGAGCACGAGGCGAAGGTGATCCTCGGCGGGGACGGGGTCGGCGACGACCCGGAGGACTGGGCGCGGGCGCTGCTCGCGCGCGGCCCGCGTTCGGTGGTCGTCACCCTGGGCGCCGAGGGCGCGCTGGTGGCGTCCGCCGACGGAGCGGCCGTGCGGGTGCCGTCGGTGAAGGTGGACGCCGTGGACACCACCGGCGCGGGCGACGCGTTCACCGCCGCCCTGGCCTGGCGGCTCGGCGCGGGCGCGTCCCTCGCCGAGGCGGCGACCTACGCGGCACGGGTCGGCGCGGTGGCCGTGACCCGGCGGGGCGCGCAGGAGTCGTACCCGACGGCGGACGAGGTCGAGGCCGTATGAAGAAGGCGGGCATCCTGAACCGGCAGCTGTGCGGTGCGCTGGCCGAGCTGGGCCACACCGACCAGGTGCTGGTGTGCGACGCGGGCATGCCGATACCGGACGGGCCCCGCGTGGTGGACCTGGCGTTCCGCGCCGGCGTCCCGTCCTTCGCCGAGGTGCTGGACGGCCTGCTGGCCGAGCTGGTGGTCGAGGGCGCGACGGCGGCGGCGGAGGTGCGCGAGGCCAATCCGGCGGCCGCCGCCCTGCTGGAGGGCCGCTTCCCCGGGCTGGCCCTCGTCCCGCACGAGCGGCTCAAGGAGCTGACGGCGGGCGCGCGGCTGGTCGTACGGACCGGGGAGGCGCGGCCGTACGCCAACGTGCTGCTGCGGTGCGGGGTGTTCTTCTAAGGGCTGTCGTCGCATTCCCGTCGTCCGCCCGGAGGGCGGACAGCTTCGAGGGGGCACGGTCGTCGACCGTGCCCCCTCGGCTCTTCCCCTCCTGTACCGGAACCCCGCGATCCCCCCCCGGGTCCCCCCGCATGGGTTCCGACGTCAGGTACGACACCCCTGGTGCGGGAAGGGTTGCACGGTCCCGGTGACTATTTTTCCGCCGTCAGGAGCCGCTCGGCCGCGGCTCGCCTCCCCGGCCGGCCCCGCCGCGGGCCGCCGGCGTCACCGTGATCCCGTCGGCCCGGCCGGCGACCGCTGCTATGGTCAGGTTCATGATCAAAATCGGGAAGAGGACGACGATGCCGAAGAGCAGGATCGCCGCCGTCGGCGTGACGAGCATGGCCCTGGCGCTGGGCGCCACCATCGGCTTCGCGGGCACGGCGAGCGCGGCCACCCCGCAGGGCGTCTGCGGCAGCGGCTACACGGTGCGGGGCTCGCACACGCTGGGTTCGGGCCCCAATGCGACGGTGTACCTGCTCCGCAACGGCACGAACGCCTGTGTGGTCACCCTCAAGACCGGGTCGTCCATCGGCAACACGGTCGAGATCGGCGCCTGGATCGGCGCCGCCGACGGCTACAGCAACGCCGACGTCGGCAAGTACGGCACCTACGCGGGCCCGATCAAGCTCAACTCCAGCTGCGTGTACTGGGGCGGCCACTACGGTTCGTCCAGCTGGTACGACAAGACGCCCTGCTAGCGGTCCCTGGTTCGTGCCGGCGGAGCCCGTCATCGAAGGACGTGCTCCACGAACCGCCGTGCGGTCTCCGCCAGCACCTCCCGGCCGTCTCGCGCCCACAACTCCTCGTTGAACAGCTCGACTTCGATGGCGCCGGTGTAGCCGGCCGCCTCGACACACCCCTTCCACTCCCGCATGTCGATCGCGCCGTCGCCGATCTGGCCGCGGCCGGTGAGGACGCCCGCCGGGAGCGGGGTGGTCCAGTCGGCGAGCTGGAAGGTGTGGATGCGGCCGCCCGCGCCGGCGCGGGCGATCTGCTCGGGGGCCCGGTCGTCCCACCAGACGTGGTACGTGTCCACGGTCACGCCGACCTGGCGGGCGGGGAAGCGCTCGGCGAGGTCGAGGGCCTGGGCGAGGGTGGAGACCACGCAGCGGTCGGCGGCGTACATGGGGTGCAGCGGTTCGACGGCCAGCCGTACGCCGTGGCCCTCGGCGTACGGGCCGAGTTCCGCGAGCGCGTCGGCGACGCGCTCGCGGGCGCCGTGCAGGTCCCTGTCCCCGCTCGGCAGTCCGCCGCAGACCAGGACCAGGGTGTCGGTGCCGAGGGTGGCCGCCTCCTCGACGGCCCGGCGGTTGTCGGCCAGGGCCGCCGCCCGCCGCTCGGAGCCGGTCGCCGTGAGGAAGCCGCCCCGGCACAGGGTCGTCACGGTCAGGCCCGCCTCGCGGACCAGTCTCGCCGCCGCCCCCACTCCGTACGCCTGGACCGGTTCGCGCCACAGGCCGACGTTGCGGATTCCCGACTCGCCGCAGGCGTCGACCAGTTCGGGCAGGGACAGCTGCGTGACCGTCATCTGGTTGATGGAGAAGCGGGTCAGGTCCGGGTCGGCGGTCATCGGTCCACTCCGTGCAGGGAGAGCAGGTTCCTCATCCGTTCCTCGGCGAGTTCCGGATCGGGGAACAGGCCCAGGCGGTCGGCGAGTTCGTAGGCGCGGGCGTAGTGCGGCAGGGAGCGGGCGGACTGCAGGCCGCCGACCATCGTGAAGTGCGACTGGTGCCCGGCCAGCCAGGCGAGGAGGACCACGCCGCTCTTGTAGAAGCGGGTGGGGGCCTGGAAGAGGTGGCGGGACAGTCCGACCGTGGGGTCGAGGAGGTCGCGGAAGCCCTCCGTGTCCCCCGTGTCCAGGACGCGTACCGCCTCGGCGGCGAGCGGGCCCAGCGGGTCGAAGACGCCGAGCAGGGCGTGGCTGAAGCCCTGGCCGTCGCCGGCGATCAGCTCCGGGTAGTGGAAGTCGTCACCGGTGTAGCAGCGGACGCCCCGGGGGAGCCTGCGGCGCAGTTCCACCTCGCGGCGGGCGTCCAGCAGGGAGATCTTCACCCCGTCCACCTTGTCGGGGTGGGCGGCGATGACGTCGAGGAAGGTGCCGGTGGCGGCGTCCAGGTCGGTGGAGCCCCAGTAGCCCTCCAGGGCGGGGTCGAACATGGGGCCGAGCCAGTGCAGGATCACCGGGTCGGCGGCCTGGCGGAGCAGGTGACCGTAGACGTCGAGGTAGTCCTCGGGGCCCCGGGCGGCGGCGACGAGGGACCGGGACGCCATGAGGATCACCTGGGCGCCCGCCCCCTCGACGACGGCGAGCTGCTCCTCGTACGCCCCCCGGACGTCGGCGAGCGAGCCGCCGGCGAGCTGGTCGGTGCCGACGCCGCAGGCGATACGTCCGCCCACCGCCCTCGCCTCCGCCGCCGACCGGCGGATCAGTTCGGCCGCGCCCGCCCAGTCCAGTCCCATGCCGCGCTGCGCGGTGTCCATCGCCTCGGCGACGCCCAGCCCGTGGGACCACAGATGGCGGCGGAAGGCGAGGGTGGCGTCCCAGTCGACAACGGCGGGCGAGTCGGGCGACACGTCCGCGAACGGGTCGGCGACGACGTGCGCCGCCGCGAAGACGGTGCGCGAGGCGAAGGGGGCGCCGGCGGTGGCGGCGAAGGGCTCGGTGCGCGGCTTGTAGGGTCTCAGGGCGCCCGTCGCGTCGGGCAGGCGGAGGGTCACAGCCGGATCTCCGGCACCTCGATGCGGCGGCCCTCGGCCGAGGACCTCAGGCCCAGTTCGGCGAGCTGGACGCCGCGCGCGCCGGCCAGCAGGTCCCAGCGGTAGGGGGCGTCGGCGTAGACGTGGTGGAGGAACAGCTCCCACTGGGCCTTGAAGCCGTTGTCGAACTCGGTGTTGTCGGGCACCTCCTGCCACTGGCCGCGGAAGTCCTCGGTGGCCGGGACATCGGGGTTCCACACCGGTTTGGGGGTGGCGGAGCGGTGCTGGGCGCGGCAGTGGCGCAGGCCGGCGACGGCGGAGCCCTCCGTGCCGTCCACCTGGAACTCGACCAGTTCGTCGCGGTGGACGCGCACCGCCCAGGAGGAGTTGATCTGGGCGACCGTGCCGCCCTCGAGTTCGAAGAGGCCGTAGGCGGCGTCGTCGGCGGTGGCGTCGTAGGGCTTGCCGTGCTCGTCCCAGCGCCGGGGGATGTGGGTGGTGGCCAGGGCCTGTACGGAGGTGACGCGGCCGAACAGCTCGTGCAGCACGTACCCCCAGTGCGGGAACATGTCCACGACGATGCCGCCGCCGTCCTCGGCCCGGTAGTTCCACGAGGGGCGCTGGGCCCGCTGCCAGTCGCCCTCGAAGACCCAGTAGCCGAACTCGCCGCGCACCGACAGGATCCGGCCGAAGAAGCCGCCGTCGATCAGCCGCTTCAGCTTCAGCAGGCCCGGCAGGAAGATCTTGTCCTGCACGACGCCGTGCTTGACGCCCCGGGCGTGCGCGAGCCGCGCCAGTTCCAGCGCGCCGGCCAGGCCGGTGGCGGTGGGCTTCTCGGTGTAGACGTGCTTTCCGGCGGCAATCGCTTTCTTGATGGCCTCCTCGCGGGCGGAGGTGACCTGCGCGTCGAAGTAGATCTCGACGTCCGGGTCGGCGAGGACGGCGTCGAGGTCGGTGGTGTGGTGCTCCAGCCCGTGCCGGTCGGCGAGCGCCCGGAGGGCGTGCTCGCGGCGGCCGACCAGGACCGGTTCCGGCCACAGCACGGTGCCGTCGCCGAGGTCGAGTCCGCCCTGCTCGCGCAGGGCGAGGATCGAGCGGACCAGGTGCTGGCGGTAGCCCATGCGCCCGGTGACGCCGTTCATGGCGATCCGCACCGTCTTGCGTGTCACGTCGGTCCCTTCGTAGGTGTCGTACGCGGCGTCCGCGCCGCACGGGCGGCGGCGGCCGTGTCGGCGAACCTCGCAGCAAGCGCTTTCTACAGGGTGAGAAGCTAGCCTCTGGACGGCGGCGGGGACAAGAGCGCGACGGTACGGGGTTGTTCGAGCGGGCGAACAAAGGTGCCGGGTGGTCGTAGGGTCTGCACGACACGGACGACGAAACGCACGCGATCACACGACGCAGGGAACAGACGGCGAGATGCGCGACCGGAGGACGACGAGATGACGGTGACCCTGGCGGACGTGGCGGCCCGCGCCCAGGTCTCGCCCGCGACGGTGTCGCGCGTGCTGAACGGCAACTACCCGGTGGCCGCCTCCACCCGGGAACGCGTGCTGAAGGCGGTCGACGAGCTGGACTACGTGCTCAACGGCCCCGCCAGCGCGCTCGCCGCCGCCACCTCCGACCTGGTCGGCATCCTGGTCAACGACGTCGCCGACCCGTTCTTCGGGATCATGGCGAGCGCCATCCAGTCCGAGATCGGCGGCCCGGGCGGCCGGGCGGGCGGCGAACGGCTGGCCGTGGTCTGCAACACCGGCGGCTCGCCGGACCGCGAGCTGACGTACCTGACCCTGCTGCAGCGGCAGCGGGCGGCGGCGGTGGTGCTGACCGGCGGGGCCGTGGAGGCCGAGCCGCACGCGACGGCGGTCGCGGCGAAGCTGCGCAAGCTGGCGGAGTCCGGGACCCGGGTGGTGCTGTGCGGACGGCCGCCGGTGGCGGACACCGGCGCGGTCGCGCTGGCCTTCGACAACCGCGGGGGCGCGCGGCAGCTCACCGGGCATCTGATCGGCCTGGGCCACCGGCGGCTCGGCTACATCGCCGGCCCCGAGGAGCGGACGACCACCCGGCACCGGCTGGAGGGTCACCGCGAGGCGCTCGCGGCGGCCGGCGTCGAGGACGACCCCCGCCGGACGCTGCACGGGCGCTACGACCGGACCTCCGGTTACGACGCCACGCTGGAGCTGCTGCGCCGCGACCCGGACCTGACGGCGGTCGTCGCCGCCAACGACTCCGTCGCGCTGGGCGCGTGCGCGGCGCTGCGCGGGGCCGGGCTGCGGATACCCGAGGACGTCTCGGTGGCCGGCTTCGACGACCTCCCCTACAGCGTCGACGCGGTGCCGTCCCTGACGACGGTGCGGCTGCCGCTGGCCGAGGCGGGGGCCCGGGCGGGCCGGATCGCGATGGGCCGCGAGGAACCGCCGCCCGGGGGGATCGCGACGGTGCGGGGGGAGCTGATGGTGCGGGGGTCGTCCGGGGTGCCCCGGCACTGAGGGGGCCGCCTCGCACGCGGCCGTACGGCGCGGGACCGGGCCGCCGGGCCACCACGCAGCCCGGACCTCCGGACCTCCGGACCGGCGCCCCGACCCCCGGCTGGAGGTTCCTCGCTGATCTCGCGGGTACACCCCCGCTATGAAGCTGGCGTTCTCCACCCTCGGTGTCCCCGGTCTGCCCGTCCCGGACGTGATCGCTCTCGCCGTCGCGCACGGTTACCACGGTGTCGAGCTGCGCGCCCACCCCGAGGAGCCGGTGCACCCCGGGCTCGCCCCCGCGCGGCGGGCGGAGGTGGCGGCCGAGTTCAAGGAGGCGGGCGTCGAGATCGTGGGCGTCGCGGGGTACGCGCGGGTCGCCACGCCCGGCGACGACGCGGCCGTCCTGGCCGAGATCCGCGCACTCCTCGAACTCGCCCGGGACCTGGGCGCCCCGTTCGTCCGGGTCTTCCCGGGCGGTGACGCGGACCTGCCGCGCGAGGAGGCCGACGCCGTCGCCGCCCGGCGCCTGGGCACCGCGGCGGAGGACGCGGCGGCCCTCGGTGTGCGCATCCTGCTGGAGACCCACGACTCGCACCCCACCGGGGCCGACGCCATCCGCGTCCTCGGACCGGTCGGCCACGGCCACGTGGGCGCGCTGTGGGACGTGATGCACCCCTGGCGGGCCGGCGAGCAGCCCCTGGACACCTACGCGGCGCTCGCCCCGCACCTCGGATACGTGCAGGTCAAGGACATCGCCTCCGCCGACGACCCGACCCCGGTCCCGCTCGGGGCCGGCGCCCTGCCGCTGGCCGAGTGCGTCGAGGTCCTCTCCCGCAACGGCTGGGACGGCTGGCTGTGCTGGGAGTACGAGAAGCGCTGGCACGAGACCGCGCCCCCGCTCCCGGACCTCCTCACCCCCGCCCGCGACCACCTCACCCGCCTGCTGACCGAATCCGCCTGACCCGACCACGCACGTTCCGGGGCTCGCGGCCGCGGGGCGGTTCCTCGTGCTGATCGCGGCGCCCGTGCTGCCGGCGGCCCTGGCGTTCGCCGTGGGGTGGCTCGGCGCCGCGTTCCGCGTCCGGGAGCATCCGAGCGAGGTCGGCGCGCGGAGGTGGCTGGAGGGGCGGTAGGTCGGTCGCCTTTCGTGTCCCCTCGGCGGTGCCTCCACGGCCCCTCGCCCCCCCCTTCCGGCGATGCCCTCCACGAATCCTCGCCTCCTCCTCCGGCGATGCCCTACGCGGCTCCTCGCCGGCGCTGCGCGCTCCCTTGACTGGCAGAAACTTCCCGGATATCAGTGGCTCCTCGGAAGTTTCCTTCAGCGACGACACTCCAGCGGATCTCCTCCGGAAGGAGCGCACGTGCACGACTCCAGCACGGGAAGCAGCGCAAGACCGGGAAACACCGCACGACCAGGGAACGCGGGAGGCGCCGCACGCCCCTCCAGGCGCGGTGTCCTCGCCGCGACGGCCGGGCTGACCGCCGCCCTCGCCGTCCAGGGCGCCGGAACGGCCCACGCGGCCTCCCGCCCCGACGACCGGCGGCTGCGCGCGGTCCTGTCCCGGATGACGCTCGAGGAGAAGGTCGGCCAGCTCTTCGTGATGCGGGTCTACGGCCACTCCGCCACCGACCCCGACCAGGCCGACATCGACGCCAACCTCAGCGAGATCGGCGTCCGCACCGCCGCCGAGCTGATCGCGAAGTACCGCGTCGGCGGCATCATCTACTTCACCTGGGCCCACAACACCCGCGACCCGCACCAGATCGCCGACCTGTCCAACGGCATCCAGCGCGCCTCCCTCGCGCAGCCCCGCGGTCTGCCCGTGCTCGTCGCCACCGACCAGGAGCACGGCATCGTCTGCCGGATCGGCGCGCCCGCCACCCTCTTCCCGGGCGCGATGGCCGTCGGGGCCGGCGGCTCCGTCTCCGACGCCCGCGCGCTCGGCCGGATCTCCGGCGCCGAGCTGCGCGCGATGGGCGTCAACCAGGACTACTCCCCCGACGCCGACGTCAACGTCAATCCGGCCAACCCGGTCATCGGCGTGCGCTCCTTCGGCGCCGACCCGGACGCGGTCGCGCGGCTGGTGGCGGCGGAGGTGAGCGGCTACCAGGGCTCCCGGGTCGCGGCCACCGCCAAGCACTTCCCCGGGCACGGCGACACCGCCGTCGACAGCCACTACGGCTTCCCCGTCATCACGCACAGCCGCGAACTGTGGGAGCGACTGGACGCCGTGCCGTTCCGGGCGGCGATCCGCGCGGGCATCGACTCGATCATGACCGCCCACATCCAGTTCCCGGCGCTCGACGACTCCGGCGACCCGGCCACCCTCTCCCACCCCATCGTCACCGGCATCCTCCGCGGCGAGCTGGGCTACGACGGCGTGGTGATCACCGACTCGCTCGGCATGGAGGGCGTGCGCACCAAGTACGGCGACGACCGGGTGCCCGTGCTCGCGCTGAAGGCGGGCGTGGACCAGCTGCTCAACCCGCCCTCCCTCGACGTGGCGTGGAACGCGGTCCTCGAGGCGGTGCGCGAGGGCGAGCTCACCGAGGCCCGGCTCGACGAATCGATCCTGCGCATCCTGCGGCTGAAGGCGAAGCTGGGCCTGTTCGACGGGCCGTACGCCACCGCGGCCGGCGTCACCCGCACGGTCGGCACCCGGGCGCACCTGGCCGAGGCCGACCGCATCGCCGAACGGACCACCACGCTGCTGGTCAACGAGGGCCGGCTGCTGCCGCTGTCCCGCCGCGGCCACCGGAGACTCCTCGTGGTGGGCGCCGATCCCGCCTCCCCGTCGGGCACCACCGGGCCGCCCACCACCGTGCTCGCCACCGCGCTCAGCGAACTGGGCTTCACCGCGACCGCCCTGTCGACCGGCACCGCCCCGTCCGCGGCGGGCATCGAGCAGGCGGTCGCCGCGGCCGCCGACGCGGACGCGGTGGTCGTCGCGACGTACAACGTCACGGCGGGCAGCTCCCAGAGGACGCTGGTGGACCGGCTGACGGCGACGGGCCGGCCGGTGATCGCGGTCGCCGTCCGCAACCCGTACGACGTCGCCCAGCTCCCCACCGTGCCCGCCTTCCTCGCCGCGTACTCCTGGACGGACGTGGAGCTGCGCGCCGCCGCCCGCGTGATCGCCGGGCGGGTCAGGCCGCGCGGCAAACTGCCGGTGCCGGTCCCGCTCGCCGACGATCCGGCCACGGCCCTTTATCCCGTCGGGTACGGCCTGTCGTACTAGGTCCCGGGTCCCGGCCGTCCGGCACGGCTGGTCGCACCGGGCCTCGTCCGTCCGGTACGGCCGGTCGTGCCGGGCCCCGGCCGTCCGTACGGACGGTCGCGCCGGGCCCCGGCCGTCCGGTACGGCCGGTCGTGCCGGGCCCTGTCCACGTCGGGGGGCCTGTCGTATCCGACGGGCGGACCGGGCGGACCGGGCCGGCGGGGGTGTGGGCCGTCCGCCGGGTGCGAGCCGCCGCGCCGGGGACGGCCCGGCGGGGTCTCAGCACAGGATCCAGCCGCTGTGCACCGACCCCGCGCCCACCGTCCCGCCGACGCGTACGCAGCGGTGGCCGGCGTGCACCGTGACCGGGCCGGCGCGGTAGGAGAAGCGGCCCTTGTCGGTGACCGGGCGGTTGCCGCGGGCCTGCACGGTGACCGACATCGTCTGCTTCAGCCCGGCCCGCCGGGGCAGGGTGAGGGCGCAGACGTAGCCGTCGCTCCGGTAGACGTGCACGGTGCCGGTGGCGAAGCGCATCGTCTTGACCTCACGACCGGCGCAGGTGGAGGCCGCGGCCTGCGCGGTGCCGGGCAGGGCGAGCGCCATCATCCCGGCCCCGGTCAGCACGGCCACGCCGAGTCCCAGCCGCCGACGGATCGCACCACCGTTCACGGTCACCCCTCCCCTGACACTTTTCCGTACAGGCGTACGGACGCTGGACGGGTGCCCGATGGTTGCGTCCTACGCGCGCACCACCGCACGCGGAAGCGGCGGACGCGGAGGCACCGGAACGCCGGAACGCCAGGCCGCCGTGACGGCCCGGCGGGCCCCGCGGAGCCTCAGCGGCCCCGCGGACGGCTCAGCGGGCCGCGCTGACCGGTTCCTCCGGCTCGGCCGCGCCGGTGAAGCTCCGCCACAGTTCGGCGTACCGGCCGCCGCGGGCCAGCAGCTCGTCGTGCGTGCCGTCCTCGGCGACCCGGCCGCGGTCCATGACGACCACCCGGTCCGCGCGGGCCGCCGTCGTGAGCCGGTGGGCGACCACCAGGGTCGTACGGCGGCCGGCGAGCCGGTCGGTGGCCTGGTTGACCTGGGCCTCGGTGGCCAGGTCGAGCGCGGCCGTCGCCTCGTCGAGCAGCAGGACGTCCGGGTCGACCAGCTCGGCGCGGGCCAGGGCGATGAGCTGGCGCTGCCCGGCCGACAGGTTGCGGCCGCGCTCGGCGACCTCGTGCAGGTAGCCGCCCTCCAGCGTCGCGATCATCTCGTGCGCGCCGACCGCCCGGGCCGCCGCCTCCACCTCGGCGTCGGTGGCGTCGGGGCGGCCGTAGGCGATGGCGTCACGGACGGTGCCCGGGAAAAGGTACGCCTCCTGCGGCACCACGCCGAGCCGGTGGCGGTACGCGGTCAGGTCCAGCGCCCTGAGGTCCGTGCCGTCCGCGGTCACCCGGCCGGCGGTGGGGTCGTAGAACCGGGCCACCAGCTTGACCAGGGTCGACTTGCCCGCGCCGGTCTCGCCGACGAAGGCGACGGTCTGCCCGGCGGGGATGCGCAGGTCGACGCCGGTGAGGGCCTCCTCCTTCTCGTCGTCGGCGCCGTAGGTGAAGCTCACGTCCTCGAAGGCGATCTCGCCGCGCAGGGCGGTGACCGCGCGGGGCTCGGCGGGCGGCCTCGTGGACGTCGGCTCCTGGAGCAGTTCCTGGATGCGGCCGAGGGAGACGGTGGCCTGCTGGTAACCGTCGAAGACCTGGGAGAGCTGCTGGACGGGCGCGAAGAACAGGTCGATGTAGAGCAGGTACGCCACCAGCGCGCCCGTGGTCAGCGTGGCCGCCTCCACCCGGCCCGCGCCGGCGATCAGCACGGAGGCCGCCGCCACCGACGACAGGAACTGCACGAACGGGAAGTAGACGGAGATCAGCCACTGGCCGCGGATACGGGCCCCGCGGTAGCTGTCGCTGCGCTCGGCGAACCGGCGCCCGCCGTCCCGCTCGCGCCGGAAGGCCTGCACGATCCTGAGCCCGGCCACCGTCTCCTGGAGGTCCGCGTTGACCACGGAGACCCGCTCACGGGCCAGCTGGTACGCCTTGACGCTGGCCCGGCGGAAGAAGAACGTGGCGAGGAACAGCGGCGGCAGCGTCGCGAAGACCACCAGCGCCAGCTGCACGTCGATCACCAGCAGGGCGACCATGATCCCGAAGAAGGTGACGACGGAGACGAACGCGGTGACCAGCCCGGTCTGCAGGAACGTCGACAGCGCGTCGACGTCCGTCGTCATGCGCGTCATGATCCGGCCGGTCAGCTCGCGCTCGTAGTAGTCGAGGCCGAGCCGCTGGAGCTGGGCGAAGATCTTCAGCCGCAGCGAGTACAGGACGCGCTCACCGGTGCGGCCGGTCATCCGGGTCTCGCCGGTCTGCGCCGCCCACTGCACGAGCACGGCGAGCAGACCGAGCAGCGCGGCCGCCCAGACGGCGCCGAGCGCCGCCCTGGTGACGCCCTGGTCGATGCCGTGCCGGATCAGCACGGGCAGCAGCAGTCCCATACCGGCGTCCACGGCGACCAGGCCGAGACTGACCAGCAGCGGGAGGCCGAAGCCGTGCAGCAGCCGGCGCAGGCCGTAGGACTCCTCCGGCCTGACGGCCCGGTCCTCGTCGATGTCCGGGGTGTCGGTCGCGGGCGGCAGCGCCTCCACCTGGGCCAGCAGCTCGGGGGTGGCGGGCATGCCGGCCATCGCCGTGTCCCTGGGCTCGCGCTCGCCCGCCCACAGCTTGGGCGTGATCCCGCGCTCGGCGTCGAACTCGGCGTCCAGCTCCTCCCGCACCGAGGTGTCCTCCCGGGAGGCGGCCGGCTGGACGTGGCCCGGGGAGACGCCGCCGAGTTCGTCGGGGTCGGTGAGCAGGCGGCGGTAGAGGGAGCACCGCTCCTGGAGCTCGTCGTGGGTGCCGATGTCGGCGAGCCGGCCGTCGTCGAGGACGGCGATGCGGTCGGCGAGGCCCAGCGTGGAGCGGCGGTGGGCGATGAGGAGGGTGGTGCGGCCCTCCATCACCTGCCCCAGCGCCTCGTGGATCTCGTGCTCGACCCGGGCGTCGACGGCGGAGGTGGCGTCGTCCAGGACGAGCAGGCGCGGGTCGGTGAGGATCGCCCGGGCGAGCGCGACGCGCTGGCGCTGGCCGCCGGAAAGGGTCAGGCCCTGCTCGCCGACCTTGGTGTCGTAGCCCTCGGGCAGCGCGGTGATGAAACGGTCCGCCTGCGCGGCGCGGGCGGCGGCCTCGATCTCCTCCTGGGAGGCGTCGGGGCGGCCGTAGGCGATGTTGGCGCGGACGGTGTCGGAGAAGAGGAAGGAGTCCTCGGGGACGAGTCCGATGGCGGCCCTGAGCGAGTCCAGGGTCAGTTCGCGCACGTCGTGCCCGCCGACGAGGACGGCACCGTGGCTGACGTCGTAGAAGCGCGGCAGGAGCAGGGAGAGCGTGGACTTGCCGGAGCCGGAGGAGCCGACGACGGCGAGGGTCTCGCCGGAGCGGATCTCGAAGCTGAGCCCCTTCAGGACGGGGCGCTCGGAGTCGTAGCCGAAGGAGACGTCGTCGAACTCGACGGTGGCGGGCGCGTCGGCGGGCAGTTCCTTCGCGCCCTCGGCCAGCGTGGGCTCGGTGTCGATCAGCTCCAGGACGCGTTCGGTGCCCGCGCGGGCCTGCTGGCCGACGGTGAGCACCATGGCGAGCATGCGCACGGGCCCGACGAGCTGGGCGAGGTAGGTGGAGAAGGCGACGAACGTGCCGAGCGTGATGTGGCCCTTCACCGCCAGCCAGCCGCCGAGCGCCAGCATGGCGACCTGCCCGAGCGCGGGCACGGCCTGGAGGGCGGGGGTGAACCTGGCGTTGAGCCGGATCGTGCGCAGCCGCCCGGCGAACAGCCGCCGGCCGACCGCCCGCAGCTTGGCCGTCTCCTGGTCCTCCTGCCCGAAGCCCTTCACCACGCGGACGCCGCCGACCGCGCCGTCCACCACGCCGGCGACCGCCGCGGCCTGCGCCTGGGCGTACCAGGTGGCGGGGTGCAGCTTGGTCCGGCTGCGCCGGGCGATCCAGCCGAGGGCGGGGGCGACGGCGAGGGCGACCAAGGTCAGCGGCAGCGACAGCCAGGCCATGATCACCAGGGAGATCAGGAAGAGCAGCACGTTGCCGATGGTCATCGGCAGCATGAACAGCAGTCCCTGGATCAGCTGGAGGTCGCTGGTGGCCCGGCCGATCACCTGCCCGGTGGACAGCTCGTCCTGGCGGCGGCCGTCGAGCCGGGTGATCGTCCCGTACATCTCCGTGCGCAGGTCGTGCTGGACGTCGAGGGCGAGCCGGCCGCCGTAGTAGCGGCGGACGAAGGTGAGGACGTAGACGACGAGCGCGGCGCCGATCAGGGCGCCGGCCCAGGGGGCCATGGCGCGGGTGTGGCCGCCGATCACGTCGTCGATGATCACCTTGGTGATCAGCGGGACGACGGCCATGACGGCCATGCCACCGAGGGAGGCGCCGAGGGCGAGGACGACGTCCTTCGGGTAGCGCCACGCGTACGCGGCGAGCCTGTGGGCCCACCCTCGTTTGTCCCCAGGCTGCGCTGCCACGTCGGTGCCCTCCTGACGTCCTGATCTTCCGGAAGGCACCAACGCGGACGGGAGCGGATTTCATCCCTCCGCAACAAACGGCGGGGCGAATCGTTTCTTCTGGGTGCGGAGCGGTGCGCGTGGGTGCGCGCCGATGCGGACCGGTGCGTGTCGGTGCGCGGGCGGACGGGGGCCGAGTGCCCCGCGCGGCGGAGCCGCACACCGGTACGGCCCCGCGGCTCCGGACGGCCCGGCCCGTGCGCGCCCGAAGCCGGGCCGAAGCCGGGCCGCGATCCCTCGACGACCCGTCCCTCAGGAGCGTGTTCCTCGCGACTCCGTCCGCACCCGGAGGAAGTAGAGGCGCGTGGTCTGGGCGGGGTTCTCGTTGTCGTCGCTGACCAGGAGGACGCGGAGGCTGCCCCGGGTGTCGCTGCCGGTGACCGTCATGCCCTCGATGTTGTCGAGGAGGGGATTGGGCTGGGGCTGCCTGGCGGTGGCGCCGAGGGACGGGCAGGCGGCGATGTCGGCGAGCAGGGTCTTCCCGATCGGACGGACACCGGGCTGCCCGGTCAGGTGTTCGATCTTGCTGGTGTCGGTGGCGTGGCGCGGGTCGGCGAGGTAGAGGCGGACGGTGTTGCCGACGCCGGAGGTGAAGCCGCGCTCCAGGACGAGCAGCCGGCCGTCGGGGGTGGCCTGCACCTCGGGGACGCCCAGGCCCTCGTCCGTGCGGTAGGCGTACTGGGCGCCGAGCCGGAAGGGCCCGTCGCCGGTGCGCCGCCAGGTCTGGAAGCGGACGGTGCCCGCGCTGTCGCCGTCGAGCGCGTACTCCATGGAGGCGAGCAGGGTGCGGCCGTCGGGCAGCAGGGTCAGGCCCTCGAAGGTCTGGTTGGCGGTGGCGCGGCCGGCCGGGGCGACGAGCAGGGAGGACGGCACGGGGAGGCGGTCGAGGATGCGGCCGGTGCGCGAGTAGCGGCGTACGGACGGCTCGGTCTCGGAGGTGACGAGCCTCGTCCCGTCCCGGTCGACGGCCAGGCCCTCGGAGTCGAGTGCGGCGCCGTGCTCGTCGGCGAGGGACGCCACGCCGGTCGGCCGCAGCGTGCGGCGGTCCAGGGTGAACAGCGACGAGCGGTCGGAGAGGGCGGCGAGGTCGCCGTGCCGGTCGGCGGCCAGCGCGGAGAGGTTGCCGACGTAGGCGCCCCGGTAGGTCGTCTTGTCCAGCGCGTCGGAGAAGCGGTCGAGGGTGACGGAGGACGAACAGGCGTTGTTCCGGGCCGGTGCGGCGGCGGCCGGTCCCGCGGTGAGGCAGGAGGCCGCCGCCAGGCCGGCGGTGACGGTCGCGAGTACGGTTCTCAGGCGCATGACCGTCACCGTAGGGCTCCCGCGTGTCCTGCGGGAGACCGCCTGATGAAGCGTCAGCCGCTCGGCGGCACCGGGACGAACGCCTCGGTGGGGCGCACGGGCGGCATCACGCGGCGCGCGGTCCTCGGCCCGGTGGTGGGGGCGAGGTCCTTGTGGATGGCCTTGGCGATGTTCTGGATGGTGGTGACGCCGTAGTCCATCGTGCTGTTGTCCTGCGTGAGGACCGTGATCGTGTAGTCGTGGCCGCCGCCGTTGAACGTGCCGACGCTGTGCACCCGCCAGCCGTGGGTGGAGCGTTGCAGCCAGCCGTTCTTGACGTGCACGGCGACGTTCGACGGCGCGCCGGCCGGGGTGCCCCAGCGCTGGGAGGAGACGACCTGGCCCATCAGCTTGAGGATGTAGGCGCGGGAGTTGTCGCTCAGGACGCTGTTCTTCGCGGTGACGAGGCCGAGCAGCTTCTGCTCGTCGCGCACGGTGATCTGGGTCAGGCCCCAGTAGCCGTCCGCTCCGGGCTTGGTCTGCGTCATGCCGGCGGCGCCGAGGAAGCCCTTGACCTTCGTCACGCCCAGCTGCTTCCACAGGCTGCTGGTCGCGTCGTTGTCCGACTGGGTGATCATCGCCTTGGCGAGGCTCGCCTCACGGTCGGTGAGGGTGCGGTTCGTCTTCTTGGCGTCCCACAGCAGGGTGGCGAGGACGGTCACCTTGACCACGCTGGCGGAGTCGTAGGCGCTCGACTCGCGGAGCGTGCAGGTCGTGCCGGTGGCGCGGTCGTGCAGGCCGACGGCGATGGTGCCCTTGCGGGCGGACACCGCCGAGGTGATGTCCTTCTGCAGCTTGGCGGCCAGTCCCGTCGTGAGTGACGTGCAGCTGACCTTCGGCGCGGCGGCCGCGGCGGGCGACGCGAAGGCCACGCAGGACGCGAGCATCCCGGCGCCGACACCTGCCGCCGCCAGTGCTCTGGGGCGTCGGGATATCCAGTGAGTCATGCCCAGTTGACGCACAGATGTGCGGTAAAGGTTGCACGACCGCGCGAAAAAGTGACGCGTCGTCACCCACTGGCGCCCCGTACGCCCCTGGGGCGGGTCCGGACGCGCGCGGAGGTGGAAGGCCGCGCCGCCCTGGGCAGGGATCGGTCATGCCCGATCCCGCAGCGAGCGAACACTTCCTGGCCGGACGGCTCCTGGCCGCCCTGTGGACGGCCCGTCTCCTCGCAGGAGACGGCGGAACCCCGCCCGAGGCCGACGGTTTCCCGGAGAAGGCGGTGCCCGCCAAGCTCCTGGACGAAGGGATGAAGTCCCTGACCGGCCACCTCGTCGCGGCCAGGAGCCGGGGAACCGACCGCTGGGAGGCGGCGGCCGAGGTCTTCCGCGGGATACCGGCCCTCCTCCCGAGGGAAGTGCCGGACAAGACGATGGGAGCCGGCGAACAGAAGGCGTTCACCGACGGATACGCCGAACAGCTCGCCACGCACGCCGAGAAGTACGGGCGGCTCCTGAAGAACTGACCGCCGACCGCCGCGCTCCGGCGGCCGACGCGCTCCGGCGGCCGGGCCACCGCCCGCTGGGAGCCGCGCGGGCCTCGGGGAGTCCACGGCCGGGCACCGAGGCGGACCCTCGGGGCTGCACAACCGGGCGCCGGCGCGGGCCCTTGGGCGCTTCACAGCCGGACACAAGGTGTGCCACAGCCCGCACCCACGCGCGCTGTGCACGATGCGCGGGTGACCCAAGCCACCGATCCCCTCCCCCGTCCGCCCGCGAGCCCCAAGGCGCCGCCGGACCGGCACGCCGTACGTCCCGACGCGGCGCCCCGCTGGTCCCTGCCCGCGCTGCTCGCGATCCTCGCCCTGGCCGGCGTGCTGTACAGCTGGAACCTGTCGGGCTCCGGCCTGAACAGCTTCTACAGCGCCTCCGTGCTCAGCGGCACCCAGAGCTGGAAGGCGTGGTTCTTCGGCTCGCTGGACGCGGGCAACTTCCTCACCGTCGACAAGCCGCCGCTCGCGCTGATGGTGATGGGCCTGTCGTGCCGTGTCCTCGGGTTCGGCACCTGGCAGATGATGGCCCCGATGATCGCCGCCGCGCTCGCCACCCTCTGGATCCTGCACTCCTCGGTGAAGCGGGTGTGGGGCCACGGCGCGGCGGCTCTCGCCGCGCTGGTGCTCGCCCTCACCCCGATCACCGTGGCCATCAACCGCGACAACAACCCCGACACGCTGCTGGTGCTGCTGATGGTCGGCGGATCGGCCCTCGCCCTGCGCGCGGTGACGGGCGGCCGGCTGCTGCCGCTCGTCGGCTCGGCGGTCTGCTTCGGGCTCGCCTTCAACACGAAGATGCTGCAGGGCTGGATCGCCCTTCCGGCCGTGTTCGCGGTGTACCTGTACGCGGCACGGCCGCCGCTGGTCCGGCGGATCGTGAACCTGCTGATCGCGGCGGTGGCGCTGGCCGTCTCCAGTTTCTGGTGGGCGGCGGCCGTCTCCCTGGTGCCCGCCTCCGAGCGGCCGTACATCGGCGGTTCCACGGACGGCACCGCGTGGAACCTGATCATGGGTTACAACGGCCTCGGCCGGATCTTCGGCGGCGAGGGCAACGGCGGAGGCGGGGGCGGCGGGGGCGGCGGCTTCTCGGGCACGGCCGGGCTCGGCCGTATGTTCAACGACGTCCTCGGCGGCCAGATCTCCTGGCTGATCCCCTTCGCGGCGCTCGCCTGCGCCGGCGCCCTGGTGCTGTGCGGCCGGGCCCCGCGCACCGACGCCACCCGCGCGGCCCTCCTCCTGTGGGGCGGCTGGACGGTGCTGCACTACCTGACCTTCGCGATGGCCGAGGGCACGATGCACCCGTACTACACGACCGCCCTGGCGCCCGGCATCGCCGCCCTGTGCGGCGGCGGTGGCGTGATGCTGCTGCGCGCCTTCCGTACGGACCGGCGCTGGGCGTGGGTGCTGCCGGCGGGGCTCGCGGCGACGGCGCTGTGGGCGATCGTGCTGCTGCGCCGGGCCACCGGCTGGCACACCTGGCTGTGGCCGGCGATCGGGGTGCTCATGGCGCTGGCGATCGCCGGACTGCTCGTCTTCCGCTCCGGCCGGCGGATCCGGCTGCTGGCCGCCTCCGTGACGGCGGCGGTCGTCGCGGCGGTGGCGGGTCCGGCCGCGTACGCCTGGTCGGTGCCCTCGGGCGCGGGTTCCGCCGGCGGCATGGGCGGTACGAACCCCACGGCCGGCCCCTCGACGGGCGGCGGCTTCGGCGGCCCGGGCGGAGGCGGCGGCCGGGGCGGTTTCCCGGGTGGCGGCAGCGGCGGCCCCGGCGGGGAGCTGCCCGGGGGCGGGGTCATGCCCGGGGGCGGGGAGATGCCGGGCGGCGGAGAGATGCCGGGCGGCGCGGACGGCGGTTCCGGTGACGGCGGCACGCGGCAGGGCGGCGCGCCGGAGGGCGGATTCCCGGGGAGCGGCGCGCCGGGCGGCACGAGTGGTACGAGCGGTCAGGCGTCCGGCGGGTCCGGCTCGGCGGCCGGCCCGAGCGGCGAGGCGGCCGGCGGGACGCCCCCGGGCGGCACCTCCGGCAGCGCCGGCACCTCCGGCACGGGTGGCACGCCGGACGCGGGCGACGGAAGCGGTCCCACGGGCGGCGCGGGCGGCGGCACGGGCGGCGGCCCCGGCGGTGACATGGGCGGCGCGAGCAGCGAGCTGGTCGCGTACCTGAAGAAGCACCAGGACGGCGCCAAGTGGCTGCTGGCGGTGTCGAACTCGCAGAGCGCGGCGCAGCTCATCCTCAGCAGCGGCCGGCCTGTCATCTCCATGTGGGGCTGGTCCGGCTCCGACAAGGCGATGACCCTGGCCCGGCTCAAGGAGCTGGTGAAAAAGGGCGAGTTGCACTACATCCAGCTCGGCGGCGGCATGGGCGGCGGCCCCGGGGGCGGCTCCGGCTCCGTCGCCTCCGAGGTCACGGCCTGGGTGCGGAAGCACGGCACGGAGGTGAAGGAGAGCGCGTACGGCGGCGGGAGCGCGACGGCGGACGCGCAGTCCGCGGCGAAGTCCGCCGCCGAGTCGGGCACGTCGGCCGGTTCCCCGGCCGAGGCAGGCGGCTCCACGGCGACGAGCGGACAGTCCGGGATCTACCGACTGGACCCCTCGGACGTGAGCTGACACGCACCGATGGCACTGCGATCCGCGTAACGGAAACAGTCCCTGGCCCTCCCGCCAGGGGCTGTTACGCGCCACCGACGCGCGTGGACAAAAGATGGTGTGTGCCGAAGTCCGTCATCTGACCTACTTGTCAGCTCATTGCCGAGTTCCATCACTCTTACCGAATGTCACCCATCCAAAGCCGTCGCCCCAGCTCGTCGAGGTCCGCCCGCCGCTCCTCGTACTCGGGCAGTGCGATCCGCAGCAGGCGCCAGAAGTCCTCCCGGTGCCCGGGCACCTTCACGTGGGCCAGTTCATGGGCGATGACGTAGTCGATCAGGTGCATGGGCAGCTGGAAGAGCGGCCACCCCAGACTCATCAGCCCCTTGGTTCCCGCCCCGGTCCGCGGCGGCCGGTACGAACCCCATCGGTCCCCCAGGTCCCGCACGTCGAGTTCCGGCTCGGTCACCCCCATGCGGGCCGCCCAAGGCTGAAGCCGGTGTCCCGTCCAGTTCCGGCCGGCCCGGCAATACCAGTCGATCAGCGCCATCCGTCCCGCCTGGAGATCCGCCGCCAGATCCGGGCCCATGACGAGGCGCCCCGCGATCAGCCGGACTCCTCCGCCCGCCCCCTCCTCACCGAACACGGCGAGCCGGTACGTCCTCCCCAGATAGCGGAAGACCTCTCCGTCGGCGAGCTGCTTGACAGGGCTGAGCGGGCGCGTGCGCTCCCGCTCCCGCCGCTTGGTCAGCAGCCAGTCCCGGTGCGCGCGGACGAACTGTTCCGCCTCGGCCGTCGAGCGCCCGGCCGGGGTGTGCAGGGTGAGCGTCGCGTCGGTCTCGACGGTCAGTGCGAACCGTTTCCTGCGGGTGCTGGTACGCACCCGCAGAGACAGCCCATCCACAGTCAGGAGGGCCTCGGGGGCGGAGTACGTCGAAGGATCGGCCGGGGCGGTCACCCGCCTATTCTCCCCTCGCCCTGCTCCGGAACTGGCGGAGGTTGTCCTGCGCGAAGGACGCCAGGCGCTCGGTGGCGTTCTCCAACGACGCCCAGTCCCCGCCCACGGGCCGGACGCCGTTATTGAGCAGGGCATCCTGGAGGTCTCCTGCCAGCATGCTGATGTCCTGGTGCTGCCCTTGGTACGACGCCCTGGCCATGATCCCGGTGGCCACGTCGCACACCTTGCCCGTGAGCCGCCTGACCTCCCCGCCACCCGCGAGCTTGATCCCGGGGGTGTCTTCCAGGATCTGCTCCACCAGCCGGTACACCCTCTGTTCGAGCGGCGTGAGACCGGCGAGTTCCGGGGACTCCTCCTGCTCCTGCCTGGCCTCCTCGATCAGCGGGCCGAACACCTCGATCTGCTCCTCGAAGCGACCCGGCATCGTGCGCAGGATCTCTTCCAGGCGCTTGGAGAGCCGCTCGTACTTCGCGGGGTCCTCCCGCTTCGTCCGCTCCTCCAGGTGGAATCGGAGCGCGTGGCCCATCTCCGCCGCCGCTTCCTGCGGCGGCAGCCGCCGCACGGCGTCGTCGAAGGTGAGAGCGGTGAGCGAGACCGGCGGGATGACCTGGTCGATCTCCGGCCCTTCGAGGTGGTCGGCGATCATCGCCCGGACCTTGCGTCCGTACCGGCGCAGGGTGAACGTGCCGCCCTCAGCGTCCCGGCACAGCCGCCGCACCCGCTTCTGGAGCAGGCTCCAGCGCCGGGCGTCCGCCACGTAGTCCAGGGCGTCCTCGTGCGGAAGGACGCGTTCGAGGGTGGCGAGGAACGCGTGCAGTACCTCGTCGAAATCGAACCGCAGGTCTTCGGGTTGCAGGGCGAGGGCCGCGGGCCCCAGCTTGGCGAGCTGGTCGAGCTGTGCGTCGTCGATGCCGTTGCGCCGCAGAAAGTCGCGGACCTCCTGGGCAGCGGGGCCGAGCTTGTCCACCTCGTAGGACAGTTCGCGCATGGTGTCGGTGACGTCGGCGTTGCGGTACCCGGCGAGTGCGCTGGAGAGGTGCTCGAAGACGCCGTAGTAGTCGACGACGTAACCGACCTCCTTGCCGGGCGAGGTGCGGTTGACCCGCGCGACGGCCTGGAGCAGCTCGGCGTCCCTGATCGGCCGGTCCAGGTAGAGCACCTGTTCGCGAGGGGCGTCGAACCCCGTGAGCAGCATGGACTTCACGATCAGGAACGCGATGGGGCTGTCGGTGTGCACGGGGTCGGGCACCGAGGTGGCGGGAGGCGGCGGCTCGCTGTTCGCGGCCTCGGACCACGGGGTGTTCGCACCGCCGACGGAACGGGCGGGAGGGGTCGGGGCCTGTGGCGGGTTGAAGGGGGTCACCGCGACCCACTCCGGATCGGGCGCCAGCTCGGGGAACGCCTTCTGGAAGCGCTCGGTGTACGCCTCCTGGCGGCCGGCGTCGGTCCATTCCCTCCATTCCCCGCGCTTGTGGCCGGCACCCGGGGAGATGACGGGGACGAAGTCGATCCGCCGCAGCAGGGCCCGGAACCGGTAAGCCTGGTGGAGATAGCGCTGTCTGGCGGACAGCTTCTCCGGAGGTATCCCCGTCACCGACTCCGGGTCGTACTCCGCCAACTGCTCGAGCAGTTCGTCACGGGCCTTGCGCAGGGCGTGGTGGTACTGCACGGCCGCCTTCCGGCTGACGGCCGCGACCTGGGCCTTGAAGCCGCCGGGCAGCACGGTGGTCACCCAGTGTTCCAGCATGTCCGCGGCTTTCGCCTCGATCATGGGGACGGACTCGGCGACATCCCGCTCGCTGGGCCACTTCTTGAGAAGTGCGGCCCGCTCCTCCAGGGTGCGGTCCCGGACGAGGTCGTCGAACCCCCTGTCGAGGACCTCCCCGTCACGGATCTCGCCCTCCCCCGTCCGCCCCTCGTAGCGGATGCGGACGACGACGCCGTCGTGCTCGGCGTCCTCCATCCGGTACTCGTCGAGGAAGCCCCGCGGCGAGTCGCCCCGCCCGAAGATCCGCCGCGTGTCCTCCTCGCGCCCGGTGATGATCGGCGTACCCGTGAACCCGATCTTGGCAGCGTTCGGGATCGCCTTGCGCAGGGCGGCGTGCAGGACGCTGGTGTGGGAGCGGTGCGCCTCGTCGACGAGGACGAGGATGTCCGGTGAGGTGTTGCACTCGGGGAAGTCCGGTACGGGGCCGGGGCTTTCGTTCTCGTTAGGACCTACTCCCTCTTCCGTCAGATCCCGGTCGTCCCCGCTGCCTTCCGCATCGCCGGCGAAGGTGAAGCCGGTCCCGTACTTCTGGATCATGCCGAAGACGACGCGCCGCCCGCCGTCGCGCAGCAGCCCCTCCATCTGCGTCCGGGTCTCCGCCGTCTCGACGTCGGACTCGCTGAGCTTCAGCGTCCGTGAGAGCTGGGTCTGCAACTGGGTGCGGTCGGTGACCACGACCACCATGAACTCACTGAGCCGGGGGTGCAGG
Organism: Streptomyces sp. NPDC018610; assembly: GCF_044391765.1. Taxonomy (NCBI): domain Bacteria; kingdom Bacillati; phylum Actinomycetota; class Actinomycetes; order Kitasatosporales; family Streptomycetaceae; genus Streptomyces; species Streptomyces sp. NPDC018610. The sequence goes on from NZ_JBISAL010000001.1 coordinate 1,003,757, forward strand.
TGCACACGTCGCACCAGGAATGTCATGGTCAGCGACTTGCCGGAGCCCTGCGTGTGCCAGATGACACCGCCGCGCTCGTCCTCGGTGTCTCGCCCTGCGCGGGCCCGCCCGGTCAGCAGTCTGCGGACGGCCTTCTCGGCGGCCCGGTACTGCTGGTGCCGGGCGACAGCCTTCACGGTCCGGACGGCCCCGCCGTCCGCCCCCGACTCGACGGCCATCGGGATCACGTAGTGCCGCACGACGTTGAGCAGGGCGGCCGGCCGCAGGACCACACCGACGAGCTTCTGCTGCTCGCCGAGCGGCGCGGGCGCGGCTGGGTCGGCACCGTCCGCGAGCAGGCCGGCGGTGCGCAGCTCCCGCCGCAGCGTGCTCTCTTCCTCCGGCTCGACGCTGCGCCACGGGTGGAAGTGCTCGGGCTCGGAGGTGACGGTGCCCAGGTGGGCGGTCTCGCCGGTCGCGGCGACGAGGAGCTGCACGGTCCGGAACAACTCCGGCACACCGGCGGGGACCGGAGTACCGGTGGCGTCGAGGTCCGGAACGGGGTTCCCGGCGTAGTGCCGCAGGTCGAGCACGGCACTGCGGACGGGCTCGGCGAGATCGGGGCTCTTGCACTCGACGGCGACGAGCGGGATGCCGTTCACGAAGAGGACGAGGTCAAGTATCGACAGCTCACCGGAGCGGCTGCGCACGCGGAGCTGGTCGACGACGGTGAAGGTGTTGCGTGTGACGAGGTCCGGATGCCACTCGACGTACTGGACTGTGGCGGACGGACCGCCGTGCGCGGCGGAGGGCGACGGAAGCGTCCAGCCGTGGAGCAGCATGTCGGTGGCGGCGAGGTTCGCCTGCACGACACCCTTGCCGAGGGAGAGGGAGGCGAGCTCGTCGACCGCCCGCTGGATGTCGTCCTCGCCCATCCAGGGCTGACCGTCGCTGCCCCGGCGGTTGATCCGCCGCAGTGCGGGCCCGAGCTGGTCGACGAGCAGCGGCACCGTCGCGTCGAGCGTGTCCAGTTCCACGCCCGGGATGTGCGTCCACCCCATGGCCTCCAACTGCGCGACGAACGGCCGCTCCACCTCGTCCCGCTCGACGTGCACCACCACAGCCCCGCGCCTCTCCGTACGTCCCGCCGTTCCCCGGAGATCCATTCTGTGCCCAGGGGGTGGGGCGAGGGGAGGGATCCAGACAGAGGACATGGCCGAGTGCGCGGACGTACGGGTCCTTTGTGACGGTACGTCCGCGCACTCGGCGACGGGGGCGGGTCAGGTGCCGGGGGCCTCCTCGGGCGGCCTGTGGTCACTGGGGACGGGCAGGCGGGCGCCCCTGCTGCGGGCGATGCGGTGCACGTCGTGGAGGGACTCGGCCAAGCAGGACGCGAGATAACGAAGTTGGGGCGCGGTGGTCTTGTCGTCGCCCAGGAGATCGACGGCGTGGCCGAGAAGGTCGTCGGCCATGCCGAGTTGAAGGGCTTCAATGTCGTCGGCGAAGCGTGAGAGTCGGCCGGTGCCGCTGTCGTCGGTCACGAGGTAGCAGGGGTTGCCGTCGAGGTTGGACCAGGGAAGGAGGCGGGGCCGGCCGGTCACGGGGGTGGTGACGTCGTGACTCTTGTAGATCATGCGACGCCCGCCTCCCGGACCAGGTTCCGGCGCGAGCCGACATCGACACCGTGAATACGTCGTGGCCCCACGTCGATGCCGTGCACGGCGAGCCAGAGGGTCCGGCGACGGGCGCGCTGCTGCCTGGCCTGCGCGCGCTGTTTGTGGGCGAGGAGGTAGGGGCGGACGAGCCGGGAGTCCTCACCGCGGAGGAGGGTCTCGTGCGGCGAGGGGCGGCGGCCGGGGGCGGCCGGGACGGGCCTGGCTGCTTGGTCGTCGGCACGGTGCCGGTTCCGGTGCCGATGCCGCCCGGAGGCGGGCCACGGAAGCCGCAGCAGCGGCTCGGCAAGGAGGGCGATACGGTGCAACACGTCTTCAACTCCAGTGCGGTTGAGGGCCATGCCCCCGGGCCGTCGGTAGCGGTCGCGGGGGTCTTCCGTACCCGAGGGCAGGTCGACGTGCATGGACGTCGCTGTGTAGCGATCCACTCACAGAGTGAGACGGCTCGGGCTAGGCTCGCCAGAGGGTCGGATGTGACAACGCATCTGTCACACGGGAGCTGACGATGAGCAACATCTATGGAGAGTGGTTGAAGGCGCAGCGCGAGGCGGCCGGGCTGACGCAGCAGGAGCTGGCGACGGCCGCCGTCATGACGCGTTCGCACATCGCGCACATCGAGGCGGGCCGGCGCACCCCGTCCAAGGAGGACGCGAGACGCCTCGACAGGGCGCTGAACACGGGCGACGTGCTGAGCAGCTTCCTTCCGGACGACGACACCGCCGTCGCGGGGTACTTCGAGGCGGCCCTTCAGCTCGAACAGCAGGCGACGATGATCCGGGAGTTCGCCCTGTCGTTCATCCCCGGCATCCTCCAGACGGAGAGGTACGCACGTGCGGTTCTGAGCACGTCGTTCCCTCCCGTGGGTGAAGCGGAATGTGACAGGCTCGTTGTCACACGCCTTGAGCGGGCGAAGATCCTGGAAGACCCGGTGACGCCCGTAGTCTGGGCGCTGCTTGACGAGGCTGTGCTGCGGCGGGCGGTGGGTGGACCGGAGGTCATGGCGGAACAACTCCGCCACATCGTGAAGCTGGCGGAATCAGGACGCGTACGCGTCCACGTGTTGCCCTTCGGGCTGGGGGTCCATCCCCTCATGCAGAGCATGCTCACCTTGCTCAAGTTCGAGGACCAGCCGCCGGTGGCGTACTCCGAAGGCATCCAGGTGGGCAAGATCCACGACTCCCCCGCCATGGTCGACCGCCTTGAAGGCACCTACGATCTCGCGCTAGGCGACGCAATGCCGCTCAAGGAGTCACTGACCCTGATGAGGGCGACAGCAAAGGACTACGAACACCGTGAATGAACCCATCATCCCCAACGCCTCATCTCTGCACGGTTGGCGCAAGTCGACGTACAGCGGCAACGAAGGCGGCAGCTGCCTCGAGGTCTTGGACGGCTACCCGACCGGTGTCCCGGTCCGCGACTCCAAGAACACCCAAGGGCCCGCGCTGGTGTTCCCGCCGGCCAGTTGGTCATCGTTCGTTACAGCAGTCCAGGACAGCCGCCTGTCCGCCTGACCACTTACCGCCACGACCCATCCGGCCCGCACCTCTCGGGCGGGCCGGACACCGGTTCCCTCAAGCCGCCACGCCAGAGGCTGTGACTCGCCCCGACAGCAGATCGTCCACAAGCCCTTGCTTGAGCTGACGAAGTTTGTTCAGTTCTTCTTCCTCACGCCCAATCTGCTCGTCACAGACCTCTAGTGTGGCTACGATGCGCCGCTGTTCAGCCAGATCAACCGGGAGATCAATCTCCAACTCCCTCAGCCGGGATGGATTGACATTCACCTGTTGCACCGCAACCGTCGAAATCGACCGCACCCGCTGGCGAATGAGAGGGTGCATCAGCCATTCGACAAGGTACTCCGGTGTCACGCGTTGCAGATCCGGGACTAGGCGCACCAGGTACGACGCGAAGGTCGCACCCCGCAACTCTTCACGCCACATGGCAGCCTTGCCGATGTGTTCCATACTGTTGGTCCTATTGAACAGGACGTCTCCGCGCCGGAGAAACAACTTCGAAGGAACCGGAACCGGGCAATAGCGAAGCTCACTCGCATCGATTCTGGCACTCTGAATATTGTTCATACGCAGCACTGGTACGCCACTAGCATCCCTGTCAAGGGCTTCAGAGATCCCGTACTCGGGCGATGGAACAACGTCTTTCAGCGGCACGCGATCCCAGCCTGCCGTTGGCTGAGCACTTGCTACAGACTTCATGGAATCGAGTAGGAGCCCCTGGCGCAAGCTGTGGAACTTGGCAATCGACGCCTCGATGCCACGCTCCAGCTCCGTGACACTGTTGAGTACGTCAACGATCCGCCGCTGCGCAGCCAACGGAATCAACGGAAACAAAAGCGCCCCGAACCTGCTCCCACCCAGATGCGAAATGCTTGTCTTCTCCGCGATCCCTGCGAACACCGCATTTGCACGCCACCAGACAAACACGGCTTGCGCGAACTCAGGAAGAACATCCGGACCAGGCCGGAAGCGAATCAGCGTGTTTTGGAAGCAATACTCTCCGGGAGGGCCGTCATACAGCGCGCTCCGCCCGACCATCATTAGGTTCTCCTGCCCTTCGTTGAGCAGGATGTCGCCCGGCATGAGCCCATACGTCTCGCGTTCCGCAGCCGAGAACGCCATGGAGTTCACGTCCGAGTAATCGATACGCCCCTCATACACATTCGCAACCCGAAGGTAGGGCCATTGCCCTGCACCCGTCCGGCTCGCTGGTGAGAGCTGCTTGCCCATGCGGACATCGCCGAGATTCTCGACAGGAACCCAGGAGACAGGTGCCTCACTCCGCATAGCCCAGCTCCTTCAGGAACCCGTCGAGCGCGCCCGCCGCCCGCTCCCGCCCCGCCCGAATCTCCCTCAACGAAACGGCGTACTTCCGCTCCCACGTCTCATAAGACGCCGCCAGCTCCCGCTGCCACCGCACCACATGACCGTCCAGCTTCGCCGCCAGGTCATCCCGCAATAGGTCCAGCACCACCCGGCGCTCCCCCTCCGCGTCCAACTCCTCCCTGGCTCGGAACAGCCTCGGCGGCTCCTCCCCCAGCGTGGGCGGGTCGCTCGGGTACGGATAGCGGTGGAAGGCCGCCTCAAGGCGTTTGATGTCCGCACCCGCCTTCGTGCGCGCCTTCTTCACCCGCGCCAGCTCAGCCGTGAGCTCGGCCAGCTCCTCCACGCTCAGAGCGACTTCCTCCGAGTCGGCCTCGCCGTCGGCCGGGTCGCCGTCGGCCTCCGGCTCCTCACCGCCCTTGGAAAGCCGCGTGCTCAGCTCCTTGAACCGTGCGTCCACCTCCGCCTTGCGCGCATCCGCCTCCGCCAGCTCCTCCAGGAACTGCGGAGCGATCGCGGCGACCACCTTATGGTCGTACGCCTGACGCCGCTCCGCCGCCGACCTCGTCCGCAGCTTCTTCGTCCGCGCGTCCTGTTCGGGCGAGAGCATCGTGTCGACGTTCTCGACCCACCCGTCGACGACACCCCCGAACCCGTTCTCCGACAGCGCGAGCAGGTCGTACTTGGCGTCCCACCACCAGCCCGCGACCGCCCCCGCCAACGCGTACCGGTCCAACAGCCCGACCCGTCCCAGCCGTTCCCCGAACGACTTCATCAGCTGTCCCCGCACCGCCATCAGCGCGGCCTTGCGCTCGGAGGATGTGGACGAAGCGAGGGTTTCGGGTGTGGCCGCCACCGCCTCCAGTCGGCGGGCGGCCTCCTCCTCCCACCACTTGCCGAACTCCGCCCGCAGCGCCTCCTCCCGGGGCCGGGCCAGCTCGCCCAGATCGGGACGGCCGCCCGCCGCCTCGTCCCGGAAGTCGACGTACGCCGGGTCCGCCGGCTTCCACTCCACGAACAGATCGGTCACGCCGATCCCGTACGAGTCGAGCAGCGGCTTCTTCGCCTCGATCTCGGCGCGCGGGACGCCGCCCACCAGGTGCGCCCGCACGTCCTGCGGCTCGGGCGGGGGCGTGTTGTCGACGTACCGGCGGATGTTGAGGTTGTCGTCGTTGGCGGCGAGTTCCTCGCGGGTCACGATCCGTGAGAAGCCGGGCACCTCCTCGTACGCGTGGAACGTCGAGACGATCTTCTCGGCGTGCTCGGGGAGCAGGATGTTCTGGGCCCGCTCCGCGTGGAACTCGCGGTCGGCGTTGATGAACAGCACCTTTCCCTCCCGCGCCCGGTCCTTCCGGCCCGGCGGGCGCAGCACCAGGATGCAGGCCGGGATGCCGGTCCCGTAGAAAAGGTTCGGGGCGAGGCCGATGACCGCCTCGACGGTGTCCTTCTCCAGCAGCTCCGTACGGATGGCCTTTTCACCGCCGCCGCGGAACAGCACGCCGTGCGGCATGACCGTGATCACCATGCCGCCGCGGGAGCCCTCCCGCTTGGCCTCCCACAGCATGTGCTGGAGGAACATCAGGTCGGCCTTGCCGCGCTCGCTCGTCGCCCCGTACTTGGCACGCTCGGCCGGGTGCGCCAGGTCCGCAAGGGTGTAGTCCAATGAGAACGGGGGGTTGCTCAGTACGCCGTCGAAGCGGTCCTCGTCCGAGCGCGGAACGTGCGCCGGCTGCGAGAGCGTGTCCCCGGTGGCCAGGTCGAAGCGGCGCACCCCGTGCAGGACCATGTTCATCGTCGACATGATCCAAGAGCCGGAGTTGGCGTCCTGACCGGCGAAGAACATGGACGACGTGTCGCCGCCGTGCTCCTCCACGTACTCCGCCGCGTGGATGAGCATGCCGCCCGAGCCGACGCACGGGTCGTAGATCCTCATGTCCTCGGTGGGGGCGAGGAGCTCGACCATCATGCGGACCACTGCGCGCGGGGTGTAGAACTCGCCGCCCTTGCGTCCGGCCGTGTCCGCGAACTCCTTGATCAGGTACTCGTACGCGGCACCGATCAGGTCGGGGAACTCGAAGTCCTCCGTGCGCAGCCGGATCCGCCCGAAGTGCGCGATGAGAAGCTTCAGGCGCTGGTCAGCGAGCTTGGCCGCGCCGGACGCGGCGCCCGATCCGCCGATGCGGTTGAAATCGAGGTGGTCGAAGAGGCCCTTGAGTTTCGCGTTCTGGCTCTCGAGCGCTTGCAGCGCGGGACGCAGCGCCTTCTCGTTGATGTTGTGGGGGACGGCGGAGATCTTGTGCCAACGAGCCACCTCCGGCACGTACAGCACATCGCGCTTGCCGTAGGGGCCCGGCAGCTCCAGATAGCCGGGAACGTCCTCGTCGGCGAGCTTCAGCTCCTCGACGGCGTACCGCCTAATCCGTTCCCTGGCCGCCTCGAACTCGTCGTTGGCACGCTTCAGGAAGAGCAGCCCGAAGATGTAGTCCTTGTACTCGGAGGCGTCCATCGTGCCGCGCAGAATGTCCGCGGCGGCCCACAGATGCCGTTCCAGCTGGGCGAGCGTGAGCTTGGCCACGTACGACTCCCTATGACCCGACCTGAGATGACGGAGAGACCCTATGACCCCGCCCGGGCCATACCGAAATCAGCGCGTGATCATGGCCGAGAAGGGTCAGTAGCTGTCGATGTGCAGCGCCTTCTCCACGAACTCGTGCACGTCCGTGTAAGGGTCCCTGTCCCACTTGCCCACATGTGCCGGGTGCTGGCTGTTCATCCGCTCGGCGTTCTTGCGCGCCGTCTTATAGCGGCCCAGGATCTGGTGCGGCAAGACGACCTTGGGAGTCTTGGCGTCCTGGGAGCCCCGCTGGAACGGGAGCCGCTCGGCCGCCCCGTCGCACACCCCGGCGAACGAGCCGTTGACCGGCTTGTAGTGCGCGAGGCGCCACACCTCGAAGCACGGGTGCGAGAAGGCGACGCCGATACCCGCCGCCTCCGCCTCGTCCAGTGCGTCGCGAATGTACTTGTAGTTGTCGTGGTCGAAGAGGCACCAGACCTGAGACAGGTACTCCTCCTCCAGCTTGGCGCGCTTCGCCTTGCGGTCCTCTTCACGCTTCAGCCTGATCGCCTGCTTGACCAGGTCGAGCGGCTTGCGCCCGCTGTCCGCCCTGCGGTTGGCGATGTGCATCTCCACCGGGACCTTGCCGGCGAGTGGAACGCCCTGGTCCTTGAGGATGTCGAGATACGAGGGCTCGGTCACCTTGCCCTCGGTGAAGATGAAGACCTGGCGCTTGCGCTGTCCGCCCCGCCGGGCCGGACGCTCCCACGAGTCCTTGCCCTTCTGCGCCCGCCCCATCAGTCGCGCCCCGTTCGGTCCGCTCGCTCGCCTGTCTCGTCGTAGGTGCCCGCTTCACGCGCCACCAGCAGCCGCCGCGCGATCTGCCCCTCCAGGAGGGCCGGAACACCGCCGAATGCCCCTGCGAGATAGGACTGTGTCAGGTCCTCGTCCTCGCCCGGCTCCGCGTCGGTGAGCGGATACAGCTCGGTCGCGCCGTCCTTGTCCTTCTCCGTCAGCCACACCTGCGCCGGGTCCAGGAGCCGCTCGCCGCTCGGGGTGGTGAGCACCGTCGCGTCGTGCGACGTGAAGACCAGCTGGGCGCCCTTCGGGTTCGCGTCCGGGTCGTGGAAGAGCCGGACGACCTCGGCTGCGAAACGGGAATGCAGGCTGGCGTCGAGTTCGTCGACGAGGAGGACCGCGCCTTCGTCGAGGGCGAGGAGCAGTGGGCCCAGGAGGGCGAACCAGGAGCGGGTGCCGTAGGACTCCTCCTGCCAGTCGAAGGACACGTCCCCGGCAGCCGAGTGGTGTGTCAGCTTCACCGTGTCCCGGCCCGGGCCGTCCTGGACGACCGTAGCTCCGGTGATGCCGAGGTCGGCGACCCTCAGCAGCTCCTGGATCCTGGTGGCCCTCGGACCGGACAGTTCCTTCGTGGTGTACCGCGCGCGCTCGTCCCGCTCGACCTCCGGGCTGATCATCCAGAAGTTACGACGGAACCAGTGGAACAGCGGGGAGAGCTGCGGATGGTTGTCCGTGCCGGCCGTGGAGAGCAGGAGTGCGTTCGGGCGCGTGCGTCGGACGAGCTGGGCCCGGTCCCTGACCCGCCCACCGGGCCACTTGAACACCTCCGAACGGGAAGCGTCGCGGTCCAGCCATTCCTGACGGCGGCCGCGCGGGTAGCTGTGCAGCCACTCGGACTCGACGCGTGTAGCACCGAGCTCGAAGCCGTACGTCCAGCGGACCTCGTCGATGACGACGTCGACCTCGAAGAAGGAGGGTTCGCTCTCGGCCTTGGGGTCCAGGGAAAAGACCTGGCGCGGGATGCCTTCGTAAGAGGCCCACTGCGCATAGGAGTTGAGCACCGCGTTACGCATGTCCGTCATCGCCGTCAGCACGTTCGACTTACCGGAGGCGTTGGCCCCGAAAATGCCGATCAGCGAGAAGAGGGAGACGGAGCCGCCGCCTGCGAGATCCACCGGGTTCGCCGATCCGCTCCGCTCCTCGCCGGGCGCGACGAAGGACAGCTCCTGCTCGTCTCGCAGGGACCGTACGTTCGCGACGCGGAACCTCAGCAGCACGCTGCCCTCCTCTCCGCGCTCAGAGTAATGGCCACGTCTGACATCGGCCCGCCCGGGGAGCCTGCGACCTCACGGAACATATCCTGTGGCGCTCACTTCGAACAGTCGATCGGGTGATCAGTCCGCGCCCAGGTGCGTGGGCGCGAACATCCGCAGGACCGCCGGGAGGACGACCACCGACGGGCCGGGCCGGGCCAGGGCCTTCGCGAGGTCGGCCTCCAGGGTCTCGGGGCTGGTGCGGACGCCCGGGACGCCGAAGGACTCGGCGAGGGCGACGAAGTCCGGGCGGGTCAGCTCCGTCGCCGTCGCCTGTCCGAACGCGTCGGTCATGTACGCGCGCAGGATGCCGTAACCGCCGTCGTCGACGATCAGCCAGGTGACGTCCAGGTCGTGCTGGTGGGCCGTGGCCAGTTCGGCGATGGAGTACAGCGCGCCGCCGTCGCCGGAGACGGCCAGCACCGGGCGGGTCGGGTCCGCCACCGCCGCTCCCAGCGCGGCCGGGAAGGCGTAGCCGAGCCCGCCGGCGCCCTGGGCGGAGTGCATGGTGTTCGCGCCGCGCGGGTCGAAGGCCGACCACGCCCAATAGGAAAGAATCGTCATGTCCCAGAAGGACGGCGAGCCGGCGGGCAGGGCACGGCGCACGGACGCCAGCACGTCCTGCTCCAGGGCGAGTTCCTGGGCGGCGATCCGCTCGCGGACCCGCTCCAGCAACCGCCGTACGCGGTCCGGGGCGCCCTCGTCGGTGCGCGCGTCCACGGTCTCCAGCAGTGCCTGGAGGGCGAGCCGGGCGTCGGCGTGGATGCCGAGGGCCGGGTGGTTGGACTCCAGCTTGCCGAGGTCCGCCTCGATCTGGACGACCCGGCCGCGCGGCTCGAACGTGTGGTAGTTGGAGGAGAGTTCGCCGAGGCCCGAGCCGACGACCAGGAGGACGTCGGCGTCCTCCAGGAAGTCGGTGGTGTGCCGGTCCTCCAGCCAGGACTGGAGCGAGAGCGGGTGGGTCCAGGGGAAGGCGCCCTTGCCGCCGAAGGTGGTGACGACCGGGGCCTGGAGGCGTTCGGCGAGGGCCCGGAGCTTGCCGGAGGCGTCCGAGCGGACCACTCCCCCGCCCGCGACGATCGCCGGGCGGTCCGCCTTCGACAGCAGGTCGGCGGCGAGCGCGGTCAGCTCCGGGCGGGGCGGCAGTTCGTCGGGGGTGGCGTCCAGGGCCGTCACCACCGGCAGGCGGGCCTCGGCCAGCAGCACGTCCTGGGGGATCTCCACCCAGACGGGGCCGTGCGGGGCGGTGAGCGCCGACTTCCAGGCCTCCGCGATCGCGGACGGGATCTGCGACTGGGCGCGCACCGTGTGGACCGACTTCACCACGCCGCGGAAGGAGGCGGCCTGGTCGGGCAGTTCGTGCAGATAGCCGTGGCGGCCGCCGCCGAGCCCGGCGGTCGGGACCTGGCCGCTGATCGCGAGGACGGGCGCGGAGGCCGCGGCCGCCTCCTGGAGCGCGGCCAGGGAGGTGAGAGCGCCGGGGCCGGTGGACAGCAGCAGCGGCGCGGCCTCGCCGGTGACGCGGCCGTAGGCGTCGGCGGCGAAACCCGCGTTGTTCTCGACGCGCAGGCCGACGTAGGCGAGGCCGGAGCGGCGCAGGGCGTCGAACATGCCGAGGGCGTGCTGGCCGGGCAGGCCGAAGACGGTGGTGGCGCCGAGCCCGGCCAGGGTCTCCACGACCAGGTCTCCGCCGGTGCGGCCGGGGGGAGGACTGAGCGCTGCCTCCGTCTGGGCGGGCGTGGGGCGGAGCACCAGGTCGTGGTCGTGGGTCACTTCGCTTCGGCGTCCTTCCGGGCCGCGGCGATCTGACGGCTCATGATGGTGGTCAGTTCGTAGGCGGTGTGGGAGGCGGCCACCGAGGTGATCTCGGCGTGGTCGTACGCGGGGGCGACCTCGACGACGTCCGCCGACACCAGGTTGCAGGAGGCCAGGCCGCGCAGGATCTCCAGCAGCTCGCGGGAGGTCATGCCGCCCGCCTCGGGGGTGCCGGTGCCGGGGGCGTGGGCGGGGTCGAGGCAGTCGATGTCGATGGAGATGTACAGCGGGCGGTCCCCGATGCGCTGGCGCAGCTGGTCGGCGACCTCGTCGGCGCCGCGCCGGTAGACGTCGGCGGAGGTGACGATGCCGAAGCCCATCTTCTCGTCGTCGGTGAGGTCCTGCTTGCCGTAGAGGGGGCCGCGGGTGCCGACGTGGGAGAGGGCGGAGGTGTCGAGGATCCCCTCCTCGACGGCCCGGCGGAAGGGTGTGCCGTGGGTGTACTCGGCGCCGAAGTAGGTGTCCCAGGTGTCGAGGTGGGCGTCGAAGTGGAGCAGGGCGACGGGGCCGTGCTTCTTGGCGACCGAGCGCAGCAGGGGCAGGGCGATGGTGTGGTCGCCGCCGAGGGTCATCAGGCGGGCGCCGGTGTCCAGGAGGTCGTCGGCGGCGGCCTCGACGGTCTCCACGGCCTCGTTGATGTTGAACGGGTTCACGGCGATGTCGCCGCCGTCGGCGACCTGGGCGAGGGCGAACGGCGACGCGTCCTGCGCGGGGTTGTAGGGGCGCAGCAGCCGGGACGCCTCGCGGATGGCGTTGCCGCCGAAGCGGGCGCCGGGCCGGTAGGAGACGCCGGAGTCGAACGGGACGCCCACGACGGCGACGTCGGCGGTGCCGACCTCGTCGAGGCGGGGCAGCCGGGCGAAGGTCGCGGGGCCGGCGTAGCGCGGGATGCGGGAGGAGTCGACGGGGCCGCGGGGGGTCTCGTTGCCGCTCATGATGAAATGCCTTCTTTCCTGCGCTTCGTCGCGCATGTACTGCTTTCCGGTCGACTCTACTGGTGCGCCGGGACGGGCCCGGGGGCGTGTTCCGGGCCGGGTTCCGCGCTCGACCCTAGGTCGCCGTAGGGCGGCTGCGAAGTGTACGTTTCATCCATATCCATGGGACGGAACGGAGGAAACGCACACCGTGCCGAAGAAGCGGCCACCGACCGCCCCGGCAGACCCCGCGGCCCCCGGTGCCCCGGTCGCCCCCGTCGCCCCGGCGGTCTCGGAGCTCCCGGCTGCCACCGACCCCCCAGTCGCCTCGGAAGTCCCGGCTGCCTCGAAAGGCCCAGCTGCCTCGCAGACCCCAGCTGCCTCGGAAGGCCCCATTGCTCTGGAAACCCCGGCAGCCCCGGAGCCCCCGGCCACCCAGCCGCCTAGCCTGATCTCCCCGGCGGCCCCTGTCACCCCCGCCGTCTCCCCCGCCCCCGCCGTCCCGCCCACGCCACCGGTCCCGCTGTCGGCGCTCCTGGCCCGCGAGGACCTGGCGCTGCGGCAGATCGCCGGGCCGTGCGGCCCCGAGGTGGTGATCCACTGGGCGCACACCTCGGAGATGGCCGACCCCTACCCGTACCTGCTCGGCGGCGAGCTGTTGCTGACGGCGGGCGTGCACGTCCCGGACCCGGGCGGCGCGCGGGCCGGCTTCGACGCGTACGTGTCCCGGATCGCCGCCGCGGGCGGCGCGGCGCTGGGCTTCGGCGTGGCGCCGGTGCACGACACGGTGCCGCCGGGCCTGGTGGCGGCCTGCGACGCGCACGGCCTGCCGCTGCTGGAAGTGCCGCCGCAGACCACCTTCGCCGCCGTCGCCCGCGCGGTGTGGCAGCTGATGGCGCAGGCCCGGCTGGCCGAACTGCGCCGGGTCACCGAGGCCCAGCAGAGCCTGGCCGCCGCGGCCTCGCGCCCCGACGCGGTGCCGGCGGTGCTGCGCCGGCTGGCCCGGCGGACGGCGGGCCGGGCGGTGCTGTACGGGCCCGACGGCACACCGATCGCCGCGGTCGGCCGTGACCCGGGTCCCCGGGTCGGGCAGGCCCTGGCGGCCCTCGCCGGCGTGGTGCGGCCCAAGGACCCGGCGGTGTCCGCGCCCGACGGGGAGGCCGGCCCGTCCGCCGCCGCCGCGCGGCCCGCCGCCGCCCGTCCCGTCCCCTCCTCCGCCACCGACACCGTGGCCGGGTGCCGTCTCGCCGCCTACGCCCTCGGCGCCGGGCGCGGCTTCGTGCTCGCCGTCGCCTCCGCGCACCGTGAGCCCGGCGACCACACGATCGTCTCGGTGGCCGCCGTCCTGCTCTCCCTGCTGACCGGTGAGCACCACGGCGGCGCCGACGCGGCCCGCTCCTCCGCGCTGGTACGGCTGCTGCTGGGCGCCCCGCCCGAGGAGGCGGCGCCGCTGCTCGGCGGCGGGAGGCGGGTCGTCGTGCACGCCCGGCCGAGCGCGCGGGCCGCCGACGCCGTGACCGCCTCCGCGCTCGGCGCGGCCCTCGGCTCCGAGCTGGTGGACCTCGCCGACGGGGTCGTACGGGTGCTGGTGCCGGCGGAGCGCGAACCGGCCCCGCAGGCCGGCTGGACCCTCGGCGTGAGCGAGGCCGCGGAACCGGCGGACTGGCCGGCCGCCGACGCCCAGGCGGCCCGCGCCCTGGCCCGCGCCCTGGCCACCCGCACCGCCCTCGTGCGGCACGGCGCGCCCGGGGCCCGCGCGGCCCTGACCGACCTGCTCCCGCGCGACGAGGCCGACGCGCACGCCCGCGCGCTGCTGGCCCCCCTCGCCGGGGCCCCGGCGCTCACCGAGACCCTGCGCGCCTGGCTGTCCCTGCACGGCGGCTGGGACCGCACCGCGGTCGCCCTGGGCGTGCACCGCAACACCGTCCGCCAGCGCGTCGCCCGCTGCGCCGCCCTCCTCGGCGCCGACCTGGACGACCCGGACGTACGCATGGAGCTGTGGTTCGCGCTGCGGCGGAGCTGACCGGCACGGGGCCGGTACGGAGACCTCCGCAGGACTGGTGCGGGGCCGGTGCGGAGACCTCCGCAGGGCTGGTACAGGGCCGGTGCGCGGGCCGGTGCGGGTCGACGCGGAGGCCGGTACGGGCCTGGGCGGAGCCGGTCCGGCACAGGTCGCGGGCGTGACCCGCGTCCCAGCGGGCAGAACGCCGGCGACGGATACGGATCACTGCATCACAATGGGTGGCATGCCGATACCCGGGACACCCAGCCGCGCCGAACTCGTCGACCACCTCGTCAGGACCCGTATCGCCGGGGACGTCGCCACGCCTCGCGAGAACAACCTCTCCCACTACCGCAAACTGGCGAACGGCGACCGCAACTTCTGGCTGGGCCTGGAACTCGGCGACCGGTGGAGCGACGAGCAGGACGTGCTCGCGGTGATGGCCGAGCGGGTCGGCGTCAACGACGACCCGGAGTACCGCCACGGCCAGGACACCATCGATCCCGATCTGACCGTGGACGGCCTGGAGCGGATGGCGGGCCGGCTGCGCAAGGCGGCCGACGGCGGGCAGCGTGTGCTGTTCGCGACCGGCCACCCCGGCGGCCTGCTCGACGTGCACCGCGCCACGGCCGCCGCGCTGCGCGCCGCCGGCTGCGAGATCGTGGTCATCCCGGACGGGCTGCAGACGGACGAGGGGTACGTCATGCAGTTCGCGGACGTGGCGGTGCTGGAGCACGGGGCCACGCTGTGGCACACCCACTCCGGGGAGCCGATGCGGGCCATCCTGACCGGTCTGGACGCGGCGGGCCGGCCGCTGCCCGACCTGGTCGTCGCCGACCACGGCTGGGCGGGCTGCGCGGGGCAGCTCGGCGTGGACTCCGTCGGGTACGCCGACTGCAACGACCCGGCGCTCTTCCTCGCCGAGGCCGAGGGGACCCTCCAGGTGGCGGTCCCGCTCGACGACCACGTGGTCAGCCCCCGGTACTACGACCCGATGACGGCGTACCTGCTGGACCGGGCCGGACTGGCCTGAGCCGCGCGGGCTCCCCGGGCCGTCACGGCCACGGGTCGAGCCTCACGCACGCCACCCGAAACCCTTGATCAGGGACGGGTCCGGGTCCAGGTCCGGACCCGGACGGAGACCGGCGGCGGCGAGGATCACCGTGAAGGTGTTCTCGCCGCCGCCGGTCTCCGTCCGTCCGCGCCGTGTCCCGGGCGCGGTGCGCCGTGCCCCTCAGCCTTGCCGGGGGACGCGGACCACGCCCTCCTGGATCACCGAGACGGCCAGCCGGCCGTCCTGTGTGTGGATGCGGGCCTGCCCGAGGCCCCGGCCGCCGTGCGCGGAGGGCGACTCCTGGTCGTACAGGAGCCATTCGTCGGCGCGGAAGGGCCGGTGGAACCACATGGCGTGGTCCAGCGAGGCCCCGACGACGTCCCCGACGGCCCAGCCGCCGCGCCCGTGGGCGAGGAGCACCGAGTCGAGCAGGGTCATGTCGGAGACGTAGGTGGCCAGGACGACGTGCAGGAGCGGGTCGTCGTCGAGCTTGCCGTTGGTGCGGAACCACACCTGCGAGTGCGGCTCGCGCGGCTCGCCGAACCTGCCGTACGGCGGCTCGTCGACGTAGCGCAGGTCGACGGCCTCGCGGGTCTCCAGGAAGCGCTCGACGACCTCGGGGGGCAGGTGGTCGTAGGAGCGCAGCCGTTCGACGGAGGTGGGCAGGGTCTCCGGGTCCGGCGCGGGCGGCATCGGCGCCTGATGGTCCAGGCCCTCCTCGTACGTCTGGAAGGACGCGGAGAGGTGGAAGATCGGCTGCCCGTGCTGGACGGCGACGACCCGGCGGGTGGTGAAGGAGCGGCCGTCGCGGATGCGGTCCACGGTGTAGACGATGGGCGCGCCGGGGTCGCCGGGCCGCAGGAAGTACGCGTGCAGCGAGTGCGCGTGCCGGTCCTCAGGAACCGTGCGCCCGGCGGCGACCATCGCCTGCGCGGCGACCTGGCCGCCGAAGACGCGGGGCACGACGGCGGAGCGGGACCGGCCGCGGAAGATGTCCCGCTCGATCCGCTCCAGGTCGAGCAGATCGAGCAGGGACTCCAGTGCCGTGCTCACGGGTCCTACAGGCCCATGTTCTTGGCGATGATCGTCTTCATGATCTCGCTGGTGCCGCCGTAGATGCGGTTGACGCGGTTGTCGGCGTACAGGCGGGCGATCGGGTACTCGTTCATGTAGCCGTAGCCGCCGTGCAGCTGGAGGCAGCGGTCGATGACGCGGTGGGCGACCTCGGTGCAGAACAGCTTGGCGGAGGCGGCCTCGGCCGGGGTCAGCTCGCCGGCGTCCAGGGCCTCGGTGGCGCGGTCGGCGACGGCCTCGGCGGCGTCCACCTCGGCCTGGCAGGCGGCCAGCTCGAACTTGGTGTTCTGGAAGTGGGCGACCGGCTTGCCGAAGACGGTGCGGTCCTGGACGTAATTCTTGGCGAACCGGACGGCGGCCTTGGCCTGCGCGTAGGCGCCGAAGGCGATGCCCCAGCGCTCGGAGGCCAGGTTGTGGCCGAGGTAGGAGAAGCCCTTGTTCTCCTCGCCGAGCAGGTCCTCGACCGGGACCTTGACGTCCACGAAGGCCAGTTCGGCGGTGTCGGAGGTGCGCAGGCCCAGCTTGTCCAGCTTGCGGCCGACGGAGTAGCCCTCGGACTTGGTGTCCACGGCGAACAGCGAGATGCCGAAGCGGCGGTCCTCGGCGGTCGGGGCGGAGGTCCGGGCGCAGACGATGACCTTGTCGGCGTGCACGCCGCCGGTGATGAAGGTCTTGGCGCCGTTGAGGACGTAGTGGGTGCCGTCCTCGGAGAGCTTGGCCGTGGTCTTCATGCCCGCGAGGTCGGAGCCGGTGCCCGGCTCGGTCATCGCGATGGCCCACATCTCCTCGCCGGTGACGAACTTCGGCAGGTACCGCTTCTTCTGCTCGTCGGTGGCCAGCATCTTGATGTACGGCAGGGCGAGCAGCACGTGCACGCCCGAGCCGCCGAACTGGACGCCCGCGCGGGCGGTCTCCTCGTAGAGGACGGCCTCGAACTTGTGGCTGTCCATCCCGGCGCCGCCGAACTCCTCGGGGACGTTGATCCCGAAGATGCCCAGCTCGCCCAGCTTGTAGTAGAAGTCGCGCGGGGCCTGGCCGGCGGCGAACCACTCGTCGTACACCGGTACGACCTCGGCCTCGATGAAGGCGCGAAGGGTCTCCCGGAACGCCTCGTGATCCTCGTTGAACACCGTACGGCGCACGCCGCCACCTCCACGTACCTCGGCCTGTCTAAGCGCTTGCTCATACAAACGTACCGGCGGGTAGGGCGAGCGGTAAAGAGGTGGGGCAGTAACCCTCGTCACGCGGGCGGGAGCGGGCCTTCGGGGCTGCCGGCGCACAGCGGCCCGCGCCAGTCGCGCCGCGGGCTGCGCCTCCTGGGAGCCGCGCGACCAGTGGACCCTGCCCGACTGCGTCATCCTCTGCGGCACCCGAGTGGACCGACACCCCCGACGCCCCCGCGAACGCCCGCGGCGCACGGCGGGGCGCGGAGCGGCGAGGGCGAGGGCGAAGCCCAGCCCTCACCAGGGGCGCGGGGAACTGCGCGCTCAGCCACGACGCACCCGCACCCGCCCAGGCGCACGCCCCCGTCGCCCCCACGCGCCCCTCAGCCCGCTACAGGCGACTCCGCCGAGGCGAAGGCGCCCCGGGCCATCCGGTGCAGCAGCTCCGCCGTGGCTCCCCGTCCGGGCAGGACCCCCCGCCGCCCCAGGTGCGGGGTCGAGTTCAGCAGCCCGAACACCGAGTGCACGGCGGACCGCGCCGCGGGCTCGCTCAGCGCGGGGTGCACCTCGCGCACCACCCCCACCCACAGCTCCACGTACTGCCGCTGCAGCTGCCGCACGAGCTTGCGGTCGCTGTCCCGCAGGCGGTCCAGCTCGCGGTCGTGCAAGGTGATGAGGGGCCGGTCGTCGAGCGCGAAGTCGATGTGCCCCTCGATGAACGAGTCGAGGACCGCCTCGGGCCCGGCCACCGCGTCGGCCTCCGCCAGGCGCCGCTTCGCTCCGGTCAGCAGCCGGCCGCTGATGCCGACCAGCAGCTCCGCGAGCATCGCGTCCTTGCCCGGGAAGTGCCGGTACAGGCCGGGTCCGCTGATGCCCACCGCGGCGCCTATCTCGTCGACGCCGACGCCGTGGAACCCGCGTTCGGCGAACAGTCGTGCGGCTTCCTTGAGGATCTGCTCGCGGCGGGTGGGGGCGTCGGTTCGCGTGGCCATGAGAACAATTCTAGACAGCGACGTTAGCGCTCGTTAACCTGAAGGGGATGGGTTAACGCTCATTAACAAGTGGACCACGTCGACCACCGGGTGAGGGGACCACAGGAATGCACGAGGCACCGGAGCTGACGAGCGCGGCAGACCCCGCGTCGGAGGCCTGGCGGGCCAACGAACAGGCACACCGGGAGCTCGCCGAGGAGCTGCGCGGCAAGCTCGCCGCCGCCCGCCTCGGCGGCGGCGAGCGGGCGCGGGCGCGGCACACCGCGCGCGGCAAGCTGCTGCCGCGCGACCGGGTGGACGCACTGCTCGATCCTGGCTCGCCGTTCCTGGAGCTGGCCCCGCTGGCCGCCGACGGGATGTACGACGGGCAGGCCCCGGCCGCCGGGGTGATCGCGGGCATCGGCCGGGTCAGCGGCCGGGAGTGCGTGATCGTCGCCAACGACGCCACCGTCAAGGGCGGCACGTACTATCCGATGACCGTCAAGAAGCACCTGCGGGCCCAGGAGGTGGCGCTGGAGAACCGGCTGCCGTGCCTGTACCTGGTGGACTCCGGCGGCGCGTTCCTGCCGATGCAGGACGAGGTCTTCCCCGACCGGGAGCACTTCGGGCGGATCTTCTACAACCAGGCGCGCATGTCCGGCGCGGGCATCCCGCAGATCGCCGCGGTGCTCGGCTCCTGCACGGCCGGCGGGGCGTACGTCCCGGCGATGAGCGACGAGGCCGTGATCGTCCGCAACCAGGGCACGATCTTCCTGGGCGGCCCGCCGCTGGTGAAGGCGGCCACGGGCGAGGTCGTCACGGCGGAGGAGCTGGGCGGCGGCGAGGTGCACTCGAAGACCTCCGGCGTCACCGACCACCTCGCCGAGGACGACGCGCACGCCCTGCGCATCGTGCGGAACATCGTCGCCACGCTGCCCGCGCGCGGGCCGCTGCCCTGGGAGGTCACCGCCCCGGCCGAGCCGAAGGTCGACCCGTTCGGGCTGTACGGCGCGGTGCCGGTCGACTCCCGCACCCCCTACGACGTGCGCGAGATCATCGCGCGCGTGGTGGACGGCTCGCGGTTCGCCGAGTTCAAGGCCGAGTTCGGGCAGACCCTGGTCACCGGCTTCGCCCGCATCCACGGCCATCCGGTCGGGATCATCGGCAACAACGGCATCCTGTTCTCCGAATCGGCCCAGAAGGGCGCGCACTTCATCGAGCTGTGCGACCAGCGCGGCATCCCGCTGCTGTTCCTCCAGAACATCTCCGGGTTCATGGTGGGCCGGGACTACGAGGCGGGCGGCATCGCCAAGCACGGCGCGAAGATGGTCACCGCCGTCGCCTGCACCCGGGTGCCCAAGCTGACGGTCGTCGTCGGCGGCTCCTACGGCGCGGGCAACTACTCCATGTGCGGCCGGGCCTACTCGCCCCGCTTCCTGTGGATGTGGCCGAACGCCAAGATCTCCGTGATGGGCGGCGAGCAGGCCGCCTCGGTGCTCGCCACCGTCAAGCGGGACCAGCTCGAAGCGCGCGGCGAGCAGTGGCCCGCGGAGGACGAGGAGTCCTTCAAGGCGCCGGTCCGCGCCCAGTACGAGCGCCAGGGCAGCGCCTACTACGCCACCGCCCGGCTGTGGGACGACGGTGTGATCGACCCGCTGGAGACCCGCCAGGTGCTGGGCCTGGCCCTGACCGCGTGCGCCAACGCTCCGCTGGGCGACCCCCAGTTCGGCGTCTTCCGGATGTGAGGGGGTCCTCGTGACGATGTTCGAGACAGTACTGGTGGCCAACCGGGGCGAGATCGCCGTCCGGGTGATCCGCACCCTGCGCGCCCTGGGCGTGCGCTCGGTGGCGGTCTTCTCCGACGCCGACGCCGACGCCCGGCACGTGCGGGAGGCCGACACGGCGGTGCGGATCGGTCCGCCGCCCGCGGCCGAGAGCTATCTGTCGGTGGAGCGGCTGCTGGAGGCCGCCGCCCTGACCGGCGCCCAGGCCGTCCACCCGGGGTACGGCTTCCTCGCGGAGAACGCCGACTTCGCGCGTGCCTGCGAGGCGGCCGGGCTGGTCTTCATCGGCCCGGCCGCCGACGCGATCTCCCTGATGGGCGACAAGATCCGGGCGAAGGAGACCGTGCGGGCGGCCGGGGTGCCGGTCGTGCCCGGCTCCAGCGGCTCCGGGCTGAGCGACGAGCAGCTCGCCGAGGCGGCGCGCGGGATCGGCATGCCGGTGCTGCTGAAGCCGTCGGCGGGCGGCGGCGGCAAGGGCATGCGCCTGGTGCGCGACGCGGAGCTGCTGGCCGAGGAGATCGCCGCCGCGCGCCGGGAGGCCCGCGCCTCCTTCGGCGACGACACGCTCCTGGTGGAGCGCTGGGTGGACACCCCGCGCCACATCGAGATCCAGGTCCTGGCCGACGGCCACGGCAACGTGATCCACCTCGGTGAGCGCGAGTGCTCCCTGCAGCGCCGCCACCAGAAGATCATCGAGGAGGCGCCCAGCGTCCTGCTCGACGAGGCGACGCGCGCCGCGATGGGCGAGGCGGCGGTCCAGGCGGCCCGCTCCTGCGGTTACCGGGGCGCGGGCACGGTGGAGTTCATCGTCCCCGGCGGCACCGAGCCGGCCGGGGGGACGCCCCCCGGATCCTCGGTGTCCTCGTTCTACTTCATGGAGATGAACACCCGCCTCCAGGTGGAGCACCCGGTCACCGAGCTGGTCACGGGCCTGGACCTGGTGGAGTGGCAGCTGCGGGTCGCGGCCGGCGAGCACCTGCCCTTCGTCCAGGACGACATCACGCTCACCGGGCACGCGGTGGAGGCCCGGCTGTGCGCGGAGATCCCCGCGCGCGGCTTCCTGCCCTCCGGCGGCACGGTGCTCAGGCTGCGCGAGCCGCAGGGCGACGGCGTGCGCACCGACTCGGGACTGAGCGAGGGCACCGAGGTCGGCAGCCTGTACGACCCGATGCTGTCCAAGGTGATCGCGTACGGCCCCGACCGCGCCACCGCGCTCAGGAAGCTGCGCGCTGCCCTGGCCCAGACGGTCACCCTGGGCGTGCAGACCAACGCCGCCTTCCTGCGCCGGCTGCTGGCCCATCCGGCGGTGGCGGCGGGCGAGCTGGACACCGGTCTGGTGGAGCGGGTGGTGGACGAGCTGGTCTCCACGGACGTCCCCGAGGAGGTCTACGAGGCCGCCGCCGCCGTACGCCTGGACGCGCTGCGGCCCGAGGCCGACGGGGCCGGCTGGACGGACCCGTTCTCCGTGCCGAGCGGCTGGCGCCTGGGCGGCGAGCCGCAGCCGGCCGCCTTCCACCTGCGGGTGGGCGACCCGGTCCGGTACGTCCCGCGCGGCGCGCACACCGTCACCGAGGACACGGTCTCGGTCACCCTGGACGGGGTGCGGCACACCTTCCACCGTGCCGCCGACTGGCTGGGCCGTGACGGCGACGCCTGGCAGGTGCGCGACCACGACCCGGTCGCCGCCTCCCTCACCCGGGCGGCCCACGCGGGCGCCGACTCGCTCACCGCCCCGATGCCGGGCACGGTGACGGTGGTGAAGGTGGCCGTCGGCGACGAGGTCACCGCGGGCCAGAGCCTGCTGGTGGTCGAGGCGATGAAGATGGAGCACGTCATCTCCGCCCCGCACGCCGGCACCGTCACCGAACTGGACGTCTCACCGGGCACGACGGTCGCCATGGACCAGGTCCTCGCGGTCATCGCGCCGCACGACGACGAGGAAGGGACGGTGGGAGGATGAGCGCGGACACGTCGCCCACGGCCGACGCGCTGCCCATGGCGGTGCCCGCCCCGGGCCTGCCCGCGCGGGTCAGGATCCACGAGGTGGGACCGCGCGACGGCCTGCAGAACGAGCAGTCGACCGTGCCGACCGAGGTGAAGGCGGAGTTCATCCGCCGCCTCGCCGACGCCGGCCTGACGACGATCGAGGCGACCAGCTTCGTCCACCCGAAGTGGGTGCCCCAGCTGGCCGACGCCGAGCAGCTGTTCCCGCTGGTCGCCGACCTTCCGGTGGACCTGCCGGTGCTGGCGCCCAACGAACGCGGCCTCCAGCGGGCGCTGTCGCTGGGCGCGTCCCGGATCGCCGTGTTCGCCAGCGCCACCGAGTCCTTCGCCAAGGCCAACCTGAACCGGACGGTGGACGAGGCGCTGGCCATGTTCGAGCCGGTGGTGGCGGGCGCGAAGGATTCCGGCGCCCATGTGCGCGGTTATCTGTCGATGTGCTTCGGCGACCCCTGGGAGGGCGCCGTCCCGGTCCACCAGGTGGTGCGGGTGTGCCGGGCGCTGCTGGACATGGGCTGCGACGAGCTGAGCCTCGGCGACACGATCGGCGTGGCCACCCCGGGCCACGTCCTGGAACTGCTCTCCGCGCTGAACGAGCAGCGGGTGCCCACCGCCGCGCTCGGCGTGCACTTCCACGACACCTACGGCCAGGCCCTCGCCAACACCCTGGCCGCGCTCCAGCACGGCGTCACCACCGTCGACGCCTCCGCAGGCGGCCTCGGCGGCTGCCCGTACGCCAAGTCCGCCACCGGCAACCTCGCCACCGAAGACCTCGTGTGGATGCTGCGGGGCCTCGGCATCGACACCGGAGTCGACCTCGGCCGCCTCACCGCCACGAGCGAGTGGATGGCCGGACGGCTGGGCCGGCCCAGTCCCTCCCGCACCCTGCGTGCCCTCTCCCACAAGGAGCAGTGATGAACCACCGCCTCACCCCCGAGCTGGAGGAACTCCGCCGCACGGTGGAGGAGTTCGCGCACGACGTCGTGGCGCCGAAGATCGGCGACTTCTACGAGCGGCACGAGTTCCCGTACGAGATCGTGCGGGAGATGGGCCGGATGGGCCTGTTCGGGCTGCCGTTCCCGGAGGAGTACGGCGGCATGGGCGGCGACTACCTCGCGCTCGGCATCGCGCTGGAGGAACTGGCCCGGGTGGACTCGTCCGTGGCCATCACCCTGGAGGCGGGCGTCTCGCTGGGCGCCATGCCGGTCCATCTGTTCGGCACCGAGGAGCAGAAGCGCCAGTGGCTGCCGAAGCTGTGCTCGGGCGAGATCCTGGGCGCCTTCGGCCTGACCGAGCCGGACGGCGGCTCCGACGCGGGCGCCACCCGCACCACGGCCCGCCTCGATCCGGACACCGACGAATGGGTGATCAACGGCACGAAGTGCTTCATCACCAACTCGGGCACGGACATCACCGGACTGGTGACGGTCACGGCGGTCACCGGCCGCAAGAGCGACGGCCGGCCGCTGATCTCCTCGATCATCGTCCCCTCCGGGACGCCCGGCTTCACGGTGGCGCCCGCCTACTCCAAGGTCGGCTGGAACGCCTCGGACACCCGTGAGCTTTCCTTCCAGGACGTGCGGGTGCCCGCCGCCAACCTGCTGGGCGAACAGGGCCGCGGCTACGCGCAGTTCCTGCGGATCCTGGACGAGGGGCGCATCGCGATCGCGGCGCTGGCCACCGGCCTCGCGCAGGGCTGCGTGGACGAGTCGGTGAAGTACGCCAAGGAGCGGCATGCCTTCGGCAAGCCGATCGGCGCCAACCAGGCGATCCAGTTCAAGATCGCCGACATGGAGATGAGGGCGCACACCTCCCGGCTGGCCTGGCGGGACGCGGCCTACCGGCTGGTGGCGGGCGAGCCGTTCAAGAAGGAGGCCGCGCTGGCGAAGCTGTACTCGTCGACGATCGCCGTGGACAACGCCCGCGACGCCACGCAGATCCACGGCGGTTACGGCTTCATGAACGAGTACCCGGTGGCCCGCATGTGGCGCGACTCCAAGATCCTGGAGATCGGCGAGGGCACCAGCGAGGTGCAGCGGATGCTGA
The DNA here is from genome assembly GCF_044391765.1 of Streptomyces sp. NPDC018610. Lineage (NCBI taxonomy): Bacteria > Bacillati > Actinomycetota > Actinomycetes > Kitasatosporales > Streptomycetaceae > Streptomyces > Streptomyces sp. NPDC018610. The sequence continues at coordinate 1,027,738 of NZ_JBISAL010000001.1, forward strand.
TCGCCCGGGAACTGGGCCTGGTGAGCTGAGCGCTCCCTCCCCGTGGGGCGGCGGACCCTCCGGTCCGCCGCCCCACGCGTGCGCGCCGCACTTGACACTCGCTCAAGGAAACCTGATTGCAGTCCAGTTGAGGCCCGTGTTAAGTTCCCGTCCGAAACCGATCACTTGTTCTGGCCGGCCGACTGACCCTCGGCACCGGACGGGATCGGACGGGGAAGTACGGGGGATGGACCACACCGTGACCGGCACACCGGCGAACCGGTGCGCGCCTTTCGCGCGCCACTGATTCGGCCGGCGCGGCCTTCGCGTCCGCATCCTGGCCACGCGGCTCTCCGCGTGCCGCAGGGACGGTCCGGCGTGTCCTCTTCCCCCGCGCTACATACGACAATGGGGGTATCTCGTGCGTATACGCACCATGCTGACCGTCGCCGCCACCGGCTCTCTGGCGCTGGCCGGCCTGTCCGCCGCGCCGTCGATGGCGGCCGACGACCCGACTCCCGTCACCGGTGTCGTGACGGGGGTCCTCAGCCCCGAGGAGGAGACGGCCGTCGAGACGGCGCCGGGCTCCACCGGGACCGTGGACATGTTCTACAAGGGGGAGAAGGTCGACCCCGCCTCGGACTGGAGCGGCGCGAACGTCTGCGTCGAGGTGTCCGAGGACGGCACCATGCAGTGCTTCGACAACGACACCGAGTCCAACGAGTACCTCGCCACCCACGCGCCCACCGCGGCGGCCCGGGCCGGCGCCGAGCAGGCCCTGACCAACGCCCGGCAGGGGAAGACGGCGGTGGCGGCCGCCAGCGGTTACTCGGCCTGCCCGAACTCCTACGTCTGCCTGTGGCAGGACGCCAACTTCTCCGGCCGGCGCCTGCAGTGGCCGACCTACTCCGAGGCCAAGACGCGCCATCTCGACCAGTACTCGCCGTCCTTCCGCGACAAGGCCAGCTCCGCCTACGTGAACCGGCCGCAGCGCGGTGTCGAGCTGTACGACTTCCGCACGGGCATGCCCGACCCCCACCTCTTCCTGGGCGCGGGCTACAGCCTCTACTCGAACTTCAAGAACATCAGCTACACCTACGGCGGCAGCTGGAACGACAAGGCCGACGCCATCAAGTTCTGACCGCTCAAGCCCTGACAGCTGAAACCAGCCGTACCGGCACCCCGTTCGCGGGGTGCCGGTACGGTGGTTTTCCCGTCTCACCCGAGTCACCCGTTGGAGACCCCCGTGAAGCGCACCCCCCACATGGCCGTCGTCCTCGCCCTCGGCGCCGTTCTCGCCGGCACGGTCGTCGGCTGTTCCACCAAGGAGGCCGCGAAGCCCGACGCGGTCGGGGTCGTGGACAAACTGCCCGACGACACGGACAAGGCGCAGTCGAAGAAGAACGCCGCGGAGTTCCGGTCCTGGGTGAAGACGCACGGAACCGCCGAGCAGAAGGCCGCCGCCCCACGCGTCGACCGGATCCTCGGCGAGTGGAACGACGAGACCGGCAACGCCTACATCGCCACCGACATCAACGGCGGGAAGACGCCGGTGGCCGACCCGCAGGCGGCCGCCGCCGCGATCGCCCAGGCCTTCGCGTCCTGGAAGGACTCGAAGCAGGGCTACGAGTCGGTCTACGACGTCTTCGGCAACGCCCTCCTCACGAACCAGAAGTTCTAGGGGCCTGCCTGGGTCCGCTGCCCTGTGAGCCAGGATCGACGAAGGTTAGGCTAACCTACGTTCGAACCTGTCCGGCGGGCGCTCCCGCCCTGTCCGAAAGCAGCACGCCCATGCCCAAGCCCCGCATCCCCCACCTGTCCCGTCGCGGCATCCTCGCCGCGGGCGGCGCCATCGGCCTCGGCTCGGCACTCGCCGCCTGCGGCGACGGGGACAAGAAGGACGGCGGGGCGGACGGCGGCAAGGGCACGGCGGCGAAGTCCGGTCCCTGGTCCTTCAAGGACGACCGCGGGCAGACGGCCAAGGCCGACAAGGTCCCCTCGGACATCGTCGCCTTCGTCGGCGTCGCCGCCGCGCTGTACGACTACGGCGTCCAGGCCAAGGGCGTCTTCGGCCCCACCACGACCAAGGACGGCAAGGCCGACGTCCAGGCCGGCGACATGGACGTCAGCAAGGTCACGGTCCTCGGCAACGAGTGGGGCCAGTTCAACATCGAGAAGTACGCGGCCCTCGCCCCGGACCTGCTGATCTCCACGATGTTCGACGACGCGGGCACCCTCTGGTACGTCCCGGAGGAGTCGAAGAAGAAGATCCTCGCCGTGGGCGCCCCCTCCGTCGGCATCTCCGTCTACGACCGTCAGCTGACCCAGCCCCTGGAGCGCATGCTCGCGCTGGCCAAGTCCCTCGGCGCGGACGTGAGCACCGACGAGGTCAAACAGGCCAAGAAGCGCTTCGAGGACGCCGCCGCCCGGCTGCGCGCCGCCGCCAAGGCCAAGCCGGGCATCAAGGTGATGGCCGGTTCCGCCAGCCAGGACCTCTTCTACGTCTCCGGTTCCAACCTCTCCATCGACCTGGAGTACTTCAAGGCCCTCGGCGTGAACCTCGTCGAGCCGCCGGAGCAGGCCAAGGCCAAGGGCGGCGGCTGGTACGAGTCGCTGAGCTGGGAGAACGTCGACAAGTACGCGGCGGACATCATCATGATGGACAACCGCACCTCGGCCATCCAGCCCGCCGGCATCACCCAGGGCACCTGGAAGAAGCTCCCCGCGGTCAAGGCGGAGCAGGTCATCTCCCGCAACCCCGAGCCGATCCTGTCCTACGACAAGTGCGCCCCGCTGCTGGAGGACCTCGCCAAAACCATCGAGACGGCCAGGAAAGTCTCCTGACCCCGGCACAGAACGCGCCCCGACCTGCCGTCAGGGACGGATCCGGAAGTCCGGGCGGTCCGTGAGGACGGCGCCCGCACCTCCGGGAACGGGCGAGCGCCCCGGAGTACGGTCCTCCGGGGCGCCCTCCGTCGTACTCCGGTCAGCTGCTCGGCCAGGGCACCTGAGGTGAGCGGTAGTAGCCGATCCCCAGGGCGTCCCAGCGGGGAGCCTGCGCGGCCAGCCGCACCTTGTAGGCGTCCCAGTCGTGCGTGGCCGCGGGTGACCAGCCGAGTTCGGCGGCGCCGGGCAGCCTCGGGAAGGCCATGGTGTCGAGCTGGGCGGAGGTGGAGAGGGTCTCGCTCCACAGCGGGGCCTCCACGCCCCGGACGGCGGACGCGGGCGCGCCCGGCAGATAGGTCGCCGGGTCCCAGTCGTAGGACCGTCGCACCTCGACGTATCCGGCCCAGGACAGGCCCAGCGGGGTGTCCTTGGTGTACTTCATGTCCAGGTAGACCCGGTCGGCCGGGGACAGGATCAGCCCGGTGCCGTTCCGCGCGGCCGCCGCGACCTGCTCCTTCTCGGCGGCGCTGGTGGAGTCCAGACCCCAGTACTGGGCGAGGGCGCCCTTGACCGGGGTGGCGCCGGTCAGCTGGTGCCAGCCGATGACCGTCTTGCCGTACTTGGCGACGATCGGCTGCACCCGGTTCATGAACGTCGTGTAGTCCTCGTGGCTGGTGGAGTGCGCCTCGTCACCGCCGATGTGCAGATAGCGGCCGGGGGTGAGGGCGGCCAGCTCGCGGACCACGTCGTCGACGAAGTCGTAGGTGACCTCCTTGCCCGCGCACAGGGAGCTGAAGCCCACACTGGTGCCGGTGTAGAGCGGGGGCGCGACGCCGTCGCAGTTCAGGTCGGCGTAGGAGGCCAGGGCCGCGTTGGTGTGGCCCGGCATGTCGATCTCGGGGACGACCTCCAGGTAGCGGGAGGCGGCGTAGCGGACGATCTCCTGGTAGTCGGCCTTGGTGTAGTGACCGCCGGCGCCGCCGCCGACCTGGGTGGAGCCGCCGTAGGACGAAAGGCGCGGCCAGGAGTCGATCGCGATGCGCCAGCCCTGGTCGTCGCTGAGGTGCAGGTGCAGTTCGTTCACCTTGTACAGGGCGAGTTCGTCGATGTAGCGCTCGACCTGGGCGACGGTGAAGAAGTGCCGGGAGACGTCGAGCATGGCGCCCCGGTAGGCGTAGCGCGGGCGGTCGGTGACCGTGCCCCCGGCGACGGTCCAGGGGCCGGGCTGGACGGACTTCTTCTCGACGGCGGCAGGCAGCAGCTGACGCAGGGTCTGCACGCCGTGGAAGAGGCCGGCCGGCTTCAGGGCGGTGATCGTCACTCCGGCGGGACCGCTGTCCAGGCGGTAGCCCTCGGCGCCGAACGGCCCCTCGGCCAGACGCAGTCGGATGCCGGCGCCGGCGTGCGTGGTCAACGGGAGCCGGTAGCCGGTCGAGGGACGGAGGACGTCGGCGAGGTACTGGCCGACCGCGCGCACCTTCGGCGAGTCGTCGACGCGGATGCGGGCGCCGGGCGTGAGGCGGTACGGGGCCGCGCCGGCCCGTACGGAGACGGGGGCGGGGATCACCTGGTCGAGCGGGGTGGCGGCGGTTGCGGCGGCGACCTCGGCGGTCGCCCGGTCGGCGGGGGCGGCGCCCACGGCGCAGGCGCCGGCCGCGGAGACGAGCAGCAGCGCGCCGAGGGCGCGGGCCGCGCGGGCCGGACGCGGAGCGCGCGCAGGGCGCGGGCCGGGGGGCTCGGGCTGGTCGACGGGTTCGGGGTTCGTGCGGGGAGTCGTGCTGTGGTGCCTTCTCACATGCGCTCCCTCTACGTTCGGACGGGGACCGGGGGCCTGGTGCACGGCCCGAGGCTATTGACCACTCTCCCGCAGGAGCGGGCGAACAGTCCCTCCCCCGGCGAAATCATCCGGAAGGACGGCACGGCGGGAAAGGGCGCCCCGCGAAGGACGGTCCGGAGAAGGGCGGCACGGAGAAGGACGGTCCGGCCGGGGACGGCACGGAGAAGGGCGGTCCTCGGCGGCGGGCGAGGACCGCCCCGGAGTGCGGCGGGCCGTGCGGCGGCGGGCGCTACTTCGCCCGGCGGGCCACCGTGAAGTGGTCGACCTGCTCGCCGGTCTCGGCGATGCCGCGGACCGTCAGCGTGGCGTACCGGCCGCGCGCGGCGGGGGTGACGTCCACGCGCAGGAAGGAGTAGTCGAGGTAGCGCACGCGCGACCAGGCGACGGTCTCCTTCTGCTGGGCGCCGTCCTTGAGGCAGACGAAGGAGGACACGGACTCGATGTCCTTCTCGTGGCCCTCGTAGGACTGGTCGGCGCTGAAGGCGTACAGGCTCCGGCCGGCCGCGCCCGCGGTGACGTAGACGACGCCGTCGGTCTCGGGGTAGGCGGTGCCGCCGATGGGCAGCTTCTTGGCGACCCGGTCGCCCTTGAGGACGTCGGTGCGCTCGTAGACGTGGTTGTGGCCGTTGATGACCAGGTCCACGGTGTACTTCTCGAACAGCGGCACCCACTCCTGGCGCACGCCCCCCTCCGAGGCGTGCGCGGTGGAGGTGCAGTAGGCGCAGTGGTGGAAGAAGACGACCACGAAGTCGACGTCCTTGGAGGCGCGGAACCTCTTCAGCTGGGCTTCCAGCCACTTGGTCTGCGTGCCGCCCGAGATACCCAGGTTGGCGGGGATCTCGAAGGATATGTCGTTGGCGTCGAGCGAGATGACCGCGGTGTTGCCGTAGACGAAGGAGTAGACGCCGGGCAGGTTCTTGCGGTCGGGTCCGTTGTCCGGGAGGGTCCAGCGGGCCTCCTCGCCGCCGTAGCCGTTGGGCGAGTACCAGGCCTCCATGTCGTGGTTGCCGTAGGAGACCATCCACGGGACCTGCTTGGCGACGGACTCGGTCTGGTACAGGAACTGGTCCCAGACCCGCGAGTCGAAGCCGGTGTCGCTCACCTTGCCCTGGCCGGCCGGGTCGCCGTAGGCGATGTCGCCGGCGTGCAGGTGGAAGGCGGGGTCCTGGCCGAGGATCAGGGCGTCGTTGGCCAGGCCGTGGTAGCTGACGCCCTGGTCGCCGAAGGCGGTGAAGGTGAACGGCTCCTTGTGCGCCGGCGCGGTGGTGAAGGTGCCCAGGGTGCCCAGCAGGTGGCGCTCGGCCGGGTCGAAGCCCTGGTGGCCGACGCCGTAGTAATAGGTCGTGCCGGGGCGCAGGTTGGTGAGCTTGGCGTGCACGTAGTACTGGGTGCGGTCGCCGCTCGCGCCGACGCCGGCCGGGGTGTAGAGGGTGCGGACCTCGGCGGGGATCTTGCGGGACAGGTCCCAGGGGCGGGCGCCGACGCGGATGAACGGCTTCTTGACGGCGACCGGGACCTGCCAGGAGACGGTGATCTCGGTGCGCGGGTCGTTGCCGTAGGCGAGGTGGCGGCCGAACGGGGCGACGAGCGCGCCGTCGACGGTCTCCGTGGAGGCGGCGGGGACGGTGCGCTGGGTGGGGACGGCGGCCTGGGCGGAGGTGCCCGTCACGAACGCGCCACCGGCGACCGCGCCCAGGGTGACCGCGCCGCCTCTCATCATCGTGCGCCGCGAGAACTTGGAGCGCAGGTATTCGTGCTGCTCGGCCATGCTCATGCGTGCGGCCAGCTGCTCGGGAACGCCCATGCGTGGAATGTCCATGGCGTCTGAAAATGGTGCACCGGCGCGACGGGACGCGGGCCGCCGGGTGGACAGCGTGCGAACAGGAGTTCACAAGAGCCCCAACAGGCCCTTGCCCGAAATCGGGCAAGATTCTTGCGAAAGCGTCGCCGGTACCCCAGGATCTACCGGGTGCACGACGAACTTGTTGATCATCTGACGCGGTCCACGCCCCTGAGCCGGGGCGAGGCGCTGCGGGTGGTCCAGGACGTGCTCGCCTACTTCGACGAGACGACCGAGGAGTTCGTCCGTCGCCGCCACCGCGAACTGCAGGCCCAGGGCCTGGTGAACGCGGAGATCTTCGAACGGATCGGGGCGGACCTGAAGTACCGCGCGGTGGCGCCGCCGGAGCTCTCGCTCAGGCAGCTGCGCCGCATCGTCTACGGCTGAGTCCCCGCCCTCCCCCGTACCGCCTACCAGAGGAAAACCTGCATATGTGCGGAATCGTCGGATACATCGGCAAGCGTGACGTCGCGCCGCTGCTCCTGGAAGGCCTGCAGCGCCTGGAGTACCGCGGCTACGACTCGGCGGGCATCGTCGTCTCCTCGCCGAAGGCCCCCGCCCTGAAGATGGTCAAGGCCAAGGGCCGGGTCCGCGACCTGGAGGCCAAGGTCCCGGCGCGCTTCAAGGGCACGACCGGCATCGCCCACACCCGCTGGGCCACGCACGGCGCCCCCTCCGACGTGAACGCCCACCCGCACATGTCGGCCGACAACCAGGTCGCCGTCGTGCACAACGGCATCATCGACAACGCCGCCGACCTGCGCCGCAAACTGGAGGCGGACGGCGTCGAGTTCCTCTCCGAGACCGACACCGAGGTCCTCGTCCACCTGGTCGCCCGCTCCGAGGCCGCGACGCTGGAGGAGAAGGTCCGCGCGGCGGTCCGCATGGTCGAGGGCACCTACGGCATCGCCGTCATGCATGCCGACTTCCCCGACCGCATCGTCGTGGCCCGCAACGGCTCGCCGGTCGTCCTCGGCATCGGCGAGAAGGAGATGTTCGTCGCCTCCGACGTCGCCGCGCTGGTCGCCCACACCCGGCAGATAGTCACGCTCGACGACGGCGAGATGGCCACCCTCAAGGCCGACGACTTCCGCACGTACACCACCGAGGGCACCCGCACGACCGCCGAGCCGACCACCGTGGAGTGGGAGGCCGAGTCGTACGACATGGGCGGCCACGACACGTACATGCACAAGGAGATCCACGAGCAGGCCGAGGCCGTGGACCGGGTTCTGCGCGGCCGGATCGACGACCGGTTCGCCACGGTGCACCTGGGCGGCATCAACCTCGACGCCCGCGCCGCGCGCGCGGTGCGCCGAGTGAAGATCCTCGGCTGCGGCACCTCGTACCACGCGGGCATGATCGGCGCCCAGATGATCGAGGAGCTGGCCCGGATCCCCGCCGACGCCGAGCCGGCCTCCGAATTCCGGTACCGCAACGCGGTCGTGGACCCCGACACCCTCTACATCGCGGTCTCCCAGTCCGGTGAGACCTACGACGTGCTGGCGGCCGTGCAGGAGCTCAAGCGCAAGGGGGCGCGGGTCCTCGGCGTGGTCAACGTGGTCGGCTCCGCGATCGCCCGCGAGGCGGACGGCGGCGTCTACGTGCACGCCGGCCCCGAGGTGTGCGTGGTGTCCACCAAGTGCTTCACCAACACCTGCGTCGCCTTCGCGCTGCTCGCCCTGCACCTCGGCCGCATCCGCGACCTGTCGGTGCGCGACGGCAAGCGGATCATCGAGGGCCTGCGCCGCCTGCCCGAGCAGATCACCGAGATCATGAAGCAGGAGGAGGAGATCAAGCGGCTGGCCGAGGGCTACGCGGACGCCCGCTCGATGCTTTTCATCGGCCGGGTGCGCGGCTACCCGGTGGCCCGCGAGGCCTCCCTGAAGCTCAAGGAGGTCTCCTACATCCACGCCGAGGCCTACCCCGCCTCCGAGCTCAAGCACGGCCCGCTGGCCCTGATCGAGCCCGCGCTGCCGACGGTGGCGATCGTGCCGGACGACGACCTGCTGGAGAAGAACCGCGCGGCCCTGGAGGAGATCAAGGCCCGCAGCGGCAAGATCCTCGCCGTCGCCCACCAGGAGCAGGAGAAGGCCGACCAGACGATCGTCGTGCCGAAGAACGAGGACGAGCTGGACCCGATCCTCATGGGCATCCCGCTGCAGCTGCTCTCCTACCACACGGCACTGGCGCTGGGCCGGGACATCGACAAGCCCCGCAACCTCGCCAAGTCCGTCACGGTGGAATAGGGCACGGTGGCGACGGGGCCGGTCCGCCGGACAGGCCCCGAAACCCGCCGGTGACGTGAACGCCGACGTGTGAACGACCCCCTGTGTGCCACCCAGCACAGGGGGTCGTTCCTTTCACGGAAGGCCGGGGCCGCCCGGTCCCCGGCCCGGCGGCTGCCTCAGCCGGTGGCCGTCACACCCCGGCGGGCAGCGCGTCGCGGAAGGGCCGTCGGCCAGTGCGCGAGGGCCGCGGTCGCCGCGTACCAGGCCACCGCCCCGGCCGCCACCGCGAACCAGCCGCCCGCCTTCGCCAGGGCGCCGTGGTCGCCGAAGCGCGCGAGGGCGAGCAGGACCAGGGCCACGAAGAACAACCCGTGCGTGCCCTGCGCGAGCAGGTCGCCGCCCGCGAGGGTCAGCGTCAGCGCCACGAGGGCGAACAGGAGCAGGAAGAGTCCCGCGCCGTTGTCGGATATCCGGTCGCCGGCCGAGACGGCCCAGGTGAACCACAGGGCGCCGAGCGCGGCGAAACCCGTTCCGGTCACGGTCTCGCCGTCGTGCAGGGCCAGCAGGCCGGCGAGGAAGAGCGCGATGCCGCCCACGTAGTGAGCGAGTGTCACCGCGTCGCCCGCGGTGACACCGTCGATGACCCCGGTGTACCCGAGCCCGAAGGCCAACAGGGTGATTCCGAGGGCGAGTCGGCCGAGGATCGTGGTGGTGGTGCTTCCCGCAGAGACGTCGTTGGCCACGGCGGGCTCCCTTCATGCCTGTGCAGTTGTGCGGTGACCGGTATATGCCCTTCACAAAGGCACGAACACCTCTACGCACGAGTAGCTTCGTGTCGTGAAATGCACGGTCGCACAAGGGAGTTGGGGTGACCGGAGGGGCGGGAGGGAGTGGGCCTCGGGCCCCAGGGCGTGTTTCGGAAGTCCCCGCTTCCGAAACACGCCCTAGGGGATGACGACGACCGGACGCTGGGCGCGCTTGGCGAGCCGGCCTGCCACCGAGCCGAAGATGCGCCCCACGATGCCGTGGGTGGAGCCGACGACGATCGCGTCCGCCGCGTACTCCTTGCCGACCTCCTCGAGTTCGTGGCAGATGTCGCCGCCGCGCTCCACCAGGATCCAGGGGACCTCGGCGAGGTAGTCGGCGCAGGCGAGTTCGAGGCCGAGGACTTCCGTGCGGTGGTCGGGCACGTCGACGAAGACCGGTGGCTCGCAGCCGGCCCACACCGTGGTGGGCAGCCGGTTGGCCACATGCACGATGATCAGACCGGAGCGGGTGCGGTGCGCCATCCCGATCGCGTAGGCGAGGGCGCGCTCACTGGAATCGGATCCGTCGAATCCGACGACGACGCCGTGCTTGAACGCCGGATCGCAGGGGTGGCGTGGCTCCTGCGCCGCCAGGGGATCGGCCGCCGTGGGGTCGGCGACCGGCCGCTTGCGGTCCGCGGGTTCGAAGAATTCGTGACCGGCCATGGCTGTCTCGGCGATGTGATCCTTAGTCGGGGACGACAGTCTGCGGCGAAGCTGTGTCCGGGAATCGTCTTCCCGTCCCCATACCCCCAAGGGTACGGCGCCAAGCCTTTCTAGCCCAGATCCCGCGCACTCTCCGTGGCGGTTCGGCGCGGTTCACCGGAGCATGCACGACGCGCGCCCGTAACGCAATGGTTGCTGCCCCGTACAGGCGGTTTGCGCGGGATTCACCGGCCTCCGCTCCGCGCCGCCGGTATCGGAGGGGCCCCCGGGGCGCGGGAGACGCACGTGGGGGACCCGTACGGGCCCCGGCGGGCCGGCGCACGGCCCCCGCGGCGCCCGGGCGCGGCCGGGCGGACGCCTGTGAAAGGCTCCCGCAGAGCCCCGCGCGGGGCGGCCGTACAGGTGCCTGTCGGCTGCGTACAGTGACCGACCGGTCGAACCGGCGTTGAACCCGGCGAGCCGCCGCAGGGAGCACCCAGGGAGCATGCCGTGTCCGGACCCCGTACCGCCGCCGGGCGCCGCGCCGCCGCCGGGCGGGGCCCGGCGAGCACTCGCGCGCCGGAGGCGTCCGCGCCGGGATCCGGGGCAGGAGCGGGACACGACGCCTGCCAAGATCCGGGGCAGGCGCCGGGACGCGGGCCGGGGCACACCCCGGGCAGGTCCGTGGAGGACGGTGTGGGCGACGTGGTGCGCTGGGCCGCCTTCAGCTGCGTCCTCGTGCCCGTGGTCCTGCTCTGGTACGGCTCCTCGCCGGCTCGCGCCACCGGCACCGCGCTGGGGCTGGCGGCCGTCGCCGGGGCCTGCCGGGTGCTGCTGCGCCAGTCGGAGCGCGGGGCGGCCCGGCTGCGCGCCGAGGAGCGCGTCGCGCACCGCGGCCGTCACCAGCGGACCGGCACGGGCACCCACCGGGGCGGTCGGCACCCCGGTGGAACGACACCGGTCGACTGACCGGTTTCCGCACCCCGGCCCGTAGCTTTTCAGCCAACTTCTCGAACTCGCCCCTCCCCTGGCCGAAGCACCCCCCAACCCCCGTTCGACCTGCACGGAAAGGGTCTCGGGGACCCTGCGCACCCTACGTGGATTGGCCACCGCGACGAGGCGCACTTCCCTGCGCGCCGCGCTAGTGCGACGCTTCGTGATCGAATGCTTCACGCCAAGTTGCCATGTCGACAATGTGCCGGGTGGTGAACTGGCCACCGGTGCACGGCGGGAACCAGTAGATTCGATCTTGACTGTCTTATGGCGGGGGACTCGTGCAGGACCAAGGGGAAACGTGCAGGAGCGACACAACCGAGGAGCCGCGACCACCGAGGGGGGCTTAGCAGGATGAGCCACGACTCCACTGCCGCGCCGGACGCGGCGGCCCGGAAACTGTCCGGGCGACGCCGCAAGGAGATCGTCGCGGTGCTGCTGTTCAGCGGCGGTCCCATCTTCGAGAGTTCCATACCGCTTTCGGTGTTCGGGATCGACCGCCAGGACGCCGGAGTACCGCGCTACCGCCTGCTGGTGGCGGCCGGCGAGGACGGCCCACTGCGGACCACAGGGGGCCTGGAACTCACCGCGCCACACGGACTGGAGGCGATCTCGCGGGCGGGCACGGTCGTCGTGCCGGCCTGGCGCTCGATCACCTCTCCACCACCCGCGGAGGCGCTCGACGCGCTGCGCCGGGCCCATGAGGAGGGCGCCCGCATCGTGGGCCTGTGCACCGGGGCGTTCGTCCTGGCCGCGGCGGGCCTGCTGGACGGCCGCCCGGCGACCACCCACTGGATGTACGCGCCGACGCTGGCCAAGCGCTACCCGTCGGTGCACGTCGATCCGCGGGAGCTGTTCGTCGACGACGGCGACGTGCTGACGTCGGCAGGCACGGCGGCCGGGATCGACCTGTGCCTGCACATCGTGCGCTCGGACCACGGCAACGAGGCGGCCGGTGCGCTGGCCCGCCGCCTGGTGGTCCCACCGCGCCGCAGCGGCGGCCAGGAGCGCTACCTCGACAGGTCTTTACCCGAGGAGATCGGCGCCGACCCGCTCGCCGAGGTCGTCGCCTGGGCGCTGGAGCACCTCCACGAGCAGTTCGACGTGGAGACGCTGGCGGCCCGCGCGTACATGAGCCGGCGCACGTTCGACCGCCGCTTCCGCTCGCTCACCGGGAGCGCGCCGCTGCAGTGGCTGATCACCCAGCGGGTGCTCCAGGCGCAGCGGCTGCTGGAGACGTCGGACTACTCGGTGGACGAGGTCGCGGGCCGTTGCGGCTTCCGCTCCCCCGTGGCGCTGCGCGGTCACTTCCGGCGGCAGCTGGGGTCGTCCCCGGCCGCCTACCGGGCGGCGTACCGGGCGCGCAGGCCGCAGGGCGAGCGGCCGGTCGACACCGACGAGCCGGTGGGTCCGGGCCTGCCCGGGCCGAGTGGCCCGGGTCTCATGACCGGACCGGCGGGCGGCCCGGTGGGCGTCCCGCAGCCCGCGGGTCCCGTGCACCCGCTGCACCCCGACGGCCCGATGCCGCACCAGGCCCGGCGCGCCCCGGCGGCGCTGTCGGCGAGCCTGCCCGGGCAGCGGTCCGGCGGCTGAGCGACCGGCGGGGGGGGGGGGGGGGGGGCCCCCCCCCCCCCCCCCCGCGCCGCCCCCCCCCCCCCCCCCCCGGGCGCCCCCCCCGAGGTGTGTCCACACAAAAAAAAAAGTGTGTGTGTGTGC
>NZ_JBISAL010000001.1:1040680-1179293 GCF_044391765.1 Streptomyces sp. NPDC018610
GCCCCCCCCCTGCGCCCCGGGCCCCCCCGGGCCGGGGCGCCCCGGGGGGGGGGGGGGGCCGGGGGGCGGGGGGGGGGGGGGGGGGGGGGCCCCCCCGGGGGGGGGGGGGGGGGGGGCCCCCCCCCCGCCCCGCTTCGGCGCCGCGCGGCCGGTCCGGCCCGGGGCCGCTCGCCGTAAGGTTGCACACATGAACGATCGCATGGTGTGGATCGACTGCGAGATGACCGGCCTCTCGCTGTCCGACGACGCTCTCATCGAGGTGGCCGCCCTCGTCACCGACTCCGAGCTGAACGTGCTCGGCGAGGGAGTCGACATCGTCATCCGCCCGCCGGACGCCGCGCTGGAGACGATGCCGGAGGTCGTGCGCCAGATGCACACCGCCTCCGGCCTGCTCGCCGAACTGTCCGGCGGCACGACCCTGAAGGACGCCGAGGACCAGGTCCTCTCCTACGTCCGCGAGCACGTGAAGGAGCCCGGCAAGGCGCCCCTGTGCGGGAACTCGGTCGGCACCGACCGCGGCTTCCTGCTGCGCGACATGCCGGCCCTGGAGGGCTACCTCCACTACCGCATCGTGGACGTCTCCTCGATCAAGGAGCTGGCCCGGCGCTGGTACCCGCGGGCGTACTTCAACAGCCCGGAGAAGAACGGCAACCACCGCGCCCTCGCCGACATCCGCGAGTCCATCGCGGAGCTGCGCTACTACCGCGAGGCGGTCTTCGTCCCGCCGCCGGGCCCGGACTCCGACACCGCCAAGGCGATCGCCGCGAAGCACGTCCTGCCTGCTCAGCGGGGCTGAGAGGGGTCCCTCGGAGGGGCGCCGCGAAAGTCGTGCGCGAGCACCCCTTCGGACCCTGTACACTTTTTCTCGGCCGGTCGGGGAAACGACAAAGTCAACCGATGCCGGTCATGGTGGGTGTAGCTCAGCTGGTAGAGCACCTGGTTGTGGTCCAGGATGCCGCGGGTTCGAGTCCCGTCACTCACCCTCTGGAATGAGGCCGGTGATCTGCGGAAACGCAGTCGCCGGCCTCATTCGTCTCTCCTGTGGCCACACCGGTGGCCACCCGGGATCTTGAGAAGGGTCCCACGGTCCTCCCATGGCGAGCATCCGCGGGCGCGTCCGCCAGGACGGCAGCACCGCACATCAGGTCCGCTGGCGTGAAGGAGGCTCCCGCGACGGCGCCCCTCAGTCCGAGGTCCTCGACTCCGAGCCGGAAGCCCTTCAGTTCAAGGCGCTCGTGGACGCCCACGGACAGCACTGGCCCACGGGGTGGGTCAAGGCGAGGGCTTCGTCCAGCCCGGCGAGGGCGGGCAGGACAAGAAGGCCGTGACCTTCGAGGCGTGGGCCGAGCACTTCGTGGAGACCCTCACCGGCGTGGAGGTCCGCACCCGACACGACTACCGCGCGACATCAAGAAGCACTTCCTCCCCCTCTTCGGGGACAAGGACGTCTGCTCCCCCGAGGCCATCAGCCCCGACCACATCCAGGCCAACGTCGGCGCCGTGCTGGCCCTGCTGCTGGCGATGACAGCTCAGGTGGTCTCGCACCTGATCGAGGCTGGTTACATGGCCAAGGGTCCCTTCGTCGTGGTGGCCGTCAGCGCGGTGCCTCCGTTGGTCACGGCGCACACCCTGCACCTGGCGAGCGTCAGCCCCTCGAAGCCCGTTCCTCCCCCGCTGACGGCCGAGCCCGAGGCGGTGACAGCGAACGTCAGCCGGGCCCCAGAGCCCCCGTGGAAGCCCCCGACGCCCAAGTGTGGTCACCGCCTCTCCAGCCGCCTGCGCAGAGGCCCGTCAGCGCCGCTCTGACGGCAGGCCCGAAGGTGGTGACGACCCGCGTCAGCCCGGAGCCGGAGAATGCCCGGGAGAACCCGCAGAGCCCACGGCGGACCAAGCCGTCCGGCGACTCTACGACGAGCTGGGGAGGACATCTGACAGTCGAAGGTCTCGACCACCGAGGCCAGAAGCTCCTTCGGCACTTGGACGTCGCTCGGGCCGAGAAGGTCACCCGGGCGAAGGCCAAGCGCGTACTGGTGCCTGCTGCCTGACACGGGACGTGTGAGACTACTTCGGCAGGACTTGACCTTGGTCTGTCACGTAGTAGTCGTTCTTGCACTGCATGAGGGCAGCTTCGTCCACGTTCGTCGGCCCGCCCGCCTGCTGACTGCAAAACCTGGTCAGGATCTGGAACTTCTGCGCGGCGGAGACCCCGGCCGGCTGATTGTTCTGCTGTTGCAGGTTCTGCGGCTGGTTGTCGGTCTGACCCTGCACCCACGGATCCGGGGACGCGCCCGAGCTGCCGTCAGAACCGATCACCGCTCCGCCCAGGAAGAACGAACCGACAGCAACGGCGACGACTCCACCCCATAGGGCCGCAGGTCGCCGCCACCAAGGCGTCTCCATCCTCGACAGGATGGCCTGGTACTCCGGGTCGTTCTCGTACTCGTCCCGCCAATCGTTCTGCGAGTCCGCGGCCATGTGCACCGTGGGAGCGCCGGACGGACGCGGGGGGACGTTCGGGGGAAGTGGCGAAGGGTTCTCCACGAGAGCCTCCTTGGAGCCCTGACCGGCAACTACGTGGTGCACGAGGAGTCGGGCGGCACAGAGTATCCACGAGACCTACATGGGTTCTACACGTAGGTCCGGGTCGTGATCTAGCCGTGAGGTTCGCCTGACGGTCCCATCAGTGCTTGATGACTCCTTCGTCACCTCACCGTCACGAGTGCCGAGAAGGCGATCCGGACCGCGCTACCCGGCTGAGCTTCCGCGTTGCCGCCTGAGCACGAGAGGATACGTTCACCGTTCCTTCGTGGAAGCTCAGGAGGCCCTGATGAGCACCGCTGGTCCCAACCTCTGCCTATGCGGCTGCGACACCGAGATCGGCGAGGACAGCACCTTCGCATCCGGACACGACAGTACGTACATGTGGCGAGTCCTCAAGGAGGACTTCGGCGACCGCAAGGGCGTCAGCGAGCGCTTCCTCGACTGGTACCTGAAGAACCGCCCCAAGAGGTCATGAGGCGGGGCTCTCCAACTGCTGTTGCGGGACGGTGTCGTTGACACTCCCCCGCGGAAGAGGATCGGTCGGCTTCAGGACGCCCCCAAACTCGGGCAGCTCGGCTGCGGAGAATTTCAGGATCAACGCCGCCTGGAGATGGGCCTTGAGAGCCGGGTCACCGACGTCCTCCAGCAGCCGGACCGCCTGCCCGGCGTCCCTCTCCGCATTCATGTCCTGGCGCAGCGACTGGGTCTGCGACTCCATGTGCTTCAGCGCCTGGTCAGCCCTGCGATGGAACAAGGTTGCCGATGACCGTCATCAGGAGGCCAGCCACACTCGCCGTGACGGAGGCGTACTGGTCCCCCGTGCTGTCCGCCTTGGAAATCGCCATGGCGATACCGGCCAGGAGTATGAGGCCGCCCAGCGTGGAGCAGGCAAGACCTCGGTGAGGCCCTGACCAAGGTGGCGCGGCATATCGGCGATGACGACGCCGGCGACCATGCCGGCAACTGACGCGATCAGGCCACCAACAGCGTCCACGCACGCTTCACGAGCAGAGGCATCAGCCGATCTCGCCAAGTGGGGGGACAGATGTAGCCGCTGGACATGCCGCCGTGGGCGAATTGCTCCCGGTACACCTGCGTCTCTCGTTCGGTGACGAGGTCGACCCCCACGACCTCGCTGAAAGCCGCACGCAGAAGGCCGCGCACCTCGTCTGCCGATGTCGGAATCCCGGAACCAGCCAGGTGATCACGAAGGGCCCGTCAGGCGTAGGGGTCGCCGCGCAAACCCCACTGCTCCGGCACGGTGTAACCCTTCTCTGGCACCCCCGCGACTTCGCGTGGGACGAACCGCGTTCCTCCACGCGCTGGACGCCCTGGTCCTCGCTGAGCTGGATCGCGCTCACGAGGCCCGGGGAACGGTTCGACGCGATGCTCCCAAGAACCCCCGAGGAGACGCCGTGCACAGCACCGCCTTCCCCTGGCTGAGCCGCCTCACGGACGAGGAGGCCTACGAGTTCCTGGACGAGGTGATCCGGGCCGCTCAGGACGCCGGGACCCACTGGTCAAGGTCCCCCGGATCAACGAGTGGCGGAGGTGTGGACGCGGCCACACGCGTGACCACACGGACGACATACACTGCAACCGAACGCTCGTCGAAACTCACCAGGATGTCCTGGTTGGAGGGAACGCCGAGGTCAAGCCTCTTCAAAGGATTGGGTTCGAGTCCCGTCACTCGTGTGGCCGAAGAGGCCGGTGACCCGAGAGAATCGGGTCACCGGCCTCTTGCGTACGGGGAATCCCCATCACGTCCGATCAGCCGTCCGATCGCCTGTCCGTTCCGTCACGGGTCTGTCCGCACCGGGGAGTCGTATGCGCGCCGAAGCCGTCCGCGCCGGTCGTCTCGAGCTGGTGCCGCTGGGTGTCGAGCACGCCGGGGAGATGGCCGGGGTGCTGTCCGATCCGGCGCTGCACCGCTTCACCGGGGGCGCGCCGCTCGACGAGGCGGGGCTGCGGGCGCGGTACGAGCGGCTGGTGGCCGGCTCTCCGGACCCGGAGGTGTCCTGGTGCAACTGGGTGCTGCGGGTGCGGGAGGGCCGCCGTCCGCTGGTGGGCACCGTGCAGGCCACGGTCACCGGCGCGGGTGCGGTGGCCGCGATCGCCTGGGTGGTGGGGACGCCGTGGCAGGGGCGCGGGTTCGCCTCACAGGCGGCGCGTGGGCTGGTGGGGCTGCTGGAGCGGCGGGGTGTCGGCGTCGTCGTCGCGCATATCCACCCGGAGCACCGGGCCTCCGCCGGCGTCGCCCGGGCCGCCGGGCTCACGCCGACCGGTGAGGTGGCGGACGGCGAGGTGGTGTGGCGGCGGACGCTCGGGCCGTGAGCGGCCCGGCGGGACGGCCCCGCGGGTGCGACGACACCCGAACGACGCCCGACGGCCACAGGGGCGTCCCGCGGCCACGAGGCCGTCCCGTGCGGCGGACACGAGGCGTCAGGCCCCGGCCCCCGGCTACGACGAGGCTCGGACCACCAGCTCGGTCGGGAGCACCGCGTGCCGGGGCTCGTGACCGGGGGCGCCGGGCGGGCGGCGGTCGGCGATCTCCGTCAGCAGCAGGTCGATCATGGCGCGGCCCATCTCCTCGATGGGCTGGCGGACGCTGGTCAGCGGCGGGTCCATGTGGCGGGCGATGGCCGAGTCGTCGTAGCCGACCAGGGCCACGTCCTCGGGTGTGCGCCTGCCCCGCTCGCGCAGCACCTGGCGGGCGCCGGCCGCCATGACGTCCGAACCGGCGAAGACGGCGTCCACGTCGGGGGCGTTCTCCAGCAGCCGCGCCATCGCGCGCCGGCCGCCCTCCTCGGTGAAGTCGCCCCGCTCGACTAGGAGTTCGTCCACGGGCAGGTCGGCGTCGCGCAGGGCGTCGCGGTAGCCGGCCAGGCGCCGCTGGGCTCCGTACACGTCCATGTGGCCGGTGATGTGGGCGATACGGCGCCGGCCGCCGGCCAGCAGGTGTTCCACCGCCGAACGCGCGCCGCCGTAGTTGTCCGAGTCCACCGAGGTCAGGGTCTCCGCCGCGGAGCGCGGGCCGCTGATCACGGCGGGGATCTCCAGCTGGGCCACCAGGTCGGGCAGCGGGTCGTCCGCGTGCACGGACACCAGCAGCACCCCGTCCACGCGGTGCGCGGCCAGGTACTGGGCGAGCCGGCGGCGTTCGCGGTCGCCGCCCGCGAAGGTCAGCAGCAACTGCATCTCGGTGTCGGCGAGTTCGGCGCCCACACCGCGCAGCATGTCGGAGAAGTACGGCTCGGCGAAGAACCGGGTCTCCGGTTCGGGGACGACCAGCGCGATCGCGTCCGTGCGGTTGGCCGCCAGGGCGCGGGCGGCGGTGTTGGGGACGTAGCCGAGTTCGGCGACCGCCGCCTCGACGGCGGCGCGCGTGGCGTCGCTGACCCGGGGCGAGCCGTTGATCACCCGGGAGACCGTGCCGCGGCCCACGCCGGCCCGGGCCGCCACCTCCTCGAGGGTCGGCCGCCGACCGCCACGGTTCCGCCCGCCGTTGACCATTGTGGTGCCTTCCGTTCGCAGCCGTCTGGGCAGGAATGTAACAGCCTGCCGCCGGCCGCCCCGTCCCCGATCGTCCCTCGTCCGGCCGGGACTCCTCCCCCGCGGGCGCGCGGAACGGCGGCGGGGCGCGGCCGGTGTCCCCGGCCGCGCCCCGCGTGCCCGTCGGCCCCGCCCGCACACCCGCCGGACGGGCGGTCGCACCCCCGCCGGCAGGCGGCCGCGCTCCCGCCGGTCAGGCCGCGCGCTCGCTCACCGGGTCGTCGGCAGGGCGTTGGCGCGGATCACGTCGGCGTACCAGTGGGCGCTCTCCTTGGGGATGCGGCGCTGGGTGGAGTAGTCGACGTAGACGGCGCCGAAGCGCTTGGAGTAGCCGTAGGACCATTCGAAGTTGTCCAGCAGGGACCACAGGAAATAGCCGCGCACGTCCGCTCCGTCGGCGATCGCCCGCCGTACGGCGTCCAGGTGGGTGTGCAGGTACGCGATGCGCTGCGGGTCGTTCACCCGGCCCTCGGGCGAGACGTAGTCGTCGAAGGCGGCGCCGTTCTCGGTGACCATCAGCGGCAGCCGCGGGTGCGACTTCGCCAGGCCGGTCAGCAGGGTGTGCAGTCCGCTCGCGTCGATGGCCCAGTTCATCGCGGTCAGGTCGTCGTTGGCGAGGTGGAAGGCGATGTGGTCGGAGCCGGTCCACGGGGAGTGGTCGCTCGCGCCGTGCCCGTCGTTCTTGGTGGTGCCCGCGCCGTCCACGGGGTGTGAGACCACGGTCGGCGAGTAGTAGTTGACGCCGAGCAGGTCGATGGGGCGGGAGATCTCGGCGAGGTCGCCCTCGTGCACCAGTCGGCCCCAGTCGACGAGGTGCGCGGTGTCGGCGAGCAGGTCCTCGGGGTAGGCGCCGTCCAGGATGGGCCCCGTGAAGACCCGGTTGCCGACCGCGTCGATGCGGCGGGCGGCCTCGACGTCCTCGGCGCTGTCGGTGAGCGGGCGCACCTGGTGCAGGTTGAGGGTGATGGAGGTCTGCGCGGAGGACGGCAGCACCGAGCGCAGCGCGCCGATCGCCTTGCCGTGGGCGAGGTTGAGGTGGTGCGCGGCGCGCAGGGTGGCGGCCGGGTCGGTGCGGCCCGGGGCGTGCACGCCGGAGCCGTAGCCGAGGAAGGCGCTGCACCAGGGCTCGTTGAGGGTGGTCCACACGCCGACCCGGTCGCCGAGGGCGCGGGCGACGAGGTCGGCGTAGTCGGCGAAGCGGTCGGCGGTGTCGCGCTGCGGCCAGCCGCCGGCGTCCTCCAGCTCCTGGGGGAGGTCCCAGTGGTAGAGGGTGGCGACGGGGGTGATGCCCGCTTCGAGGAGTTCGTCGGTGAGCCGGCGGTAGAAGTCCAGGCCGCGCTCGACGGCGGGGCCGCGGCCGGTGGGCTGGACCCGGGACCAGGAGACGGAGAAGCGGTACGCCTTCAGGCCGAGGTGCTTCATCAGCGCCACGTCGTCGCGGTACCGGTGGTAGTGGTCGGCGGCGATGTCACCGGTGTCGCCGTTGCGGACCTTGCCGGGGGTGTGACTGAAGGTGTCCCAGATGGAAGGGGTGCGGCCGTCCTCGGCGGCGGCGCCCTCGACCTGGTAGGCGGCGGTGGCGGCGCCCCAGACGAAGCCGGTGGGGAAGGAGAGGGAGGAAGGGGTGTCCGAGGCCGACTGGGCAGTGGTCTCGGGTCGTACGGCGGTCATGGTGAGAACGCTCCCAAAGTGGCGTGGAGGAAAGAACGGACAGTGGTCCGGCGGTGGGGGGAGGGACCGGGTGCGGGGGTGGGCGCCGCGGTCCTCGGGGCGGGACGGGACAAGACGGTGGGACACCCGGTCCGCCGGGGCCGGGGCTCCGGTCGTACGGGCTCGGGCGTCCGGTCCGGTACGGCTCGCGTACGGGCCGTACCGGACCGGACGGGTTGGCCGGCCGGCGTGCGGGGCGGGCGATGGTGATCGCCGGCCGACGTGCGGGGGCGGCCTGACCGGGCGGGTCAGGCGGGTCGGTTCGCTCCGGCCGGGGCGGCGGACATGCGGCCTGATCCGCCCCCCGTGACCGGGCCGGGAGGACCGTGCCGGACGGCGCGGCCGGGCTGGAACCGGGGGCCGGTCCGGGCTGCCCGGACCGGGCGGGATCCCGGCCGAGGCGACCCGGCCGGACGGTCCCGGCCGAGGTGGAGCGGAGGCAGGGGCGGCCGGGGGCGGGTCGGGGCGCGGGCCGGTCCGTGCGCGGGTGGACCGCGACCGGCGCCCGGCCCGGGGCACGGTGCGCCCCGTACCCGGTGACGGTCCGGCCGCGGAGTGCGGGCGGCCGGGCCCGTGGCCGGGCGGCCGCCCCGCGTGCGGCCCGGTCAGCCCTTGACCGCGCCCGCCATGATGCCTCCGACGATCTGCTTGCCGAAGATCACGAACACCAGCAGCAGCGGCAGCGTGCTGATCAGCGCTCCCGCCATGACGATGCTCTGGTCGGGGGTGTAGGAGGCGCTGAGCTGGCCGAGGGCCACCTGGATGGTGGGGTTCTCCTGGTCCAGCGCGAGGAACGGCCAGAAGAAGTCGTTCCACGCCTGCACGAAGGTGAGCATGCCGAGCACCATCATCGCGGGCCGGGCGGCGGGCAGGACCACGTTCCACACGATGCGGATGTTGCTCGCCCCGTCGACCTTGGCCGCTTCGATCAGCTCGTAGGGCAGCGCCTCCAGCAGGTACTGCCGCATGAAGAAGACGCCGAAGGCGCCGACCAGGGTCGGGAAGATCACCGACTCCAGTTTTCCGTTCCAGCCGATGTCCGACATCATCATGTACAGCGGCACGACGCTGAGCTGCGGCGGGATCGTCAGGGTGGCGATGACGGCGGTCATGAGCGCGCCCCGGCCGCGGAAGCGCATCTTGGCGAAGGCGTAGCCGGCCAGGGTGCAGAAGAACAGCGTGGCCGCGGTGATGCAGCCGGCCACGATGACGGTGTTGACGATGGCCTTGGCCAGGTTGGCCTGGTCCCAGGCCGCCTGGAGGTTGTGCCACAGTCTGCCGCCCGGCACCAGCGGGGGCGGGTTGTCCAGGACCCGTGCCTGGTCGTGGGAGGCCGCCACCAGCGTCCAGTACAGCGGGAGGATCGACCCCAGGCCGACGACGGTCAGGGCGATGTAGGTGAACGGCCCGCCCTTGAGCTGCTGCCCGGCGCCGATCTTGAAGCGGTTGCCGCCCTTGCCCGGGGCGGCGGGGAGCGGTGCCGGGGCGATGCCCGGCGCGGTGTTGGTGGGACTGGTCGTGGTCATCGATATCGCTCCCGTCAGGCCGCGCTCTTGCGCATGATCCGGCCGACGATCCAGTTGATCAGGGCGATGAGCAGCAGCAGGACGAGCATCGCCCAGGCCACGGCCGCCGCCGGGCCCAGGTGCCCGAGCTTCCAGCCGTAGTTGAAGAGGTAGATGCTCAGCGTCTCGTACTGGTGCTCGCTGCCGCCGACGGAGCCGAGCGTGCCGCCCTGGAGCAGCAGCGGCTCACCGAACAGCTGCATGGAGCCGATCGTCGAGATGACGATGGTGAACAGGATCGTCGGCCGCAGCGCGGGGATGGTCACCTTGCGGAACTGCTGCCAGCGCGAGGCTCCGTCGATCGAGGCGGCCTCGTACAGATCGGTCGGCACGGCCTGCATGGCGGCCAGGTAGATCAGGGCGTTGTAGCCGGTCCAGCGCCAGATCACGATGACCGAGATGGCGATCTTGGAGGTCCACTCCCCATTGCCCCAGTCGGTGTTGCCGGCGCCGAAGAAGTGCAGCACCCAGTTGAGCAGGCCGCCGTCGGCGCGGAAGACCAGGGCGAAGACCAGGGCCGCGGTGGCGACCGAGGTGGCGTACGGGGTGAGGATGACGGTCCGCCAGAAGGTGCTGGCGCGCAGCTTGTAGTTGAGCAGGTGGGCCAGGCCGAGCGCCACGAGCAGCTGCGGGACGGTGGAGATGACGCCGATGATGAAGGTGTTGGCGACGGCCGTCCAGAACTCGGAGTCCTGGAGGATCTTGGCGAAGTTGTCGAAGCCCACCCACTCGGACTGGTCGAGCCCCGTCATCTCCACCCGGTGCAGGGCGATCCAGCCGGTGTAGAGGAGGGGGTAGAGCCCGAAGGCGCCGAAGATGAGGAAGAAGGGGGCGATGTAGGCGTACGGCGACGCCTTGTCGTCGAAGCGCCACAGCCGCGAGCGCCACTTGCTGGGTCCCTTCGACGCGGTGCCGGTACCGCCGGGTGGCGGGGTGTAGGCGCCCCGTGCGGGGGTTGTCGTTGCCACGGAGGGAGTCCTTCCCTGGAGGTCTGGGCCGGGTACGGGGCGGGAGGGGGTCGGGGCCGGGCGTCCGTTCCGCCGCTCCCGGCGCGGATCGACAACGGTGTCGACGGTCCGTACCGCGGCCTGTCGTGCGTGCGGGGCCGGGCCGCCGCACGGCCGGGCGCCCGCGGCGGTGGCGGGGCGGTGTCGCGGGTCCGGGCCCTGGTCCGGTCCTGGTCCGCGGCGACGGCGGGGTGCGGGGCCGGCTTCCCGGCGTGGTCACCCCGTACGAGGACCACGTCCGCGCCGCCGGCCGCCGCTGCGGCGAGGTCCGCGGGCCGTCGTCCGGTCCGGGTCCCGGGCCGTCGTGCGGGTCCGGGCCGGTGGCGGCCGCCGCCGTCGTCACGGGCCCGGGTCCGCCGCGGCGGACCGTACCGCCGTCACACAGCCCCGCGCCCCCGGTGGCGGCCGCCGTACGGTCCGGCGCCCCCGGCGGCAGTGGTCATACACCCCGAGCCCGCCGCGGCGGCCGCGGGGTGCGGCTGTCGCGCGCGGGCGCGGTGCGGGCGGCCGGTCGGCCGCCCGCACCCCGGGCTGTGCTCAGCCGATCGCCTTGTCGACCGAGTCGGTCACGGCCTTCCAGGCCTTGTCGGAGCTGGTGCCCCGCGTCTCCATGTTGTTGATCTGGTTGGAGATCGAGTCCTTGATCACGCCGTCCTTCGCGCCGAGAACCGCCTCGGGGATGGACTTGGCCTCGTCGGCGTAGATCTCACCGATCGGCGCGTCGCTGAAGTAGGGGAGCTTGGCGCTCTTCACGCTGGCCAGCTCGTAGGCGCCCTTGTTGGACGGGAAGACGCCGACCGCCTTGAACACGGCGGCCTGCTGCTCGGGAGCGGTCAGCCACTTGACCAGCTCGACGGCCTCCTTGACGTGCTTGCCGCCCTTGGGAACGGCCAGGAAGGAGCCGCCCCAGTTGGCCGCGGTGGTGCCGGGCGCGCGGGAGATGTCCCACTTGCCCTTGTAGGAGTCACCGGAGTAGGTCGAGATCTGGGCGGCCATCCAGGCCGGGCACACCATGGAGGCGATCTGGCCCTTGCGCAGCGCCGTCTGCCACGGGACGCCGAACTGGGGCAGGCCCGCGCTCAGCTTCTTCGAGGCGGTCTCGGCGGCCAGGTTCCAGCCCTGCTGGACGGCCGGGCTGTCCTTGTAGATCGGCTTGCCGTCGGCGTCGTAGTACTGCTTGGCGGAGGAGCTGACGACCGCGTTGTACATGGCGCTCGCGGAGTCCATGAAGTGGGTGCCGGAGGGCGCCTTCTTCTGGTACTGCTCACCGAGTTTGAGGTAGTCCTCCCAGCCGCCCGCGACGGCCTTGGCGACGGCCTCGCGGTCGGTGGGCAGGCCCGCCTTCTCGAAGAGGTCCTTGCGGTAGCACAGGGACATCGGGCCGATGTCGGTGCCGGCGCCGATGACCGAACCGTCCTTCGCGGTGGCCTGCTTCTCCTTCCAGGAGACCCAGTCGCTCACGTTGATGGACTTGCTGAGGTCGGTGAACTTGCCCGCCTGGGTGTCGACGACCTCCTTGATGCGGCCGACCTCGATGCCCGTGACGTCGCCCAGACCGCTGTTCGAGTTCAGCTGCTGAAGGAACTTCGGGTAGTACTGCTGCTCTTCGGCGGTGGTCTCTTCCTTGACCGTGATGTTCGGGTGCAGCTTGTGGTACTGCTCGAACAGGCCGGCTTCCTTGTAACCGAACTGACCGAAGTCGGCCAGTTTGAGGGTGATGTTCCCGTTGGAGTCCGCGGCGTCGGAGTCGCCGTCGTCGCTGCTGCAGCCGGTCAGCAGCAGGGCGGAGGCCGTCAGGACCGTCGTGGCCATGGCCGCTGCTCTGCGGCCACGACCGCCGCCGGTACGGGTGATGCGCATTCCACTACTCCTTGTTCCAGTGGGGAACGGGACCTCAGGAATCAGACCGTCGGGGTTCGACGGCCCGGACCTGCCCTCTCGGTTCGAGCAGCGGCCAGCCCACAGCACGCGTCGTGCGGTGAAAAGGTGCTGGTCAACGGTGTGCCATGCGAGGTAGAGGGAAGGGCCATTGGTGGTTCGGTCCACACGGGAGAGGACCCCGACGTCTCCGTGGGACCGCTCCCACGCGGCATGTCCGGAAGACTCCTGGTTGCCGGGCCAGGTGTCAAGAGTTGAAAACGGCGTTGTTGCGCAAGCGTGTTCAGCGCGTCACGTGAATGTGTCTGTCACGGAGGCGTCACCCGCCCGTCATCGACCGGCCCGGTACAGGATTCACGCAGGTCACGGGCAGGTCAATGGTCCAGGCCATGAACTCCGGGGCCCCGCCGGGGCGGTGGCCGGATTTTTCTGGGCCAGAATGAGGCGACCCCCCACCGACCGCCGGAAGGTGAACGATGAACCCCGCCGAGCACCCGCCCCAGGCCGCGGACGCCCTCCGTCCGACCCTGAACGCGGACGTCCGGCGCCCGGCCCTGAAGGCGGACGTGCGGCGGCCGACCCTGAACGCCGTGGCCGCGCGCGCCGGGGTCGGCCGCGGCACGGTCTCCCGGGTGATCAACGGATCCCCCAAGGTGAGCGAGCGGTCCCGGGCCGCCGTCGAGCGGGCCATCGCCGAACTCGGCTACGTCCCCAACCGCGCCGCCCGCGCCCTGGTCACCCGCCGCACCGACTCCGTCGCCCTGGTCGTCCCCGACGCCGAGACCCGGCTGTTCTCCGAGCCGTACTTCTCGGGGATCATCCGGGGCGTCTCCGCCGGACTCGCCGGCGCGGGGATGCAGTTGCTGCTCGTCCTCGCCCGCGACGCGCAGGAGTACGCGCGCCTCGCCTCCTATCTGTCGGCGCAGCGGGTGGACGGCGTGCTCATGATGGCGGTGCACAGCGACGACACGCTGCCCGACCGGCTGGAGGAACTGGCGGTGCCGACCGTGCTGGCCGGCCGGCGCAGCCACCGCGAGCAGCTGGGACACGTCCGCGCGGACAACAGCGGCGGCGCGCGGGTCGCGGTGCAGCACCTGCTGGCGGCCGGGCGGCGGTCCATCGGCACCATCACCGGACCGCTGGACATGGACGCCGCGCAGGACCGGCTCGACGGCTACCGCGAGGCGCTGCGGGGCGCCGGCGTCGCCGTCGACGAGGACTTGATCGCGAGCGGCGACTTCACGGAGAGCGGCGGGCGCGCGGCCATGCGCGAGCTGCTGCGCCGGCGGCCCGGCCTCGACGCCGTCTTCGCCGCCTCCGACGTGATGGCCTCGGGCGCCGTGCTCGAACTGCGCGCCGCGGGGCGGCGGGTGCCCGACGACGTCGCCCTCGTCGGGTTCGACGACTCGATCGTGGCCCGGCACGTCGACCCCCCGCTGACCAGTGTGCGCCAGCCGCTGGAGGAGATGGGCCGCACCATGGCGAGCCTGCTGCTGGACGAGATCGCCGAGCGCGGCTCCGGCCACCGCGAAGTAGTCCTGCCGACGCAGCTGGTGGTGCGCGAGTCGGCCTGAGCCGCGGGCCCCGCGGTGCGCGAGTCGGCCTGAGCCGCGGGCCCCGCGGTGCGCGGACGGGCGATCGCGCCGCCTTTTCGGTGCGCGGACACCCCTTTTGGCGTGGGAGCGCTCCCATGCATAATGGGCGCACCCGACTCGTGGGAGCGATTCCATGCCCGAACCGTTGACCGTGTCCTTCCCGCCCGCCTTCCTCTGGGGCGCCGCGACCTCCGCCTACCAGATCGAGGGCGCGGTGCGGGAGGACGGCCGCACCCCTTCGATCTGGGACACCTTCAGCCATACGCCGGGCAGGACGGCCGGCGGCGACACCGGTGACATCGCTGTCGACCACTACCACCGCTACCGCGACGACGTCGCCCTGATGGCGGAGCTGGGCCTGACCGCCTACCGCTTCTCGGTGTCCTGGCCGCGGGTGCAGCCCACCGGCCGGGGGCCCGCGGTCCAGGTGGGCCTGGACTTCTACCGCCGGCTCGTGGACGAGCTGCTGTCCCACGGGATCAAGCCCGCCCTCACCCTCTACCACTGGGACCTCCCCCAGGAGCTGGAGGACGCGGGCGGCTGGCCCGAGCGGGAGACGGCGCTGCGGTTCGCGGAGTACGCGCAGCTCGTGGGCGAGGCGCTCGGTGACCGGGTGGACCAGTGGATCACGCTCAACGAACCCTGGTGCAGCGCCTTCCTCGGCTACGGCTCCGGCGTCCACGCCCCCGGCCGCACCGACCCCCTCGCCGCGCTGCGCGCCGCGCACCATCTGAACCTGGCCCACGGTCTGGGCGCCCAGGCGCTGCGCTCGGTGCTGCCGGCGCGGGCATCGGTCGGCGTCAGCCTCAACTCGCAGGTGATCCGCCCGCTGTCGCAGCACCCGGCGGACGTGGCCGCGGCGCGGCGCATCGACGACCTGGCCAACGGCGTCTTCCACGGCCCGCTGCTGCACGGCGCCTACCCGGCCACCCTGCTGGAGGCGACCTCGTCGGTCACGGACTGGTCCTTCGTCCTGAACGGCGACCTGCGCGACACCCGGCAGCCGCTGGACGCGCTGGGCCTCAACTACTACACGCCCCAGATCGTGTCGTCCGTGGAGACCGCGCCCGCGGGGCCGCGCTCGGACACGCACGGGGCGAGCGCGCACTCGCCGTGGCCGGCCGCCGACGACGTGGTGTTCCACCAGGTCCCGGGCGAACGCACCGACATGGGCTGGACGGTCGACCCGGCCGGCCTGCACGAACTGATCATGCGCTACACCCGGGAGGCGCCCGGGGTGCCGCTGTACGTCACGGAGAACGGCGCGGCCTATGACGACAAGATGGACGACGACGGGCGCGTGCACGACCCGGAGCGCATCGCCTACCTGCACGGCCACCTGACGGCGGTCCGCCGGGCCATGGCGGACGGCGCGGACGTGCGCGGGTACTACCTGTGGTCCCTGATGGACAACTTCGAGTGGGCCTACGGCTACGCCAAGCGGTTCGGCGCGATCCACGTCGACTACGCGACCCTCGCCCGGACCCCCAAGTCCAGCGCCCACTGGTACGCGCGGGCCGCCCGCAGCGGGCGGCTGCCCGCGGTGGACGCCGCCGTCTGACGCCTCCGCCGACCGGGGACGGACCGGTCGGCGGGGGATGTGCGGGGCGCGGCACGCGGGAGTCGGAGGGGAGTGCCGCGCCCCATGAGGTCGGGGGTTCGAGGGCCGGGGCGTCCGGGCCCAAGGCCCAGACCCGAAATCCCAGAGCCCAGGGCCTGGAGCCCAGGCCCTTCGTAGGCCCCGGGCTCAGGAGCCGGGGCCCGCGGGGTCGAGGACCGAGAGGGGCTGGACCCCGGGAGGTTGGGCCCGGGAGGTTGGGGCCCGGGAGATCGGGCCCCGAGAGGCCGGGGCCCGCGAGGCCGGGGCCCGCGAGGCCGGGGCCCGCGAGGCCGGGTTCGCGGGCCGGGCGGTGTCAGCCGAGGGCGCCGAAGGCCTTGGCGAAGGCGTGGTCGTCCTGGGTGATCGAGCTGCACGTCGGGTCGGCGTAGGCCTTGGCGCCGCCGGCGCACTGCTTGTCGCGGGCGGCGGACCACATGGAGAGCCAGCCGAGACCCTTGGACCTGGCGAAGTTCACCAGCTGGGTGGCGTCGTCGACCTTGAAGACCTCCGAGGAGACGTCGTTGACGCCGATCATCGGGGTGACGGCGACCGTCTTCCAGGCCGCGCTGTCGGACAGGGCCAGCACGCTCTTGATCTGGGCCTGGGTGGCGGTGGCGGCCTGCTCGGCGTAGGTGCCCATGTCGCCGCTGTAGGAGGCGCCGTAGTCCATCGCCATGATGTTGACGGCGGAGATCTTCACGCCGTTGGACTTGGCGTCGGACAGCAGGTTGACGCCGTCCTGGGTCAGGCCCTCGGGCATGACGGGGAGGGTGAAGGAGACGTCCAGGCCCGGGTGCTGCTGCTGGAGCTTGGCGACGGCCTGGGCGCGGCGGGTGTTGGCGGCCGCGTTGGGCAGCGCGCCGCCCTCGACATCGAAGTCGACCTTGGTCAGCTTGTACTGGTCCACGACCTTCCCGTACGCCGCCGCCAGCGTGTCCGCCGAGGAGCAGGTGGTGGCCAGTTCGGAGCCGGACGCGCCGCCGAAGGAGACGCGCACGTCGCCGCCCTTGGCGCGCAGCGCGCCGATCTGGGAGGCGACGCCGTCGCTCGCCAGGTCGGTGACGCCGCCCCACTTGGGGGTGCAGCCGCCGCCGTCGGTGACGAAGGCGAGGTTGTAGTTCTTCACACCGGTCGCGTCGGCGCTCGCCGACAGGTCGTAAGCCGGGTAGAGGGAGGTGTCGACATAGGGGGCGAAGCCGGCGGTCGTGCCGGTGCCCGTGCCGGTGCTCTGCGAGGCGGTCGGGGTGGGGGTCGGCGTCGACGTGGCCGGCGGGGTGGTCCTGGTGGCGGTGGGGGTCGGCGTGGGGACCGTCGTGGGGGTCGCGGTCTGGGTCGGCCGACCGCTGGGCTCCGGGGTGGCGGCGCCGTCCGCCGAACAGGAGGCGCCGTCGATCCGGCAGCCGGTGGGGTCGCCGGTGCCGTCGACGACGAATCCGACGGTGACCGACTTGCCGGCGGCGAGCCCGGCGGTGTCCCACTTGGCCGGCCTCACGGTGACGTGCTGACCGCTGACGCTCGACTCCCCGTTCCACAGCGAGCCCAGCTTGGCGCCCGCGGGCAGGTCGAACTCCAGCGTCCAGTCCTTCTCCGCCTGGCCGCTGTCGTTGGTGACGACGTACTGCGCGGTGTAGCCGGTCGACCAGTCGCTGGTCCTCGTGTACGCGGCGCCGACGCCGGCCGCCTGCGCGTTGGCGGTGAACAGGAACGCGCCGCCCCCGACCACGGCCGCGGCGACGAGGCCGCCTATCACCTTGTTCCTGCCACTGATCCTGCGCCGGTGCGTGCTCATCGTGCCTGCCTTCACTGTTCACGGGGGTGCGGTGCGGCAGCACGCTAGCGGTCCGGAATCGGGCAATCCGCCGGATCCGGGCGGGCGTTGGGGATCTTAGGGTGCGCTTAAGGAAGGGATCGGGGACGGTTAAAGGTCGCGGTCTCCAGGCGCCTCACCTCGCCGCCTGGCGTCTGCGCCGCCGTACGTTCCCGCGGTGGCCGCCGACGGCGGGCCGGCGGCCGTCGAGCTGGATCCAGACGCGCACCTCCGTGCCGCCGAGGACGGAGGAGCCGATGCGCACGTCGCCGCCGGTCGCCTCCGCCAGGCGCCGCACGATGTCGAGGCCGAGCCCGGTGGAGCCGTCGTGGCCCGATCCGCTTCCGCGCAGCATGGCCGCGTCCGGGTCGGGTATGCCGGGACCCGCGTCGGAGACGAGCACGATCACCGCGTCCTCGCCGTTGTGCACGTCGACGGCGAACGCCGTGCCCTCGGGGGTGTGCCGGAACACGTTGCCGAGCAGGGCGTCCAGCGCGGCGGCGAGGTCCGCGCGGGCCACGGGGGCGCGCACCGGCCGTTCGACGCCGGCCAGCCGCCACTTGCGGCCCTCGTCCTCGGCGAGCGCCGACCAGAACGCCATCCGCTCCCGGACCACCTCGGCCGCGTCGCAGCCGGCGCCCGGACCGACTGCGGCCGTCTGCGGCTTGGCCTCCCGGGCGGTGCGGATGATGGTGTCGACCTCGCGCTCCAGCTGGGCCACCGCGGCCCGGGTCTGGTCGGCGGCCGGCCCGTCGCCGAGCGAGGCCGCGTTCAGCCGCAGCACGGTCAGCGGGGTGCGCAGTCGGTGGGACAGGTCGGCGGCCAGCTCCCGCTCGTTGGCGAGCAGCCCGACGACCTGGTCGGCCATGGAGTTGAACGCGACCGCTGCCAGGCGCAGTTCGGTCGGCCCCTCCTCGGGCACCCGCGCGCCGAGCTTGCCCTCCCCCAGTTCGTGCGCGCCCTCGGCGAGCCGCTGCGCGGGCTGCACCATCCGCACCCCGAGCCGGTCGGCGACGGCGACCGAGCCGACGACGAGCGCGGCTCCGACGCCGGCGAGCACCGCCCAGGCGGTGCCGACGCCGTTGCTGACCTCGGCCTCGGGGACGTAGACCTCGACGACCGCGATGGCGCCGGAGCTGAGCGCGACCGGCTGGAGCAGCGTGGATCCGCCGGACACCTCGGTGGTGGAGGCGCGGCCCATCCTGCGCACGGCGGCGATGTCCGCCTCGGCGGCCCGGCGGCGCCCGATGTCGACGGCCGGCCTGCCGTCGGCCCCGGGTATGTGCACGGCCATCTGGGCGTCCGAGCCGGCCGAGGCGACGACCCGCTCCAGCTGGTCGCGCTCGGTGGTGATGGACAGCGCGGGCGCCACGGCCGCGGCCTGGCGTTCGGCGTTGGAGAAGGCGCGGTCCCGGGCCATCTCCTTGACGACCAGTCCGAGCGGGACAGCGAAGGCGACCACGACCATCGTGGTGACCGCGAGGCACACCTTGACCAGTGCCCATCTCATCGCGACGGCTCCGCTCCGGGTGGTTCCAGCTTCACGCCGACTCCCCTGAGGGTGTGCAGGTAGCGGGGCCGGGCGGCGGTCTCGCCCAGCTTGCGGCGCAGCCAGGACAGATGGACGTCGATGGTCTGGTCGTCGCCGTAGGACTGCTGCCACACCTCGGCCAGCAGCTCCCTGCGCGCCACGACGACGCCCGGCCGGCCGGCGAGGAAGGCGAGCAGGTCGAACTCGCGGCGGGTGAGGTCCAGTCGTACGCCGTCCAGTGCGGCCTGGCGGCGCAGCGGGTCGACGGTCAGGCCGCCCACCCGCAGGACGGTGGGGGGCGCGGCGTCGGCGGGGCCGGAGCGGGACCGGCGCAGCACGGCGGCCATCCGGGCGGACAGGTGCTCGACCGAGAACGGCTTGGTCAGGTAGTCGTCCGCCCCGGCGTTGAGCAGCCGGACGATCTCCGCCTCGTCGTCGCGCGCGGTGGCGATGATGACGGGCACGTCGGTGATGCCGCGCAGCATCTTCAGGGCCTCGGAGCCGTCCAGATCGGGCAGTCCGAGGTCCAGGACGACGACGTCGAAACGGATGTGGGCGACCTCGCGCAGCGCCTCCAGCGCGGTGCCGACGCTGCGCACGGTGTGCGAGGCGTCGGTCAGATGCCGGATGAGCGCCGAGCGTACGAACTGGTCGTCCTCGACCACGAGCACACTTGCCATGCGCCGCACCGTACGCCATGCGTCCGGACGCGGTGCGGGCCTGTGGACAACTCGGCGCGGGCCCCGCGCGCTTGGGGACGACTGCCTGTGGACAACCTCACCCCGCCCACCTGCCGCCGACACGGACGGGGCGCGTGCGGCAGTATGACCGGCGATGCACAGAGGACTGGTACACGTACTGGCGTGGTCGCTCGCCACCGGCGCGGCGGTCACGCTGTCGTGGTGGGGCGTCCACTCGGTGATGGCGGGCACGGCCTACGACCCGCCGCGCGCCCTGCCCATCACGGCGGCCGGGTCCACGGCGCCTCGATCGGCGCCGCTCACGTCCGCCACCCACGGGACGGCCTCGTCGCCGAGCGCGCCGGCCACCTCGGCGGCGCCGTCCCGGACGCCCGCCGCGTCCCGTACTTCGAGGTCCGCGCCCGCCGCACCGGCCGCCCCCTCCCCCACCGCGACCACGACCGGCCGGGTCAAGAGCTACGACACCGACGGCGGCCGGGTGGTCTTCGACCTCGGCCCGGCCGGCGCGGCCCTGGTCTCGGCGACCCCGGGCACGGGCTGGTCGATGCAGGTGTGGAAGACGGCGTCCTGGATCCGGGTGGAGTTCACCTCAGGCACCGACCGGGTGTCGGTCATCTGCACCTGGCACGACGGGCCGCCGCGGGTCGAGGTGGGCAATTACTAGTGACCCCGCGCTCCTTCACCGAGCCCGCCGACCGGGTCGGCGGAAGTCCACGGGGCCGGCGACGGGTTCGGGGCGGGACCGGCGACGGGTTCGGGGCGGGACCGTCGGCGGGTTCGGCGCGGGACCGGGCCGCTCGGTGCCCTCCGGCGGTGGCTCAGCGGAAGACCGAGGGCGGCGGGGCCGGTGAGGCGACGGCGGCGGCGTCCGTCACGGGGAGCGCGCCGCCCGTGAAGTCGGTGAGGGAGCGGCCGTGTTCGACGCGGCCCGGATGCGGGTCGGAGGCGGCCCGCCGGGTCAGTTCGGCGACCGGCAGCGGCAGGTCGGAGGCGACGAGGACGGCGTTGCCGAAGCGTTTGCCGCGCAGCACGGTGGGGTCGGCGACCAGGGCCAGTTCGGCGAACCGGGCGGCGGCGGTGGCGATCTGGCCGCGCAGATGGGCCAGCGGCGGCCCGTCGGCGAGGTTGGCGGCGTAGCGGCCGCCCGGCTTCAGCGCCCTGCGGACCTCGTCGAGGAACTCCGTCGAGGTGAGGTGCGCGGGGGTGCGGGCACCGCTGAACACGTCCGCTATGACGAGGTCGGCCCAGCCGTCGGGGACCTTGGCGAGCCCCGCGCGGGCGTCGGCGGTACGTATCCGGATCCGGGCGTTCGCGTCCAACGGCAGCTCTCGGCGGACCAGTCGGACGAGGGCCGCGTCACGTTCGACGACCTGCTGGGTGGAGCGGGGCCGGGTGGCGGCGACGTAGCGGGCGAGAGTGAGGGCGCCGCCGCCGAGGTGGACGGCGTGGACCGGTTTCCCGGGCGGCGCGGCCAGATCGATGACGTGTCCGAGCCGGCGCTGGTACTCGAAGGAGAGGTGGGCCGGATCGTCGAGGTCGACGTGGGACTGCGGGGCGCCGTCGATCAGCAGGGTCCAGGCCCGGGCCCGCTCCCGGTCGGGCATGAGCTGGGCCAGCCCGCCGTCGACCTGCTCGGTCACGGCTTCGGCGGCTCCGCGCTCGCGGCGGGGACTTCTGGACCTTCCCATGGGCCCATTGTCGCAAGCGGCGGCGGGTGCCACGCGCGGGCGGGCGCGACGCCGGGGACGCCTCGAGCAGTGGGCGGTCACCTCGGGTCCGCCTCACGTCACGGTACGGCTGGGGCGGATCCGGCGGTCACGCCGCTCCGGAGAGTGTTCCGCACCGCCTGCCACGCACCACCGTGGCGTTGCCGTCAACGGCAGCTGTCGGCCGCCTCGATCAGCCGGGCCGCCTCGTCCAGCGCGCGCCGCAGCACGGCGGGGTCCGTCGCCGGGTCGGCCTCCCCGGGCGGGAGCAGCCAGTCCGAGCCCTCGACCGGCGGCTCGGGCGCCAGGCACAGGCCCCTGCCGTTCGTCCGGGTGCACGTGCTCCCCGGTACGTCCCATCCCGCGGCCGTGCCCGCTGGCACCACGAACCCCAGCGTGTCGCCGCCGTCGTCGTGCAGTACGGGTCCCACCGCGTCCACCGCGCCGCGGCGCAGGATGTCGACCGCCTCCAGGCCCTGCCGCGCCGGCACCGTCACCAGGTCGCACCCGGTCCCCGGCGCCGGCGGCGGACACGGATCGACGCTCCCGCTGGTCTGCGTCCCGGCCTCCACCACGGATACCCCTCCTCGTGAGCGAACGGGCGGGAGTCGGGCGGCTCCCGGTCCATGGGGTCCAACGCGGCCGCACGTCAACGGCTACGGCCGAAGACAGCCTCAAAGGATGGCAGTTCATGGCAGATCACGGATGAGATATCCGGTTTGTAGCTAAACACCGCGTGGCGGACCGGACACAGCGGGTACGTTCTTGCTCGCCGGAAACAGGGTGCGACTCGGACAACTCATCCTGAGTCCGGCATGGTTCGACGGTTCGCACGAGAGGGCCCGGACATGGCGTCGTCAACGGTGACCTCGTCCCCGTACCCCCGGCCACCACGGCCGAATCTCGCCTTCCGGCAGCTGCGCGGGCAGCGCTCGCCGGCCGAGTTCGCCGCGACGGTGCGGCGGGCCGCACGCGAGATCGGCGAGCGGGTCAGCTGTGACGCCCGCTACATCGGACGGGTGGAGGCGGGCGAGATCCGCTGTCCCAACTACGCCTACGAACGGGTGTTCCTGCACATGTTCCCCGGCCGGACGCTCGCCGACCTGGGGTTCGCACCCCGCTCGTCCGTCCGCGGACGGGCGGCGCGTGCCCCCGAGGACGATGCGCCCCCGGCGTGCACCACGAACCCGGAACGCGCCCCGAATGAAACGC
Organism: Streptomyces sp. NPDC018610; assembly: GCF_044391765.1. Lineage (NCBI taxonomy): Bacteria > Bacillati > Actinomycetota > Actinomycetes > Kitasatosporales > Streptomycetaceae > Streptomyces > Streptomyces sp. NPDC018610. Next base: position 1,063,086 of record NZ_JBISAL010000001.1, read on the forward strand.
GGGGGGCGTGCCACCCGTACCACCCCTACGACACGCAGGACCCGCGGGAGACGGCGGACCTGCGCGCCACGCAAGATCGGCAATATCCGTACCACCCGTACGAAGACCACGAGGAGAGCGACGTGCTGCGTCGCGCATTCATGACCCGCGGGGGCGCCACTGTGGCCGCCGCCTCGCTGGGCCCCCTGGGGCTCGCCCTCGACGCGTCGGCCGCGGACCGGCCGGTCCGCCGCGCCGGAGCGAGCGACGCGGGCGCCCTCGAAGAGGCCGTCCGCAGAATCCGGCTGCTCGACGACCGGCACGGGGCGGACGGCCTCTACCGGCGCGCGGCGGCCCCGCTGCGCGCCGCCTACGCGCTGCTGGACGCCGGCGCGACCCGCCAGGCCACCGCCGACCGGCTGCACTCGGGCGCCGGCGAGCTGGCCATCTCGGTGGGCTGGCTGGCCCACGACTCGGGCCGCTTCGACGACGCCCGCTCGCACTACGCGGAGGCGCTGGCGACCGCGCGCATGACCGGGGACCAGGGCCTGGAGGCGCACGCGTTCTGCAACACGGCGTTCCTCGCACGCGACGCGGGCCGCCCCCGTGAGGCGGTGCGCGCCGCGCAGGCCGCCCAGCGGGTCGGGCGCGGGCTGGGCTCCGCACGGCTGATGTCGCTGCTCGCGCTGCGCGAGGCGGGCGGCTGGGCCGGGCTCGCCGACCGCACCGCGTGCGCGCAGGCGCTCACGCGCGCGCAGGCCCTGTTCACGCGCGGCACCTCGGACTCCGATCCGGAGTGGATGAGCTTCTACGGCGAGGCCGAGCTGGAGGGACTGGAGGCGCAGTGCTGGTCCATGCTGGGCGACTGGCCGCGCGCCGCCGGGCACGCCCGGCGCGCCGCACAGCTGCAAGACCCCCACTTCACGCGGAACATCGCCCTCTACACGGCCGAACTGGCCGACGACCTCGCGCGCGGGGGGCGTCCCGACGAGGCCGCCTCGGCCGGGATGCGGGTCCTGGACCTGCTGGACCAGGTCCAGTCCTCCCGCATCCAGACGATGCTGGCGGGAACGGCCCGCGTGCTCCTGCCACACCGGCGCGCCTCCGGCGTGTCCGCCTTCCTCCAACGGCACGCCTCGGCGCCTCGCACGGCCTGAGCGCACGGCTTGCGCGCACCGCCTGAGCGCACGGCCGCCCCGCGGGCACGGCCGCTCCCACGGGGCATGCATCGCCGCCGTAGGCACTCCAGGACGGGAATCGTCCGGTGGCCGGGGGCCGGGCGGGCCGGGCGGGCCGGGCGGGCCTCCGTAGGTCCGCCCCCCGGAGGTCCGGCCCCCGGAGGGCCGCGCGGGGGCGGTCACTCGGGGGCGGTCACGCGGCCAGGTGACCCGTTTCGTTCCAGCTCTCCAGGGCCGGTTCCCCGTACGCCCAGCCCAGGACCGACAGGGACGTCGGGTTGAGGCGGATCCGCGCCGCGAAGTCGATCGGCAGGCCGAGCCAGCGGGCGCCTATGGAGCGCAGGATGTGCCCGTGGGCGAAGACCAGCACGTCACGGTCCTCGGCGCGGGCCCAGGCCACCACCTCGTCGGCGCGGGCCGTCACATCGGCGAGCGTCTCTCCGCGCGGGACGCCGTCGCGCCAGATGAACCAACCCGGACGCTCGTCCTGGATCTGGCGCGGGGTCATGCCCTCGTACGCGCCGTAGTCCCACTCCATGAGCACGTCCCAGGACGTCGCGCGGTCACCGAATCCGGCCAGCTCGCAGGTCTCCCGCGCGCGCACCAGCGGACTGGTGCGGACCTCGACGCCGGGCAGGCCGTCGTACGGCGCCCGGTGCAGGCGCTCGCCGAGCAGTTTGGCGCCGCGCCGGCCCTCCTCCAGGAGCGGCACGTCCGTCCTGCCGGTGTGCTTGCCGGACAGTGACCACGCGGTCTGTCCGTGCCGGGCCAGCAGGATGCGCGGTGCCATGAGGAACCTTTCCGGGAAAAGTCAGATCTTCAGCGGGACCCTTCCATCATCGCGCACGCTGGTCAGGGGCAACCCGGGGGGCGATCCGTGCGTCTTCGAGGGCCGGGGGCGCTCCACGAAGGCGGGCGCATACACCGTAAAGTGTCACGACCGACCGGGAACCACCGGCGCCGCAGCGATCAGAACGGGGAGGGGCATCGGATGCCGCAGACCAAGGCACCGGCACCCGCACCACGCACCGAGGCGGCCCCGCGCACCCGGCTGCGCTGGTGGACCGAGCTGCCGCTGATCGTGCTGGTGTACGCCTGCTACTCGGGCGGGCGGCTGCTGGTCCGCGGCGACGTGGCCGGCGCCGTCGACCACGGCCTGGCGATCCTGCGCTTCGAGCAGGCGCTGCACCTGAACGCCGAGCACCCGCTCAACCGCCTCTTCACCCGCGCGCCCTGGCTCGGCGTCCCCGCCGACTTCTGGTACGCGTCACTGCACTACGTGGTGACGCCCGCGATACTGGTGTGGCTGTTCCGCTCGCGCTCGGCGATCTACCGCTCGGTCCGCACCTGGCTGATGACGTCCACGTTCATCGGCCTGATCGGTTTCACGCTGCTGCCGACGTGCCCGCCCCGTCTGCTCTCGGCGGACCACGGCTTCGTGGACACCATGGCCCACTACAGCTCGTACGGCTGGTGGGGCGGCGAGGCCAGCGCGCCCCGCGGCCTGGGCGGCATGACGAACCAGTACGCGGCGATGCCGAGCCTGCACGTGGGCTGGGCGCTGTGGTGCGGGATCATGCTGTGGCGGCACGGCGGCACCCGGTGGGCCAAGGCGGCCGGTGTCGCCTATCCGCTCCTCACCGCGCTCGTGGTGATGGGCACGGCCAACCACTACTTCCTGGACGCGGTCGCCGGGGTCGCCGTGATGGGCGTCGGACTGCTGCTCGCGCCGTTCGTGACGCGGGCCGTGAACCGGGTGCGGGCGCCGCTGGCGGCCCGGATCCCGGCCCTCGCGGACCCCGCCTCCGGCACGGGTTCCGCGATTGTCAGTGGCGGGTGCCAGACTTCGGCGGGTGAGCGAATTCCACGGCAGCGCGAAACACGGTTCGGGCCCGGAGCCGAGCCGGGTGCCTCCTCCCAGGACGCGGGGGACGGCGCTCCGGACTGGGGCCTCCCCCGCTCCAGCGAAGCCGAGAGTCTGGGGAAGGCTCGCTGAGCTGCGCGGGCCGGGCGTTCCGGCCCGGCCGCTGGACGCCCGCGCGCTGGCGGCGCTGGCCGCGAACCCGGGCTGCCGACGGCGCGCGATCCTGGACGGCGCGGGCGTCGACAAGGCCGCGCTCGCCGGCGCTCTGGGCGCGCCGTCCGCGTTCGGGCAGTCCCAGTTCGCCCTCACCCGGGGCAACGCGTTCGAGGCGCGGGTCAAGGCGGACGGCGGCGCCGAGCTGCTGCGCCTGGTCCACGAGCGGCTGGACCCCGCCGCCGAGCCGCCCCGGGACGCGCAGGTCCCGGACCTGACCGCCGCCGGCCCCGAGGGGCGCGCGGAGCGCACGGCGCTGGCGCTGCGCGAGGCGACGGCCGCGGGCGCCTGGACGCTGCTGGACCATCCCATGCTCGCCCTGGAGGTGGCCGGCTCACCCGCCTTCCTGGAGCCCGACGCGGTGGTGGTGCATCCGGACGGCGGCTGGACGGTCGTGGAGATCAAGTCGTTCCCGATGCTGGACGGCTCCGCCGACCCGGCCAAGGTCGGCGCGGCGGCACGGCAGGCCGCGGTGTACGTGCTGGCGCTGGAGGACGCCGCCGCCCGGTTGGAGGCCGCCCCGAGGGTGCGGCAACGGGTGCTCCTGGTGTGTCCCAAGGACTTCTCCAACCTGCCCACCGCCTGTGCCGTGGACGTGCGCAAGCAGCGCGCCGTGACCGGCCGCCAGCTGGCGCGGCTGACCCGCGTCCAGGACATCGCCGACGCGCTCCCCGAGGGGGTGTGCTTCTCCCCCGAGCTGCCCGCCGAGGAACTGACCGCCGCCGTCGAGGCGGTCCCGGCCGCGTACGCGCCGGAGTGCCTGGCCGCATGCGAGCTGGCCTTCCACTGCCGGGCGCGGTCCCGGGCGCGGGGCGCGGTGACCGCGCTGGGCCGTTCGGTCCGCGCGGAGCTGGGCGGTCTGACGACGGTGGAGGACGTGCTCGCGGCGGCCCGCGGCGAGGCCGGCGACCCGGACGACCCGGCCGTGGCGGCCCTGCGCAGGGCCGCGCACCTGCGGGCCGAGGCCCTCGCCGGCCACCGGCCGCGGGCGGGCGACGGCCGCGGGGACTCCTGGGCGAGGACGACCGGCGACGCCGGGCAGGGGGCGGCATGTCGCTGATCGACACCCTCGCCCGGCTCGAGGCCGTGCAGACCGGGCGGGCGCAGCCGGCCGCGACCGTGCGGCACCGGCACCTGTCCGCGCGGCCGCTGGTGTTCGTGCCGCTGACCACCGCCGGCGAGGCGGGCGCCCCGCTCGGCGCGCTGGTCGGCACCGACCGCGACGCGCCCTGTCTGCTGGCCGTGCCGCAGCCGCGCGACCGTGACCTCAGGTTCGCGTTCCTCGCCGAGCTGGCCGACGTGGTCCTGCCCTACGTCGACTCCTTCGCGGAGGCGGTCGAGGCCGCGGAGCGCACCGAGACCGACCCGGAGACCGGCAAGCGGGTCAAGGTGGAGGTCGAGCTGTGCGCGGACGCGCCCCAGCTGATCGTGCCGAGCCGCGCCGGCATCGAGTTCGTACGGCTGCTCGGGCGCTCCACGCGGTTCCGGCGCACCGCCGAGCAGGATCCCGAGGCCCCGCATCCGGCGCCGCCGAGGGTGCCGCTGCTCGGGCGGTGGCTGACCCACTTCGGGGAGCGGGCCCGGGTGCCCGGTTCCTCGCTGCTGCTGGCGCTGAGCGACGTACTGGCCCGGCACTGGACCACCGGCCAGTCCGGACTGGAGGACCAGCACCTGGGGGCGCTGCTGGCGTGGATCGCGCCGCCGGACGGCGTCCCGGGCGCCGAGGCCGCGCTGCGCGCGGAGCTGGAGCGGGACGGGGCCGGTCAGCTGCGGTGCCCGCCGGCGGGCCCGGCCACCGACCCCGCCTTCGACAACAAGCTGCTCGCGCCCGCCATCGAGCGCTACGACCGCGCGCGCCACGCCCTGGCCGCCGCCGAGGACGGCCTGGAGGCGGACGACCGGCTCGGCGCGCTGACGGCGGCCGAGCGCGGCGTCCACGTGCTGGTCGAGCAGTGCGCCCTGCCCACCTGGCGAAGGGTCTGGGACGGCCTGGACCTGCTGCGGGCGCTGCCCGAGGGCGCGCACGTCGAGGACCGGTGGACGCGCGACCGGTGGTCGTTCACCGGGCACCGCGACCGCGTCCTCGCCGGGGAGCCGCCGCAGCCGCGCCACGACGACGCGGTCACCGCGGCGAACAAGCTGGCCGCGCGCGAGCGCGAGCAGGCGCGTCTGGACGCCCAGGAGGCGCTGGACGACCCGCTGGTCATGGCGGGGCGGCGGCTGGCCGGGGAGGCGTTCGCGGGCGAGGTCACCGATGTCGTCATGGCCTACAGCGAGGGCAAGCGGCCCAGCCCGCGCCCGCTGGTGGCCGTGCGCACCGACGACCGGCCACACCTGGCCGAGCGCGCCAAGGTGTTCCGCTCGCTGGGCGGCCGGCCGCAGTCGGCGGAGTTCGTGTCGGAGGAGGACGACGGGACGCTGATCGTCCTGCGGATTCTCGACAAGATGGGCCGCGGCAAGGAGCCCGAGGCCGGTTCCGTCCCCGAGAAGGGCGACCGGGTGTGCTTCACGCTCTTCGAGCACGAGCAGCGCGGCGGCGCGAAGCTGCCCGACCCCGAGCGGACCCCGTGGACGCACGGCGGCCCGCCGGGCGAGGAGAGCGCGCCGGAGGCCCCCGACCCGGTGACCGAGGAGGACCTGCTGTGACCGCCCCCGTCCGGAGCCCCGGGACCGGCCCGGAGACCGCCTTCGACCCCGGCGCGGCCGCCGCCCGCGCCACCGACGCGATCCTGCGCGACACCCTGCACGGCACGCACCGCGGTGTGGTCGTCGACTCGCCGCCCGGCGCCGGCAAGTCGACGCTCGTCGTGCGGGCGGCGCTGGAGCTGGCCGCCGCCGGACGGCCGCTGATGGTGGTCGCGCAGACCAACGCGCAGGTCGACGACCTGGTGACGCGGCTGGCGGAGAAGGAGCCCGAACTGCCCGTGGGCCGGCTGCACAGCAGCGACGCCGACCCCTACGACAAGGCGCTGGACGGCCTGCCGAACGTCAGGAAGTCCGCGAAGGCGGCCGACCTCGCGGGACTCGACGTGGTGGTGTCCACCGCAGCGAAGTGGGCGCATGTGAAGGTCGACGAGCCGTGGCGGCACGCGATCGTCGACGAGGCGTACCAGATGCGTTCGGACGCGCTGCTCGCCGTGGCCGGGCTGTTCGAGCGGGCGCTGTTCGTGGGCGACCCGGGGCAGCTGGACCCGTTCGCGATCGTCGGCAGCGAGCAGTGGGCGGGGCTCGCCTACGATCCGTCGGCGTCCGCGGTGACCACCCTGCTCGCGCACAATCCGGAGCTGCCCCAGCACCGGCTGCCGGTGTCCTGGCGGCTGCCGGCGTCGGCCGCGCCGCTGGTGTCGGACGCGTTCTACCCGTACACGCCGTTCCGCAGCGGCACGGCGGCCGGCGACCGGCGGCTGACCTTCGCGGTCCCCTCGGACGGCTCCGGCCCGGACCGGGTGATCGACGAGGCCGCCGAGGCCGGCTGGGGCCTGCTGGAGCTGCCCGCGCGGCACACTCCGCGCACGGACCCGGAGGCGGTGCGGGCGGTGGCGGTGGTCGTGCGGCGGCTGCTGGAGCGGGGCGGGGCGGCGACCTCCGAGGTCACCCGGGCTCTCGCCGCGCGAGCAGGGGGGACCCCTACGGCCGCCCCCTCGCCGCTGACCGCGGACCGGATCGCGGTCGGCACGGCCCACCGGGACCAGGCGGCGGCGGTGCGGGCGGCACTCGCGGACCTGGGCGTCACCGACGTGACCGTGGACACGGCGAACCGGCTCCAGGGCCGGGAGTTCGACGTCACGGTCGTCCTGCACCCGCTCTCCGGCCGCCCCGACGCCACCGCCTTCCACCTGGAGACGGGCCGGCTGTGCGTCCTGGCCTCCCGGCACCGGCACGCCTGCATCGTCGTCTGCCGCGCCGGAGTGACCGACCTCCTGGACGACCATCCCTCCACGGAGCCCGTCCAGCTGGGCGTGACGGTGAAGTTCCCCGACGGCTGGGAGGCGAACCACGCGGTGCTCGCACGACTGCACGAACACCGGGTGCCCTGGCGGCCCTGACCGGCGGTCGCGCGGCGGCCCGCCACCACTCCCGCCGACGCGGCGCCGGCCCACCGCCGGAGGCGGCCGTGGGCCGGCCGGGCGGGGCATGGCGGGAACATCGGGGGCGCCGGGCGCCTTGAGTACCTCCGGGGTCCGCCGCTCGGCCGGAGGTCCCCTTGCGCCCGCGCGAGACAATGGAGGGTGGCCCCTTCCAAAAGGCGGCGCCACCCGAACCGTACGAGGAGGAGAAGACATGGCGGAGCCCACGCCGCGTCGGAACGAACCGCGGCTACGCCCCGCGCCCCTGCTCTTCGAGCCCGCAGAGGCCGCTGCCGACCCGGAGCACTTCTTCGACCTGGAGTCGATCGACGACCCACGGGCCCTGCTCGAACGGGCGACCGAGCTCGCGCTGGCGTTCCGGGCGGCGACCGACCGGGCGGTGGAGTTCCAGGCCATCGCGGCGGCACAGCTCGCCGATCCGCGCCGCTTCGACCGGCTGAGCGCGGCGGACGTCGCCGAGCGGGCGGAGTGGACCGAGGACTACGCCAAGAAGATGATCGAGTTCGGCTGGGACCTGCTGCGCGGCACCGAGGGGAGCGTCCACGCCAACCCGGCCGACCCCGTGTGACGCGGCCCCCCGCGTGACCGTGCGCCGCCTACGGCCATGTACGTCACCGCGCCCGGCACGCCGCCGGCGCTCCCCGCACTCCCTCGCCCGAGTTCACCCGGCCTCCGGCCGACCTCGCACCCGGGGCCGTACGCATCCCGCGGCCGTCCCGTGCCCGGGTCCGCGGATCGCCGCGTCGTCGCGGCCGGCGCCCCGCGCCCTCGCGGTCCCGCCGCGTCCCGGGGCGCTGGAACAGGCCATCGGACGCGCCCCCTGGCATATGACAGGCGGGCAAGATACTCCCTCCCGCCCTCACCTGTCCCGGTTTCGCGCGACCCTGGGAAACCGGCCGCTCACGGTCGGTAGACATGGACGCATGAGCCGCACCCGGAACGAACCGCTCCTCGACCAGCTCGACCTCGTCGCCGGACGCCGCAGCGACGCCTGCGGCGTCACGGCGGACGGCGCCGCCTGGCTCGCCTCGGCCGCCCCCTACCCGCGCAGCACGCTCGCGTTCTGGCGGGAGCGGCCGGACGCGCCCGTCGTGCTCCCGTGCGGCTCCGCGTTCGACGTCGTCAACGCGCCGGCGATGTTCGGCCGCCGGATGCTGGACCGGATGTGGGAGGAAGGCCCCGGGTCCGGCCCGGTGGCCGTGCACCGGGGGCGGATGCTGCTGTTCACCGCGCCGGGCACCGCGCACCGCCTGCCCTCGCTGCTGGAGTGGGAGGAGTGGGGCTCGCGCGGCCGGACGGACGGCGCGGGCCGCGCGGGAGGCGTGCCGCCGCTGCTGTGCCACGGCGGCGGCGACGCGGTGACCGTCCCCGCACCGGTCGGCGGCGCCGGCCTCGGGCGCTCCGCCTCCCGCTGGCTGGTCGCTCCGGACACCCGCCACCCGTGGCTGCCGGGCCCGGAGATCCTGCTGTGGGCGGCGGTGCGGGCGGCCCGGGCGGCCGTGCGGATTTCGATTTTTCCTCCGGCCGACCAGGATGCTAATGTCTACGACGTCAGCAGGCGCCGCTAGCTCAGTTGGTTAGAGCAGCTGACTCTTAATCAGCGGGTCCGGGGTTCGAGTCCCTGGCGGCGCACGATGACGATGGCGGGTCCTGTTCGCGGAAAGCGCGAACAGGACCCGCCATCTTCGTTCTTGCGCGGCTGCGCCGCGCGTTGTGGGGGCTTCGCCACCCACACCCCCCGACTCGGTCGCCTCCCCGCTCGATCACGCCCCGCTCGGTCGCACTCTCGCTCGACCGGCCCCCTCGTCGGCACGCCCGCCCCTCCGGCCGCCCCGCGCCGGGCCTCCGCTCAGCCGGGTGTGATGTCGACCGTGTACTCCCCCGAGGCCGTGCGGTTCTCCACCTCCACGCGGACGCCGTCGCCCGGCACGGTGAAGCTCTCGCCCACCCCGACGGGCGCGTCGGCCAGCGGCGGGTAGACGGAGTTCTCCCAGCAGGCCTCGGTGTGCGGATGGGCGTCGATCACCTGGACGGCCCCGCCGCCCGACTCGGTCGCGCCGCGCACCCGGTACACCAGCACCCCGTCCCGGCAGCCGGTCACGTCGTTGCCGAGCGAGTCCCGCGCCTCCACGGCCAGCGCGCTGTCGCCCCCGGTCCGCACCACCGCCAGTTTCGTCCCGCCGCCCATCCCGAACGCCGGCTCCCCCTGGGGACCCGCCGCGCCCACGCCGCTCCCGCTCCCCCCGCCCGGCCCGGCCTCCACCGGTTCCAGTGTCAGCCGGGTCGGCCCGGTGCCTCGTACACACGTCACCTGGCGCGGGCCCAGCCAGCCGAGCCGCCACTTGTGCCAGGCGAACAGGTCCGGCGAGAGCGCGAACTGGCTGCCCATCAGGTCCCAGTCGCCCACGTACGTGTCCCAGTCGCCCTTGTCGTCCGAGGGGCGGTGGTACAGGTCCGGCAGGTCGAAGACGTGGCCCGTCTCGTGGGCGAGCACCAGCCGGTCCGGGGGGTGCCGTTCGAACACCGTCACCACCCGCCGGATCTCCCGCCCGTCGACCCGCAGCGGGGTGTCCAGGTTGACGACCTTTGTGGCGTCCGAGTCGACGCCCGGCGCGTCCGGGTCGGCCACCAGGTAGACGACGTCGTAGCGCGAGAAGTCGACCTCCGGGTCGGCGGCGGCGAGCGCGTCGCGCAGGTAGACGGCCCGGTCGGCGGCGTTCCAGTCGCGGTGCATGGCGTACGCCGTGGACGGGCGCGGCATCCGGATCCAGTGCCGCAGGGGGTGCGGGCGCAGCGTGAACCTGCCGTAGGACGCGCGTTCGAAGAACTGGCTGGTGCCCGGGAAGTGGTCGGCGGCGAGTTCGTCCGGGGTGGTGACGGGGGCCGAGTCGGGGAAGGACAGGAAGACCATCACGGCGTCGAGCGTCCGGGTCGGCCGGACATAGGAGGCGTTCCAGGTGTCCACCCCCTCGGAGTGGTGCGCGGCGGTGCGGCGCAGCGCGCACGGTGTCGTCGAGAACGGCTCGGCGACCGACGGGCCGCTGAGGATGGAGGTGGCGGCGAGCGCGGACAGCGTGGTGAACACGGCGGCGGTGCTGCGCAGTCGGGGCCGTACGCCGGCCCGGTCCAGCGCCTTGAGGGCGTCACGGCTGAGCGCCTTCAGGGGGAGCTGACGCGGCACGGGGGACCTCCGGGTGCGGTTCGCGGGGACACCGCATCCAGCCTGTGGGAGTTTGGAGGAGTACGCCCTGTTTGTCTGCACCGGAAGGGTGAGAGGCCCGACTTCGCGCGGTAGGGATGTCTCGACGGACCCGCGGCGGACCCGGGCGGACCGACACCCCCGAGCCGTTCACGGAACGTCACAAGTGGTCGGTGGCCCGAAGAACCTGTCCAGGTGCGGACAGAAACGATCCATCAGGAGGGCAGGTGGTCCGACGAGACCGGCGAACCGCTGGAAGGGGTCCGGTGCCAACCTCTATGATCGGCACACTTTCCTGGCACTTTCCTGCGCGGACACGGGGCCGGCGGCCGTTGACCACTCGGTCGGCCACCCGACGAGACCGATACGAGAACCGAGTGCACTGCGGGAGCGAGCGGTGAGCGGAACGTCCGAAGGGCCGACGCCCGCGGCAGACCTCATGCAGCCGAAAGTCACACAGAGTGATCTTCTGACGCCACCCGGTACCGATCCACCCGGTACCGAGCAGGCCGGCGCCCTGACCGCCGGGCAGGTCCGGGCCCAGGCCGTCGCCACGGCGGCCCCCACCACCGTCCAGGCGGCCCCGGAACCCGCGCTGACCAGCGCGGGTCCATCGGGACCGCTCGTTCCAGGATCGGCTTCGGGGCCCGGGCCCGCACCCGACGCGCCCGCCGAACCCGCGCCCCGCCCGGCGTCCGCCGCCGGGCCCGCCCGGACGTCCCTCCGCGCCTCCCGCCTCACTCCGACGGCCCAACCCCTCACTCCGGTGGCGGAACCGGTCCCGGCCCCCGCCGAGCAGCCCTTCCGCTCCGCCTTCGACGCCGCACCGCTCGCGATGGCCGTCGTCGACCGCGAGGGGCTGGTCGTCAGCGCCAACGACAGCTTCGGCGCGCTGCTCGGCGCCGGTCCCGGCGAGCTCGCCGGACGGGCCGCCGCCGACCTGGTGGACCTCGCGTCCGACACCCGCACCTGGCAGGCGTACCGCGGGGTCCTGCGCGGCCGGCGGGCCCGGCTGCGCTGCACCCGCCACCTCAAGCATCCCGACGGTCGCTCGCTGTGGGTCCACGTCACGGTCGCGCCGCTGCCGCCCGGGGACGTGCCGGCGAGCGGGTCCGGAGGCACGGCGGGCGACGCGTCCGAGGGCGCGCCCGGCGTACCGGCCCGCCCGCCGGGCGTCCTGCTGTCCCTCACCGACGTCAGCGCCCGCCGCGAACTCCAGGCCCGGCTGCGGCACTTGCGGATGCACGATCCGGTGACCCGGCTGCCCAACCGCACCCTGTTCTTCGAACGCCTGTCGGCCGCGCTGGAGACGGAGTCGTACGAGCGCGGCGGGACCGGCCGCATCGGGCTGTGCTACCTGGACCTGGACGGCTTCAAGGCGGTCAACGACACCCTCGGCCACCGGATCGGCGACCGGCTGCTCGCTGCCGTGGCCCGGCGGCTGTCGGGCTGCGCGGACGAGGCCGGATACGGCAGGGCGAGCGCGCCGCTGGTGGCCCGGCTGGGCGGTGACGAGTTCGCCCTGCTGGTGGAGGACTCCACCGGCACCGAGCAGCTGGCCGATCTGGCCGAGTCGGTGCTGACCGCCCTGCAGGAGCCGTTCGAGATCGCCGGCCGACGGCTGTCGCTGTCGGCCTCGATCGGCGTGGTCGAACGGCAGGCGGCCGGGACCTCGGCCACCGCCCTGATGCAGGCCGCCGACACGACCCTGTACTGGGCGAAGGCGGACGGCAGGGCCCGCTGGACCCTGTTCGACCCGGAGCGCAACGCGCACCGGATGACCCGGCAGGCCCTCGTCTCGACGCTGCGCGCCGCCGTGGAGCGGGGTGAGTTCACGCTGGAGTACCAGCCGCTGGTCGCCATGGAGGACGGGCGGCTGCGCGGGGTCGAGGCGCTGGTGCGCTGGGCGCACCCGCAGTTCGGCATGCTGACGCCGAATCGGTTCATCACACTGGCGGAGGAGGACGGCTCGATCGTCCCGCTGGGCCGCTGGATCCTGGCCACCGCCTGCCGCCAGGCCCGCCGCTGGCAGCTGGACCACCCGGACGAGCCGCCGATCTTCGTCAGCGTCAACGTCGCGGTCCGCCAGGTCTGGGACTCCGATCTGGTGGCGGACGTCGCCGAGGTGCTGGCGGAGACCGGCCTCGCGCCGCGCCTGCTCCAGCTGGAGCTGACCGAGTCGGCGGTGATGGGCTCGGCCGGACGGCCGCTGGAGGCCCTGCGGGCGCTCAGCGACATGGGCGTGCACATCGCCATCGACGACTTCGGCACCGGCTACTCGAACCTCGCCTACCTCAGCCGTCTGCCGGTGTCGGCGCTGAAGCTGGACGGTTCCTTCGTCCGGGGCTTCCAGCCCGGTCAGCGCGCGGGTGAGGCGGAGCCGCCCAGCCCCGCCGACGAGGTGATCGTCGAGGCGATGATCCAGCTCGCCCACCGACTGGGGCTGACCGTCACCGCCGAGTGCGTGGAGACCTCCGACCAGGCCAGCAGACTGCGCCGGATCGGCTGCGACACCGGGCAGGGCTGGCTGTACTCGCGCCCGGTGTCGCCGGACCGCATCTCCGAACTCCTCGACGGCCACGCCTGCGGCCGCCGCTGAGGCCTCCGGCACGTGCCGCGACCGCGGGCCCCGGCGGAACTTCGGGTCCCGCCGGAGCCGCGCGTCACGCCCCAGCCGCGGATCCCGCCGCGGTCGCGGGTCGCGTCGTGGTCCCTGGTCGCGTCGGGGGCGCGGTTCGGGTCAGGCGCGGGGCAGGCCGTAGGCGTCGGCGATGAGTTCGTAGGAGCGCAGGCGTACCTCGCCGCTGTGCGCGTTGCCGGTGATCATCAGCTCGTCGGCGCCGGTGCGCTTCTGGAGGTCGTCGAGGCCGGCGCGGACCTCGTCGGGCGTGCCGTGGACGACGTTGGCGTTCCAGGAGCGGACGAACTCCTCCTCCATGGGGCTGAACTCGTACGCCTCGGCCTCCTCCGGGGTGGGCACCAGGCCCGGCCGGCCGGTGCGCAGCCGGACCATGTTCAGCGCGGCGGCCAGGACCTGTCGGCGGGCCTCCTTCTCCTCGTCGGTGGCGAGGGCGGCGACGCCGATGAGAGCGTACGGCTCGTCCAGCACCGCGCTCGGGCGGAAGGACTCGCGGTAGAGGTCGAGGGCCGGGACGGTGTTCTGCGCGGAGAAGTGGTGGGCGAAGGCGAACGGCAGGCCGAGCATGCCGGCCAGGCGGGCGCTGAAGCCGGAGGAGCCGAGCAGCCAGACCGGCGGCCGGTGCGGGGACTGGACACCGCCCGGGGAGGTGGCCTGGACGGGACCGGGGACGGCGTGGATCCGGTGGTAGGGATGGCCGTCGGGGAAGTCGTCGTCCAGGAAGCGGATCAGCTCGGTGAGCTGCTGGGGGAAGTCGTCGGCGCCCTCGTTCAGCCGGTCGGTGCGGCGCAGGGCGGCGGCGGTGGCGCCGTCGGTGCCGGGGGCGCGGCCGAGACCCAGGTCGATGCGGCCGGGGGCCATGGCCTCCAGGGTGCCGAACTGCTCCGCGATGACCAGGGGGGCGTGGTTGGGCAGCATGACGCCGCCCGAGCCGAGGCGGATGCGATCGGTGTGGGCGGCGAGGTGGGCGAGGATCACCGCCGGCGAGGAGGAGGCCACCCCGGGCATGGAGTGGTGCTCGGCGACCCAGTAGCGGTGGTAGCCGCGGGTCTCCGCGAGGCGGGCGAGGGCGACGCTGGTGCGGAGGGCGTCCGTGGCCGTTCGGCCCGCGCCCACGGTCACCAGATCCAGTACGGACAGGGGCACCGGTGCGGTGCCGTGTGTCGTGCCTCGGATCTCGTCTGCCACGGGGTGCCTCCTGCGGTTCGTCTGCTTGGCCTGCCCGGGCGTTAACAGGAGGCGGTCCCCGTTTGTTCCTCCCCCGCTCTACCCGGCCGACCCGGATCCACGGATCCCCCCCAGGCGGGAGCCACGCACCGTACAGAGGCAGGCGCCGGGCGGGAAGGACGTACAGAGGCAGGCGCCCGGGCGGGAAGGGCGTCGTCTCCCTTCCCGCCCGGCGAAACCGTCACGCCGCCAAGGCGTGGCCCGGGTGGAGCACCACCTTCGTGTAGCCCTCGATCCGCTTGTCGAACTTCTCGTAGGCCTGGGGGGCCTGGTCCAGCGGGAACTCGTGGGAGACGACGAAGCTGGGCCGGGCGCGGCCGGAGACGATCAGGTCGCGCAGCTGGCGGTTGTACCGCTTGACGTTGCACTGGCCGGTGCCCATCTGCTGGCCCTTCTCGAACATCTTGCCGATGGAGACCAGCAGCTGACCGTGCTTGGCGTGCTCGTCGGGGCCGCCCGGGTCGGCGGGGACGTACAGGCCCGGCACGCCGAGCAGGCCGGTGGGCCGTACCGTCTCGACGAGCGTGTTGAGGACGACGGCGGGCTCCTCGTGCCCCTCCTCGTGATGGGACTGGGCCTGGTAGCCGACGGCGTCCACGCCCTTGTCGGTGCCCTCGCCGCCCGTCCGCTCCTTGATCTGGTCCGCCGGCTCGCCCCGGGTGAAGTCGATCGGGATCGCCCCGATCTCCTCCGCCTTGGCCAGCCGCTCGGGCACCCGGTCCACCACGAACACCTTCGACGCCCCGCGCAGCAGCGCCGAGTACGCGGCCATCAGGCCCACCGGCCCCGCACCGAAGACCGCCACGGACTCGCCGGGCGAGACCTGGGCCAGCTCGCAGCCGTGGTAGCCGGTCGGGAAGATGTCGGCCAGCAGCACGAAGTCGGTCTCGAACTCCTCCCCCGGCGGCAGCTTGAGGCAGTTGAAATCGGCGAAGGGCACCCGCAGCCGCTCCGCCTGGCCGCCGGTGTACGGGCCCATCGCCACGTATCCGTACGCCCCGCCCGCGAACCCGGGGTTCACCGTCAGACAGAACCCGGTCTTCCCGGCGAGGCAGTTCTTGCAGAAGCCGCAGGCCACGTTGAACGGCATCACGACCCGGTCGCCCTCGGACAGGGAGGTCACGCCGCCGCCGGCCTCCTCGACGATGCCGAGGTTCTCGTGGCCGAAGACGATGCCGGCCTCGGCGGCCGTACGGCCCTCGTACATGTGCAGGTCGGACCCGCAGATCGCACTCGACGTGACGCGCACGATCACGTCGTTGGGGTGCTGGATCCTCGGATCGTCGACGTCCCGCACCACCACGTTGAAGGGCTTCTCATAGACGACGGCTTTCACCTTCGGTCACCTCCGCGTCGAGAGCGCCGGCCCGCACGGCGACGTCGGGCCGTCGCCGGGGGCGCGCGGGCGGGGGCCGCCGGCCGGTGCCGGTGCTCCGGGGGCGTCCACTCGCCGCGCCGCCGGACAGTTCCAGGTAACGCCCCCGTGCGAGGAGCCGCAACCCACCGCCCCCGACCTCGACGTCAGGGACCCACGTCACACCTGGACGATGGGTTCCCGGGTGAACAGCGCCCCCAGACCTGGGGCGTTGACGCGGCGGTCGGTCAGCCGCAGCGCCTCCCACACGGTCACCTGGTTCGCGGTGAGGACGGGCTTGCCGAGCCCGTCCTCCAGGGCGGCGATGTGGGACGCGGTGTGCAGTGCCGTACCGGGCACGAGCAGCGCCTGCGCGTCCGCCGTGTCCGCGGCCCGCGCCAGCTCCAGCAGCTCCCGCTCGCCCCAGCGGGCCACCTCGTCCGCCGTGGCCCCCCGGGCGCTGTGCGCGGCGGCGACCTCCAGTCCCCCGGCCCGCAGGAAGTCCGTGAACAGAGCGGTCGTTTCGTCCGCGTAGGGCGCCGCGACCGCGACCCGCCCCACACCGACCTCGCGCACCGCGTGCACGAAGCCGAAGGAGGTGGAGGAGGCCGGCATGCCGGCCGCGCGGGCCAGGGCGCGCACCTGCGCGTGGGCGCCCTCCCAGCCGCGCCCGAAGCCGCCGTCGCCGTCCGCCCACACCACGGCCTCCGCGCCGGACAGCCGCAGCGCCTCGACGCTGCGCTCCAGCCGGTCGGTCCGGTCCGCCGTGGCCGGGTAGGGGTACGGGTCCGCGTCGGCGCCCGTCTCGATCAGGTCCACCCGGATGTCGCTGCCCAGGAGCTGTTCGATGCGGGGGTAGTCGTCCTTCGCGAAGTGGCCCGGGTAGAGGATTCCGAGTGCGGTCATGACCAGCCTTCCTGGATGTGGTGTGCCGCGGCGGGGCCGCGAAGTCGCCGCGGCCCGCCGTGTGGTCGCCGCGGCCCTGCCCGTTCGGGTACCCAGCGCGGGCGTCGTTTTCCTCGGCATAACTGGCGGGCGCTTGGGTAGCGGCGCGCTCATGGCTCCACCACACGCACTCGACGAAGACAGACGAACGCCCCGGCCCAGCCGTCGGTCGCTGCTCGCGGGGGTCGCGGCGGCCGGCGCGCTGGGGGCCGCCGGCTGCAGCCGCGTGGCCACGGCGTCCGCCGACGACGGCGGCGATCTCCTGGACCGGCTCAGGGCCCAGGGCGTCGTACGGCTCGGCATCGCGGGCGAGATCCCGTTCGGGTACATGGACAAGGACGGTGATCTCACGGGCGAGGCGCCCGAGCTGGCCCGGGTGATCTTCGAAAGGCTCGGCGTGCCGAAGGTGCAGCCCGTGCCGACCGAGTTCGGCTCGCTCATCCCGGGCCTGAACTCCCAGCAGTTCGACGTCGTGGCCGCCGGGATGTACGTCAACGCCGACCGCTGCGCGCAGGTGATCTTCGCCGACCCGGACTACCAGATGCTGGACTCCTTCATCGTCCGCAAGGGCAACCCGAAGGGCCTGCACGACTACCGGGACGTCGTCGCGAAGAAGGCGAGGTTCGCCACCGGAACCGGCTACGCGGAGATCCAGTACGCGGTGGACGCCGGCTACGAGGAGAGCGACATCCTGATCGTCCCGGACCAGGTGGCCGGGCTGAACGCCGTCGAGGCCGGCCGCGTGGACGTCTTCGCGGGCACCGCCCTCACCACCCGCGAGGTGGTGAAGAAGTCCTCCAAGGCGGAGGCCACCGCGCCCTTCGCGCCCCTGGTGCACGGCAAGCCCCACGTGGACGGCGGCGCCTTCGCGTTCCGGCCGACGGAGACGCGGCTGCGGGACGCCTTCAACACCGAGCTGCGCAAGCTGAAGAAGAGCGGCGAGCTGCTCCGCATCCTCAGCCCCTTCGGGTTCACGCGGGACGAGATGACGGACCTGACCGCGAAGGAGCTGTGCGCCGGATGACCACCGGACTGTGGGAACTCGTACTCCGGGGCCTGTGGACCACGCTGCAGCTGCTGTTCTTCAGCGCCCTGCTGGCCGGCGCCGTGTCCTTCGTGGTCGGCGTCGCCCGCACCCACCGGCTGTGGATCGTCCGCTTCCTGGCGGGCTTCTACACCGAGGTGTTCCGCGGCACCTCCGCGCTGGTGATGATCTTCTGGGTGTTCTTCGTGCTGCCGCCCGCCTTCGGCTGGCAGCTGGTGCCCATGTGGGCGGGCACGCTGGCGCTCGGGCTGACCTACGGCGCGTACGGCTCGGAGATCGTGCGCGGCGCGCTGAACGCGGTGGACCCGGCGCAGCGCGAGGGCGGGGTAGCGCTCAGCTTCACGCCCTGGCAGCGGATGCGGCTGATCCTGCTGCCGCAGGCCGTCCCGGA
Organism: Streptomyces sp. NPDC018610; assembly: GCF_044391765.1. Taxonomy (NCBI): domain Bacteria; kingdom Bacillati; phylum Actinomycetota; class Actinomycetes; order Kitasatosporales; family Streptomycetaceae; genus Streptomyces; species Streptomyces sp. NPDC018610. The sequence goes on from NZ_JBISAL010000001.1 coordinate 1,081,207, forward strand.
GATGATCCCCTCCTTCTGCAACCTGCTGATCGAACTGCTCAAGGGCACCTCGCTGGTGTCGGTCATGGGCATGGGCGACCTGGCGTTCAGCGGCAACCTGGTGCGGCTCGCGCTGCAGGAGAGCGCCGGGATCTACACGTATCTGCTGGTCATCTACTTCGTGATCGCCTTCGCGCTGACGCGGTTGATGCGCGGGCTGGAGAAACGGCTGAAGCGGGGCGTCGGCAAGGACCCGCTGAGCGAGGCGGGGGCGCGTGAGGTCGAGCGCGCCGCGACGACCGGCGTGGGCGTCGCGGGAGGCGGTGCCCGGTGAACTGGGACTGGGGCGCCGTACGCGACTTCATGCCGCACTTTTGGGACGGCCTGCTCGTCACCCTCCAGGTCCTCGCGCTGGGATCGGTGATCTCCTTCGCGCTGGGCCTGGTGTGGGCGCTGCTGATGCGGGCGCCGACCCGCTGGGTGCGCTGGCCGGTGGGGGCGGTGACGGAGTTCGTCCGCGACACGCCGCTGCTGGTGCAGCTGTTCTTCCTCTTCTACGTGCTGCCCGAGTGGGGACTGACCTTCTCCGCCCTGGCCACCGGCGTCTTCGCGATCGGGCTGCACTACTCGACGTACACGATGCAGGTCTACCGGGCCGGCATCGAGGCGGTGCCGGCCGGCCAGTGGGAGGCGGCGACGGCGCTGAACCTGCCCCGGCGGCGGACCTGGACGGCGGTGATCCTGCCGCAGGCGATCCGCAGGGTGGTCCCGGCCCTCGGCAACTACGTCATCTCGATGCTCAAGGACACGCCGATGCTGATGGCGATCACGGTCCTGGAGATGCTCGGGCAGGCGCGGCTGTACTCCCAGCAGCACTTCCGGTTCACCGAGCCGCTGACCGTGATCGGCGTGGCCTTCATCCTCGTTTCCTATCTGGCCTCCCTCCTCCTGCGAGCACTGGAGCGACGTCTTGTCCGTTGACACCGCGAAGAACCCCGAACTCCCCGCAGTCCCCGGCGCGCCCACGGAGCTGGTCCGCCTGGAGAACGTGACCAAGCGGTTCGGCGACCACACGGTCCTCGACGGGCTCGACTTCCGCGTCGACGCCGGCCGCCACGTCACGCTGATCGGGCCGTCCGGCTCGGGCAAGACCACGATCCTGCGGCTGCTGATGACGCTGACCAGGCCGGACGAGGGAACGATCACGGTGGGCGGCGAACAGCTGTTCCCGGCGCCCGTCAAACAGGTCCGGGAGATCCGCAAGAAGATCGGGATGGTCTTCCAGCACTTCAACCTGTTCCCGAACATGACCGTCCTCAGGAACATCACCGAGGCCCCCGTCACCGTGCTCGGCCTGTCCCGTGACGAGGCCGAGGAGCGGGCGCGGGAGCTGCTGGAGCTGGTGGGCCTGGCCGACAAGTGCGACGCGCGGCCGGCGCAGCTGTCCGGCGGGCAGCAGCAGCGGGTGGCGATCGCCCGGGCGCTGGCGATGCGGCCGCAGGTGCTGCTGCTGGACGAGGTGACCTCGGCGCTGGACCCGGAGCTGGTGGCGGGCGTCCTGGACGTGCTGCGGGACATCGCCCGCTCCACCGACATCACGATGCTGTGCGTGACCCACGAGATGGGCTTCGCCCGTGACATCTCCGACCAGGTGCTGATGTTCGACGCGGGGCGCGTGGTGGAGTCGGGACCGCCGGAGAAGATCTTCGGCGACCCGGAGCGCATACGCACCCGGGAGTTCCTGAGCGCGGTGCTGTGACCGCGGCGAGCTCCCGGGGGCGGTGGTGCGACCGCGGCATATGCCGATCTCCCGTACGGGCTCCCGGGAGCGGGAAATCTCGTCGACGGCCACTCGCCCCGGCGCCTTCGCCCCTTATCGTGGATCGGGTCCGGCCGACCGGAGCACGGCCCGGGAAGCGAGCAGGCGCGGGGGGAAACCGTGGCGCTGAGGCACGAGCCGACCGTTTTCGACCACTCGGTCCAGGACGCCCTGCGCGTCCTGGACACGGTGGCGCGGCACTCCCGCGGGGTCACCGCCGCCGAACTGTCCCGGCGCACCGGCCTGCCCGGCGAGCGGCTGACCGCCCTGCTGCGGCTGCTGCGCCGCGAGGGCTACGTCGAGCAGGTCACCGAGGACGCCTACGTCGCCGGCGGCGCCCTCGCCCGCCTCGGCGCGGCCCGCGGCGACGAGCGGGCACTGCGCGACCTGCTCCAGCGGACCCTGGAGCGGCTGCGCGACTCGGTGGGCGCGGCCGTCTACCTGAGCCGGTACGTCGACGGCGAGGTCAGCGTCACGCAGTACGCCGCCGGGCCCGGCGCCCCCGCGGTCCACGAGTGGGTGGACTTCCGCCGCTCCGCCCACGCCACCGCGGTCGGCAAGAGCCTGCTGACCCAGCTCGACCACGACGGCCGGCGCGACCATCTCGCCCGGCACCGGATGGCCCGCCTCACCTCGCGGACCATCACCAGCGACAAGCTGCTGCTGTCCCGCCTGGCCGCCCAGCCGCCGGCCGCGCCGGTGCTGGACCTCCAGGAGTACGCGATCGGCACGGTCTGCGCGGCGGTGCCGGTCCGGGCCGGCACCGCCGTGGGCTGCCTGGCGCTGTCGCTGCCGGCCGAGCACGCCCACCGGCTGCGCCGGGCCGCCGAAGGACTCAGCCGGCACTCGGCGCCCGTGCTGCTGGCGCTGGCGATCCGGCTCACGGACGGGTGGTCACGAGCACCCCTGGGAACCGGGTAGTATTTTCTTCGTCGCCGGCCGCGAAAGCGGAGGGCGGGAGTCATGCGCCGCTAGCTCAGTTGGTTAGAGCAGCTGACTCTTAATCAGCGGGTCCGGGGTTCGAGTCCCTGGCGGCGCACGATGACGATGGCGGGTCCTGTTCGCGGAAAAAGCGCGAACGAGACCCGCCATCTCTGTTTCCGCGCGGCCGCGCCGCGCCGCCGTCACGGCATGAAGTCGTCCGTCATCGAGAACGCGGTGTGGACCACGGCCATGAAGGCCAGGCAGCCGGTGATGAACACGCCGAGGAAGGCGAACACGCAGCCCTGTTCCGCCGCGAGCCGCCCGCGCGCCGGAGCGTGCGCCGTCGCCCGCTCGGGACGTGCGGCCTGGTAGCGCACGGGGACGATGTCGCCCTCGACGATCGTCGCCGGCCCGCCCGCCTCCTCGAACCGGACGCCCCGGCCCTCGCGCGTGCGGAACTCGTAGACGTGGTGCACGGTCGTGCTCACGGAGGTGTCCCCGCCGCCGCTGGCCGTGGTGTACGTCCTCAGGCACCGGGCCTCGGCCGTCTCTCCCCCGTCCCAGGCGCCGCGCATCTCGCGGGCGCGCCTGGTGATCGCCACCAGCGCGGACACCGCGCAGGCGATCATGAGCGTCGGCACGACGTAGAACAGCGCTTCCATGGTTCCCCCCGGACTCCGCGCCCGGCCCCGGTCGGCCGGTGTGGGAGGAAAATACCCACGCCGGCCTTCCGGGGAGCTCAAGCGATGCTCAGAGTCCGCGGGGTCAGAAGGTGACGTCGGAGCAGGCGTAGAACGCGTTGCCCGTGTCGGCGATGGTCCAGACGCCGAGGATGACGTGGTGGCCGCTCAGACCGGACGGCAGGATCCCGCTGTGGCTGAGGGTGGCCGGCGGCTGCTTGCCGCCGTAGGGGACCGTCAGGAACGGGGTCGTGTTCAGGTCGGCCCGGGTCAGGGCGTGGTCCTGGTTCCAGCCCTGCTTGGTGACGTAGTACTTGAAGTCGGTCGTGGCGTGCCGTGCCTCGAACTGCCAGCGGAAGGTGTAGCTCTGGCCGCCGGTGACCTTCGTGGTGGGCCACGCCGCGCCCTTGGGGGTGCGGGCGCCGTCGAGCTGGCCGAACCGGTCCAGGCCGCCCGAGCAGATGTGCCCGTCGGCCGGTCCGGACGCCGGGAAGCCCTTGGGGCCCTCGACGCTCTGCGGCTCCCACTGGATCTCGCCGCAGCCCTTCACCGTGCCGTTGGCGCAGAGCAGTTGCCTGCTGATGGGGAGATCGGTGTACCCGTGGCCGCTGGCGCCACCGGTGGAGAGCGCGAACGCTCCGGCGGTGGTGAGGCCCAGCACGGCCGCGTACAGCTTGGCCTTGGTCCGCATGTAGTCGCTCCTGGTGAACGTGTGGGGAGGTTCGGTGAGCAGGACTGTGCTGCGTTCGTTGGTCTAGACCAAGTCTCAGATTATGGGGACTACTTGAACATGTCCATACCAATCACGGGATGGTTTCCCGGCGTCCCGCGCAGAACGCCACCGTCAGGTCCCGCACCAGCACCTTGCGTTCGCCGTCGTCGAGATCGACCAGTCCGCGCGTGGTCAGCCGGGTCACCGTGTCCTCGACCGAGTCCACCACCGAGGTGAGCGCGCCGGCCCGGTCCCGGGCGTCCAGCGCGGCCACGCCGCGCCGGTGCATGGCATCGGCGACCTCGGGGGCGTACTCGACCCGGGCCGGCCGCACCGAGTACACCTCCAGCCCGGCTGCCTCCGTCTCCCGCGCCACCAGCCGCGTCAGCGCGTCCCCGGTCGCCTCCGCCGCCCCGCGCGAGCCGCCCGGCGCCGCCGGCCGCACCCGCGCGAGCGCCGCCTCCACGCACCGGCGCAGATACGCCTCATGGTCGTCGACGCCGAGCACGGCCCGCGCGGTGTCCCGCACCCGCCACACCACGAGGACCGCCACCCGCAGCGGGATCCCGCCCGCGTCGGCGGCCGGCATCGGCTCGCTGCGCCAGTGCCGCAGCCGCACGTCGACCCGGCGGCGCCGCACCAGCGGATTGGCCCAGAACAGCCCGGTGCGCCGGACGGTCCCCCGGTAGCGGCCGTACAGTCCGAGCACCCACGCCCGCCCGGCCGGCCCCCGGGTCAGCCCGCCGAAGCCGGCGAGCCCGAGCGCGCCGGCGCCGGCGTACGCGGCCCACTGGGGCAGGCCGAGCCCGGCGCCCGCACCCCCGGGCAGCGGCAGGCCCTGCGCGAGGGGCGGCAGCACGCCCGCCCACCAGGAGGTGACCACGCAGCCCGCCGCCCCGCAGGCCCCGGCGAGCACCCCGACCACCCCCGGCAGCACCCGCGCCGGCCGCTCCACCAGGGCCGGGTCCGGCTCAGGCGCCGGACCGGCGGGCCCGGGCACCCGGCGCCGGGAGCGCGGCTGCTCGCCCGTGCCGCGCCTGCTGCCCACCACGGCGGGCCCCAGCGCCACCGGGGCCGGACGGGGATCGCGGCGCCCGGGGTCGGGGTCGTCGCGGAAGAGGAGGTGCACGGGGATCTCGGTGGTGACCTCGTTCTGGATGAGCCGGGAGACGGAACGATTCGCCAGGTCGGCCGGGGAATCCATGCGATCCACGTCACACTCCATACGGACTTGTCCGGATCTGTGCACGTTGATCAGTGTCACAACAGGGGTGAAAGTACGCATGTCTGACGACCAGAAGGATGTATCCGGGCCGCCGGGATGCCACAGGACACCCCTGACGTCCACCGCCAGTGGTCAGGACCACCACACGGAATCCTGTAGAGTTACGGATGTCAGCAGGCGCCGCTAGCTCAGTTGGTTAGAGCAGCTGACTCTTAATCAGCGGGTCCGGGGTTCGAGTCCCTGGCGGCGCACGATGACGATGGCGGGTCCTGTTCGCGGAAAGCGCGAACAAGACCCGCCATCTCTGTTTCCGCGCGGCCGCGCCGCGCGCGGCGGGGGCCCCGCCACCCATATCCCCCGGGCAAGGCCCCTCGCGCGAGCGAGGGGCCTTTCGCTCTCCCCCGCGCGCACTCCGCCACCCCCTCGACGGGCCCCCGCACCCCTCCTCGCTCGCACTCATGCGCACCTACGCACCTTGCGTACATCTGACCGGTCAGATCCACTTTTCGTGTGTTGCGATCACGATATACACCGTAGAACCCGGAATGCCAAGTCATCGCCGGTTCGCGGTAGTTGGCGGCGCCAGAAGATTCGAACAGCCGTTTGGGCCTGTTGCCCGATGGGTGGGGAGAAGGAACCTCGTCGCGTCGACGGCCGCCGAGGGGGGCAGCCATGCAACCGGCAGGACACCGATCAACACGCGCTCGACCTCGCGTGTGGGGGGACGACTCATGACGTCGACGCCGACAGGCGCCCGGCACCGGCACGATCCGCGGCCCACGGGGAGCGCCGGGGACCCGCACACGGTCCGCGGCACCCTGCCGAGATACGACTACGAGCACTACAGCCGCCTGGCCGGACCGCTCACCCGGCCCGACCCCGACCGGCCCTACCGGGTGCGCTACCGCTCGCTGCTCTCGCAGGAGCCGCACCGCCTGCGGGTCGCACTGATGCTGGCCGCCGCCCCGCTGCTCTCCCTGGGCCTGCTGGCCTGGCTGATGAGGCCGGCCCACTGGACCGAGCGCGACCACCCGGCGTACGGCTTCCTGCCGGTCCTCGACGTCGTGATGCTCGTCGCCATCGGCCTCATCGAGCTGTTCCGCTGCCTGAACGTGCTGTCCAACGCGCACGCCACCCTGGTCGCCCGCGACCCGGTCCCGGTGGTGTCCGAGGCCGGCACCCGGATCGCCTTCCTCACCAGCTACGTGCCCGGCAAGGAACCGCTGGAGATGGTCACCCGGACCCTCCGGGCGGCCGTACGGCTGCGCCACCGGGGCGTCATGCACGTCTGGCTGCTCGACGAGGGCGACGACGCGCAGGTGAAGGCGGTCTGCGCGCGCCTGGGCGTGCACCACTTCACCCGCAAGGGCGTCGCACGCTGGAACCGGCCCGAGGGCCCGCACCGCGCCCGGACCAAGCACGGCAACTACAACGCCTGGCTCCAGGCGCACGGCGACGCGTACGACTTCTTCGCCTCCGTCGACACCGACCACGTACCGCTGCCCAACTACCTGGAGCGGATGCTCGGTTACTTCCGCGACCCGGACGTCGGCTTCGTCATCGGCCCGCAGGTCTACGGCAACTACGACACCTTCGTCACCAAGGCCGCCGAGTCGCAGCAGTTCCTCTTCCACGCCCTCATCCAGCGCGCCGGCAACCGCTACGGCGCGCCCATGTTCGTCGGCACCTCCAACGCCGTGCGGATCAGCGCCATCAAGCAGATCGGCGGCCTGTACGACTCGATCACCGAGGACATGGCCACCGGCTTCGAGATGCACCGCGCCAAGAACCCGGCGACCGGCCGCAGGTGGAAGTCGGTCTACACCCCCGACGTGCTCGCCGTCGGCGAGGGCCCGGTGTCCTGGACGGACTTCTTCACCCAGCAGCTGCGCTGGTCACGCGGGACGTACGAGACCATCCTCAAGCAGTACTGGAAGGGCTTCGGCTCGCTTCCGCCGGGCCGGCTCCTCAACTACACCATGATGATCATCTTCTATCCGCTGTCGGCCCTCAACTGGATCCTGGCCGCGCTGAGCTGCGCCCTCTTCCTGGGCCTGGGCGCCTCGGGCGTGGACATCGACCCGACGGTGTGGCTGATGCTGTACGGCAACGCCTCCGCGCTCCAGATCGGCCTGTACGTCTGGAACCGCCGGCACAACGTCTCCCCGCACGAACCGGAGGGATCCGGCGGGGTGGCCGGCATGGTGATGTCGGCGATGTCGGCGCCGATCTACGCCCGCTCGCTGGCGGACGCGGTGCTGCGCCGCGGGAGCGGGTTCGTGGTGACCCCGAAGGGCGATTCGGCGAGTCCCGACACGCTGTTCGGCACCTTCCGCGCGCACTGGTTCTTCATCCTGGTCTTCGGGGGCTCGATCGTCGCCGGCGCCGCCCTCGGGCACCTGCACCCGGCGATGATCACCTGGGCCTCGCTGGCCCTGCTCATCACCGCCGCGCCGATCCTCGTCCGGTGGTGGACGCCGCGCCGCGACCGGCGCGGGCCCGCGACCGCCGAGGCCCCGCCCCCGCCGGTGCCCGTGCCCTCCGGGCCGCACGACGCCGTGCCGCCGGCGTACGCCGCCCACGCCACGGGGCCGGGAGGGCGTGAGGGATGAGGGAGCAGCAGGCCGGCCTCCGCCGTGCCCGCCGGCTCGGGATCGGCGCGGTGGCGGTGCTCGCGCTGGCCGGGACGAACGGGCCCTGGCTCTACCGCTTCGGCACGGAGCGCTATCACGAGTACAAGATCAACGAGCCGGAGTACAAGGCCGCCAACGGCCACTGGGACATCGTCGAGTTCCCCGAGGGGTACCGGCAGGACACCATCCACGCCGTGCTGCTGCACACGGGGAAGGTCCTGCTGGTGGCCGGGTCGGGCAACAACCAGGCGAACTTCGACGCCAGGAGGTTCGACTCGCGGATCTGGGACCCGGTCAAGGGCACGGTCAAGAAGGTGCCCACGCCCACCGACCTGTTCTGCACGGGCCACACCCAGCTCGCCGACGGCTCCGTCCTGATCGCGGGCGGCACCAAGCGCTACGAGAAGCTGAAGGGCGACGTCACCAAGGCCGGCGGCCTGATGATCGTGCACAACGAGAACCCGGACAAGCCGGTCACCCTGCCCGCCGGCACCGTGTTCACCGGCCGGGCCGGCGGGAAGACGTTCGTCTCCAAGGACCCGGTGCTGGTGCCGCGCGCGAAGAAGAATTTCGACCACAGGACGGGCCGGTTCCTCGGCAACACCCCGGGCCTCGGCCGGATCTACGTCGAGGCGCCGAGGAGCGGCGCACGGTACGAGACCGGCGTCCAGGACAACTACCGGATCCAGGGCCTGACGGGGGCGGACGCCCGCAACACCTACGGCATCGCACAGAAGCTCGCCCTGGACAAGAAGGACTTCCAGGGGATCCGGGACGCCTACGAGTTCGACCCGGTGGCCGAGAAGTACATCGAGGTCGATCCGATGCACGAGGCCCGCTGGTACCCGACGCTCACCACCCTGGGCGACGGGAGGGTCCTCGGCGTCTCGGGCCTCGACGACATCGGCCAGCTGGTCCCGGGCAAGAACGAGATCTTCGACCCGAGGACCGGCAAGTGGACGTACACCGCGAAGACCCGCCAGTTCCCGACCTACCCGGCGCTGTTCCTGATGGCGGACGGCAGGCTCTTCTACTCCGGTTCCAACGCCGGCTACGGCCCCGACGACGTCGGACGCGCCCCCGGGATCTGGGACGTGGCCGGCAACGGGTTCACCGAGGTGCCCGGGCTGAGCGACGCGAACATGATGGAGACCTCCGCGACGGTGCCGCTGCCGCCCGCGCAGGACCAGAGGTACCTGGTCGTCGGCGGCGGAGGGGTCGGCGAGTCGCGGCTGTCCAGCCGGAGGACCCGGATCGTCGACCTGAAGGCGCGCGACCCGCGCTTCACGGACGGCCCGTCGCTGGACGAGGGCACCCGCTACCCGCAGACCTCGATCCTCCCGGACGACTCGGTGCTGGTCTCCGGCGGCTCGCGGGACTACCGGGGCCGCGGCGACTCCGACATCCTCCAGGCCCGGCTGTACGACCCGGGGACCGACACCTTCCGGCGGGTCGCCGACCCGCTGGTGGGCCGCGACTACCACGCGGGCTCGATCCTGCTGCCGGACGGCCGGGTGATGTTCTTCGGCTCCGACCCGCTCTACGGCGACAAGGCCGGCACCAGACCCGGCGCCTTCGAGCAGCGCATCGAGATCTACACGCCGCCGTACCTGTACCGGGACTCGCGGCCCTCCCTGTCGGGCGGCCCGAGGACCGTCGCGCGCGGCGCCTCCGCCACCTTCACCTCACGGCACGCCGCCTCGATCCGCAAGGCGCGGCTGATCCGGCCCAGTGCGTCCACGCACGTCACGGACGTCGACCAGCGGTCCGTCGCGCTGGACTTCACGGCGTCCGGCGACACGGTCACGGTGACGGTGCCGAAGAACCGGAACCTGGTGCGGTCGGGCTGGTACATGCTGTTCGTGGACGACGACCGGGGCACGCCCAGCAAGGCGCGGTGGGTGAAGGTTCTCTAGGGCCACTCGGGGCGCCCGCCGCGTGGCGGGAGCCCCGAGGCGCGTACGAGGACGGTCACTCGTCGTCTCGCGCCAGCTCCAGCGCGTACGTCTCCCACCACTGCCCCGCCTTCGGGCCGCCCTTGCAGGTGCCGTCGGACTCGCCGGGGCGCTTGATCCACAGGTAGGCGTCGACGAGGGGGTCGGCGGTGCGCGTCGTGGGCGGCTCGCCGAGGGCGCGGCCGGGCGGGTTGCACCAGCGCTCCTCCGGATCGCCCGTCGTGTAGGGGCCGTTGCCGTTGCGGCTGGTGTCGATGACGAAGTGCTTGCCGCCGACCTTCGCGGAGAGCCGCTTGCCGTAGGCGAGGGAGTCCTCGGTGGAGTAGAAGTTGGAGACGTTGACGGCGAAACCGTCGGCGCGGTCGACGCCGGCACGGCGCAGCGGTTCGTGGATCTGGTCGGGGTGGCCCCAGCCGGCGTTCCCGGCGTCCAGGTAGACCCGGGTGTTCTTCAGGGACTTGAGCGTGGTGACGGCGCCGGCGAGGAGGTCGTAGCGCTCCTCCTGGAACTCCTCGGGGGTGCAGCCGTCCACCAGGTGCAGCACGGCGTCCGGTTCGAGGACGACGGTGGCGGCGCGGTCGCCGATGCCGCGGGCGACAGCGTCGATCCAGGCGCGGTAGCCGTCGCCGTCGGCGGCGCCGCCTCGCGAGTACTGGCCGCAGTCGCGGTGCGGGATGTCGTAGAGGACGAGGAGCGCGGTGCGGCCGGCCCGCGCGGCGGCCTCGGTGAAGCCGCGCGCCTCCCGCTCGGGGGCGTCCGGGCCGATCCACTCGCCGGTCGGCTGCTCGGCGATCCGCCGGATGCGCTCGGCGTCGGCCCGGCGTCCCGCCTCGGCGTAGGCGGCGACCTGCCGGGCCGCCGCGCTGTCCGGGTCGACCCAGAACGGGTCGCTCCCGTCGGGCCGCTGGGTGATCGCCGCACCCGCCCCGCCGTGGCCCGCGCCCGCGTCGTCCGAGGAGCACCCGGTGGTGATCAGCAGCGCCGCGCCCAGCAGCACCGCGGACAGCCGTGCCCCGGCCACCGGGACGTGCGGGCGGGCCCCCCTCGTGCGGTGCATGCGACTCCCCTGGTGCGCTCGGCCGTGCGGCCCGCGTCCATGCTGCCAGGCGGGACCGGGTCAGGGGCCGGTTCGCAGGAGGTGCACCGACACGGGTGACGGGAGGGCGGGGATGGTGCCGGAGGGGCGGGTGGGGGGCCGTGCGGCGCGGGGCGTGGGCGCGTCCTGGGCGGGGCGGCCGGCGGCGGCCATGTCCCCGGTGGCCGGGCCGACCGGCCCGGACGGCACGTCGGCCCGCCGGCCGCCCCACAGCCACAGCCCGAGCAGCAGCACCAGCCAGGCCGTCCCGGTCAGGAGGCGTCCGGTGCCGTACGGGCGTTCTTCGGTGTCGGTGTCGGACATGCTGATCGCTCCCTCAGTGCGGTCCCCGGCGCGGCCGGCCGGGACCGGCCGCCCTGGGCAGGAGGACGACCGCGGCCGCGGCGGCGGCCGCGAGGACGAGTCCGGTCACCGCGTGCGCCGTGCCGGGGGTCTCCGGCACGGCGTGCCCGCCCGGAGACGCCGACGGAGCCGGCCGGGTCGGCCGCGGTACGACGGTGGCCTTCCCGTCGGCGGCGGGGGACGACGGGGTCACCGGGACGCCGCTCGGGGCGGCCCCGGCCGTCCGGTCCGCCGGGCTGCCCGCGCCGGCGGTGTCGAGCGCCGGGGCGAAGGCGCCGGCCACCAGCAGCCCCGCGCAGACGGTCAGGCGCAGTGAACCCATCGTGAGACCTCCGCTGACAGGAGACCTCCCGGGTGCCGGTCCCGCACCCCGTGACGGGCCGGTACTGCGCCGAACGGGTGACGGGCGGGCTCCCCGCCCGTCAGATCCGGTCGACCAGGTCCGCGATCGAGTCGATGACCTCGGAGGGCCGGAACGGGTAGCGGTCGACGTCCTTGGGCTGCGTGACCCCGGTGAGGACGAGGAACGTGCGCATGCCGGCCTCCAGACCGGCCAGCACGTCGGTGTCCATCCGGTCGCCGATCATCGCGGAGGTCTCCGAGTGGGCGCCGATCGCGTTCAGCCCGGCGCGCATCATCAGCGGGTTGGGCTTGCCGACGAAGTACGGCTTGCGGCCGGTCGCCGCGGTGATCAGGGCGGCGACGGAACCGGTGGCGGGCAGGTCTCCCTCGACGGAGGGGCCGACGTTGTCGGGGTTGGTGGCGATGAACCGGGCCCCGTCGTTGATCAGCCGTACCGCCTTCGTCAGCGCCTCGAAGGAGTACGTCCTCGTCTCGCCGAGGATCACGAAGTCGGGGTCGTGGTCGGTGAGGATGTAGCCGACGTCGTGCAGCGCGGTGGTCAGGCCGGCCTCGCCGATCACGTAGGCGCTGCCGCCGGGCCGCTGGTCGTCCAGGAACTGGGCGGTGGCCAGCGCGGAGGTCCAGATGTTGTCCACCGGCACGTCCAGGCCCATGCGCAGCAGCCGGGCGTGCAGGTCGCGCTGGGTGTAGATCGAGTTGTTGGTGAGGACGAGGAACGGCCGGCCGGAGTCCCGCAGCTTCTTGAGGAAGGCGTCGGCGCCGGGGATCGGAACGCCCTCGTGGATCAGGACGCCGTCCATGTCGGTGAGCCACGACTCGATGGGCTTGCGGTCTGCCATGTCTGTACGTCTCCTGGCGTGCGTGCGGTCGTCGAGCGGGGGCGCCGGAACCACGGCGTACCGACGCCCCCAGCCTAGCCAGCACCGGCCGCGGACGGCCCCGGCTCGATCAGGACTGTGTGATCTTCACACCGTCGACCACCCAGTACCAGTTGTTGCCGCCGGTGTGACGGAACCGGACGCGGGCCGTCGTCGCGCCCGAGGGGACCTGGAGGGCGACCGTCTCGGTGCGGGAGGGGACGTCGGCGGTGTAGGCGCGCACGGAGAGCAGGGCGACCGGGGGGGGAACGCCCAGAGGCGGGGCGGGACCCCGCCGGTGGGGCGGCAGGTCCGTCACGTCCCGCCCCCCGAGCAGCACCCGCCCCGACGCGGGCCGTACGAACCCGGCGACCGCCCGCAGCGCGGTGGTCTTGCCGGACCCGGACGGCCCGAGGAGCGCCATCACCTCGCCGGGCGCGACGGTGAGGTCGAGCGAGTCGAGGACGACGTTGCCGTCGTAGCGACCGTGACGGAGTCGAACGTGACGGAGTCGAAGCGGATGCTCATGTCATCGTTCTCCTCGGAGCAGGGCGGGAAGGGCGGCCACGGAGGGCAGGATGTGGGTGGCGCCGGCGGCGCGCAGGTCGGGTTCGGCGTGCGCCCCGGTCAGCACCCCGGCGACCAGGCCCGCGCCGGCGCGTACGCCGCTGAGCGCGTCGTAACCGGTGTCGCCGACGACGGCGACCTCGGCCACGGAGTCGGCGGCCCGGGTGCGCAGCAGGGCGGTGAGCACCATGTCGGGGTACGGCCGGCCGCGGCCGCCCGCGTCGGCCGGGCACAGGGTGAGCGGCACGAGGTCGCGCCAGCCGAGCGCGCCGAGGATCGCGTCCTGGGTGACCCGGGCGAAACCGGTGGTCAGGACGACGGTGCGGCCGTCGGCCTGGATCCGTTCGATCGCCTCGCGGGCGCCGGGGATCTCGGCGACGAGCCCGCCGTCCACGAGCTCGCCGTACGCCTGCTCGAAGGCGGCGTTCGCCTTCCGGGCGCGGTCCTCGGCGCCGAACAGGTGGCGGAAGACGGAGATCTTCGACTCGCCCATGGTGGCGCGGACGTAGGCGAGCTTGTCGGCGTGGTCGGCGGAGCCGGGCTCCACGCCCAGTTCGGCGGCGGCCGCGGCGAAGGCCCGCTCGACCAGGCCGCCGTCGGCGACAGTGGTGCCGGCCATGTCGAGGACGACGAGGCGGATGCCGGGGCCGTCGGTGCTGCCGGTGCCGATGGCGCTGACGGTGCGGTCGGCGCTGATGGTGCTGTCGGTGTTCTGAGGCGTGTCGGTGGTGTGCTCGTCGCTCATTTTCCTTCTCACCAGCCCAGTTCGTCGGCGGTCTTCTCGGCGATCGCCGGGGAGCAGGTCATGCCGCGCCCGCCGGGCCCGGTGACCAGCCACACCCCGTCGTCCACCTGCTGCCGGTGCACCACCCGGGAGGGGTCGGTGCACTGCGCGTACACGCCCGCCCAGCGGCGGCGGATCTTCGGCAGCGGGCGGCCGAGGAGGGACTCGACGACCTCGGCGAGGTGGTCGTAGGGGTCCTCGACGGTGTCGAAGGCGAACGGGTGCTCGTACTCGTGGGTGTCGCCGATGGTCAGTCCGCCGTCGGCGCGCTGCACCATGAGCAGCTGCATCCGGTGCGCGGCGGCGGTCTCCGGCTGCGGCTGCGCCGCGTCGAGCGCGTCCAGGGCGCCGGAGGCGTACGCCGGGTAGTAGCGGAAGCTGTCGGCGTCCGCGACCGAGGTGGTCAGCGGCTCGCCCAGCGGGTCGGTCTGCATCATCTGCAGGCGCACGCGCCGCACCGGCAGGTCCGGGCCGGCCAGCTCGCGGACGAGCCCGCCGAGCCAGGCGCCCGTGCACAGCACCACCACGTCGGCCTCGTGCACGTCGCCGTGGTCGTCGCGGACGGCGCCCTCGCCGACGACCTCGCGGACCTCGCGCCCGGGCAGGAAGGTGTAGTTCGGCTGCCTGAGCAGTTCGGCGCGCAGGGCGAGCTGGGCGGTGCGCGGTTCGACGGCGGCGTCGCGCTCGCAGTACAGGGCCGCGTCGAACGCGCCGCGCAGGGCGGGGTTCAGGGCGCGGGCCTCGGCGGGGGTGAGCAGCTTGTGGCCGCGGGCGGCGGCGTCCGGGCGGGCGACCGCGGCCTCGGCGACGGCCCGTTCGAGATCGCCGCGTACGGGGGTGAGGGAGCCGTTGGCGCGGAAGCCGAGCGCGGGCACCCGGGCGCCGATCTCCTCCCACATCTCGCGGGCCCGCAGGGCGGTCTCCAGCTCCTCGCCGCCCGCCCGGCCGCTCACCCAGATCTGGCCGAAATTGCGCAGCGACGCGCCGCGCGCCTCGGCCTCGCGCTCGATCTGCACGACCTCGTGGCCGCGCTCCACTGCTTGCCAGGCGTGCATGGTGCCCACCACGCCGGCTCCGACGACTGTCACTTTCACGACGGCAACGCTCCTCGTACGGGGGAAACCGGAAGAGTCCGGCTGACAACGAGAGCCTGAACGAGCCATCACTATTGGGCTAGACCCGTTACCTCTTCGTGATGTCGATCCCCCGTGGGAGTGGCCTTTCTCTCAGTCGGCGACGGTGGCCGGATTCAGCCGTGCAGCCGGGCGCTGAAGGAGAACCGGTCGCCCCGGTACAGGCTGCGCACCCGCTCCAGCGGCCGGCCCTCCGGGTCCCGCGAGGCGCGGTGGATCAGCAGCATGGGCAGCGCGGGCGGGGTGCCGATGAGCAGGGCCTCGCGCGGAGTGGCGAGGACGGTCTCGATGCGTTCGTCGGCGTCGCCGAAGGCGAGACCGAGGCCGCGCAGGTAGGCGTAGAAGGAGGAGTCGGGGTCGAAGTCGGCGTCCAGCCGGGGCACGCGGGCCACCGCCACGTAGGTGCTCTCCAGGCCGACCCGCTCGTCGTCCGCGAGCAGCACCCGCTCCAGGTGCCAGACGGGCTCCCCCCGGCTGAGCCCGGTCTCGGCGGCGAGGGCGTCGGGGCAGGGGAAGCGGTCCAGGGAGACGAGGGTCCGGCCGGGGGTACGGCCCTGCCGCCGCACGCCCTCGGTGTAGCTGGCCAGGGACAGCGGCTGCTCCAGCTTGGGCCCGGCGACCACCGTGCCCCGGCCCCGCCGCCTCAGCTTGCCCTCCAGCACCAGCTCGCGCAGCGCCTGGCGCACGGTCTCGCGGGCGACCCCGTACTCCTCGGACAGGTCGCGTTCGGTGGGGATCGGACTGCCCTCCCCCAGCTCGCCGACGAGGCGGTCGATCCTCGCCTTCACCGCGTAGTACTTGGGGATCCGGCCGTGCTCCGGGATGCCGGAACGGACCGGGGCGCCGGGGGCCTGGTCATTGGGGTAGTCCACCCGGGGATCGTCGCAGACCGGGGCGGGGCGCTCCAGCGGCGGGCGGGCACTCCAGCGGCGGGCGCGTCGGCGCGGACTCCGGCACGGACACTCCGGCGCTGACGCTCCGGCAGGGACGCTCCGGCAGGGACGCTCCGGCGCGGACTCCGGCACGGACACTCCCGCGCGGACACTCCGACGACGGCGGCTCGGGGGCTGGGCCGCGGGTGCTTCAGGCATGAGCGGTCCGGTGGCGTCAGCGGTCCGGTGGTGTGAAGGGTCCGACGGGGACGCCCCGTCGGGCGCTCCTCACCCCGCCCCCCGCCCGAACACCGGCGCCAGCAACAGCTGGGCCGCGCCCTCCGCGACGACCCGTGCCCCGCCCGGCACGACCCGGACCGGCACCGCGTCCGCCGGCAGCCCCTCGCGCCGGACCCGCGCGGAGACCCGTTCCCCCACTCCCGCCGCGAACACCCCGGGCGCCGCCGCGACCGTACGGCCGCCCAGCAGCACCAGGTCGATGTCGAGCAGTCCCACGAGATTGGCGGCCCCCACCCCCAGCACCCGGGCGGCCTCCTCGACGTCCCCGCGCTCCACGGCCGCCAGGCACAGCGCCTCCAGGCACCCCCGGTCGCCACACCCGCACGGCGGACCGTCCAGCCGGATCACCTGGTGCCCGAACTCCCCGGCCCCGGTCCGCGCCCCCCGGTGCACGTCGCCGCCGATCACCAGCCCGGCGCCCAGTCCCGTACCGAGGTGGACGTAGGCGAAGGAGCCGCCGCCGTCCTCGTCGGTGGCGGCGAGCGCGAGACCGAGGGCCGCGGCGTTGGTGTCCTTGTCGACCACGACGGGCACCCCGAGCCGCCGCGCGAGCGCGTCCCGCAGCGGGAACCCGTCCCACTGCGGGAACCCGGTGACCCGGTGCAGCACCCCGCTCCGGTGGTCGAGCGGCCCGGGCAGCGCCACGCCGACCCCTACCAGGGACGCGGCGGACGCCGCACACGGGGAGGCCGCGCCGAGCACCCGCGCCACCAGCTCCTCGGCCGGCACGGCCACCTCCTCCACGATCGTCTCCGCTCCCGCCCGCGCGTCCAGGCGCAGTGGGCGCAGCCGCTCGCCGACCACCGTGCCGTTCAGGTCGACGAGCACGGCCCGCACCTCGTCCCGGTCGACGTGCACGCCCACCGAGTGCCCGGCCTCCGGGACCAGCCGCAGCACCGTGCGCGGCTTGCCGCCGGTGGACGCCCGCCGGCCCGCCTCCGCCGCGAGCCCGCGTTCGCGCAGCCGCGCGGTGATCTTGCTGACGGCCTGCGGGGTGAGCCCGGTGCGCTCGGCGAGCTCCAGCCGGCTGATCCCGTCCGCGCCCGCCCCGCGCAGCAGATCGAGCACCAGCGCGGTGTTGTGGCTGCGCAGCCCGAGGAGGTTCACCCCCGCGCCGCCGGCCCCACCGCCCCCGGCCGTCCCGCTCCCCGCTCGCGTCCCGCTCCCCGCCGTCATCGCGCACCCCGCCTTCCGCACCCGCATCGCTCAAGAGCCGTACGACCGCCGGCCGACCGTCGGCCGTCGGCCGGCGGCCGGCGGACAGCCGTCGGCCGGCGGACAGCCGTCAGCCGTCAGCCGACGACCTCACCCGCTCGGCTCCCCCTTCATTCTCCCCCGCGCTTGCACTTTGGCAACAGCGTTGCGAAAGTGGAAGGCATGACTGGCCCCCTCACCGGCACCGCACCCGGTGCCCCACTCCGCGTCGGCCTGGTCGGCTACGGCCTCGCCGGCTCCGTCTTCCACGCCCCGCTGATCGCCGCGACCGAGGGCCTGGTCCTCGACACGGTCGTCACCTCGAACGAGGAACGGCAGGCCCAGGCCCGGGCGGAGTTCCCGGACGTCCGCACGGCCGCCGACGCCGACGAACTGTTCGCCCGCGCCGGCGAACTCGACCTGATCGTCATCGCCTCGCCCAACAAGACGCACGTCCCGCTCGCCGGCACGGCGCTCGAGGCCGGCCTGCCGGTGGTCGTGGACAAGCCGCTCGCCGGCACGGCGGCCGAGGCGCGCGCCCTCGCCGACCTCGCCGAGGAGCGCGGGCTGCTGCTGTCCGTCTTCCAGAACCGCCGCTGGGACAACGACTTCCTGACCCTGCGCGAGCTGGTCGCCAAGGGCGCGCTGGGCGACGTGTGGCGGTTCGAGTCCCGCTTCGAGCGGTGGCGCCCGCGGCCCAAGGGCGGCTGGCGCGAGTCCGGCGACCCGGCGGAGATCGGCGGCCTGCTCTACGACCTCGGCAGCCATGTCGTCGACCAGGCCCTGGTCCTGTTCGGCCCGGTCGCCCAGGTGTACGCCGAGACGGTCGTGCGCCGCGCGGGAGCCGAGGCCGACGACGACACGTTCCTCGCGCTCACGCACGCGAGCGGCGTCCGCTCGCACCTGTACGTCTCCGCGACGACCGCCCAACTCGGCCCGCGCTTCCGGGTGCTGGGCTCCGAGGCGGGCTACGTCAAGTACGGCCTGGACCCCCAGGAGGCGGCCCTGCGGGACGGGCGGCGCCCGGGCGGCGAGGGCGACGCGTGGGGCAGGGAGGAGGAGTCCCTGTGGGGCCGCCTGGGCGCGGGAGAGTCCCCCGTGACCGGCGGCGGCAGTCCCGTGCCGACGCTGCCCGGCGACTACCCGGCGTACTACGCCGCCGTGGCCGCCGCCCTGCGCGAGGGCGCCCCCAACCCGGTGACCGCCCGTGAGGCCGCCGCCGCGCTCGACGTGCTGGAGGCGGCCCGCCGCTCCGCCCGCGACGGTGTGACGGTGACGCTGTGACGAACACCCCGCGCACCGCCCAGGCCCCGGCCGCCCCCACGATCGAGGAGCTGGAGGAGCAGCAACGCCGCCTGGTCTTCCGCCGGTTCACCGAGGACGACGCCTGGGCGCTGGGCTCGCTGCTGGTGGAGATGGCGCGGCAGCGGCAGGCCCCGGTCGCCATCGGCATCCACCGCGCCGGCCGGCGGCTCTTCCACGCGGCCCTGCCCGGCTCCACCCCCGACAACGACGCCTGGATCGCCCGCAAGCGCCGGGTGGTCGAGCGCTACGGCGCGGCCTCCTACCTGGTCGGCGCCCGCTTCCGGGCCAAGGGCACCACGTTCGAGGAGTCCTCCCGCCTGGACCCCGACACGTACGCGGCGCACGGCGGCTCCTTCCCGATCGACGTCGAGGGCGTCGGCGTGATCGGCGCGGTGACGGTGTCGGGCCTGCCCCAGGTGCGGGACCACCAGCTGGTCGTCGAGGCGCTGGAACGGTTCCTGGGCGAGTAGCACCGCCCGGTTCCGCTCCGGACCGGTGCCGCACCCCGCCCCTGATCCGCCGCGAGACCCGCCGCGGCGGCCGGAAATACCGGTGCCGTCCCCCGGGTTGGGGTTGGCTGTACGCGCGACGATCACCGCGCGCGACCACGGCGACCCCGCCCGGAGGGATGAAACCGATGAGCGACACGGCAGCCCCGCTGCAGGAAACGGTCGGACGGTACGGCGTGTGGAGCGTCGGCCTGCGTTCGGAGGATCCCGCCCGGCGCGGCGAGATCGCCGAGGCCGCCGCCGAGCTGGAGGAGCTCGGCTACGGCACCGCCTGGCTCGGCGGCAGCAGCGCCCCGCACCACGCGGCCCCGCTGCTGGAGGCGACGTCGACGCTGACCGTCGGCACCAGCATCCAGAGCATCTGGCAGTACGACGCCGAGGAGAGCGCCGCCGCCTTCGCCGAGCTGGAGTCGGCCCACCCCGGCCGGTTCCTGCTCGGGCTCGGGGTGAGCCACGCCAAACTGGCGGAGCAGTACCGCCGCCCGTACTCGGCGCTGGTCGCCTATCTGGACGCCCTGGACGCCGCGAAGGTGCCCGCGGCGCGCCGGGTGCTGGCCGCGCTCGGCCCGAAGACGCTCGAACTGTCCCGGAACCGGGCGGCGGGCGCCATCCCGTACCTGGTCACCCCCGAGCACACGGCCCGCGCCCGCGAGATCCTGGGCGAAGGACCGTTGCTGGCACCGGAGTTCAAGGTAGTCCTGGACGAGGACCCCGAGCGGGCCCGGGCCACCGCCCGCGGCTACCTCGCGATGTACCTCGCGCTGCCGAACTACACCGACAACTTCCTGCGCCTCGGCTTCAGCGAGGACGACGTCCGGGACGGCGGCAGCGACCGCCTGGTGGACGCGGTGTTCGCCTGGGGCGACGACGCCCGCATCCGGGCGCGCGTCGAGGAGTTCCACGCGGCCGGCGCGGACCACGTGGCCCTCCAGGTCGTCACGGGCAGCGGCGACCGCGACGAGCTGCCGAGGCAGGGGTGGCGCCGCCTGGCCGCCCTCCTCGGCTGACCCGGGACGGGGTGCGGGGCGCGGCCGGTGTCCGGCCGCGCCCCGCACTCCCTGGCACGAAGCGCGTCAGCAGATGCGCTCCGCCTCGGCGGGAATGTTGCTGAACGCGTCCAGCGCGGCCCAGGTGTTCGGACCGACGATGCCGTCGGGCGTGAGGTTGAAACAGCCCTGGAACTTGATCACGGCGTTGTACGTCAGCCCGCCGAAGACGCCGTCGATCGCGAGATCCGGGCCGGACATGTTCTCGTTGAGCTGGCACTGCAGGGCCTTCACCGAGGCTCCGGTGTCGCCGTAGTCCAGCTCCGGCTCGGCGGAGCTGTACTGCTTGCCGCAGTACAGGTAACTGGGGGCCGCGGAGGCGGCTCCGGCGCCGGCCACGCCCGCACCGAGAGTCAGGGCGGCGGCGGTGGCGAGGGTGACGAGTCTTCTGGGCATGACGGCTCTCTTGTTCACTCGGGCTTCGGTGGTACCGAAGCGCTTCAGGTGTTCGGGGGGTTGTCGGGGCGGGGGAACTGTCAGCAGACGTAGCCGCCGTACACGCTCCAGAGGTCGAGCGCGGCCCACGTCTTCGGTCCGACGATGCCGTCGGCCCCGACGTCGGCGCAGGCGCCGCCCTGGAATCTGAGCACCGCGTCACGGGTCCGAGGGCCGAACTCGCCGTCGACCGTCAGGCCGGTGTCGCGCATCGCGGAGTTCAGCTCGCACTGCAGGGCCTTGACCGCGGGGCCGCTGCCGCCGTAACTCAACTGTGGTTCCTGCGTGGAGTACATGCCGCAGTCCTGGGGCGTGGTCATGGCGGACGCCACGGGCGCGCTCGCGACGACCGTGCCGGTCACCAGGACGGCGGCGACGCCGAATGCGGTGAGTCTCTTGCCCATCGGGGGACACCTGTTCGTGCGGAGGGATACGGAGAGGTCGAGGCGGGGTCAGGCCGCGGGACGCTCGGGGAGACACGCGGCGGAGTGCACGCGACGAGCCGCGAGAGACGCCGGGGTGTCCGGCTCCCCGCGGAGGGCCCGGGACGAGGGCGCCGGGTGCGAGGGCACCGGGTCGCCGTCCGCGCTGTCGTCAGGACTGTTCCACAGCCGTGGTCCGCAGGACAACAGCACGCCGTCCCACAGTGACCCGACCACCGTCCCAAGACTCTGACCTGCTGTTTCTCCATCGGACAACGCTGATTCCGGGACGGTCGGCCCACGCCCTCGCGGCCCGGTCCGACGCCTTCCCCCCGCTTCCGCCGGACAACTTCATTCCGCCAGGCCGCTCGCCTGAGTCGCCGGACAACTCCCCCATTCCGCCAGACCGCTTGCCTGAGCCGCCGGACGACTCCCCCATTCCGCCCAGCCGCTCGCCTGAGCCGCCGGACAACTCCCCCATTCCGCCCAGCCGCTCGCCTGAGTCGCCGGACGACTCCCCCATTCCGCCAGACCGCTTGCCTGAGCCGCCGGACGACTCCCCCATTGCGCGCGGCCGCTCCCGGCATCGCCGGACAACCGGACGAGCCGCGCGACCTGCCCCGCCGAGAGGTACGCCTCCCCACTCCGGCTCGGCACCGCGCACCGTCCCTTCTCTCCACTCAGCCGCAGGTCAGCCGCCTGGGACGTCCCACGGCGTCCCAGCCTTCCGTCCGAGCTGGTGGGACGGTGGCGCCGTGTCCAAGGATGGTCGTCGCCGGCCGGCACCCCCCACCACCCCATCCGTCCCTCCCCGGGCATGCCCCGGGACATCAGGGAGAGAATCCACGTGTCCACAACGATCCTCCGCGTCCCCGGACGTGCGGGCGGCGCACCCCTCACCTCACTGGTGCTCGCCCTCGCCGCGGTCCTGGTCGGCCTGTTGCTCGGCCCGGCCGCACCGCAGGCCCAGGCGGCGACCGACGTCCGCCTGCTCCAACGCGACCTGGCCGGCCTCAGCTACGCCCCGCTCAGCGCCGTCGACGGCATCTACGGAAGCCAGACCACCGAATCGGTGCGTCACTTCCAGAGCGACAACGGCCTGGACGCGGACGGCGACGCCGGCCCCGCCACCATGAGCGCGCTCACCGCGAAGGTGAAGCAGGTGCAGAGCAAGGCCGGGACCTCGGCCGACGGCGACTACGGCACCGGCACCCTCAGCGCGGTCAGGT
The DNA here is from genome assembly GCF_044391765.1 of Streptomyces sp. NPDC018610. NCBI lineage: Bacteria > Bacillati > Actinomycetota > Actinomycetes > Kitasatosporales > Streptomycetaceae > Streptomyces > Streptomyces sp. NPDC018610. The sequence continues at coordinate 1,103,588 of NZ_JBISAL010000001.1, forward strand.
CCTACCAGAGCGCGCACGGCCTCGGCGTCGACGGCATCGCCGGCCCGCTGACCATGGGCGCGATGAACATCGACCGCATCACCTCCAGCGGCGCCGGTTCCGACAGCGACACCAAGCTGCTGCAGCGCAACCTGGTCGGCCTCGGCTACCTGGCCGCCGACGGTGTGGACGGCGTCTACGGTCCGGCAACGAAGGACGCGGTGCTGTCGTTCCAGAGCGACAACGCCCTGGACGTCGACGGCATCGCCGGCCCGCAGACCGACGCCGCGCTCGCCGCGAAGGTCAAGCAGGTGCAGAGCAAGGCCGGGACCTCGGCCGACGGCGACTACGGCACCGCCACCCTCAGCGCGGTCAAGTCCTACCAGAGCGCCCACGGCCTGGACGTCGACGGCATCGCCGGCCCGCGGACCATGGCGGCCATGGGGATCGCCCGCGAGCTGAGCGGCGGCAGCTCCGGCGGCGAGAGCGGCGGCACGCCCAGCGTCCCCCCGCTGTCCGGCAGCGCCCGGGACAAGATCGTCCAGGCCGCCCGCTCCCAGCTCGGCGTCCACGAGTGGGGCAACAACTGCAACCCGTACGGCCCGTGCGAGGCCTGGTGCGCGCTGTTCGCCAGCTGGACCTGGCGGCAGGCCGGGGTCAGCTTCAGCACGGCGTTCAGCGGTGACTTCTACTACTACGGGCAGCGCAACGGCACGCTGCACAGCGGCCTGAGCAACCCCCAGCCCGGTGACGCCATCGTCTTCGGCAGCGGACCGCAGAGCACCACCACCAGTGTCCACGTCGGCATCATCGAGAAGGCCAACGCGGACGGCACGGTCGACACCATCGAGGGCAACTCCAACGACCAGGTGATGCGCCACCACTTCAGCCCGGCCACGCGCGGCGCCTACGCGATCGTCTCCCCCGCCGGGGCGTGACCTCTTCCTGATTCCCGGTCCGGGCTCGCCCCGGACCGGGAATCAGGAGCCACCCGCTCCACCGGCCCACCAGCCCACCGGCCGTCCACTCAGCCACTCAGCCACTCATCCGATCGGCCGATCCACCACCGATCCACCGAAGGGAAACACCCATGCGCGCGAGACTCACCGCCGCCGCGACCACCGGACTCCTGCTGCTCGCCGGTCTCGGCATCGGCGTCGGCGGCGCGACCAGTGCCTCCGCCCTCTCCCCGGGCAACTACTGCGGCGGCTCCTACACCTTCGACGAACCCGAGGTGAGTTACGGCGACCAAGGCATCGCCGTCAAGGCCGTGCAGTGCGCGCTGAACCACAGTGTCCGGAACGTGAACCTCGCCGAGGACGGGGCCTTCGGCCGGCTCACCCGCAACGCCGTCGTCAAGTTCCAGGGATGCGCCGGCCTCGCCCAGGACGGCATCGTCGGCCCGAAGACCTGGAAGGAGCTGGACAACTGGAGCACCTGGGACACCAGCGGCTTCTGGATCTGCTGAGATCCTCCCGACCGCTGATCAACCCCGCTTCGTCGACGGCGACTTCGGGCCCAGGGCGTACGGCGCGGTCGTGACGTACCAGAGCCGGTACGCGGTTTCGGGCGGCGCCGACGGCGTCGTGGGGCGGAACACCTGGCACAGCCTGATCTCGCACGTCTACTACGAGTAGCCGTACCGCCCGGCTGTTGAGCGGGTCGGCGAACACCGCCGCCGCAGCGTGCGCCGCCGTGGCGGCGCGTTGCGGCGGCAGTATGCTTCCTCTCGACTTTCAGGACCGGAGCACCGGGCTGAGGCGGGGGGCAAGTCCATCAGCGGGCCGGCAGGGGTGCCGGTCCGCCGCTGTGTCCTCGGCTGCGGCCGGTGGTCCATCAGCGAACGGGCCCACAGTGAGCGACAGCGACAGAGCCAACCCCGTATCCTCCTCCTCGCCCGCCCCCACTGCCGTACTGCACGCGGAACTGCTTGCGCTGAAGCAGCGATCCGGCCTCAGCTACGCCCGGATCAGCGCGCTCACGCACTACTCGAAGTCGTCCTGGGAACGCTGGATCAATGGCAAGCAGTTCCCGCCCCGCGGCGCCGTGGAGAGCTTCGCCCGCGCCGCGCGGACGGACGCCAGGCCGCTGCTGGAACTGTGGGAACGGGCCGAGCGGGCGCGCGGAGCCACCGCGGGAGGGGACGAACACGCCTCGGAAGCGGCGCGGTCCGAGGCGGCCGCCGCCCAGGATCCGGCTCCGCGCGAAGCGACCGCGCCCGCACCGGAATCCGAGCCGACCGCACCCGAACCCGCACCGGAAGCCGAACCGACCGGATCCGCGCCCGACCTCGAACCGACCGCCCCCGAACCCGAGTCGACCGCGCCTGGCGTACCCGGGCCGGCGTCGGACGGGGCCGAGAATCCGGCCGCCCCTGTCGCCGCCACCGACACCGGCACCGGCGCCGGCGCCGACGCCGGGAACCCTCGGACTGCTCGGACCCTGGGGCGCCGCCGGCCTCCGCTCCTGATCGCGGCGGTCGTGGCGGCGGGCGCCGCTCTGACGGCCGCCGGCCTCGCGATCAGCCACTACGTCTCGGACGGCGACGAGGGCGGCACGGCCGCCGTCGGTGGCCGGGCGGCCGGAGCCGCCGCCTCCGCGCACACCGACCAGGTCGGCTGCACCCACGCCGGCTGCACGGGCAAGGACCCGGGAGCCATGGGATGCGCCCGGGACGGAGAGACGCTCGCCCTGGACCGCAACGGTGACATGGTGATCGAACTCCGGTACAGCAGGACCTGCGGCGCCGCGTGGGGACGGATCACCTACGCGAAGCCCAAGGCGGTCGTGGACGTGAACAACTCCAGCGGCACCGCCGAGGCCACCCCGGTGCACTGGGGCAACGACGTCTACTCCCCGATGGCCGAGCTGAGCGGCGACCAGACCGCCTGGGCCTGCGGCACCCAGCCGGGCGGCAAGAGCCGGACCTGCACCGTCCACAGCCCGGTCCCCGCCGGGCACTGAGCGGCCGGAGCGGCACGGAAGCCGCGTCCCCGGCCGCCGCACCGCGGCTGCCGGGAGCGCGGTTCCCCGCCGCCGACGGACCGTCTACGCCTCCTTCAGCTGCTGCCGCTGCCGCCCCAGCCCGTCGATCTCCAGCTCGACCACGTCCCCCGAGCGCAGATACGGCTTGGGCTCGGGCTGCCCCATGGCGACCCCGGCGGGCGTGCCGGTGTTGATGACGTCGCCGGGGTACAGCGTCATGAACCGGCTGACGTAGCGCACGACCTCGGCGACCGGGAAGATCTGCTCGGCGGTCGTCCCGTCCTGCCTCAGCTCCCCGTTGACCCACAGCCTGAGCGACAGGTTCTGCGGGTCGGGCACCTCGTCGGCGGTGACGAGCCAGGGCCCGAGCGGGTTGAACGTCTCGCAGTTCTTCCCCTTGTCCCAGGTGCCGCCCCGCTCGATCTGGAACTCCCGCTCGGAGACGTCGTGCGCGATCGTGTACCCGGCGACGTGCGCGAGGGCGTTCTCGTCCGTCTCCAGGTAGCGGGCGGTGCGCCCGATGACGATCGCGAGCTCCACCTCCCAGTCCGTCTTGACGGAACCGCGCGGGATGAGCACCGGGTCGTTCGGCCCGACCACGGTGTCCGCCGCCTTCAGGAAGACCACCGGCTCGGCGGGCGGTTCGGCCCCCGTCTCGCGGGCGTGGTCGTGGTAGTTCAGCCCGATGCACACGACCTTGCCGATCCGGCCGATCGGCGGCCCGATCCGCACCCAGTCCGCGTCCAGCGCGGGCAGCTCCCCCGCCTCGGCGGCGGCCCGGATCCGGTCGAGCGCGGCGGCGTCGGCGAGCAGTGCGCCGTCGATGTCGGCGACGACGCCCGACAGGTCGCGCAGCGTCCCGTCGCCGTCCAGCAGCGCGGGCCGCTCCGCTCCGGCCGTACCGACTCGCAGCAGCTTCATGGTCCCCATCTCCCTCGATAGCGGGCAGCCCACCGATGTCCACGGCCTGGGTGCGGCGGCCGCGACGATCGGCGGACTTGTCCGATCCTCCAATCCCACGGTCCACTCCGCAATACCCGGTTCACGTACTGGACCGTAGGGGTCGTTCCGTGCCGTGCCGGGGCACGCTCGACACCGGAGTGACGGGGAGACGGAGTGGCGGGGAGACGGGGAAAGACGGGGGCCGGTGGGGAGACGGGGCCCGGCGGGGAGACTGCCCGCCCCGCCCACGCTCAGCGAAGGAGCAGGGCCCGTTCGACGGCGGTCCACGCCGTGCTGGTCACCACGTACAGGGCGGCGGCCAGCGGCACGACGGCCACGGTGACGAGCGTCCCGAAGGACAGGAACGGCATCACCTTCCCGACCGCCGCGATCCCCGGCACCGGCTCACCCCCGCCGAGAGCGCCGCCGGCCGCCCCGGCCGCGTCGGCCCCGCCGGTCCGCCGGGCGCGCCGGAAGTTGAACCCGGCGACGACGGCCACGACCGCGAACAGCCCGAGGTAGACGATGCCGGCCGCCCCGAACAGCCCACCGTCGGCCAGGGCGTCGCTCCACCGGCCGCCGAGCGGCGCGGCGAACAGCCGGTGCCCGAGCAGCCCGTTGCCCTCGCCGCCGATCGTCGTGCTGGAGAACAGGTGGTAGAGCAGGAAGAAGGCGGGCATCTGGAGCAGGTTCGGCAGGCAGCCCGACAGCGGCGACACCTTCTCCGCGGCGTGCAGTTCGAGCACCGCCTTCTGGAGCCGCTCGGGGTCCTTGCGGTACTTGGTCCGCAACTCGGCGATCCGGGGCCTCAGCGCCGCCTGCGCCTTCTGTCCGCGCGCGGAGGCGCGGGAGAGCGGATGGACCAGCAGCCGTACGAGCGCGGTGAACAGCACGATCGCGGCGGCGGCCGAGGACGCGTGGAACAGGGGCTGGAGCAGTTCGGCGAGGTGGTCGACGAGCTGCGCGAAGAAGGAGAAGAAGACGGACATGAGGGAGCCCTCCGGGGGGTCTCGTCGTGCCGGGCGCGCGGAAAGGGCGCGGATGCGGAGCACGCGGAAGAACGCGCGGACCACGCGGGCGGTGACGCATGCGTGAGCGCACGCATGCGTCGCACGCACGGGCGAACGCGTAGGCGGACGCGTGGAAAGCGCGAGGACGCGCGAGGAAGCGCCAGGTGGCCGCGCAGGAGCGGACATGGCGGCATGACGACCGCGCGGGATCAGGCGTCAGCGGCGGAAAAGGAGAACCGCTGGTGCGCGCCTTACGCGGCGGCGGTCGTCAGAAGGGCGTGTCCGGGGGCCCGGGGCCGTCGCCGGCCCGCGGCGTCGGGATCGCGCTGCGGCAGGAAGGCCGTACGCCGGTCCCGGTCGCGGATCGCCGTACGCACCCGGGTGCGCGGCACGGCGGGCGCGCAGCGCGAGGTGAGCAGGGCGCAGACGACGAGCGCCGCACCGGCGGCGGTGGTCGCGGTCGCGGCGAGCGCCACGGCGCCGTAGAGGCCGCCGGCGTCGAGCAGGGCGAGCTGGAGGAGCACGAGCGACAGGAGGAGCGGCACGGCGGGGCGCAGCCCGGCCCGGTCACGGATCACGACCGGCTCCCTCCCCCACGCGCACGTGGCTCGTCCTTCATCTCACCTTCTCTTATACAGGATTCTCTTGTACAGGATCGGCGCGCGGGGCAGGGACGGTGTGCCCGACGGCACCCCTGCCCCGGGGTCAGGCTCCGAGCCAGGCGAGGGCCGCGGTGGTCAGGGCGCGGACGCCGGTGTCCAGGGTGGGCTGGACGACGGGGGCGAAACGGGGGCTGTGGTTGACCGGGATGTCCTGGTCGACGGTGCCCTTCGCGGCGGCCTCGGCGTACCGGTCGGGGTCGATGCCGCCGATGGCCCAGTAGGTGAAGGGCGCCCCGAACGCCTCGGGGATCTTGCTCATGTCCTCGCTGGCGGTGTGCAGGCCGACGGTGTGCGCGTCGTCGCCGAAGTGGGCGGCGAACGCCTCGGCGACGCGGCGGGTGGTGGCGTCGTCGTTGACGGTGGGCGGGAAGGTGGCGACGGTCTCGAACTCGGGTTCCTTCGGCGCCCCGGACGCCTGGCACTCGGCCCTGACGATCCGTTCCACCGCCCGCAGCACCCGGGCGCGGGTGGTCTCGTCGTAGGTGCGGACGTTGAGCTGGATGACGGCGCTGTCGGGGATGACGTTGGGGCTGGCTCCGGCGTGGATGCTGCCGACGGTGACGACGGCGGGGGTGGTGGCGGCCAGTTCGCGCGAGACGATGGTCTGCAGCCGTACGACGATCATCGCGGCCATCACCACGGGGTCCACCGCGTTCTGCGGCGAGGAGCCGTGCGCGCTGCGCCCGTGGACGGTGACGCGCAGGCTGTCGGCGGCCGACAGGAACGGTCCGGGGCGGGTGCCGACGTAGCCGGCCGGGAGGGGCAGGACGTGCTGGGCGAGCACGACGTCGGGGCGGGGCGACCGCTCGGTCAGCCCGTCGGCGATCATCGCGTCGGCGCCGTCGCCCTTCTCCTCCGAGGGCTGGAAGAGCGCCACGAAGGTGCCCCGCCAGGCGTCCTTGCCCGCGGCGAGCAGGCGCGCGCAGCCGACCAGGCTGGTGACGTGCACGTCGTGGCCGCAGGCGTGCATCACCGGCTGCTCGGCGCCGTCGTCGGTGTCGGTGACGGTGGAGGCGTAGGGCAGGCCGGTGCGTTCGCGCACCGGGAGCGCGTCCATGTCGGCGCGGGCCATCACGGTCGGCCCGTCGCCGTTGGCCAGCACGGCGACGACGCCGGTCCCGCCGACGCCCTCGGTCACCCGGTAACCGGCCTCGCGCAGGGCGTCGGCCGCCTTGCCCGCCGTACGGTGCTCCCGCAGACCGAGTTCGGGGTGCTGGTGCAGGTCCTTGTAGAGGGCCTCCAGATCGGCGCGGACGCCGTCGAGGCCGGCGAGCACGGTGCGGGCGGGGTCGGTCATGGCAGCTCCCGTACGTTGTTGGGCGGCCCGACCGGCCCGTACCACGGGAGGGTCACCGCGGCTCCGGCAGGCCACCGCGGCCTTGATCCGAGCGTAGCCGCCGCCCCGGCCCGGGCAATCCGAGCGGCGGCGCGAGCCGGCCGGCGCCCTTCCGCCCTCGCCCTGGCCTGCAGATACCTCCTTTTTGTCACCGTCCGGCGCTACGGTGTCCCCCATGCGCCCCGACACGCCCGCCCAGACCGCCGAGACCACCGCTGACGCCGAGACCGCCGGAAACGTCGATCATGCCGCCGAGGCGGCCCGCCTGGAGCGGACCGCCGGCCTGTACCCCGAGGACGCCGAAGCCCTCCTCCTGCGGGCCGCGGCCCACCGGGAACTGTCCGGCGACCGCCCCGCCGCGACCACGCTCTACGACCGCCTGCTGTCCTCCCCCGACACCCTGGACAACGCCTCGCTGGTCCGCGCCCTGAAGGCCGCCAACCTCTGGGAGTACGACCACGAGGCCGAGGCCAGGGCCATCATCGACGGCATCCGCACCACCGCCCCGCGCGACCCGGCCCCCTGGGTGATCGTCGCGGAGTCCCTGGAGGCCCACGACGAGCTGGAGGCGGCGCACAAGACGTTCACTGAGGCGGTGGACCTGCTCCTCGCCGACGTCCAGGAACCCCCGTACGCCACCCATCCCCTCCTCTACGGCCGCCACCGCGTCCGCCGCATGCTGGGCGCGGCCCACGACGACTGGGACACCCTGGCCGACGCCCTCCACTCCTCGCCGGTCTCCCTGGACGAGCTCCACGACCCCAAGCGCGTCTGGTCCCTCGGCTCGGAGAACCCGGCGGAGCTGAAGGCGGAGATCACCCGCCTGCGCGCCGAACTGGGCGCCTACCGCGAGGCCCTCTCCCGCCCCTTCCCGGTGGCGGTCCTGCACTGGCCGGCGGCCGAACTGGACGAACTCCTCACGGCCTACCCCGGCCTCACCACGGAGTACCCGACCCACGAGACCCACCTCGCGACGATAGAGGCGTCGCTACGGGAACTGTCCGCCTCCGGCACCCCGAACCTGGGCATCGTCACCGGCACGGTCCCCTCCTACGAGGCCTTCGCAGCCTCGGAGGCCACGTCTCCGTCGGACCCGACGCTCCTCCCCCAGTACGCGACGACCCTGGCGGCCAGGGGCCGGGCGGTCGCCTGGCCACCCCAGCGAGACGCATCCTGCTGGTGCGGCTCGGGCACGGCGTACGGGGAGTGCCACGGCACCCCCGCCCCGACCGAACTGACCTGACCCCCGGACGCGCCCAGCAGCACACCCCACCCAGCCGCGCCGAGCACATCCGCCCCCGGACACCGGGGACGGACGAGCGCGCCGCGACGACGCGCCGGAGGAGCCACCCGTGAACCACCCCTGGCTCACCCTCTGGCTCCTCTTCGCCGCCGCCTGCGTGCTTATCGGCGCTCACGGCGCCCACGCCGCCCTGCGTGCCCGCCGCTCCCTGCGCCTGCTGGGCGTGCCCGGCGTCCGCACCACGGGCGAGGTGGCCAACGACGCCCGCCGCATCGGCCCGTCCTACCACCCGCCCCAGATCCGCTACCAGGCCCCGCCCCTCGGCCACCCGGACGCCCCCGCCGACCACACCTACCGCCAGGTCCCCCTGAACCCTTTGACGTAGACAGGAGCCAGCGCTCTCAGGCAGGGTGTCATCATGGCCCTGATCAAAGAGTTCCAGCAGGTCCCCTCTGATACACAGCAACTACACGGCCCTGTCTCCTGCGGTTATCGCAGTTTCACGGTAGGGGGTCGTCGCGTTCTGCAACTGGACACCTATGGATCCCCCGAGCGGCAGATCCAAGGCAAGATCAGTCAAACCGTCCAACTTGACGCCGACTCGGCTCGTAAGTTGCTCGAGATCATCTCAGAGGCGTTCCCCGGCCTTACCCCCTGAAGCGCACTTCGCTGGTGTTGTCACTGCCGCGTGACCTATGTGCGTCAAGCTAGCCCAACACCCTGGCCGGGATCTCGGGAGTGACGGTTGTCGACTCCCGCAAGTGGCTCGCCACAGCAGCGGGAGTCGGTACTCGTACTCGTCGTCACACCAGGCCGATCTGCGAATCACCATGCTGGCGATCAGCGGGCTTCACCCTCCGCCTCAAAACGAGTTTGGGCCCAATTCAGCACATCATCGGGATCCTGGCCGTGGGCACGAAACCAGTGGAGAAGATCGGTGATGACGTCGATCGCCGCCTCCTCCGCGACTGTCACACCCAGTCGACTGAGCGCCAGGCCCTGCTTCGGCATCGCCATGCACGCATAGAACCCCAGCATGTCAGCCGCGCGGGTCACACGAGGCGCAGCGACACGCCTCTTCATATCGTTGTTCCCCGTGCTGAGTTCGCACCACGTTGACTTGCGCCCGGCTGCGAGATCCACACCCCAACGGTCAGCGATGGCGTTCACGAGCGCCATGCCTCGCCCCGTCACAGCGTCCAAATCCGCATCGTTCAGCACCGGCAAGGCGCGAGCATCGGGATCATGGACCTCGATACGCAAGCGCGTGCCCTCCATCGAGACGACAAGGAGGCTTGGGGTCCCGGGTCCCACATGCTTGATGACGTTCGCGACCAGTTCACTGACGCACAACTGAGCAACGTCACTGAGTTCTTGTGCGTCCCAGAGCTCCAAGTGCAGCCGCAGAAAACGACGTAGCCCAGCAACATCCCCCGCCTCTGCCGAGAAGGGCAGCCTCCACACCCTCCTTCCGCCCCCCACTGTGGGGCCCCCGGGTGCGGACATAGAGTCCGGCGCTCCACCACCCACGCAACCGTCAATGTTCAGCACTTTTCGTGTTCCCATGACCACACAGCGTGGCATTGAAACTCTCAAAATGAAACTCTCACGCCCTGCCCGCAGGAGTGCGGCCACATGCCGCGCGCTCCCGGCGCACACCTCCTTGCCCTTCCCCTCACAGAAGGACGACGATTCCTCCCACCGACCCGAAGGAGCCGCTGACATGGCATTAGGACCCACCACACGCAGGCGCCAACTGGGTGCTGATCTGCGGCGACTCCGGGAACAGAAGGGGCTGACCCTGGAGGAGGCGGGGGCCGCAGTCGGCATCTCCAAGGCGACACTGAGCCGTTACGAGACTAAAGAAGGCACGGTCAAGTGGCCGGCCGTCGACGCCCTGTGTCGTCAGTACGAGGCCACGGACGAGGAGCGTGAGGCACTCGTCGAGCTGGCCAAGGGTGCAAAGATCCAAGGATGGTGGCGGTCCCTCGCCGACCCCATCCCTGAGTCCATGAACCTCATGCTGACTCTCGAAGACGAGGTCGTACGCGAGGACCACTATGCCTGCATGTATATCCCTGGCCTGCTTCAGACCCGCGCCTACGCCGAGGCCGTACACAGGGCTTCGGAAGTACGGTGCGAGGAGCGCGAGGTCCAGCACATGGTCGACATCCGCATGAAGCGGCAGGAGTTGCTGGATCGCGAGGACCCTCCGCACATCTGGTGCGTGATCGACGAGGCAGCAGTCCGGCGACAGGTCGGTGGTCGAGAGGTCATGCGAGAGCAACTGGAGCACGTACTCGTTATGTCCCTACGGCCGCACATCACCATCCAAGTCCTGCCATTCGCGCGTGGGGCTCACGCGGCGGCCGTAGGTAGCTTCGCTGTGCTACGCGGGCAGGCTTCCGAATTAGACGTCGTATATGTGGACATCCTTGGCGGTGGACTGTTCATGGAGAAGCCGCAGGAGTTGGAGCGTTATAGGTTGGCGTTCCAGTACCTCAGCGCACAGGCGCTCGATTTTGAGTCCACGGCCGGACTCATCGGTCGGATCGCCAAGGAGCCTCGATGACGACATCGCCCGAGCCCTATTGGTTCAAATCCTCCTACAGCGGAGGTAGCGGTACGGAGTGTGTGGAGTGTGCGCACGGCGATGACGGCACGCTCATACGCGACTCGAAGCAAGGAGGAAAGCGGGCCATCCGTGTTCAGCCAATGACGTGGCACATGTTCATCCAGGCTATGAGGCAAGGCGAGCTCTGGTGAGCGTCTACGCAACAGCACGTCAAACGGGGCCCGGCATATGAGGCCAGACCCCGCTTGAGATGGCGAGGCTGAGGTTACGCGCCGCCCTCAGCCCTCAATCCGGTTACTGGATCGCCGTCCCCTGTTCCACGCGTCCAGGACTAGCCGGTAAGAGACGCTGATCCTGCTGCCCGTCCCGCTGTTGTTGAAGCCGCCGTTGGACGAGGTGCTCAGAATCTGAGAGCGCCACTTGGCAGCCGTACCGGTGCGCTCGAGCTTCTTCGCGAGCTCCACGTCATTGACGGCGTCGCCATGGCGGCCGATGAACATGCCGATGCCACCCAGAAGCATTCCATCCCAGGACTCAGCGGAGCGCCCCCACGCTTCCTCCGCGATGGTGAGCGTGCGATCAAGCACATCCGCTCCGTATCGGTCCGTGATTTGCAGCACGCCCGATACCGCACCGACACTGTTGGTGGAGGATGAACCCAGGCTCAAGTTGTGGGATGTGAGAACACGGTCCGTGTCGACGAACAGCGGCACCCCACCCGTGAGACCGACGTGGTACTCATCGATCGGACGCGGCTTGTGGGACTCACGGTTCTTGATCAGGAAGAGGATGGCCTCCTGCTCCTGCGTGAGTCCGTAGTGGATGTCCGCCCTAATGGTCTCGAGACCCGCCAGTTCGGAAGCGCGCTTGCGGTGCTGCCCATCGACAATGTAGCGAGAGCCGTCCTCGCGCTCAGAGACGATAATCGTCCCGATTGCCTCTCGCACCAGGTTGTTCGCGATCGTCTGGGCGCGACGCTCGTTCAACGTGCGCTGCGCCTTGGCATCGATGAGCAGGTCGGCGATCTTCACCTCCACACCGTGGTCAACTTCATGCTTGGGCAGGTCATAGGTGTACTTAGGCATGCCGACCCTCCAGATGCCGCTCAACGAGAGATTGACCGTGTGTCAGGCTGATGACAGACAGCGGTGGCGCAATTTAATCATCTCATCGCGCACATAGCAGCCAAATTTTTAGCGCTCACGCCCCCAATGAGCCAGGAACGGCACAACGGTGCGCACTTCATGCGACGGGATCTGACTGAGCAAATCGTTGACAAAGGTCATAAATCTCGCTACAACGTGCGCCTTTCGCGCCTTTCGTCCATCGCCCTGCCTCACGTAACCGGTGGACAGGAGACAGCCCTTTCCTATCTTTCCACGCCGCCACCAACACAGGACATTGCGTCATCTATCAGGCGGAAAGCGCAGATTTCACAGACGGCAGGATGCCTTTCAATGACCAGTCCACTCCTGTGTTCGCTCGCTCAGAGCAAGGCAGCAGGAACGCCTGACCAAGATGCCTGCCCATCACGAAAGAAGGGCCTAGTACTGCGAAGTCATGCCAGTCATTGGTTCTTGGGGCGAACTCAGCGTGGTACGTCCTTGAGGTGTGTAGACGCCTGGCACGGTCACTACCCAGTGCGGCACGCCTACGGCCGACTGGCGGTCGCCGCCTCGTTCTTGGCGAGGGGCGGCGACCGAACTGCCCACTCACATCGCCAGAAAGTGCCCGGTTACGAAATGGCCCAACGAGGCGGTGATCCGCAGATGTTCTCAGCCGCCGCCCAGCTGGCCCACTCGGTCGATGGAGGCCTGGAGGTCGGGGACGTTCGCCGAGCTGTTGTAGTCGGTGCCGCCGTTCCACCACTTGTACTTGTTGTCGCTGCGGGTGGACGCGTAGTCGTAGATGCAGGGGCGGACGCGGAAGTCGGCGTCGAGGAGGAAGACGATCGCCGCGCCGTGCGAGCCGCCGCTGGCGTGGACGTGGTAGCGCTGGTTGAGGACCGGTTCGACGTGGCCGGCCGCCGTGTTGACCCTGACCTGGTTGCGCCTGACCTGCTCCTCGATGTTGGCGTCACCGCTCTGGAAGCCGACGCCGTTGAGGTAGAGGATGTCACCGGTCATGGTCCAGGTGTCGCGCCGGTCGGCCCGGGTGCTCTGCCTGCGGGTGTCGGCCTCTTGTGCGGCGTTGGCCGCCTCCTGGGCCTGCGCGGTGCCCAGCTCCTCCCTGACCGCGGTCCAGACGGCGTGCATAGACGCCTGGAACTCCTCCTCCCACGCGGTCGCCAGCCTGTCGCCGCTCTTGATGCCGCACGAGTCCAGGAACCGGGTGTAGTCGTCGAAGAAGTCCGCTGAGCTGTTGTCCTGGAACCATGTCCTACCGGCCTCCTGAAGCCTGGGGCCTGCCGCGGGCATCCGCTGGACGGCGCCGCCTGCGGCCCTAGGGGCCGGACCGGCGGCCGGGCGACCAGGGGCGCGGCGCCGGACATCACCCGCTGCGCGTTGGCCTCGGCGGCGCGTTCGAAGCGGTCGGAGGGGTCGGAGACCTGGAGTCCGTCGCCGTTGTCCGTGCCGGAGACGGGGCCGGAGCGCTGCTGGATGACGTGGGTGAGCTCGTGGGCGAGGGTGTGCTTGTCGCCGCCGCCCTCGCCGAGGACGACGTGGTTGCCGCTGGTGTAGGCGCGGGCGCCGACCTCGGCGGCGGAGGCCTTCGCGGCGGCGTCCGCGTGGATGCGGACGTCGGAGAAGTCCGCGCCGAGACGGGACTCCATGTCGGTGCGGGTGGCGTCGTCCATCGGGCGTCCGGGCGTACGCAGCACGTCGTGCACGGCGGACCGCTGCACCGGCGGCGCCGGCCGCTGGTGACCGCAGTCGGCGCTGTGCCGGTGCTCCTCCCGCGCCCAGGAGTGGCCGGCCTGGTGGAGCAGCTGGACGACGGCCGTGTTCCCGGCCGCGGCCTGGAGGCCGGGCAGCCCGCGCAGCGGCGAGGACGGGGCGGGTGCGGTCGGCTTGCGCGCGGTGGTGCGGCCACGAGCCGCCTCCGCGCCCTTCGCGTTCTCGTGCTCGCGCAAGGAAGTCCCCCCTGGTACCGGCCTGCTCGTCTCCTCCTGCATACGCGACGGGGCACGGCGGGCGCCAGGTACGGACGGGCAACATGCGCCGACCTGAGTGCAATGTCGTCCTGGCGGTGGGCTGCGCCGTGGTCCGTCCCGGCGGGGCGGGCCGGGCCGCCGCCCTCCCCTGTGCGGCGGCGGCCCGAGGCGGCGACGCCTCGCCCGTTCAGCCGAACATGCCCGGCTGGTAGTCGCCCGCCGGCTGCTGGACGATCACGTTGACGCGGTTGTAGGCGTTGATGAGGGCGATCAGGGAGACCAGGGCGGCGAGCTGGTCCTCGTCGTAGTGCTTGGCGGCGTTCTCCCAGGCGTCGTCGCGGACGCCGCCCGCCGCGTCGGCGATGCGGGTGCCCTGCTCGACCAGTTCCAGGGCCGCGCGCTCGGCCTCGGTGAAGACCTTCGCCTCCCTCCAGGCGGCGACCAGGTGCAGGCGCTGGGCCGTCTCGCCGGCGGCCGTGGCGTCCTTGGTGTGCATGTCGGTGCAGAAGCCGCAGCCGTTGATCTGGCTGGCGCGGATCTTGACCAGTTCCTGCGTCGCGGCCGGGAGCGTCGAGTCGGAGACCGCCTTGCCCGCGGAGTTGATGTAGCGGAGGAACTTGGCGGCGACGGCGTTCTGGAAGAAGTTGATGCGGGGTTCCATCGTGGGCTCCTTGTTCGTCCTTGTGCGGCCGTTCGTTCACGCTCGGCCGTTCGTCCTTGTGCGGCCGTTCGTTCACGCTCGGCCGTTCCCGTGGTGGCACAGGTATGACGGAGCCCGCGTTCGATGTGTGACAGCACCCGCCGGGCACTTCGTGTGACCTGCGTCTCACCGGTGTGATCACGCGGGGACGGGTCCGGAGGGGTGGCCGTCGGGCGAGTCCTTGTGCGGGTTAGCCTCGCTTTGTTCGACTTCGGCTTCTGTTCGGTGTCCGTACACGGACGCACGTTCTGCGTTTCTGCGGGAGGCAAGTGATGGCGAAGGTTCCTACGGCAGTGGTCGCCGCGAGCGGGCTCGTCGGCGGGTACGGCGTGGCGCGCTGGACCAAGAAGCGGCAGCTGGGCGGGGCCGTACTGGCCGTCGCCGGGGCCGCGGCGGCGCAGCAGTGGCGGCGGCAGGCGGGCGGGAAGGCCGCGGGGGCGCTCACCGCCGCCTACGTCGCCGCGTTCGCCGGGTCCCACCCGCTGGCCAAGAAGGTGGGCGCCTGGCCGTCCGTGTTCGGGGTCGCCGGGGCCGTCGCCCTCGCCTCCTGGGCCGTCGCCGACCGGCGCGGCGTGTAACCCGCGAGGGTCCCGACGTAGGGGTGGCCGGCACGGACCGGCAGGGGCCCGGCCGGTGCGGACCGGCGCGTACCGGTGCGGACCGGCGCGTACCCGGGCAGGGGCCTGTGTACGGCCCCTGCCCGGGTACGCGCGTGACCCCTGAGGGGTCCTTCCGGTCCGGCGGGTACGACCTGTGTCAGGCCGCGCTCGACGACGGGGGCGTGACGTCGCGGGGGCCGCCCTTGGCCGCCGCCTTCGCCTTCTCCGTCACCGCCGTGAGCGGCTTGGCGATGTCCTCCAGGGAACGGCGTTCGGCGTTGACCGCGAGGAAGGCGGCCACCAGGCCCGCCGCGCACATCAGTCCGGCGCCGATCTGGAAGGCGAGGACCGTGTCGCCGACCTTGCCGGTGCCGGTGAGGTCGGCGAAGAGCACCGGGCCGCTGATGCCGCCGGCCGCGGTGCCGAGGGCGTAGAAGAAGGCGATGGACATCGCCCTGGTCTCCATCGGGAAGATCTCCGAGACGGTCAGGTACGCGCTGGAGGCGCCCGCCGAGGCGAAGAACAGCACCGCGCACCAGCACGCCGTCAGCGTGGTCGCGCTCAGCGAGCCGCGGCCGAACAGCCAGGCCGTGCCGAACAGCAGCAGGCCGGAGAGCAGATACGTCGAGGAGATCATCACCCGGCGGCCCACCGTGTCGAACAGCTTGCCGAGCAGCAGCGGGCCCAGGAAGTTGCCGACCGCGATGACGGCGAAGTAGTAGCCGGTGTGGTCGGAGGGGACGTGGAAGAACTTGGTCAGGATCGCGCCGAAGCCGAAGGTGATGGCGTTGTAGAGGAAGGCCTGGCCGATGAAGAGGGAGAAGCCGAGCACCGCGCGCTTGCGGTAGTCGGCGAAGATCGTGCGGCCGATCTCCAGGAAGGAGACGCTGCGGCGCTGGTGGATGGTGATCTCGCCGTGCGGCTCGGGCAGCGACTCGCCCCGCTCCCTTTCGACCTCGCGTTCGATGCCGGAGACCACCTCCTCGGCCTCGCGGTCCCTGCCGTGGATCAGCAGCCAGCGCGGGCTCTCCGGGACGTGCCGCCGCACCAGGAGGATCACCAGCGCGAGGACGGCGCCGAGCGCGAACGTCAGCCGCCAGCCCACGTTCGCGGCCAGGAAGTCGGTGTTCAGCGCGAGGATCGACAGCAGCGAACCGCCGACCGCGCCCACCCAGAAGCTGCCGTTGATGATCAGGTCGACCCGGCCGCGGTAGTTCGCGGGGATCAGCTCGTCGATGGCGGAGTTGATGGCCGCGTACTCGCCGCCGATGCCGAAACCGGTCAGGAAGCGGAAGAGGAAGAACCACCAGGCCTCGAAGGAGATCGCCGTCAGGGCCGTGGCGGCCAGGTACACCGCCAGGGTGATCATGAACAGCTTCTTGCGGCCGTAGCGGTCGGTCAGCCGGCCCCAGAACAGGGCGCCGACGCAGGCGCCCGCCACGTAGAGCGCGGCGGCGACGCCCGTGACCTGGCCGGAGCTGATCGACAGACCGCTGCCGGGCTCCGACAGCCGGCTGGCGATGTTGCCGACGACCGTGACCTCCAGGCCGTCGAGTATCCACACCGTGCCGAGACCGATGACGATCGTCCAGTGCCAGCGTGACCACGGGAGACGGTCGAGTCTGGCGGGGATGTCGGTGGTCACGGTACGGCCGCTATCGGCCTCAGCACTGGCCATGGGCTCCCTCCTCGTCGAGCAGAACGCCATGCGAGTGCCCCCGAAGCGGCTGGATCACGCCCTCGGGACGGCCGCCCCGGACAGGGCCTACGCCCCCAGCAGGCGCGACACCGTGTAGATCAGCAGGCCCGCCAGCGAGCCCACCACCGTGCCGTTGATCCGGATGAACTGCAGGTCACGGCCGATGTGGGCCTCGATCTTGCGGGTGGTGTGCTCGGCGTCCCAGCCCGCGACCGTGTCGGTGATCAGGGAGGTGATCTCCCGGCGGTACGTCGTCACCACGTACACCGCCGCGCCCTCCACCCAACGGTCGACCTTGCCCTGCGCCTTGGGATCCTCGGCCATCCGGTTGCCCAGGGACAGCAGCGAGGCCCGCACGCGCAGCCGCAGCTCGCTGCGCTCGTCCTCCGCCGCGGCGACGATCATGGACCGTACGGCGGTCCAGGCGGAGGCGATCAGGTCCTGCACCTCGCCGCGGCCCAGCACCTCGCCCTTGAGCCGCTCGACCCGCGCGCGGGTCTCGCTGTCGGACTGGAGGTCGGCGGCGAAGTCGGTCAGGAAGCGGTCGAGGGCCCCGCGCGCGGGGTGACCCGGCATGTCCCGCATCTCGGTGACGAAGCGCAGGAGCTCACGGTAGACGCGCTCGCCGACCTTCCGGTCGACGAACCTCGGGGTCCAGCCGGGCGCGCCGCCCTGCACCGCGTCCATCACGGAGTCGCCGTGCAGCACCAGCCAGTCGTGCGCCCGGGAGACGACCAGGTCGACGACGCGTCGGTGGCCGCCGTCGGCGACGATCCGCTCCAGCATCTTGCCGAGACCGGGCGCGATCTCCTGCACGGCCGCCCGGCGGGTGATCGCCTCCCCGACCACCGCCTGCACGTCGGAGTCGCGCAGCACCGTCAGCGCGCCGCGCAGCGCGGTGGCCAGCTCCGCCGTCACCCGGTCGGCGTGCTCCGGGTGCGCGAGCCAGGCGCCCAGCCGGCTGCCGATGCCGACCGCGCGCAGCCGCTGGCGCACCACGTCCTCGGAGAGGAAGTTCTCACCGACGAACTCGCCCAGCGAGACGCCGAGCTGGTCCTTCTTGGTCGGGATGATCGCGGTGTGCGGGATGGGCAGGCCGAGCGGGTGGCGGAAGAGGGCGGTGACGGCGAACCAGTCGGCCAGCGCGCCCACCATGCCCGCCTCGGCGGCCGCCGCGACATAACCCGCCCACGCGCCGGCGCCGCTGTGCTGCGCCGCCTTGGCGAGGACGTACACCACCGCCACGAACAGCAGCAGGCCGGTCGCGGTCAGCTTCATCCGGCGCACCCCGCGCCGGCGCTCCTCGTCGGCGGGGCTGAACACGGTCATCGCGCGGCGGGGGGCGGCGGCGTCCGCCGCACCCGGACCGGCGCCCTCGGCCGCACCGGCCCCGGAGTTCGCCCCGGAGGCCGGGTCGGTCCCGGAGGCCGTGCCGGTCCCGGCGAGGGGACCGAGTCCCGCGGCCGGTCCGGCTTCCCGGGCCGGGAGGTCCCGGTCGGTCCGGGCCCGTTCCGCCTCCCGGCCGGTCTGCGTCCTTCGTTCCATCCGCTCCACCCGTTCCGTGTTCCCGCACACGACCCGCGCACGTCCGCGCCCCATTGTCCCCTCCTGACCTACTCCCGGAACGGAACAGGAGTTCCCGGCATCACCCGAAAGAGGAGAAGAAGGGAGAGCGGGAGGAGAGCGGAAGGAAAGGGACGCGACGACGCGACGGGACGGGACGGGACGGATCGGAAGGTGAGCGGAGCGCAGAGGACGGAGCGCAGGGGACGGAGGACGGACGGCGCGGAGGACGGAAGCGAACGGATCTAGTGGCCGTGGTGACCGCGGCGCCCCCGGCGGCCCTCCCAGCGGTCCCGGCGCTCCTCCCAGCGCTCCAGCCGCTCCTCCAGGCGCTCCTCCCAGCGCTCCCGCTGGGCCTCCCGGCGCTCCCGGTGGTGGTCCCAGCGGTCCAGGTGCTGCTCCAGGCGCTCGCGGTGCTGATCCAGCAGGTCCTCGCGGCGCGCCTCGTGCAGCTGACGGCGCTCGGCCCGTCGCTCCAGCTTCTCCTGGCGGCGCGCCTCCTTCTGCCGGAGCCGCTCCGCGCGGGTGAGCTTGCGCTCGACGCCCACACCGCCCCAGAACGCGAAGCCCGTCACGATCACACGCGGGGCGCCCGGCTCTCCCGGCACGCCCTCCTCACGGTGGTCGAACCCGCCCATGACGCCGATGCCGCGCACGACGACCTCGACGCCGGGCGGCACGATCACCTGCACCCCGCCCATGATCGCCACGCAGTTGATCTCGACCTCGCGGTCGGCGAAGTTCGCCTCGCGCAGGTCGATCTCGCCGCCGCCCCAGAAGGCGAAGGCGTTGAACCGCTTCGGCACGGTCCAGGTGCCCTTGCGCTGGAAGCCGGCCATGACGGCGACCGCCCACGACGACGACCCCTCGCCGCCGGTGATCCGGCTCAGCCAACTCCCGTCCCGCACCGGCTCCTTGCGCAGCGACACCGACGGCATCACGGGGGCCGCCGCCGCACCCGCGTCCGGCAGGTCACTGGTGATCGGCTCCAGCTCGCCGTACGTGCGCGCGCTGTACGTCGCCTCCAGCCGCTCCTCGAACTCCGCCATGTCCAGGCGGCCTTCGGCGAGCGCGTCCCGCAGGATCTCGGCGACTCGTTCACGGTCGGCGTCGGAGGCGCGCAACTGCCCGGCCACAGGGCGGGAGTTCTGCGGCGCCAGCCGCTGGTGGTCGCTTCCCTCGGAGGGCACGGCGTCGGTCATGCACAGAAGCCTACGAGTTCACCGCACGGGAGGCTACGCGTGCGCGCCCTCGGCCGCGCCCCGCTCCGAACGGCCGTACATCCGGGCGATCACGGCCTCGATGTCCGGCTCCCGCACCGACAGGTCCACCAGCGGATACCGGTCCGCGATCCGCGCCACCAGCGGCGCCGCCGACTCGCCCGCCGGGAAGGCCAGCCACTGCCGCGGCCCCTCCACCCGCACCACGCGCGCCGACGGCACCTCGATCGGCGGCAGCTCCCGCTCCAGGTCCACCACCAGGGTCCGTTCGCTCTCCCCCGCCTCGTGCAGCCCGGCCAGCGGGCCGTCGTACATCAGGCGCCCGTGGTCGATGACCATCACCCGCGAGCACAACTGCTCGATGTCCTGCAGATCGTGCGTGGTGAGCAGCACCGTCGTGCCGCGCTCGGCGTTCAGGTCTCGCAGGAACTCCCGTACCTTCGCCTTGCTGATGACGTCCAGGCCGATGGTCGGCTCGTCGAGGTAGAGCACCTCCGGGTCGTGCAGCAGGGCCGCCGCGATGTCGCCGCGCATCCGCTGGCCCAGCGAGAGCTGCCGTACGGGTACGTCCAGGAGGTCGGCCAGATCGAGGAGATCGACGCAGCGGTCGAGGTTCTCGCGGTAACGGCCGTCGGGGATGCGGTACATGCGGTGCGTCAGCCGGTAGGAGTCGATCAGGGGAAGGTCCCACCACAGCGTCGTACGCTGCCCGAACACCACCCCGATGCGCTGGGCGAGCCGGGTCCGCTCGCGGGAGGGGTCGATGCCGGCGACGCGCAGCCGGCCGCCGCTCGGGGTGAGGATGCCGGTGAGCATCTTGATCGTCGTCGACTTGCCCGCGCCGTTGGGACCGATGTAGCCGACCATCTCGCCGCGCGCCACGGAGAACGAGATCGCGTCGACCGCCCGCACCCGCCGCCGCTCGCTCCTGAGGAACCCGGTCCTCTTGCGCACGTCGAAGACCTTCTCGACCCGGTCGAGTTCGATGAAGCCCCCGCCGGGGCCACCGCCCGAGCCCCTGCCGGGGCCACCCTCCGGGCCCTTTGCGGGTCCCAGTCCCGAACCGCCGCCCGAGCCCTCCACCGGCCCCTCCCCCGAGCCCGAGCCTTCCCCCGAGCCCGAGCCTTCCCCCGAGCCCGAGCCCGAGCCCAGGCCCTCCCCCGAGCCTTGGCCGTCGTCCCGGTCTCCGGCGGGTCCGTCGTCCGGGCCCCCGGTGAGGCCGTCCTCGTCCAGCGTCACGTCCCTCATCCCTTCAGCTCCCCGTACTCCGGTACGACCGCAGCCCCGCCCGCCAGGCGAGTCCCGCCAGCGCGCAGCACACCAACGCGACCAGGGGCGAGCAGAACGCCGTCCAGCCCGGCAGCCCCAGCGGATACGGCCGCCCGAGCACATACGCGGCGGGCAGCCAGTTGACGAAGGCCAGCGGCAGCACGTACGTCACCCCGCGCACCAGCTCCTTGGCGAACACGGTCGGCGGATACTGCAACAGCGTCGTCCCGCCGTACGTGAACGCGTTCTGCACCTCGGCGGCGTCCTGCGCGGCGAACTGGAACGCCGCCCCCGCCACGAACACCGCGCCGAAGATCCCGCCGCCGCTCACCATCATCACCGGCATCAGCAGCAGCTTGGGCAGCGTCCAGTGCAGGTCGAGGCCGGACAGCGCGTAGCCCGTCACCAGCACGCCCTGCACCAGCCGGCCCAGCCGCCGCAGCGCGAAACGGTCCGCGGCGACCTGCGCGAGCACCGGCGCCGGGCGGACCAGCAGCGTGTCCAGCGTGCCGTCGCGCACCCGCCGCCCCAGCCGGTCCATCGAGCCGATCGCGAGGTCGGCCAACCCGAAGGAGATCGCGGTCAGCCCGTACAGGAACGCCACCTCCCGCAGCGAGTAGCCGCCGAGCGCGTCCACCCGGGAGAACATCAGCAGGATCGCCACGAAGTCCAGCGCGCTCGCCGCGAAGTTGCCGAACGTGGTCATCAGGAAGGAGGCCCGGTAGGCCATCGTGGAGCGGATCCACATCCCGGCGATCAGCCGGTACGCCCGCAGCCCCTCCCGCAGCCGGCCGCGCCGCTCCACCCCGGTCAGCTCAGCCACCCTGCACCACCACCCGTCGCGTCGCCAGCGACTGCACCAGCCGCCCTGCCGCCAGCAGCGCCACCGCCCACGCCCCCTGGAAGACGTACGTGCCGAGCGGGTCCGCGTGCCCCAGCAGCACATCGGCGGGGGCCTGGAGCATCGACGACCACGGCAGCACCCGGACCACCTCGCCCAGCGCGCCCGGGAAGACGTTCAGCGGCAGCAGCATCCCCGAGCAGAAGAACCCGGCCAGCCACGCCATGTGTGTCACCCCCGTCCCGTCCAGCAGCCAGAACGCGCTCAGCGCCACCAGGTACCGGATCGCGAAGCTCACCAGCATGGCGAGCGGCAGGGTGCCGAGGAACGCCAGCCAGGTCACCGGGTCCGCGGGCAGCGTGGCGGGGAAGACCAGCGCCCCGAACAGGAACGGCACCACCCCGCGGCCCGCCAGCTGGAACAGGGCCCGGCCCAGATCGGCCGACAGCCACCACAGCTGGAGGTCGGCCGGCCGGTAGAGGTCGATGGCGATGTCACCCGTACGGATGCGTTCCATCAGTTCGTCCTCGACGCCGCCCCCGCCGATCGCGAGCGTCGACAGGAACGCCTGCCCCAGCCACACGAACGTCACGGCCTGGGACCGGTCGTAGCCGCCCAGATGCGGCCGTGCGTCCCACAGCGCGAGGTACGTGTACACGAGGATCAGGCCGAACACCGTGTTGGTGAACACCCCGGCGAGCGTGGCCGCACGATAGGTCGCGTACCGTCTGAATCCCCCCGCCGCGACGGCCGCGTACAACCGCCCAGCGCCCACGTCACGCCTCCAGAAGGTCCGCCGACACCGAAGCGCAGGAGCCTAGTGCGCACGGGACGTGACGTGCCACGCATTTTCCGGACCAAATCCCCGGGAACGGGAACGGAACGCCTGGTACGGGAGTCTTCATCCGGGGGCGCAGAAGGCGCATGAGGGCGTACGGCGACGTACGACGCGAAAACAGGAGTCCGTGCACGACATGAGCGACGAGCCGCAGCCGCAGGCCGGGGCGGAGCCCCGGGTCGAGGCGCAGCCGCAGCCGAGGCCGCAGTCCGAGCCGGAGGCTCGGGACCAGGGTGACGGCAAGGGCCGGGGACGTGACCGCCAGGGCGGGGACCAGGGCCAGGGCCGTGAGCGGGGTCGGACGGAGGGTCCGGCCGAGGGCGGGGCGAAGGCCACGCCACCGGCCGCAGCGCCGTCGTCGGCGTCGGCGTCGGCGTCCGGGGGGCGCGCCGGGGACCGGCCGGGGCCGGCCGCCGAGGGCGAGGGCCCGGCACGGCCGGAGGCCGAGCCCCAGGCCCGGAGCCAGGGCAGCGACCAGAGCCAGAGCCAGGACCGGCCGAAGACGCAGGGCCGGGGCCAGGGGCAGGGCCAGGGCCAGAATCGCGGCCAGCGTCGGGGCCAGAGCCAGGGTCAGGGCCAGGGCAAGGCGCAGTTGCCGCAGCGGAAGCCGCGGTCCGCGCCGGACGCCGACTCGGCGACCGGCGCGGCGACCGGCTCGGCGACCGGCGCGGCGACCGGCTCGGCGACCGGCTCGGACGCCTCGCACGGACCCGGTACCAGTGCCGGGACCGGAAGCATCACCTGGGGCCGGACCGGCCCCGGCGGCCGGGGCCCGGCCGGGCGCACGCCCGGTGACCCGGCGGCAGGCGCCGCAGCGGGCGCGACGGGCGCCGGCCCCTCGGCACGCCCCTCCAGCGGTTCCACGGCGGCGGGCGCGGCAGCCCTGGGCGCCGGTTCCGCCGCCCGCACCTCCGGCAGCCCGGAAGCGGGCGGCGAACTCGGCACGGGCGCCCGGTCGGCCGGGCGCGCCCCCCGCACCACCCCGACCGACGCCGCCGGAGCCACGACCGCGGCCGGCACGGCCGCCGGCGCCGCCACCGACAAGCCCACCACCCAGTTCCGCGCGGCCACCCCGCGATCCGCCGCGCCCGGCGGTGCCGGCGGTCCCGGCGGTCCCGCGACGGCCGCCCACCCCTCCGAGGGCTCCGGCGGCGACGGCGGCAAGAAGGCCAGGAAGGCCGCCAAGAAGGCCCGGCGCAAGCGGACCGGCTGGCGGCGGCTGCTGCCGACCTGGCGGATGCTGCTCGGCGGTGTCCTCACCGTCGCGCTGCTGGTCATCGGCGCGTTCTTCGTCGGCTACTCCCTGGTCAAGATCCCGCCCGCCAACGCGCTGGCCATGAAGCAGGCCAACGTCTACCTCTACGCGGACGGCACCGAGATCGCCCGCGACGGCGACATCAACCGGGAGAACGTCGACCTGTCCCTGGTGTCCAAGGACGCCCAGCACGCCGTACTGGCCGCCGAGGACCGCGACTTCTACACCGAGTCCGCCGTCGACCCCAAGGCGATGCTGCGGGCCGGCTGGAACACCGCCACCGGCAAGGGCAAGCAGTCCGGCTCCACGATCACCCAGCAGTACGTGAAGAACTACTACCTGGGCCAGGAGCAGACGGTCACCCGCAAGGTGAAGGAGTTCTTCATCTCGGTCAAGCTGGACCGCACCGAGTCCAAGGACGAGATCCTCGAGGGCTACCTCAACACCAGCTACTTCGGCCGCAACGCCTACGGCATCCAGGCCGCCGCGCAGGCGTACTACGGCGTCAAGGCCAAGGACCTCGACCCGGCCCGCGCCGCCTACCTCGCCGCGCTGGTCAACGCGCCCAGCGAGTACGACGTCGTCGCGCACCCGGAGAACAAGTCGGCGGCCCTCGCCCGCTGGAACTACGTCCTGGACGGCATGGTCAAGCAGGGCTGGCTCGGCGCCTCCGAGCGGGCCGGGATGAAGTTCCCGATGCCCAAGGACGCCACCGTGCCCACCAACATGTCCGGGCAGCGCGGCTACATCGTGCGCGCGGTGAAGGACTACCTCTCCCAGAACAAGATCCTCGCCGAGGACGAGCTCGCCACGGGCGGCTACCGCATCACGACCACCCTGCAGAAGGGCCGGCAGGACGCCTTCGTGAAGGCCGTCGACGACCAGCTCATGAGCAAGCTCGACAAGAAGAACCGCAAGGTCGACAACTACGTCCGCGCGGGCGGCGCCGCCGTCGACCCGAAGACCGGCGAACTCGTCGCCATGTACGGCGGCATCGACTACGTCAAGCAGTACACGAACAACGCGACCCGCCGGGACTTCCAGGTCGGCTCCACGTTCAAGCCGTTCGTCCTGACCTCCGCCGTCCAGAACGAGGCCCGGACGAGGGACGGCCGCACCATCACGCCCAACACGCTCTACGACGGCACCAACAAGCGTCCCGTGCAGGGCTGGGACGGCGGCTACTACGCCCCCGAGAACGAGGACCAGCACTCCTACGGCGACATCACCGTCCGCGAGGCCACCGACAAGTCGGTCAACGCGGTGTACGCGCAGATGGCCGTGGACGTCGGCTCCGACAAGGTCAAGGAGACCTCGGTCGACCTCGGCCTCCCGGCCTCCACGCCGGAGCTGGTCGGCAGCCCGTCCATCGCGCTCGGCGTGGCCCGGGCCAACGTCGTCGAGATGGCCGACGCGTACGCGACCCTCGCCAACCACGGCAAGCACGGCGTCTTCACGATGATCAAGAAGATCACCAAGAACGGCGCCAACGCCGTCCGGCTGCCGCAGGACACCGAGCGGCAGGCCGTCAGCCGCCAGGCCGCCGACACCACCACCGCGGTCCTGCACAGCGTCGTCGAGAACGGCACCGGCGCCCCGGCGCAGGCGATCGGCCGGCCCGCCGCGGCCAAGACCGGCACCGCCGAGGAGGACACCGCGGCATGGTTCGCGGGCTACACCCCGGACCTCGCCACCGTGGTCTCCGTGATGGGCCAGAACCCGGACACCGCCGCGCACGAGCCGCTCTACGGCGCGATGGGACTCGACCGCGTCAACGGCAGCGGGGCGCCCGGCAGCATCTGGGCGCAGTTCATGGGCGACGCCCTCAAGGGCACCGAGTCCAGTGACTTCGACCTCCAGCTCCAGCCCGGCGCCGACGAGAGCCAGGCGCCGCCCAGCGGCACCACGCGGACACCGGGGGCGGGCGACCAGAGCGGCAGCGCCTCCCCGAGCACGGGCGCGGACGGCCAGGACACGCAGGGGCAGGGCCAGGACGGAGGCCAGGGCCAGGGGCAGACCGCGGGCCAGGACGGCGGCACCCCGGGAACGGGCACCGGCACCCCCACCACGGGCGGCGCGGGCGGCACCCCGACCACCGGCGGCGCGAGCACCGGCGCGGGCGGCGGCACCCCGACCACGGGCGGCGGTGCGGCAGCGGGCGGCGGCACGGGCGACGCCGGAGGGGCCGGCGGCTCGGGCCCCGGCGGGGCCGGCGGAGCCGGCGGCACCCCCACCACGGGCGGCGCCGACGGAGGCGGCGGCGAGACGGGAGACGGCGCGTCGACGGCGGGCACCGGCCCAGGAGTCCTCTAGGGCCGCGACCGGAAACACAACGGGCCGCCCGGTCCGCTCGCCCCAGCGGCGCGCGGACCGGGCGGCCCCCGTCGTCCCCCGGCGTCAGTGACCCGAGGTCGCCTTCAGACCCACCACGGCCACCAGCAGCAGACACACGAAGAAGATCCGGGCGGCGGTCACCGGCTCGCCCAGCACCACCATGCCCAGCACCGCCGCACCGGCCGCCCCGATGCCCACCCACACGCCGTAGGCGGTGCCGATGGGCAGAGAACGGGCGGCATACGACAGCAGCAGCATGCTCGCGACGATCCCGGCGCCGGTGAGCACACTCGGCACCGGCCGGGTGAAGCCCTCGCTGTACTTCATCCCGATCGACCAGCCGACCTCCAGCAGACCGGCGACGACAAGCAGAACCCAAGCCACGACGGGCACCTCCGAGACAGAACGGCGACCGGCGGCGAACGTCGGTCGCCGCCGGACAACGGGTGCGTCGTCTTTTCCTTCATCCCGGTACGGCGCGTCTCGTCGGGCTCCCTGCCGAGGCTAGCAAAACCACGGCGAAGGGGCCGGTGACCCTCGTCACCGGCCCCTTCGGCAGCTCACTCGCCGCGCAGAACCGCCGGCGGCACGACCCCGTGCCACCGCTCAAGCCACTGCCGCTACAGATACAGCCCCGTGGAGTCCTCCGACCCCTCGAACCGGTCCGCGGCCACGGCGTGCAGGTCACGCTCGCGCATGAGCACGTACGCCGTGCCCCGCACCTCCACCTCGGCCCGGTCCTCCGGGTCGTACAGCACGCGGTCGCCCGCCTCCACGGTCCGCACGTTCTGCCCGACCGCCACGACCTCCGCCCAGGCCAGCCGGCGTCCCACCGCGGCCGTGGCCGGGATCAGGATGCCGCCGCCCGAACGCCGCTCGCCCTCGCTCGTGTCCTGCCGGACCAGCACCCGGTCGTGCAGCATCCGGATGGGCAGCTTGTCGTGGTCGGTGCTGTGCTCATTGCTCTTGGCGCTCACGCCTCGAACCTACCTGCCTTCAGCGCGTCCGTACCCGCTGGGTCAGCCCCGTCGCCTGCGACTGCTCAGGGTGAGCAGCCCGACCACCCCGACGGCGACCAGCGCCACCGGCACGATCCGCTCCAGCCGGGGCGCGCCCTCCGTGTCCACGAACTGCGCCCGCACATCGCTGACCACCCGGTTGACCTGCACATAGGCCCGTCCGAGGGTGTGGTCGATGTTGGAGGCGACCTTGGCCTTGGCGTCGCCGACGAGGGTCTTGGGGTGCACCCGCACGCCGATCTCGTCGAGCGTCTCGGCCAGTACCTCGCGGCGGCGCCTGATGTCCGCCTCGATCTCAGCCGGGGTTCTGGTGTCCGCCGTGTCCGCCACCGTACCGCCTCCGATGTCAACTGCTGCCTGTTCAGGACAGTCTGTCAGCTCTCGCCGCGACCGCACTGTCGGCACCCCCGGTTACCCTCGGACCGACACGGTATTGGCACGACGAGGAGACGAGCTTCGATGACCGAGCGACTGCAGCCCGGGGACGCGGCCCCCGCCTTCACCCTCCCCGACGCCGACGGCAACGAGGTGTCGCTGGCCGACCACAAGGGCCGCAAGGTCATCGTCTACTTCTATCCGGCCGCCCTCACCCCCGGCTGCACCAAGCAGGCCTGCGACTTCACCGACAACCTGGACCTGCTGGCCGGCGCCGGCTACGACGTCATCGGCATCTCCCCCGACAAGCCGGAGAAGCTCGCGAAGTTCCGCGAGACGGAGTCCCTGAAGGTCACCCTCCTCGCCGACCCCGACAAGAAGGTCCTGGAGGCCTACGGCGCCTTCGGCGAGAAGAAGCTCTACGGCAAGACGGTCACCGGCGTCATCCGCTCCACGGTCGTCGTCGACGAGGACGGCAAGGTCGAGCGAGCCCTCTACAACGTCAAGGCCACCGGCCACGTGGCCAAGATCATCAAGGATCTGGGCATCTAGCTCCCGCCCCTCGGCGAAAGCGGCCCGCACCGGACGACTCCGGTGCGGGCCGCTCCGCTTTCCGTGCGTGACTGTCCGATAACCGGGTCGTTACTCCGTACGGGCCATGAACACGTGGCCGGGAACCGAACGGAGGGGGCCTCATGGGGGCCAGTGCGTACACCAAGGAGCGGCTGGAGGAGGCGGCTCGGGGGGCGCGGACGTTGTCGGAGGCATTGGTGCGGTTGGGGGTGGATCCGAAGAGTTCTACGCGGCGCTATGTGTGGGAGCGAATGAAGAAGCTCGGCATCGACGCCTCGCACTTCGAGCGGGAGGGGGTGAAGTGGACCGCGGAAGTTCTGGAACAGGCAGTGGCGGCCTCCACGAACATGTGCGAGGTGCTGCGGCATCTCGGACTCGAGGTGGTCGGCGGGCATCACACCCACATCAGCCGCAAGATCAAGGCATACGGAATCGACGTTTCCCACTTCCATGTGCCAGCGCAGCACCGCAGTTCCCGAAGCCGCCGGACGTCGGAGGGCTTGCTCGTCATTCAGTCCGCTCCCCAAGCCCGGCGCATCCAGAGCAGTCGCCTCAAGCGGGCAATGGTGCAGTGCGGGGTAGAGGAGCAGTGCGCCCTGTGCGGAATCGAGTCGGTTTGGCTTGGGGAACCGCTGCCTCTTGAGGTCGATCACGTCAACGGTGATTGGCGAGACAACCGGATCGAGAACCTTCGCCTGCTCTGCCCCAACTGCCACTCCACAACCGACAGCTATCGGGGACGCGGCAAGAAGCATGCCCGAGGTGGAGCCCGATGAGCAGCGGCGTGCAGTATCCACGCGAGCGGCTGGCAGAAGCAGCCGCACGGTGCTCTGACATCGACCAAGTCATCGCCTTCTTCGGCACTCGGCCATACGGCCATCTCCGTGGATACCTGATGAAGCGATTCGCTCACTTCGGTATCGACGTCTCTCATTTCCGCCCCTGCGGCAGGCTCCCGCGGCCCGGGTCCGAGGAATTGAGCGCGGCAGTAGCCAAGTCTGCTTCCCTCGCGGAGGTACTTCGCCGCCTGGGTCGTCCGGACAACGGCAGGCAGCGTGCCGCACTTCGAAGGTGGCTCGCGGAGGAGGGGCTTTCGACCGCCCATTTCCTGGGGCAGGCCCACCGGCGAGGAAAAGCGTCCCCTAGCAGTAAGCCTCCCGAGGATGTTCTGGTCCACGGAGACGGCAAACGGCGAACCAAGACCTCACGACTGCGCCGTGCGCTGTGTGAGGTCAGAGTCCCCGAGCGGTGCGCCACGTGCGGCGTTGGCCCTGAGTGGCATGGTCGGCCTATGACGCTGGAGGTGGATCACATCAACGGAGACTGGTGCGACAACCGGCGCGAGAACCTGCGGTTGCTCTGCCCCAACTGTCATGCGATCACTGTCACCTGGTGTCGCGGAGGTAGGCGGCGAAGGGCGGGCAGCGCCCAGTAGAGTAGGCGACGCTGCGGGCCCGTACCCCAGCTGGCAAGAGGGCGCCGGTTTAGGTCCGGTGTGTCGTGGGTTCGAGTCCCACCGGGCCCATAGGGAAAGCAGGCCCCACACCTTCGTTTCGTAGGTGTGGGGCACTTGCTTAGGTTCAGCCCAGCAGCTCCCGTACCACCGGGATCAGCGCGCGGAAGGCCTTGCCGCGGTGGCTGATGGCGTTCTTCTCGGCGGGGGTCAGTTCGGCGCAGGTGCGCGTCTCTCCGTCGGGCTGGAGGATCGGGTCGTAGCCGAAGCCGCCGGTGCCGGCGGGCTCGAAGCGCAGGGTGCCCGGCATGCGGCCCTCGACGACGCGTTCCGTGCCGTCCGGGAGGGCGAGCGCGGCGGCGCAGGCGAAGTGGGCGGCGCGGTGTTCGGCGGCGATGTCGGAGAGCTGGGCCAGGAGGAGGTCGAGGTTGGCCTTGTCGTCGCCGTGGCGGCCCGCCCAGCGGGCGGAGAAGATGCCGGGGGCGCCGCCGAGGACGTCGACGCAGAGGCCGGAGTCGTCGGCGACGGCCGGGAGGCCGGTGGCCTTGGCCAGGGCGTGGGCCTTGAGCAGGGCGTTCTCGGCGAAGGTGACGCCGGTCTCCTTGACGTCGGGGATCTCGGGGTAGGCGTCGGTGCCGACGAGTTCGTGGGGCAGGCCGGCGTCGGTGAGGATCGCCCTGAGTTCGGTGATCTTTCCGGCGTTGCGGGTGGCGAGGATCAGGCGGGTCATGGTCACCAGTATCGGCCAGTGACGGCGCCTGTCCGGGCCGGCCGGTGTCAGGGGGTGCAGACCTTGGTCAGTTCGCCGGCGGCGTCGGTGACGGGGCTGACGTCGGGCGTGTCGTCGCCGTTCCTGATGGCGGTGCGGACGTTGTCGACGGCTTTGCCGAGGTCGTCGACGGCCTTGTTGACGTCGGCGTCGTCGGTCTTGTCGCCGATCTTCTTCAGGTTGTTCTCGATCGACCGGAGTGCCTGGTCGGTCTGTGTGGGGTCGTCGGCGGCGTTCTGCACCGCCTGTTGGAGGTCGGTGACGCCGTCGGCGATGGAGTCGGCGGCCTGGACGCAGTCCAGGGCCTTGTTCATCGCGTCGCAGCCGGTCAGCGCGGAGAGTGTGAGTGCGACGGCGGCCGTGGTGGCGGCTATGGCGGTGGTGCGGCCCGGGCGTCGGTGGCGGCTGGCGGCCATGGCGTGGGTTCCCTCCCCGTTGTCGTGGCCGGGCGCACGGCGGTGTGCCGTGCGCCCGTATCCGTGAGGACGCGGTAAGGGTGGGCGCAGTTGCCCCCGGCGAGTGCCGTTCTTGATGTGTCCTTTACTTTTCGAGCGCGGCGCGCTGGATGGCGGCGAGGTCGGTGCAGCCGGCGACGGCGAGGTCGAGCAGGGCGTTCAGTTCGTCGCGGGCGAAGGGCTCGGCCTCGGCGGTGCCCTGGACCTCGACGAAGCGGCCGTCGCCGGTGCAGACGACGTTCATGTCGGTGTCGGCGCGGACGTCCTCCTCGTAGCAGAGGTCGAGGAGGGGGGCGCCGGCGACGATGCCGACGGAGACGGCGCTGACGGTGCCGGTGAGGGGCTGGCGGCCGGCCTTGACGATCTTCTTGCCCTGGGCCCAGGTGATGGCGTCGGCGAGGGCGACGTAGGCGCCGGTGATGGCGGCGGTGCGGGTGCCGCCGTCGGCCTGGAGGACGTCGCAGTCGAGGACGACGGTGTTCTCGCCGAGGGCCTTGTAGTCGACGACGGAGCGCAGGGAGCGGCCGATGAGGCGGCTGATCTCGTGGGTGCGGCCGCCGATGCGGCCGCGTACGGACTCGCGGTCGCCGCGGGTGTTGGTGGCGCGGGGCAGCATGGCGTACTCGGCGGTGACCCATCCCTCGCCGCTGCCCTTGCGCCAGCGCGGGACGCCTTCGGTGACGGAGGCGGTGCAGAGGACCTTGGTGTCGCCGAAGGAGACGAGGACGGAGCCCTCGGCGTGCTTGCTCCAGCCGCGTTCGATGGTGACCGGGCGGAGTTGTTCGGGGGTGCGGCCGTCGATTCGAGACATGGCGCCGAGCCTAGTCCCCCCTGCGGAAGGGGCTCCTCCCGCGGTGGGAAGAGCCCCTTCCGGGTGAACCGCGGGGCGCGGTTCACGGGTTTCACATCATGTCTTCGATCTCGGCCGCGATGGGGTCGGCGTCGGTGCCGATGACGACCTGGATGGCGCTGCCCATCTTGACGACGCCGTGGGCGCCGGCGGCCTTGAGGGCGGCCTCGTCGACCAGCGAGGGGTCGTTGACCTCGGTGCGAAGGCGGGTGATGCAGCCCTCGATCTCGTCGATGTTCTCGATGCCGCCGAGCCCGGCGACGATCTTCTCAGCCTTGGTGGCCATGTTCCTTCTCCCTGATCCGAACCGCTTGGTCGCAGTAACCCACAGTTGGCCCATCTTCGCGAGCGGTCGTGCCGTGGGTGGCCAATGATGGCGTTCACGACAGCGGTACCGTCCCGCCGACTGGTCTACACCACCGTCCGGGCGGTGGCCAAACGCGGTGCGGGGAGGACGTTCATGAGTGCCGGCGGCGCCGAGATCGGGACCTCTGCCCTGCGTGCGCGCTGGAACGCGTTGTTCCAGGGGCTGCAGAAGATGGGGCGCAGTCTGCAGCTGCCGATCGCGGTGCTTCCGGCGGCGGGGATCCTGAACCGGCTGGGGCAGCCGGACGTGTTCGGGAAGGACGGTCTGGGCTGGATCGACGTGTCGAAGGTGATGGCGGGGGCGGGCGGCGCGCTGCTCGACGGACAGCTGGGGCTGCCGCTGCTGTTCTGCGTGGGTGTGGCCATCGGGATGGCGAAGAAGGCGGACGGTTCGACGGCGCTGGCGGCGGTGGCGGGGTTCCTCGTCTATTACAACGTGCTGCACCAGTTCCCGATCGCCTGTCCGGCGGGGGCGAGGGTGGTGGCGACGGGGTGCCAGGCGGCCGACGGGACGGCGACGCCGTTCACGTACCAGAATCCGGGGGTGTTCGGCGGAATCGTGATGGGGCTGCTGGCGGCCTTCTTCTGGCGGCGGTTCCACCGCACGAGGCTGGTGGACTGGCTCGGCTTCTTCAACGGGCGGCGGCTGGTGCCGATCATCATGGCGTTCGTGGCGATCCTGTTCGCGGCGCTGTGTCTGTGGGTGTGGCCGCCGATCGGGCACGGGCTGGAGAGTTTCAGCGACTGGCTGAGCGACGCGGGGGCGTGGGGTGCGGGGATCTTCGGGCTGGCGAACCGGGCGCTGCTGGTGATCGGGCTGCACCAGTTCCTGAACGTGCCCATCTGGTTCCAGTTCGGCAGTTACACCAAGCCGGACGGGACGGTGGTGCACGGTGACATCAACATGTTCCTGGCGGGCGATCCGGACGCGGGGCAGTTCACCTCGGGTTTCTTCCCGATCATGATGTTCGCGCTGCCGGCCGCGGCGCTGGCGATCACGCACACGGCGCGGCCGGAGCGGCGCAAGGAGGTGGGCGGGCTGATGCTGTCGGTGGCGCTCACGTCGTTCGTCACGGGGATCACCGAGCCGCTGGAGTACTCGTTCCTGTTCGTCGCCCCGGTGCTGTACGCGGTGCACGCGGTGCTGACGGGGGTGTCGATGGCGGTGACGTGGGCGCTGGGGGTGCACGACGGGTTCAGCTTCTCGGCGGGGCTGATCGACTATGTGATCAACTGGAACCTGGCGACGCGTCCGTGGGGCATCGTCCCGATCGGGTTGTGCTTCGCCGTGGTGTACTACGTGGTCTTCCGGTTCGCGATCGCGCGGTTCGATCTGCGGACTCCGGGGCGGGAGCCGCTGGACGAGGTCGAGGACACCACGAAGCCCTGAGCCGTGAGGACTTCACGGGGGCGCGGGCCGTCTTCGAGACCGGCCCGACATCGGCCCGAAACCGGGCGGTGATCGCCCGCGCGGACCCGTACGCCGCGTAGTGAATCGGTAGCGGATTCGCGGGTTCCTTACGCCACCTTCATCGTGCTACAACAGGTCTACACCACTGAGTGGTGTAGACCACCACCCGATGGAGGACGGACGTATGACCACCGCCACCGCCGATCAGAAGGCGGCGCCCGCGAAGAAGCGGGGATCAGGCCTGTTCCAGGGCCTGCAGAAGGTCGGCCGTAGCCTGCAGCTCCCGATCGCCGTGCTGCCGGCGGCGGGCATCCTGCTGCGCCTGGGCCAGCCGGACGTGCACGACAAGCTGCACCTGCCCGACAAGGTCACGGCGGTGTTCGCGACGGCCGGTGGTGCCATCTTCGACAACCTGCCGCTGCTGTTCTGCATCGGTGTGGCGATCGGCTTCGCCAAGAAGTCGGACGGCTCCACGGCGCTGGCCGGCCTCGTCGGCTTCCTGGTCTACAGCAATGTACTGAAGGCGTTCCCGGTCACCGAGGCGAAGGTGCAGGCGGGCGCGGACATAGCCGCGACGTACAACAACCCCGGTGTCCTCGGCGGCATCATCATGGGTCTGCTCTCGGCGGTGCTGTGGCAGCGCTACCACCGCAAGAAGCTGGTGGACTGGCTCGGCTTCTTCAACGGCCGCCGCCTGGTCCCGATCATCATGGCCTTCGTCGGCACCGCGATGGGCGTCCTCTTCGGCCTGATCTGGAAGCCGATCGGTGAGGGCATCTCCGACTTCGGCGAGTGGATCACCGGTCTCGGCGCGTTCGGCGCCGGCCTGTTCGGTCTGATCAACCGCGCGCTGCTCCCGGTCGGCATGCACCAGTTCGTCAACACCGTCTCGTGGTTCCAGATCGGCGACTTCAAGAACGCGGCCGGCGACGTCGTCCACGGCGACCTCAACCGCTTCTTCGCCGGTGACCCGACCGCCGGTCAGTTCATGTCCGGCTTCTTCCCGATCATGATGTTCGGCCTGCCGGCCGCCGCGATCGCGATCGCCCACTCCGCCCGCCCCGAGCGCCGCAAGGCCGTGATGGGCATGATGGTCTCGCTCGCGCTGACCTCCTTCGTGACCGGTGTGACCGAGCCGATCGAGTTCGCGTTCATGTTCATCGCGCCGCTGCTGTACGCGATCCACGCGGTGCTGACCGCCGTGTCGATGGCGGTCACCTGGGCGCTCGGCGTGCACGCCGGCTTCACCTTCTCGGCCGGCTTCATCGACTACGCCATGAACTGGAACCTGGCCACCAAGCCGTGGCTGATCATCCCGATCGGCCTGGTGTTCGCGGCGCTCTACTACGTGGTGTTCCGCTTCGCCATCACCAAGTTCAACCTCCCCACCCCGGGCCGCGAGCCCGAGGAGGAGGTCGAGGACCTCACCAAGGCGTGAGTCCCGCCGGTCCTTGTGGAACATGACGAGGCCCCCCGAGCCCAGCAGGCTCGGGGGGCCTCGTCGTGCCGTCGCACACCGCGTACGGGCTCAGATCTCGTACGTCTCTCCGGGCGCCGCCAGGGCCACCGGCCCGGTGTACGCGGCGCGGGCGTCGGCGAGGTTGATCTGCGGGTCGGTCCACGGGGGGATGTGGGTGAGGACCAGGCTGCGGGCGCCGGCGCGCGTCGCGGCCTCGCCGGCCTCGCGGCCGTTGAGGTGGAGGTCGGGGATGGCCTCCTTGCCGTCGGTGAAGGCGGCCTCGCACAGGAACAGGTCCGCGTCGCGGGCCAGTTCCTCCAGGGCGTCGCTCACCCCGGTGTCGCCCGAGTACGTCAGCGTCCGGCCGCCGTGCTCGATGCGGATGGCGTACGCCTCCACGGGGTGGGCCACCCGCTCGGTGTGCACGGTGAACGGGCCGATCTCGAAGGTGCCCGGCTTGACCGTGTGGAAGTCGAAGACCTCGCTCATGGAGGAGGCGGAGGGGGTGTCGGCGTAGGCGGTGGTCAGGCGGTGCTCGGTGCCCTCGGGGCCGTAGACCGGGAGCGGGTCGCAACGGCCGCCGTCGTACCGGTAGTAGCGCGCGACGAAGTAGACGCACATGTCGATGCAGTGGTCGGCGTGCAGGTGACTCAGGAAGACGGCGTCGAGGTCGTAGAGACCGCAGTGGCGCTGCAGCTCGCCCAGGGCGCCGTTGCCCATGTCGAGGAGCAGCCGGAAGCCGTCGGCCTCTACGAGGTAGCTCGAACAGGCCGATTCCGCGGACGGGAACGACCCCGAGCAGCCGACGACGGTGAGCTTCATGAAGCAGAAACCTCCGCTGGCGGGATGGATACAGAAGGTGACGGGGGTCGTGCGGTCCGTCGAGCGTAAGGCGCGAAACGGCTGGTCGGTCCTCCGGCAGGGGCGGTTGTGGGCGAACTCACCTGCGGTGTCACCGGTTCGGCTGGACGTGGGGCGCATGAGGTCCGGAAGAGGGCGCGCGCACCGGGTCGCACGCCGGTAACGTCGTCCTTATGGACACGTCCTGGTGGCTGGCGCTCGCGGCGGTGGTGCTGCTGGCGCTCGTCGCCACGCTCGTCGACGGGTGGGGGCGCGGGCGCCGGCCCGCGGGCCGCAGATCGCGCCCGCCGGGGCGGCCGGAGGGCGGGCGGGCCGCCGCGCGGCCGCGGCCGGCGGAGATCTGGTGGGCCAACGTGCCCTTCGAGGACGGTCCGGGCTCCAAGGACCGGCCCTGTCTGGTGCTGTCGGTGCACGGCAAGCGGGCCCGGGTCGCCAAGATCACCAGCAAGTTCCACGACGAGCGGGCCGGGGTGATCCCCCTGCCGCCCGGTTCGGTGGGGGACGGGCAGGGGCGGACCAGCTTCCTGGAGACCGACGAGGTGCGGGAGGTGCCGGTGTGGGACTTCCGGCGCCGGGTGGGGGTCGTGGACCCGGTGCTCTGGGACCAGGTGCGCTATCTGGCCGGGTGAGCCGCGGCCGCGGTGGGCGGCGCGCGTCCCGTACGCCGTTCACGGCCGTGTCACCTTCACGGTGACGGTCCACTCCTGGATCCCCTTGCAGGAGACCTTGCCGGGGCCGGTCGCGCACAGGGGGCGCGAGGAGGTCAGGCGGGCGGTGCCGGGGGTGGGCGCGGTGTACGCGGCGAGGGCGTCGCCGGGGAGGATCACGATGCCGGCGTTGGTGCCCTTGAGGATGCCGCCGCCGGCCCGGACCGGGCTCCAGGGCCGTTCCCTGGTGCCGTCGAGGTTCATGCGCACGGAGCCGCCGGCGGTCACGCAGACGGTGCGGCCGGAGTCGGCGGCGGTCAGCTCGACGTGCTCGGCGCAGCCGGAGGGATCGGCGGACGCGGAGGCCGGACCCGAGGCGGACGCGGAGGCCGGGGAGGACGCGGTGGGGCTCGCCGACGGGCTGGGGGACGCCGTGACGCCGCTCGCGGGGCCCGCCGGGCTCGCAGAGCCGCCGCCCTTCGCGTCGTCCTGCGTGCCGCAGCCGGCGAGCAGCAGGGCCGCTGCCGCCGCCGCGGTGGCGAGGGTGCCGCGGTGGAGCGTGCGTGTGGTGAGCGTCGTACGGCGCATGGGGCGTCCGCCTTTCTGCCGGCCCTTTACGGGTGTCCAGTGCCCTGATGCCGATGTGACGTTTCTCCAGCACATCAGGATCCCTCCGCCCGCGCACGCCGGAGCCCCGGCCGGTGGACGGCCGGGGCTCGTGCGGGGTGCGGGGACCGCACCGGGTGGCGATCAGCTGGTGGTCAGGGCGGTGTCGTCCACGACGAAGCTGGTCTGGAGCGAGGAGTCCTCGACTCCGTTGAACTTCAGGGTGACCGTCTGGCCCGCCAGCGAGGACAGGTCGAAGGACTTCTGGGCGTACCCGGAGGCCTTGTTGAGGTTGGAGTAGGTCGCCAGGGTGGTCGAGCCGGCCGTCACCGTCAGCTTGTCGTACTGGGAGCTGGTGGTGGTCTCGGCGGTGTCGACGTGCAGGTAGAAGGTGAGCGTGGCCTTGCAGCCGGCCGGGATGGTCACCGACTGGGACAGGGTGTCGGTGTGCGAGGTGCCGTAGCCGTCGAGCCAGGCCTTGTAGGAGCCGCCGTGGGCCGCCTCACCGCTGTCGGTGGTGATGACGCCGCTGGTGGAGGTCCAGCCGGTGCTGCCGGACTCGAAGCCGGGGTTGGCCAGCAGCTGGGTGGCCGAGCAGGTGCCGCCCCCGCCGGTGCCGACGGTCCAGGTGAAGGAGGTGGAGCCGGTGGCGCCGGTGGAGTCCTTGGCGGTGACGGTGACCTGGTAGGTGCCGGCGGTGGAGGCGGTGCCGGTGATCAGGCCGGTGGAGCCGTTGATCGACAGGCCGGCCGGCAGGCCGGAGGCGCTGTAGGTCAGGGCCGCGCCCGCGCTGTCGGTGGCCTTGATCTGGAGGCTGACCGAGCCGCCGGTGGTGGTGGACTGGCTGCCGGGGTTGGTGACGGTCACCGTGTTGCCGGTGCCGCCGCCGCCCGAGGTGAACGCGGCGGTGCCGTTCGGGGTGCCCCAGCCGGTCGGGCCGTCGTAGCCGGTGGTCGCCTTGCAGAAGTACGAGGTCGAGCAGGAGCCGTTGGAGCCGCTGGTGACGTCGTTCAGGTTGCCGGTGTGGCTGTAGGGGTACTTCGCCGGGTAGTCGGCGCTGCCCGGGGTGCCCGCGAGGGCGTAGACGCCGGCGATGATCGGGGCGGAGGCGCTGGTGCCGCCGTAGACCGCCCAGCCGGAGCCGCCGTAGGTGTCGTAGACCGCCACGCCGGTGGCCGGGTCGGCGACCGCGGAGACGTCGGCCTCCATGCGCTTGGAGCAGCCGGTGTCGGTCTGCCAGCTCGGCTTGGGGTCGTAGGCCGAGCAGCCGGAGCCGGTGCCCTCGGTGGAGTTGGTGTTCCAGACCGACTCGCTCCAGCCGCGGGAGTTGGAGGCGGTGGTCAGCGCGGTGCCGCCGACGGCGGTCACGTACTGGGAGGTGGCCGGGTACTCGGCGCCGTAGCCGGAGTCGCCCGCGGAGACGGTGATGGCGACGCCGGGGTGCTTGAAGTACTGGCTGTCCTCGGTGGTCTGGGTGGACGCCTCGTCGCCGCCCCAGCTGTTGGAGACGAACTTGGCGCCGAGCGCGACGGCCTCGTTCTCGGCGGTGCCGAGGTCGGTGTCGGTGGCGGAGTCGGCCTCGACGAGGATGATGCTGCAGTTCGGGCAGACGGCGCTGACCATGTCGATGTCGAGGGCCTCTTCACCGGCCCAGCCGCTGTCGTTCTTCGGCAGCGAGGTGGTGGAGCCGGTCTGGCTGACCTGCTTGAAGCAGCCGTTGGCCTTGGTGCACGCCGACAGGCCGAACTGCGAGCGGTAGGTGGCGAGGTCCGACTCGGCGTTCGGGTCGTTGTAGGCGTCGACCACGGCGACCGTCAGGCCGGAGCCGCCGGTGGTGGGCAGGTTGTAGGCGCTGTGCAGGTTGGCCGGGGAGAGGCCGGAGGGCGCGGCCGCGGCGACGGCCGCGGCGAGCCGCTGCTTGATGTCGGTACGGCGCTGGGCGAAGCAGGACGCCTGTCCGGGCTCGGCGGCGGCGCACAGGTGCTCGGTGGGCACCTTCTGGCCGGCCTTGCCGGTGGAGTGGAAGGTCTGCCGCTCGGGGGCGGTCAGGGCCTTGGCGTTCTGCGTGACCCGGGAGGTCTGGTGCGCGGGAGCGGGCGCTGCGGTCTGGGCGCCGGCCGTCGGTGCCGCGGCGAATCCGGCGACGCTGAGGGCGAGCGCGGGGAAGGCGAGGGCGAGGAGCCTCGGCAGGCTCCGTCTCGGCCCGCTCGGGCGTGACTCACGCATGGGGTACTGCCTCCATCGGAAGTGGGGTTTCGCTCTGGTCGGGCAGGCCCGTGACGCGCGTAGCGGCGGCGAGACCGCGCAGTCATGAGCATGACACTTACGCATTCCGTCATGCCGATGAGCGTGACATGACAGGATGCGGAAGGACCGTAGCCCCGGCCCGAGGGCGACCGGCAGTACCGGAGGGAATTCTTTGCCCCTCCATAGGATGCGGTTGGCCCCCTCGTGGGAGGGGGCTGGCGCGAACTTGATCTCGGACGGGCGAATCGCCGGGCGCGCATGACGCCGCCCTGTGCCCCCGGGTCCGGCCCGGGCCAGGGCGTTTCGTCCT
Source organism: Streptomyces sp. NPDC018610 (assembly GCF_044391765.1). Lineage (NCBI taxonomy): Bacteria > Bacillati > Actinomycetota > Actinomycetes > Kitasatosporales > Streptomycetaceae > Streptomyces > Streptomyces sp. NPDC018610. Next base: position 1,143,133 of record NZ_JBISAL010000001.1, read on the forward strand.
GGCCCGGCCCGGCGGACCGAGCCGGTGGTCCGGCCCGGCGGCCCGCTGGACCGACGGACCGGTGGCTCGATCACCCGACGGCCCGCACGGCTCAAGAGGCCCGCGGGGCCCACCCGGCTCGACCGGCCAGAACGGCCCGAACGGCGGGACCTAGGGTCTTTCGTTTGGATCAGGCCGGGTCAGGGAGCGGGGTCTGGTGCCGAGCATCGCGAGGCGGAGGAGGGCGGCATGGCGGAGCCATGGCAACCGACGACAACGCGGCGAGGCGCGGTGCCAGGGCCCGCGAGCCCGGCATGATCCAAACGAGAGGCCCTAAGCCCAGAGTTGGCCCTGGAGGGTCTCGATGGCCTCTTCCGTGGTGGCCGCCGTGTAGACGCCGGTGGAGAGGTACTTCCAGCCGCCGTCGGCGACGACGAACACGATGTCGGCGCTCTCCCCCGCCTTGACGGCCTTCTTGCCCACACCGATCGCGGCGTGCAGGGCGGCGCCCGTGGAGACGCCCGCGAAGATGCCCTCCTGCTGGAGGAGTTCCCGGGTGCGGGTGACGGCGTCGGCGGAGCCGACCGAGAAGCGGGTGGTGAGGACGGAGGCGTCGTAGAGCTCGGGGACGAAGCCCTCGTCGAGGTTGCGCAGGCCGTAGACCAGGTCGTCGTAGCGCGGCTCGGCGGCGACGATCCGCACGTCCGGCTTGTGCTCGCGCAGGTAGCGGCCCACGCCCATCAGGGTGCCGGTGGTGCCGAGGCCCGCGACGAAGTGCGTGACGGAGGGCAGGTCGGCGAGGATCTCGGGACCGGTGGAGGCGTAGTGGGCGCCGGCGTTGTCCGGGTTGCCGTACTGGTAGAGCATCACCCAGTCCGGGTGCTCGGCGGCCAGCTCCTTGGCGACGCGCACGGCGGTGTTGGAGCCGCCGGCGGCCGGGGAGGAGATGATCTCGGCGCCCCACATGCCGAGCAGGTCCCGGCGCTCGGCGGAGGTGTTCTCGGGCATCACGCACACCATGCGGTAGCCCTTGAGCTTGGCCGCCATGGCCAGCGAGATGCCGGTGTTGCCCGAGGTGGGTTCGAGGATGGTGCAGCCCGGGGTGAGCCGGCCGTCCTTCTCCGCCTGCTCGATCATGTGCAGGGCGGGCCGGTCCTTGACCGAGCCGGTCGGGTTGCGGTCCTCCAGCTTCGCCCAGATCCGGACGTCGGCGGACGGCGAGAGCCGCGGCAGGCGCACCAGAGGGGTGTTGCCCACCGCGGCCAGCGGGGAGTCGTAGCGCATCGCTGCTCAGCGGCCGATCAGCGCATGCCGCCGGCCACGGCCGGCAGGATCGTCACGTTGTCGCCGTCGGCGAGCTTGGTGGTGATGCCGTCCAGGAACCGGACGTCCTCGTCGTTGAGGTAGACGTTGACGAAGCGGCGCAGCTGGTCGCCGTCCACGATGCGGGCCTGGATGCCCGGGTGGCGGGCCTCGAGGTCGGCGAAGAGCTCGGCGAGGGTCTCCCCGGAGCCCTCCACCGCCTTCTGCCCGTCGGTGTAGGTGCGGAGGATGGTCGGGATGCGGACCTCGATGGCCATGGTGGCGGGCTCCTGTCGGGAAGGATGTCGGTTCGGGTGGGGCGCGCGAAGGGGCTCCCCGGCCGTCGGGCACCGGGGAAGCGCCGCGGCTCACGGCCGTACGGCGGCAGGGAACGTCAACAGATGGCGCTGTTCAACCTGCACAGGTCGACGTGCAGGCGCGCCACGAGCAGTGCGCCCGGGGTCTCGTCGCTCACGTCGTGAAGAACCATGGGCTCATCGTATCGATTCCCGGCCCGCTGCCCGGAGTGTGATCTCGCCCCTCGGACAGATTCCATCCGCACCGCGAGATCGGGCGCCCGCTCAGTAGGTCGGGACGACCTTGACCTCCTCCTCGGTGACCTCGCCCTCCACGATGCGGAACGAGCGGAACTGGAAGTCGCCGGCGCCGTCGGTGTCCGCGGTCGACACCAGGACGTAGTGGGCGCCGGGCTCGTTGGCGTAGGAGATGTCGGTGCGCGAGGGGTAGGCCTCGGTCGCGGTGTGGGAGTGGTAGATGACCACCGGCTCCTCGTCGCGGTCGTCCATCTCGCGGTAGAGCTTGAGCAGATCCTGCGAGTCGAACTCGTAGAACGTGGGCGAGCGGGCCGCGTTCAGCATGGGGATGAACCGCTCGGGGCGGCCGGCGCCCACGGGCCCGGCGACCACGCCGCACGCCTCGTCGGGGTGGTCCGCGCGCGCGTGCGCGACGATCTGGTCGTGGAGCGACTGGGTGATGGTGAGCATGCGGCACAGGATAGACAGAAGGGCCGTTCCGTACCGGGGAGTGGTACGGAACGGCCCATATCGCGGACGTCCTGAGCGGCTGCGGGAGCGGCTTCCACGAGTATCCGCTCCCGCTGGACGTCCTGCGCCCGTCCGGCACTTCGGCGTCGTCCGCCCGTGGGCGGGGCCTGCCGGACAGGTTCTGGGGGCTACCGCCTGCGGAAGGCGGCGGCCTCCGGGTTGCGGCGCTTGAGCACCAGGTAGGCGACGGCGAGGATCGCGCCCCACAGCGGCGCGCAGTACAGCGAGACCCGGGCGTCCTTGTCGATGCCCATCAGCACGATCACCATGGCGATGAAGGCGAGCGCGAACCAGCTGGCCACGGGGGCGCCGGGGGCGCGGAACTCGGACTTGGGCAGCTCGCCGCGGTCGGACTTGGCGCGGTAGCGGATCTGGCAGACCAGGATGACGATCCAGGCCCACATGCCGGAGATGGTGGCGAAGGAGACCACGTAGTCGAACGCCTTGCCCGGCCACTGGTAGTTGATCCAGACGCCCACCAGCATCAGCGCGGCGGAGAACGTCGTGCCGACGAGCGGGGTGCCGCTGCGGGTCAGCTTGGTGAAGAACTGCGGGCCCTGGTTGTTGAGCGCCAGGTCGCGCAGCATGCGGCCGGTGGAGTACATGCCGGAGTTGCAGGAGGACAGGGCGGCGGTGAGCACCACGAAGTTCACGATGCCGGCGCCGGCGGGCAGGCCCATCTTCTCGAAGGCGACCACGAAGGGGCTCGCGCCGGCGTGGAAGCTCGTCCACGGCACGACCGAGAGGATCATGATCAGCGCGCCGACGTAGAAGACGGCGATGCGCCACGGCACGGTGTTGATCGCGCGGGGCAGCACGGTCTTGGGGTCCTTGGACTCGCCCGCGGTGACGCCGACCAGCTCGACGGCGAGGAAGGCGAACATGACCATCTGCAGCGTCATCAGCGTGTTGCCGACACCGTGCGGGAAGAAGCCGCCCTGGTTCCACAGGTGGGCCATGGAGGCGGTGTCGCCGGCGTCGGAGAAGCCGATCGTCAGGATGCCGGCGCAGATCAGGATCATGCCGATGATGGCGGTGACCTTGACCATGGAGAACCAGAACTCCAGCTCACCGAAGAGCTTCACGGAGATCAGGTTGGCGCCGTAGAGCACGACGGTGAAGATCAGGGCCGACACCCATTGCGGGATGTCGAACCAGTACGTCATGTAGGCGGCCGCGGCGGTGACCTCGGTGATGCCGGTGACCACCCAGAACAGCCAGTACGTCCAGCCGGTCACGAAGCCCGCGAAGGGGCCGATGAACTCGCGCGCGTACTCCGAGAAGGAACCGGAGACGGGGCGGTACATCAGCAGCTCGCCGAGCGCCCGCATGATGAGGAAGATGACGAAGCCGGCGACGGCGTACGCCAGGATCAGGCTGGGGCCGGCCTTGGAGATGCCCTTGCCCGCGCCGAGGAACAGACCGGTGCCGATGGCGCCGCCGATGGCGATCATCTGGATCTGCCGGGCGCCGAGTCCGCGGTGGTAGCCCTCGCCGTCCCGCACGGCCTCTTCGCCGTCGTGTGCTTGCTCGACCTGCGCTGAGGTCATGTGTGGTGCGCCTTTCTCCATACCGACCCGGACCGTTGGTCGGCCGCGGATCGGATCTCGATCCCCCCGGATGATGGAGTCGAGCGGGCTCGGCCGTGCCGGGCTCGCTCAGCCTGGCCGGCTGTTGCCGGCTCGGTGGCGCACCCGGCTGAACATGGGTGGTGTTCGCCGGGCGGTCGTGAAGATTTACCACGTGCGGACCGCTGATCGCAGGTGTCCCATGTGACCCATGACACGGGAAGAAACGGACAAGATGCGTGCTAAATGGTCCATTGCGGTCACAATGGTGACGCGATCGTTATCCGGATTTGAGCGTCCTCTGAGCGAACACGTGATCGGGACGAACCGCCACGATCAGGGCATGCGGGTGAACCCCGGCCGGTTCGTGCCGGTCGCCTGGGCCCCGGGCGCGGGTCCGCGCGGGGGCACTCAGGGCAGCAGAGTGGTGACCAGGGTCTCCTGGAGCCCGCCCAGCCACAGGTAGGCCATCACCATCGGCTTGCGCGCGTCCTCGTCGGGCAGGGCGTAGAGGATCTCGGCGTCGTCCTCGTCGGTGATGTCCAGCCGGGCGGCGATGGCAAGCCGCAGATCGTTGAGGGCGCCGAGCCAGCGCCTGGACTCCTCAGGCGACAGCTTCAGCACGGCCGCGCCCTGGCCGCCGGCCGACAGCTCGTCGAGCGAGTGGATCACCGCGAGGGCGTTCTCGCGCTTGCCGGCCCTGAGGTCGTTCTCGGTGTAGCGGCGGAACTCGGCGGAGTGCTCGCGCCGCTCGGCGGCCTCCCGAGGGCTGCCGGGCGCCTGCTCGGGGTCGCTGTAGGCGTCCGGGAAGAGCCGCTTGAGGACCGGGTCGGAGGGCGGCTCGCTCGGGCCCTCGGCGAACAGCTCGGCCAGCGGGTCGCCCTCGGCGTCCCCGGCCGGGCCGGGGCCGATCAGCTCCAGGAGCTGCACCGCCAGCGAGCGGATGATGGAGATCTCGACGTCGTCGAGGGCGACGGCCGCGCCGCCGCCGGGAAGCGGTTCGAAATGTCCTGGCATGAAGGAGGTCGCTACTTCCGGTCCGGGCTGTCGGGCGGGCTACTTGCGGTCCTGCTGGAGGGTGGCCCACAGACCGTAGCCGTGCATGGCCTGCACATCCCGTTCCATCTCCTCGCGACTCCCGCTGGAGACGACCGCCCGGCCCTTGTGGTGGACGTCGAGCATGAGCTTGGTGGCCTTGTCCTTGGAGTAGCCGAAGTACGACTGGAAGACGTACGTCACGTAGCTCATCAGATTGACGGGGTCGTTGTGGACGATCGTCACCCAGGGGACGTCCGGCTCGGGTACGGCGAAGACCTCCTGAGCCGGCTCGGTCTTCTCGATCTCGATGGGTGCGGCTGCCGTCACATGGCCCATGCTGCCACCACAGGGGGGTAGGAGCACAAACGAGCAGGGCCGGACCCTTAAATCGTCAGACTGACGAAATGGGAGTACGATCCTTCGCCATGCTGCACATTCCGGGGGCCGACCCCCGGATCCCCGGCCGCCGCGCCGGGGAGCCGCAGATTCACGGCTAGGAGAGTTTGGTGGGCGTAGCGGACCTTGGGCTGCCGGTCGATGTTCCCTCGACGGCGCTCTTCACCGATCACTACGAGCTGACCATGCTGCAGGCCGCCCTGAAGGCCGGGACGGCAGGGCGGCACAGTGTCTTCGAGGTCTTCACCCGGCGGCTGCCGCACGGGCGCCGCTACGGCGTGGTGGCGGGGACCGGGCGGGTGCTGGACGCGGTGGAGAACTTCCGCTTCGACGCCGACGTCCTCGGCTTCCTGCGCGAGCGGCGGATCGTCGACGAGGCGACCCTCCAGTGGCTGGCGGGCTACCGCTTCAGCGGCGACATCTGGGGCTACCCGGAGGGCGAGGTCTACTTCCCGGGCTCGCCGGTCATGCGGGTGGAGGGGTCGTTCGGCGAGTGCGTGCTGCTGGAGACCGTGATCCTGTCGATCCTCAACCACGACTCGGCGATCGCCGCCGCGGCCTCCCGGATGTCCTCGGCCGCCGGGGACCGCCCGCTGATCGAGATGGGCGCCCGCCGCACCCACGAGCTGGCCGCGGTGGCCGCCTCCCGCGCCGCCTATGTCGGCGGCTTCGCCACCACCTCCGACCTGGCGGCCGGCTTCCGCTACAACATCCCGACCGTGGGCACCTCGGCGCACGCCTTCACCCTGCTGCACGACCGCGAGCGCGACGCCTTCCAGGCCCAGGTCGACTCGCTCGGCCGGGACACGACGCTGCTGGTGGACACCTACGACGTCACCGAGGCCGTGCGCGCGGCGGTCGAGGTCGCCGGCCCGGAGCTGGGCGCCGTGCGCATCGACTCCGGCGACCTGCTGCTGGTCGCCCACCGGGTGCGCCAGCAGCTGGACGAGCTGGGCGCCCGCGACACGAAGATCGTCGTCACCTCGGACCTGGACGAGTACGCCATCGCCTCCCTCGCGGCGGCGCCGGTGGACGCGTACGGCGTCGGCACCCAGCTGGTCACCGGCTCCGGCCACCCGACCGGCTCGATGGTCTACAAGCTGGTCGCCCGCGCCGACTCCGCCGACCCGACGGCCCCGCTCAGGCCGGTGGCGAAGAAGTCCAGCGGCGGCAAGACCTCCATCGGCGGCCGCAAGTGGGCGGCCCGCCGGCTGGACGCGTACGGGATCGCCGAGACCGAGGTGGTCGGCACCGGGCCGGTGCCCGCCGAGCTGGCCGACCGGCAGCTGCTGGTGGAGCTGGTCAAGGGCGGCGAGGTCGTCGGCCGCGAGCCGCTGGACGTCGTACGGGACCGGCACACGGCGGTCCGCGCCGGGCTGCCGCTGTCGGCGACCCAGCTCTCGCGCGGGGAACCCGTCCTTCCGACGGAGTACGTGACCGCCGGGTCGGGTAACTAACGGCACATCGCCGTCGTCCGCCCTTATCCGTAGGCCTGGTCTCCCGCCGGCCCCGACTCCCCGACCCGACAGCCGAAGGACAACCACCATGCGCCGCGCCCTGATCGTCGTCGATGTGCAGAACGACTTCTGCGAGGGAGGCAGCCTCGCGGTGGCCGGCGGCGCGGACGTCGCCGCCGCGATCACCGAGCTGATCGGGCAGGCGCCGGCCGGCTACCGGCACGTGGTGGCGACCCGCGACCACCACATCGCGCCCGGTGGGCACTTCGCGGACGACCCCGACTTCGTCCACTCCTGGCCCGCGCACTGCGTGGCGGGCACGGAGGGGGTGGGCTTCCATCCGAACTTCGCGCCCGCCGTCGCCTCCGGCGCGGTCGACGCCGTCTTCGACAAGGGCGCGTATTCGGCGGCCTACAGCGGCTTCGAGGGCTTCGACGAGAACGGCGTGTCCCTGGCCGACTGGCTGCGGGCCCGGGAGGTCGACGAGGTGGACGTGGTCGGGATCGCCACCGACCACTGCGTGCGGGCCACCGCCCTGGACGCCGCCCGGGAGGGCTTCCGCACCCAGGTGCTCCTGGACCTCACCGCCGGGGTGTCGGGCCCGACCACCGAACGGGCGCTGGAGGAGCTGCGCCGGGCGGGCGTCGGACTGACCGGCAAGCCGGTCGTCGCCTGAGCCCCGCCGCTCCTCGGGCTACGCCCGGGCCGGGGCGGCCGGGGCGGGCGCGGGGCGGCGCAGCAGGGCCCTGATCGGCTGCCACAGCTGCGGGGCGCCGGGGCCCGGGCCGACGGCGCCGTCGGGCGAGGTGCGCCATATCAGGCCGTCGGGGTGGTGCAGGACCGCGGTGATCTCGTCCGGCGTGGGCGGGCAGCCGTTGCCCCGCAGATAGACCGCGCGCAGGCCGAGGTTGCGCAGCCTGGTCAGGGCCCGGGCGCGGTTGTGGGCGTGGACCAGTACGCGGACGCCGCCGGTGCCGTCGGGGGCGGTGCCGGGCAGGTTCAGGGCCACCACCACCCGGCCGTTCGGCAGCTTGCAGAAACCTCCTGCGGCCATGCGGTCACTTCCCCGTTCCGGTCGGTGTCAATAAGCGAGTCACAGCAGGCACCTAAACACGATCGGCGGCAACCCGCCAGGGGGTTGCCGCCGATACGTCTGTGACCTGCGGTTTTGGTGACTACTTCACCGCGCGGCCGACCTCGAGCTCGATCGTGGAGCCGTCCTTGGCCTCCTTGGTGATCTTGATCTTGGTGTTGGTGTCAGTGACCTTCACACCGCCGGCCGGGTTGGCCGCGTCGTAGTAGGTGCTGGTGTGGTCGTTGAAGACCGACACGCCCTTCGACGACTTGATCTTCGTGGCGACGTCCGCCTTGTGCAGCGTGATGCCGTCGGTGCGGTACAGGCTGAACGGCGAGTCGTAGGCCTGGACGCGGTTGCGCATCAGGGTGCCGTCGGACCACTTCAGCACGTTCGGGTGCGAGTCGATCGGGAGGATCTCACCGGTGCCCTGGTGGACGCTGGTGTTGTTGTCCACCTGGGAGGTGTCCCACTTCCAGATCAGCAGGCCGTTCTGGTACGGGTAGTGCTCCACCCAGTCGGGGCGCTGGGCCGAGCCGAAGTTGTACGGGCCCGTCTTCAGCGTGGTGTCGTACGAGACGTACTGGCGGTTCTCGGCGACGTAGTACTGCTTGTAGTCCTTGGTGAAGGACGCGCCGATGCGGGAGAAGCCGTTCGCGGTCCAGGCCGGGTCGGCGCTCTCGGCGTCGTCGGCGAACAGCGTCGCGCCGTCCGCGGTCACCGTGATGTCGTCGGCCGCGAAGCCCTTCAGCGCCACGCCGCCGTCCGTCTGGTAGCGGAAGCGGAGCTGGACCTTCTGGCCGGCGTAGGCGCTCAGGTCGTACGACAGCTTCTGGTAGGCGTCGACCGAGCCGGTCAGGGCCGGGGTGTCGCTGGCGTCACGCGGGATCGGCTGGCCGCCCACGGTGCCGTCCAGGGCGGTCCAGTTGGCGCCGCCGTCGGTGGAGACCTCGGTGTAGAGGTAGTCGTAGTTGGCCTCGATGTCGTACCAGCCGTCGAGGGTGAGGGCGGCCGACTTCTTGCCGGTGAGGTCCACGGACCGGGTCAGCGTGTTCTTGAGGTCGTTGGCGCTGCCGCTCCACCACTGGGTGGCGCCCTGCGCGGGGGTGACGACCTCGGTGGTGACCGCCTTGTCCGGCAGCGAGACGACCAGCGCCTGCTTGTACTTGGTGTTGTACTCGGACAGGCCCAGCTTGTGCCAGGAGCTCACGCCGGCCTTGGCGGTGTCGTAGTTCAGCCAGCCGAGCTGGAGCTTGTCCCAGGCGTTCATGTCGCCGGGCAGGTCGCCGATGGCGTCCTCGCCGCGGCCGAGCCAGGAACCGGAGGACATCAGCGTCCAGAAGCCGGTGGAGTTCTCGCCGCCCGCGGTGTCGTACTCGTCGGGCAGGCCGAGGTCGTGGCCGTACTCGTGGGCGTAGACGCCGAGTCCGCCGTTCTCCGGCTGGATGGTGTAGTCGCCGACCCAGACGCCGGTGTCGCCGACCTGCGCGCCGCCGAGCTTGTTGTCGTCCGGGCCGGTGGCGCCGGCGTCGGTGCCGAAGGCGTACCAGCGGTGGGCCCAGATCGCGTCGGTGCCCTGGACGCCGCCGCCCGCGGACTCGTCCTCGCCGGCGTGCACGATCTGGAAGTGGTCGACGTAGCCGTCGGGCTCGTTGAAGTCGCCGTCGCCGTCGTAGTCGTAGCGGTCCCACTGGTCGTACTTGGCCAGGTCCGCCTTGATGTCGGCGTCGGACTTGCCGGCCGCCTTCTGCTGGGCGACCCAGGCGTTCAGACCGTCGCTGACGATGTTCCAGACGCTGGGGCAGTTGGTCGAGCCGCAGGCGTTGTTGCCGTAACGGGCCTCGTTGTAGGGGACCTTGACCCAGTCGGAGACCTCGCCGTCGACCGAGTAGCGGCCCGAGGACTGCTTCTCGTAGTACTTCTTGACCGACTCGGTGTTCTTGCCGGTGCCGAAGTACAGGTCCTGGAAGTGCTTCTGGTCGTAGTCCTTCTGCCAGGCCGTCGAGTTGTCCTTCTTGCGGTCCGGCGCGGCTATCTGGTTGTGCAGCGGGCCGGCGGTGCCGCCGAACTTCGGGTCCGTCTTGTCGCCGAACTCGACCAGGATGGTGAAGATCTTGTCGGTCTTCTCCCGGCCCAGCTCGACGTACTTGGTGTCGCCCTTCTTGCCCTTGAGCTGGACGACCTTGGAGCCGTTGCGGTCCTGGACCTTGCTGCGGCCGTCGATGACCTGGTTCAGGGCCTCCTGGCGCTGGGCGTCCTGCGTCTTGCTCAGCGGGCCGTCGAGGTCGTGCTCCTGCTGCTTCACCGGCTGCGGGTCGTGCCGGTTCACGGATGCGGAGCTGTCCGTCGTGGCGGCCTCCGCTACGGCGAACGTCGAGAACGTGGCGGTAGCCGCCGCGAGCGCGACACCGATCGCGGCCGCTCTGAACGTCCAGGGTCTGCTTGTCACTTGATGTCCTCCCCTGACGCGTGGCCGTACGCGCGGAAGGGGGGATGGAGTGAGGTGCAAGTCCGCGCGCGATCAACGCGTTTAGCCAAGTGACGTTATTTGACTAGAGGTTTACGAGAAAAGACAGTCCTTGACTCGGACAGGTCAAGTGCACTATGCGGAGACGACGTTCGCTTTGCGGACGCTTGGGTCGGGGGTGACCCGGGTGGGCTGTGGGGGGATCGGAGCTGGTCAGCGGGGTGAGGCGGGTGGGGTGAGCGGTGGGGGCGGCTCGGATGAGCGGTGGGCTGGGGCGGGTCGGCCGTCGGGGTGGGCCGGGTGTGGCCGAGGTGCGTGGGGGCGGCCGACCCCGCGTGAGGGTGCCGCCGCGCCCACCCTCCCCCAGGCTCTTGAAGGGCAGGGGACCCCCATCGCCCTGCGGCACGCCTGCCCGCGGCCGGGGGGCGGGTCGGCGGGCCGGCCAAGGGGTGGGCCGGTGGGCGCGTAGGGCCGTCCGTCGGGGGGATCGCGTGACTCCGTGCGCCCCCCATGCACCGGCACCGTGGGTTAGGTCACGCTTACCACGCGTTCCGCTCGGGCATGGAGGCGTTTAGAGTCGACTGGCCGGACGCCCGGAATCGGCGGAAAGCCAGGCCGTCACCCCGTCGCACCCAAAAAATCTCCCGAGGACACGATTGCCATGCCTCGTCCGACCGCCGCACAGCTCGCCTACGGCTCCTGCACCGTGATCCTGTCGACGCTCGCCATGCTGCTGCTGTCCCGGACGAGCTCGGGCGTGGGAATCGGCGTCATCGCCCTGGCCGCGCTCGCCCTCGGACTCCTGGTCGCCATGACGGTGCCGCTGCCCGGGACGCGGGAGGCCGCGACGACGGCGGGGGCCGGCGGGACAGCCGGAGTCACGGGGGTCGCCGGGGCTCCTGGGGCCGGCGAGACCGCCGGGGCCGTGATGGCCTCCGGGCGGCAGCGGGCGCCGGAACGGCGGGAGGCCGTCTCCGCGGGCGTGGAGACCGGCCGGCGGCAGACGCCGGCGGCCTGAGAGCACGCCCCGGCGGGCGTCCGGCGTCGCGGCCGGGCCCCTGCGCGGGACGTCAACCGGTGCTGACCACCACCGTCCTGGCCGCCTTGTCGTGCAGGCCCTGCTTGTAGGGCTTGTCGAAGAAGCTCCAGCCGCCGCAGACCGCCAGCCACAGGCAGGCGCAGCAGAACCAGAACGGGATCCACAGCACGGCGGCGCGCGCCAGCGCGGTCGCGACGGACGGGTTCGAGCCGTCGGCCAGGTCGGCCACGCGCATGCCCAGCCACTTCTTGCCGAGGGTCTGCCCCGTCCGGGCGATCATGAAGGTGTCGTAGGCGATGTAGAGCACGACGCCGACCGCCGACTGTTCGATGGACCGGCCGACCTCGATCTGATCGGCGTCCATCGCGTACTCGTTGACGTGCAGCGCCCAGGTGAGCAGCCACGCCACGATGCCGATGAGGATCAGGTCGACGATCCGGGCGAGGGTGCGCCTGCCGCTGTCGGCGAGCGGGGGCATGCCGGCGAGGGGGTCGCCGGGGTAGGGACCGCCACCGTACGGCCCGCCTCCCCCATAGGGGCCGCCCCCGTAGGGGCCGCCGCCACCGTGGGGACCACCGCCGTACGGGTCTCCTCCGCCCGGGGCTCCGCCGCCGTACGGGTCTCCTCCGCCCGGGGCTCCGCCGCCGTACGGATTGCCGCCGCCCGGAGCTCCGCCGCCGTACGGGCCGCCTTCGCCCGGGGTTCCCGCACCGTGGGGACCGCCGCCGCGCGGGTCGCCCCCGTACCGGTCGCCGCCGCCCGTGCCGCCGCCGTCGCCCGGGCCGCTGCCGTGCGGGTTCTCGCCGTACGGGCCCTGGTCGTGCGGGCCCTTGTCGTACGGGTTGCCGCCGCCGTGGGACGGGGGCGGGGGTCCGGAGCCGTCGGGCGGTTCGGAGCCGGGGGGCGGTTCGGTGCTCATGCGCCGAGTGGATCTCGAACCCGCCCGGGCCGCATCCGGCGAGCGCCCGTACGGATGACCCCGGCGCCCGACCGGCGGGCTCTACCGGGCCGTCCCGGTCACCCGGCCACGAACGTGTGCGCCGCCTTGTCGTGCCAGCACTGGTGCCAGGGCCGGTCGAACAGGCACCACAGGACGCCCACGAGGCCGATGCCGAGGAGCCCGGGCACGCCGTAGACGAGCCAGCGGCGCAGCGCCGCCCCGAAGGACGGCGGCTCGTGCCCCTCGATGTCCCGCACCTGGAGGCCGCAGAGCTTCTTGCCCAGGGTGCGGCCCCACTTGGCGGTGGGCAGCGCTTCGTAGACCACGCCGAACAGCAGCAGGACGGCCAGGACGATGCCGAGGCAGGTCGCCGTCGTGCCGTCCAGCAGCCAGACGGTGACGGTCTGGCCGGAGAGCTTCGCCGCGTCGATCTTCTCCTCGACGTGGTCGACCGCCTTGGCGCCGAGCGGTACGGCGGCCACGGCGGTGACGGCTGCGAGGACGACCGAGTCGACCAGCCGGGCGGCCAGTCGTCGGCCGAGTCCGGCGGGCCGGGCCTCGGCCTGCCGGCGCGCCGCCGCCTGGAACAGGTCTTCGACCGGCGGCTTCCACGGCGCGACCGGCTGGTCCTCCCCCGCCCCGGCGAGCTGGTGCACCTGCTGTGCCCAGGAGGCCTGTCCGCCACCGGGGCCGCTGGTCACGGGGGCGGGAGCCGGTAGGGCGGCGGGGGCGGGCTGCGGCAGGCCGGACTGCGCGCCGGACTGGTGGGGCAGCGAGGGGACGGACGGGGCCGGCGGGACGGGTGCCGCGGGCGGCGCGGAGTGGGCGGCGGCCGGCATGGCGGCGGGAGCCTGCCCCTGGTGCGGCGGCAGGCCCTGCGCCTGGTGCGGTCCCTGGCCGGGCGCCTGTGCCTGGCCGGGGACGTGGCCCTGGGCGGACGAGGCGCGGGCGGCGGCGGCCTTCCCGGCGCCGAAACCGGGGGCCTCCGGGGCCCCCACCGGGCCCTGCGGGGCGCCAGGTCCCGTGGGCAGGGGCGACGCCTGGGCGGGCACCTGCGCCGGCCCCGCGCCCGCCGGGCCGCCCCGCCGGGCCGGACCCGGCACCGGGCGGAAGGTCATGGTGCCGTCGTCGGCGCGGGGGCCGGCCGGGCCGGGAACGCCCGGCGCGGGCGTTCCCTCCGGCTCCCCCGGGGCGTCGTCCGCGGTGGGGCGGCGGAACACGAAGGTGCTGCCGGTCCCGGGCTGCTCCTGGCCCGGGCCCTGTCCCTGGCCCTGCGGGGGCGGGACGCCCTGCCCGTCGCCCTGTTCCCCGGGCGCGGCCTGGCCGTCGGTGCGCGGCAGGCGCGGATCGGCGGCCGCTGGGCCGCCCCAGGAGACGCGGCGGTCCGCGTCGCCGCCGAAGCCCGACTGGCGGGCCCGGTCGGCGCCCCAGGCCGCCGCCGGTTCGGGACGGGCGGCCGGCGCCGGTCCCGCGGCCGGCCCGGGCTCGTCGACCGGGTCCTCGTCGAAGAAGTGCGGGCCGGTCTCCTCGAGCGCCGGGGTCGCGGCCTGCACGGGGCGCACCCCGGGCGGCGGGCTGAGCGGTTCGCCGTCGGCGGGCGCCGGCCGGCTGGTGCCCGGCACCCAGGAGGCGCCGTTCCAGTACCGGACGTATCCGGGGATGGACGGGTCCGGGTAGTACCCCTCGCGGGGCCTGTCGTCACCTGGTGCCGGGGTTGGGGCGCTCATGTCCGTCGTCCCGTATCTGCTCGGGGGTCGTCTTGGGGGCCTCCACATCTATCAGACCCGGGCACCCCGCAACGCCGGTCCTGCCGTACCCACTCCTTTCCGGGCAACCTCGTGCACGTACTTCACATCGGCGGAAGCACGGGGACGCCGATGGAAAAGGGTGGGCAAAGATCCGTCGGGCGGCGTAATTCAGAACAGCTTTCCGGGGTTGAGGATGCCGAGCGGGTCGAAGACCTGCTTGACCGCCCGCTGCATCTCGACGCCCACCGGGCCGATCTCGCGCGCCAGCCACTCCTTCTTCAGTACGCCCACGCCGTGCTCGCCGGTGATCGTGCCGCCCAGGCTCAGGCCCAGGGCCATGATCTCGTCGAAGGACTCCCGGGCGCGCCGCGACTCGTCGGCGTCCTGGGCGTCGAAGCAGACGGTGGGGTGCGTGTTGCCGTCCCCGGCGTGGGCGCAGACGCCGATGGTGAGCCGGTACTTCTCGGCGATCCGGTCGACCCCGTCGAGCATCTCGCCGAGCCTGGAGCGGGGCACGCACACGTCGTCGATCATCGTCGTGCCCTTGACGGCCTCCAGCGCGGTCAGCGACAGCCGCCGGGCCTGGAGCAGCAGCTCGGACTCGGCGGCGTCGTCGGCGGGGACGACCTGGGTGGCGCCGGCCGCCTCGCACAGGGCGCCCACGGCGGCGAGGTCGGCGGTCGGGTCGGGGGTGTCGAAGGCGACGAGCAGCAGCGCCTCGGTGGTCTCGGGCAGGCCCATGTGGGCGAGGTCGTTGACCGCCTTGACCGTCGTACGGTCCATCAGTTCGAGCAGTGACGGCACATGCCCGCCCGTCCGTCGCCCGCCACCACCCTTCGGCGGAAGCGCTTCGCGCCCTTCTGTCTTCATGATCCGGCACACCGCGTCGCAGGCGTCGGCCGCGGAGGCGAACTCGGCGGCGAGCACGAGCTGCTGCGGCGGCCGCGGCTTGAGCGCCAGCACGGCCCTCACGACGATGCCGAGGGTGCCCTCGGAACCGACGAACAGGCGGGTGAGGTCGTAGCCGGCGACGCCCTTGGCGGTGCGGCGGCCGGTGGACATCAGACGGCCGTCGGCGAGCACCACGTCCAGACCGAGGACGTACTCGGCGGTGACCCCGTACTTCACGCAGCACAGGCCGCCGGAGGCGGTGCCGATGTTGCCGCCGATGGTGCACGTCTCCCAACTGGAGGGGTCCGGCGGGTAGTACAGACCGTGCTCGTCGACGGCGCGGGAGAGGGCGGCGTTGACGACGCCCGGCTCGACCACGGCGACCCGGTCGACCGGGTTGATCTCCAGGATGCGGTCCATCTTGGTCAGGGACAGGACGACGCAGCCGTCGGAGGCGTTGGCCGCGCCGGACAGGCCGGTGCGGGCGCCCTGCGGGACGACGGGGACGCGCAGTGCGGTGGCGGTCCGCATGACGTGCTGGACCTGCTCCACCGTGCGCGGCAGGACGACGACGGCCGGCGCGCCGGACGGGCAGAAGCTCGCCATGTCGTTGGCGTAGGAGGCCGTGACGTCGGGATCGACGAGGACCGCCTCGGCCGGCAGGCCCGCGAGGAGCCGGTCGGTGAGGTTGCCCTGGGCGGTGGCGCCCTCGTGGGGGTCGGCTTGGATACGGCTCATGATCACAGCGTGGCACTCGGGGCCATCGGTGTGAACCCCGCCGCGCCCTCCCTCCGCCTGCCGGGTGGCCGTCGCCGCCCTCGCGGGTCGCGCTCCGCCCGGCGGCGGGCGGCGGCGCACAGTGTGCGCCATGGAGAAGCGACTGCGCGGCCCGGATGCGTCCCTGACGGCCGGGCCCCGGCGACGGTCGCGGCTGCTGCCGGTGCTGGTCGCGCTGACCGCGCTGACCGCGCTGGTGGTGGCGGCCGGTGTGCTGGGCACGCTGTGGCCGGTGCCGTCGTCGCGGCGGCAGGAGAGGCCGCCGCCCGGGCCCGCGGCGCACGGTGCGGCGGGGGCGCTGAGCGCGGTGACGGCGGGGGCGCCGGCCTCGCCGCGCGGCCTGGCCGAACTGATCGCCGACCGGGAGCGGCTGCTGCGCGGGCATCCGGGGGACGCGGCGTCGTGGGCGGTGCTCGGGGCGGCCTACGTGGAGCGGGGCCGGCGCGGCGCCGACACGGCGGACTACCGGAAGGCCGACGACGCGCTGCGCACCTCGCTGCGGCTGCGGTCCGGGCACAACGCGGCCGCGCTGACCGCGCTGGCGGCGCTGGCGAACCGGCGGCGGGACTTCCCCGCGGCGCGGGAGTGGGGCGAGGCCGCGCTGAAAGCGGAGCCCAAGGGGTGGACGGCGTACCCGCCGCTGATCGACGCCTACACCGGGCTCGGCGACCACCAGGCCGCCCGGCGCGCCCTCGACGAGCTGATGAGACGGCACCACTCCCCCGCCGTACGGGCGCAGGCCGCCGCCGTCTACTGGGACCGGGGCTGGCGCGAGGACGCGGCGGCCCAGCTCTCGGACGCCGCGGCGCAGACGGCCGAGCCGGCGCAGCGGGCGGCCTGTCTGGAGCGGGCCGGGCGGATCGCGTGGGAGCGAGGGGACCTCACCGAGGCGCTCCGGTACGACGAGGCCGCGCTGAGGCTGGACGGCGGCCTGCGGGACGCGCTGGCCGGACGGGCCCGGACCCTCGCCTCGCTGGGCCGCACGGCGGAGGCCCGGGCCGCCTACCGCAAGGCGCTCGGCGACCGGCCGAGCCCCGGCCTCCTGCTGGAACTGGGCGAGTTGTACGAGTCGGCGGGCGACGAGGAGCAGGCGGCGGCGCAGTACGAGCGGGTGCGGGCGCGGGTGCGGCAGGAGGCGGCGGCCGGGGTCGACGGCGAGCTGGTGCTCGGACGGCTGGAGGCGGACCACGGCGACGCGCACGCGGCGGTGGAGCGGCTGCGCGCGGAGTGGCGGCGGCAGCCGGGGACCGCGGTGACCGACGCGCTGGGGTGGGCGCTGCACCGGGACGGTGAGGACGAGGAGGCGCTGCGGTTCGCGACGGCGGCTACGGACGCGGCCAAGGGCGGCGGGGTGCGGGAGGCGCTGTACGCGTACCACCGGGGGATGATCGAGCTGGACCTCGACCAGCCGGGCGTGGCCCGCCGCCACCTGGAACTGGCGCTGCGCACCGATCCCGCCTTCTCGCCGCTGTGGGCGCCGCGGGCGAAGGAGGCACTGGACGAGCTGGGCGAGCCGTCGCTGACGGAGACCCCGCCGGGCGTGGTGCCGGGGGCGGGGGCGGGGGTGGTGCCGCCCGGGCCGGGGGCGGGGGTGGGCGCGGGTCCGGGCTCGGCGGGCGAGGCGGGCGCAGTGGCGGGCGCGGTGGCGGGTGCGGGCGCGGCGGCGGGTGCGGGCGCGGCGGGGCAGGCGGTCCCGGGTGACGGGACGGCGCCTGCGTCGGGCGCGACGCCTGGGGCGGGCGGAGACACCGGGGCCCCTGGGACGCCCGCAGTACCCGGAGACGCAGGAACGGGCCAGATGCCACCGGTGCGTACCGGCTCCGGCTCCGGCTCCGGCTCCGGCTCCGGCTCCGGCTCCGGCTCCGGCTCCGGCTCCGGGCAGTCTCGTCCGGGGGCGGGGGCGGGCCGGGAGCCGAGTGGGGGCGGTGCGCGGCAGGGGCGATGATCAGCACGGTCGGTGAGCGGCCGGGGGCCCACCCCGTGTGCGGGTGACCCTCCCCGGCCGACGCGCGGCCTTGGCCGACGCGCCGGCCCGGCCGATGCGCGGCCGGCCCCGGTGGCCCCGTCGTCAGGGCGGGGCACCGGGGCGGCCGGTCTCGGTCCTCGGGGCGGTCAGAGGTTGCCGCGGCGCTCCTGCTCGCGCTCGATCGCCTCGAACAGGGCCTTGAAGTTGCCCTTGCCGAAGCCCATCGAGCCGTGGCGCTCGATGAGTTCGAAGAAGACGGTCGGACGGTCCTGGACCGGCTTGGTGAAGATCTGCAGCAGGTAGCCGTCCTCGTCGCGGTCGGCGAGGATCTTCAGCTCGCGCAGGGTGTCGATCGGCACCCGGGTGTCGCCGACCCACTCGCCGAGCGTGTCGTAGTAGCTGTCCGGCGTGTCGAGGAACTGGACGCCCGCCGCCCGCATCTGCCGCACGGTCTGGACGATGTCGTTGGTGTTCAGCGCGATGTGCTGGACGCCGGCGCCGCCGTAGAACTCCAGGTACTCGTCGATCTGGGACTTCTTCTTGGCGATGGCGGGCTCGTTGATCGGGAACTTCACCTTGAGCGTGCCGTCGGCCACGACCTTGGACATCAGCGCGCTGTACTCGGTCGCGATGTCGTCGCCCACGAACTCCTTCATGTTCGTGAAGCCCATGACCTTGTTGTAGAACTCCACCCACTCGTTCATCCGGCCGAGTTCGACGTTGCCGACGCAGTGGTCGACGGCCTGGAAGGAGCGCTGGGCGGGCGGTTCGACGATCGGCTCGGCGGTGGCGTAGCCGGGCAGGTACGGGCCGGTGTAGCCGGAACGGTCGACGAGGGTGTGGCGGGTCTCGCCGTAGGTGGCGATCGCGGCCAGGACGACCGTGCCGTGCTCGTCCTTCACCTCGTACGGCTCGGCCACGGAGCGCGCGCCGTGCTCGACGGCGTAGGCGTACGCCGCGCGGGCGTCCGGCACCTCGATGGCGAGGTCGACGACGCCGTCGCCGTGCTCGGCCACGTGCTGCGCGAGGAACTCGCCCCAGGGGGTGGCGGGCTTGATCACCGAGGTGAACACGAAGCGGGCGGAGCCGCTCTCCAGGACATAGCTCGCGGTCTCCCGGCTGCCGTTCTCCGGTCCGGAGTAGGCGACCAGCTTCATGCCGAAGGCGGTGGAGTAGTAGTGCGCCGCCTGCTTGGCGTTGCCCACGGCGAAGACGACCGCGTCCATTCCCTTGACCGGGAAGGGGTCGGCCTGCCGGGCGGTCGCGTCGGGAGCGTGCTCTGTGGTCTGCGTCATAGCGGAAGGTTCACCCGGGCCCGCAAGGTGCGCAATAGTTCGCGTATCCACTGGGCAACGTGACCAGTGAATGCCCCGTACCGACGGGCTTTCTGTACAGGATGACCACCCAGGGAGGCGGGACCGGTGGCGATCGATCATCTGGACGGCCGCATCATCGTGCTGCTGGCGCGCGAGCCGCGGATCGGCGTGCTGGAGATGTCCCGGCGGCTGGGCGTCGCCCGCGGGACGGTACAGGCCCGCATGGACCGTCTCCAGTCGAACGGGGTGATCCGCGGCTTCGGCCCGGAGGTGGACCCGGCGGCGCTGGGCTACCCGGTGACGGCGTTCGCCACGCTCCAGATCCGGCAGGGTCAGGGCGCGGGCGTACGGGCCCACCTGGCCACCGTGCCCGAGGTGCTGGAGCTGCACACCACGACCGGCACCGGCGACATGCTGTGCCGGCTGGTGGCCCGCTCGAACGCGGATCTTCAGCGGGTGATCGACCGGGTGGTGGGCATCGAGGGCATCGTGCGCGCCTCGACGGCGATCGTGATGGAGAACCCGGTGCCGATGCGGGTGATCCCGCTGGTGGAGCAGGCGGCCGAGGAACGGGCCTGAGCGACTTGCGAAGAACCCGGCACCGAGGCCGAGGCGCGGCGGCCAGGGTCTTTCGTTTGGATCAGGCCGGATCAGGGAGCGGGGTCTGGTGGTGGGGGTCCCTCCCACGCCGTTCAGGCAGTGGGGGAGCCTCGCAAGGCGGAGGAGGGCGTCATGGCGGAGCCATGGCAACCGACGACAACGCGGCGAGACGCGGTGCCAGGGCCCGCGAGCCCGGCATGATCCAAAGGAGAGGCCCTAGCTGCGGGCGCCGGACGGACGGGCGAGCTGCGGACCCGCCTGGGCTGGACCCTGGTGGAGGTCGGACTGCGCCTGGCCACCGCCCCGAAGCCGGCGCTCGCCCACGCCTGAGAGCCGTACCGGCCCCGACGGGCTCAGCAGCTCGGGACCGAGCCGGTGCCCTTCTCCAGGGCCGTCAGAGCGTTCACCGCGCCCTTCAGGGTGGTCACCGGGATCAGGCGCAGCCCCTTCGGCAGCTCCGCCTTGGCGTCGGCGCACTCCGCCCTGGGGACCACGAAGACGGTGGCGCCGTCCCGGCGGGCGGCCTGCGTCTTGAGGGCGACGCCGCCCACCGCGCCCACCTTGCCGTCGGCGTCGATCGTCCCCGTACCGGCGATGGTGCGGCCGCCGGTGAGGTCGCCGCCGTTGCCGTCGCCGTTCAGCTTGTCGATGATGCCGAGGGTGAACAGGAGGCCCGCGCTGGGTCCGCCGATGTCGGCGAGCTTCAGCGACACCTTGATGTTCTTGTCGCCGCTGCGCCCCAGGTACTTCAACGCGGCCTCGGTGGCCGCGTCCTGGGACTCCCGCATCTGCTGCCTGTTGTGCCGCTCGATCTCCTGGACGGTGTCGCCGCTCGGGTAGACCGCGTCCCGCGGCATGACGGCCCGGTCGGTGGCGAACCAGCCGTCGATCATGTCGGCCAGCGAGACCCGCGTGTCCGGGCCGGTCGCCACGATGGTCGTCATCCGCAGCTGCCCGCCGGTGTGCCGGACGGGCGCGCCGGAGATCGTGATCACCTGGCTGCCCTTGAACGACCCGAGCACGTTCGCCGTCGAGCCCGGCTGCGCCACCGAGAACGGCAGCGGTGCGAAGGCCGCCGTGGCGAGCAGGGCCACGACGGGCAGCGCGCAGACGGCGACGGCCTGGGGGCGTGTGAGGCGAGAGAGCACGGAATCAATCTACGCGACGGCCGCTCACGTCCACCTGCCGCCCGAGTCGCCGCCGCTCACCTCAGCGCCTCGGCCACCTCCCGGGCCGCGTCCATCACCCTCGGGCCCACCCGCTCGGGTACGGAGTCGGCGAGCATCACCACGCCCACGCTGCCCTCTACGCCGGTGACGCCCAGCAGGGGCGCCGCCGCGCCGCAGGCGCCGGCCTCCAGTTCGCCGTGGGTGAGGGTGTAGCCGGGCTCGGCGAGCGGCTGGCGGCGGGCCGAGAGTATGGCCTTGCCGGCGGCGCCCCGGTCCAGGGAGTGACGGAACCCGGCCCGGTAGGCCACGTGGTAGTCCGTCCACGTCGGCTCGACGACGGCGACGGCCAGCGCCTCCGCCCCGTCGACCAGCGTCAGATGGGCCGTCGCCCCTATGTCCTCGGCCAGCGAACGCAGTGCGGGCAGGGCCGCCTCGCGCACCAGCGGGTGCACCTGCCGGCCCAGGCGCAGCACGCCGAGCCCGACCCGGGCCCGGCCGCCGAGATCACGGCGGACCAGGGCGTGCTGTTCCAGGGTGGCCAGGAGGCGGTACACGACGGTCCGGTTGACGCCCAGTTTCAGGGACAGCTCGGTGACGGTCAGTCCATGGTCCGTGTCGGCCAGCAGTTTGAGGACCCTGAGGCCCCGGTCGAGCGTCTGAGAGGTCTCCGCGGTCACGACGCCCACTCCTTAAGTGGTGAGGTCGGCGGCGGTCGTCGCGGCGGTTGCGTCACCGAGTCCCGTCAGTGACGCGCGACAGAGGCCGCCGATCGGCCTGCGGTCCGGGCCGTCCCGGACTGAAGTCGCTTCACGGCTGCGCTCCGCGGCGGCGCTGCCACGGGGCGTGTGCGTAGCGGGACACTAGCGAAGCCGGTTCGCTGAGCGGAAGTCTCCGTCCAGAATCCGGGCAAGGGCGGCCCCGGCCTGCCAGCATTCGTCCGCATACGGCCGGACGGACGCGGGCGGGGGAAGGACCGCCCCGGAGCCCGCGGGGCGTCATCGCACGTGGGTACGTCCGCGTAACGGCGTGTCACCGCACGCGAGTCGTCACCGCGCACAGGCCGTCACCGCGCACGCGTCACCGCATACGGGTCGCCCACTCCTGGACCTTGGCGATGCGCTGGCGCAGCTGTCCCGCCGTCGCCTCGGCGCTCGGCGGGCCGCCGCACACCCGGCGCAGCTCGGTGTGGATGACGCCGTGCGGCTTGCCGCTCTGGTGGACGTAGGCGCCGACCATGGTGTTGAGCTGCTTGCGCAGCTCCATCATCTCCTTGTGGGTGACCACCGGCCGCCGCTCGGCGGGCAGTTCGAGGAGGTCGGCCTCGTCGTCCGGCTTCTTGCGGCTGTGCGCGATCTGCCGGGCCTGCCGCTTCTGCAGCAGCATCTGTACCTGATCGGGCTCCAGCAGTCCGGGGATGCCGAGGTAGTCCTGCTCCTCCTCGCTGCCGGGGTGGGCCTGCATGCCGAACTCGGCGCCGTCGTAGAGGACCCGGTCGAAGACGGCGTCGGACTCCAGCGCCTCGAAGGGCAGCATGTCCTGCTCGCCGGTGTCCTCGTCCTGCTCCTTGTTCGCCTCCTCCATCTCCTTCTCGGACTCGGCGTACGGGTCCTCCTCGCCCTCCTTCTTCGGCTTGTCGAGGGCGTGGTCGCGCTCGACCTCCATCTCGTTGGCGAAGGTGAGCAGGTCGGGGACGGTCGGCAGGAAAACGGAGGCGGTCTCGCCGCGCCGCCTGGACCGTACGAAACGGCCGACGGCCTGGGCGAAGAACAATGGCGTGGAGATGGTCGTCGCGTACACGCCGACGGCGAGGCGGGGCACGTCGACGCCCTCGGACACCATGCGGACGGCGACCATCCAGCGGTCGTCGCCGGCGCTGAAGTCGTCGATCTTCTTCGAGGCGCCGGCGTCGTCGGACAGCACGACGGTGGGGCCCTTGCCGGTGATCTCGCGGATCAGCTTGGCGTAGGAGCGGGCGGAGTCCTGGTCGGAGGCGATGACGAGCGCGCCGGCGTCGGGGATGGCCTTGCGGACCTCGGTGAGGCGCTGGTCGGCGGCGCGCAGCACGGCCGGCATCCACTCGCCGCGGGCGTCGAGCGCGGTGCGCCAGGCCTGGCTGACCGCGTCCTTGGTCATCGGCTCGCCGAGCCGGGCCTCGATCTCGTCGCCGGCCTTGGTGCGCCAGCGCATGTTGCCGCTGTAGGAGAGGAAGATGACCGGGCGGACGACGCCGTCGGAGAGGGCGGAGCCGTAGCCGTAGGTGTAGTCGGCGGACGAGCGCCGGATGCCGTCCTGCCCCTCCTCGTACGTCACGAACGGGATCGGGTTGGTGTCGGAGCGGAAGGGCGTGCCGGTCAGGGCGAGCCGGCGGGTGGCGGGCTCGAACGCCTCCAGGCAGGCCTCGCCCCACGACTTCGAGTCACCGGCGTGGTGGATCTCGTCGAGGATCACGAGGGTCTTGCGCTGCTCGACGCGGTTGCGGTGCAGCATGGGGCGCACGCCGACGCCCGCGTACGTCACGGCGACACCGTGGTACTCCCGGCCGAGCGGGCCCGCGCTGTACTCCGGGTCCAGCTTGATGCCCACGCGCGCGGCGGCCTCCGCCCACTGCTTCTTCAGGTGCTCGGTGGGCGCGACCACGGTCACCTGCTGGACGACGTGGTGGTGCAGCAGCCAGGAGGCGAGCGTCAGGGCGAAGGTGGTCTTTCCGGCGCCGGGGGTGGCGACCGCGAGGAAGTCGCGCGGCTGCTCCTGGATGTACTTCTCCATGGCGCCCTGCTGCCAGGCACGCAGCTTGCTGGCGGTGCCCCAGGGGGCACGGCCGGGGAAGGCAGGCGAAAGGTGGTGGGAGGGGGCGGTAGTAGTCACGGTCTCCGGTTCGCTGTACTGAGGGCTCGGCTACGTATGACAACCGGGCCACCCTACCGGCGGCCCGGCGGTGCCGACGCGCCGACAGCGCGACGCGACTCCGGGATGGGACTCAGCTCACACGGCCCGCTCGGCGAGCTCCCGCAGCGCCTGGCCGATCGCCTTGACCTCGTCCAGTGCGCCGGTCGCAACGGCGATGACCAGGCGTTCCGCCGCGTCGATGTCGGGGCGCAGCTGCACGTCGTTCAGAGCCAGGAAGACGACACAGGAGGTCCAGGCCGTGCGCTTGTTCCCGTCGACGAAGGGATGGTTGATCGCCAGGGACTGGAGGAGCGCCGCCGCCTTGTCCAGCAGGTCGGGGTAGGCCTCCTGCCCGAACATCGCGGCCGAGGGCCGGTGCACGGCCGACTCCAGCAGGCCCGCGTCGCGTACGACGACGTCCTGGTCATCGACTGCCAGCGCGGCGATGCCCAGGACGTCCTCGGCGGACAGATAGATGAATGTCACTTGAGCCGCTCCAGCAGTTCGGCCCACTTGGCGGTCTGCTCCTTGGCCGCCTTCCGGACCAGGGCTTCGTGCGCGGTCCTGGCCAGGTAGTCGTCCACGGCCCGCAGCAGTATCGCGTGCATGCTGACGCCCTCCTCCTCGGCTCGCATCTTCAGGGCTTCCGTCTGGTCGTCGCGGAGACGCAGGTTCATGGCCATACCAGAACGGTACCACCAAGTGGGGTCAAAGTGGTACCACCAGTGAACGTCCTGGCTTTTCATGAACGGCGTATGGCAGTCCCGTTGCGGCGCGCGCCGATCCCTTGAGCGCCCCCGCCCCGCGGCCTACGGTCGAGTCACCGAGTTCGGGACGGGCGAACAACCCGGCGGGCGGACAGCCCGGTGGAAAGGAAGCCTCACCGACACGGCCGTGTGCCCGAGTGGCCCAGGGACTCGCCTGCAAAGCGAGGTACACCGGTTCGAATCCGGTCACGGCCTCTTCGAGGGAGGGACGGCGGGCGGTGCGCTGCGAGCGTGCCGCCCGCTTCGTCGTGCCGGGGGCGCCGCCCCCTCGCCTCGTGCCGGAGCGCGCCACCCCGCGCCTCGGGTCAGGGCACGGCGCCCGCTTGACTCGGGGCAGGGCGCGCCGTCCCTCGCCTCGGCTCAGGGCGTGCCGGCCGCTTCCTCGCCGAAGAGTTCCGTCCAGTACCGCCAGTCGGCGTCCTCGGTGTGGTCGGGGTCCGGCACGGTGAGCGGCGGGTCGATCGCGGTGAGGGCCTGGAGCAGCGTCAGGGCGAGCCGGTCGTAGGCCCGCGTCGACGGCTCCTCGCCCGGCGCCGGCGCCGTCTCCGTGCCCACCGCCGCCGTCCGCCTCTCGCCGTGCAGCAGCCGGAGGCCGGACACGAGGGTGGAGACGTCCTTGGCGAGCGGGTACAGCGTGGCCTCGGGTTCGCTCCAGTCCCACACCTCGCCCGTGGCGCCGTCCACCACCAGGCTGTGGTCGCCGGTCAGCCGGCCCAGGCGTATCAGGCGGTCGGCGCGAGCGGGTAGCGCGTGGGGCGAGGGGGTGGCGGCCCGGTGTTCGGCGACGGTCGGCAGGGGCGTGTCGGCGTCCGGGTCCAGACCGAACGGGGACGCGTCCTCGGGCAGGCCCGTCTCGCGCAGGAAGCGGCGGGTCGGCTCGTGGGTGAGGGCGGGCGGGAAGTCGACGTCCTCGAAGCGGACGACCCGGGCCGCGCCGAACTCCCGCGCCAGGAGGCGGTACGGGAGGTCCACGGCAAGGCGCGGGCGCGGAGCCGGGGCGGGCGTTGCCTGTTGCGGCGCTAGGGACAGCGGGCGGATCAGAGCGGCGGCGGCCTCGCGGTACGACGGCGTCTCGCCGGCCGCGTCCCGCTCCAGGGCCGTGAGGAGGAGGCGGGTGGCCCCGGCCGTCGCCTCCGGGCCGCGGCGGGCCGCGTGGGACGCCAACCGGGCTCGCAGGGAGGCCAGTTCCTCGGCCACCGCGATGAAGCGGCGCAGCGCGTGGAGGGACGGCGCGGGCGGGCGGGCGTCCAGGGGGACGGGGGCCGTCTCGCGGGCGCACGGTCCGAGGAGGCCGTCCCCGTCCCACTCCGCGTCGAACGGGTCGTACGCGTCACCCAGGCCGTACGCGCCGTACGGGCCACGCGCGTCGGGGGCGGTCGCCCTCGTCGCGGTGCAGGTCGTCGTGCTCATCGTTCCCCCGTGCGGATCGGTTCACGGGCCCGGGGCCACCCCGCTCCCGGGCGGGGGACGCCGCCGAGGCCGACCGCGGCCGGCCCTCGTCCCCACTGACCGGAACACTACGCCGCACCACTGACAACGCCTCCGGCCTGCGCGAACGCCGGCCGAACGGCCGGTCACGGGTTGGTGACCACCGCGGCCTGCGGCCGGATCGGGAGGCGGTTGACGGGGCGGCCGGTGGCGGCCCGCACCGCGGAGGCGATCGCCGCCGGCGAGGTCACGACCGGGACCGCGCTGACCGCCTTCGCGCCGAACGGCGCCACCACGTCCCGCTCCTCGACCAGTCTCACGATCCTGATGTCGGGCGCGTCCAGGGCCGTGGGCAGGGCGTACCCGGTGAGGTCTGGGTGGCGGACCAGGCCGCGCGGGGTGCGCAGGTTCTCGGTGAGGGCGATGCCCACACCCTGGGTGACGCCGCCCTCGATGCGGGAGACCAGCTGCGCCGGGTTCAGGATTCGGCCGACGTCCTGGGCCACCGCCAGCTCCACCACCCGTACCGAGCCGATCTCGATGTCGACGTCGACCACCGCGCGGATCGCGCAGAAGGCGAGGCCCACGAAGGCGTCGCCCTGGCCGGCCTCGTCCAGCGGCTCGGTGGGGTGCGGACGGCACTGCGCCGTCGCCCACAGCTCCTTGCCGTCCATCGCCTCGGTGACCGTCGTCGACAGCACGCCGTCGTACGAGGTGATCTTGCCGTCGGTGATCTGGAGCAGTTCGGTGGACATGCCGAACTTGTGCGCGAGGGGCTGGAGGAGCTGGGTGCGGACCATCTTCGCCGCCCGCTCCACCGCGCCGCCCGACACCCAGGTGTGCCGGCCGCGGCAGCCCGCGCCCGCCGGGGGCTGGTCGGTGTCGACCGGGGCCACGTGCACCTCGTCGATGCCCAGCGTCTCCTGGACGATCTGCCGGGCCAGCGTGGTGAAGCCCTGGCCGGTCTCGACGGCCGCGCACAGCACGGTCGCCACGCCGTCGTGCACCTTCACGGTGGCCGTGGAGACCTCGTCGGCGCCCTCCGCCCCGAGCATGTGCACCATGCCGAGGCCGTAGCCCACGCCCCGGCGCACCGCGCCCGGTTCGCCCGCGCCCTCGGGCCCGCCGGGCAGCAGCCACTCGTCCTCGGGGGTGTCCTTGGGCAGCCCCGGCAGCGGGTGCTCCCGCACGGCCTGGAGGAGTTCGGCGACCGGGGCCGGGCAGGTCACGGTCTGGCCGGTCGGCAGGACGTCGCCGGTCGCCATCACGTTGCGCAGCCTCAGCTCGGCCGGATCGGCGCCGAGCTTCTTGGCCAGCTTGTCCATCTGCGCCTCGTAGGCGGCGCACACCTGCATGGCGCCCTCGCCGCGCACATGGCCCGAGGGCGGGTTGTTGGTGCGCACCGCCCAGCCCTCGATGAAGGCGTTCGGGACGACGTACGGGCCGCAGGCGAAGGAGACGGCGGCGGCCAGCGCCTCGGCGGAGGTGTCGGCGTAGGCGCCCGCGTCCAGCAGGATCTGCGCCTCGACCTTGACGAGGCGGCCCTCGGCGTCGGCGTGGTGGCGGTAGCGCAGCAGGGTCGGGTGCCGGTGCGCGTGGCCGAGGAAGGACTCCTCGCGGGTGGCGGTCAGCTTCACCGGGCAGCCGGTGCGCAGCGCCAGCAGGCCGAGCGGCAGCTGGAAGCCCTGGTCCTCGCGGTCGGCGGTGGCTCCCGGGACCCCGGTGACGACGATCTTGACGTGCTCGGGCGGCAGGCCGTAGCAGGCGGCGAGCGCGTCGCGGTCGGCGTGCGGGTCGGTGGAGGCGACGTACAGCTCGACGCCGCCGTCGGGGCGGGGCACCGCGAGGCCGGCCTCGGCGCCGATGGGGGCGGGGTCCTGGCGGCCGATGCGGTACAGGCCCTCGACGACGACCTCGCCGGCCGCCTCCGGGTCGCCGTGCCGGAGCGGGATGTGCCGGATCAGGTTGCCGTCCGGGTGCAGCGGCTCGGCCTCGAAAGCCTGTTCGGGGTCGGTGACCGGGTCGAGGACCTCGTACTCGACGATGACGGCGGCGGCGGCCATCCGCGCGGTGTCCGGGTGGTCGGCGGCGACGGCCGCGATGGGCTCGCCGTGGTGGCGCACCACGTCGGAGGCGAAGACCGGGCGGTCGGCCCGGCCGCGGCCGTGCACCGGGCTGCCGGGCACGTCCTCGTGCGTGATGACGGCACGCACGCCGGGCATGTCGCGCGCGTGACGGGTGTCGATGGACACGATGCGGGCGTGCGGGTGCGGTGAGCGCAGCACCGCCGCCCACAGCAGGCCCTCGGCCCACAGGTCGGCCGCGTACGGGAAGGTGCCCTCGGTCTTGGCGCGGGCGTCGGCGGCCGGCAGCGAGGAGCCGATGCCGTGCGGCAGCGGCTCGGGCGCGGGGGCGCTCTCCGTGGCGGCAGCGGCGGCGGCTTCGTTGCTCACGCCTGGCCTCCGTCCTGGCCGTAGGGGTCGTGCGGGTCGTGCGGGTCCTGCTGGTGCGGCGCGTCGAACGCGGAGGGGTGGATCCCGCCGGCGCCCGGGCCCGCCTGATGGGGAATACGCGGCTCGTCGGCGTCCGGTTCGGCCGCGTCGTCCCCGGTGTCCGCCGCGCGCTCGGCGACGACCTCCCGGACGGCCTCCAGGACGCCCCGGTAGCCCGAGCAGCGGCACAGGTTGCCGCACAGGGCCTGGCGGGTCTCCAGTTCGGACGGCTCCGGGTTGCCCTCCAGCAGGTCGTGCACGGTCATCGCCATGCCGGGCACGCAGAAGCCGCACTGCACCGCGCCGCACCGGGCCAGCGCCCGCTGCACGTCGGAGGGCTGACCGTCCGCGGCCAGGCCCTCGACCGTACGGACCTCGCTGCCGGCCGCGGTGACGGCGGGCACCAGGCAGGAGGCGACCAGACGGCCGTCGACCTGGACGTTGCAGGCGCCGCACTCGCCCTGCGAGCAGCCGTCCTTGGCGCCCGCGAGGCCGAGGCGCTCGCGCAGCACGTACAGCAGCGACTCGCCGATCCAGGCGTCGGTGACGGGCCGGTCGGCGCCGTTGACGCGCAGCACGTAGGAGGCGAGCGGGTGTTCGTCCTGAAGCGGTGCGGGGGGCGGATCGTCCTGGGGGTCCGGTCCGTCGTGCCGGAGCTCGTGCTCGTGCTCGTGTTCGCGCGCCGCGTCCCCGTGGGCCGCGTCTTCGCGCGCCGCGTCCTGGTGGGCCGCGTCCTCGTGCGCCGCCTCTCCGTGGGACCCTCCCGGATCCGCGTCAGGTTCCGCGTCCGGGGGCGTCTGCGCGGCGGCGGCCGTGGCGGGTTCTTCGGCGGCTCCGGGCGCGTCCGCCGCCCCGCCCTGCCCCGCCGGGTCCGCGGGCGGCTCAGCGGGGCCCTCGGAGGCCTCCACGGGGCCTTCGGCGGCGTCGCCGGGCGTGTGAGCGCGGGCGGGCGCCGCCGGTCCGGATACGGCGTCGTGCCCGTGGGCGCCCTCGGCGTCGTGCCCGTACACGGGGTCGCCGTCGGAGCCGTCGTCGGATCCGTCCGCGGGCCGGCCTCCGTCGTGTCCGTGGACCGACCGGTCGGTGGACCCGTCCGGGACGCCGACGCCGACGCCGTCGGCGAACTCGGCCTCCGCGGCTTCCGGGGCCCCGGAGACCCGCTCGGCGTACCGGGCCTGCTCGGAGTGCCGGACCTGCTCGGCCTGGCGTGCCCCCTCGGCCTGTGGCGCCTGGGCGGATGCGGCGGGCGCGGGGTGGCCGGGGCCGCCGTCCGCGGGCTCGTGGCGCCCGGGCGTGTCGTGCGCGCCCGCCGCCTGCCCGTGCCCGCCCGCGACCTGCGTGTCGAGGCCGTCCGCGCCGACCGCGCCGTTCATGCCGTCCGCGCCGTGCGCGTGCGCCGCCTCCTCCGCGTGCGGGTCGGCCACCGAGGGGTCGGCCCGGTACGCGTCCGCCGCCGGACCGGCGCCGTAGGGGTCGCCCGCGGGGTCCTGCTCCGGCCGGCTCCACGGCTGGGCCGCCCACGGGGCGGAGGCGCCGCCGGGCAGGGTGGCCGGCGGGGTGCCGCCCCACTGCTGGACCAGGGACGATGTGGTGAACTCGCCTGATTCGTCGGGGAGTTCGCCCCCGGCCACCGGGATCGACCACTGCCCGGTCACATCGTGCCCCGGGGCCGCCGGCTGACCGGCCTGGGTGTCGTGCTGGCCCTGCGTCTCCTGGAAGTTCCACTGCTGGGTCGCGCCGGGGTGGTACGTGAACCGGTCGTCCCCGCCCGCGTCGCCGCCGTCGCCGTCCTGGGGCACCGCGTTGGCCTCGGGCCACCGGGTGCCCCCGGCGGGCGCGCCCGGTACGGCCCAGCCGCCGGCGGCCGTCGGGTCGGTGGCCGCGGGCGGGGCCGGGGCGACCGTTATCGGCGGCGGCACGTAGCCGTGACCGGGCGCGGCCAGCGGGCTGTCGGCGGCCAGGAGGGCGTCGATGCCGCCCTCGGGGAGCTTGACGAACGCGGTGGCGCCGTCGTCGTAGTCGCCCTGCGGCAGCGGGTTCCAGCGCCCGCCGCTCTCGGGCGTGCCCTCCGCGTGCTGGTCGTCGGTCACGACAGCGCCCTCCCCAGTGCTCGTCGGGCCAGCGCGGCGACGGTGCGCCGCAGGTGCAGTACGGCGGGCGGAAGCTGCTGCACGGTGCCGTCCGCGGCCGGGGCCGGGTCGGGGATGCAGGCGGCGGCGACGTACTCGCCGAAGGCGCTCAGCGCCTCGGGGACGATCGCCCGGTTGTTGTCCCAGTCGATGAGCTGCGCCACCCACTGCTCGGCGTCCAGCGGCCTGAGCGGCATCGGTGCTATGGCGCCGACCGCGCAGCGCACCCCGCGCCGCGCCGGGTCGAGGACCAGCGCCACGGACGCGATCGCGCGGCCGGGGCCGGTGCGGCCGGTCGCCTTCAGGAACACCTGGGGCGCGTGCAGCAGCGGTACGCGCACGTAGCCGATGAGCTCGCCCGCGCGCAGCATCTCCACGCCGGCCAGCAGGTGCGACACCGGGATCTCCCGGCGGGCCCCGCCCGGGCCCGCGATGACCAGCGTCGCCTCCAGCGCGGCCAGCACCGGCAGCGCGTCCCCGGTCGGGGCGGCCGAGGCGATGTTGCCGCCCAGGGTTCCGGCGTTGCGGATGTGCGGCGGGCCGGCGGCGCGGGCGGCGGCGGCGAGCGCGGGGATCAGCGCGGCGAAGTCGGGGCGGCCCATGCGGGCGTGGGTGAGGCCCGCGCCGAGCAGTCCGTGGCCGTCCTGGTACTGCCAGCCGCGGATCTCGCTGATGCGGCCGAGGCCGACGAGCGCGGCGGGCCTGAGCTGCCCGGAGTTGACGGCGGCCATGAGGTCGGTGCCGCCGGCCACGGGCACGGCGGCGGGCATGGCGGTGAGCGCCGCCACGGCCTCGTCCAGCGTCGTGGGCAACGTGACGGCCTGCGCCGCCTGCGGTGCGTGCGTGGTCAAACCGGCTGCCCCTTCCGCTGCCCCACTGGTCCCGCCTGTGTTGCCGTACGGTACGACCTGACAGGGCGGACGTGGCAACTCTGGCACATCTTCGCAGGGCTCGCGGACACGGGTCGGCCAGGAGGCGATCGCCCACCTCATCGGGGACATGGACCGTTTTGCCACGGCATCACCGGTGCGGGCGAATTACCGCTCTTCGCTGACCCTTGCGGGGCTTTCTCCGGTGGCGGCGCGCACGGCGGCGGGGCGCTCCGGGCGGCCGCGGTCCCGGGCGCCGGCGAGGCGCTTCGGACCCCGGGTCACCGCTGCGGCGGCGGGCCGTCGAGAGGCCGGCCGAGGATGCCGGGCCGTTGCTGCCAGGGGTGCGGTCCGGTGGGCGGGCGGTAGCCGACGCCGAGGGCGTCCAGACGCCGGTAGTGGGTGTTCATCCGCTGTTCGAGACCGGTGAAGTCCCGCTGCTCCGGGGCCGGGAGCGCGCTCCAGGCCACCTCGGCGAAGGCGGCCAGGCGGGGGAAGGCCTGGTAGTCCACGCGCGCCTGGTTCTCCAGCACCTCGGTCCACACGTTGGCCTGGGCGCCCAGCACGTGCCGGGCGGCCTCCTCGTCGAGTTCGGCCGGAACCGGCTCGAAGCGGTAGACGTCCTCCAGGGTGCGCACGAAGCCGATCGGCACGGGCTCGCCCTCGCCCGGGGCCTGCCGGTGGTCCAAGTAGACCTGCTGCTCGGGGCACATGACGACGTCGTGGCCGGCCTCGGCGGCGGCGATCCCGCCCGCGTAGCCGCGCCAGGACGACACGGCGGCGCCCTTGGCGAGGCCGCCCTCCAGGATCTCGTCCCAGCCGATGAGCCGGCGTCCGCGCGCGGCCAGCCAGTCGTCGAAGTGGCCGATGAACCAGGCCTGGAGCTCGTCCTCGTCGGCGAGTCCGAGTTCGCGGATGCGGGCCTGGGCGGTGGGCGAGGCGCGCCACTGGTCCTTGCGGCACTCGTCGCCGCCGATGTGCACGAACGGCGCGAACTCGGCGGCGTCCGCGGGGAACAGGCCGAGGACCTCCTCGAAGACGCCCTCGTAGAAGCGCAGTACCTCCTCGGTGGGGGCGAGCACGTTGGGATTGATGCCCCAGTCGTCCCAGACGGTGAGGGCGGCGGTGTCGACGACGTCGGTGTTGCCGAGTTCCGGGTAGGCGGCGATGGCGGCCTGGGAGTGGCCGGGCAGGTCGATCTCCGGGACGACGGAGATGTGCCGCTCGGCGGCGTAGGCGACGATCTCCCGCAGGTCGTCCTGGGTGTAGTGGCCGCCGTGCGGCTTCTCCTCCCACAGCGAGGACAGCCGGTGGCCGAGTTTGGTGCGGGAGCGCCAGGAACCGGTTTCGGTCAGCTTCGGGTAGCGCTTGATCTCGACGCGCCAGCCCTGGTCGTCCGTCAGATGCAGGTGCAGGACGTTGAGTTTGTGCGCGGCCATCAGGTCGAGGTAGCGCAGGACGCCGTCCTTCGGCATGAAGTGCCGGGCCACGTCGAGCAGCAGGCCGCGCCAGCGGAAGCGGGGCGCGTCCTCGATGACCTGGGCCGGGACGGTGCGGGCCGCGCCGGGGCGCAGGGGGGCACGCCGGAAGGCGTCCGGGCCGAGCAGCTGGCGCAGGGTCTGGGCGCCCCAGAAGACGCCGGCCGCGTCGCCTCCCAGGATCTCGACGCCGGCCCCGGTGACGGTGAGCCGGTACGCCTCCGGCGCCAGCGTGTCGTCCACGCGCAGCAGGACGCCGTGGGGGGTGTCCGCCGTCGCGGCGGGCGGCAGCGGCAGGCCGAGCGCCGCGCCGAGCGTGGCGCGCAGCCAGCGCTCGGCCGTGCCCGTGCCCGGGCCGGCCCACAGGGCGGTGCCGGTGTCGAGCACCGCGGCGCCGGGCGAGTACGCGGCGGCGCGCGGCGCCGGAATGATGTCGCTCACGACCTTGTCCTGGCCCACGGTCGGAGCCTAGGGACTGCCGCGGCGCCCCACAAGAGGTCTGGACCAAAAGGTCTGGACCACTCGGCGGGGCGCCGTCGCGCGTGGAGGGGGTGCGACTACTTGTCGCCGCCCTTGCCCTCGTCGCCGCCGCCGCTCATGGATTCGTAGATCTCCTTGCACAGCGGGCACACGGGGTACTTCTTCGGGTCGCGGCCGGGCACCCACACCTTGCCGCACAGCGCCACGACGGGCGTCCCGTCCAGGGCGCTCGCCATGATCTTGTCCTTCTGGACGTAGTGGGCGAAGCGCTCGTGGTCGCCGTCGCCGTGGGACACCTGCGGCGTCGGCTCTACGAGGGTCCCCGTACCAGTCCCGCGCTCGGGCTCGAGAGTGCTCATACGGAAAGGGTACTGAAACCGGCGCGCATCAGTTGAGCGACGGGTCGTCCGGATACGTGGCGACCATCGCCAGTTCGTTGCGCTGGCGGCGCAGCACCTCGCGCCACAGTCTCTCGGGGGACGGGGAGGAGACGTCGCCGGGTTCCGACTCGACGACGTACCACGCGCCCTCGGTCAGC
This sequence comes from Streptomyces sp. NPDC018610, assembly GCF_044391765.1. Taxonomy (NCBI): domain Bacteria; kingdom Bacillati; phylum Actinomycetota; class Actinomycetes; order Kitasatosporales; family Streptomycetaceae; genus Streptomyces; species Streptomyces sp. NPDC018610. Next base: position 1,176,992 of record NZ_JBISAL010000001.1, read on the forward strand.
TCGTCCTCCAGCTGGCCGGGGCCCCAGCCGGCGTATCCGGCGAAGATCCGCAGGGAGCCGAGGGCGGAGGCCAGCAGCTCGGGCGGGGCCTCCAGGTCGACGAGGCCGATCGCGCCGTGCACCCGGCGCCAGCCCAGCGGGGCGCCGTCGCCGGGGCCGTCGCCCGGGATGACGGCGACGCCGAGGGCGGAGTCCAGCGACACCGGGCCGCCCTGGAAGACGACGCCGGGCTCCCCGGCGAGGTCCGCCCAGCCTTCCAGGATGTCGCCCACGTCCACGGGGGTGGGACGGTTGAGGACGACACCCAGGGAGCCCTCCTCGTCGTGGTCGAGGAGGAGTACGACCGCGCGGTCGAAGTTCGGGTCCGCCAGGGCGGGCGTTGCCACGAGCAGCCGTCCTGTGAGCGAGGACACCTCGGTCATGCCAGACATGATCCCGCATCTTCCCCGGGTGTGGGGGGTCAATCGGCCCGGCGGGGTGAGGGCGGCTCACGGGGTACGGGAGCGTGGGGCGGCGCACGGCCGGGCCGGTGACCCCATGTGTCCGGTTAGGCACGGTTCGTGTTGTGACACAGCCATGACCTCTCCGGGTGGTACTCGGGCTTACTTCAGGGGGGTGCGCGGCGATTACTCTGTCTTCCCGGCCCCTGACCTATGTGATCGGCCGGCCCCTGCCCAACTCATCGGAACGCGAGATACATGAGCGTCAACGACGATGTCCTGCTTGTCCATGGCGGAACCCCGCTGGAGGGCGAGATCCGTGTCCGCGGTGCGAAGAACCTCGTGCCGAAGGCCATGGTCGCCGCTCTGCTGGGCAGCGAGCCAAGCAGACTGCGCAATGTTCCGGACATCCGTGACGTCCGTGTCGTGCGCGGCCTGCTCCAGCTGCACGGTGTGACCGTCCGGCCGGGCGAGGAGCCGGGCGAGCTGGTGCTCGACCCGACCCGGGTGGAGAGCGCCAACGTGGCTGACATCGATGCCCACGCGGGCTCCAGCCGCATCCCGATCCTTTTCTGCGGCCCGCTGCTGCACCGCCTCGGCCACGCGTTCATCCCGGGTCTGGGCGGCTGCGACATCGGCGGCCGGCCCATCGACTTCCACTTCGACGTGCTGCGGCAGTTCGGCGCGACGATCGAGAAGCGGGCGGACGGCCAGTACCTGGAGGCCCCGCAGCGGCTGCGCGGCACGAAGATCCGGCTGCCCTACCCGTCGGTCGGCGCGACCGAGCAGGTGCTGCTGACGGCCGTACTGGCCGAGGGCGTCACGGAGTTGTCCAACGCGGCCGTGGAGCCGGAGATCGAGGACCTCATCTGCGTGCTGCAGAAGATGGGCGCGATCATCGCGATGGACACCGACCGCACGATCCGCATCACCGGTGTGGACAAGCTCGGCGGCTACGACCACCGGGCGCTCGCGGACCGGCTGGAGGCCGCGTCCTGGGCGTCGGCGGCGCTGGCCACCGAGGGCGACATCTACGTGCGCGGCGCGCAGCAGCGCTCCATGATGACGTTCCTGAACACCTACCGGAAGGTGGGCGGCGCCTTCCGGATCGACGACGAGGGCATCCGTTTCTGGCACCCCGGCGGCCAGTTGAAGTCGATCGCGCTGGAGACGGACGTGCACCCCGGCTTCCAGACCGACTGGCAGCAGCCGCTGGTGGTCGCGCTCACCCAGGCGACCGGGCTGTCGATCATCCACGAGACGGTCTACGAGTCCCGGCTCGGCTTCACCTCCGCGCTGAACCAGATGGGCGCGCACATCCAGCTCTACCGCGAGTGCCTGGGCGGCTCCGACTGCCGCTTCGGCCAGCGCAACTTCCTGCACTCGGCGGTCGTCTCCGGCCCGACCCGGCTCCAGGGCGCCGACCTGGTCATCCCCGACCTGCGCGGCGGCTTCTCCTACCTGATCGCCGCCCTCGCGGCCCAGGGCACCTCCCGGGTCCACGGCATCGACCTGATCAACCGCGGCTACGAGAACTTCATGGAGAAGCTCGTGGAGCTGGGCGCGAAGGTCGAGCTGCCGGGCCAGGCGCTCGGCTAGAGCGAGCCGCACCGCCCGCCCCCGGGAACGGCACCCGGCCCCTGCCGGGGGTCCGGGGGTCGTCCCCCGGGCAAGCACAGCATGGAGAAGCTCGTGGAGCTGGGCGCGAAGGCCGAGCTGCCGGGCCAGGCGCTCGGCCAGAGCGAGCCGCACCGCCCGCCCCCGGGAAACGGCACCCGGCCCCTGCCGGGGGTCCGGGGGTCGTCCCCCGGGCAAGCACAGCATGGAGAAGCTCGTGGAGCTGGGCGCGAAGGCCGAGCTGC